>CAWELT010000028.1:0-136608 GCA_963809975.1 uncultured Actinomycetes bacterium
GGGAGCTGACGACCCGCGACGACCTCCGTCAGCCATGATCGTCCTCGCACCGGGACCGGGCGGGCCATGCGGGCCATGCGGTACCCGCTGACGGGAGCTGCGCCCCACTGCCGACCTTGACCGTCGCCTCCGCCGGCTTGATCTGCAACCTGCTCGGGCAGTCCTCCGGATGAACTCGCTCGAACTTCCAGCCACCGCCGCAGCGGCGGCATCAGACGTTGGCGTATACCTCGCGGATCTCGACTGTCAGCGGCGTGACGCCCGGCAGTGGCGGAAGCGGATAGCCAACAGCCGCCTCGGCGTGTTCCTTTGTCTCGAAGATGATGACGGACATGCCGATGCCGTCAACCGGTGCCAGCCAGTACGCGCTGACAAACCCGGGCGCCCTGGGCACCAAGTTCAACCTCAGGCCAGCCAGCGCCTCGCGAGCCACCTCCGGATCTTCGATGCGCACGGTGGCAACGACCGCATGCATACGCCGAGTCTTCCCAGCGCCGGGAACCGAGTCAACCGGAATACTGCCGCGGATTGCGAGACCGGCCCCTAAGGAGACAACGATCGCCGCATTCGGTTCGTCTTGTTATGCCGACAACTTCAGGCGTTCACCCCCGATGAACAGGAGGTTCTGGCAGAGGTCGGCATAACGCGAACGTCGGCATAAACGTGATTAGGCCGATATCGGCCTGATAACGACCTCCGCCACACCGGGAACACGCTCACGGCGGAAGCGGGCGCGAACCGGCGCGAGCTGATGGAGCGCATGGGCCACACCAGCACTCGGGCGGCACTCATCTACCTGCACTCGACCAGTGAACGGCAGCACACGCTCGCCGCCACAGTCGGGAAACTGGCCCGGGTACAGATGCGCCAAGTCAGGAAACGGCCGACGACGACGACGGCGTATCTGGCACGAAAGTGGCACGGCCGCCGACGCGGGCCTCGTAAGCGACCGCGCCACATCCGCGAATATGGCTGCTGACCTGGGATTTCCGGTGAGCGCGCCCGGCAGGACTCGAACCTGCGACCCGCTGCTTAGAAGGCAGCTGCTCTATCCGACTGAGCTACGGGCGCCCGGCACAACATTGTGCATGCCAAAGGTCACGCCTCGGCCACAGGCAGGTTGGCTATCCGTCGCGGCGGATGGGGCCCGCCAACCTCGGCCAGAACGGGATACCCCGGCCCTTAGCATGAGGGCACGCCTGGCCAGGGCAGACCCGGACGCTATCCAGCGTGCCCGGCGACTTCCAGCATCTCACGCTCCCGCACCAGGCCCAAACCGGCGGAAAGCTCCGCCGCGCACGCCGGGCAGCCCAGTCGGAGCAACCATAGCCCGCACTGGCAATTCATTTCGGGCAAGGCGCACCCTCATGCCGACGTCCCTTATCCGGTGCCTCACTGCGGTAACAGTCACCTGGTCAAAATGCCGTCCCGAGGAGCCGAAGTTGCCCATGTGATTGCTGTAATCGATACAGTCCATAGTTACTGTCACCGAATGATAAAGGGATCGCAACTCCCCGTAGGGATGGCTAGCTACTCCGGCCGGTAACGGATTATCGTCACTTTCTATGACGTTCGGGAAAAATCGTTCAATTAGGGACTCCCTCGCTAGCGCTCGGGCCGGGGCTGATGCGCCGGACGATGGATTAACGGGCTATGACGGAACGGCCTGCACTGCGCACGAACTGGCCTTTTGCCTTACTAAGGTCCGTCCCTTCCCTGATCGTCAGCCAGCGGACATGATCCGCTCTGGTCAGGTTGGGCAGCCTGACGCCGGCCCGGACGGCTCCGGCCTCCGGCACCACCCACCGCAGGCCGCCGATGACTCCGGAGACGCCGATGACTCCGGAGACGCCGATGACTCCGGTGACCGCAGTGACGCTGGGATCTCCGCTGCGCTCGGTGACGCCGACGTGGCCTGGCGCCAGATCCGGTCGGTGTCGACCCGCCTCGAACTCCTCCGGGGCTTCGCTCAGGTGCTGCAAGAGCACTCCGCCGAACTGGCGGGTCGCAGCCGCGCGCTTCACGCCCGTTGCGCCGCACTGCAGAGCCGCGCCACGGCGCTGAAGGCGCAGAACGCCGGGGAGTACATCCAGGACGGCAGCGCACCGGGCGCGTCCCTGGCCCCGGTGGCCCCGGTGGCCGTTACCCCGCAGCCCCCCGTGAACCTCGCCCCGCAGATCTCCCCGGCCTTCACCGCGGAAGCCCCGGCGACCTTCGCCCCGAAGGCCCCGGCGACCTTCGCCCCGAAGGCCCCGGTGCCGTCCCGCCCATATGTCGGCACCGACCCCCAGACCGCCGAAATTCCCCTCCTCGGCGGCGATGTGACCGAAGGTGTCGTCCGTGTCGGCCGGACCGTCCGCCGCCCGGTACGGCCGCACACTGCCGCGGTGCACGCGCTCCTTCGGCACCTCGAGTCCGTCGGTTTCGACGGCGCCCCGCGCGTGCTCGGCATCGACGCGAAGAACCGCGAGGTCCTGACCTACCTCCCGGGCGTGGTGACCAGGCGCCTGCTCCCGAGGCTCATCACCGCCGACTCCACGCTGGTCTCCCTGGCCGAACTGCAACTCCGCTATCACCAGGCGGTCGCCGGTTTCGACCCACCCTCCGGGGCCCAGTGGGATGGTGAGCTGACCCGGTTTGTCGACGGGCCGCCGGACATCATCTGCCACTGCGACGTGAATCTGGAGAACGTCATCTTCCGCCCGGGACCGGACGGTCCTCAGCCGTATGCGTTAATCGACTTCGATCTGGCCCGGCCCGCGACGCGGCTGGTCGACATCATCCAGACGCTGCGCTACTGGGCCCCGATCGCCGATCCGGCCGACCGCGATCCGGCGCTCCGGAACGCCGACGCCCCGGCCCGCATCGCGATCTTCTGCGAGGCGTACGGCCTCTCGTGCACCGAACGCGCCCGCCTCGTCCCGGTCGCCAGCCGGTGGCTGTGCCGGTCGAGAGCCACCATCGCGGAGCGGGGCAGGACGCGTGGCGGGGCCTGGGCCCGGATGCTGAACGCCGGAGTGGGGGACCGGCTGCTGCGGTCCGCGGTGTGGCTGCAGCGCAACCGGCCCGAGATCGAGGCACGCCTGCGCCTGGCCGGGCCGCTGGCCGGCGTGAACGCTGCGCCGCCCGGACCGACGTCCGGCGTAAACACCCCGCCGCCCCGACCGCTGCCCGCCGCGCCTGCCGTGCTGGCTCCGGCGTCAACAGGAACCGGCACCCGGTAACCCCCGGGGAGCCGGGTCACGCCAGGGCGCCTTTCGCCTATGGTCAGTTGCTGTGACGTGCGAGGGGCAGGCGCCGGACGGTGCCAGGGACTGGGCGCTGGCCGGTGGCGTGGCCGCGGGCGTGGCGCTGGACGCTCTGATCGGTGACCCGCGCCGCGCGCACCCGGTGGCCGCCTTCGGCCGGGCCGCCGCGGGCCTGGAAGCGCGCATGTACGCGGACGACCGGCTCCGCGGCTCACTGTACGCCGGCGCCTGCGTGCTGGGCGCCGCCCTGCCGGCCGTGGCCGCCCACCGCCTCTCCCGTGACCGCCCGCTGCTCCGCGCCGCCGCCGTCATGGCCACCGTCTGGGCGGTGACCGGTGCCCGTTCGCTTCGCCATGAGGCCGAACGGGCCGCCGTGGCCCTCGATACGAACGATCTGGCCGCGGCCCGCGAGGTGCTCCCGGGGCTCTGCAGCCGCGACCCGGCCCACCTCGGCCCGAAGGACCTCGCCCGCGCGGTGGTGGAGTCGGTGGCCGAGAACACCAGCGACGCGGCGGTCGCCCCACTGATCTGGGCCGCGGTCGCCGGGCTGCCCGGCCTGGCCGCCTACCGCGCGGTGAACACGCTGGACGCGATGGTGGGCTACCGGTCGCCGCGGTACGAGCGGTTCGGCTGGGCCGCCGCACGCCTCGACGACGTGGCCAACTGGGCCCCCGCCCGGCTGACGGCGGCGCTCGCCGCGGTCTGCGCGCCCGCCGTCGGCGGGAGCCCGCGCGCGTCGCTGCGCGCCGTCCGCCGCGATGGCGGGCACCACCCCAGCCCGAACGCGGGCCGCCCGGAGGCGGCGTTCGCCGGCGCGCTCGGCCTGCGGCTCGGCGGGGCCAGCAGCTACCAGGGCGTCACCGAGGACCGGCCCGAACTCGGCGGCGGCCGCCCGCCCGAACCCTGCGACATCCGCCGCGCGGCGCGCCTGTCCCGCGCCGTCACGGTCAGCGCCGCCGCCCTGGCCACCCTCGCCGCCCTGGCCCCAAACCTCCCCGGCCCCCCGTCACCCGGCCCCGCCTCCCCGGACGGGCGCCCCGGGCGGGGGCTCCTCCCCGGCGGCCACCCCTCATGGAGCCGGGCGCGCGGGGGCGGCCGGTGAAGGGGGTGCTGCTGGTCGCGGGGACGAACTCCGACGCCGGCAAGAGCGTGATCACGGCCGGGCTGTGCCGCTGGCTGGTCCGCCAGGGCCTGAAGGTGGCCCCGTTCAAGGCGCAGAACATGTCGCTCAACTCCTTCGTCACGCCGGGTGGCGCGGAGATCGGCCGGGCACAGGTCATGCAGGCCGCCGCGGCCGGGGTCGAGCCGACCGCGGATATGAACCCGGTCCTGCTCAAGCCGGGCGGCGACCGGCGCAGCCAGGTGGTCGTCCTCGGCCACCCGAGAACCGAGGCCGACGCGGTCTCCTACCGGTCCATGGCCACAGAGCTCCGGCAGGTCGCGCTGGCCAGCCTGGCCCGCCTCCGCGACGAGTTCGACGTCGTGATCTGCGAGGGGGCCGGCAGCCCGGCGGAGATCAACCTGCGGGATACCGACGTGGCGAACATGGGGCTGGCCCGGGCCGCCGGGCTGCCCGTCATCGTGGTCGGCGACATCGACCGGGGCGGTGTGTTCGCGGCGCTGTACGGGACGCTCGCGCTCATGCCGCCCGCCGACCAGGAGCTGGTCTCGGGGTTCGTCATCAACAAGTTCCGCGGCGCCCCCGAACTGCTGGACAGCGGGATCACCATGCTGGGGCGCCTCACCGGGCGCCCACTGCTCGGCGTGCTGCCCTGGGCCGAGAACCTCTGGCTCGACGCGGAAGACTCGCTCGCACTCTCCCGGCCGGCCGGCTCCGGCGGCGGGATCGGGAGCACCACAGCCCCGTTCGGAAATGATGTGCTCCGGATCAGCGTGGTCCGGCTCCCGCGGATCAGCAACTTCACGGACATCGACGCGCTGGCCGCCGAGCCGGGGGTGCTTATCCGGCTGGCCCGCGAGCCCGCCGAACTGGCCGACGCCGACCTGGTCGTGCTGCCCGGCTCCCGGGCGACGGTCGCGGACCTCGGCTGGCTGCGTGAGCGCGGGCTCGCCGCCGCCATCGCCGAGCGCGCGCGGGCGGGCCGGCCGGTGCTCGGCATCTGCGGCGGGTACCAGATGCTGGCCGGGCAGATCGAGGACCGGGTGGAGTCCGGCGCGGGTGAGGTCCCCGGCCTGGGCCTGCTCCCGGCCCGGGTGGAATTCGGGGCCGGTAAGTGCCTGGGACGGCCGGTGGGCCGCGCGCTGGGCGCCACGGTCGCCGGATACGAGATCCACCACGGTGTCGTCCGGCTCACCGACCCGGGCTGCGAGCCCTTCCTCGACGGCTGCCGGGCCGGCCCCGGTGGCGCGGTGTGGGGCACGAGTTGGCATGGCACGATGGAAAACGACGAGTTCCGGCGGGTGTTCCTGGCCGAGGTGGCGCGGCTGGCCGGCCGCGATTTTACGCCCGCGCCCGGGACGGACTTCGCGGGGCTGCGCGAGGCGCGGCTCGACGCGCTCGGCGACCTGGTCGCGGACCACCTCGATACCGCGGCGCTCGCGCGGCTGATCAGCGACGGTGCGCCGCCCGGTCTGCCCGTGCTGCCCCCCGCAGGCCCGTGAAATCGGTGCCAGTGAAATCTTGGCGAACGGAAAGGGGCGGGAGATGGACGAACGTGGCGACGCCGCCGCCGCGGCGGTCAGCGGCGACCCGGCGTGGCTGGCGTCCAGGCCGGTGCTCATCTTCGACCTCGGCGGCGTCGTCCTGGACTGGAACCCTCGTCACCTGTACCGGAAGCTGATCCCCGACGAGGTGGCGCGCGAATGGTTCCTGACCGAGGTGTGCAGCCCGGCCTGGAACCTGCAGATGGATACCGGCAAGCCGTCGGCGGAAGCGGTCGCGGAACTGTCCGCGCGCTTTCCCGGCCAGGCCGGCCTGATCAGCGCCTATTGGGATCGCTGGCCGGAAATGCTTGGCGGCCCCATTCCGGGCACGAGCGAGCTCATCACCGAATTGGCCAGATCGGGACGTGAGCTGTACGCCATTTCGAACTTTAACGGCGAGGTGTGGCCGGCCACGATGGACGCATTTCCCGTGCTGAACTGCTTCAAGGACATTGTCATTTCCAGCTTCGTCGGGGTCGGCAAACCCGATCCGCGGATCTTCGCCCTCGCGCTGCGGCGGTTCGGCGCCGCCGCCGGGGACTGCCTGTTCATCGATGACGTCGCGGCGAACGTGGATGGCGCGAAAGCAGCCGGGATCGCGGCCGTCCAGTTCACCTCGGCCGCCGCGCTGCGGAGGCTGCTCGCGTCCGCTGACCCAGCCTCCTGATCGGGCCTGGCCCGCCTTCCCGTTCGGGCCTGGCCCGCCTTCCCGTTCGGGCGGCGTGGGCCCGGGCGACGGCCCGATCGCTTGTCCCCTAACATGGGCGGCAGCGCTGTTGGGCTCAATGGCGTACGGCGGTATGCGCGCCCACGTGAATCCCATTTCAGAGCCTTGAGGTAGGTCATGCCTGAGAAAGTCCTGTACACCGCCGAAGCCACCTCCACGGGCGACGGCCGGAACGGCCACGTCACCTCCGCCGACGGCCGGATCGACCTTGATCTCGCGCTTCCGCCCGAGATGGGTGGGTCAGGTAACGGCGCCAACCCCGAAGAGCTGTTCGCCGCCGGGTACGCGGCGTGCTACCACAGCGCTCTGCGCGCGGTCGGCCGCCGGATCGGCGCCGACGTGGACGGCTCCACGGTTACCGCGTACGTGGGCATCGGGCCCGAAGGAGACGCGTTGGACCTAGTCGTCACGCTCGAGATCTACCTGCCGAACGCCGGTCCCGAGCAGGCCCGCGAGGTCGCCGACGCGGCCCACCAGCGGTGCCCGTACTCGCGCGCCACCCGCGGCAACATCAGCGTGGAGCTGCGGCTCACCGGCCCGGCCGCCACCACCGAGCAGCCTGCCTGACCCGGATGCCGCAAAGCCTCCGGGACCGGCTGGCGGATGCGCGGCTCTACCTGTGCACGGACGCCCGGGAGCGCCAGGGTGACCTGCCGGGCTTCCTCGACGCGGTGCTCGGGGCCGGGGTGGACATCGTCCAGCTCCGGCAGAAGGGCCTGGAGGCGGCGCAGGAGCTCGCATTCCTCGAGGTGTTCCGGGAGAAGGCGGCCCGGCACGACGCGCTGTTCGCCGTCAACGACCGCGCCGACCTGGCCTACGCGGCCGGGGCCGACATCCTGCACCTGGGCCAGGATGATCTCCCGGTCGCCGTGGCCCGGGCGATCGTCGGCCCCGGGCCGCTGATCGGGCGTTCCTCGCACGCCGAGGCGGAGACGGCCGCGGCAGCATCTGCCCCCGGGGTCGACTACTTCTGCACGGGCCCGGTCTGGCCGACGCCGACCAAACCCGGCCGGCCCGCGCCCGGCCTGCCGCTCGTGCGTTACGCCGCCACGCTGGGCCCCCGCCGTCCGTGGTTCGCGATCGGCGGGATCACCCTGGACAGCCTCGGCCAGGTGCTGGGGGCCGGCGCGCGCCGCGTGGTCGTGGTCCGGGCGCTCACCGACGCGCCGGATCCCGCCGCCGCCGCGGCCACGTTCGCGGCGCGCCTGCGCGCCGTGCGGTAGCGGGCCGGCCGCCCCCGGCGGCGGCCTGCCCGCAGACCTGCCCGGGCGCCGGGCCATTGGGCTGTGGCACGGACGGGCACTCAGCGGTTACCCTGGGGCGCATGCCTCCTCGCCCGCGCCGGCCCTCGGCGCCCGCCAACTCCGCCGGGCCCGTCGGCTCTGCGTCCGCCCCAGCCCGACTGGCCCGGCGCGCCGCCGCGATCCGGGACCTGATCGCGGCCGGCGGCGAGTCGTTCTCGTTCGAGTTCATGCCGCCGAAGACCGACGCCGAGGAGCTGCAGCTCTGGCGGGCGATCCGGCAGCTCGAGCCGCTGCGGCCGACGTTCGTCTCGGTGACCTACGGTGCGGGCGGCTCGACCCGCGACCGCACGGTCCGCGTGACCGGCCGGATCGCCGAGGAGACGACGCTGACCCCGGTCGGGCACCTGACCGCCGTGAATCACTCGGTCGGCGAGCTGCGGCACGTCATCGGCTCCTACGCGGCGGTCGGCGTCCGCAACCTGCTGGCGCTGCGCGGCGACCCGCCCGGCGACCCGAACGCGGAGTGGACGGCGCACCCGGACGGCCTGGCCCACGCCGACGACCTGGTCCGCCTGATCCGGTCCGCCGGAAACTTCTGCGTGGGCGTCGCCGCCTTCCCCGAGAAGCACCCGCGCTCACCCGACCTCGACTCCGACGTCGGGTATTTCGTCCGCAAGTGCCGGGCCGGGGCCGACTTCGCCGTCACGCAGATGTTCTTCTACCCCGAGGACTACCTGCGGCTGCGCGACCGGGTGGCGGCCCACGGCTGCGCCGTGCCGATCATCCCCGGCATCATGCCCATCACCAGTGTGCGGATCATCGACCGCGCGATCGAGCTGGGCGGCACCAAGATTCCGCCGGAGCTGTCCGAGCGGCTGCACGCCGCCTCCGACGACCGGGCGGCGGTGCGCGAGATCGGCGTGGACTACGCGGCCTCGATGTGCGAGCGACTGCTCGCCGAGGGCGTCCCGGGCCTGCACTTTTACACGCTGAACTGGTCCCGGGCCACGCGGGAGATCTACCAGCGGCTCGGCCTGGCCGAGCGTGCGGCGCGGATGCGCGCGTCCCGCCAGCCGGACCAGACGGATCCGCCGGGCCGGCCGCGTCAGGAGCGGATGTCGCGCAGCGGCAGCGCGGCGCCCATCACCGCGTAGGGCGGGTCACCGCCGGCGAATCGGTATGCCGTCAGCAAATCGACGAACCCGGCGCTGCGGTACAGTTGCCGCGCCGGTGATTCGGAGTCGTGCGTGGACAGCAGGGCGCTGTATTCGTCCAGGTCGGCAGTCAGCCGGTACAGCAGGCTGCGCCCGAGTCCCTGGTGCTGGTAGGCCGGCTTCACGTGCAGCTCAGCCACCTCGAACGAGTCGGACAGCCAGTGGCTGACTTCGGCCGCCCCGGCCGAAGCGGCCAGCGCGTAGTTCACCATGTCGTGCCACCACTGGCCGGATTCCCCGTGGAAGCCGTAGCTGAAGGCGACCGGCTCACCGTCGCCGTCGAGGACGGCCAGGGCTCGGAAACCCGGGTTGGTCGCGTGCCGGGCCATGATCGCCCGCCGGCCCGCCAGCTGCGAGGCCGCCGGGTTCATGGCCGCGGTGTACACCGCCAGCATCTTGTCGACGGCTATCACGAAGCGCGCGGCGCCTAGTTCCGTCAGCGTGGTTGCGGGCCCCATCCCCCTGAGCTTACGGGACGCCCCGCCACCCCTGAAGGCGCGTTATGTGGGTTGATCGATGGGGAGGGCGAGGCAGACTCGCATGAAGGTGTGGGCGGCGATGATCGCTGCGGTGCGGGTGAGCAGGCCGTAGAAGGTGTGTGCCCCGTGGCGGGCGAGTTCCATCTGGTCGGTGATCTCTTTGAAGGTGGTCTCGATCCGGTTGCGCCATTCGGCGATGATCTTCTGCAAGATCGAGGGCATCATGGCTCGCTTGCCTTTGGCGGGCGGGACCAGGACGGCGGTGCCGCGGGCGGCCTGCCCGGCAGCGAATGCCCGGCCGCTGAAGCCCTTGTCCGCCAGCAGGTCACGCGGTGGCGGACCGGTCTCCAGCAGGTCCGCGCCGGTCTCGCGTTCGTTTACTGCGGCGGGCACGATGCCCCAGGCCCGCACGATGCGGCTGCCCAGGTCGGTCCTGACCGCCAGGCGGAACCCGTAAAACCACTCGGCGTGGGCGGCGTCACGGCCGAATCGGGCATGCAGGCCGCCTAAGCACACCGCCGCCCGCGCCCTGCCGATGCCCTGGTGCTCCCAACCGCCCGCACGCGCGTCCCCGTCCGCGTGCCCCGCGCGTCCCCGTCCGCGTGCCCCGCGCGTCCCCGTCCGCGTGCCCCGCATGTCCCCGTCCGCGTGCCCCGCGCGCTCACAAACCGCTCCCGCTCTACCGATAACGGGCCTGACTTCAGTTCCGCGCGAGCAGGGTCAGCGGGGGAAAAGGGGCCCATGGGACAGGTGGGGCAGGACATGGCGGGCGAACAGGTCGCCTTCGGTGACGTGCGGGTAGCCGGACAGGATGAACGCTTCCATGCCGAGCGCCTGGTACGCCCGCAGCTTGGCCAGCACCTGGTCCGGATCGCCCACGATGGCCGCCCCGGCGCCGGACCGCGCCCGCCCGATCCCGGTCCACAGCGCCGGCTCGGCGTACCCCTCGCTGTTGGCCACCTCCCGAAGTTCCCGCTGCCGAGCGTTCCCGGCCGAGGTGGTGTCCAGCGACCGGCGGCGGATCTGCTCTCCGGTCTCCGCGTCCAGCCGTGACAGCAGCCGCCGCGCCGCCGCCCGCGCCTCGGACTCGGTGGACCGGACGATCACGTGCGCCCGGTACCCGAACCGCAGCTCACGCCCGTGCCGGGCCGCCCGCGCCCGCATGTCGTCGATCACCGCGGCCACCCCGGGCAGCGTGTCCGGCCACATCAGGAACACGTCCGCGGCCTGGGCGGCCACCTCACGCGCGGACTCGGACAGGCCGCCGAAGTAGAACGGCGGGCGCCCGCCCTTCGGCCGCAGTCGCGGCGGATCGAGCGTCACATCGGCGAAATCCCCGTGGAAATCCACCGGCTTCCCGCCGAGCAGGTCGCGCAGCACGCTCATGATCTCCAGCGTTCGCCGGTACCGGGCCGCGGAGTCCAGCTTCTGGCCCGGCAGGTCGGAGGAGATGATGTTGACCGTGAGCCGGCCGCCGAGCATCTGGTCCAGCGTGGCCAGCTGCCGGGCCTGCTGCGGCGCCCACATCTCGCCCATCCGCACCGCCACCAGCAGCTGCATGCGCCGCAGCAGCGGGGCGATTCCGGCCGCGAAGCCGATGGCGTCGATGCCCATCGAGTACCCCGACGGCAGCAGCAGGTTGTCGTAGCCCGCCGCCTCGGCGGCGAGCGCGATCGTGCGGCAGTGCTCCCAGCTCGACTGGAGCGCCGGATCCGGCACCCCGAGGAACTCGTAGTCGTCGTCGCACAGGGCGGCGAACCAGGACACTTCACATCCCATCGGCGTGCCTCCTCGTGCCGCGCTGCGCTAGGCGGTCAAGTTCCTCCTGTACCCGTCCGGGCTGCCCAGGAATCCCTCCCGCCTCAGTGCTAGTCCAGCGGGACGCCCACCGGAACCCCCATTGGCTAGCCCGGGAGGACGACCGCCAGGAATCCGGATGCCCGCCGGAGGAACGCGCGGAAATCCCAGCGCAACAGACGCAGGACAGCGTTGTCACCGTATGCGGCAGCGTCACCTGGGTGAAACCGCCCCGGGCGGTTCGGTGCAGCAGTAGGGCATACTCCCGCGTGGGCCCGTTCGGCTGGATAGGAAACGGACGCGGCGCCGGGCGGCCGGTCGCGGCGCTCAGTCGAGGTGCTGGCGGCCAGCCGCCATGACGGTGAACGTGACCCGGGCGCGGCCGAGACGGGGGTGCTCGGCGACCACCGTGACCGGCCCCGACCGTCCCGGCCGGGATCGCAGCCAGACCGCGCCGAGCCCGCCGTACTCGGCGAGCCGGAACGGGCTGTCCCCGATGAGCTCGGCCGGTCCCGTCACGTGCAGCGTGACCTCTCCGGAGGTGTACCGGCGCTGGTTGCCGTAGGCGTCGACCGCGCGGAAGACCACGCGGGTGGCGTCGGACCCGTCGCCGGTGATTGCCGCGTCGTCGGCCGTCATCGCGAGGCGGTCGCCGGCCGGATCGGAGGACATCCGCACCACCGCGACTGGCTGGCCGTTGATGTAGCCCTCGATGCGGAGCTCGGGACGGTCGTTCCGGGACACGGTGAGGTCCACCAGGGTCGGCGGGTAAGCCAGGTGGCCGTACAGTTCCGCGTCCAGGACGGGCCGTCCGGTGGCGGCGTGGTTACCGCCGATGAAGACTTCCACCCGCTCGCAGTTGCTGGCCAGCATCGCGTTTGGGCCGGGCCCGTGCGGAGCTGGCCCGTTCCCCAGATCCCAGGAGAACACGGGCACGACCACGGGCCGGATCCGGGGGATCCACCTGCGACAGGTAGATGGCGGCGGCGGGCTTGGCCACCCGGAAGCCGTCGGCGACGCCGGCCCATTTGACGTTCTGGCCCCACGGCCGCCCCATCTGCGACGCGTAGTCGAACGCGACCCAGGCGATCAGCCCGGCGTACCGCGGATCCGACTGTGCGATGTTGTGCGCCTGCGCGTGGTAGACCGCCTGCCGGGCCAGCAGCGCCGGGGGATCGGTCCAGCGGTAGTGCCGCGGCCGCGGAAGTTCCACCCCGACCGACTCGGTGATCAGGTACGGAACGTGGGGGAGCGGCGGCCGCAGCCGGTAGTGGCCAGCCGCGCTGATGCCGTAGTCGTTGTACGCGAAGACGTCCTCATCCCAGGATCTGGTGCTGTGGCGGTCCATCGCCCCGGACGAGGGCCGCGAGCCGTCCAGGTCCTTCGCGATCTGCCGCGTCCGCCGGTACAGGCCCGGGTAATCACGGGTCTCGTTGAGCCGGGTGCCCCAGATGATCACCGACGCCCTGCTGCGGTCCCGGACCACCATGTCGCGCACGTTGGCCAGCACGATGTCCTGCCACGCCGCGGCGCCGATGTGGTGCCAGCCGGGTGCCTCCTCCCACACCATCAGGCCCAGTTCGTCGCATGCGTTCAGGAAGTGCGGCGATTGCGGGTAGTGCGAGCAGCGCACCATGTTGCAGTTGAAGTCGTTCTTGATGATCTCGGCGTCCCGGCGCTGGATGCGGGCGGGCATGGCCATTCCGGTGTAGGGAAACAGCTGGTGCCGGTCCAGCCCGAATATCTTGAGCCGCTGTCCGTTCAGGAAGAAGCCGTCGGGGCGGAACGTGGCCTCGCGGAACCCGATCCGCTGCCGCACGGAGTGCGTGCCGGTGCCCGGGACCAACACGGTCGTGGTCAGTTCGTACAGCGCCGGGCTGGCCGGCGACCACAGCTGGATCTCGCCCAGGCCGGTGAGGGACAGGGCGGCGGCGCTCTGCTCCGCGGGGACCCCGTACAGGGTCCGGGAGACGGTAGCGATCTCCCTGCCGCCCTTGGCCAGGGCGGCGGTGACCCGTACCGGCGCGGCCGGCGCCGGGTCGGCGTCGATGGTGGCCTGGACGTCGACGCTCCGGTTCGCGGTGAGCACGTTGACCGGCCGGGCGAACACGTCGTACAGATAGGTGCCCGGTACCACCCGGAGCCCGACGTCCCGGTAGATCCCGCCCGGCTGCAGGAAGTCAACGGAGCGCGGCGTGAGCAGAATGCCCTCCGGCGGGACCGGGAGGCAGCGGGCGTCGACCACCACCGCGAGCACGTTGGCACCGGGCTTGAGGTAACCGGTCAGCTCGGCCGAGAACGGCAGGTAACCGCCCAGGTGAGTGGCCACCGTCTGGCCGTTGATGACCACCGTGGCGTTGACCATCACGCCGTCGAAGTCGACCAGCACGCGGCCGTTCAGCAGGTTCGTGCCGTCGAAGGTCCTGCGGTAGACCCAGACGTGCTCCCAGGCCTCGGGGTTCCACTTCTGCCAGGACAGTTTCGTGACACAGTGCGGCAGCGTGACCGGCCTGAGGTGCGCGTCTTTGTAGCCCGGCTGCTCGGACCCGCCATCGTACGCGCCGAACACCCAGCCGGCATTGAACGGGTACTGCTGCGCCGTGACCGGGGTCTGCCGCACCGGCGGGTGCTCCCACCGCCGCCGGTCGGCAGTGTCGCCGTCGCCGGGCCCCGGCTGGCGTCCCGCCGCGGTTCTGGGCCAGCGGGATGGCCGCCGCACCTGCGGCACCGGCCAGCCCCCCGATCAGCAAGGTACGCCGTGACGGCCCGCGCCTTCCCGCCCCTGGTTTCCCCGTACCCGGTTTCCCCGTACCCGCAGGCGACCCTCCTGTCCACGGAGGTGATTCCCCCGGTTTCCCCGTCGGCGATCCCATGCCGGATAAATCCTCCACGTCGCGATCGTCCAGCGCGTGCCACCGCCGCGCGCTCTCAAGCCCAACGTTCACCGGCCGGCCCCGGGGCCTCCGGTCCAGTTCCCCGGCCGCCGTCATAGCTGCCCCGGAGCCACTGGAGGGGCTCCCGGCAGGTGCCGGTGAGGTTCTGCAATAAATGACGACACAACTGGTCATTTGGTTGCAGTCCGCACCCGGGGGTGACCCTCCCCGGGGTCTTCGGCGAACGAGTGCCACCCCCCCAGCCACCGCAGCCAGCCAGCCGAACAGCGATGCGAGAAACACAGAGTAAGCATGTCATGACATATCCCTGTTCGGTCATGTCCAAACGTCCCTGATATCCCCGCCCGCGAAATCCCCGCCCGCCGGCCCGCCCCGTGTGCCGAGCCCCGGACTGTCAGACCCCCCGGCTACATTCGAACGCAGATGCAAACGGACTGGACATGCAGCCGAAACTGTGTTCGAATGAGTATGCGAAGCCCCGGCCGTCTGACCCCCCTCAGGCGGCCGGACCCCATGCCAGGCGTGGTAGCGGGAAGTGCCCCGCCTGGCACGGTTCCGCACGGAAGAGAGGACGCGATGGTGAAGGCAGTCACCTCAGCGCAGGTTCGTGCGCCGATGCGCACCAGAACGGCCGACCGCGTCTCCGCGGAGCGCACCCCAGCGGAGCGCGGCCCCGGGGACGGCAGGCCATCACCCAGCGGGCAGCCGCGGCGCAGAATGGCGCCGTCGGCTATGGCGCTACTTGAATCCGCGCGAAGCGGGCTGGCTGACGCCGTGGATGAGACCTCGCCCGCGGGGCGCTATGTGGCCGCCCATCTGGCCGCGCTGCGTGCGGCTGCGGCTGTGGTCGCCGTTCGCGGAGAGCCATCCAGCGGATCCCGCCGCCGGCGCCCGCGCAGTGTGTGGGAACTGCTGCCGCAAGTCGAGCCCGCACTCGCGGAGTGGGCCGCATTCTTCGCGGCAGGAGCGAACAAGCGCGCCGCCGCCGAAGCCGGGCTTTCCCGGGCGGCGACGGCCCGAGAGGCAGACGACCTGCTAAGGGATGCGGAGATATTCCTGTCCGTTGTCGAGACCGCACTCGGCGTCCCGGGCCAGTCTCAGCTCCCGCTCCGGACGGCAGGCTGACAGGGTCGCCAATGGGCGGAGAGCATAAACGCCTCCGGAGGCGATGTCAGACCCGGCCCGGCCGGGCGATCGCCGTTGAACCAGGAACCCGGCACCGCGCCCGCGGTCAGACCGGGACCGCCGCCCGGCAACAGGCGGCTGCGGCATGAGCACCAATAAGCACTCATCCGCAACGGAAGCAACCGTTCCTTCCCCCTTCCGCTTGAATGCCAGCGCGATGCGAGTGCGCGCGGACGCGGGGGAAAGGAAATGGGTGTGGGCGGAGAGGCCGTCAGAGCGTGTCGATGGCCCCACGGGCCTCGGAGTCCAGCACCCCCCAGTTGATCAGTTCCTCGGTCAGGTCAGCGGGGGACTTGTCGTAGATGACAGCCAGCGACCGGAGGTCTTCCTGCCGGACCGACAGCACCCGGCCGTTGTAGTCGCCGCGCTGGCTCTGGATGGTGGCGATGTAACGGGCCAGTGGGCCGGACTTCTCCTTGGGCAGCTCGTTCATCCGCTCCAGGTCGATGACCAGTTTGGGTGTCGGGGCGAGCGGCGCCGGGGCCGAGTCGCCGGGCAGCAGTTCCGACACGGGCACGC
This sequence comes from uncultured Actinomycetes bacterium, assembly GCA_963809975.1. Lineage (GTDB taxonomy): Bacteria > Actinomycetota > Actinomycetes > Streptosporangiales > Streptosporangiaceae > Bog-532. The sequence goes on from CAWELT010000028.1 coordinate 15,972, forward strand.
CGTAGAACTCGGCCAGCTCGGCCAGCTTCTGGACGGTGACGGACCGGTCACCACGTTCGTAGGAGCCAACCACCACGGCCTTCCACCGGCCGCGTGACTTCTCCTCAACTCCGTGCAGGGACAGGCCCTGCTGCGTCCGGATCGCGCGCAGTCGCGCGCCCAGGGTCTTTGCGTACTCAGATGGCATGTTTTTCGGCCCCCGGCCAGTCGTAGCTTACGGTAACGGTTACGGACAGTGACGGTAAGCCGCGAGCACGACAAGGTCAAGCCGAATGGCAAAAACTGGTTGAACCTATCCGGTAACCGGCCTGCCCTGCCGGAGCGTTATCTACCCCGCGCGCAGCGTGCGGGAACCCCGGCGTGGCCGGGCTTTATTAACAGTCTGCGACCATTTTGGGGTAGTCGGCTGGGCTTGTGGCGTTCTGTGAATGACCTTCGTAGTGTGACCCAAATCACACTACGAAGCGATGTCCTGTGAGCACGTGGCGCCCCGATTTATCCTGCGGCGCGTCGTCCATCCGCTCCTCCGGCGTCCTGATAACGTGATGGCGACAGACGTCCTTTAAGGACCGTTCCGTGAGGCGGTGAAGGAGGTCGCGGATGGTGCATGCGCGCCCTGACGCGGGCAATACCGACGAGGGCAATACTGAGGGCGGCCATGACGGGGAAAGCCCTGGCCGCTATAAACGGGTTCTGGAGCCCGCGGAGATCCGGCGGGCACTGACCCGGATCGCGCACGAGATCTTGGAGCGGACCCACGGCGCCGACAACATCGTCCTCCTCGGCGTTCCCACCCGCGGGGTCCCGCTCGCCCAGCGGCTCGCCGGGAGGGCCGCCGAATTCGAGGGCCGCCTCGTTCCGTGGGGATCGCTCGACGTCACCATGTACCGGGATGACCTGCGGCTGCGCCCGGCCCGGGCGCTTGGCCGCACCGAGCTCCCGCCGGACGGCATCGACGGCAGGACGGTCGTCATTGTCGATGACGTCCTCTACTCCGGGCGCACCGTCCGGGCCGCGCTGGACGCCCTGACCGACCTGGGCCGCCCGCGCTCGGTCCAGCTCGCGGTCCTCGTCGACCGCGGGCACCGTGAGCTCCCGATCCGCGCCGACTACGTGGGCAAGAACCTGCCCACCTCACAGCGCGAGACGGTGCGGGTGCACCTCGCCGAGACCGACGGCGAGGACGCGGTACTTCTGGGTGAGGGGAAGGAGGCGCTGGCATGAACCGGCACCTGATCTCGGCCGCCGACCTCAGCCGGGACGACGCGCTCCTGATCCTGGATACCGCCGAAGAGCTGGCGCGCATGTCCGACCGGCCGATCAAGAAGCTGCCCACGCTGCGCGGGCGCACGGTCGTCAACCTCTTCTTCGAGGATTCGACCCGGACCAGGATCTCCTTCGAGGCCGCCGCCAAACGGCTGTCCGCCGACGTGATCAACTTCTCGGCCAAGGGGTCCAGCGTGGCCAAGGGGGAGAGCCTCAAGGACACGGCACTGACGCTCGAGGCCATGGGGGCCGACGCCGTGGTCATCCGGCATGTCGCGTCGGGTGCGCCGCACCGGCTGGCCGGCTGGATCCGCGGTCACGTGGTCAACGCCGGCGACGGCATGCACGAGCACCCCACCCAGGCACTGCTCGACGCCTTCACCATCCGGCGCCGCCTCGGCCTGCCGCCGGGGGCCGGGGACACCGGCCCGGGCGGGCCCACCCGCCGCACCGCAAGCCGTGGCGGTGGCCGGCCGGCCGGCGCGGCCGGGCGGGCTGGACGGTGTACGGGTGACAATCGTCGGGGACGTCCTGCACAGCCGCGTGGCCCGATCGAACATCGCGCTGCTCAACATCCTCGGCGCCGAGGTCACCCTGGTCGCGCCGCCCACGCTGCTGCCGATCGCCGTGGACGGCTGGTCGTGCGAGGTCAGCTACGATCTCGATGCGGTCCTGCCCAAGAGCGATGTGATCATGATGTTGCGGGTGCAGCAGGAGCGGATGATCGACGCGTACTTCCCGAGCGTCCGTGAGTACAGCCGACGGTACGGGCTGGACGCCGGGCGGATGGCGATGCTGCCTGAGCACGCCATCGTGATGCATCCCGGGCCGATGAACCGGGGGGTCGAGATCGCCGCCGAGGTGGCCGACTCGCCCCGGTCCACGATCGTGGAGCAGGTGGCCAATGGTGTCAGTGTCCGGATGGCCGTGCTCTACCTTCTTCTGAGCGGCGCGGAACTGACGGGGAAATCCCGGTGACCGGGAAGGTGACGATGGAGGAGATGGTGAACGGCGTGGCGGACACCTGGCTGATCAGGAAGGTCACCCTGCCCGGCGGCCGGTGCACCGACCTGCTGCTGTGTGACGGGGTGATCGCGAGGACCGGGACGCGGCTCGCCGCGGCCAGGGCCCAGGTGCTGGACGCGGACGGGCTGATCGCGCTGCCGGGGCTCGTCGACCTGCATACCCATCTGCGGGAGCCGGGCCGGGAGGACGCGGAAACCATCGAGACCGGGACCCGGGCGGCCGCGCTGGGCGGCTACACCGCGGTGCACGCCATGGCCAACACCGAGCCGGTCGCCGATACGGCCGGGGTGGTGGAGCAGGTATGGCGGCTCGGCCGGGAGGCCGGGCACTGTGACGTTCAGCCGGTCGGCGCCGTGACGCTCGGGCTCGGCGGGACCCGCCTGGCCGAGCTCGGCGCGATGGCCGACTCGGCCGCCCGGGTCAGGGTGTTCTCCGACGACGGCCGCTGCGTGTCTGACCCGCTGCTGATGCGCCGCGCGCTGGAGTACGTCAAGGCGTTCGACGGCGTGATCGCGCAGCACGCCCAGGAGCCCCGGCTCACCGAAAACGCCCAGATGAACGAGGGTGCGGTGTCCGGGCGGCTGGGCCTGGCAGGCTGGCCGGCCGTGGCCGAGGAGGCGATCATCGCCCGGGACTGCCTGCTGGCCGCGCACGTCGGCTCGGCCCTGCACGTCTGCCACGTGTCGACGGCCGGATCGGTGGAGATCATCCGCTGGGCCAAATCCAAGGGGTGGCGGGTCACCGCCGAGGTCACGCCGCACCACCTGCTGCTCACCGACGAGCTGGCCGAGGGGTACGACCCCGTCTACAAGGTCAACCCGCCGCTGCGGACCGCCGCCGACGCCGAGGGGCTCCGGGCAGGCCTGGCCGACGGGACGATCGACTGCGTGGCCACGGATCACGCGCCGCATCCGATCGAGGCCAAGGACACCGAATGGGCCTACGCCGCGTTCGGCATGACCGGCCTGGAGGTCGCGCTGCGCGCGGTGCAGCAGGCCATGGTGGAGACCGGGCTGCTGGACTGGGCCGGGGTGGCGGACCGGATGTCGGTACGCCCGGCCGTCATCGGACGGCTGAGCGGGCACGGCATCTTGCCCGCGACCGGGGCGCCCGCGAACCTGACGCTCTATGACCCGGCCGCCGGGCCCGAGCCGGTGGACCCGGCCGCGCACGCGTCGAAGAGCCGCAATTCGCCGTTCCGTGGCGTCGCGCTGCCCGGCCAGGTGGTGGCCACGTTCCTGCGCGGCACCGCGACCGTGCTCGACGGGAAGCTGGCGGCATGACCGTGGACGCCCCGCCCGCGGCCAGCGGCCACGCCAGGGACGGCCGTGCGGCACCGCCGGCTCTGCTGGTTCTCGAAGACGGGACGGTCCTGCGCGGGACCGCGTTCGGTGCGGAGGGCGAGACCTTCGGGGAGATGGTCTTCAACACCGGTATGACTGGCTACCAGGAGACGCTGACCGATCCTTCCTACGCCCGGCAGATCGTCGCCATGACCGCCCCGCATATCGGCAACACCGGTGTCAACGACGAGGACCCGGAATCGCGGCGCATCTGGGTGGGCGGTTACGTGGTACGGGAGCCCGCCCGGTTGACATCGAGCTGGCGGGCGGCCCGGGACCTCGATACCGAACTCCGCAACCAGGGCATCACCGGCATTGCGGTCCGCGGCACCCGCGCGCTCACCCGGCGGCTGCGCGAGCAGGGGGCGATGCGCGCGGCGATCAGCACCACCGAACGCGACCCCGCCGCCCTCCTGCAGCGCGTCCTGGCCAGCCCGGGCATGGTCGGCGCCGACCTGGCCCGGACCGTGACGACTCGCGAGCCGTACCTGGTCCGCCCGCCGGCCGGGACGCCGGTCCGCCACCGTGTCGCCGCGGTGGACCTGGGCATCAAGGCCTCGACCCCGCGCTACCTGGCCCGGCTCGGCTGTGCGGTGCTGGTCCTGCCCGCGGACGCCACGGCCGCCGCGATCCTGGAATCCAGCCCGGACGGGGTGTTCTTCAGTAACGGCCCGGGGGACCCGGCCGCGGCGGGCTATGCTCTGGAGGCCATGCAGGGCGTGCTGGAAGCCGGTCGGCCGGTGTTCGGTATCTGCCTGGGCAGCCAGATCCTCGGCCGGGCGCTGGGCCTGGAGACCTACAAGCTCCGTTACGGTCACCGCGGGGTGAACCAGCCGGTCATGGACCTGGCCACCGGGCGCGTCCAGGTGACCAGCCACAACCACGGCTTCGCCGCCGCACTGCCCGCGGTGACTCCCGCCGGGGACGAGCCCGGTGAGCAGAGCCCTTCCGGCGCGGGCCGCCCCGCCGTCGGCCGCCCCGCCCGGGATGGCCACGCCCCCGGGAACCCCCCGGGCGGCGGGACCGAATGGGCCCACATCCCCGCGGCCGCCCGTCAGCCGTTCGATACCCCCTACGGGCCCGCGGTCGTCAGCCACGTCAACCTCAACGACGGCGTAGTCGAGGGCCTGCGCATGCTGGATCGCCCTGTCTTCAGCGTCCAGTACCACCCCGAGGCCGCGCCCGGCCCCCACGACGCCGCCCGCCTCTTCGACAACTTCGTCGCCGCCATGGAGCATCCCCGATGACCAAGCTCGTTATCTGTGGCGGGTTTTCCGCAAATACCGCGGAAAACCCGCCACAGATAACGACGGAACCCCCGGCGACGAGGCGGCAGGGACTCGCAGGACTCATGGGACAGGTGTGGTACGCACGGTGCGTGAACGTCGCGGGCAGCGTGGACGGCAGCAGAGTGAGCAGAACGGGAGCGCGTGATGCCGCGTCGCAGTGACCTGAAGTCGGTGCTGGTCATCGGGTCCGGGCCGATCGTGATCGGGCAGGGCTGCGAGTTCGACTACTCCGGGACCCAGGCGTGCCGCGTCCTCAAGCAGGAGGGCATAAGGGTCAGCCTGGTCAACTCCAACCCGGCGACGATCATGACGGACCCCCAGTTCGCCGACGCCACCTACGTCGAGCCGATCACGATCGACGTGCTCGAGAAGGTCATCGGGATCGAGCGCCCGGACGCGGTGCTGCCCACCCTGGGCGGCCAGACCGCGCTCAACGCCGCGGTGGAACTGCACGAGGCGGGGATCCTGGCCCGCTACGGCACCGAGCTGATCGGGGCGCGGATCGACGCGATCAAGGCCGGCGAGGACCGCGAGCGGTTCAAGGAGATCGTGACCAGCCTCCCACCCCTGGGCGCCGGAGCCGACGGTCCCGGTGAGGTGCCCCAGGTCCCGGACAGCCGCATCTGCCACTCCCTGGAGGGGGTCTTCACCGCGGCCGGACAGCTCGGCTACCCAGTCGTCGTCCGGCCCTCCTACACCCTCGGCGGGAGCGGCTCCGGCATCGCCCGCACGCCGGATGAGCTGCGCCGCATCGCCGGCGCCGGGCTGGACGCCAGCCCCACCACCGAAGTCCTGCTGGAGGAGTCCATCCTCGGCTGGAAGGAGTTCGAGCTCGAGCTCATGCGCGACCGCAACGACAACGTGGTCGTGGTCTGCTCGATCGAGAACATCGACCCGATGGGCGTGCACACCGGCGACTCGGTGACCGTGGCCCCCGCGATGACCCTCACCGACCGCGAGTACCAGCGCATGCGCGATACCGCGATCGCGATCGTCCGCGCGGTCGGGGTGGATACCGGCGGGTGCAACATCCAGTTCGCGGTGCACGCGCAGACCGGGCGCATGGTCGTCATCGAGATGAACCCCCGGGTGTCCCGCTCCTCGGCGCTGGCCTCCAAAGCGACCGGCTTCCCGATCGCCAAGATCGCGGCCAAGCTCGCCATCGGCTACTCCCTCGACGAGATCCCGAACGACATCACCGGCCAGACTCCCGCCTGTTTCGAGCCCGCGCTCGACTACGTGGTGGTCAAGACGCCCCGGTTCGCGTTCGAGAAGTTCCCCAGCGCCGATACCGAGCTCACCACGCACATGAAGTCGGTGGGCGAGGCCATGGCCATCGGGCGGTCGTTCCCGGAGGCGCTGCAGAAGGCGCTCCGTTCGATGGAGTCCCGCGGCGCCCCGTTCGGCTGGAATGAACCACCGGGCGACGCGGCGGAACTGGCGCGCCGCTGCGCCGTCCCGCACGACGGCCGCCTCGGCACCGTCCACCAGGCCCTGCGCGCGGGGGCCAGTGTGGCCGACGTGGTGGCGGCGAGCGCGATCGATCCCTGGTTCGTCGACCAGATCGCCCATATCGAAGAAATAGCCGAACTGGTTCGCGGTGGCTGGAAGAGCACCGCGGCGGGTTACGGCGAGGCGATCGTACCGGCTAGCGAGTCCGGGCCTCCGGCCCGGCGAGCGGCCGGTGATACGGCGAGCACCACCGCAGGGCGCGGAGCGCAGCGGGGGGTTCCGGGGGGCCGCCCCCCCGGGCCAGCACAGCCCTTGGACGCCGGCACGCTGCGGCTGGCCAAGGGCGCGGGGTTCTCCGATGCGCAGATCGGCCAGCTGCGCGGGATGAGCGAGGCCAGCATCCGGGAGATCCGCTGGGGTCTCGGCGTGCGGCCGGTGTTCCACGCGGTGGACACCTGCGCGGCCGAATTCGCCGCCCGCACCCCCTACCTGTACTCCACCTACGACGACGAGACCGAGGTCCCGCCCGGGGACCGGCCCAAGGTGATCATCCTGGGCAGCGGGCCGAACCGGATCGGCCAGGGCATCGAGTTCGATTACGCCTGCGTGCACGCGTCGTTCGCGCTGGCCGACGCCGGCTACGAGACGGTCATGGTCAACTGCAACCCCGAGACCGTCTCGACCGACTACGACACGTCCGGGCGGCTGTACTTCGAGCCGCTGACGCTGGAGGACGTGCTCGAGGTGGTGCACGCCGAGCAGGCCAGCGGGCCGCTCGCGGGCGTGATCGTCCAGCTCGGCGGGCAGACCCCGCTGGGCCTGGCGCGCGCCCTGGAGGCGGCCGGCGTGCCCATCGTCGGGACCAGCCCGGAGGCCATCCACCTGGCCGAGGACCGCGGCGCGTTCGCCGGGGTACTGGCCGCGGCGGGCCTGGCGGCGCCGAGGTACGGCATGGCCACCTCGGCGGAGCAGGCTCAGCAGGTGGCCGGGGAGATCGGCTATCCGGTCCTGGTCCGGCCGTCCTACGTGCTCGGCGGCCGCGGCATGGAGATCGTTTACGACGACGACACGCTGGCCGCTTACGTGCGGCGCGCGACGCAGGCCAGCCCCGAACATCCCGTGCTCATCGACCGCTTCCTCGACGACGCGATCGAGATCGACGTGGATGCGCTGTACGACGGCGAGGACCTGTACCTGGGCGGTGTGATGGAGCACATCGAGGAGGCCGGGATCCACTCCGGCGACTCGGCGTGCGCGCTGCCGCCGATCACGCTGGGCCACGCGGACATCGAGGCGATCCGCGACGCGACCATGCGGATCGCGGCCGGGGTCGGCGTGCGTGGCCTGCTCAACGTCCAGTACGCGCTGGCCGCTGGCGTGCTGTACGTGCTTGAGGCGAACCCGCGGGCCTCGCGTACCGTCCCGTTCGTCTCCAAGGCGACTGCGGTCCCGCTGGCCAAGGCGGCGGCCAGGGTCATGCTCGGCGCGACTATCGCCGGCCTGCGCGCCGAGGGGCTCCTGCCGCCCACCGGGGACGGCGGCACCCTCCCGCTGGATGCCCCGGTGGCGGTCAAGGAGGCCGTGCTGCCGTTCGGCCGGTTCCGCAACGCCCAGGGCGAGGGCGTGGACACCGTGCTCGGCCCGGAGATGCGCTCCACCGGCGAGGTGATGGGCATCGACGAGATGTTCGGCACGGCGTACGCCAAGTCGCAGGCCGCCGTGTACGGGTCGCTGCCGGTCAAGGGGCGGGTGTTCGTGTCTGTCGCCAACCGGGACAAGCGCTCCATGGTGTTCCCGGTCAAGCGCCTCACCGATCTGGGCTTCGAGATCTGGGCGACCCGGGGCACCGCGGAGGTCCTGCGCCGTAACGGAGTGCGTGCCAAGATCGTCCGTAAGCACAGCGACGGCCCCGGGCCCGACGGCGAGCCGACCGTCGTCACCCGGATCCTGGACGGCGAGGTGGACCTCATCGTCAACACGCCGTTCGGCAGTCCCGGGCACACCGGTCCCCGCCTCGACGGGTACGAGATCCGCTCGGCCGCGGTCCGCCGGGGGGTCCCGTGCGTGACGACCGTGCCGGGCCTGGGCGCCGCGGTGCAGGGCATCGAGGCCATCATCCGCGGTGAGGTCGGCGTGCGGTCGCTGCAGGAGCACGCGGAGCGCCTGCGCGGTGCCGACTGACAGCGCCTGCGCGGTGCCCATTGACGCGGCAGCGGTACGGTGCCGGATTGCCCGAGCCGGACGCTGCCCGAATCCCCGGTTCGTTTGGCGGGCGTGGGGCGAATGCAACGGGTGGCCAGGGGGGTAAACGGGTATATGTAATGATGCGGGTCCCTGCCCTACCCCGGAACGGCCGAGCCGCTCCGGGTACCGGGGAGACGCTCGGGGCTGATGGGGGTCAACAACGGTGATGCGAAACGCAATCGTGGCCACGGTGCACTACTCTCGGGGACGGCTGCGGACATCCCCGCGCAGGCCGGGCGACAGGTGCATCTCCCGCGGCTCCTCGCGGTGCACCGGCGGTCACAGCCGGATGGTGCCGCTCGCGTGGCGGCATCCCAGCCAATAGCGCCATGAAGAGCGGGTGTGATGTGAGCACTGTGAGCGCTAACACGAAGCCGGGGGCGGTGCACCCGGAGCGGAATACTGCTGGGCACAAGTCGAAGGAGTGGCCTTGAGCAAGCCCGCGCCAGTCGCCGTCGCGCTGGACGCACCCGATCTCGAAACCGCCGCGCGCTGGGCCGCCCTGGTGACGCCGCACGTGAGCACGGTGAAGATCGGCCTGGAGCTGTACCTGCGATACGGCCCGGATGTGGTCGCCTCGATCAGGGGAGCCAGTGGCGTACGCGTCTTCCTGGACCTCAAGCTGCATGACATTCCCGCGACCGTCGCGGGAGCCGCGCGGACCGTCGCGCGCCTGCACCCCGACCTGCTGACCGTGCACGCGAGCGGCGGCGCCGACGTCATCCGTGCCGCCGCCGAGGGTGCCCCGGGCACGAAGATCGCCGCGGTCACCCTCCTCACCTCACTGAACGAGCAACAGCTGGCCGGGATCGGCGTGACGGGCAGCGTGCACGACACGGTGCTGCGGCTCTCCGCACTCGCGGTCGAAGCCGGCGCCCAGGGCATCGTGTGCTCGCCGCGTGAGGTCAGCGCGGTCCGGGCCGAGGTGGGACCCGACGTTATGCTCATCACTCCCGGCGTGCGGCCTGCGGGCTCGGCCGCCCACGATCAGGCCCGGGTAGCCACGCCCGAAGAGGCCATCAAGGCCGGTTCTGACCTGCTGGTGATCGGGCGCCCGATCACCAGGGCTCCCGACCCCGGCGCGGCCGCGGCCACCGTGGCGGCCTCCTTGCGGCGGCTCACGCCAGCTGGCGAGTGGACACCGCGGGTGAGCCACCGTGAAATGTCACCCTGAAGCGGAGCCTGGTAAGGAAGCGGCAAGCGCGTGCGGTATGACATCACACAGATTCGTATGCAGATGATTGGCCGTTTGGCTTCACCATAGGATGCACATGGCGTTGAAACGTAAAATATTTACTCGCCACGTAACTTCAGCCGCAGGTCCGTTTCCATGGGATTGCAGCGCCTTGGTGTTCCGGTCTGTGTGGACCCGGGGGAGTGGCGACAGGCGCCGTATGGAGTAACGGCTTCAGTCACCTGGAGGCGGCCATCATATGCGATGCGGCGGTGGCCAAATCCGTGAACCGATGCAGGCTCGATGCGCGCGGCGTGTGCGCAGCGTATTGACCGCAGCGGCGGCGCAGTAATCTCTCCACCCCTGTTCAGGAACGGCGCCAGTTGGCTTACTCTTGCGGTGGTGCCCATCGTGGCATCCCTGGTGACAGGGGCGCTGCGCGCAATGGTTTACGGTCGGCAAGGCGGTAGAGAGAGCGTTTGACCGTTGGTTGCTTGCCTAATGTGATCGACTGATCACCCATAGTAATATCGTTAAAATTTATTATGACGTAAACGGGGATTCGCGTTGCCGAAAGGTACGCTTACTCGCTAGTTTCCCCCCCACCAACGTTTTTACCGACGAAACCCGAGGTGACCTCGAGTGGCTCTTCCTCCCCTCACTCCTGACCAGCGCGCTGCGGCCTTGGAGAAGGCCGCCAGAGCGCGAAAAGAACGCGCAGAGGTGAAGAATCGCCTCAAGCGCGGAGCCACAACGCTCTCCGACGTCATCAAGGAAGGCTCGACCGATGACGTCATTGGCAAGATGAAGGTCTCGGCCTTGCTCGAGTCGATGCCTGGCGTCGGCAAGGTCCGGGCCAAGCAGATCATGGAACGGCTCGGCATCGCCGAGTCCCGCCGCGTGCGCGGGCTCGGTGCGAACCAGCGCTCGGCGCTAGAGCACGAGTTCGGTTCGGACATCTGAGGCGGCCAGCGGAATCCGGGAGCGGGCAGCAGGGCATGGTCGCCCAGTCCGGAGTTTTCGTGCACGACTCCGCCACCCCCGGCGGAGCCGCGAGGATCGGCGGTGCATACTGCCCTTCCATGCGGAAGTTCTCCCGGCTGACCGTGCTCTCCGGGCCCTCCGGGGTCGGGAAGAGCACGGTCATCGCGGAACTGCGCCGGTTCTGCCCCGACGTGTGGCTCTCGGTCTCGGTCACAACGCGGTCGCCGCGGGCGGAGGAGGCCAACGGGCGCGAATATTTCTTTGTCGACGACAAGGAATTCGACCGGATGGTCGACGAGGGCGAGCTACTGGAATGGGCGGAGTTCGCCGGCAATAAGTACGGAACGCCGCGAAAGCCCCTTGCCGAGAAGCTGGCCGCCGGGATTCCGTGCCTCCTGGAGATCGACCTGGAGGGGGCGCGGCAGGTGCGGCGGAGCATGCCCGGCGCCCGCCTGGTCTTCCTGGCCCCCCCGTCCTGGGAGGAGCTGGTCCGCAGGCTCACCGGGCGCGGGACCGAAGCGCCCGAGGTCGTGCAGCGGCGCCTGGCCGCGGCGCGCCGCGAGCTGGCTGCGGAGAGCGAATTCGACATCACGCTGGTCAACACGTCCGTCCAGGAGGTGTGCCACCAGGTGGTAACGTTGGTCGTCGGCTCGGATGAGCAATGCTCCGATGAGCAATAAGCATTAACCAGAGGAAAGGCGTGACGTGGCAGGGACTCCCGCCGCAGACGGCATAATCAACCCGCCGATCGACGACCTGCTCAATGTCGTGGACAGCAAGTACCAGCTCGTGATCATGGCCGCGAAGCGGGCGCGGCAGATCAACGCGTACTACTCGCAACTGGGCGAAGGCCTGCTCGAGTACGTGGGCCCGCTGGTGGAGACCCGGGTCCAGGAGAAGCCGCTGTCGATCGCACTGCGCGAAGTGCGTGAGGGGCTTCTCACGGTCGAGCACATCGAGGGCTGACGTCCGCCTGACCGGGCGGGGGACACGTGGCACCGCGGGTCATTATCGGTGTAACTGCGGGCATCGCCGCCTACAAGGCGTGCGAACTGCTCCGGCGCCTTACCGAAACCGGTCATGACGTCCAGGTGGTCCCCACACCGGACGCGCTGCGATTCGTCGGCGAGACGACGTGGGCGGCGCTGTCCGGCCGTCCCATCGCGACCGATTCCTGGACCGGGGCCGATCGGGTTCCGCACGTCCGGCTCGGGCGGTCGGCGGATCTCGTCATCGTCGCCCCGGCCACGGCGGACCTCATGGCCCGAGCCGCGGCGGGCATGGCGGGTGACCTGCTGACCGCGACCCTGCTGACGGCCCGCTGCCCGGTGCTGTACGCGCCCGCGATGCACACGGAGATGTGGGAGCACCCGGCCACCCGCGCCAACGTTGCGCTCCTGCGGGAACGCGGGGCGATCGTGCTCGATCCCGCTAGCGGCCGTCTGACCGGCGCGGACTCCGGAGTCGGCCGGCTGCCGGAACCTGGTGAGATATTCGCGGCGGCGGTACGGGTCCTGGCCCGGGGCGCGGACGGGCTCGGCCTGGACATGGCCGGCCGGAAGGTGGTCGTGTCCGCCGGGGGAACCCGTGAGGAACTCGACCCGGTCCGGTTCATCGGGAACTGGTCCTCCGGCCGGCAGGGGTACGCGTTCGCGGAAACCGCCGTCGCCCGCGGGGCCAAGGTCACCCTGGTAGCGGCGAACGTCGCGCTGCCTGACCCGGCCGGGTCGCGCGTGATCAGGGTGACATCCGCACTGGAGATGCGCGACGCGATGCTGGCTGAGGCGCCGGACGCCGACGCGGTCGTAATGGCGGCCGCCGTGGCCGACTTCCGCCCCGCGGAGCGGACCGATACGAAGATAAAGAAGGACGGCTCGGAACCAGCCCCGATCGAGCTCGTTCCGAATCCCGACATCCTCGCCGAGTTGTCCGTGCGGCGCAATGCGGCCGCGGCGCCCGGCGCGCCTGGCGCGCTCCCGGCCGGGCCGGGCCCCGGGCAGGTCATCGTCGGCTTTGCCGCCGAGACCGAGCCGGACCTGGCCGAAAGCCGGGTTAAGCTCACTCGCAAAGGTTGCGACCTGCTGGTCGTCAACCGGGTCGGAAACGGGCTGGCCTTCGGGACCAGTGACAACGAGGCCGTCGTGCTGGGTGCCGACGGGTCACAGACGGAGATTGCCCGGGTACCCAAAGAGGTCCTGGCCGATACCGTCTGGGATCTTGTGGCGTCCCGGCTGCGGTCGAAGGTAGCCTTACCCCGGCCGTCTAGCTGTATCAAGGGGCGTTCGGCCGCGATCACATTACAGGGGCGCTTACCCGCGACCCAAACACCGGCGACATGATCATGGATAAGCTTCGGGCGAGTCCGCCGGGAAGAAATTGGACCCGCACAGATAGAAAAGGGAGTCTCGTGGCACGTCGCCTCTTCACCTCCGAGTCCGTCACTGAGGGTCATCCGGACAAGATGGCCGACCAGATCAGTGACGCCATCCTCGACGCCATGATCAAGGACGACACCGAGAGCCGGGTCGCCGTCGAGACTCTGATCACCACCGGCCAGGTACACGTCGCGGGTGAGGTCACCACGCGTACCTACGTCGACATCCCGGGCATCATCCGGGAAAAGATCCTCGAGGTCGGCTACGACTCCTCCGCCAAGGGCTTCGACGGCGCCTCCTGCGGCGTGTCGGTATCCATCGGGTCGCAGTCGCCGGACATCGCCCTCGGCGTCGACGACGCCTATGAGTACCGCGAGGGCGAGGGCGCTGAGGATTTCGACCGGCAGGGGGCCGGCGACCAGGGCCTGATGTTCGGGTACGCGTGCCGCGAGACGTCCGAGCTGATGCCCCTCCCGATCATGCTGGCCCACCAGCTGTCCAAGCAGCTTTCCACCGTCCGCCGCAGCGGCACCGTCCCGTACCTGCGACCGGACGGCAAGACCCAGGTGACGGTCGAGTATTCGGGCATCACGCCGGTGCGGCTCGACACGGTCGTGGTGTCGTCGCAGCACGCGCCGGACATCAACCTGAAGGAACTGCTGGCCCCGGACATCAAGGACTACGTGGTCGACCCGGTGGTGGCGGCCCTGGAACTGGACACGTCCAACTACCGGCTGCTGGTCAACCCGACCGGCCGGTTCGAGGTGGGCGGCCCGATGGGGGACGCCGGCCTGACCGGCCGCAAGATCATCATCGACACTTACGGCGGCATGGCCCGCCATGGCGGCGGCGCGTTCTCCGGCAAGGACCCGTCCAAGGTCGACCGCAGCGCGGCGTACGCGATGCGCTGGGTGGCGAAGAACGTGGTCGCGGCTGGGCTCGCCGAACGGTGCGAGACGCAGGTCGCGTACGCGATCGGGAAGGCCAAGCCGGTCGGGCTGTTCGTCGAGTGCTTCGGCACCGAGAAGGTGCCGGTCGAGCGGATTCAGGACGCCGTCCTGGAAGTGTTCGACCTGCGGCCCCGCGCCATCATCTCCGTGCTGGACCTGCAGCGCCCCATCTACTCGCAGACCGCCACCTTCGGGCACTTCGGGCGCACCGAGCCGGACTTCTCCTGGGAGCGGGCGGACCGCGTGGAGCAGCTTCGCGCCGCGGCCGGCATCTGATCCAGCTCCCGGGCTCTGACCGGCCAGCGAGCCCTGAACGACCTGCGAGTTCTGACCATTCCCCCTCCCTTGCAGCGCGCAGCCCCGTCCTTCAGGGCGGGGCTAGCCTGGCGTGGCGCCGCGCGGTTGAAACGGCACCATGGCAGAATTCGGTATCAGCATTCCACCGGCGGCCGGGCTTGCCGTCTTGGCCTGCGGAGATGGTGTGAGATCGCCCCGCACGTAGTACTGGGACGCGACCGTCGGTGAAACAGGAACCTTGGCCCGCGAGGGCTGAGAATCCCCGTCCTTCAGGGCGGGGAGAAGTCAACCACCTGCGAGTTCTGACCGGCCAGCGGGCCGTCCGGCGGCTTCTTCTGATTCAGTAGCAGTCCATACTTTTCCGGTCGGCTAATCCGATAAATGACTTTGCTTTTCGCCAGGTCCGGCACCGGCTCGTGCGCAAGCCATATGCTGACCGGAACCGAAAGCCGCAACCGCGCTGTCGACAAATGCGTTACCCCGGCACGTGCCGGAAAGCCGCCACAGCGCCCGGCGTTTAACGACTTCCTGCCGCAGGCCGCGCCGACGCAGCTTAAGACGCCTGCGCGGCCCTCCGTGCTACACCGTCATTAGCCTGGCTACCTCGGGTTATGCGAAGAGACGACAACGCCGGGGCCTGCGCCCGGGGGATCCAGGCGTCTCTGCTTTCCGGTCCTCCCCGCCATGTCGCCCGCATACTCCGGTGTCCGAAATGCGCTATTGCGCAGCCCGCGGGACGTTTCGGCTCATTCGATTTGAGGCAGAACGGCCGTTGACGGAAAGCCGGCTAGATGGTACGTAATTTTTACGGGGAATTACTATCCGGCTGCCTTTATGGACGGCCGCATTAAACGCGACCTCGCCCCGCGGGAGGAAGCATGTGGGATTTTCCCGGCCAGGGACCTCCGTCAGGACGGCACCGGCCCCCACGCCGGAACCGCCCCGTCCGGCCCGTGAGCGAGCGCACCGCCCAGCACTTGCGGATGAATGTGCGGATGAGTATGCGAAAGCTCATGCGAATGCACGTGCATCGTGCGTAGCATAAGATCGCCCGGAGCCGCAAGACGCGGCCGGGCTAGCGTGCTCCAACCGTGCCGAGGCCCAGGACGGGCAGCGCACATTAGGGGTCATAGAGCCAGTCAGGGGAGACACGACGATGGGTGGCATGTACAACGGCATGTCTGCCAGAGACCTTGAGGGTGCGGCGTGGCTGAAGAGCCAGCGCAGTAACTCGCAGGGAGCCTGCGTGGAGATCGCCAGGATTGACGCCGAAATAGTTGCCATGCGCAACTCCAGGGACCCGCACGGCCCGGCGCTCATTTGCCACCGGGACGCCATCGTGGCCCTCATGGAGGGCCTGCGGGACGGAGAGTTCGACCACCTCGTCGCCTGACGCCCGTCCTTGTCCGCGTCCTTGTCCGCGTCTTTGTCCGCGCCTGTGACCCGTGCCCCTGAGGGGACGCCACGGGGGAAGGGCCGGATCGGGCGGCCGGGCGTGGCAGGATCGGGAGGTGGCCACGATCCTCCTGCTTTCCACTGCCGACACCGAGCTTCTCGCCGCGCGCGCTTCGGGGGCCGGCTACCGGACCGCGAACCCGGTGCGCATCTCGCCGGAGGAGCCGGGCGCTCTCGCGGCACTGACCGAGGGGGCGGACATCGCCGTGCTGCGGCTGCTCGGCGGGCGCCGGGCGTGGCCCGCGGGGGTCGCCGCGCTGCGTGCCACCGGGATTCCGCTGGTCGCGCTGGGCGGCGAGTCGGCCCCCGACGCGGAACTCATGGCGCTGTCGACTGTTCCGGCCGGGGTGGCCGCCGGGGCGCTGGGCTACTTGCGCGAGGGCGGCCCCGCCAACCTGGGTGAGCTCGCGGCGTTCCTGTCCGACACGGTGCTGCTGACCGGCGAGGGCTTCGCCCCGCCCGAGCCCGCGCCCCGCTACGGCGTGCACCGGCTCCCCGCCCCCGCGGCCGGCGACCCCGCCCCCGCGGGCAGCCGCCCGGACGCCGCGCGGCCCACGGTCGCGGTGATCTTCTACCGGGCCCACGAGCTTTCCGGCAACACCGGTTTCGTCGATACGCTCTGCGCGGCGATCGCCGAGCGCGGCGCGACACCCCTGCCGGTGTACTGCTCCTCGCTCCGCTCCGCCGACCCCGGCCTGGCCGAACTCCTCCGCCCGGCCGGCGCCATCATCACGACGGTCCTGGCGGCCGGGGGTTCGGTCGCCGCTGACGCGGGCGCCGAGGGCGACTGGGACGCCGGCGCGCTCGCCGGGCTGGGCGTCCCGATCATCCAGGGCCTCTGCCCGACCTCCTCACGGGCCCAGTGGCAGAACGCGGACGGCGTGAGCCCGATCGACGCGGCCATGCAGGTCGCCATTCCCGAGTTCGACGGGCGCCTGATCGCGGTCCCGTTCTCCTTCAAGGAGGAGGGGCCGGACGGCATCCCGGTCTACGTCGCCGACCGTGAGCGGGCCGGCCGTCTCGCGGGGATCGCCCTGCGGCACGCGCGCCTGGCCGCCATCCCGAACCGGGCCAAGCGCGTCGCGATCATGCTGTCCTCCTACCCGACCAGACATTCCCGGGTCGGCAACGCCGTCGGCCTCGACACCCCCGCCTCCGCGGTCCGCCTGCTGCAAGCCCTGCGCGACGCCGGATACGACCTCGGCGACGGCTTCCCGGAAGACGGCGACACGCTCATCCACACGCTCATCGCGGCAGGCGGCTACGACACCGAATGGCTGACCGAGGCGCAGCTCAGCGCCGCACCGGCGCGGGTCCCGCTGGCCAGCTACCACGAGTGGATCTCGTCTTTGCCGAACGGGCCCCGGCAGAGGCTGATCGCGCAGTGGGGCGAACCGCCGGGTCAGCTGTACACCGACGGCGACGACATCGTACTGGCCGCCCTGCGGTTCGGGCACGTGGTGGTGATGATCCAGCCACCGCGGGGATTCGGGGAGAACCCGGTCGCCATCTACCACGACCCGGACCTGTCCCCGTCGCATCATTACCTGGCCGCGTACCGGTGGCTGGACGAGGTGTTCGGCGCGGACGCGGTGATCCATCTTGGCAAGCACGGCACCCTGGAATGGCTGCCCGGCAACGGCCTCGGCCTGTCGGACCAGTGCGCGCCGGATGCGGTCCTGCGCGACGTTCCGCTCATCTACCCGTTCATCGTGAACGACCCGGGGGAGGGAACCCAGGCCAAACGGCGCGCGCACGCGGTCATCGTCGACCACCTGGTCCCGCCGATGGCCCGCGCCGACAGCTACGGCGAGCTCGCCAAGCTGGAGCAGCTGCTCGACGAGTACGCGACGGTCGCGGCACTGGACCCGGACAAGCTGCCCGCGGTCCGGGCCCAGATCTGGTCCCTGGTGCACACGGCGCAGCTGCACCACGACCTGGGGGTCCCCGGCGAGCCGGGCGCGGCGGAATTCGACCAGTTCGTGCTGCACGTCGACGGCTATCTCTGTGAGGTCAAGGACGCCGCGATCCGCGACGGACTGCATATCCTCGGCGAGGCGCCCACCGGGGAGGCGCTCACCAACCTGGTTATGGTCATCCTGCGCTCGGCGCAGCTGTGGAGCTCCCGCTGGGGTGCCCTGCCGGGCCTGCGCGCCGCGCTCGGCCTGGCCGAAGGCCGCGACGACGCGTCCCGCACCGACACTGACCGCTACGAGCGCACCGCCCGCGCCCTCGTCGAGGCCATGGCCGCCACCAGCTGGGACTCCGGCCGCGCCCCCGAGATAGCCGCCGCCGTGCTGGCTGACCCTCTGCCCACCGGGACTTCTGGGGGTGCCGGGGCACCTGGGGGGGTCTCGGACGGGAGTGGCCCGGACGGGGGAGAAGGAGCGCCCGGGCCCGTTCGGGATGATGGGGAGGATCCGGCGGCGGTGGCGCGGGTTCTGCAGTTCGCGTGCACGGAAGTGGTGCCGCGGCTCGCGTCGACGACGGGGGAGATCGGAGCGGTGCTGCGCGCGCTGTCCGGCGGGTACGTTCCCGCCGGGCCGTCCGGGTCGCCCACCCGCGGGCTGGTCAACGTGCTGCCGACCGGCCGCAACTTCTACTCGGTCGACCCCAAGGCCATCCCGTCCGCTAACTCCTGGGACACCGGGGCGGCGCTGGCCGAATCGCTGCTCGCCCGGCATCTCGCCGACGAGGGCAGCTACCCGCGCTGCGTCGGCCTGACCGTCTGGGGTACCTCGGCGATGCGGACCCAGGGCGACGACATCGCCGAAGTCCTCGCCCTGATCGGGTGCCGCCCGGTCTGGGATGAGGTCTCGCGCCGGGTCACCGGCTTCGCTGTCGTCCCGCCCGGGGAACTGGGGCGGCCGCGGATCGACGTCACCGTCCGCATCTCCGGCTTCTTCCGCGATGCGTTCCCGCACGTCATCGCGCTGCTGGACGACGCGATCGCCGCGGTAGCGGCCCTGGACGAGCCCGCCGAGGTGAACTACCTGCGCGCACACGCCACCGCCGACCAGGCCGCGCACGGGAACTGGCGCCGCGCGACGACCCGGATCTTCGGCTCCAAGCCGGGCGCGTACGGGGCCGGCCTGCTCCCGCTCATCGACGCGCGCAACTGGCGTGACGACGCCGACCTGGCCGAGGTCTACGCGGTCTGGGGCGGCTACGCCTATGGCCGCGACCTCGACGGCGCCCCCGCGCGGACCGACATGGAGACGGCCTTCGCGCGGATCGCGGTGGCGGCCAAGAACGCAGATACCCGTGAGCACGACATCGCCGACTCCGACGACTACTTCCAGTACCACGGCGGCATGGTGGCCATGGTCCGGTCCCTCACCGGGCGCAGCCCGGCCGCCTACATCGGCGACTCGGCCACGCCCGACGCGGTCAGGACGCGCACGCTGGCGGAGGAGACCCGCCGGGTGTTCCGTTCCCGGGTGGTCAATCCGCGGTGGATCGCGGCGATGCGCAGGCACGGCTACAAGGGCGCGTTTGAGCTGGCCGCGACGGTGGACTACCTGTTCGGGTACGATGCGACCGCGCACGTCGTGTCGGACTGGATGTACGAGCGGCTCGCGACGGCCTATGTGTTCGACCCGGAGAACCGGGCGTTTATGGAAAAATCCAACCCGTGGGCCCTGCGCGGCATAACGGAACGTCTCCTTGAGGCGGCTGATCGTGGCATGTGGGCGGAGCCGGATCCCAAGACGCTCGACCAGCTCCGTCAGGTCTTCCTCGACCTGGAAGGCGACCTGGAAGCCGGGGGCTGAGCGCAATTTCACCGGACGCATGTGCGGGCAGACGCTTGTGATTCGAATGTTTCGTGACAGACTATGAACCGAGAGTCAGTGGAGGCGGCGATGGCACAGACATCACGGGTCCCCACCGGGGTGGATCCCAGCGTCCCCACTCCCGCGCGGATCTATGACTACATGCTGCGCGGCGAGCACTACCTTGACGTCGACGCTCGCGCCGCCCAGCAGATACTGAGCGCGGTACCGGAGATCCAGGACTGCGCGTGGTCCAACCGCGGGTTTCACCAGCGGGCGGCCAAGTGGATCGCCGAGCGCGGTGTCCGGCAGTTCATCGACATCGGTTCCGGGCTGCCGACCGTCGGGAACACGCATGATGTCGTTCAGCAGGTCGCCCCGGACGCCCGGGTGGTCTACATCGACAACGACCCGATGGTGGAAACGCAGAGCCGTACGCTGCTCGCCAGCGCCGGAACGACCACGGTGATCCGCGGTGACCTGCGCGAACCGGAAACAATTCTCGGGAACCCGGATCTGTCCCGGCTCATCGACTTCAGCGAGCCGACCGGGGTGCTGATGACGGCCGTCCTGATGTTCGTGTCCGACTCCGCGGATCCGTGGGGCCTGGTGGCGCGCTACATGGACGCGATGCCGCCGGGCAGCTACCTGTCGCTGTCGCACCTCACCGACGAGCGCAAGCCGCCGCTCACCGTGGAGCGATTCCGTGCCGTCTTCGACAAGGCCAGCGAGCGCATGCACTTCCGGTCGCACGCTGATATCGCGCGGTTCTTCGACGGCCTGGAACTGGTGCCGCCGTACGAGGGCGCCGAGCCGGGCCTCACCTTCACCGGCATCTGGGGCGCGGAGGATCCGGTACTTGCGGACAGCGAGGGCCAGCGCTGGCTCTACTGCGGGGTGGCCAGGCGGCCGTGATCGCCAAGCCCACGGTCGAGGTACTCGGCATCGATCCGGACGCTCAGGAATGGCAGCGCTCAGGAGACGGAGCCGGTGCCATTGAGATTGCTTTTATCCGCGTCACCTCCGGTGGTTCTGGAGGTTCGGGTGTTGCCGGAGGCTCGGCTGGTCCCGGTGTTTCCGTCGCTTCTGGGGATAGCGATGGGCAGGGGACGGCCGAGCCGGGTGATGCCGGCTGGATTCTGATGCGCGTCACCGATGATCCAGATCGCCGGGTGCTCGTGTTCGACCGGAACGAGTGGGAGTGCTTTGTGGACGGCGCCCGGAAGGGCGAATTCGACGATGCGGCGGGTAATGCCACGTCCTAGAGTGCCGGGACTCCGACGGGCCCGGGCACGGTCCTGGGCACGGTCCCGGGCACCGTCCTGGGCAAGGGGCGCGGCTGCTTTAGGGTGATTGACTTCGGCAGATGCCGCAAAACCAGGGGCGGGAAACATCGGTGCGTCGCCGGAACGAGGCCGCCTATCCAAGATTCACTCATTAAAAGTGTAGATTTGCGAATCGCAAGTTGGGTAACCTAATGCTGGAGTTCAGACCTTGCCAAGGAGGCAGATCGGCGTGACCGACGATGCCTACGGTGCCACCCTCGCCAAGCGCCGTCTGTCTGAGCGCCTCGCCGAGCTCCGCGTCGCGAGCGGTTACACCGCGAACCACGTCTGCGACATCCTGAACTGGGGCCGGGGCAAGGTCGGCCGCTTCGAGGCCAACCAGTGGAAGCGCCCTGAAATGAGCGACGTCCGGGACCTGCTGCGCATCTACGGCATCGCGGACGGGTCGGCCGAGGAGGTGGCGGAGCTCGCCATGCGGGCCCGGGCCCGGCCCTGGTGGCGCGACTTCCCGGAGATCTTTGACAGCGAGTTCCCCGGCTACGAGAACGACGCCAGTACCATCCGCGCGTTCATGCCGCTGATCCTGCCCGGATTGCTGCAGACGCCGGCCTACATCGAGTCGATGCTGCGGACCGGTCCCCGGCCACCCAAGTGGCGCCGCGATGCGCTGGCCGCACGGTTGCGCCGGCAGGAGATTCTCGACCGCTCCGACGGAACCGCCCCCACACTGAGCGCCGTGATCACTGAGGCGTCCCTGCTGTACCGGTGGGGCACTCATGGCGACCGCAAGGAACAGATCCGCCACCTTGTCGACATGGCTGGCCGGCGCAATGTCGAGCTGCGCGTCCAGCGCTTCGAGGACGGGCCGCCGAGCGGGGCGCATTCCATGGTCAACATCTTCGGCTTCGACAGCGAGGACCCGAGCCTGGTCTTCGTGGAAACCGATTATGTGATCGAGGAGGTGAGCAAGCGGGAATCGGTGCACGGCTACGTGCAGTCGTTCGACCGTGCCTGCGATGGGGCGCTCGACCCGCACGACACGGTGGCTTATCTCGACCGTCTCGCTGATCGACTGGAGTGAGTAATGACTGATCTGTCTCAGGCTATCTGGCGGAAGGCCCGCCGAAGTTCCCACAACGGGGGCTGCGTAGAGATTGCGGCCAACCTCCCTGGCGTCACCGCCGTCAGGGACAGCAAGCGTCCGGAAGGCGGCGCACATGTCGTCGGCCGGGTGGCATTCGCCAGATTTCTGGCGGATGTGAAGGAGGGGCGCTACGACATCGAGGTGTCGTAGCGGGGGGTCGGTGAATCCCCCGGGGCGTAATCCCGGGGGATTCACCGCTTACTCACCCTGTCTCAAGGCCGGGCGGTCCATCATGTGGCTTCCGCCGCGCTGGCGACTGTACACCGGCTCTTTGCTCGCTGCCATAGCGGAAACGCCGGCCAGTCTTTAGCTGAGATAAACGCGAGCCCCTTATGCAGGGGATATGTGGCCGCGGCGCGGGATACTTCGGTAACGTCCACGTGCCCGGCGGTGAGCGTAAAGCTCGGTCCGTGTGCGATTCATCACTAAAGCCTTGCGAACGGCCGCCCTAACTTTTAATCTCTGCTTCACAGATTCAACAATGCAAGCCTGGCACCGCTGACCGAGCGGGCCGCCGCCCCGGACCCCGGCGGCCGGGGTGACCTGGGGCGGCGATCCTGTGTGGGAGAAAGCGGGGATGGGCGGCTTGCATAATCTGCGGACCGGCACGTGCTGTGCCTGGTCGTTGCCCGCGGACGCGACCTGTGCCAGGGCGGCCCGCCAGCTGTACGGTGCCGCTGCGGCCGAGGTCGGGATCAGGGACGAGCTGATCTGCGACGGCGTGATGATGGCGAGCGAACTCGCCGCCAATACACTGCACGCGGGCGCCGGGACCGCTGTGCGGGGCGGCGGGGCCCTGGCCCTTGTCACGGCGCGGCCCGAACTGTGGCTGTACCTGCGCGGAAGTGGCATGATGCGCGAGCTTGTGTGCAAAGTCTTCGACGCGTTCCCGGCCTGGAAGCTGGGCCGCGCGCCAGGTCCGCTCCCGTCGCAGGCGTCCGCCGGGGCGGTCAGCGGCCGGGGCCTTCAGGTCGTGCACGAGCTCTCCCGCGGGCGATGGGGTCATCACCTGACCCGGGCCCGGCTGGGTGGCCGGAAACCGCGCGGCAAGGCGGTCTGGTTCGCGGTTCCCGTTCCGGCGCGGGACGGCGGGTCCGGGCCTGGCGCAGGCGACGGGCGGGTGGCTGATCTGGCCGCGATCCGCCGGTCCCGCCTGCTGAGCGCGCGGCAGGCCACCCAGGAACTTGAGGGGATGCTGTCCGCGCGGGGGCTGGGCAGCGGGCTGCTGCGGGCCGATCAGCCCGCCGCGGACATGTCGGTGCTCTGGGTGCCGCGTGGCCTGACCGTGTGCTGCCGCGAGGGGTCCGTTTCGCTGCGCACGCCCGCGGGCGACAGGCAGCACTGGACGTACGCGGACCTCGTCGACGTCACCGAGCGCGCCGTCTGGGTGCACGAGGAGATCGAGCAGGCGGTCGGCTCCGCCCCCAGCGCCTCCCGCTAGCGCCGGGCGTCCGCGTTCATGGCGCCCGCCACGTTCTCGTAGGCCCTGATGACCCGGTCCCAGAATCCCGGGACGTCGATGGCCGTGGCGACGAGGGCGTTCCGCTGGTCAGCCGGCGCGCGGAAGTCGGTGACGGTCATGCCCGACGTCCAGCGGCCGGCGGTCTCGACCTCCACCCGGGCGGGAAGGCAGCCCAGCAGGCCGTGGTCGGCCACGTAGGCCACCGCGCACACGTCGTGCACGGCGGGGTCGGCCACGATCGGCTCGAGCACCGCGTTGTCCTGCCCGTTCCCGGCCCGGCTGGGCCAGGCGGACAGCGGATCCTGGTCCGATGCGTAGTACTCGAGGCCGGGCAGCAGCAGTTCGCTGGCCAGCGCGCCCAGGCCCCGCATCCGGTCCCGCACCGCCGCGGTCGCGCGCGCCTGCAGGGTCACGTCCAGCCCCACCATGGTGACCGTCCAGCCCGCGCGGAAGACGATCGCGGCCGCCTCGGGGTCAACGGCTACGTTGAACTCGGCGGCGGGCGTGGTGTTGCCCCGGCCGGACGAGCCGCCCATGATCACAAAGTCCTTGACCTGGTTGACCAGTTGCGGTTCCCGGTGAACGGCCAGCGCGATATTGGTCAGCGGGCCGGTGGCGACCAGGGTGATCTCATCCGGGGCGGCGCCGATCGCCTCGATCAGGAAATCAATGGCGTGTCCGCCCGAGGGCCGTGTTTGCGGGGGCGGCAGCCGCGCACCGCCCAGACCGGTATCCCCGTGCACGTGCCGGGCGTCGAACGGCGGCCGCAACAGCGGTGCGGCGCTGCCCGGGGTGACCGGGACGCCCGGGGCGCCCACGAATTCACCGACCCGCTGCGCGTTGGACGTGGTGAGATCGAGGCCCACGTTGCCGGCCACGGTGGTGATGCCGCACAAGTCAAGGTCCGGGCTGCCCACCGCGAAGGCGATGGCCAGCGCGTCGTCGATGCCTGGATCGCAGTCCAGAATGATCTTCTCAGCCACCCTCGGTTCCCTTCCCCGCGACGTGCCGCTCGGCCCAGCCACGACGCTACCGGACTAGCCTCGTGCCGAGGAGGTTCGCTATGCACCAGCCGCCCATCCCGCACGTCGCCCAGACCGACCCGGAGATCGCCGGGCTGATCGAGCAGGAGGCCCGCAGGGAATTCGAGAAGATCCGGCTGATCCCGTCGGAGAACTACGTGTCGGTGGCTGTGCTCGAGGCCTCGGGCTCGGTGCTGACCAACAAGTACTCCGAGGGGTACCCGGGCCGCCGCTACTACGAGGGCCAGCAGTTCATCGACGTCGATCGAGACCATGGCCGTGCAGCGGGCACAGGCGCTGTTCGGGGTCGAGCACGCCAACGTCCAGCCGTACTCGGGCTCCCCGGCCAACCTGGCCGTCTACCTGGCCTTCGCTAAGCCGGGCGACACGATCATGGGTATGTCGCTGCCGATGGGCGGCCACCTGACCCACGGCTGGCCGGTATCGGTGACCGGTAAGTGGTTCCACAGCGTGCAGTACGGCGTCCGCGCCGATACCGGCCGCCTGGACCTGGACGAGGTCCGTGATCTGGCCCGCCGGGAACGGCCGAAGCTCATCTTCTGCGGCGGTACGGCGGTCCCGCGGACTATCGACTTCCCGGCGTTCGCGGAGATCGCCGCCGAGGTCGGCGCAGTGCTCGTGGCGGACATCGCGCACATCGCCGGGCTGGTCGCCGGAGGCGCGCACCCGTCCCCGGCCGGGCACGCCGACGTGATCACTACGACGACGCACAAGACGCTGCGCGGCCCGCGCGGCGCGATGATCATGTGCGACCGCCGAGCACGCGGCGGCCCTGGACAAGGCGGTGTTCCCCGGGCTGCAGGGCGGCCCGCACGACCACACCACCGCCGCGATCGCCGTGGCCCTGCACGAGGCCGCGCAGCCCGGGTTCCGCGACTACGCGCATCAGGTGGTCGCCAACGCCCGGGCCCTGGCCGCGGCGCTGACCGCGCGCGGCTACGACCTGGTGTCCGGTGGCACCGACAACCACCTGATCCTGATGGACCTGACCCGGCAGGGGATCGGCGGCAAGCCGGCCGCGCGGGCGCTGGACCGGGCCGGCATCGAGCTCAACTACAACACCGTGCCGTATGACCCGCGCAAGCCGTTCGACCCGTCCGGTGTCCGGCTGGGCACGCCCGCGATCACCACGCGCGGTCTCGGCGAGGAGCACATGCCGCCATTGCCGCCTGGATAAACGACGCGATCACCGCCGCGGCCAAGGAGGACGAGGCGGCCCTGACCGGATCGCCCACGAGGTCCGCGACCTGCTAGCTGGGTTCCCCATGCCCGGCTGGGCCACCGCCTGACGCCGCCGGCGCGCTGTCTCACCATATGGAAGAATTTTATCCCATTGCGAGATGACGCTATCACCAGGCAGGCCCCTGGCTTCGCCGGGTGATGGAATCGGCTGAGGCCGCTTGGCGGTTAGGAAAAAAATCTTCATTCCCGTACCCGGCCCCTCTCAGCTGCTCGAATGGCGTAACCAAGACCGTTCCCTCATGACGCGGGATCAGCCGCCGTTCGGCTCTTCCTATGATGCTTGGTGTGCCTGATCTAACGGTCTGGTTCCACCCGCCACGCGGATGGGCCGATACCATTCATGTTTACGTCTGGGACACCCACCCCAGAAGGCCGCCACGGGCTGGCCGGGAGTCCCGATGCACGCGCACGGGGACGGCTGGTACGTCTACCGCATCGAGGGCGTGGACACCGCAAGCCTGGTGTTCCACGACCAGCACGGGCGGCAGACGGCCGACCTGCGCCGGGAGCGGGACGGCTGGATGGATCGCGATGGCCAGTGGCAGGACGCCGACCCCCGAACCGCTGGTACCGCCGCGGCGTCCGGCACGGCACCCGCGGCGACAGGGGCACCCGCCCCGCAGGCCCCGCCGTCCGGGGTGGACTTCCGTGCGGAGACCATCTACTTCCTGCTCACCACCCGGTTCTACGACGGTGATCCGGCGAACAACTTCTACTGCCGGGACCGGATCGCCTTCGACCCCAGCGGCCGTCCGACGGACCCGCACTGGCGGGGCGACTTCAAAGGGCTGATCGAGCAACTGGACTACCTCAAGGACCTGGGCTTCACCGCTATCTGGATCACCCCGCCGATCGAGAACCGCAGCGGGCTGGACTATCACGGTTACCACGGCTACGACTGGACCCGGATCGATCCTCGGCTGGAGTCGCCGGACGCGACCTACCAGCACCTCATCGACGCGGCGCACGAGCGAGGCATCAAGATCATTCAGGACATCGTCGTCAACCATTCCGGCCAGTACGGGATCCGCGGCAAGGTCTGGATCGACCACCTGCCCATCAAGTACTACGTTCCGCAGGGGTCCCGGCAGGGTGAGGTGAACCACGGGCCCTATCAGGGCAACCTCGGCAACTACGCCTGGCCCAACCGGGACGACCTGGACAACCCGGTGGCGCCGCAGTGGTACCGGGAAAGGCACGAGCGCGACCCGGAGGGCCGCGAACCCCTGAACGATCCGCGGACCGGCCAGACCGTCCCGGAACCCGGGTACGACCCCGGCCGGTTCTTCGGGGTGGACCCGGGCCGGCTCGACCCGCAGTGGTACCACCAGGACGGTTTCATCGCAGGCGGCGACTGGGAAAGCGCATATCCGCTGCAGCACAAGCACATCGCAGGCGACTGCATCGACCTGGCGACCGAGCGCGAGATGCGTCAAGGACTACCTGATCACCGCGATCAACCGCTACCTCGACATGGGCGTCGACGCGTTGCGGATCGACACCGTCAAGCACGTGGAGCGGGGGAACCTGCTCGAGTACGTCAACGCCTGGAAGGCCCACAAGCCGGGCCTGTTCGTCTTCGGGGAGAACCTGGTCAAGGGCTACGGATGGGGAGACATGGGCGGCGGCGACAACGGCCCGTCCCCGATCCGGCCCTGGTGGTACACCCGGCTCGGCGACGACCCGCGCAATCCCCGTTCCGGCGGCGACTCCGGCTTCGCGGTGCTCGACTTCGGGTTGTTCTCCTCGTTCAGGGACAACCTGAGCCGGGGCACCTTCAGCGGTCTCGCGCAGGCGATGTCGATGGACTGGATCTACGGTGACCCGACCACGCTCATAACGTTTCTGCAGAACCACGACGTCGGCCCGGACAACGACTTCAAGTACCGATTCAAGGGCGAACAGTGGATGGCGGCGGCCGCCTACAACGTGCTCTGGACAGTCCGCGGCATCCCTTGCCTCTACTACGGCGAGGAGATTGAGTTCATGAAGGGCGCTCCGCAGGACGTCGAGGGCGAGCGGGACACCCTGGCCCAGACCGGGCGGGCCTACTTCGGAGACCACCTGACCCCCGAACGAATCGGCGAGACCCAGGCGCACCCCCTCTACGAGCACATCAAGCGCCTCAACCAGATCCGCCGCGCGCTCCCCGCCCTGCAAAAGGCACCCATGAGCCAGCTGAACGAGTGGGGCAGCGGGCTAAGCTTCGTCCGCGACCAGGACGGCGGGCGCAGCTACGCCGTCGTCGGCCTCGCGATCGGCAGCGACCAGACCATCACCGTGCAGGGCGTGCTCAACGGCACCTACCGCGATGCCGTCACCGGCCGGGAGATCGTGGTCCACGACGGAACGCTGGCGTTCGACGTCCGGGGCAGTTCGGCCGGCATCTACGTGCTGGACGGGCCGGGCCGGATCGGCGTGGACGGGGTCTATCTGCGCTGAGCCATAGGCGCTCTCCCTGTCCGTTACCCCTCCTCGGTGCCGGCTCCCTCGTCCCGGGCAGCCTGGCCCTGGACCGCCTTCTCCCGGTCGGACCCTTCGGCCGGCGCGTCCCGGTGCGGGGCTACGCTCCGGCGCGTCACCGGGGTGAACTCCGCCCTGCACGGGGCCGGTCCACGGGGGCAGGGAGGCCGGCTCGGTCCGGCGGGGTGCCCGGCCGGCCAGCATGACCGGGATCAGCAGCGCGCCCGCCAGGATCACAGCGCCGACCGACAGGACGATCAGGCCGGTTTCCGACATGCTGGTGATGTTCGTCTCCACCATTGGTGCAGCTATGTGCGGTGCGGCTAGTTGCGACGCCAAAGACATCGGCCGTTTACCTCCTCGTGTCTAGCCCTACCCGAAGGACGCCTCTGGTATCTATAGTCCCTTACTGGCCTCGGGCACAACGAGCAGCTCAACCTTCTCCACCTCGTCGCCGATAGCATTACGGACCGTCAGGCGCAAAAGAGCGCTGCTCTTGTTTGCGCCTGGCGCTCTGCTAAGGTCGGAGGGTGCCAGCACGCAGGTCAGCGCGGGAACGGGTTCGTGCGGAGATCACCCGCGAGATCACCGACATCGCCCGCGCCCAGCTCGCGGCGGACGGGGCCGCCGGCCTGTCGCTTCGTGCCGTGGCCCGGGACATGGGCATGGTGTCCTCCGCGGTCTACCGGTATTTCGCCAGCCGCGACGAACTGCTGACCGCGCTGATCATCGATGGCTACAACGCCATCGGGGCAGCCGTGGAGGAGGCGGAGGCCGCGTGCCGCCGCGACGACTACCCGGGCCGCTGGCGGGCGGCGTGCCGGGCCGCCCGGGGCTGGGCGCTCGCGCACCCGCACGAGTACGCGCTGATCTACGGTTCACCCGTGCCCGGGTACCAGGCGCCACCGGACACCATCGTCCCCGCGGCCCGGTCCGCCGCGGTCTTCGGGCGGCTCATCAGCGACGCCTACGCGGCCGGCGAACTGGCGCCTGCCCCCAGCGGCCCGCCCATGCCGGACGTCCTTACCGAGGACGCCAGCCGTCTGCGGGACAGCGTCCTGCCGGGGGTTCCCGACGAGGTCGCGATCGGGGCGCTGACCGCCTGGTCCGGGATCTTCGGGGTCGTCAGCTTCGAGTTGTTCGGCCAGTTCAACAACGTCGTCACCGATAACGCCGCGTATTTCGACCGTGCCGTCACCGATCTGGGCCGCCTGATGGGCCTCGCCGCCTGAGGCACCCGCGCCGGGTCCCCACCGCAGCCAGCCCGCCACGCGAGCAGGCGCCCGCCAGGGTAGCCCCCGCAAGACAAACCGGGCGCCGGGCGGCATCGCCGTCCGGCGCCCGGTCACCGAGCTCTCCGAAGCCAGCTACTCCTCCGCAAGAGCGCGCACCCCGGGAGCGCGACCCGCCGGACGAGGGCCTCCGCAGGATCCCTTAACTGCTGGCCGTGGGGGTGCGCCAGTTGACGGTGGGCAGGAGGGCTTCGGCGCGGACACGGTGGGCGTAGCGTTTGGTGACTTCGAACAGGGACTCGATGAGGGTGTCGGACAGCAGGTGGGGCTGGAGGCCGAGTTCGATGAGCTTGGTGTGGGTGACGTTGTAGTAGTGGTCGGCTAGCTCGACGCGGGGGTTGGGCAGGTAGTCGATGTGGACGTCTTCGGGGGAGGCGGCCTTGATGGTTTCGGCGATCTGCTTGACGCTCATCCATTCGGTGATCTGGTTGAACACCCGGAACTCGCCGCGGTCGGCGGGGTTCTCGCACGCGAGCTGGACGCAGCGGACGGTGTCGCGGATGTCGATCATGCCGCGGGTCTGCCCGCCGGTGCCGTAGACGGTCAGCGGGTGCCCGATCACGGCCTGGATCACGAACCGGTTCAAAACCGTGCCGAACACCGCGTCGTAATCGAACCGGGTGGCGAGGCGCTCGTCGCGGGCGGTCTCGGGGGTCTGCTGCCCGTAGACCACGCCCTGGTTCAGGTCGGTGGCGCGCAGGTTCCAGATCCGGCACGCGAACTCGATGTTGTGGCTGTCATGCACCTTGGACAGGTGGTAGAAGGAGCCCGGCCGTTTGGGGTACAGCACCCGGTCGGTGCGGCCATTGTGCTCCAGTTCCAGCCACCCTTCCTCGATGTCGATGTTCGGGGTCCCGTACTCCCCCATCGTGCCCAGCTTGACCAGGTGGATCTCCGGGTTGATCTCTGCGATCGCATACAGCAGGTTCAAGTTCCCGACCACGTTGTTGTGCTGGGTATAGACCGCATGCTGCCGGTCGATCATCGAATACGGCGCCGCCCGCTGCTCCGCGAAATGCACCACCGCGTCCGGGCCGAAATCGCTGATCAGGTGATAGGCGAAGATCGCATCGGTCAGATCCCCGATATAACACCCGATCTCGCGCCCGGTCAGCTCCTTCCACACCGCGATCCGGGTCTGCAGCGGCTCGATCGGCACCAGGGACTCCACCCCCAGCTCATTGTCATAACCCCGGCGCGCGAAATTATCCGCCACCGCCACCTCATGACCCGCCGCCGACAGATGCAGTGCGGTCGGCCAGCCGAGATACCCATCCCCGCCCAACACCAAAATCTTCATACTCTCCGGTTTCCTGCCTTGGTCGTAGTGTCGCTTTCGGTCGTGTACCTGCCTCGGCCGGCCATTTGGTACCGGCGATGCGCTTTCCTTGCCCTCTCAGCGTTTTCCCAGCTCATCTGGAGCCCGCATTGGCTGCGCTCGCTGTTGCGACGCGGTAGCGTGCTGCAGTGCGGCCGGGCGGCCGGCCAGGACAACATGGCCACCCGGGACGCTGTGGCCTGCGGCGTCCGCACTCTACACCCGCTTTCCGGGACCTCATCGGCAGCCCTTTGTCGTCGGTCACGTAACTTAGGACATCAATGGCACTCGTATCGAGCCGGATCGGCGCCGCGCTGATCCGCAAGGCACGCACCAACGTCGGTGTCCGTTTCACGCGGTTCACCCTGGTGGCCGTGGCCTCCGTGATAGCCAGCCAGGTGGCGCTGAGCATCTTCATCGGCCCGGCGAGCATGACGGCTGGCATCTCCGGCGGCCTGGCGGCGATCATCGGCGCGGCGGTGAGCTACGTACTGAGCCGCTGGGCGTGGGAGCGCAAGGGCAGGCCGCAGCTGCTGAAGGAAACCCTGCCGTTCTGGCTGGTTTCCGTGGGCGCCTGGGTCATCCTCGGCCTGGCCGCCAAGCTGGGCGTGGCCCTGGCCGGGGCGATCGGGGCCGACGGCATCAAGCGGGTGCTCATCACCGACTCGGTGTACTTCGCCGCCAACTGCCTGACGTTCCTGGGGCGCTTCGTAATCTTCCACTACGTCCTCTTCGCCGACGGGCGGTCTCCGCGTGAGCCCGGTCCGCCCATCCGCTCGTCCAGTGAGGCAACGGTGGTCCCGCCGGACGACGCCGCGGACCCCGACCCGTTCGTCATGGCCGCGGGCCCGGCGGAGTCCGGGGTGGCCGGAGGCCCGGCCGGTGCCGACCGCGGTGACGCCGACGCGGGTCCCAACCTCCGCTGACGCTCGCGCCACCAGGTCCCCAAGACCACACGGCTGAAGCGCAGGCCGTAGAAGAGGTTGTTCACGCCGGGGATATGCAGGTTGTAGAAGGGGTTCTGGCCCTTCTTGCTCTCCCCGACCCGGCGCTTGTGGATGGTGGCGGGCGCTTCGGCCACCTTGTAGCCGTGGATGATCACGCCGATCAGCAGCTCTGACGCCTGGTACTGCGGCTGGGACAGCTGCACCGCCCCGGTGACCTCCGCCCGCATGGCCCGCAGCCCGAACGTGGTGTCGGTGATCTTCTGGCCGGTCAGCAGGCTGATGGTCGCGGCGAAGAACCGGACCCCCGCCTGGCGGATCGGGTCCTTGGTCTCCTCGCTGCCCAGCCGGCGGGAGCCGGTCACGAAGTCGGCCTTCCCGGCCACGATCGGAGCAAGCAGTCTCTCGATCTCGGCCGGGTTGTACTGGCCGTCCGCGTCGGTGGTCACGATGTACTGCGCGCCGCCGTCCCGGGCGATCCGGTAACCGAGCCGCAGCGCGGCCCCCTGGCCCCGGTTGACCGGGACGTCCGCGACCAGTGCCCCGGCCGCGTCCGCTTCCTTGGCGGTGGCGTCCGCGCAGCCGTCCGCCACGACGATCGTCGCGGTGTCCAGCTCGCACACCCGCGCCGGGAGGTTCCGGACCACCGGCCCGACCGCGCCCTCTTCGTTGTAGGCGGCGATCACCAGCGCGACCGGCGGAAGTTCCCGCACCCGGTCGCCGTACTGGTCGATCATGACGGCGATGGCCGCATCGTCGACGGCCACGTCGCGTGGCGGACCCGGCGTATCCGCCCGCGCTCTTGTGCGCGTTCCTGCCCGCGCTCTTTTCCGCGTTCTTGCCCGCGTACTTCGCCGACGCGCCCGGGCTCATCGCGCCCCCTCCGTGGCCAGTGCCGCCGCATCCAGGGCGCCCGCGGTCAGCGCGCCGTCGGGCGCGAAGTCGGGCCACACGGTCGCCATACCCGTCTCGAGGTCGTAGGTCGGCGCGTAACCCAGCGCGCGCGCGGTCGAAATGTCCAGTTTGACCGCTGGCATCTCGCCCTGCGCGATCGGGGCGTTCTCAGCCGGGATCGCCACGCCGGTGACCCGGCGCGCGGTCTCCACCATTTCGTTCACCGTGACGGCCTGCCCGGAGCCCAGGATGACCGGGCCGGTGTGGTCGGAGCGCCACGTGGCGAAGATCCCGCTGAGGACGTCGTCGACCTGGATGACGTCGCGGATCATGGTACCGTCCCCGCGGACCTGGACGCCGGTGCCGTCGCGCGCGGCGCGCATCAGCCGCGGGATGAAGCTGTCCTTATGCTGCATCCCGGGCCCGTACACGTTGGAGAACCGGAGCGAGACACCCCGGACCCCGAAAGCAGCCGCGTAGGAGTTGATCAGCATCTCGGACGCGGCCTTGGTCGCGCCGTACGGGGTGAGCGGCCGCAGCGGGGCCTGCTCCGTGATGACGGCCCTGCCGACGTTGCCGACGACGGCGTTGGTGGACGCGAACAGGAACGTCCGCACACTGCGCTGCCGGGCCAGTTCGAGGAGGCCGGCCGTCACCGCGACGTTGTTCCGGTAGGTGGTCCCGGGATCCTTGACCGACTCCAGGACCGAGGTCCGCGCCGCGAGGTGGATGATCGTATCCGTGCCCGGCTGAACTGCCCGGTCCGCGACCGCTGGGTCGTACAGGTCGCCGACGACAGACTGCACCTGGCCCCCGGAAGACACAGGACCCCCGGAAGAACCCTCAAAGGGCTTGAGATCGGCCACCGTCACCTCGGCGCCGGCGGCCACCAGGGCGGCCACGAGCCGCCGGCCGATGAAGCCGGAACCACCCGTGACCAGTACCCGACCTTGCACCGCTGGTATCCGGGAGCGGAAATCGTTCCCCATTCAAGCTCCATTCGCGTGTCGGTCCGTCGTTGATCAGTCATCCTTGGGCTCACTTGTAACGCGGGCACGTTACCGTCCCAAGCTGGGGAACAGCTGGGGGGAAGCTGCGGGACCGTGCGCGCCCGCGTAGCCGGTCAAGAAGCGGTGATGTGGCGGCCAACCGCGGTGTTGACGAGGCCAGATGTGCCTGGTCAGTGTACCGGTGCTTACGGGCCGGTCCCGGGACCTTGGTAAATGTGTCATGCTTGGCCCGAGGCGGTATGCGGAGGAACTCCGGTGCGAATCCGGGGCTGTCGCGCAACTGTAACCGGGGAGTAACCCCTCATCGGGGCCACCGTCGCTGTCGCGGCGGGAAGGCGAGGGGGAGCGCCGATCCGGAAGCCAGGAGACTCCGGCCGCCGGTATGACCGGCTACGGGCGCGAAGACCCGGGAAGGACGGCCCTGCATGACGGCCAGCGACGTAACGTCCGGCGACGAGCGGCGCGCGGCGCACCGGACCCATGCTCCGCTGTATCCCTTCGCCGCGATCGTCGGCATGCCGGATCTGAAGCTCGCGCTGCTGCTCAACGCGGTCTCACCCGCGATCGGCGGGGTGCTCGTGCGCGGCGAGAAGGGCACCGCGAAGTCGACCGTCGTGCGCGGCCTCGGCGAGCTGCTGCCCGCCGGTGCGTGCGTCCGGGGCTGCCGGTTCTCCTGTGACCCGGCTGCCCCCGACCCCGACTGCCCGGACGGCCCGCATCCGCCCGGCGCCCCGGAGCACGCCCGGCCGGCCACGCTCGCGGAGCTGCCCGTCGGCGCCACCGAGGACCGCCTCGTCGGCTCGCTGGACATCGAGCGCGCGCTGTCCGAAGGCGTCACCGCCTACGAGCCGGGCGTGCTCGCCGCGGCACACCGCGGCCTGCTGTACGTGGACGAAGTGAACCTGCTGCACGACCATCTCGTCGACCTGCTGCTGGACGCGGCGGCGCTGGGGGTCAGCTACGTCGAGCGCGAGGGGGTTTCGGTCCGGCACGCCGCCCGTTTCCTGCTCGTCGGCACGATGAACCCGGAGGAAGGCGAGCTGCGGCCGCAGCTGCTCGACCGGTTCGGGCTGACCGTGGAGGTGGCGGCCAGCCGCGATCCCGACGAGCGCGCCGAGGTCGTCCGGCGCCGGCTCGCCTACGAGGCGGACCCGGGCGGTTTCGCGGCCCGCTTCGCCGCCGATTCCCGCCGGGCCGCCGCGGACGTGGCCGCCGCGCGGGCCCGGCTGCCGCACGTCGTGCTGCCCGACGCCGCGCTGCGCCAGATCTGCGCCGTGTGCGGCCGGTTCGGGGTCGACGGGATGCGCGCCGACCTGGTCACGGCGCGCGCGGCGATCGCGCTGGCGGCCTGGCACGGCCGCGGCGAGGTAACCGTGGACGACATCCGGCAGGCGGCCCGGCTGGCCCTGCCGCATCGCCGCCGCCGCGACCCGTTCGACGCCCCCGGCCTGGACGAGCAGGAGCTGGAGGACGCGCTCAGCCAGCCGCCGCCCGGCCCGCCCGGCTCACCAGATCCGGCCGGCCGCCGGACCCGCCGGACCCGCCGGCGGTGACGGCGGCCCGGGCACGCCGGACTCGCAGGCCCCCTCCGGTCACCAGGGCAATAACGGTCAGGGCAAGGACGCGGCAGCGACCCGGGCAGCGGCGGCCCGGGTCCCGCGCCGGAACCCGCCGCAGGCCGGGAAGCCGCGGCGGACCAGCATGCTGCCACGGATCATGATGCCGAACGGACGGGGGCCGGGAGCCCACCAGGCACCGGACCCGATCCTGTCCCAGCCCCCCCACCGTTCCGCGCCCGGCTGCTGACCGTTCCCGGGATGGGAGCCGGGGCGCTGGGGCGCCGCTCGCCGGCGTACACCCCGACCGGCCGGACGATCGGTGCGCGGAGGCCGTCCGGACGGCTCACCGGGCTGCACCTGCCGGCCACCCTCCGGGCCGCGGCCCCCGCCCAGCCCGAACGCAGGCGGCGGGCGGGCTCCGCACCGCAGCCGGGCTTCATCCTCACCCCGAACGACCTGCGCGAGGCCGTCCACGTCGGCCGCGAGGGCAACCTGGTGCTGTTCACCGTGGACGCCAGCGGCTCGATGGCGGCGCGGCCGCGGATGCGGGCCGCCAAGGGCGCGGTGCTGTCACTGCTGCTCGACGCGTACCAGCGCCGGGACAAGGTCGGGATGGTCACCTTCCGCGCGGACGGCGCCGAACTGGTGCTGCCGCCCACGTCGTCGGTGGAGGCGGGCGCGCGGCGGCTGGCCACGCTGGCCACCGGCGGCCGGACCCCGCTCGCGGCGGGCCTGGCCCGGTCCGCCGAGGTGCTGGCGGCCGAGAAGATCCGCGACCCCGCGCCGGCGCCCGCTGCTGGTGATCGTCACCGACGGCCGCGCCACCCGCGGCAGCCGACGCCGACCTGGCCCGGGCGACGGCCATGCTGGCCGGGGTGGCGGCCGTGGTGGTGGACTGCGAGACCGGGCCGGTCCGGCTGGGCCTGGCCGGGGCGCTCGCGGGCCGGCTGGGCGCGGCGCTGGTCGGTCTCGAGGACCTGCCCGCGGCCGGGGCCGGGACGCTCGCCGGGATCGTGCGCGCCGCCCGCGGAATGGCCGCCTGATGCCCCAGGGACAGCCGGCCAGCGTGCCGGACGACGGGCTCACGACGCGCGCGCGGCGCAGCCGGCCGCTGGTGGTCGTGCACACCGGGACCGGCAAGGGCAAGTCCACCGCCGCGTTCGGTATGGCGCTGCGGGCCTGGAACCAGGGCTGGCCGGTGGGGGTCTTCCAGTTCGTGAAGTCGGCCAAGTGGCGGGTGGGGGAGGAGCACGCACTGCGGACGCTCGGCGCCAGCGGCGAGGGCGGCGCGGTCACCTGGCACAAGATGGGCGAGGGCTGGTCCTGGATTCAGCGCGGGACGGGCGGTCACGCGGAGCAGGCGGCCGAGGGCTGGGCCCAGGTGGCCCGGGACCTGGCCGCGCAGACCTACCGTTTCTACGTCCTGGACGAGTTCACCTACCCGATCAAGTGGGGCTGGGTCGACGTGGCCGAGGTGATCTCCGTGCTGGACGCGCGGCCGGGCCAGCAGCACGTGGTCATCACCGGCCGGGACGCGCACCCGGACCTGGTCGCCTACGCCAACCTGGTCACGGACATGACGAAGGTCAAGCACCCGATGGACCGGGGCCAGAAGGGCCAGAAGGGGATCGAATGGTGACGGCCTCCCCGGCTTGTGATCGCGGCCCCGGCCTCGGGCAGCGGGAAGACCACGGTGGCCTGCGGGCTGATGGCCGCGCTGCGCGCGGCCGGCCTCGCCGTCTCCGGCCACAAGACCGGCCCGGACTACATCGATCCCGGCTACCACGCGCTGGCCACCGGGCGCCTGGCCCGGAACCTGGACCCGTTCCTGTGCGGTGCGGACCGGATCGTCCCGCTGTTCCTCCACGCGGCCCGGGGCGCGGACGTCGCCGTCGTCGAAGGCGTGATGGGCCTGTTCGACGGCACGGACCCGGCAGCCGGCCCCGCGCCCCAGACGCGGCCCAGGCGCGGGAGATCCCGGCTTCGGCTCCACGGCCCACGTCGCGCGACTGCTGGGCGCGCCCGTCATCCTGGTCGTCGACGCCGCCTCGATGGGACGCTCGGTGGCCGCCGTCGCGACCGGCTTCGCCCGGTTCGATCCGCGCACGACGGTGGCCGGGGTGATCCTCAACCGGGTCGCGTCGGACCGGCACGAACGGCTGCTCCGCGACGCCCTGGCCGTCGCCGGGATCGCGGTCTACGGCGCGATCCGCCGCTCGGCCGAGGTCGCCGCGCCGTCCCGCCATCTGGGCCTGATCCCCGCCGCCGAGCGTTCCCGTGCCGCCACGGACACGGTGGCGCGGCTGGCCGCGCTCATCAAGGACTCCTGTGACCTGGCGAGCCTGCTCGCCCTGGCCCGCAGCGCCGGCCCCCTCCCCGGCCCGGCCTGGGACCCCGCCGAAGCCCTCGCGCTGGATGCCTCGGTAACCACAACCTCGGCACAACCTCGGCAGTCACAGCAGTCCCGGACGCCCCGGCCGGGGCCCGTCCCGTGGTCGCGATCGCGGGGGGTGCCGCCTTCACCTTCAGCTACACCGAGCACGCCGAACTGCTCGCCGCGGC
This sequence comes from uncultured Actinomycetes bacterium, assembly GCA_963809975.1. Taxonomy (GTDB): domain Bacteria; phylum Actinomycetota; class Actinomycetes; order Streptosporangiales; family Streptosporangiaceae; genus Bog-532. Next base: position 53,819 of record CAWELT010000028.1, read on the forward strand.
CGGGCTCGACGCCGCGGTGTTCGACCCGGTGCGCGACCAGCACCTGCCCGAGGGCACGGCCGGGATCATCCTGGGCGGCGGCTTCCCGGAGGTCCACGCGGCGGACCTGTCCGCCAACGAGCCGCTGCGCCGGGACGTGGCCGCCGCCGCCGCCCGGGGCGTGCCGATCGCCGCCGAGTGCGCGGGGCTGCTCTACCTGGCGCGGTCGCTCGACGGCCAGCCCATGTGCGGAGTCCTCCCGGTCGAGGCGGCCATGACCGGCCGGCTGACGCTCGGCTACCGGCAGGCCCGCGCCGGGACCGATTCCGTCCTCGCGGCCGCCGGCGACGTGGTCCGCGCGCACGAGTTCCACCGCACGGCCGCCACCCCGGGCCACGGCGACCCCCCGGCCTGGCTCCTCCCGCCCGGAGCTGTCCCGCCCGACCGGGACGGCGGCCGGGCCCTCCGCCGCGAAGGCCACGTGACCGGCACCGTGCACGCCTCCTACCTGCACGCGCACTGGGCCGGCTACCCGCGCATGGCCGCCCGCTTCGCCGCTGCCTGCCGCGCGGCGGCCTTGGAAGGGGCATTGTCGTGATGTTCATACGCCTTCGGCACGACCAGATTGCGCGCCTTCGGCACGCCGACGCGCCTCGGCACGAGATTGCGCGCCTTCGGCACGACCAGATTGCGCGCCTTCGGCACGACCAGGCGAAGCGCCCGCGAGGGAGGCAATAAATGCAACGGTTTGTGGGCGTGGGCGTGGGGCCGGGCGACCCGGAACTGGTCACCCTGAAGGCGATCCGGGTGCTGCGCGAGGCCGACGCGGTGTTCGTCCCCGTGATGGCCGGGCCGGGGGGCTCCGGCGGCCCGGACGGGCCGCCGTCGCCCGCGTCCGTGCCCGCGTCCGCGTCCGGGTCCGTGCCCGCGTCCCTGGCCGTGGGCCGGGCCGAGGCGACGATTCGCGCCCACATCGACCCGGAGACCATCCGGCCGGTCGCCTTCGCACTGAACGACACCGGCGGGGTGACGCTCCGCCGCGCGTCGGCCTGGCAGGCCGCCGCCCGCGAGGTGGCCCGCGAGTTCGACGCGGGGGCCAGCACGGTCGCGTTCGGCACAATCGGCGACCCCAACCTGTACTCGACGTTCAGTTATCTCGCGCATACGGTCCGCGATATGGTCCACGACGTGCTCATCGAGACCGTGCCCGGCATCACGGCCATGCAGGACCTGGCCGCGCGTTCGGCCACGGTGACCGGGACCGCGACCGTCCTGGCCGAGGGGGACGAGCCCCTGACCCTGCTGCCGCTTACCGCGGGCGCCGGGCCACTGCGCGACGCCCTGGGCCGGCCCGGCACCGTCGTCGGTTACAAGCTGGGCGCGGCCGCCGGGCCGTCACCCGGAGAGATCCGCGACCTGCTCGCCGAGGCTGGCCGTCTCGACGGGGCGGTTGCCGGGGCCCGGCTCGGGCTGCCCGGCCAGGACATCCGGCCCGCCGCCGAGCTGGCCTCGCTGCGCGCCGTGCCGTACCTGTCCACGCTGATCGTCCCGGCCCGCCGCGACGGGGTGGGCACGAGCCTGGGACGTTCCGGCGGGGGTGCCCGATGATCGGTGGGGTGACGGCTGGGCAGGTCACGTTCGTCGGGGCCGGGCCCGGGGCGCCGGACCTGATCACCCTGCGCGGCGCGGCCGCCATCGCCGCCGCGGACGTCGTGATCTGGGCGTCCAGCCTGGTCCATCCGGGCGTCCTTGAGCACGCCCGGCCCGGTGCGGAGATCGTGGACTCGGCGCAGCTTCCGATGGAAGGGGTACTCCCGTACTACGAGCGCGCCGCCGCCGGCGGCCTGCGGGTGGCGCGGGTGCACTCTGGTGACCCGGCGCTGTGGGGCGCGATCCAGGAGCAACTGGACCGGTGCGCCGAGCTCGGCCTGGTCACCGAGATCGTGCCCGGGGTCTCCAGCTTCACCGCGGTCGCCGCGCGGATCGGCCGGGAACTGACGATCCCCGAGGTGGCCCAGTCGGTGATCCTGACCCGGCTGGGTGGCGGGAAGACCCCGATGCCGCCCGGGGAGCAGGTGGCCGGATTCGCCCGGCATGGGACCATGATGGCGCTGTTCCTGTCCGCCGCGCGGTCCGGGCAACTGCAGGACGAACTGCTCAGCGGCGGCTACCCGCCGGAGACGCCGTGCGTGATCGCCTACCAGGTGACCTGGCCCGACGAGCTGATCGTGCGCTGCGCGCTGGCCGACCTGGCCGCGACCGTGAAGGCCCGCAAGCTCTGGAAGCACACCCTGGTGCTGGTCGGCCCGGGCTTGAACGCCGAGGGCACCCGGTCGCACCTGTACCACCCCGGCCACTTCCACGGCTTCCGCCGGGCCGAGTCCGCCGCCCGCCGCGTCCTCCGCGCCCAAGACGGCGGCCTGCGTGCTGAGGCCGGTGACGTGCGCGTCCAGGACGGTGGCCGTGGCACGCCGGATGGAGAACGGCGGCCCAGAACGGGGAGCGGCCATGACCGGTCCCGAACTGCGCGAGCCCGACCTGCCCCGCACGGCCAGGGAACGCGGCCGCGCGCTGCGCACCGGCTGGACCACCGGGACCTGCGCCGCGGCCGCCGCCAAGGCCGCGGCGACGGCGTTGCGGACCGGCGAAGTGCAGCGCACCGTCGAGATCACGCTCCCCTCCGGGCGCCGCGTCGGCTTCCCGGTCGACTCCTGCGAACTGGTGCCTACCGAACGGGCCCAGGCGATCGTGGTCAAGGACGCGGGCGACGACCCGGACGTCACCCACGGCGCCCACCTCACCGCGACGGTGACCTGGCGGAAGTCGCCCGGGATCGAGCTGGACGGCGGTGTCGGCGTCGGGGTCGTGACCAAGCCCGGCCTCGGCCTGGAGCCGGGCACGCCGGCCATTAACCCGGTACCCCGCGCGATGATCACCCAGGCCGTCGGCGAGGCCGTCGATCTGGGATCGTTCGGTATCCGGGTGGTCATCTCGGTGCCGGAAGGCGAGCGGATGGCGCGTAAGACGACCAACGCGCGGCTGGGCATCATCGGCGGCATCTCGATCCTCGGCACGACCGGCATCGTCCGCCCGTTCTCCACCGCGTCCTGGCGGGCGAGCGTCGAGCAGGCCGTGTCCGTGCTGGCCGCGCAGGGGGAGACCACGGCCGTGCTGTGCACCGGCGGGCGGACCGAGAAGGCGGCCATGACACTGCTGCCCGGCCTGCCCGAGATCTGCTTCATCGAGGTCGGCGACTTCACCGGGGCGGCGCTGCGCCGGGCGGTGGCGTGCGGCGTCGGCCGCATCGTCTTCGCCGGGATGGCCGGGAAGCTGGCCAAGCTCGCCGGCGGCGTGCTGATGACGCACTACACGCGGTCCAAGGTGCCGCATGATCTGCTCGCGGGGGTCACCCGCGCCGCCGGGGGCCCCCCGACCTCGCTGCCCAGGTCGAGGCGGCGAACTCCGCGCGGCACGCGGCGGAACTGTGGGACGAGGCCGGCCTGCTACCGGCCGCGGGCACGGAACTGTGCCGCCGGGTAGCCGAGGTCCTGGCCCGCTTCTGCGCCGAACTCGCCGCCGAGCCCGGCTCCGCACCGGGAACACCCGCGCCCATGTCCGTTCGGGTGATCATGGTTGATTTCAGTGGGCGGGCCCAGCTCGCTGCCTACCCGTCCGCGTCCTGGCCCGCGTCCTTGCCGGAGGACCCGGCGTGACCGTCACCGTGATCGGGTGCGACGGGAGCGCGCTGGCGCCCGCGGCGGCCGCAGCGCTGGCGGGCGCGTCCGTGGTCGCGGGTGCGCGGCGGCACCTCGCGGCGGTGAGCGTTTCCCCCGCCGCCGAGTGCATCGTGATCCAGCACCTGGACACCGCACTGGACGCGATCTGCGCTGCCCGCGGGCAGGCCGCCGTGCTGGCTTCGGGTGATCCCGGTTTCTTCGGCATCGTGCGGGCGCTGCGCGCCCGGGGCGTCACCCCGGCGGTGATACCCGCCGTCTCCTCCGTGGCCCTGGCGTTCGCCCGGCTCGGCGTGGACTGGGCCGACGCTCTCGTGCTGTCCGCCCACGGACGCGACCTGCGGCCCGTGCTGGCCGCCGCCCTCGCGCACCCGAAGGCGGCCATCCTGACCGGCCCGCCCGAGGCCGCCACCGGACAGCTCAGGTCCCAGCTGCTCAGCGCGGGCCGGGCGGTCTACGTCGCCGAGCGCCTGGGGACTCCGGACGAGCAGGTGCATGATCTGGCGCAAGACCCCGCCGCCGAGGTCAGGGATCCGCACGTGCTCATCGCCCTCGACCCCGCCGCCGGCCCCAGCCCGGCCCGGTGGCTGGCCGGGCACCAGGGCGCCCCGCCGGGATGGGCCCTGCCCGAGACCGGCTTCGAGCACCGCGACTCCATGATCACCAAGGCCGAAGTCCGCGCGCTGGTGCTGGCCCGGCTCGGCCCCGGCCCCGGCCGGACGATCTGGGACGTCGGCGCCGGGTCCGGTTCGGTCGCGGTGGAGTGCGCCCGGTTCGGCGCGTGGGCCGTCGCGGTCGATTCCGATGAGCGGCAGTGCGCCCGCATCCGCCGCAACGCCGCCGCGCACGGTGTGCTGCTGCAGGTCGTGGCCGGCCGGGCCCCCGGCGCATGTGCGGACCTGCCCGCCCCGGACGCCGTGTTCGCCGGCGGCGGTGACGATGACGTCCTGGCCGGGGCGGTGAAAGCCGGACAGCCGTCCCGCGTCGTCGTGACGCTCGCGTCGGTGGACCGGGTGCGCGGCGTGTGCGAGCTGCTGACCGGATCCGGCTACGAGGCGGGCGGCACCCAGTTGCAGGCCACCCGGCTGGCCGGGCTGCCGGGTGGATCGCTCCGGCTCGCCGCGGCCAACCCGGTGTTCGTCATCTGGGCGGACCAGCCCGCCTCCGCCGGCGCAGGAGCGGCCGAGGGCCGCCGCTCCGGGACCGGGACGCGGTCATGATCGGGCTGATCGCGGCCACGGCGGCGGGCCGCCGCACCGCCGAACGGCTCTCCGGGGCGTGGCCGGACACCCGCCGCTACGAGGGCCCGGCCGCCGCCGCGCTGGCGCGCGCGTTCGCCGAGTGCGACGCCGTCGTGTGTTTCCTGGCCGTGGGCGCGACGGTTCGGCTGCTGGCGCCGCTGCTCGGCGGCAAGCGCTCCGACCCGGGCGTGGTGTGCGTCGACGAGGCCCTGCGCTACGCCGTCCCGGTGGTCGGCGCGCACGCGGGCGGGGCCAACGAACTGGCCCGCCGGGTCGCGCTGGCCCTCGGCGGCGAGCCGGTGATCACCACGGCCAGCGACGCGGCCGGGTGCGTGGCCCTCGACGAGTTCGGCGCCGACCTCGGGTTCGTCCCGGAGCCGGGCAGCGACCTGGCCTCCGTCGGGGCGGCGATCCTGTCCGGCGAGCGCGTCACGCTCACCGCCGACGCGGCCTGGCCGCTCCCGCCGCTCCCGCCCAACGTGGTCAGCGGCCAGCCCGAGCCGGGCGTGCCCGCCATCATCGTGTCCGACCGCACGGGTCTGCCCGGCTGCGTGGGCCCATTCGGCTCATCCGGGCCGGCCGTCGTCTACCGGCCCCCCTCACTTGTCGTCGGGATCGGTGCGAGCCGGGGCGTTCCGGCCGCCGAAGTCAGCGCGCTGATAGACGGGGCCCTCGCCGACGCGGGACTCTCGCCGTGTTCGGTCCGTCTCGCCGCGACCGTGGACCTGAAGGCGGACGAGGCGGGCCTGCTGGCGGCGGTCCGTGCCCGGGACTGGCCGCTCGCCGTGTTCCCGGCTGCCGAACTGGCCGTCGTTCCGGTGCCGAACCCGAGCGAAACGGTCCGTTCCGCCGTCGGCACCCCGAGCGTGGCCGAAGCCGCCGCCCGCCTCGCCGCGCGCGGCGAGGCGGGCGGCGATGCCCCCGGTGCGCTCAGCCGCACCACCGCACGCGCCGAACTCAGCAACCGCGACAACCCCGGTGGCTCCGGCCGTCCCGGCGAGCCGGAGCTGGTGGTGGCCAAGCGGGTAAGCGCCCACGCCACCGTGGCGGTCGCGCGGGCACGTCCCCGGGGCCGGCTGGCCATCGTCGGGATCGGGCCCGGTGCCCGGGACCTCATGACGCCGCGCGCCGCCGCCGAACTGCGCCGCGCCTCCGTCGTCGTCGGCCTCGACCAGTACGTGGACCAGGTCGCGGACCTGCTCCGCCCCGGGACCACGGTCCTGGCTACCGGCCTCGGCCACGAGCAGGAACGCGCCGCGACCGCCGTATCCGAGGCGGCGGCGGGCCGGGCCGTGGCGCTCATCGGGTCGGGTGACGCCGGCGTCTACGCCATGGGCAGTCCCGCGCTGGAACTGGCCGACGAGACGATCAACGTGGTCAGCGTGCCGGGTGTGACGGCCAGCCTGGCCGCCGCCGCACTGCTCGGCGCGCCGCTCGGGCACGACCACGCGCTGATTCGCTATCGGACCTGCACACCCCGTGGGAGGCGATCGAGCGCCGGATCACGGCCGTCGCCGGGGCGAACCTGGTCGCGTGCTTCTATAACCCGCCAGTCGCGAACGGAGCTGGCAGCTGCGGAAGGCGCTATCGATCCTGGCCGCGTGCCGGCCGCCGGGGACCCCGGTGGGCTGGGTGCGGGACGCTACCCGCCCGGGCGAGGCGGTGTCGGCCACGACGCTCGCCGCGTTCGATCCGTCCGGGGTGGACATGCGGACCCTGGTCATCGTGGGTTCCTCGCGCTCGGCGATGGTGGCCGGCCGGATGGTCACCCCGCGCGAGTACCGCTGGGCGGCGCCGTCATGACGCCGGTCGCGGTCGTCACCAGCCGGTGCCAGGGCTGCGGCGCCTGCCTGCTGACTTGCCCGGAACGCGCGATCCGCCCAGCGCGCGCGCCGGCGCGCCGCCCAGCGCGCGGGCCGGTGCGGCTTATCGTCCTGGGGAAGCTCTGTAACGGATGCGGCGAGTGCGTCGAGGTCTGTCCCGTCGACGCGATCGATCTTGCCCAGCTGCCGGGGGAAACCAGGGAGGAAACGTGACCCAATTCGACCGCACGCCGAACGGGCCGGACCAGATCGAGACCGAGTCCTACCGGATCCTCCGTTCCCGGATCGACCTGAGCCACCTGCCGCCACTGACCCGCGCGGTGACCGAGCGGATGATCCACGCCAGTGCCGACTTCGACTACGCCACCGACCTGATCTGTGACGAGATGGCGCTGGCGGCCGGGGTCGCGGCGATCATCCGGGGGGCGCCCGTGGTCACCGACGTGGCCATGGTGGCGGCCGGCATCACGGGCTACCCGGTGATCTGCAAGATCGGGGATTCGATCGCGGCCCGGCTGGCCCGGACCGTCGGCATCACCGTGTCGGCCGCCGCGTCCCGGCTGGCGTTCGGCGAGGCGGGTCCCGGCGCGGTCTGGGTGGTCGGCTGCGCGCCGACCGCGCTGGAAGAAATCTTGCGCCGGGACGTCGTGCCCGCGCTGGTGATCGGCCTGCCGGTGGGCTTCGTCGGGGCGGCGGCCGCCAAGGAAGCCCTGCGCGCCAGCGGCCTGCCCGCGCTCAGCAACGTCTCCGAGAAGGGCGGTTCGGCGGTCGCCGCCGCCGCGTTCAACGCGCTGCTGCGCGCGGCCCGCCAGAAGGCGCCCCAGCCCTCCACGTCGGCCGGGGCCCCGGCCGGGGACCGCCCGTGAAGCCGGCGCTGCTCATAGCGGGCCACGGGACCCGCGACCCGGAAGGAGTGGCGGGCTTCACCGCGCTGACCAAACGGCTTACCGCCATGGCCGAAGCCGGCGGGGAGCGGCTGGACGTGGCCGGCGGCTTCATCGAGCTGTCCGCGCCGCCGCTCCGCGACGCCGTGTCCGGCCTGGTGGACCAGGGGAACCGGGCCCTGGTCGCGGTTCCGCTGATGCTGTCCGCGGCCGGCCATTCCAAGGGCGACGTGCCCGCCGCACTGGCCCGGGAGAAGGCCCGGCATCCCGGGCTCACCGTCCGGTACGGCCGCCCGCTCGGCCCGCACCCGGTTCTGCTGGATCTCCTGGCCGAACGGATCTCGGCGGCCGCCCACGACCTGCCCGAGCCGTACGCGGTGCTGCTGGTGGGGCGTGGCTCGACCGACCCGGACGCCAACGCCGACGTGTGCAAGGACGCGCGGATGCTGTGGGAGGGCCGCGGGTACGAGTTCACCGAGACCGCGTTCGTTTCGCTCGCCCATCCCGGCGTGGCCGAAGGCCTGGAGCGGTGCCGGCGGCTGGGCGCGCGCAGCATCGTGGTCGCGCGCTATTTCCTGTTCGCCGGCGTGCTGCCGGACCGGGTCGCCGCCCAGGCCGCCGAATACTCAGCCGCCCATCCCGGCGTGGGTGTCCGGTGCGCGGAGGTCCTCGGCGACTGCGACGAGATCGCCGCACTGGTCGCCGAGCGCTACCGCGAGGCACTGGCCGGGGACATCAGGATGAACTGCGACATGTGCCAGTACCGGACCGCGCTGCCGGGCCTGGCGCACCGCGTCGGTGTGCCGCAGCATCCGCACGACCATCCGCACGACCATCCGCACCCGGCCGATGCCGGCTGACACCCGCCTCGGCGTTCCCGGCCCGGAGCCAGATCTGTCCTTCCACGGGGACGGCGAACTCGCCGACGGCCTGACCGACCTGGCCGTGAACGTCCGGCCGGGGACCCCGCCGCCCTGGCTGCTGGACCGGATCCGGGCGGCGGCCGGTGACCTCGCCGCCTACCCGGACCCGCGCGCCGCGACTGAGGCAGCCGCCCGGCGTCACGCCCGGCCCCCGTCCGAGGTCCTCGTCACGGCCGGGGCCGCGGAGGCGTTCACCCTGATCGCCCGGGCCTTCCGCCCGCGCCATGCGGTCGTCGTGCACCCCCAGTTCACCGAGCCGGAGGCGGCGCTGCGGGCGGCCGGGCAGACGGTGCACCGGGTCACGCTCGGCGGCGATTTCACGCTCGGCCCCGGGGCCGTGCCGCCGGACGCGGACCTGGTCGTGGTGGGCAACCCGACCAACCCGACTTCGGTCCTGCATCCCGCCGCGGCGATCAGGGCGCTGGCCCGGCCCGGACGGCTGCTGGTCGTCGACGAGGCGTTCGCGGACTGCGTGCCCGGGGAGCCCGAAAGCCTGACCGGGGCGCGTGACGTCCCCGGGCTGATCGTCGTGCGCAGTCTGACCAAGACCTGGGGCCTGGCCGGGCTGCGCGCCGGCTACCTGCTCGCCAGCCCGCCGCACGTCCGCGCGCTGGCCCGCCCGCGCCCGCCGTGGGCGGTGTCCGCGCCGGCCCTGGCCGCCGTGGCGGCCTGCTGCACGCCGGCCGCCACCGCGGAGGCCACCGCCTGGGCGACTTCGATGGATGCCGAACGGACATGGCTGGGACAATCCCTCAGCCGGGTGCCCGGTGTCGCGGTGACCCCGCACGCCCGCGCGTCCTTCCTGCTGCTCAAGGTCGCCCCCGGATCGAGGGTCCCCGTCGCCGGCAACTCCAGCCCCAAAAGTTCCAGCATCCCCATTGACCACGGTGGCCCCACGGTGCGCGAACGGCTGCGCGCGGCTGGGTTCGCCGTGCGCCGGGGGGACACCTTCCCGGGGCTCGGCCCCGACTGGATCCGCATCGCGGTACGTGACCGGGCCACCAACGGCCGTTTCGTGGCCGCGCTCACCGCTGTTCTGGAGGCCTAGTGACCATCTCATCCCGACGATCAGGCCTCGGCGGAGCCGGTTCCGGAGAAGCAGCGCGCGGAGCCGTACCCGGACGAACAGCGCGCGGCGGTCTACCGCGTCATCGGGGAGCGCCGCGACGTCCGGGCGGGATTCCGGCCCGACCCGGTGCCAGACGACGTGCTCCGCCGCGTGCTGGCCGCCGCCCATCAGGCGCCGTCCGTCGGGTTCTCCCAGCCGTGGGACTTCATTGTGATCACCGAACGGGCCCAGCGGGAGCGTATCGCCGCGCTGGCCCGGCGGAACCGGGACCGCTACGAGGCCGGCCTGCCGGGGGCGCGTTCCCGCGCGTTCGGCCGGCGAAGGTGGAATCCATCCTGGACACGCCGGTCAATATCGCGGTGACCTGTGACGCCACCCGCGGCGGCCGGCACACCCTGGGCCGCCATAGCCAGCCCGAGACGGCCGCGTTCTCCAGCGTGCTGGCCGTCTCCAATCTGTGGCTGGCCGCCCGCGCGGAGGGGCTCGGCGTCGGCTGGGTGAGCTTCTTCGACGAGCGCGAACTGGCCGCGGAGCTGGGCCTGCCCGGGCACCTGGAGGTGGTCGCCTACCTGTGTGCCGGGTACGTACGGGAATTCGCGCCGGAGCCGGAACTGCAGGCCTCCGGCTGGGCGCGCCGCCGGCCGGTCGCGTGGGCGGTGCACGCCGGGGCGTTCGGCCGGCGCGGCCTGCCCGGGGAGGAACCAGTGGACGCCCTGGCCGAAGTCACCGCGGCGATCCGCCCGCTGGATCCGGAAGCGGTCGCCGCCGCGCGTGAGCGCCAGGCCCGGATGACCAAACCACCCGGTTCCCTCGGGGCGCTCGAGGATGTGTCCGCATCGCTGGCCGGGCTGGCGGGGGAGTGCCCGCCGCCGCTGCCCGAGCCGGCCGCGGTGGCGATCTTCGCCGGTGACCACGGGGTGCACGCCCAGGGCGTCAGCCCGTGGCCGCAGGAGGTGACCGCGCAGATGGTCGCCAACTTCCTGGCCGGCGGAGCCGTTGTCAACGCGTTCGCGGCGCAGGCCGGGGCCGAGGTCGTCGTGGTCGACGTGGGGGTCGCGGCCGACCTGGACCCGGCGCCTGGCCTGCTGCCGCGCAAGGTCGCGCGGGGCACCGCGGACTTCACCCAGGGCCCGGCGATGACCCGCGAGCAGGCCGTGACCGCGCTGACCGCTGGGATCGAGGTGGCCCGCGATCTGGTCGCGGCCGGGAACCGCTGCCTGGTCACCGGGGACATGGGCATCGCGAACACCACCGCCTCGGCCGCGCTGATCTGCGCCTTCACCGGCAGCAACCCGGTCGTGGTGACCGGTCCCGGCGCCGGGGCCGACGCGGCCGCCCGCGCCCGGAAGGTAGCCGCCATCCGCCAGGGGCTGGCGCTGCACCGGCCCGACCCGGCCGATCCGGTCGGTGTGCTGGCCGCCTTCGGCGGCTTCGAGCACGCCGCGCTGGCCGGTTTCATCCTGGCCGCGGCTGGGCTGCGCGTCCCGGTCATCCTGGACGGCGTCATCGCCGGGGCCGCGGCGCTGGCCGCCGTGGCCATCGCGCCGGACGCGGTCGCCGCATGCCTGGCCGGGCACCGCAGCACCGAGCCCGGGCATGCCGCTACGCTTGGTTACCTGAAGATGCGCCCGCTGGTCGAACTCGACTTGCGGCTGGGGGAGGGCACCGGCGCCCTGCTGGCTCTCCCGCTCGTCCAGAGCGCGGCGCGGGCGCTCCGCGACGTGGCCACGTTCGACTCGGCCGGCGTCAGCGACAAGAAAGCATGAAGGAGCCTGGACCAGCGTGCTGACGGATACTGTGCCGACCGATACCGTCCCCGATGGCCACCACTGACGATCAGCCGTACCTGCTGGGGCTGCGCCTGGCCGGCCTGCGCGTGGCCGTAGCCGGGGGCGGGGCCGTGGCCACCCGCCGGGTACCCGCCCTGCTCGACGCGGGTGCCGACGTGTTCCTGGTGTCGCCCGAGGTCACCGGGTCGCTGGAAGATCTCGCGCAGGCCGGCCGGATCCGCTGGGCCCGCCGTCCCTACGCCGCGGGCGACGTCGACGGCGCGTGGCTGGTCTGCGCCTGCACCAGCGACCCGGCCGTGAACGCCGCCATCACCGCCGAGGCCGAGGCGCAGCGGATCTGGTGTGTGCGCGCGGACGACGCGGCCCTGTCTCCCGTCTGGACGCCCGCCTCCGGCCTGGCCGATGACGTCCGGGTCGGCGTGCTGAGCGGCGACCCACGCCACAGCGCCGGCATCCGGGACGCCATCGTCTCCGGGCTCCGCGCCGGCACGCTGGGCGCCCGCCGTGGCCGCGGCCACCGGACGGGCGTCGCGCTGGTCGGCGGCGGACCCGGCGATCCCGGCCTGATCACCGTGCGCGGGCGCCAGTTGCTGGCCGAGGCCGACGTGGTCGTGACCGACCGGCTCGCGCCGCGTTCGGTGCTGGACGAACTGCCGCCGGACGTGCAGGTCATCGACGTGGCCAAGATTCCCTACGGGCGTTCCGTCGCGCAGGAGCACATTAACGCCGCGCTCATCGAGCACGCCCAGGCCGGACGGTTCGTGGTCCGGCTCAAGGGGGGTGATCCCTACGTCTTCGGCCGGGGCGCGGAAGAGGTCATCGCGTGCCTGAGCGCCGGGATTTCGGTGACGGTCGTGCCGGGGGTGACGAGTGCGGTCGCCGTGCCCTCGGCGGCCGGAGTGCCGGTCACGCACCGTGGAGTCGTGCAGGAGTTCAGCGTGGTATCGGTGCACGTCCCGCCGGACGACGAGCGGTCCACGGTGAACTGGCCGGCCCTGGCGGCCACCCGGGGCACGCTTGTCCTGCTCATGGGGGTGGAACGGCTGGCCGCCGTGGCCGAAACGCTGATCCGGCACGGCCGCTCGGGCCATACGCCTGTTTCCGTGATCGCTGACGGTACCCTGCCTACTCAGCGCACAATTGTCGCGACGCTGAACACAGTCGCGCCCAGGGTGATTAAAGATGGGATAAGGCCGCCGGCCGTAGTCGTGATAGGTGAGGTCGTGAACGTCGCAGGCGAGATTGCCGAGCTCATGCGGGGCCTGGAGCCCGCCGTGCCCGGCCGTGCCGGCGCCCCGGCCGCCGGCGCCCATCGGGCGCGCCCGGATCGGCGCCTCCCGATCCGGCGGACCCTGACCTGGTGGATCCACGTCCGGCGGGAACGAGCCCGGCCGGCCGCGCGGCGCAGCGGACGGACCCGGCGTGAGGCCGCCCTCCGCGCCCGAGGGCAGCGTGACCCCCGACGTGGCCGGTCACGCTCCGCAGCGGCCAGGCCCGGGCGGCCAGCCCCCGGCCGCCGCTGGTCCTGCAGGTGCTCCCGCCGGGGCTGCCCCGGCCGGGCCCGATTCCGTGGTGGAGCCGCACGTCCGGGTCGACGCGCGCGCCCTGGAGAGCGCCCTGATCAACCTGCGTAAGCGCATCGGCGCCGTGCCCCTGCTGTTCGAAGCGCCGAACGTGGCCGACGCGAAAGCCGAACGGGCGAAGCTGCTCAGCCAGGTCGATGACTACCTGCTGCCCCGGCTGCGCCGGTCCGCCGCCCCGATCCTGGTATCGCTGGTCGGCTCGACCGGCTCGGGGAAGTCCACCCTGGTCAACAGCATCGTCGGGATGCCGGTCAGCGCGACGGGAGTGCGCCGGCCCACCACGAACAGTCCCGTCCTCGCGTGCCATCCCGATGACGTCGACTGGTTCGCGGAGAACAAGTTTCTGCCCAGCCTGCCCCGCGTCCGCCAGGAGGGCCTGGCCCGGCCGGGCCGGGATGGGCTGCTCGTGCTGGCCGCGACCGAGGGCATGCCCAAGGGGCTCGCGCTGCTCGACACCCCGGACATCGACTCGGTGGTCAAGGCGCACCACGAGTTCGCCTATCAGTTTCTCGATGCGTCCGACCTCTGGCTGTTCGTGACCTCGGCCAGCCGGTACGCGGACGCGCCGGTCTGGCAGGTACTCCAGCACGCCCGGGACCGCCGCGCGGCGCTGGGGATCGTGCTGTCCCGCGTCCCGGCCGGATCCCGCGCCGAGCTCGTCGGGCATTTCACCGCGATGCTCGACGCGAACGGCGTCAGCGGGGCCGGCCGGTTCGTCGTCCCGGAAACCCGGCTCGCCGCCGGCCTGCTCCCGCCGGAAGCGTTCGGGGAAATCCGTGCCTGGCTGACGGACACCGCGAGACGCGATGAGCGCCGGGTGGCGGTCCTGACCCAGACGATGTCGGGTGTCCTCGACACGTTCCGGACCAGGGTGCCAGCGCTGGCCGCGCACGCGGAGGCGCAGCTGGCCGTGCGTTCCCGGCTGCGCAAGCAGGCGGAGGAGCCGTACCGGAGCGCCCTGGCGGAGGTCGCCAAGGTCACCCACGACGGCACGGTGCTGCGCGGTGGAGTGCAGGCCCGCTGGCAGGACTACGTCGTGACGGGTGACCTGATGCGGACCCTCCGGTCGCGCAAGCCGCCGCGGCAGGGCAAACGGGCGCGCAGGCGCCAGGTGCCCGAGCGCGGCGCCGCCATGAAGACCGCGCTGCGCTCGGCGCTGGAAGGGGCGGTCATCTCCGCCGCCGACCGCGCGGCCGAGGAAGCCGACGGCCGGTGGCGCACCGATACCGCCGGGTCCGCCATGCTCGCCGCCGCCGAGCGGGACCGGGTATCCGGGCACCGGGCCGACCGGCTGTTCGCCTCGGTCTTCGGGGACGGCGATACCGGCGCGCAGGACCTGAATCTGGCCAGGTCAGCCCCCGATCTGCCGCTGCGCGCGGCCCGGGCCATCAGCGCCTGGCAGGACCATGTCATGCGGCTCGTACAGCTTGCTGGCCAGCAAAAACGATCGCTTAACCGGTCCGCGCCGCTGGATGACGATACGCTGGCGCTGGTCACCGTACTCGCCGTGCTGGGCGAGAGCGCGACCGGTAGCCACGCCGCCGCGACCGCCGACGACAGCGACATCCTGACGCTGCCCCGCCGCATCGTGACGGCCGTGCTGGGCGCCGGCGCCGTGCACGACATTTTCCGGACGGCCCGCGCTGAGCTGAACGAGAGGGCGCGCTTGCTACTCGATGAGGAACTCCGCCGGTTCTCCGAGGTGATCGACGGTGCGGGCCGGTGCGATGAGGTCGCGAGTGTCCGCCTGTACCAGGCCGGCTTCATGCTCGAGGCGCTTCAGTGACGATCAGCGCGCCGCCGTTCGCCGGCCTGCCGAACACGCACCTGCCCGGCCGCCTGGCCGCGCTGGCCTGCCTGGTGCAGATCGCCAGGGACCGCAGCGGGCCGGGCGGGTTCAGCCCGGAGCTGCTCGCCGAGGCCGAAGTCCTGCTCGAACGGGCCGGTGAGCGGCTCAGGCTCTCCGCCGCGCACACCGTGGTCGCGCTTGCAGGCGGCACCGGCAGCGGAAAGTCCTCCCTGTTCAACGCCCTGGCCGGGGCCACCTTCTCGCCGGCCGCCGTCACCCGGCCCGCGACCCGCTTCGCGCACGCCTGCGTGTGGGGGATGCAGGGGGCCGCTCCGCTGCTGGACTGGCTGGGGATCGAGCGCCGCTGCCGCTACGCCCGGGCCAGCGCGCTGGACGCCGGCGAGGCGGCCCTCAGCGGCCTGCTGCTGCTCGACCTGCCGGACCACGACTCGGTGGCCGCCGGGGCCGCCGCCGCCGTGGACCGCCTGGTCAGCCAGGCCGACCTGATGGTCTGGGTGGTCGATCCGCAGAAGTACGCGGACGCGGCCGTGCACGACCGCTTTCTGGCCCCGCTGGCGCGGCACGCCACCGTGACCACGGTCGCGCTCAACCAGTCCGACCTGCTCACCCCCCAGCAGGCCAAGGACTGCGAGGAAGACCTGCGCAGGCTGCTGGATTCGGAGGGGTACAGCGAGGCGCATGTCCTGCTGGTGTCCGCCGCCACCGGCGCGGGCCTGGACGACCTGCGCCAGCTCCTGGCCGAGGCGGTCTCCGCCCGGCGGACCGCGACCGACCGGATCACGGCCGACATCGACAGCATCATCGCCAAGTTCGGCGCCTACGCCACCGATCCCGCCGCGGTCGCCCGCCGCGCGGCGGGCGCCAGCCCCGGCGGGTCCGCCGACCAGGCCCTGACCGCCGGGGTGGCCATCGTCGGCGGGACAGCTGGGACCGCCGGGGCTTCTGGGACTGCCGGGGCTTTTGGGACTGCCGGGGCGCCGGGAGCCGTGGCCTCCGCGATGATGGCCACCGCGGAGGCCAGCCGCCCCGATGCCCCCGATGGCGACCTGGCGGCGTCTGCCCCGGCCGCCGCCGGAGCCAGCCGCCCCGGTGCGCCCGGTGCCTCCGGTGCCCCCGGTGCCCCCGGTGCCCCCGGTGCCCCCGATGGCGACCTGGCGCCGTCCGCCCCGGCCGCTGCCGGTCCGCCGTGGGAGCTCGGCCCGGACGCCTCGATCGCCACCGCGGCGCAGTCCCGCCAGGCCGCCTCCGCGATCGAGCGCGTGCCCGCCGGGCCGGCCCGCAACCTGGCCGACGCGCTGGCCCGCGCCGCCGGGCTGGCCGCTGTCACCGATGCGCTGGAAGACGTCCGCGAGATCCGCGCTGCCCGCTACCTGAGCTGGCCGTTCGGCCGGCTCGCGGGGTGGCTCCCCGGCCCTGACCCGGTCCGTCTGGGCCGGGTCAGCGGCGACGCCGGGGTCGCGCTGAGCGCCGGCGCCGACGTGCAGCAGTCCGGGATGGACAGCGCCATCACTGCCTTCGCCGACGCGATCGGCGAGACCCTCCCCGACCCCTGGCCGCGGACGGTACGGGCCGCGGCCCGGTCCCGCGCCGCGGAGGTCGGCGCCGCACTCAGCGCGGCGATCAGCGAGAGCATGCCCGCCGGCGCGCGGATTCCCACCTGGTGGCGCGTGGTCTGCGCCTGGCAGTGGCTGCTGGTCGCCCTGGTGATCGCCGGCATCGCGTGGATGGGTGTCATCATCACGGTCGGGGCCTTCCACGCGATAGGGCCGCACCCGCCGGTACTCATCGGCAGCCTCGCGCTCCTGCCGTGGCTGGCCGCGATGGTCGTGGCGATGCTCCTGCTCGGCTGGCTGACGGCCTCCGGCAGCCAGAACGCGGTGATGCTGTCCTCGGACCGGGAACGCGAGCACATGGCGGCCGCCATGCGGAACCGGATCGACGGCGTGGCCCGCGACCTGGTGCTCCTCCCGGCCGGCACCGAGCTCACCGAATACACCAGCTTCTGCACCGCCCTCACCGCCGCCGCCCACCCCTGACCGCGCCCCCGCCCCGGCCGGGGGGGCGGTGGAAGATGGCGCTACAGCGCTAGGTAAGGCTAGATGGGGCGGTATAGTGGCGTCGTGAACTTGAAGGAGTGGGCCGCGCGTCAAGGGGTGTCGTACGCGACGGCCCGGGCGTGGTACCGCGCCGGAAAGCTTCCCGTGCCCGCCCGGAAGGTCGGGGGCCTGGTTCTAATCGGGGACCCCGCCGCTCCCGTTGCCCCACCCGGCCGGACCGTGGTGTACGCCCGTGTGTCGTCCGCGGGCCAGCAGCCGGATCTGGACCGGCAGGTGGCGAGGGTTACCGAGTGGGCGACCGGTCAGCATCTCGCGGTGGACCGGGTGGTCACGGAGGCCGGGTCCGCGCTGAACGGGCACCGCCGCAAGTTCCTGGCCCTGCTGCGCGATCAGTCGGTGTCGACGATCGTTGTCGAGCACCGGGACCGGTTCGCCCGGTTCGGTGCCGAGTACGTCGAGGCCGCACTGGCGGCGTCCGGGCGGCGCCTGCTGGTGGTGGATCCGGCCGGGGTGGATGACGACCTGGTCCGGGATGTCACCGAGATCCTCACGTCGCTGTGCGCTCGCCTGTACGGGCGGCGTGCGGCAGCGAACCGCGCTGCCCGGGCGGTCGCCGCCGCCACGGCGGAGGACCCGTCGTGACCCTGCTGGCCTACCGGTTCGCCCTGGACCCGGCGCCTGCCCAGGATCGCGCGTTGCGTTCCCACGCGGGCGCGGCGCGGAAGGCGTTCAACTGGAGCCTGGCCAGAGTGAAGGCGAACCTTAGCCAGCGTGAGGCCGAGCGGTCATATGGGATCCCGGACGCGGACCTGACGCCGGGCATCTCGTGGACCCTGTACTCCCTGCGGAAGGATTGGAATGCCGCCAAGGAGCGGGTGGCCCCGTGGTGGGCAGAATGTTCCAAGGAAGCGTTCAGCACTGGCCTGGACCAGCTCGCTCGCGCCCTGAAGAACTGGGACGAGTCCCGTAACGGCCAGCGAAAAGGCAAGCCGGCCGGGTTTCCCCGGTTCAAGTCCAGGCGGACGGCCCGCCCGTCGATCCGGTTCACCACGGGGGCGTTCCGCTGCGAAGCCCGGCATGCGGTGCTGCCGCGGATCGGCCGGGTGAAGCTGCACGAGCCCGGTACCCGGCTGGCCGGCCTGGTGGCGGCCGGGACGGCCCGGGTGCTGGCCGTGTCGGTCCGGTTCGAGCGGGGCCGCTGGTTCGCCGCATTCACCGTCGAGCAGGACGTGTCCCGCCCATCACCGGCTGCACCGGGTGCGGTCGTCGGAATCGACCTCGGGATCAAGACCCTCGCTGTCCTCTCGAACGGTGAGGAGATCCCCAGCCCCCGGCACCTTGGTAAGGCACTGCGGAAGGTTCGTCGCCTGTCCCGCACCGTGTCACGCCGCCGGGGCCCGGACCGGCGCACCGGGCAGCAGCCGTCGAACCGGTGGCGCCGCGCGGCAGCTGCCCTGGGGAAAGCTCAGGGCCGGGTCGCCGACCAGCGCCGCAATGCCCTGCACAAGGCCACCACCGACCTGACCGGCCGGTTCGGGACTCTCGTGGTCGAAGACCTCCACGTGCGCGGGATGCTCGCCAGCCGGCGCCTGGCCCGGCACGTCGCGGACGCCTCGTTCGCTGAGTTCCGGCGGCAAATCGAGTACAAGGCCGCGTGGTGTGGCGGGACTGTGATCGTCGCGGACCGGTGGTTCGCGTCCAGCAAGACATGCTCGGGCTGTGGAGCGGTGAAAGCCAAGCTGCCCCTGTCCGAACGGGCATACGTGTGCACTGCGTGCGGCATGGTCGCTGACCGGGACCAGAACGCCGCACTGAACCTCGCCGGATACGGCAAGCATCAACTGGCCGGGAGTGGCCCGGACAGCAACGGACGTGGAGCCGACCGTAAGCCGGCCTCTGGGTCGCTGGTGGCTGTGAAACGTCAACCCGGCACCGCGCATGCGGGTCAGACCGGGACCGTCCCGCCGCAAGGCAGGACTGCGGCATGAGCGCTAACAAGCACTCAACCGCAACGGTACAGCGAACGTGCTCAAAGGCGCGTCATCGCGCACGTTGTCACAGCGCCGCTTTGGCCTGCCGGGCCTTGCGGATGGCTGGCTCCTTCGCCTTCTCGGCCTGCCGGGCCTTGCGGATGGCTAGCTCCTTCGCCTTCTCGGCCTGCCGTTTATCCCAGGCGGCCAGGCGCGCGACCGAGCGTTGCTGGTTCTCCCGTAGCGCGGTCACCCCCGCCGCGGCCATGATCACGGCCATGATCACGGCCCGTTGGGTGCGGGGATCGCGCGCGATGCCGGCCGCCACAGCCAGTCCGACCATTACCGTGGTCGTGCGACCCCGGCTCTTTGGCTTGTTCGAGTGACGCGCTGGCCCGGTGGCCCGCGCGGTCACGGCGTTCCGTCCGGTGTGCGGATGCCCCGCGGTTCGCTGCTGATCGACATTTGCCTCACTTCTCAAGCCGAACGTGCCTGCGGCGCTCAGACTCCGCACGGCTCCATCTACGCGCTGCCGCCGCCGTCGCGTTGCCACACCCAATCAGGATCGGCGGCCGCCCAGTTCCGCGCCTCACCCCGCCCGGGTGAACCGTCTGCGCCCGGGACCCGGGTCGCCGGGGGCGCGTTCGGCATTCTGCTGAGGGCATAACAGCGGCCGGAAGGTAGGCACGGACCGGCCTGTTGCCTTGTAATACTGTAATCACCGCAAATGGAGGCGGTCATGGCAGCAGACCGTCCACTGGACGCGTACTCCCTCATTGTTTCTGGCGTGGCCGAGAAGCTCACGCCCAAAGTGGCGAGCCTGCGCGTCCCCCGCGGGGGACCCGGGGGCTCGTCGGGTGAGAGCCTCGGCTCGGGCGTCGTCTTCACCGGCGACGGCTTCCTGCTTACCAACGCGCACGTCGTCGGGCGGGCGGAGGGCGGGACGGCCTCGTTCTCCGACGGGACGACGGTCCCGTTCCGCGTGGTCGGCGCCGACCCGCTGTCCGATCTGGCCGTGCTCCGCGCGACCGGCCCCACCCCGCCGCCCGCCGAGCTCGGTGAGGCCGACGATCTCGTGGTGGGGCAGCTGGTCGTGGCGGTCGGCAACCCGCTGGGCCTGGCGGGTTCGGTGACAGCCGGCGTGGTCAGCGCGCTGGGCCGGTCGATGCCCGCCGGCGGCCGTGCCGGGACGCGGCTCATCGAGGACGTCATCCAGACCGATGCCGCGCTCAACCCCGGCAACTCCGGCGGCGCGCTGGCCGACGCCAGCGCCCGGGTGGTCGGCATCAACACCGCCGTAGCCGGGGTCGGGCTGGGCATGGCGGTCCCCGTCAACACCACTACCCGCCGGATCGTGTCCACGCTGATGCGCGACGGGCGCGTCCGGCGCGCCTACCTGGGCCTGGTCACGGTGCCGGCGCCGGTGGCGGCCCCGTGGCGCGAGCGCATCGGCCGGGCCAGCGGGCTCCGCGTGGCGGAAGTCGTCCCCGGCGGCCCGGCCGGCCGCGCCGGGCTGCGGCCCGGTGACCTGCTTCTGTCGGCGGCCGGGAATCCGGTCGCCGCGGCTCAGGACCTGCAGCGGCTGATGTTCGCGGAGGCGATTGGCAAGCCCCTCGCGATCACGGTCGTGCGCAACGGGGCCCTCGTCGACGTCATCGCCGAACCGTCCGAACTGGTCGCCGCCTAACCCAATGGCCGTTCTCGCCCGGCCCCCGCGGGGTCCCGCTGGGGCTCACGCGGCCTCCCTCGCGAGGGGCCCGGGCGGTCACGTATCCGGCGGGACAGCGGCGGAGCCCGGGCTCGTCCCGGCGAGGAAGCGCCGGACGGCCGCCGGGCTCCGCAACCGCACGATCCCATCGAGCTCCACGAACGGCACGGCGAGGTTGCGCGCGAGCTCACCGGCGACGGTGGATTTCCCCGCCCCCGGGGTGCCGACCACCGAGATTCGCCGCACGAGCGGTGACCGTATCAGCCGGGCGCGAATGTGCCCAGCGGATTCCAGGCGCCCGGCCCCTGGGACAATCGACGTATGGCAGACGAGAAACAGGACACCGGAGTGGACCTGGGCCGCGGGGTGACGATGCCGATGGTGGGCTTCGGCACGTGGCGGCTGCGCGGAATCCCGCGCGTACGAGACCGTCCGGTACGCGCTCGAGGTCGGGTACCGCCACCTCGATACGGCGACCATGTACCAGAACGAGGCGGAGGTGGGCCGCGCCGTGCGCGACAGCGGCCTCGACCGCCGCGAGGTGTTCATTACGACGAAGCTCCCCCCGGAGAACGCCGGCCGCGAGCGGCCGACGATCGGCGCGAGCCTCCGGGCGCTCGGCACCGAGCACGTGGACCTGTGGCTGGTGCACTGGCCGCCGGGACATTCGGCGTCCGTGCGCGTGTGGGAGCAGTTCCTCATGATCCGCAATGAGGGACTGGCCCGGGCCGTGGGCGTGAGCAACTACGGCGTCGCGCAGGTTGATGAACTGATCCGCGCCACCAGTGAGCACCCCGCCGTCAACCAGCTCCCGTGGAGCCTGCCCGGGCACGACCCGAAGCGGCTGGCGGCGATGCGGGAACGCGGTGTGGTCGTGGAGGGCTACAGCTCGCTCAAGGGCACGGACCTCCGCGACCAGACCCTGGCGCACATCGCCCAGCGGCACCATGTGACCCCCGCGCAAGTCGTGCTGCGCTGGCACATCCAGCACGGGATCCCGGTGATCCCGAAATCGGCCCAGCCGGACCGGGTCGCGTCCAACTTCGCGCTGTTCGGCTTCGCGCTGAGCGCCGACGAGATGAGGGCTCTGGACGCCCTGTCCCGCCACTGACCGGAAGATGCATTTCCCCTCAATGCGCCGCCGGCGGAAGCCGCATTTTCTGGCCTGTGGATAACCGGACTGATCATCCACAGGCAGACGCCCGGGCTCCCGCTTGCCCCCGGCGGTCAGCCACCGTGGACGTAGCCCCGGCGAAGCGGATGCCGGGGAACCCATGGCAGTGGCGGCACGGTGCCGCCCGACCGCAGGAGGATCAAGATGAGTCAAGGCGGATATGTGACGTTGATCGGCTTCGTGGCTACCGAGCCGAGAATCAGCCAGTTCAGCGACGGCACCGATGTCGCGAACCTGCGTATCGGGTCGAGCAGCCGCAAGCTCGACCGTGAGACGGGGGAGTGGCGCGACGGTGAGCTGTCGTTCTATTCGGTGCGGTGCCGGAAGGCGCTGGCCCGCAACGCGAAGATCTGCTTGCGCAAGGGGCAGCCCATCGTCGTCGCCGGGAAGCTGCACACCCGGTACTACCAGGACCGGAGCGGGCAGCAGCGGTCCGATGTCGAGGTGTGGGCCAACACCGTCGGCTACGACCTGGCCCGCGGTGTCGCGCATTTCAGCTGGAATCAGCGTTCCTCGGCCGACAGCTCCGCCCTGGCCCACGGCGAGGCGATCAGGGCCGGCCTGGAAGGCGAGGATGACCCGGGCGCGCTCGCGGACGGCCAGATGGCCGGGATCGGCGCCGACTCGGGCGGCGAGATGTTCGACGAGCAGGCCATCGCCGAGCTGGACCACGAACTGGACGAATCAGCGGCCGAGCCGGCCGCGAGCTAGCTGCCGGGCACGGCAGCCGGTTAGGGGCGACGGAGTCCGGCCGGAACGGCCGGACTCAGCTCCAGACGACTCCTCGCACGGAATCCACTCTTTCCATAGCCATTACCTGTCTTTCGGGGGCTTGCGGTCAGGCGGCCGCACGCGGCGGGTGACGCTGCGCAGGCACCCATCTGTCTGCGTAACCGTTCTGTGGGGACCTAACATACAGCTCCGCCGCACTTGTCACACCTACCGTTGCTTTGTTGTTACTGAAAGTGATGCAGGCGGCTACTCGAACACTTACAGTTGCCATAAGGATCCAATTAGTGACAGGCGAGAGGCATGTCAGCAGCCGATCAGGTCATGAGTCAGCGGGCATCTTCCCGTGGCATCCCACGGCGCTTCGGCCGCCCGCGGAGCTGGCAGCTCTTCGCGCTGCCGCCGCCTGTGGTCGGGTACGTGTTCGCGGTCATCGCCGCAGATCTCGGTCTGACCGTGCGCGGGTTCCTGCGTACCCCGGTGCGGGCGGCGGACGTGGCCCTGTTCGCGGCCCTGCTCATCTGCGGAGCCGTCTGCATCGAGGCGACCCGTAGGCTGGGGCAGCCGACCGGTGTCTCACGTGACTTGCTCTCGGCGTGGTGGCTGCCGATCGCGCTGCTGCTTCCGCCGGTGTACGCACTGATTGCCCCGATTGTCCTGGGCGCGCTGCTGTACCTGCGGGTCCGCCGCACGCCCGCCTACCGGCGGCTGTTCAGCTCGGCCGCGCTCGGTCTGGCCGGCGCGACCGCCTCGGCCGTCTTCCGGCACGTGGGCCCGGGCGCCACGGCGGCGCGGCCGGTGCCGTGGGTGTCCCATCCCGCGGTGTACGCGTGGTTCATGCGGCCCGCGGCCGTGCTGACCGCGATCGGCTGCGCGGTGCTGTTCAACGTGCTCAATACGGGCATGGTCGCGATCGCCGCTCATGCGGCCCAGCCGCAGGCCCGCTGGGCGGAGGTGCTGTGGGACCAGGAGAGCCTGCTCCTGGACCTCACCGAGATCTGTGTGGGTGTGCTCGTGGTGATCGCCTGCGCGCTGAGCCCGGTGCTGCTCTGCGTGGCACTGCCCCCGGTCATCGTCCTGCAGCGCAGCCTGATGCACCAGCAACTGCAGGCTGCCGCGCGCACCGACGCCAAGACCGGGCTGCTGAACGCGACCGCGTGGCAGCGCGAGGCCGACACCGAGATCGCGCGGGCGCGGCG
Organism: uncultured Actinomycetes bacterium; assembly: GCA_963809975.1. Classification (GTDB taxonomy): domain Bacteria; phylum Actinomycetota; class Actinomycetes; order Streptosporangiales; family Streptosporangiaceae; genus Bog-532. The sequence goes on from CAWELT010000028.1 coordinate 77,492, forward strand.
GGCGGGGGAGACCCTCGCGCTGCTGCTCTGCGACGTCGACCACTTTAAGCGGGTCAACGACACCTACGGGCACTTGACCGGGGATGATGTGCTGCGCGGGCTGGCCGCCGAGTTGCGCCAGCAGGTGCGCGGGTCGGATGTGGTGGGCCGGTTCGGGGGCGAGGAGTTCGTCGTGCTGCTCCCGCGCGCCGACGCCGGCGAGGCATGCAAGATCGCCGAAAGGCTGCGGCACCGGGCCAGCGTCATGGGCGTGTACGCGGACAGCGATGCCGTGAACGTGACGATCTCGATCGGCGTCGCGGTCCTCGGCAGGCACGGTCGCGACCTGTTCGAACTGCTGGCCGCCGCCGACCTGGCGCTCTACCGGGCCAAGGATTCCGGGCGTGACCAGGTCTGCGTGTATTCACCCGACGGCCCCGCCTGTAACGACAGCCGCATGGATAAGACCCCGGACCCGCCGGCTTTAGAGCCGGAAGCACCGGACGCGGAGCCCGGCCTGCGGGAGACGGAGGGAGGCACCGGGGATTCGGTGCCGTAGGCCGCCAGGCGGCTTGGCCGGCCGGCCGGGGCAATACGCTAGGTGTCATGCCGGAGTTCATCTACCAAATGCGTGCCGTGCGCAAGGCGCACGGCGACAAGGTAATCCTTGACGACGTCACGCTGTCGTTCCTGCCGGGAGCCAAGATCGGCGTCGTGGGGCCGAACGGTACCGGCAAGTCCACGCTGCTGAAGCTGATGGCCGGTGTCGAGCAGCCGTCCAACGGCGAGGCGCGGCTGATGCCCGGGTTCACCGTCGGCCTGCTCTCCCAGGAACCTCAGCTCAACGAGGACAAGACGGTCCTCGGCAACGTCGAGGAGGGTGTCGCCGAGACCAAGGCGATGCTGGAGGCGTACAACGAGATCGCCGAGAAGATGGCCACCGGCTACTCCGACGAGCTGCTCGAGGAAATGGGCCGGCTTCAGGAGCAGCTCGACCACCGCGACGCCTGGGACCTTGACAGCCAGCTCGAGCAGGCGATGGACGCGCTGCGCTGCCCGCCGCCGGACGCGAGCGTCACCCAGCTATCCGGTGGGGAGCGCCGCCGGGTCGCGCTCTGCCGGCTTCTGCTGTCCCAGCCGGACCTGCTGCTGCTCGACGAGCCCACCAACCACCTCGACGCCGAAAGCGTCCAGTGGCTGGAGCAGCACCTGGACAATTACCCGGGCACCGTCGTCGCCGTGACCCACGACCGTTATTTCCTGGAAAACGCGGCTCAGTGGATCCTCGAGCTCGACCGCGGCCACGCCTACCCCTACCAGGGCAATTACTCCACGTACCTGGACACCAAGGCGTCCCGGCTCAAGGTCGAGGGCGCCAAGGACGCCAAGCGGCGCAAGCGCCTCGAGGAAGAGCTGGAGTGGGTGCGATCGAACCCGCGGGCGCGCCAGGCCAAGAGCCGGTCCCGGCTCCAGCGGTATGAGGAGATGGCCACGGAGGCCGACTCGCGGCGCAAGCTTGACTTCGAGGAGATCCAGATCCCGCCGGGTCCCCGGCTGGGCAGCCTTGTGGTGGAGACCGAAGGACTGGTCAAAGGCTTCGGTGACCGGGTGCTGTTCGACGGGCTGAGCTTCTCCCTGCCCCGCAACGGCATCGTCGGCGTGATCGGGCCGAACGGCGTCGGCAAGACCACCTTGTTCAAGATGATCGTGGGCGAGGAGAAGCCCGACGCGGGGAACATCCGCATCGGCGAGACGGTGGAGATCTCCTACGTCGACCAGAGCCGGGAGCGGATCGCCCCCGACAAGAACGTCTGGGAAGTGATCTCCGACGGGGAGACGCACATCCGCGCCGGGAACACCGAGATCCCGAGCCGCGCCTACGTGGCCGCGTTCGGATTCAAGGGCCCGGACCAGCAGAAGCCGGCCGGCGTGCTTTCCGGCGGCGAGCGCAACCGGGTCAATCTGGCGCTCACCCTGAAGAAGGGCGGCAACCTGCTGCTGCTGGACGAGCCGACCAACGACCTGGACGTGGATACGCTCTCGTCGCTGGAGAACGCGCTGCTCGACTTCCCCGGCTGCGCCGTGATCACCAGCCACGACCGGTGGTTCCTTGACCGGATCGCCACCCACATCCTGGCGTGGGAAGGCGGGGCGAACTGGTTCTGGTTCGAGGGCAACTTCGAGGCCTACGAGAAGAACAAGGTCGAGCGCCTCGGCGCCGAGGCCGCCCGCCCCCACCGCGTCACCTACCGCCGCCTCACCAGGACGTAACGGCCACGCGGCCACCATGCGCAGGCTACGCGAGGCGCTCATACCGGCCCAGCGAGTCCCGGGCTTAGCCCGGGCGAGTGGCCGGTGTGCCGGCGAAGTACCCGAGCGGGGGCGCGCAGCGCGGCGGGGGGTTCCAGGGGGGTCCCCGGGGGCTAACGCGGCGTGAGACCCAGGTCCCCGCCGCCTGGGCTGGCGGGGCGGTTGACCAGGCTGTGGGCGGCCATGACGAGGTAGTCCCACAACTGGGCGTCCAGCGCCGGATCGAGCGACAGCTCATCGAGCGCGATGCGCATGTCGCGCAGCCAGGCGTCCCTTTCGGCCTCGCCGATCACGAACCGTACGTGCCGCATCCGCAGCCGCGGGTGCCCCCGCAGTTCGTTGTACGTCTGCGGGCCGCCCCAGTACTGGATGAGGAACAGCCGCAGGTGCTCCTCGGCGGGCCCGAGGTCCCGGGCCGGGTACACGGGCCGCAGGACCGGGTCGTCGGCGGCCAGCTCGTAGAAGCGGTGCACGAGGCGGCGTGAAGGTCTCTTCACCGCCAACGGCTTCGAAGAAGGAATGCGGCTCCCCGCCCGGTACGGCCCCCGGCGAGGTCGACGGCACGCTGTCGCGGCCGGCGGATTCGGCTGGCTGAATGTCCATGACGATCCAAGCCTACGGTGCGGACGGCGCCCCGTGCTCCGCCCCGCCGGCCGGTACCAGGCGCTCCGGCCTCCCTATGGTGGCCGGCGGCTGGCTGCACAACGGGAATCGCGGCGAGGATGCGGCCGTAAGGCCGCGGACGACTCATCCGGTCGGGGTGAGGTGCGCCCCGCCTAATCGGGAGACGCTGAACGAATCGAGTAATCAAGCGCCTGGCGTGGTGCCGTGATCGGCGGTGGAGGCGAGGGCGCATCGGCCGGGAGGTATCCGTTGTCTGACGTCGGTCACACGGAGGGTCCTGCAGCCGACGGCTCAGGGCCCAGCCGGGATAAGCAGAAGAAGATGAGCAAGAAGAAATTGAACGCTTGCGCGCCGAGGTGGACGAGCTGCGCACCCAGCAGGCGGCACCGGCGGGCCGGCGGCGCATTGGCTGGCGGGCTCCGGTGGCCGTCGTTCTCATCTTTCTCGGCTGCCTGCTCGCCCCGATCTCGGTGCTGGGGGTCTGGGCCGCCAATCAGGTCTCCGATACCAGTCGTTTTGTGGCCAACATGGAGCCCCTCGTCCATGAGCCGGCCGTCCAGAATGCGCTGACCGACAAGATCTCGGCCCAGATCACCAGCCACCTCGACGTGACCGCCTACGCCGATCAGGCCGCCGCGGACCTGTACAGCAAGGGGCTGACGCGCGTCGGGGCGCTGCTGCAATCAGTCGCCCCGCAGATCAACGGCGCGGTCGACGGATTCATCCACGGCCAGGTGCACAACATCGTGGCCAGCCCGCAGTTCGCCCAGCTCTGGGTCAAGGCCAACACCGGCATCCATCAGGCGGTGGTGAAAGCGCTCTCCGGGCAGGGTAACGGCTCGATCACCACCAGCAACGGCAAGGTCGTCCTCAACCTCGGGCCGTTCATCGACCTCGTCAAGCAGGACCTGGTCAAACGCGGCTTCACGATCGTCAGCAAGGTCCCGCCCATCAACCCGACGTTCAGCCTGTTCTCGGATAAGTACCTGGTCAAGGCGCAGACCGGCTACCGGCTGATCAACGATCTCAAGATCGTGCTGCCGATTCTGGCCCTGCTGCTGATCGCCGCAGGCGTGTACGTGGCGCGCGGCCACCGGCGCGCCCTGATCGGGGCGGGTCTCGGCCTCGCCGCATCGATGCTGGTGCTCGCCGCCGGGCTGCTGATCTTCCGCAGCATCTACCTGAACAGCGTGCCGAGCAACGTGCTCCCCTCCGACGCCGCGGCCGTCCTGTTCGATACGCTCGTCCGGTTCATCAAGGAAGGGCTGCGCGCGATCCTCGTCGTGGGCCTGGTCGTCGCCGCCGCCGCGTTCCTGACCGGGCCCTCGGTCACCGCGGTCAGGATCCGGGGTGCCACCGCGTCCGGGCTCACCTGGCTGCGGCAGCGCGGCGAGCATGCGGGCGTGCAAACGGGCCCGGTCGGCACGTGGACGTACGCGCATCGCAAGGCGCTCCGGATATCGGCCGTGGCCCTCGCCGCGCTGATCTTCGTGTTCTGGGGACAGCCCACCGCCGTCCTCGTCATCGTGCTCGTCGTCCTGCTACTGGTCGTTCTCGGGCTGATCGAACTGATCGGCACCCGGCCGCCCGCTCAGCCGGAGATGGCGGCCCATCCGTGAGGACTTCGGCGGGTCTCGGCCCCCCGGGCGCCCGTTGACCGTCAATCGCCGGGAGGGCGGGCCCGGTGATCCTGCAAGCGGCCGGGCTCGCGCTGCTGGCCGCGCTTTCCCCGACCGCTCTTCTGGTGGCCGCCGTCTACCTGGGCTCCGCCCGGCCCAGGCTGATCGGCACGGTCTACCTGGTCGGCGCGATCATCATGAGCCTGGTGATGGGCCTGGTGGTGATCGCGATTCTGCGTAACACCGGTCTGGACCACCACCGTCAGCGCACGCCTCGCTATGGTCTGCGGCTCGGCCTCGGCCTGCTCGATGCTGACGGCGGGCGCCGTGCTCGCCCGGCGGAAGCCGAAGCCGCCCGATCCGGAGAAAAGAAGCAGGGACTCGTCTCGAGGATGATCGCCGATCCCGCCCCGGGCAGCGCGTTCGCCGTTGGCCTGCTCCTGTTCGCGCCGGGCATTACGTTCATCGCGGCGGTTCAGGTGATCGCCACGGCCAAAGCCAGCCTCGAACTCACCGCGGTGGCCATCGTTGTCGTCGTAGTGATCAATGTGGCTCTCGTGTGGCTGCCCCTGCTGCTGCACCTGATCGCGCCCGGCCGCAACGACGCGTCGCCTGACGGCTTTCAATGGCTGGCTGCGCGCGAACGGGAACAAGATACTCATCGCGGTACTGATCGTCGGCGGGGCGATCGTGGCCGGCAACGGCATCTTCGGCCTCGCGGGCGGATGAGGTTGTCCCCGGATCATCCACTGCGGGTGACGCGCTGCTCGCGGGGCAGCGCGACAGTTGGCCCGTGGTGATGGCCTGAGCGGGCACTCGCTCAGGAAGCTCAGAGTAGCGAAGGAGTCTGATCATGACAACGCCCGTTAAGGCCGAGGTCGATGCGGCGACCGCGGAGCTGCTGGCCGGCCTGGCCGTCGGCGACCAGGCCGTCCTGGAGGAAGTGCTGGCGTTCCGGGAGACCGAGCGGGCCAGCACCGGCCTGGACGGCCGTACCTTCGCGCTCGTCAAGATCGCTACGCTCATCGCCCTCGACGCCCCGCCGGCCTCGTATATGTGGCAGGTCGCCAACGCGCTGGCCGCTGGCGCCACGCCGCAGGACCTGCTCGGCGTGCTGCGCGCGGTCTTGCCGCAGGTGGGCGGGCCCAGGGTGATGGCGGCAGCGCCCGAACTCATGCTGGCCCTCGGCCTTGAGCTGCCAGACGCCATCTAGCCGAGTGCTCAGGACCCCAGGTCGACCTACTTCCAGGAGGCAGCAATGAGGAGACGGCGCCCGCTCATGCGCGCGGCGGTCATCGGTGGCGGCGCGTATGCCGTCGGCCATCGTTCAGCAACCAGAGCGGCGAACCAGGCCCAGCAAGACGATGACCAGAACGCCCGGATCGACGACCTTGAGCAGCAGCAGGCGCCCGCCCAGCAGGCGCCGGCCCCGCCCGCGGCCGCCCCGGCCGCGGGGCCGTCCTTGCTCGACCAGCTGAACCAGCTCGACGCCCTGCACCAGCAGGGCGCTCTGACCGACAACGAATTCACTGCCGCCAAGGCCAAGCTGCTCGGCAGCTGATCCGGCGACCGGATGCGGCCGCCCAGCCCGGGCCATGAGCGAGGTGCTGGGCAGCCGTCGGCGCTAGCCCCCCAGCGGCTCCAGGAGGAAGCCCGGTGAGTATGCCGTCCGATCCACTGGCGCTGTTGCGGTCCCGGAGCTATATCGCCCTGCTGGTCATTGCCGCGATCGTCGGCGCGCCCGTCTCGGCGTTGGCCTACTTCTTTCTCGCGCTGGTCAGCAAGCTGCAGGGCTGGATCTTCACCGATCTGCCCAAGGCCGTGGGCTTCCACGCCGAACCCCTGTGGTGGCCCATCCTGCCGCTGCTGCTGGCCGGGGTGCTGGTGGGCCTGACCATCCGGTACCTGCCCGGCAGGGGCGGCCACTCGCCCGCCGACGGGTTCAAGGCGGGTGCGGGACCGCCTTCTCTCCGGGAGCTTCCGGGTATCGTGCTGGCGGCGTTCGCGACGCTGTGCCTGGGCGTCGTGCTCGGCCCCGAGGGGCCGCTGATCGCCATCGGCGGCGGGCTCGGCGTCCTGGCGGTCCGGCTCGTCAAGCGGGACGCTCCGGCCCGGACCCAGGCGGCGGTCGCGGCGGCCGGCAGTTTCGCCGCCATCAGCACGCTGCTTGGGTCCCCCCTGACCGGAGCGTTCCTCCTGATGGAGGCCTCCGGCCTCGGCGGGACGATGATGCAGGTGGTACTGGTACCTGGCCTGCTGGCCGCCGGCGTCGGCTCGCTCATATTCACCGGCCTCGACGCCTGGACGGGGCTCGGCACGTTTTCGCTGGCGATCCCCGGCCTTCCGCACGTCGGGGCGCCTACCATCGGGGAGTTCGGCTGGGCCCTGGCGATCGGGGTGCTGGCCGTCCCGTTCGGCAGCGGAATCCGGTGGCTCGGCCTGTTCCTGCGGCCTCATGTCGAGCGGCGGATGGTGCTGCTCACTCCGGTGGTTGGCCTGGCCGTCGCGGGCCTGGCCATCGCGTTCGCCGCGGCCACCGGGAAAGGCTCCTCCGAGGTGCTGTTCTCCGGCCAGTCCGCCCTCGGCCCGTTCGTCGACCACAGCCGCCAGCTATACGGTCGGAGCACTCGCTGCTGCTCCTGGCCTGCAAGGGGCTCGCCTACGGGGTCTCGCTGAGCAGCTTCCGCGGCGGCCCGACGTTCCCGGCCCTGTTCCTCGGGGCGGCGGGCGGTGTCGCGCTGTCGCACCTGCCGGGTCTGCCGCTCGTCGATGGCGTCGCCATGGGCATCGCCGCGATGTCCGTCGTGATGCTCAGACTGCCCCTGACCTCCGTCTTGCTGGCCTCCCTGCTGCTGGCCTCCGATGGCCTGGCCGTCATGCCACTGGTGATCGTGGCCGTCGTGGTGGCCTACGTCCTCTCGGCGAGGCTCACCCCGAAGCCGGCCGCTGACCCGGCCGCCACGGCCGGCCCTCGAGTCGCCCGGACCCAGCCCTCAGCCTGCTGCGGCCGGCCCTGAGGCCGCCGGACCCAGCCCTCAGCCTGCCGGGCCGGCGCAGCCGGCCCGGACCGTCCCCCCAGATCTGTCAGCACAGTCGTGAGTGAGCTCAGATGACATCTTCCTCTTACGAGATCCGCGTCACCGGAATCCTCCCGCCGGGAGCCTTGCGTGACTTCGAGGACCTGGCCCCCTCGGTCAAGCCGGTGGAAACCCTGGTGCACGGTCAGCTGCCCGATCAGGCGGCGCTGCACGCCCTGCTGGCCCGGCTCGAGCTGCTCGGCGTGCAGATCCTGGAGGTACGCCGTCTCCATGACCGGAACCGGCCAGCTCAGCTGGCACCAAGCGCCGCAGCCGATAGGCCGGGCGGCGCCGCCACGCCCCCGCCGGCCGCCCGGCCCGGATGATGCGTGGCCCCGGAACCCATCGGAAGCCTGGTCAGCTAGGACAGCAAAACCGATTGAGGGAGACCCTTCATGACGTCGGCAGCAACGAGCAGACACGGCGGCGGAGAGCGCAGTCAGTCTGGTCGATCCTCATCATCGCCATCGACGTGGCCGCGCTGTACGCGCTGTGCGTCTACGACTCGCGCGAGAACCTGGGCACCAGGAGGGCGGCGTAGCGCCCGGTCCTGACGCTCTGATCGTGAGCCCCGCATGATTGTGGTGGTGGCCGGTGTGTCGGGCAGCGGAAAGTCGACGATCGGGGCGTTGCTGGCGGACCGGCTGGGCTGGGCCTTTGCCGACGGCGATTCTTTTCACCCCGCCGCCAATGTCGCCAAGATGGCGGCCGGGATGCCGCTGACCGATGAGGACCGGTGGCCCTGGCTGCGCGCGATCGGCGCCTGGATGGACGAGCGTGCCGCAGCGGGTGAGTCTGGTGTCGTGGCGTGCTCCGCGCTCAAGCGCGCCTACCGGGCGGCGCTCCTGGACGGGCGGCCAGCCGCTCGGCTGGTGTTCCTGGACGTCCCTCATGACCTGGACGTGAGGCGGCTCACCGCCCGGCACGGGCATTTTTTCCCCGCGCAAGCTCGCCGCTACCCAGTTCGGCGATCTGGAAATGCCGGGCCCCGCCGAAGGCGCGCTGGTCATATCCGCCGATGGCACGCCGGAGGAGCTAGTCGCGGCGATCATCGACGGCTTGCACCTCGCGGCCGCGCCAGGTGACTAGCCAGGCCGTTGCGCACTGCCCGGCCGCGCCGTCTCTTCGCGGAAACGCCAGATGATTCGCTGCAGGCGCAGCATCAGCGCCCCCACCACGACCAGCACGATCACGTTGAGCAGCAGCTGAAACGCCGACCCCCTAGCCTCGCCCCAGCTGGAGTATGCGAGCGACAGAGCGATGTCGGCCGCGGCCGGGATAGTCGTCACCGAGATGAAAACGCCGATGAGCGCACCCGCTCGCGCCTCGGTCAGCGAGACGACACCGACGATTCCGGCCAGCACGGCGACGACGAGCGAGAACAAGTTCGGACTGTCGATCAGATCCGAGACGGGTCGCACCCCGGCCGAATAAAGCTTCGGCGTATGCCCGGACCAGCGAATCAGCAGCCCGAAGAGCAGGGTGATGACGATAGCGGCGGAGAATCCGACAAGCAGGGCGACGGTGCCCCGAAGTACCGGCCGCGTGCTTCGCTTGTCGAGGCCGAGCGCGACGCCCATGATCGCGTTGTATTCCGGCCCTACGACCATGGCTCCGACAATGAGAATCTGGGAGTTGGTGAGAATGCCGACCGCGCCAATGAGCCCGGCGATCGCGAGGAGAGTGTAGAAGCTGGGCGCATAAACGGCGTCGGAGCGGATCTTGGCCTCGACGATCTCCCAGACGGGGACGACGTTTCGCTGGACGAAAAAGTATTTCGAGGCCGGAGCCGTCTCTTCCCCCAGCGTTGCATCTACCTGTTTGATGCCGACCGCACCGCTGTGGTCGGCCTGGAAGGCCTCCAGGTGCCGGAATACGGAGTTCGCGGACCGGGACCGCACGTCGAACTGCACGGCATCGCCGTCTGGCCGGCGGGCCGTTCCCGGGAGCACCACCAGGTTTGAGACACCGGCGTCGGCGGCCAGTACCCTGACCAGGCCTTCGGTCTGGTCAGGCGGACTGACCAGTCGCACGTGAAACGTCATCGCCGCTCCAGTTCACGCCCCCGTACGATCGCCACTGTTCCCCGAGCTGCCTGCTAGGGCATCATCCGCCCGAGGTGATTGCGGGCGGTGCGCGGAGTCGCCCCGGGCCGTATCACCCGCAGCGGGTGATGCCAGCGCCGTACCCGGAGCCCTAGCGCGGCAGCCGGCCGTCCGTGGCCTGCCCCACCGGCACCGGCCCCAGGGACACCTCGGTGTCGCCCGCCTGCGGCACCGGCGTATCGGCCCGGGTGACGGCCGTAAGCTGTCCGTCCGCGCGCACCAGGAACAGGAGGTCGTACCCGGCGGCCGCCTCGCCGCCCGCGCGCTGCGCGATGATGCGCGCGCCGCCGGCATACCGGCCGCTGACCGCCAGCCTGGTCAGGCTCTCGCTGAACAGGATTTCACCACCGGTATACGGAGCGACCACGCCATGGCTCGGCAACTGCGGCCCAAGTCGGTATACGCGCCCCTGGACGCCGTCGGCCAGCAGCACCGCGGCGAGGGCGTTGAAGTCGTCTTCGTCCGTCAGCAGGAGGACGGCCGTGATCCCCTCCAGCCGCGCGCCGCGGCCGGTGGCCGCCGCCAGCAGTTCGCCCGGCGCCAGCTCCAGGCCGGCCCGCTTGATCTGCTCGCGCTGCTGATCGAGGCCCGCCCACATCAGCACCTCCAGGCCGGCGGACCGCAGGGCCAGCCCGAGGTCGATGACCCACGCAGCGCCGCCGACCAGGAGCGGCCGGGTGCGCGCCGGCAGGCCGACGCGCAGGAGCCGGGCCACGGGCGCCGCGGTCAGGGCATACAGGGTCACCGTCGCGACGATCACGACGAAAGTGGCGGGCAGAATCTTGGCTGCGCCGCCGATCCCCTTGGCCACCAGGCCCGCCGTGAACGTCGAGGCGGTGGCGGCGGCGACGATCCCGCGCGGGGCCATCCAGCCGATGAACGCGCGCTCGCCTTTCCTGAGGTCCGTCCCCAGGGTGGACGCGAAAGCCACGATGGGCCGGGCCACGAAAACCAGGACAGCAACCAGACCGAGCGTGGGCAGCACCAGATGCCGGAGGGACTGCGGGGTCACGGTGGCCGAGATGGAAATAAAGAGGACGCCGATAATGAGCTGCACGAGGGTTTCGAAAAATGGGCGGCGGGCCGGGATGTCAAAGCCTCGCTGATTGGCCAGCGCGAGTCCCATGAAAATCGCCGCGATGAGCCCGGTGTCCGCGCGGACGATGTCGCAGCCGGCCGCCACCGCGATCACGGTGGCGAGTTGCGCGCTGGTGCCGAGCACCTCGTCCAGCCGGAGCTTGCGCAGCAGCAGCCAGAGCACCGCGGCGCCGATGACGCCGCCGGCCAGGCCGGCCCCGACGCTCAGCGCAAACTGCCCCACCTGGCTGCCCAGGCCCTTATGCGTGCTCGCGGTAACGCCATGAAACACCAGCGCGCCGAGTATGCCGCCGACCGGATCGATCATTGACCCTTCCCAGATCAGGACCCGCTGCAGCCGTTCCGTCGGCCGGACGAAGTTGAGCAGCGGGCCCACGACCGTGGGGCCCGAGACGACGAGGATGATCCCCAGCATGACCGCCGCCCCGCGCGACATGCCGAGCAGCGGCGCAGCCACGGATGCGGCGAGCGCCCAGGTGATCAGCACCCCGAGGACGATCAGGCGGATCACCACCCGGCGGGTATGTCCCTTGAGCTTGCGCAGATCGAGGCCCAGGCCCGCGTCGTAGAGGATGACCGCCACCGACAGGGACACCAGTGGCTCGAACGCCGCGCCGAGCAGCTTTTCCGGGTTGACGTCGCTGGTCAGTGCGCCCGCGATGAAACCAGCCGGCAGCAGCAGGATGAGCGCGGGAATGCGCAGCCTGCTGGCCAGCACCTGACAGCCGACCGCGAGGGCGAGAATCAGGCCGACACCGGTCAGGATCTGGTCTGTCGTCACGCCAGCCTCCGGTCGCCGGTTGGCCGTCTGTTTGCCACCCGTTCACATTCCGCGAGCTCCCTTTCCAAATTGGCCGCGGCGGAGGCCAGAATCATCACCCGCCGAAGGTGATGAGCTGACGCCGCCCGCCCGTCTAGAAAGACATTGGGGCCGGCCATGAATACCGAGGGGCCGGCCATGAATGCCGATTCACACCACGATCACGTCCGGTCCTGCGGGTCGGCACCATACGGACGGTGGTACGGCGAAGTGAGGGGTCAGCAATGAGCGCGGAACGGGATCGGGTAGCGGGGTTCGGGCATCTGGAGGATGGGCTGCGGCAGGGCGGGGAGTGGTACCGGTGGGGGCCGTACGTGAGCGAGCGGCAGTGGGGCACGGTCCGGGAGGATTACAGCGCCGACGGCAACGCGTGGGATCACCTGCCGCATGATCAGGCGCGGTCGCGGGCGTACCGGTGGGGGGAGGATGGGCTGGCCGGGTTCTGTGATATTGAGCAGCGGCTGTGCCTGGGGCTGGCGCTGTGGAACGGGCGGGACCCGATCCTGAAGGAGCGCCCGTTCGGGCTGACCGGCCCGCAGGGCAACCACGGCGAGGACGTGAAGGAGTACTGGTGGTACCTGGATGCGGTGCCCAGCCACGCCTGGAACCGGTGGCGTTACCACTACCCGCAGGGCGCGTACCCCTATCAGGACCTGATCGATGTCAATGCCCGCCGGAGCCGGTACGAGCCGGAGTATGAGCTGCTGGATACCGGCGCGTTCGACGGTGACCGGTACTGGATCACCGAGGTGCACTACGCCAAGGCGAGCCCGGATGATGTGCTGATGGCCATCCAGGTCACCAACGCCGGCCCGGAGGCCGAAACGCTGCATGTGCTGCCGACCGCGTGGTTCCGCAACACCTGGTCCTGGGGGGATGATGGCCCCGGCCGGCGCTGCGGGCAACCGGGGACCGGTCGGTCACCATCGACCACCCGTTCGCGGGCACCCTGGAGCTGCTCGCCGCGGCGGGCCCGGACGGGGCCGGCCCGCAGCTTTTGTTCTGCGAGAACGAGACGAACTTCGCCGGGCTGTACGGCGGCGAGGCGGTCACGCCGTATCCCAAGGACGGCATCAACGACCACGTGATCGGTGGCGCGGCCACGGTCAACCCGGTCGGGACCGGCACCAAATGCGCGTTCTGGTACCAGGTCACCGTCCCGGCCGGGCAGACCGCCGAGCTGCGGCTGCGGCTGCGGCCCGCCCCCGCCGGCGGTTCGGGTACGTCCGCGGCCAAGGCGGCGACCGCGCTGGGCAAGGACTTCGACAAGGTGATGGCGCTGCGCAAGGCGGAGGCCGATGAGTTCTATGCGGAGCTGACCCCGGCCGCCGCGAGCGCGGATGAGGCGCTGGTGCTGCGGCAGGCCTCCGCGGGGATGTTGTGGAGCAAGCAGCTGTTCTACTACGACGTGGCCCGGTGGCTAGACGGCGACCCTGGTCAGATGCCACCGCCGGAGGTGCGCAAGGGCGGGCGGAACTCCAAGTGGCGCAACTTCGATGGGTTCGACATCATCTCGATGCCGGACAAGTGGGAGTATCCCTGGTTCGCCGCCTGGGACCTGGCCTTCCACACGGTGACTTTGGCGCACCTGGACCCGGCGTTCGCCAAGTACCAGCTGATCCTGGTCTGCCGGGAGTGGTTCCAGCACCCGCAGGGCGCGCTGCCGGCGTATGAGTGGGACTTCGGGGATGTGAACCCGCCGGTGCACGCGTGGGCGGCGCTGCAGGTGTTTGCCATCGACGGCGGCCGCGACCTCGATTTCCTGTCCCGGGTGTTCGACAAGCTGCTGGTCAACTTCACCTGGTGGGTCAACCGCGAGGACGCCAACGGCAACAACGTGTTCGAGGGCGGCTTCCTCGGGCTGGACAACATCGGCCCGATCGACCGGCTCCCACCTGCCCGCCGGGCTACACCCTGGAGCAGTCCGACGCGACCGGCTGGATGGGCTCCTACGCGCTGTCACTGGGCGTCATGGCGGCCGTCCTGCAGTGGTCCGGCGCGCGCAAGGCGCAGGATCTGGTGCTGAAGTTCCTGGAGCATTTCGCCGGGATCCGCACGGCCCTGGACGAGCAGGGCCTGTGGGACGACGCGGACGGGCTGTTCTACGACCGGCTGGTCACCCCGTCGGGCTACAGCGTCCCGGTCAAGGTGCACTCCATGGTCGGGATCATCCCGGCGCTGGCCGCCGGGGTCATCGACGGCACCATGCTGAACAACGCGATGACCATGAACAAGAACTTCACGCGGTTCCTGCGGAAGCAGGGCGTCGGGGACGTGCAGAAGCTGGCCGAAACCCCGCAGCTGCGCGGCGAGGCGGGCGGCCAGCGGCTGCTGCTGTCGGTGGCTGGCCCGGCCCAGCTGGAGCGGTTGTTCGCCAAGCTGTTTGATGAAAGCGAATTCCTGTCCCCGCACGGGCTGCGCGCGCTGTCGGCCTACCACCGCGATCATCCCTACCAGTTCGACGCCGAGGGCTATCAGTCCTCCATCGACTATGAGCCGGCCGAGTCGACCACCTCGATGTTCGGCGGCAACTCCAACTGGCGCGGCCCGATCTGGATGCCGGTCAACTACCTGGTGATCGAATCGCTGGAGCGTTACCACCGGTTCTACGGCGATGACTTTGAGATCGAGTACCCGACCGGGTCGGGCAAGCGGCTCACCCTCGACCTGATCGTCGCCGACCTGCAGGACCGGCTGATCTCCCTGTTCACCAGGGACTCCGGCGGACGGCGGGCCTGTTTCGGCGGGACCGAGAAGATGCAGGCCGATCCGGCCTGGAAGGACAACCTGATCTTCAGCGAGTACTTCCACGGCGACAACGGCGCCGCGATCGGCGCCTTCCACCAGACCGGCTGGACCGGCCTGATCGCCGACCTGATCCTGCGCCGGCACGGCGCGGTCCGGTCATTCGGCGACGTTCTGCGCGACCTGACCGGGAAGGCCCAGCCATGACCGCCGCGGTCCGGCCGGCCGCGGTGCCCGGCAGCTGATCGCCTTCCTCAAGGCGCACCCGGCCTTCCGCCGGCGGCGATTCCTGGCCGGGCCGCCGGGGCGGCCGAGCTGGGGTGGTTCACCCCGGGCGGTACCGCGATGACCGGCACCGACTGGTCCGACCCCAGCGCTCTGGCCCTGGCCATCTACCTCGACGGATCCGACGAGCCCGACCGCGCCGCTGACGGCTCGCCCCTGCTCGACGACGACTTCCTCGTCCTGGTCAACGCCTGGTGGCAGCCCCTCAACTTCGTCCTCCCCGTCACCAGGCCGCAGGCCGCCTGGCACACCGAGATCGACACCTGCGACCCGGCTGCATCCGGCAGCTCCGCCGCCGCACCGCGAGCCACCGGTGATCAGTTCACCGTCAGCCCCCGGTCCATCGTGGTGCTCTCCGACGCGCTCCGGGACTGACCCGCGCCGCGGATAAGCCCGGGCGGGGAGAGATCCCCGCCCCGGCTTCCTGATGACGTTCTGGTTTCTCGGCCGGTCGCCACCGGGCCGCGGTGTCAGTCGTCCGGAACGGATGATGCCCGCGCGGGCCTGGCGCGTGATGCTGGCGGGATGGGTGACTTTGAGCTGAGCGCGGCCGAGTTCCGGGCACTTTACGAGCGGGTGAAGCACATGTCCGCGTGGGGCCGGCCGACCGGCGGGGAGCGCTGAACAACATTTCGCCCGCCCAGTTGGTGGCCGCGGCTGGCAGCGTCCGGCGTGGCCGTGCTGTGTCGCTGGCGGCACCGGTGGAGAGCGAGGTGGCGCCCGACAACCCCGATCCCGCCGTGCACCAGATGATTCATCCCGGGAGCAGTTCGGTTCCCGCTTCCGGGCTCTCATTCGCCATGGACCGGGTGGCCATGAACATCCACGGCAACGCCGACAGCCACATCGACGCGCTGTGTCACGTGATCTTCGACGGGACCCTCTACAACGGCATCAGCGCGGACGCCATCACTGCGGCGGGAGCAACTGAGCTCTCCATCGAGGTGGCCGGCGGCGGGATAGCCGGACGTGGCCTGCTGCTCGACATTCCGCGGGCGCGGCAGGTGCCGTGGCTGGAGCCGGGCGATCACGTGACCGCCGATGACCTTATCACGGCGGAGGCGGCGCAGCAGGTCCGCATCGAACCGGGCGATCTGCTATTCGTCAGGGTCGGCCACCGCAGCCGCCGCAGGGAGCTGGGGCCGTGGGACTCCGCGAACGCGCGCGCCGGGCTACATCCAGTGGCCCTGGAACTCCTCGCGGAACGGCGGATCGCGGTCCTGGGCGGCGACGGCAATAACGACACGGCCCCCAGCGCGGCCGAGGGTGTCGACTTCCCGGTGCACGTGCTCGCCGTCAACGCGATAGGCCTGCACCTGCTGGACTGGCTGAAATTCGAAGACCTCGTTGCCCTTTGCGAGGAGCTGAACCGCTGGTCATTCCTGTGCGTCATAGCGCCCCTCCGCCTTCGCGCGGGGACCGGTTCGCCCATCAACCCGATCGCCATTTTCTGAAGCGGCGGGCGGCGCCGGATCACTCTTTATGGGCGATGCCCGGCGCCTGATGCGAGGGCTACGGTAGCAGCCGATTACCACGCCGGGCCCTCCGGCCTCGGAAAGGAACCAGCATGGGCGAGCATTACGACGTCATCATCATCGGAACCGGGGCGGGCGGCGGCACGCTCGCCCGCCACCTGGCCCCCTCGGGCAAGCGGATCCTGCTGCTCGAGCGCGGGGACTGGCTGCCGCGCGAGCCGGAGAACTGGTCCACCGTGGACGTGTTCGTGGACGGCCGCTACATCTCGCCGGACAGCTGGTACGACCCGAAGGCCAAGTCGTTCTACCAGCCGCAGGTGCATTACTTCGTCGGCGGCGCCACCAAGCTGTACGGCGCCGCGCTGTACCGGATGCGCGGCGCAGGACTTCGGCGAGCTGCACCACCATGACGGCCTGTCGCCGGCCTGGCCCATCTCCTACGCGGACATGGAGCCGTACTACACCGCCGCCGAGCAGCTCTACCAGGTGCACGGCGCGCGGGGCGAGGATCCGACCGACCCGCCGGCCAGCGCGCCCTACCCGCACCCCGCCGTCTCCCACGAGCCGCGCATTCAGCAGCTCTCCGATGACCTGGCCAAGGCGGGCTAGCACCCGTTCCACGCGCCGTGCGGCATCCTGCTCAACGAGGCGAACCTGCCCTTCAGCATCTGCGTGCGCTGCGCCGGACTGCGACGGGTTCCCGTGCCCGCTGCACGCCAAGTCCGACGCCGAGGTGATCGGCGTCCGTCCCGCGCTCGAGCACCCTAACGTCACGCTGCTCACGGAACGCGCGGGCGGTCAAGCTGGAGACCGACCCGGCCGGCACCGCGGTCACCGGGGTCGTGGTCGAGCAGCGACGGCGAAACCGAGCGGTATGAGGGCGACATCGTGGTCGTCTCCTGCGGCGCGGCCAACTCCGCCAAGCTGCTGCTGGCCTCCGCGAACGACAAGCACCCGAACGGGCTGGCCAACGGCTCGGACCAGGTCGGCCGCAACTACATGTACCACAACAGCCAGGCCGTGCTCGCCCTGTCCAAGGAGCCGAACCCGACCATCTTCCAGAAGACCCTCGGCGTCAACGACTTCTACTTCCGCGGCCCCGACTTCGACTTCCCGATGGGCAACATCCAGATGGTCGGCAAGTCGCAGGCGGCGATGTACCGCGGCGAGAAGCCGCTGGAGACCAAGCTCGCGCCGACCTGGGCGCTGCGCGACGTCGCGGAGCACGCCGTCGACTTCTGGCTGTCCACCGAGGACCTGCCGCAGCCCGACAACCGGGTCACCCTCGGCCCGGACGGCGGCGTCCACCTGGCGTACACACCGAGCAACCCCACCGGCCGCCAAGCGGCTGTACGCCCAGCTCCATTCGATGCTGGGCTCGCTCGGCATGCACCCCGGCCACCTGGCTCACCGGTTCGTACATGAAAACCGACATCCCGATCGCCGGCTGCGCGCACCAGGCCGGCACCTGCCGGTTCGGCACCGACCCGGCCACCTCGGTGCTCGACCCCAACTGCCGGGCCCACGAACTCGACAACCTCTACGTCGTCGACACCAGCTTCTTCCCCAGCATCAGCGCGGTCAACCCCGCCCTCACCGCGATGGCCAACGCCGTCCGGGTCGGCGACCACCTGCTCGAACGGCTCGCCTGAGCGGCAGGGCGCTGCGCACGGGCAATCACCCAAAGGATGATGCCCGGCGAGTTCGCGGCGACGACAGTGAGGACCAATGACCGTGTCCAGGCAGATCCATGGTGGCGCGGGCCGTGACAACGGGCTGCCTGGCCATTTCACGTCCGGTGAGTCACTCCAGCGCTCTGGTAACCGGGAGAGTAGATGACGAACGTCGATCTGGCGCGGGTGGAGTTCGCATTTGTGACGATCAATCATTTCTTCTTCGTCCCGATCACGATCGGGCTGGCCTTCCTGACGGCGTTGCTGCAGACCGCGTGGTATCGGGCAAGCGGGATGATTACCTGCGGCTGACCCGGTTCTTCGGCACGCTGCTGGTGATCAACGTCGCGATCGGCGTGGTGACCGGGATCGTGCAGGAGTTCCAGTTCGGGATGAACTGGGGCGCATACTCGCGGCTGGTCGGCAACATCTTCGGCGCGCCGCTGGCGATGGAGGGGCTGGCCGCGTTCTTCCTGGAGTCGACGTTCCTGGGGCTGTGGCTGTTCGGCTGGGACCGGCTGCCCCGGCGGGTGCACCTGCTGACGATCTGGGCGGTCTCGCTCGGCTCCGCGCTGTCGGCGGCGTTCATCTTGGCGGCCAACTCCTGGATGCAGCACCCGGTCGGCTACGTGATGGTCAACGGGAAGCCGCAGCTGAACGACATCTGGGCGCTGTTCACCAACCCGGTGTTCGTGTGGGGGTACGCCAAGGTGCTGTTCGCGTCGCTGGTCACCGGCGCCGTGGTCATGCTGGCGGTCTCGGCGTGGCAGCTGCGGCACGGCGGGGACCGCGCGGTGTTCACCCGGTCGGCGCGGCTGGCGCTGATCGTGCTGGTCCCGGCGATCTTGTTCACCATGCTGGTCGGCGACGAGCTGGGCGTGATCGAGGGCAGGTACCAGCCGATGAAGATCGCGGCGGCGGAGGCGCAGTGGACCACCTGCCAGCCGTGCTCGTTCTCGCTGTTCCAGATCGGCGGCGGCAACAAGGACCAGACGCCGACCGAGATCATCGCGATCCCGCACCTGCTGTCGCTGCTGGCCACCAACCACTGGAACGGCCAGGTGGTCGGGCTGAACCCGCTCAACCGCAGTACAACAAGCAGTTCGGGCCCGGCAATTACGTGCCGAACGTGTTCATCCAGTACTGGTCGATGCGGGTGATGGCCTACCTGGGGGTCCTGGTCCTGCTGATCTCGCTGTGGGGGCTGTGGCTGCTCCGGCGCAAGAAACAGAACTCGCGACGTCCCGGGTGTTCCTGTGGGTGGCGGTCTGGGGGGCGGTGCTGCCGTTCCTGATGAATACCGCGGGCTGGTTCCTGACCGAGAGCGGCCGCCAGCCGTGGATCGTGCAGGGCATCATGCTGACCAAGAACGGGATCTCGCCCACCGTCAGCACCACCTGGCTGTGGATCAGCCTGGTGGCCTTCGTCCTGCTGTACGGCACGCTCGCCACCGTCGACCTGCTGCTGATGCTGCGGTACTCCCGCGAGCAGCTCCCGCCCCCGCGCACCGAGGCCGACGTGGACGCGCCGGTGCCGGCCGTTCTGTATTGAGGTCACGATGAGCGGTCTCATCCCGTTCTGGTACATCATCATCGCGATCCTGTGGACCGGCTTTTTCATCCTCGAGGGGTTCGACTTCGGCGTCGGCATGCTGCACAGCGTGATCGGCACCGACGAGGCCGGCCGCCGGGCGGCCATCAACACGATCGGGCCGCTGTGGGACGGCAACGAAGTCTGGCTGATCGTGGCCGGGGCCGGCATGTTCGCCGCGTTCCCGGGCTGGTACGCGACGATGTTCTCGGCCTACAACCTCGCGCTGGTCCTGCTGCTGGCCGCCCTGATCGTCCGCGGGGTGGCCTTCGAGTACCGCGGCAAGCGCGACGCGGCCCGCTGGCGCCGCACCTGGGATGTGCTGCTGACCGCGGGCAGCCTGCTGGCCCCGCTGCTGATCGGCGTGGCCCTGGCCGGATTGCTGCACGGACTGCCCATCAACTCGGCCCAGAACTACACCGGCTCGTTCTGGGACCTGCTCCAGCCCTACGCCCTGTTCACCGGCATCACCCTGGTCCTGGTCTGCCTGCTGCACGGCGCGACGTTCTTGTGCCTGAAGACCACCGACGGCATGCGCGAGCGGTCCTGGCAGGTCGCCCGCCGCGTGGCCCCCTTCACCGGCGCCGCCGTCATCGGCTTCATCATCTGGACGCACGTGACCGCCAGCACCGCCTTCTTCCTCAACGTGATCGAGCTGCTCGCCGTGCTCGCCGTCATCGCCGCCGTCTGGCTGGTCTACGACCACCGCGAGGGCTTCGCCTTCGCCGCGACCACGGTCACCATCGCGGCCTGCATCCTGTCGATCTTCGTTGACCTGTACCCGAACGTGATGGTCTCCAGCACCAACCCGGCGTACAACCTCACCGTGCACAACACAGCGTCCGGAGGCTACTCCCTCAAGGTGATGACCGTCGTCGTCATCATCCTCCTGCCGCTGGTACTCGCCTACCAGACCTGGACGTACTACGTCTTCCGGCGGCGCGTCAGCCGGCAGGAATTCCAGCCGCCAGCGTCCAGCGCGCCGGACGGCGTCCCTCCCAATCCGGTAACAAACCCCGAGGCCGACCCGACGACCAGAAGCGGCCACTGACCGGAGACGCCGGTGGCCGCAGGTCGCATCGCGCGATCACCCGCTCTGAGTGATGACAGGAAGGCTGCGGCCGGGATCAGATGGATAACGCGCGATCAAGCAGATCGTTAGAGGAGCTGACATGGCGGCAAATGAAGTTGACGCGCTGGTGATTTTCGGCGCGACCGGCGACCTGGCGAAGATTGAGACGTTCCCGGCGCTGGTGGGACTGGTCCAGCGCGGCGTGCTCAACGTGCCGGTCATCGGGGTGGCGAAGAGCGGCTGGGGGCTGGAGCAGTTCCGTGACTACGCGGTGGCGTCGCTGCGGCTCAACAACATGGACCCGGACAGCGACGCGGCGCGGAAGATGCTCGGGCTGCTGCGCTACGTCGACGGGGACCTCGACGACGATGCCACCTACCAGGCGATGTCGGACAGGGATCGGCGCGGGCACCCGGGTCTTGTTCTACCTGGAGGTGCCGCCGCCGCTGTTCGGGCGGATCGCGCAGGGGAATCGCCACGGCCGGCCGCGCCAAGGATGCGCGGGTGATGGTGGAGAAGCCGTTCGGCACTGACCTGGCCAGCTCCCGGCAGCTCAACGACACGATGCACCAGTATTTCCCGGAAGAGGCGATCTTCCGGGTCGATGACTGGCTGGCCTTTGACCCGGTGGAGAACGTACTGTTCGTCCGGTTCGCGAACGCGGTCGATCGAGCCGCTGCTCAACCGGACCTACGTGGAGAGCATCCAGATCACGATGGCCGAAGCGTTCGACGTGGCCGACCGTGGCAGGTTCTATGACCGGACGGGTGCCATCCGGGACGTGCGTCCAGAACCACATGCTCCAGGTGCTGGCCACCGTGCTGGCCGAACCGCCGGACCGGCCGGCCCTGGCCGACTGGCGGGAAGCCAAGTCGCGGGTGATATCCGCGCTACGGCCGCTGACCCCCGAGGACACGGTACGGGGCCAGTACGAAGGTTATCTCGACGTCGATGGTGTCGCCCCGAAATCGACGACGGAGAGCTACGTCGCGGTCCGGCTCGCCGCTGACTCCTGGCGCTGGGAGGGTGTGCCGATCCTGATCCGCGCGGCCAAGTGCATGCCGGTCACCGCCACCGAGGTCGACATCCGCTTCAAGCGGCCGCCGCATGACGTATTCGGTATCGATCCGTTCGCCGTCCGCGACTCGCTGCGGTTCCGGATCTGGCCGGAGACCGCGGTGGGCCTCACGCTGGCGGGCAAGAAGCCCGGCGCCGGGATGGAGCCGCTGCTGGAGGATCTGACTTTCTCCGGGCAGGAGGGCTCGGACATGCGTCCCTACGACCGGCTCATCGGCGCCGCCCTGGACGGGGACCGCTGGCTGTTCGCCCGGCAGGACACCGTCGAGGCCGCCTGGGAGGTCGTTGACCCGGTGCTCGGCGACGTCACGCCCGTGCACCCCTACGCCCGGGGCAGCTGGGGCCCGGTGGAAGCCGACCGGCTGCTGCCCGAGCGGGACAGCTGGCACGACCCGGCAGGCTGACCGAGCGACCGGAGTATGCACCGAGCGACCGGAGTATGCAATGACAGACCAATCTGGCCAGCGTCGCGTGGTGATCGTGGGCGGCGGCTTCGCCGGCTTGTTCGCGGTCCGCGCGCTCAGGCGCAGCGCCTCGGTGACGCTGATCGACAGGGCTCAGCATCACGTCTTCCAGCCGCTGCTCTACCAGTGCTCTACCGGCATCATGTCCGAGGGGAAGATCGCCGCACCGCTGCGTGACTTGCTCAAGAAACACAAGAACGTCAACTGCGTCATGGCCGAGGTGGCCGATTTTGATGTCGAAGGCCGGCGCGTCATCGCCAGGCGGATCGGCGGCGACCGCATCGAGTTCGGTTACGACGACCTGATCGTCGCCGCCGGAGTCCGGCAATCGTATTTCGGCCATCCCGAGTTCGCCCGCTGGGCACCGGGTATGAAGACGATCTCCGATGCGCTCTCGATCCGGCGCCGGGTATACGGAGCTTTCGAGATGGCGGACACGGCCACCGACCCGGAGGAACGCCGCACCTACCTCACCTTCGCCTTGGTCGGCGCGGGCCCGACCGGCGTGGAACTAGCGGGGCAGCTCCGGGAGGTCGCCACCAAAACGCTCCGCGCCGAGTTCCGGAACATAAAACCGGAGGATGCCCGGGTCCTTCTCTTCGACGGCGGCAGCGCGCCGCTGGCCATGTTCGGCCCGAAATTGTCGCAGAAGGCCGCCAGCGCGCTCGACGAGCTGGGCGTCGAGCAGCACATGGGATCGATCGTCACCCACGTCGACGAGGGCTGGATACTGGTCCGGGACCACGACGGCGCGGAGACTCGCTACGACGTAGGTACCACGCTGTGGACCGCCGGGGTGGAAGCCCCGCCTATCGCCACGGTTCTCGCGACCGCCACCGGCGCCAAGCAGGACAGGGCCGGGCGCATCCTCGTCGAAAAGAACCTCACCATCCCCGACCATCCCGAGATTTCCGTCCTCGGCGACATGATGAGCCTGGACAAGCTCCCCGGGGTCGCCGAGGTGGCGATGCAGTCCGGCCTCTACGCCGGGAACCGCATCCGGCACCGGGTCTCGGGAAAAATCGAGGAAAAGCCATTCCGTTACCATGACCTCGGCTCGGCGGCCTACATCTCCCGCGGCAAGGCCGTCGTCTCAGCCGGGCCGCTGCAGGTCGGCGGCTTCATCGGCTGGGTCATCTGGCTGTTCATCCACATCGCCTTCCTGACTGGCTTCCGCAACCGCATCGGCGCGTTGTTCACCTGGTGGTTCGCCTTCACCCGCGACATCCGCCGCGAGCGGACCTTCACCACCCAGCAAATCGAGACCCTGCGGGACGTCTACGCGCTTCCCCTCGGCCCCGGCACGGGCCCCGCAGCGCTGGCAGCCGGCGGCCGGCAGGCACGCCGCGACCCCGGAAACTGAAACCGGCACGACGCCTGCGGCGCCGCAGGCGCATGCCAACGTGCCGAGCCAGCCGGTCCAAGCGGCCGGGAAACCCCCGGAAACCGCCGAGTAGGCCGGCTATCGGTGTACCGGGTGTGCTGATGATTATCCGCTGCCAGGCTCGCGCTTCCACCGAGGTGCATGAGCGCTGCCACGCCGAGCCGCCCAGTTGACGCGCGCGGCAGGCCAGCCCGGTGGGCAGGCGGCAGCGAATCCGGCGCCAACCAGGAGGGGCCGCGGGCCGGTTGAGCCGCGGCTGCTGCGCTATGCCAGCAGCGCCCGCGGTTACCTGGTGTTTACCGTTGTCCTCGGACTGGCCGGGACGGCGCTGATCCTGGCCCAGGCCGGCCTGCTCGCCCACGCCCTGGCCACCGCTGCTCGCGGCGACGCCGCCGCTGCCCTGGCGGGCACGCTGGCGGCGCTGCTGGTCGTGGTGGCGGCGCGGGCCGCCGTGAACTACGGCGGGGAGGTAGCGGCCCTGCGCGCGGCCGCGACCGTGAAATCGCAGCTGCGCCGCGCGCTCACCGCCCGCTCGTTGCGGCTGGGCCCGTTGTGGCTGGGCGGTCAGCGGGCGGGCGAGATCGCCACCCTGAGCACCCGGGGCCTGGACGGGCTGGATTCCTATTTCGCCCGCTATCTGCCGCAGCTCGTTCTCGCGGTCCTGGTGCCCATCGCGGTGCTGGCCCGGGTGGCCGCCGCGGACTGGATCTCCGCGGTGGTCATCGCCGTGACGCTGCCGCTGATCCCGGTATTCGCGGTGCTGGTCGGCTGGCACACCAAGGCGCAGACGCGGCGGCAGTGGCGGCTGCTGGCCACCCTCGGCGGCCACTTCCTCGACGTGGTCGAGGGCCTGCCGACGCTGAAGGTGTTCGGCCGGTCCAGGGCGCAGGAAGACGTGATCGCGAAGGTCACCGAGGACTACCGGGCCACAACCATGTCCACGCTGCGGGTCGCGTTTCTGTCCGCGCTGGTGCTGGAACTAGCCGCCGCAGTGGCTACCGCGCTGGTTGCGGTCGAGGTCGGGCTCCGGCTGCTGTCCGGCCACCTGGGCTATGAGACGGCGCTGCTGGTGCTGCTGCTCACGCCGGAGGCATATCTGCCGCTGCGGGCGGTCGGGGCCCAGTTCCACGCGAGCATGGAAGGGACCGCCGCGGCCGGGCGCGTTTTCGAGATCCTGGACACCCCGGTGCCGGCCGGGCAGCAGGCCCGGCAGACCGGGCCGGCCCTGGGCCGGGCGACGGCGGACCTGCGGATCGCCGAGATCAGGCTGGACGGGGTCACCGCGGCCTATCCGGGGCGGTCTCGCCCGGCCCTGGACCGGGTGAGCCTGACCATCGCGCCGGGGGAGCGGATCGTCCTCACCGGGCCGAGCGGCGCGGGCAAGAGCACGCTGCTGGCCCTGCTGCTCCGCTTTATGGCTCCCGCGGCCGGGACCATCGAGGCAGGCGGCGGCGACGTGGCCGGGATGGATCTGCGGCAGTGGCGCCGGCAGATCGCGTGGGTCCCGCAGCAGCCGTACCTGTTCACCGGAAGCGCGGCGGACAATATCGCGCTCGGCCAGCCCGGCACGAGCCGCGACGCCATCCGCCGGGCCGCCCGGCTGGCCGGTGCCGCCGAGTTCATCGAGGCGCTGCCGGCCGGATACGACACGCCGCTCGGCGAGCGCGGCCTGCGGCTGTCCGCGGGCCAGCGTCAGCGGATCGCGCTGGCCCGCGCGTTCTTGCGGGACGCTCCCTTGCTGCTGCTCGACGAGCCCTCCGCTCACCTGGACCCGGCCAGTACCCGGCTGATCGGGACCGCGATCGACACCGCCCTGGCCGATCGCACCGTGCTTCTGGTCAGCCACGGTCAGGGCTGGTCCGTCGGCGGCGGCGGCCGGGTCATCAGCCTGGATCATGGGAAGCTGGTGTCACCGGCCGGTTCCGTGCCGGCCGGCGGCCCGGGCGGCGGTGACCACGTGACCAGCGAGCCGGTGAACGTGCGTGCGCCCGGGAGCGTGCCCGCCGGGCGCCGGCCGCTGCTGCGCCTACTGTGGCTGGCCCGGCCGCTGCGCGGCCGGCTGGCGCTCTCGGTCCTGGCCGGCGCGGCCGCCACCGGTTTCGGCGTGGCGCTGCTGGCCACATCGGGGTTCATGCTGGCCCGCGCGTCCGAGCATCCGGGCATTCTGGCCATCTCCGTGGCGGTCGTGGCGGTCCGCGCGTTCAGTGTCGGCCGCGGAGTGTCCCGCTACCTCGAGCGCCTGACCTCTCACGACGTCGCGTTCCGGGTGCTGGCTGACATCCGGGTGGCCATCTACCGGCGGCTGGAGCGGCTCGCGCCGGCCGGGCTGGCCGCGTTCCGGTCCGGTGATCTGCTGGCCGCGCTGGTCAGTGACGTGGACGCCACCCAGGACCTGTTCATCCGCGGCATCGGGCCGCCGCTGGCCGCGGCACTGGTCGGCGCGGGCGCAGTGACGGTATGCCTGCTGATCCTCGCGCCGGCCGGCGGTCTGCTGGCCCTCGGGCTGCTGGCCGCCGGCGCCGTGGCGCCGGCGCTGGCCGTCGCCGCCTCTCGGCGGGCGGCCCGGGCCACCGCACCGGCCCGCGGCGAGCTCAGCGCGGCCGTCACCGACCTGCTGTCGGGTGCGGCCGACCTGCACGCGTTCGGCGCCCAGGACACCGCTCTGGCCGCCGCTGCCGAGGCGGACGGAAAGCTGACGGTGCTGGCCAGGCGGTCCGCCGTCGCGATGGGCCTCGGCAGCGGGCTGATCACCGGCCTCACCGGGCTCACCGTATGGGCCGTACTCGTCCTCGGGGTGGCGGCCGTGGGGCAGGGCACACTCACCCGGGTGCCGCTGGCGGTCCTGACCCTCACGGCGCTGGCCGCCTTCGAGGCGGTCACGGTCATGCCGGCGGCCGCGCTGCAGCTCGGCGCGGCGCGCTCCTCCGCCCGTCGCGTCAGCGCGATCCTGGACGCGCCGGACCCGGTCGCCGAGCCGGCCACCCCCCGGCCGCTGGCCGCCGGACCGGTGCACGTGCGGCTGTCGGGAGTGCGGGTCCGGTACGAGCCGGACGGGCCGCTCGCACTGGACGGGCTCGATCTGGACCTGCCGCCGGGCCGGCGGGTCGCGCTCATCGGCCCCAGCGGGGCCGGCAAGTCCACCACGGCCGCTGTCCTGCTGCGCTTCCGCGACCCGGCCGGCGGCACCGTCACCCTGAACGGCGCCGATCTGGCCAGCTACGCCGCCGATGACGTGCGGACGGTGATCGGCGGCTGTCCCCAGGACCCGCACGTCTTCGACGCCACCGTCCGCGACAACGTGCGCCTGGGCCGCGCGGGCGGCAGTGACGAGGAGCTGACGGCGGCGGCCGCGCGGGCCCGGCTGCTGCCCTGGATCAATTCCCTCCCGCTGGGCTGGGATACGCGGGTCGGCACGCATGGCGCGGCGATGTCCGGCGGTGAACGGCAGCGGCTCGCCCTGGCCAGGGCCCTGCTCGCCGACCCGGCCGTGCTGATCCTCGACGAGCCGACCGCTCACCTGGACCCCGAAGCGCGCGCCGCACTGACCGCCGACGTGCTGGCCCTCACCGCGGGCCGCGCCACCCTGTTCATCACGCATGAAATGGAGGGACTCGACCAGGTTGACGAGATCATCGTCCTGGACCACGGCCAGGTAACCGAGCGCGGCACGCATGCGCAGCTGATGCGCGCCCACGGCCGCTACCGGCAGCTTCGGGACGCGCCGTCCTTCTGGCCCGCGCAGCCCGCACAGGCCGGGCAGACCGCGCAGACCGCGCAGACCGCGCCCGGCACCTGAGCAGGCCGCCGGCCGGGACGGCCGCACCATGCTTTCCCCGCCGCTCTCCCCGCCCACATCGCGCTGGAACAGGTGTTGCCCCTGAATCTCAATCTCACTCAGGGCCGGAGGCCGCTGGTCTCGGGGCCAAGGAGGGCAATCGCCAGCGCGGCGACCGACACGGCAGTGACGGCTATGGCGATCAGCAGCAGCTGCCGGGGCCGGGCACGTCCCGCGCCTGACCCGCGGGCCACCCGGCCAAGCTTCCAGATCAGGGCGCTGAGGACCAGGATCGAGAGGCCCGCATAAGGACGGAACTTGAGGACGGCGCCACCCAGAGCGGCGAACGAAATCGCCGTCCGCGTCCAGGAAAGTTCGGTCCTCTCCCGCGCCAGCCCTGGATCGGCGTCCTCGATGTCGTCGTCAGCGGGCGTCGTCAACGCTCCGTCACCCCCGACAGCAGGGTAAGAGCCACCGCGAGCAGCCCGATGACCGCGATGGTCGCAGCCAGGATCCAGGGCAGCCGCGAGCGGCCCATGGGCTCGCCGCGGCGGAGCGCACGCTGCTTGCCCATCCATTCGAGGTAGCTGATAACGACGACGGCCGAGCCGAGGAGGATCAGGGGGGTTCCGATGATGCGCCGGCCCCAGGGGACACCAGGAAACGGCGGCAGCAGCTGCACGATCGCCAGCCCAGCGGTGACCAACGCCAGCGCGGTGCGGCTCCAGGCCAGGAAGGTCCGCTCGTTGGCGAGGGTATACCGGGCGTCCGGCTCGGCCTCGTCCGCGGGGGCTGCGTGGCCGGCTGAGTTGTCGTGGCGGCTGGGATCCGTCCGCACTCCTCTCCCGTCGCCTGCACGAGCAGGTAAGCGCACCATCTGCCGGCCCAGGAACTGATTCCGTCACTACCCTGCTCTGTCCCGGCGCCGCCACGGTTCACCCTATGGGGGTGATTCAGGCCGCGGGGGCCTGGGACAACATGAACGGCACCACCTCAGGCAGATACCCGACTGGCACGACCTCCTGAGAGCCGCGCGTCTGGGCACCGGCGCAGGGCTGCTCCCGGGGGCAGCCGCGCGCCGTGGCACCGGTGCACGGCTCCCCCCGGGCGGTGCGGCCGGCCGGGAGTGCAGATCGGCTACGGGTGACGGCAGAGGGCCGGTCCGGATCAGATGGGACGCGCCGAATGTCCGTGCATGACCGAAATGACCGGCAGGGCCGCGTCGGCCCCTTCGTGACCTTCGTCGAGCGCGTGCGCCCGGACGGGGCCGTGGCTCGCTGGGACTCCCGCCGTCACCGCAAGCACCCGCTGGGCGCCCCGCCCGCCGGCTCGACGTGGTGGGCCCCCGGGGCGAGGGGATGGTGGATCGCCGTCCTGTTCGCGGTGGGATCGCTGCTGTTCGCCCTGGGCGCGGTCCCCGGTTACGCCAGCGCGGTGGGGGCCCGCTGGGACGCCGTCACCTTCTTCATCGGCTCCCTTTTCTTCACCGCGGCGGGGTTCTTGACCTACCGGGAGGCCGTGGACGCCGGCCCGCAGCCACTGCACGCCGCCCGGCGGCGCTTCTTCGTCTACCAGCCCCGCCGGATCGACTGGTGGGCGACCGCGGTGCAACTGGCCGGAACCCTGTTCTTCAACCTCAGCACCGGCAACGCGCTGCGGGAAGACCTGTCCGCGCGGGCCGCGCATCAGCACGTGTGGCGGCCGGACGCGGTTGGCTCGGTCTGCTTCCTGGTGGCCAGCGCGCTGGCCTGGTTCGAGGTCTGCCACGGCTGGGCCGGCTGGCGCCCCCGGTCGTGGTCCTGGTGGATCACGCTGCTCAACCTCATCGGCTCCGTGGCCTTCGGCGTGTCCGCCGTGGCCGGCTACATCAACCCGGCGACCGGCCAGTTGCACAACGCCGAACGATCCAACCTCGGCACCTTGATCGGTGCGGTGTGTTTCCTCGCCGGGGCGCTGCTGCTGCTGCCCGAGCGCACCGAGGAAGCCGGCGGCCAGGAAGCCAGCGGCACAGTGACGACATCTACCGCCAGCAACACCTGACATCCGGGCCGCCAGCAACACCTGACATCCGGGTTTTCACCCCGTTACCGGACGGACCTGCCTTTCTGGTCGGACTCGATGAGCAGCGATACGGCCTCGATCAGCGCCAGGTGCGTGAAGGCCTGCGGGAAATTGCCGAGGTGCTGGCCTGTCGCGGCGTCGATCTCTTCCGCGTAGAGCTGCAGCGGCCCGGCGAACGACAGCAGTTTCTCGCACAGGGCGTGCGCGCGTTCGGTCTCGCTGATCATGGCCAGCGCGGTCACCAGCCAGAAGGAGCAGATGGTGAAGGTGCCCTCCTCGCCGTCGAACCCGGTGTCTGTTCCCTCTACCTTGTAGCGCAGGACCAGGCCGTCCTGGGTCAGCTCGTCCGCGATGGCCAGCACGGTCGATCTGATGCGCTTGTCGTCGGGGGGCAGGAATCCCATGATGGGCAGCAGCAGCAGCGAAGCGTCGAGGTCGTCGGTCTCGTAGTGCTGCCGGAACACTCCCCGATCGGACACGCCCTTGTCCAGTACCTCGGCCTTGATCTCGTCGGCGCCTGCCCGCCAGTGCTGGGCCCGGTCGGCCTCGCCCCGCGCCTCGGCGAGATCGGCGCCGCGCGCGGCCGCCACCCAGCACATCACCTTCGACGCGACGAAGTGCTTGGGGTCACCGCGGACTTCCCAGATGCCCTGGTCGGGCTCACGCCAGTGCTGCAGGGCGGCGTCCACGAAGCTGGAGAGCCCTTCCCACACCGGCGCCACGATCTGGGAGGCTGCCCGGTGGAACTGGATGTCGAGCGCGTCGATAATCATTCCCCACACGTCGTGCTGCTGCTGGTTCCAGGCCCCGTTGCCGACCCGGACCGGGTGGGCCCCGCGCCACCCGGACAGGTGGTCGAGGGTCCGCTCGGTCAGGTCCCGCTCCCCGCCGATGCCGTACATGATCTGCAGCTCGGGCTTGCGGTTGAGGTCACCGCCGGTGACAGCGTCCAGGACGAAGCCCCAGTACTCGATCGCCTCCCAGTCGAAACCCAGGCGGTACAGCGAGCGGAGCATGAACGCCGAGTCCCTGATCCAGGTGAACCGGTAGTCCCAGTTGCGCGCCCCGCCGGGTGTTTCCGGCAGCGAGGTCGTCGCCGCGGCCATGATGGCACCGGTGGGGGCGTAGCTGAGTCCCTTCAGGGTCAGGGCGCTGCGGTCGAGGTAGGGCTTCCACGGATGGTCGGGGATCTTGGCCGAGCTGAGCCAGTCACGCCAGAAGTTGACCGTGGTGTTCAGCGCGCTGAACGCCTCGTCCTGGTCAGCCGGGGCCTTGGCATCTCCCCAGGTGAGAGCGACGAATGCGGACTGGCCCGGGGTGAGCGTCGTGCGGCCGTAACAGCGGGCGCCCAGCACGCCGAGCGGGATGGTACCCGCCAGCTTGAGCTGCGTATCCCCCTCCGCGGCGACGATGGTCATCGCGTCATAGCCCTCGCCCTAATAGCTCCACGTGCCGCCGACGGATCCCGTAATTGAAGAGCGGGCCGCAGTTCACGACCGCCTCGACCCGGCCGCTGATGCACGTCGCGATCCGCACCAGCGCGCCGACCGCGCCGAAATCAGCCGGAGCCCGGTGATAATCCGGCCGCCGTCCCTCGTGCGAGACCGGGCCCATGGCCAGGAAGTCCTGGACGGTCATCCACCCCGTCGGGGTCTGCCAGGCCGTTTCCAGCACCATGGTCCCCGGCACGTACCGGCGATGCTGCGGAACGTTGGTATTGCCCGGACCGAACCGGAATAGGCCGGCCGTCCGGTCCAGCAGTGCCCCGAAGACGCTCGGCGAATCCGGGCGTGGCAGGCATAGCCATTCGACCGACCCGTCCGGTGCGATCAGGCAGCTCTGCTCGCAGTTCGACAGGAAGCCGTAGTCGGCAATCGGCGGGAACAAGCTCTCATCGGCCTGGTCTTTGGCGCTCAGGGCCGGGATGTCGGGCATGTGGCCTCTTTTCACAGTCGTGACTCGCGGCTCAGGCCATCTGGTCCAGCAGGTGGTCGCCGGCGCGGAGCAATGGACACCAGGCACAGAGGTGGCTGGGTCCGTGCCGAACCGGCAGGTACCGGCCTGGTGGGCGACCCCGGCCACGGGCACGTCCATAGTGCTCGCTCACAGGCTTAGTCTGGCGGTCCGGGGCGGCGGGCGCTTCACCCTAACCGGGTGATCCTCGGCCCGGGGCCGGAGTTCGGCCGCCCTGCACTCGCCCGGCCCACGCTGCGCCGCTCTGGCGCACGCTGCGCCCGGCTCCACGCTTCGCTCCAGCCCTACGCCGAGCTCCAGCCCTACGCCGAGCCCCAGCCCTACGCCGTGCCCCAGCCCCACGCTGTGCCCCAGCCCACACGCTTCACCGCACTACAAGATCCAGAAGGTACCCTGACCAGGGACTAAGGTTACTTAGTGGTAGTTTGCAGCGAATGGTCAGGCTTATCCCTGATTCTTCAGGTGGCTCTTCCGGCCAAGGTAGTGACACCAGCCCGGGAAGAGCCGCTAGAGCGCGCCCCGTCGACCATGCCCTTCCCCCGGGCGCCCCTGATGGTCGGCGGGGCGCCTCGCCAGCGCCCTGCGCCCTCCACCGCGAGGCGAAGTTGCCTGTGTGCCTCCCTGGCTTTCACCACAAAAGCGCACGTGAACGACGAAACATGAACGCACGCGGGCCGACGAAAAGGGCGTCATCGCCAATGCCCCCGATTTCATCGATCTTGGGCCCTGGCCCGCATTGTTTCTGGCCAGAGAAGATGCGACAGTGGGAGGCGACCGTCAGGGCTGCCCCGGACCCAGGCAGCATTGAGGCACTACCTGCTGGGGGGCAGTGTGGGTCGCGCAGCGCCGCACGTCACCAGTGATAATCCGGCAGCTCGCCGTACTTCCGTGGGCGGTCGCCTGAATGCCGTCCCTGGCTCCGAGGTTCGTGCCCTGGGCCGGGAGCGCTCCGCTCATCGGGGCGAGCCTGACGTTGACGGTGACTCATCCGGTCCTCCCGGCGCGGCCATCCCGGTGAAATCAGCCTCACCCGCTGATGATCTTCCGGCTGGGCGCCTCGCAGGCCGCCGGGGCGCCGCCAGGCCGCCGAGGGGCCGCAGGCCCCCGAGTCGCGGCCGGCCTCGACGTGCTTCTCGAGACGAAGCTCCATGCTCCGGCGGTCCGGGCGGACTGGGTGGACCGCGGTGAGCTGGTTGACTGTCTGTCTGGCGTGACCGCCAAGCTCCTGCTCGTGGACGCCCCGGCCGGCTTCGGCAAGTCCACCCTCGTCGCGCAGTGGCGGGTGAGCCCGTCCGAGAGCCGCCCGTTCGCATGGGTCTCACTCGACCACGGTGACAACGATCCCGGCCGGTTGTGGTGGCACGTGGCGTCCTCTCTGCAGCGGGCCTGCCCCGGGTTCAGCGCCGAAAACGTCCTGGCTGCCCTCCTGGGCCATCGGCCGGATTTTGCCGGGACGCTGCTTCCGCGGCTCGTCAACGAGCTGGCCACGCTGCCGGAGCCGGTTGTCCTGGTGCTGGATGACTGCCACGTGATCAGCGAACCTGACTGCCATGACCAGATCGCCTTGCTGCTGCTGCACCTGCCGCCGGCTGTCCAGCTTGTGCTGATCACGCGGGCTGACCCGCCGCTGCCGCTCGCCCGCTTGCGGGCCGCCGGGGAGCTGGTCGAGATCCGGGCCGGCGAGCTCCGTTTCACGCCCGCGCAGACGGCTGAGCTCGTCACCGCTGCCGCCGGGATTGAGCTCGGCCAGACCGATCTGGCTGAACTTGTCGACCAGACCGAAGGCTGGCCCGCGGGCATCTACCTCGCGGCTCTTTCGATGCGCGGGCACCCGTCGCCCACCGCCGTCATCCGCCAGTTCCGCGGCGACAGCCGGTTTGTCGTCGACTTTCTCGCTGAGGAGGTGCTGAGTCGCCAGCCCGGGATCGTCCGGCAGTTCTTGACCCGGACCTCGATTCTCGACCGGTTCTGCGCGCCGCTCTGCGATGCCGTGACCGGATCGGCCGGCGCGGCCGGGATCATCGAGGTCATGGAGCGGCAGAACCTCTTCGTGGTCCCGCTCGACGACACCCGGCAGTGGTTCCGCTATCACCATCTTTTTGGGCAGATGCTGCGCAGCGAACTCGGCCGGACCGAACCGGAACTGGTGCTCACTCTGCACGAGCGCGCCAGCGCCTGGTACCGCCGGTCGGGCTCGCCGGACGAGGCGATCAGTCACGCGCGTGCCGCCGGGGATGTCGCCGGGGTCGTCGATCTCATCGCCGGGCACTGGGGTGCCTACGTGGACTCCGGCCAGGTGGCGACCGTTTCTAGCTGGCTGAGCTTGCTCGGGGACGACGTCCTCAGCGCCGATCCGGTAGCGGCGCACTGCGCCGCGTGGGCCGCGGCGCTGTCGGATGACCAGGAATCCCTCCGGCGCTGGCTGCGGATCGTCGAGAGCAGCGAGCATGGGGGGGCGCTTCCGGACGGGATCCGGTCGCTACGGTCGTCGGCGGCGCTGCTGAAAGGCAGCTTCGGATTCGAGGGCATCGGCCCCATGCGCGGCGCGGCCGCCGAAGCCGCCGAGCTGGAGACCGATCCGGCGTCGCCGTGGTACGCCTTCGCGCGGGCTTCGCACGCGGCCGCCCTCTACTGGTCCGGCGACCTGGATGCCGCCGCCGCGCAAGCGCGCGACGCCTCGGCGGCCACCGGGTCGAGCGCGCCGATCCGCATGGTGGGATCCGCGGTCCTGTCCTTGATCGCGGTCGAGCGGGGAGACATCGCCGAGGCCCGGCAATGGGCGCGGACGGTTCAGGAGATCGTGGCCGACGCTGGCCCCGGTCTCGGCGGAGCCCCGCACATCTCCCTCGCCTTCACGGCCGCCGGTGCGATTTCCGCACAGAACGGGCGGCTCGCCGAGGCCCGCAGTGAGTTCGAGTACGCACTCGAGTTCCGCCCGGAGCGCGGGATCAGCCCGTGGCATACCGTTGAAATTCTCCTCCGGCTCGCGCCGGTGCTGTTTGACCTCGGCCACCGGTCCCGAGCCGCCGCTCTTCTCGCCGAAGCCAGGTCGATGCTGGTCTTCTCGCCGGACGGCGCAGGCGCCCAGCTCACCAGGCTGGACCGGATCGAACGGCGGCTGGCGGCCCGGCCGCAGACGTTTTCGCCCGGCGCGCCGCTGACCGAGCGTGAGGCGGCCGTGCTGCGGCTGCTCGGCGGGTCGCTGTCGCTCCGCGAGATCGGCCAGCAGCTCTACCTGTCGGCTAACACGATCAAGACCCATACGCGGGCGATCTACCGGAAGCTTGGCGTATCTACCCGCCGCGATGCCATTGCCCGGGCACGTCACGTCGGCCTTCTCTAAGCCGTTTACGTGGTGCCTTCCCGGACGGGCGGCTGGGCCGGGCCCGTGGCCGGGGAGTGATGCAGCGGGGTCATACTCGCCGGGGCCTCTCGTGCTGCCGGAGGCGGCCCCGTCAGGGGACGCCTGAGGCGTCCCCTGACGGGGCCCCTGAGGGGAGAAGCAGGCCGGTGCGGGCGGCCAGGAAGGCGAGGACGTCCGCGGACAGCGCCACCGAACGGCTTACCGCGCGGCTGGAGTGGCCGACGTCGGCCTCGCGGCGAAGCAGGATGGGCCGCCCGGCCGCCGGGGCCGACGTCGCGTACTGCAGCGCCGCGCACATCTTGCGGGCGTGCATGGGGTCGACCCGGCTGTCGTTGTCGAACACCGTGAACAGGACGCTGGGATAGTTCACGCCCTCCGTCACGTGGTGATAGGGCGAATACGACAGCAGCCACCCCAGTTGCCCGGGCTCGGCGGCGGTGCCGTACTCGGTGTTCCAGGTCTCGCCCAGGCCGAACTGCTCGTACCGCACCATGTCGAGCAGCGGAGCGGAGCACACCGCGGCTGCGTACAGGTCAGGCCGCTGGGTGATCGCGGCACCGACCAGCAGGCCCCCGTTCGAGCCACCGTAGATGCCCAGTTGGCCCGGCGTGGTCCAGCCGTCGGCGATGAGCTTCTCCGCCGCGGCGTGGAAGTCGTCGAAGACGGCCTGCCGGCGGTCCAGCATCCCGGCCCGGTGCCATTCTTCGCCTTCCTCGCTGCCGCCGCGCAGCCCGGCGATGGCGTAGACGCCACCCGCCTCCGCCCACGCCAGGATGTTCGACGAATAACCGGGGGTGAGGCTGATGCCGAAGCCGCCGTATCCGTACAGGATCGCCGGGCGCGGGTCCCGCGGCCGCCCCTCACCGGTCCCGCCGGCGCCGGGCCGGCGTCACGGCCGGGCCGGCTGGCGGCCCTGGTGCCGGCGGCGCTGACGACGAGCATCCGCACCTCGGTGCCGTCTTTGGAGCGGTACGCGACCTGCCGGGCGGTCACCGCGGGGGCTTCCACCGCGCCGGGCGGCCGGGCCCAGACCTGGGTCTCGCCGGCGCTCGCGTCGTAGCGCAGCACCGTCGCGGGTGTCGTGTTGTCGGTGTAGGCGAACCAGGCCTCGTGGCCGCCTTCCGGCCGTTCGCTGATCCCGCCGACGGTGCCCGGTCCCGGCAGCGGAACGGTCCCGGTCCGCGCCCCCGTCGTCAGTTCGTGCACGGTGATCTCGCTGATGGCGTGCCGCGTCCACCCGACGAGCAGCACTGGCCGCACCGCCTGCTCCCCGTCGAGGATGGCATAACCCTCCAGGACGGCCTCGGCATCGGAGGCGATGAGGTCCTGCCATCCCGCCGGACCGGGGTCCGCCGGATCCGCGACCGCGAGCCGGCCCCGGGGGGCGCCGGCGTCGGTGTACACGTACAGCCGGCCGTCCCGCCCGACCCGGGCGCCGGTCCGGGCGTCCACCCCGACCTGCACCGGCTTCAGGTCGGGGGCCGGCAGGCCGGATGTGGTCAGGTCGGCGATCCACAGATCGTTGCGGGGCTCCGTACCGCGCGCCGCGCTGATGGTCAGCCACCGGCCGTCCCGGCTCACCGCCGCCGAATAGTACGTGGTCTTGTCCCGTCCCGTACCGAAGATCAGCACGTCGTCCCCGGCCGGGGAGCCCACCCGATGCAGGTAGACGCGGCGGTGGAACTGCTCTTCGCCGGCGGGCACCTCGCCGGGCGGCAGCCGCCTGGTGTAGTAGAACGCCTTGCCGCCCGGCAGCCATGCGATCCGGGAGTAGCGGCAGCGGTCGATCGGGCCGTCCACGAGCTCGCCGGTTTCCACGTCCAGCACTCGGAGCAGCGATTCCTCGCTGCCTCCTGCGGACAGCTGGTAGGCGAGGGAGCGGCCTTCCTTGTCCGGCTGCCAGCCGTCGAGCGTGGTCCGTCCGCTCGGGTCGATGGCGATCGGGTCGATCAGCGTCCGCCCGCCGCCTGCCGCGGCCGGGCCCTGCTCTGGATCGAGAGTGCACAGGACGGCGTGCTCCTGGCCGGGCAGGCGCCGGGTGAAGAACTGGCGGGCTCCCCGCCACACCGGCACCCCGAGGTGCCCGGTTCCGGTCAGTTCCAGGATCCGTTCCGCCAGCGCGGCCACTCCCGGCAGCTCCTCCCCGTGCGCACGGAACAGGTCGTCCTCGGCCCGCAGCCACGCACGCGTCTCCTCGCCGTCCGGGTCCTCGAGCCACCGGTAGGGATCGCGGACGTCATGGCCGAACAGATCCTCGATGAGGTCGAGCCGCCGGGCGTACGGGTACTGATCTGCGGTCATGACAGGCACCCTAACGTTCCGCCGCCGCGGTCCAGGCCGCCGCGCGGTGCCGGTGGCGGCGGTTGGTAAAGCCGTGACGGGCGTGCCGTGAGATACGTAACGGCGACACGGGGGCTCTCCTGCGTGTTTACTCTTATGTAGTAGCGGCGGTGCGATTCAGCGGACACACTAGGAACACGGTGCTCCTCTGATGCGAAACCGCCCGGCGGAGGTGGTAGTGCGACGAGTCCTGCTGCTCAACGTCACGTATGAGCCGCTCACCACAGTGGGGCTTCGCCGCGCCGTCTGCCTGGTTCTCAGCGGGAAAGCCGACATAGTCCACGACGACACCGAGGGCGCCACGCTGCACTCCGCGTCGGTCACGCTGGCGGCACCCTCGGTCATCCGGCTCCGCCGTTACGTGCGCATCCCGTACCGGAACCGGGTCCCGCTGACCCGGGCGGCGCTGATGCGGCGGGACAACTACCGGTGCGCGTACTGCGACCGCAAGGCCGAGACGATCGACCACGTGATCCCCCGGAGCCGCGGCGGCCCGCATTCCTGGGAGAACTGCGTCGCCTCCTGCACGACGTGCAACCACCGGAAGGCCGACCGGCTGCTCGAGGAACTCGGCTGGACTCTGGCGGTGCCGCCGGCCGTTCCGCGCGGTGCGCACTGGCGGCTGATCGGCGTCGCCCGCGACGGTGACCCGCAGTGGGCGACCTACCTCCGCGAGCCGAGCGCCGCCTGAGGCGGGCCATCCCAGCCGGCCCAAAACCGGGCCGCGCGCCCACGGACGTCCCGGCCGATCGCGAGCGGCCGGGCGCCGGTCCCCGCGCGCAGCGCGCCAGGGGACGCCTGAAAAGCTTGGGTAAGGCTCAGGCCGTAACCGAGGAGGTACTCATGGCGGGCAAGCCCAACGCGGCGGAGGCAGGCACGATCGACATCGGCGGAGATCTGACGGTCAACCGGCTGGGGTTCGGCGCGATGCGGATCACGGGCCCGGGCATCTGGGGGGAGCCGCCGGACCCGGGGAAGGCCAAGGAAGCGGTCGGGCACGCGATCGAGCTGGGCGTCAACTTCATCGACACCGCTGATTCCTATGGCCCCGAGGTCAGCGAGCGGCTGATCGCCGAGGCCCTGCACCCCTACCCGGATGACCTGGTGATCGCCTCGAAGGGCGGCCTGGTCCGCCCCGGCCCGGGCCGGTGGGAACCGGACGGGCGCCCGGGGCACCTGCGCGAGGCGCTCGAGGGCAGCCTGCGGCGGCTCAGGCTGGACCGGATCGACCTGTACCAGTTCCACCGTCCCGACCCGAAGGTCCCGCTCGAGGACTCGATCGGAGCCCTGGCGGAGCTCAAGGACGAGGGAAAGATCCGGCACATCGGCATCTCGAACGTGACCGAGGATCAGCTCAGGAAAGCGGAGCAGATCACCCCGATCGTGTCCGTGCAGAACCGGTACAACGTCGTCGACCGGACCTCGGAATCCATGGTCGACCTGTGTGAGCAGGAGGAACTCGCGTTCCTGCCGTGGGCGCCCATCCAGGAGGCCGACGAGGTCGACGTGATCACCGACGCCGCCCGCGACCACGGGTTCACCCCCCGCCAGATCGTGCTCGCGTGGCAGCTGGCCCGGTCGCCGCAGATCCTGCCGATCCCCGGATCCGGATCCGCGGAGCACGTCGAGGCGAACGTCGCCGCGGCCGGCATCAAGCTGGACCAGGGTGAGGTCGCGGCCATCACCGACGCCTTCTCCTGACTACTACCTGGCGCCTTTGACTACTACCTGACGCCTGCTGAGAGGGGCTGCATGACTGGCTGCCGCCCGCGCCTACACGGCCCGTCACCTGCAGCTGCCGAACTACGTGTCCAGCCTGCGCCGGTTCGGCTACGGGACCGAGGACACCGACGGCGCCGGCAGTGAGCGGCTGATCGATGCGATCATCCCGCACGGTCCCTCGGTCATTGCCGAACGGGCCCGGCAGCACCTCCGGGCCGGTGCCGACCACGTCCTCCTGCAGCCCCTCGGCGCCGACGGCGGCTTCGCGTTCCCCGGCCTGGCCCCCCTGGCCGGGGCCCTGGCCGGCCTCTGACCGAGTGCGGCTGACGGGCCGTGACGGGGCGGGTTTGGCAGGATCGTGCCGAGATGTGGCGGCACGTCGGCTACGCACGTGAGCGGCAGGCGGGTACGGTCAGAACATGACGACTTCCACGCCAGCCGACGCACCGGCGGCGCCGGCCACGGCACCGTTCGGCCGCATGCTGACGGCGATGATCACGCCGATGACGCCGGACGGTGCCGTCGACTATGACGGTGCGGCACGCCTCGCGTCGTTCCTCGTCAACGACATGCGCAACGACGGCCTGGTCGTCAGCGGGACCACCGGCGAGGCGCCGGTGACCACTGACGGGGAGAAGGACCGGCTGCTGCGGGCGGTAGTCGAGGCGGTGGGGGACCGGGCCTCGATCGTCGCTGGCGTCGGGACCAACGACACCGCCCATACCAAAGAGCTGGCCCGCCGGGCGGAACACGCCGGCGCCGACGGTCTCCTGGTCGTCACGCCCTACTACAGCAAGCCGCCGCAGCACGCGCTGCTCGCGCACTTCCGGGCGGTGGCGGACGCGGCGGCGCTGCCGGTGCTGCTGTACGACATCCCGGGCCGCACCGGGACCCCGATCGCGACCGAGACCCTGGTCCGGCTGGCCGAGCACCCGAATATCGTCGGCGTGAAAGACGCCAAGGACGACGTGGCCGCCACCTCAGAGGTGCTAGCCCGCACCGACCTCGTGTACTACTGCGGCACCGACATGCTGAACCTGCCGTGGCTGTCCCTCGGCGCCGTCGGTTTCGTCAGCGTCGCCGGGCACGTCGTCGGGGACCGGCTGCACGAGATGATCGAGGAGTTCGAGGCTGGCCAGACGGGCCGCGCCCGGGAACTGCACCTGTCTCTGCTTCCCGTGTATGCCGGGCTGTTCCGCAACCAGGGGCTGGTCATGACCAAGGCCGCGCTGGGCCTGCTCGGCCTGCCCGGCGGACCGGTCCGGCTGCCCCTGCAGAGCGCCACCGCGGCCGAGATCGGCCGGCTCCGCGAGGACCTGGAACTCGGCGGCCTGAAGCTACCGGGCAGCGGATTCTGACGCGTGGCCAGACTGTACGGCGCCCCCTGCTGCGCGCCAAGGGCCTGATCCCGCCGGATGGACCTGGGTGTTCCGTTCCCCAGGTGCGCGCCCGGGGAAGGCCTAGACCAATCGTGATGTTGAAGAGGAGAGCCGAAGCATGACCGACAGAGGCCCTGACCTGACCCTGATACCGGCCGGGAGCGTCTGGAGCAGAGCGGAATAGAGCCAGTGAGCCATCCCCATCCCGAGCTTCCCCTGCCCCCGCTGCTGGCCGAAGGCGGCCTGAGGGCCGTCGCCCTCGGCGGCCTCGGCGAGATCGGGCGCAACATGACCGTCTTCGAGTACGACGGCCGCCTGCTCATCGTCGACTGTGGCGTTCTGTTCCCCGAGCCCGATCAGCCCGGCGTCGACCTGATCCTGCCGGACTTCCGCTATCTCGAGGACCGCTTCGACCTGATCAACGCGGTCGTGCTGACCCACGCCCACGAGGACCACATTGGCGCCGTGCCCTACCTGCTCCGCCGCCGCGCCGACATCCCGCTGATCGGGTCCCGCCTGACCCTGGCCCTGGTGCGCAGCAAGCTCACCGAGCACCGCCTGACCCCCGTCGCGCGCGAGGTCGCCGAGGGCACACGGCAGCAGGTCGGCCCCTTCGACCTCGAGTTCTTCTCGGTGAACCACTCGATCCCGGACGCGCTCGCGGTCGCCATCCGCACCCCGGCCGGCCTGGTTCTGCACACCGGCGACTTCAAGATGGACCAGCTCCCGCTGGACCGCCGGCTGACCGACATCGGCGGCTTCGCCGGGCTCGGTGCGGACGGCGTCGACCTGCTGATGTCGGACTCCACCAACGCGGAAGTGCCCGGCATCGTGGTCAGCGAGCGGGAGATCGCGCCCGTGCTCGAACCAGGTCTTCGCCTCCGCCGAGAAGCGCATCATCGTCGCCTGCTTCGCCAGCCACGTGCACCGCGTCCAGCAGGTCCTGGACGCGGCCGCTCAGCACGGGCGCAAGGTCGCGTTCGTCGGCCGGTCCATGGTCCGCAACATGGGCGTCGCCCGCGACCTCGGCTACCTCCGGGTGCCCGGCGGCATGCTGGTCGACATGCGCGAGGCCGAGGAGCTGCGCCCGCAGGACGTGGTGCTGATCTCCACCGGATCCCAGGGCGAGCCGATGTCCGCGCTGTCGCGGATGGCGGGCCGCGACCACCCGATCCGCATCGCCGAGGGCAACACCGTCATCCTGGCCTCGTCGCTGATCCCGGGCAACGAGACGGCCGTCTTCCGCGTGATCAACGGCCTGACCCGGCTCGGCGCCCGCGTGGTGCACAAGGGCAGCGCGCTCGTCCACGTCTCCGGGCACGCGCACGCCGGTGAGCTTCTGTTGGTCCTCAACGTGACCAAGCCGGGCAACTTCATGCCCATCCACGGCGAGTGGCGCCACCTGCGGGCGCACGCGCGGCTGGCCGCGCTGAGCGGCGTGCCCGAGGGCAATATCGTGATCGCCGACGACGGTGTGGTCGTCGACCTGATCGACGGGCAGGCCAAGATCACAGGTGCCGTGCCCTGCGGCTACGTCTACGTGGACGGGCTGTCGGTCGGCGAGGTCACCGACGAGCAGCTCAAGGACCGGCGCATCCTGGGCGAGGAGGGGTTCGTCTCCGTCGTGATCGTGCTCGACTCCACCAGCGGCAAGATGGTCGCGCCGCCGGAGATGCACGCCCGCGGCTCAGGAATCGACGAGTCGGCGTTCAGTGACGTCCGGCCGCGGATCGAGGAGGCGCTAGCCCGGGCGGCGGCGGAGGGCATCACCGACTCCTACCAGATCCAGCAGCTGGTCCGCCGGGCTGTGGGCCGCTGGGTCAGCGACCACTACCGGCGTCGGCCCATGATCATCCCGGTGGTGGTGGAGGTTTAGCGGCCCTGCCCCGGCTCTTCCCGGACCTGTCGTGAGAGGAAGGCGATTCATGCAGTGGCTTGACGCGCTGACGGCCAGGGCGCTCGACCGCGAGCGGCCAGCGCCGGAGGAGGCGCGCGCCGTCCTGGCCAGCGGCGACGACGAACTGCTCGACGTCGTGGCGGCGGCGTTCCGGGTGCGGCAGCGGTACTTCGGCCGGCGGGTCAAGCTCAACTTCCTGGTCAACGTCAAGAGCGGGCTGTGCCCGGAGGACTGCTTCTACTGCTCGCAGCGCCTCGGCTCCGGCGCGGACGTGCTGAAGTACACCTGGCTCAAACCCGAGGACGTGCTGGCCACCGCCGAGGCGGGGGTCACGGCGGGCGCGAAGCGCGTCTGCCTGGTCGCCAGCGGCCGCGGGCCGGCCGACCGCGACATCACCCGCGTGTCGGAGATGATCACATCGGTCAAGGACCAGTACCCGGACGTCGAGGTATGTGCCTGCCTGGGGCTGCTCACCCAGGACCAGGCCGAGCGCCTGCGCGGGGCGGGCGCCGACGCGTACAACCACAACCTGAACACGGCCGAGGCGCGCTACGGCGACATCTGCACCACCCACGGCTTCAGCGACCGGGTGGAGACCGTGCGCCAGGCCACGGCGGCAGGCCTGTCCCCCTGCTCCGGCCTGATCGCCGGGATGGGGGAGAGCGACGCCGACCTGGTGGACGCCGCCTTCTCCCTACGGGACCTCAACCCGGACTCGGTCCCGGTCAACTTCCTGATCCCGTTCGAGGGGACCCCGCTGGCCGGGGAGTGGAACCTCACGCCGCAGCGCTGCCTGCGGATCCTGGCCATGGTCCGGTTCGTGCACCCGGACGCGGAGGTCCGGCTGGCCGGGGGACGGGAGGTCCACCTGCGCAGCCTCCAGCCGCTGGCGCTGCACATCGCCAACTCGATCTTCCTGGGTGACTACCTGACCAGCGAGGGCCAGGCCGGCCGTCAGGACCTCGAGATGATCGCCGACGCCGGCTTCACCGTCGAGGGCGCCGCCGAGCCCACCCTCCCCGAGCACCGCCGCAACCTGGTCAAGGTCCGCCGCCGCGGCCCCGGCACCCACCTCCCCGCCAACACCTGACCCCGCTCCCTCCGCCTGCGCGCCCCTGCCCCCTCACCTCCAGCCCCCCTCGCCCCGCAGCCCCCGCAGCCCTCCCCGCCCCCTGGCGCGCAACCAGGGGCTGACGTGACAACATCCGGTTGTCATAGTGCGGACATGGCCAAAAGCGCCGACGTCTCGTCGCATCAGGAATCGTTCCGCCGCCTCAATGAGGTCCGGGCCGAGGCGCTGGAACATGTGCGCCGGGCGCGGCAGCTCGCCGCCGAGCGCCGCGATCTGATCCGCGGCCTCATCGACGAAGGTTTCTCCCAGGCCGACATCGCCCGGGAGATGGGCGTCACCCGGCAGGCCGTCCAGAAGATGCTCACCTGCTAGCTGGTTCGTAACACCACAGCACCAGGCGCCGCTTTCGGCGGGCGGTGGGGCTTCATCTAGAACAGCGTCTGCGCTTCGGCGCTCTGATTAGGCCAGAAGAACCGGAGACCGAAACAAGATCGGCCTCGCCAAGTCTCACGGTTTCAGGGGGACCCCGGCGCCCTGACTAGCACAAAGGCGCCCTGCGTAGCACAGAATGGAGATCATGAACGATCTGCCCCGCAGTGCTGTCACCCGCACGGCGAAACTGGCCACGCTGCCGGCCGGGCTCGCTGGCCGGACCGCGCTGGGAACGGGCAGGCGCCTGGGCGGCCGGCCAGCTGAGGTGGTGGCCAAGGAAATTCAGCAGCGGACGGCAGAGCAGGTCTTCAGGGTCCTTGGCGAGCTCAAGGGCGGCGCGCTGAAGCTCGGCCAGGCGCTATCGATATTCGAGGCCGCGATGCCCCCGGAGGTCGCGGGCCCGTATCGGGCGGCCCTGACCAGGCTGCAGGAATCCGCGCCGCCGTTGCCT
Organism: uncultured Actinomycetes bacterium; assembly: GCA_963809975.1. Lineage (GTDB taxonomy): Bacteria > Actinomycetota > Actinomycetes > Streptosporangiales > Streptosporangiaceae > Bog-532. The sequence goes on from CAWELT010000028.1 coordinate 121,356, forward strand.
GCCAAGACCATTCACAAGGTCCTCGCGGGGGACCTGGGCGAGGACTGGCGGGCCAGCTTCGCCGAGTTCGACGACTGGCCGGTGGCCGCAGCCTCCATCGGCCAGGTGCACCGGGGCCTCTGGCACGACGGGCGCCAGGTGGCGGTCAAGATCCAGTACCCGGGCGCAGGCAAGGCACTGATCAGCGATTTTAACCAGCTGAGCCGCCTGGCCCGGCTCTTCAGCGCGCTCCTGCCTGGCCTGGACGCCAAGTCGCTGCTCGCCGAGCTGCGGGAAAGGGTGGCTGAGGAGCTCGATTACCGGCTGGAAGCTAGCTCCCAGGAAGCCTTCGCCGTGGCCTACGCGGGCGACCCGGACGTCTGCGTCCCGCATGTGGTCGCCGCCACCGACCATGTGCTCGTCAGCGAATGGATGGATGGCACGCCGCTGGCGGCGATCATCGCCGACGGCACGGCCGCTGAGCGGAACCGGGTGGGCATCATGCTCGTCCGTTTCCTCTTCTCGAGTCCCGGGCGGGTTGGCCTGTTGCACGCGGACCCCCACCCGGGCAATTTCCGCCTGCTCGCCGATGGGCGGCTTGGCGTGCTGGACTTCGGCGCCGTCGACCGGCTGCCGGACGGCTTCCCGCCCTTTTTCGGCAAGATGCTGCGGCTCATGCACGAAGATGGTGACCTCGAGGAGATCGAAGGCGAGTTCCGGTCGCACGGCTTTCTGCGCGACGGCGTCAGCATTGACCTGGCGGCGCTGCGCGCCTTCCTGGCCCCGCTCGCCGAGCCGTCCAGGGTGGAGTCGTTCAGGTTCAGCCGCGAATGGCTGCGCGCTGAGGCGATGCAGATTTTGGACAAGCGTGCATCCGGCGTGGTGCGGCGGCTCAACCTGCCGACCTCTTACATACTGATCCACCGGGCCGCGACGGCTGGCGTGGGCGTGCTCTGCCAGCTCGAATGCGAAGGGCCGTTCCGGGCCGAAGTGCTCAGATGGATGCCGGGATATACGGACCCTCCCAAGCCTGAGCCACCGTCCCAGCCAGCTTCTGCCCCGTCGGCCGATACGACCGAACCAGCGCCGGTCAGGCCGGCCGGGCCGGTAAGCTCCGCCCAGCCAGCAGAATCGGCATCGCGGGTAAGATCGGCACGGCCGATGCGGCCTGCGCGGCCAGCCAGAACAGACCAGATAACGTCGCAAACCGTGAAGTGGGAGGACATCATGGCCAAGCTGCCGCGCCCCCAGGCGCCCGCGAGATTCCGCGCCATGTTCCCGGACCTGGCCGATTGGCTGGAGGCGCCGTGGACGGGCGCGCCGCCGTTCATGGCGGCCCATACGTTCCGGGTGGAGGAAGTGGCCGAGGACAACCGCTACGTGATCCGGGCCGAGCTTCCCGGCCTGGACCCGGACGAGGACATTGAGGTCACCGTCGACGGCAGGAACCTGACGATCCAGGCGGAGCGTCGCCAGGAGGACAGCGGACCCTCTCGCTCAGAGTTCCGTTACGGCTCGCTCACCCGGCTGGTCAGGCTGCCCGCCAGGGTGGATCCCAAGGACGTCACCGCCCGCTACGAGAGGGGAGTCCTCGAGGTCAGCGTCCCGGTACAGGATGTGAAGCCGGAAGGCACCCGGGTCCCCATCGAGCAAGCAGACGAACCCGAGCAGAAACCCCGGGACGCGGCGGCCGCAGGACTAGTCCCGGGTCAGGAACCGTAGCCGCGCTGCCTGCGCGTCCCATGAGTAGACGACCACTGTCCCGGCGATGACGTCGTGCAGTGCCCGGCGCCGTTGGCCCACCAGAATGCCCGCGAACCCCAGCCCCAGGAGCAGAAAGCTCAACGGGAGGGCCAGCGTGCGCACGACCGCCTGGCGGTGGCTTGGGTAGGTGCCATCGTCGCGCACGACCCGCACGCCGAACACCGCCATGCCGGCTGTCCTGCCGTTCGCGGACCAGCAAGAGGCGAAGTAGATGAACGCCCAGACCGCGTACGCGACGATCACCCAGATGTCACCCCGGTGCCAGGTGATGTCCTTGCCGGTCAGCACGCTCGCCGCGAACGAGATGGCGGCCAGGGCGAGCAGGAACACGCCGAGACTGACCCCCACGTCCACGGCGAAGGCGACAAAACGCGAGGCGAAACCCGAGTACTTCCCCTGCAGGCCCTTCTGGATGACGATCGGGGCCCCGGAGGGCGTGGCATCGCCTGCAGCATGTGCCGTCATGACTTTGCCTTGGCCGGTAGCCCGCCGGGCGGCTCCGCCCGGCCGGGCGGGCCCGGCGGGCCGGTGTACGGGCGGCGGCGAAGCCGCCCTATCCAGCGGGCGATGAATTCGTCGAGCTCGACGACACGGCTGCGGACGGCGTCGAGCGCATCGCCCGCGACCCCGCTCGAGGATCTGGCGATGATGGCGCCGAGGTCGGTCTGCTCGACCAGCGTTTCGACGTCGATGCGCTCGACGACGGCATTGATGTCCAATCGCCCGAGCAATTGGTTCAGGTCGATCCGGTCCAGCACCGCATTCAGATCGACCTCGTCCAGCACGCGCATTCAGATCGACCTCGTCCAGCAGCGCATTCACATCCAGCGCAGAAACCACAAGCTCGACCGCACGCTCCGTGACGGCCTGTGTCAGCGCCTCGCTGCGCGAGACCAGCCGGCCCTCGCCCGGGCGCCGTCGTCCAAACTGATCCACACGATAAGTATCGCCGGGCTATGCGAGCCCGGCTCACCCCTTAAGGGTGAGCCGCCGCGGCCCTCTCCGGCTCCGCCCGCCTGCCGCTGGCTGAGCAGGACGGTGCCGGCGCGGGAATCGGGCGACACGCCCGGGCGGGTCCTTCGGCGGGGACGGGATGTTCGCTAGCGTGGTGATCATGGCGACCCGTGCGCCCAAGGGCTACACCCGCCCGCGCGGCGGCAGCTCCGAGAATGTCCCCGCGGAGCCGGATCGGCCTGCCCCGCGCAAAGCCAGCACCACGGCCCGCTCCGGCCAGTCCCGTTCGGGATCCAGATCGACCTCGGCGCGCCGGGGCGGTTCGCCCGCCAACCGCAACCCGCGCAAAGGCAGGCGCCCCGCCGGCCGGGGGCGGCGGCCGCCGGCGCGGCCCAAGCCCCGCGACCCCATCCTGATCCTGATCCAGTGGATCGGGCACGCGCTCGCGGCGGCGTGGATGGTGGTGGCCGGCGGTGCCGGCTTCACGGCGCGGCGGTTCGGGCGCAGCGCGCGCGGCCTCGATCCCGAGCACCGCCGGGACGGGGTTGGGCTGCTCTGGCTGGGCATCGCGATCGTGCTCGCGGCCAGCATCTGGTGGCGGATGGGCAACCCGGTCGGCCGCTTCATCTCGGCGTTCGTGCACGGCGGCGCCGGGTCGGCGGCCTGGCTGACGCCCGTACTGGCCGCGCTGCTGTCCTGGCGGTACCTGCGTCATCCCGACCGCAACGCGGAGACCGGCCGCGTCATCATCGGCTGGTCTGCGCTGAGCATCGGCGTGCTCGGCCTGGTGCACATCGCCAATGGCACGCCCGCGCCCTCCGACGGCGCCGTGGCCATGCGGCACGCCGGCGGGCTGATCGGATTCGCCGCGTCCGCCCCGCTGGCCAAGGTGCTGACCGCGTGGGTCGCGGCGCCGATCCTCGCGCTGATCGCGGGCTTCGGCATCCTGGTCATCTCGGGGACCCCAGTGCACCGGATTCCCGAGCGCATGGACGAGGCGCGCGTGTTCTTCGGCCGCCGGACCCGTGTCCTCGGCGACGACGAGGATTATAGCGGGGAGTTCGGCGAGGACGGCCAGGAACGCGGCGAGCTCGAAGGCGGCGGCCGGCGGATCCGCGGCCAGCTGGCCCGGGCCGCCCGCGGGGCCCGCGGCGCCCGCACCGCGATCGAGGGCGGCGACCACCTCAAGCCCTACGACTCGCCCGTGCTGAGCCCGGGAAAGCGGGCCCGTCGCGGAACCGTGGAGGATCCCGCCGCCGGTCTCGGCGACACCCCGGCGCCATCGGCGGGAGAGACGGCGGCCAGGAAGCCGACGAGGGCCTGCTCGAAGCGCTCGGTTTCCTGCCGGGGACCACCGCCGGCGATCACCCCGGCGATCCCGCGCTCTCGTCTGCGGCCTCGGGACCCGGGAACCGCGTCCGCGTCCTTGCCCGCCACGCCGCCGGCGCCGCACGAGCCGTTCCGGCGGCCCGAGCAGCTGACGCTGACGGGAGCGACCGACGGCAGTTACACGCTGCCCCCGGCCGCGCTGCTACGGCCCGGCTCCGCCCCCAAGGCCCGGACCAAGGCCAACGACACCATGGTGGCCGCCCTGTCCGAGGTCCTGGAGCAGTTCAACGTCGACGCGCAGGTCACCGGGTTCACCCGGGGCCCCACCGTGACGCGGTACGAGATCGAGCTCGGGCCCGCGGTCAAGGTCGAGCGGGTCACCGCGCTGTCCAGGAACATCTCCTACGCGGTCAAGAGCGCGGACGTGCGGATCATCTCCCCGATCCCGGGCAAGTCCGCGATCGGGGTGGAGATCCCGAACCTCGACAAGGAGATCGTCAGCCTCGGTGACGTGCTGAAGTCGCAGGTGGCGATCGCCGAGCACCATCCGATGGTGGTGGGCCTGGGCAAGGACGTCGAGGGCCGCACCGTGGTCGCCAACCTCGCGAAGATGCCTCATCATGCTGATTGCTGGCGCGACCGGCTCGGGGAAAAGCGTCTGCGTCAACTAGCCTGATCACCTCGGTGCTGACCCGGGCCACCCCGGACGAGGTGCGGATGATCCTGGTGGACCCCAAGCGGGTCGAGCTGAGCATCTACGAGGGCATCCCGCACCTGATCACCCCGATCATCACCAATCCGAAGAAAGCGGCCGAGGCGCTGGACTGGGTGGTGGGGGAGATGGAGCGGCGCTACGACGACCTCGCCGCCTCCGGGTTCCGGCACGTGGACGACTTCAATAAGGCGGTGCGGGCCGGCAAGCTGACCGCACCGCCTGCCAGCGAGCGGGTGTACCAGCCCTATCCCTACCTGCTGGCCATCGTGGACGAGCTGGCCGACCTGATGATGGTCGCGCCGCGCGACGTGGAAGATTCCGTCGTCCGGATCACCCAGCTCGCGCGGGCCGCCGGCATCCACCTCGTGCTGGCCACCCAGCGGCCGAGTGTGGACGTGGTCACCGGGCTGATCAAGGCCAACGTGCCATCCCGGCTCGCGTTCGCCACCTCCAGCCTGACGGACAGCCGGGTCGTCCTCGACCAGCCCGGCGCGGAAAAGCTGGTCGGGCAGGGCGACGCACTGTTCCTGCCGATGGGCGCGAGCAAGCCGATGCGGCTGCAGAACGCCTTCGTCTCGGAGAAGGAAATCCGGGATATCGTCGCGCACTGCAAGAAGCAGGCCGAGCCTGAGTACCGCGAGGACGTGGCGGCCGCGCCCGAACGGTCCCGGGAGATCGACTCTGAGATCGGCGATGACCTCGAACTGCTGGTCCAGGCGGCGGAGCTGATCATCAGCACCCAGTTCGGTTCGACGTCCATGCTCCAGCGCAAGCTGCGCGTCGGCTTCGCCAAGGCCGGCCGGCTGATGGACCTTCTGGAGAGCCGGGGTATCGTCGGGCCCAGTGAGGGCTCCAAGGCGCGGGACGTGCTCATCAAACCCGACGACCTGGGCGAGGTGCTCAGCTCGCTCCGTGGCGACTGAGCGGCGGCGTGGGAGGCGGCTTGCGGGGGATGACGGGGGCCCATCCAGGGCACGGGTTCGAACGAGAGGTCCGGAAGGGGCTCATTGGGCCCGGCGTCCGGGCGGCTCAGCGTCCCGAATCGGGAAGGTCGTTGGTCCCTGTCCAGATCGTGGTGTACCGGTAACAGTGACTCCACCTCCGGTAACCAATGGGATGCCTACACTTGGTGATGGCTCCCGTACGCGGAGACGATACGTACGACGAGAGCCCTTGGAGGCGCAGCGTGAGTATCGGTGACACGCTGGCGGAGGCGCGCCGGCAGTCCGGTCTCACCGTGACGCAGGTCAGCGAGCGGACCCGCATCAGGGAAACGATCATCCGGGGCATCGAGCAGAACGATTTCTCGGCCTGCGGCGGCGACTTCTACGCCCGGGGGCACATCCGAAGTATCGCCGCCGTGGTCGGCGCCGATCCCGAGCCGCTGATCCGCGACTACGACGAGGAGCATGGTGCCCTGGAGGCGATCAGGGCGGCCGACGTGTTCGAGCCGTCGAGGCCGCTGCGGATCAGGGAACGGCGCTCGCTGAACTGGAGCGTCGCCATGATCATCGCGCTGCTGGTCGTCATCGGTTATGGCGCCTACCACATCGTGTCGTCGTCCTCCCACCCGAAGCCCCTGGCGGCTGCGGCGCCAATCCCGTCGCGCAGCGCTCCCTCCCCGTCCCCGACGGCCTCACCCACCGCCTCCGGCCGCATCCAGCAACGTGGTCATCCAGCTGACCGCGGTCGAGGACTGCTGGGTCTTCCTGACCAATGACCACGGCAGCACGATCTACAGCGGGGTCGTTCCGGCCGGTTCCACTCAGACGTGGAAGGAGAGGCAGGCGGTGAACCTGCGCCTCGGCAACCCGGCCGGCGTCGTGCTGACCGTCAATGGGAAGAAGGATTCGCCCGGCACCAGCCAGCCGGTCACGCCTCACTCTCGGGCCCGCCCAGAGGGTCTCCGGGCAGGCCTCCGGTCAGCCCGTGTCGGGAAACAGCAACTAGTATGCTTAGTCCGCGGCTGGCGAACGCCGCACCCGTGGCGGTGCCGTAATCTGCCGGTGTGCCTTCTATACCCCGCGAGCCTGCCGGCGTCCATGCTCCGGGTTCCCCCGCTCCGGATGACAGACGCGGCGGCCGCCGCGCCGTTAGTCTCGTCACCCTCGGCTGCGCCCGTAATGAGGTCGACTCCGAGGAACTGGCCGCCCGGCTGGCCGCAGGCGGCTGGGAGCTCGCCGCTGACGGCGAGGACGCGAGCGTCGTCATGGTCAACACCTGCGGTTTCATCCAGGCGGCCAAGCAGGAATCCATCGACGAGCTGCTCAGCGCGGCGGAATCGGGGGCCAAGGTCGCGGCCGTCGGCTGCCTGGCCGAACGGTACGGCAACGAGCTCGCCGACGCGCTGCCTGAGGCCCAGATCCTCAGCTTCGACGACTACGGCGATATCGCGGCCCGCCTCGACGACGTCCTGAACGGCCGGCGCAAGGCTCCGCATACGCCCCGCGACCGTCGCACGCTGCTCCCCCTCAGCCCCGCCGACCGCGCTGCTCCCGGTCCCGGGACCGGCCCCTCGGCGGCCCGGACCGCGCCCTCGGCGCCCGGGATCGCCCCTTCGGCGCCCGGGACGGGCGACCTGCCGGCCGGGGTCGCGCCGCCGTCCGGGCCCCGCACGATGCGCCGCCGCCTGTCGCACGGGGTCGTGGCGCCGCTCAAGATCGCTTCCGGCTGTGACCGGCGCTGCTCGTTCTGCGCGATCCCCGCCTTCCGCGGGGCCTACCTGTCGCGCCGCCCGCACGAGCTCCTCGCCGAAGCCGAGTGGCTGGCCGGCGAGGGTGTCAAGGAGCTCTTCCTGGTCAGCGAGAACTCCACCTCCTACGGCAAAGACCTCGGCAACCTGCGTCTCCTGGAAGAGGTACTGCCCTCACTGGCGGCGACCCCCGGCATCGAGCGGGTCCGGATCAGCTACCTGCAGCCGGCCGAGCTGCGGCCCGGTCTCATCGAGGCCATCGCCGGCACGCCGGGCGTCGCCCCGTACTTCGACCTGTCCTTCCAGCACGCCAGCGGCCCGCTGCTGCGCGCGATGCGGAGGTTCGGCGACCGCAAGCGCTTCCTTGGGCTGATCGACCGGATCAGGACCGTCAGCCCGGAGGCGGGCATCCGTTCCAACTTCATCGTCGGGTTCCCCGGTGAGACCGCCGGGGACCTGCATGAACTTGAGCTGTTCCTCAGCAGCGCGCGGCTGGACGCGATCGGTGTCTTCGGCTACTCCGACGAGGACGGTACCGAGGCCGCGTCGCTCCCGGGCAAGCTCGATGAGGCAGCGGTGGCCCGCCGCGTCGAGGAGGTCGCCGGCCTCGCTGACGAGCTGATGGCGCAGCGGGGCGCCGACCGCGTCGGTGAGACCGTCGAGGTGCTCATCGAAGAGCGCCTCGGCGACGGCCTGTTCGATGGCCGTGCGGCCCACCAGGCCCCCGAAGTCGACGGCGCGACCACCGTCCAGGCCGGCCCGGATCTGCGTCCCGGGCCAGCTCGTCCGGGCCACCGTCGTGTCGTCGGACGGCGTCGACCTCGTGGCCACGGCCACGGTCCCCTCCGGCTCGGGCGGGGCCGCGGAGCTCCCCGCGGCACGCTCACTGGCGGATCGGCGTTGACCTCCCCCGGGGCGGCTTCACAGCCACCCGGGCCGCCAGGGGCGGCTCAGCGGCCCTCCGGGCCTGCCCAGGTGCCGGTGCCGGCTGCTCCGCCAGGCTCGGCCACCGGACCGGGCGCTGCGGCCGCGCCAGGGCCAGTTGCCGCACCCGCCCTCATCAACGTGGCCAACGTGCTGACCATGGTGCGTGTCATCCTGGTGCCTGCCTTCGTCGCCTGCCTGGTCGCCGGGGGAACCACCTGGCGGATCGCGGCCTTCGTACTGTTCTGGATCGCTTCCGCGACGGATTTCCTGGACGGGCGGCTGGCCCGCCAGCGCGGGCTGGTCACCGACTTCGGTAAAGTCGCCGACCCGATCGCGGACAAGGCCCTGACCGGAGCGGCGCTGATCACCCTGTCCGTGATACACGAGCTGTCGTGGTGGGTCACGGCGGTGATCCTGGTCCGCGAGATCGGGATCACGCTGCTGCGCTTCGCCGTCATCAAGCGCGGCGTGATCGCGGCCAGCCCGGGCGGCAAGCTCAAGACCCTGCTGCAGATGGTCGCGATCAGCCTGTACATACTGCCCGGGCCGTTTGGCGTGGCGCGCCCGGTCATGATGGGCCTGGCCGTCGCGGTGACACTGGCGACCGGTGCCGACTATGTTCTGCGCGCGGCCCGCCTGCGCCGCGCGACCGCGGCACCGTAACTACGGGGAGGCATGGGGCGGCCGCCACCGCGAGACCGGGGAGAGAAATGACCGAAAATGGGCCGGTTAGCGACGATACGAGAGTGCTGGCCGAACAGGTGATCACGCTGTTGCGGGACGCCGGGCAGACCGTCGCGGCCGCCGAATCCCTGACCGGAGGCCTCGTCGCGGCGGGGCTGACCACGGTCCCCGGGGCGTCCTACGCTGTGCGCGGCGGGGTCATCGCCTACGCGACTGAGCTGAAGGCCGTCCTGCTCGGCGTCCCGCAGTCGATGCTGGACGCGCACGGCGCGGTGTACCCCGCCGTGGCCGCGGCCATGGCAGACGGCGTGCGCCAGCGGCTGGGCGCCACGTTCGGCGTGGCCACGACCGGGGTGGCGGGCCCGGACCCGCAGGACGGCCAGCCGGTCGGGACCATCCACATCGCGGTCAGCGCGGACGACGACACGGTGGTTCGCACCCTTGCCCTTGACGGGGACCGAGAACGGATCCGTAGGCTGACGGTAGAGCGGTCGCTCGCCCTCCTGCTCGGCCGGCTTCGGGAAGACATCCGGTGATTACAGCGTTACGTCAGAAGCGAAACGGATCGTTGCGGGCTCCCGGACTGGCCATAGGTGCAGGTACCGTGGAGGAGTAACGGTTCTGCCCCGGGAAGGAGTTCGACGATGGTTTTGCTTCGTCACTTGCTCGGTGACGTGCTGCGTCGGCTACGCCTGCGGCAGGGCCGGACCCTGAGAGAGGTGTCAGCCTCGGCTCGGGTCTCACTGGGTTACCTGTCTGAAGTTGAGCGGGGCCAGAAAGAGGCCTCCTCCGAGCTGCTGGCCGCAATCTGCAGCGCGCTGGGGACGCCCCTTTCCCAGGTCTTCCGCGAGGTTGCTGACAACTTCGCCCTGGCCGAACTGCAGAACGAACCGGTGCTGGCGGCGCCGCGGGAGCCGAAGCTTCCCGCTGGCACCGAAATCCCCGTCGGTGTAGTACGCAACGCCGGATTCAGCTCCGGGGACATGACCTCCGGCCCGGCTGGCGAGTTCGGCGTGGTAGATCCCCGCGTACGTGAAGTGACCGACATGGTGCCGGTGTAACCGGGCCAGTACAGATACCCGCAGGCGGCGGGCGCGGCGGCACCGCGCCCGCCGTTCGGATGTCCGGGGGCCCTCTGTCCGGGGAGACCCCCATCCAGGGGCCCGCCTATCCGGCTTCCTCCCGTCAGATCCAGGCCTTTGGGTTGTCGGTCAGCAGCCGCACGCTGGCAGGCAGCTCACCTGCGATGATGTGGCCGAGCGTCACCTCTTCGAGGATGGCGCGCTCGTTGGCCCGCAGGGCGATCCAGACCTGCTGAAGGGGCTCGGCCGCCCCGGGGTACTCGATGTTCTCCGGGCGCTCGCCGCGGACGCCGAGCAGCGGACCGTCGATGGCGCGGATGATCTCGGCCAGCGAGATCTCACTGGCGGGCCGGGCCAGCCAGAAGCCGCCGTCCGGTCCCCGCTGGCTGCGGATCAGGCCCGCCCGCCGGAGCTGCGTCAGGATCGTCTCCAGGAACTTGCCCGGAATCTGCTGCGCGCGCGCGATCCGATCCGCCGTCACGTGGCTGTCGGTAGCGGCGGCGAGTTCGATTGCCGCGCGCAACGCGTAGTCGGCGCGGGCTGAAAGCCGCATGACCAGCATTATGCCGCCTCGCGGGCCCAAAACCCGCATCAACCCGCGGCCGGGTTAGTTTGCCAGCGGGCGGCCGGCAGGCCAATCTGGTGGGAAACCTGCCCATGAATCCGCCCGGGACCGGCTCTTCAATCAGCCCGGACCGGCTCTCACGGAGGGAAGCTCGTGACCGGACCCGCACAGCCCCCGGTGCCAGAAGGAGAGCTACGCGTCTCGGACCAGGACCGGGACCGGACGCTCGAGGCGCTCGGCCAGCACGCGGCGGCTGGCCGGCTGACGCTGGACGAGCATGAAGAACGTGCGTCTCTGGTCCTCGCGGCTAAGACCAGAGATGACCTGACGGCGGTGACCCGTGACCTGCCGGCCGCCGACGAGGCTGCGCCCGTACCCCAGTCGGCCGCGGCCGGCCTGGCACCGCGGCCCAAGGCAACCCGGTGGTTCGTCGCGATCATGGGCGGCTCGCACCGGCGGGGACGGCTCCGGCCTGCGTCGGTGGTGAACACGGTGGCGATCATGGGCGGCGACGAGATCGACCTGCGGGACGCCGAAATCGACGCCAACGGGCTCACCCTGAACATGTTCGCGATCATGGGTGGCTCGACGATTTACCTGCCGAACTCCGTCGACGTGGAAATCACTGGTTTTTCGATCATGGGCGGCAACAGCGAACGCGGGGCCGGGTACGAGCCGCGCCCCGGTGCGCCGGTCGTGCATATCCGGAGCTACAACCTCATGGGCGGTAACACGATCTGGCGCCTGCCGCCGGAGGCGCGGGGCCGGTCGTTCAAGGAGAGCCGGAAGCTGGCCCGCGACGCCGAACGCGGCCGCCTGACCGCTGGCTGACCGCCCCGGGACGGTGAGCCAGCGGCCTGCCGGGTGACCGGGCCGCCCTCCAGGGCGGTCATCCCTGCACCGCCCCGGTGACGAGCCCGCCTACCTGCGGCGCTGGACGCGGACCGGTCCGGGCGGGAAGCCCGGACCGGTCACGCTGTTGCGGCCGGGCACCGACAGCTGGGGGGGATAGCCGTCGGCGCCCGGGGCTTTCAAGGGTCTCAGTCATGCGGCGTGCTCGGTTCTTTGAGCCGGTGTTGAGCACGTTCTGCGGCTGAGTATTGGCGTTACCGACACTAGCGGTCAAGTTGGCTCCCTGCATGAGGGACTCCATCATCGTAGGGATGATTTGGTCCGTGGTGTGAGCGGTAGCCCGGCTCTTCGCGTTGAACGCTGAGATCTGAGTGACCGCCGCCGCCTTCGCGAAACCGGACGTGATCTGGCTGTCCGAGTGCGCGCCACCGCTCCGCTGCGACGTGTACGGCGGGAAGAAACCCTGCAGGTTGGCCGTCGCGCAAAGCGCCAGCGCGCCGAGCCCGGCCGGACCGGCGTCCCTGGCGATAGATTTCTGGGTCTCACGGCTGGCTCTCCTTGCCCCCGGGGGGGACGCTGTAGAGGCAGGGGAGACATGGCCGTACTGATAAGATTAATCGGAAACTTTCCTATCAGATGGTGCCGTTGCCGGATTGAACCACGGGGCCCGCGGCACTGGGGCCGGGGCACAGGGGAGAGGGCCGCGATGGAGCGCCGACCGGGTACGCCAAGTCTGCTGCGTGAGCTCAACGACCGCGCCGCCCTTGACCTGCTCCTGCCCGGGACCCCGCTCACCCGGACCAAGATCAGTGAGCGGACCAGGATCTCCAAGGTCACCGTGGCCCAGATGCTGGCCCGGCTGGAGGAGCGCGGCCTGGTCACGGTCGTCGGCCAGCAGGAAGGCGGCCGCGGGCCGAACGCCGCTCTCTACTCCGTCGTCCCCGCCAGCGCCTACGTCGCCGGGCTCTACGTGGAATTCGACGGCGTGAGCGCCGGGGTCGCCGACGTCACCGGGCGCGTGGTCGCCGAGGTCGGCGTCAACCCGGACGGCGCGGCCAACCCGGTCGAGCTGGTCCGCGGTGCGGTCGACCGTGCCTGCCGGACCGCCGGCGTGGAGATGAGCCTGGCTGAGCGCATTCGTGATCGGGAGCCCGGGCGCCGTCGACCCGAAGACCGGCGATCCGCGTCTCGCGATCAACCTGCCAGACTGGCACGAGGGCGTCCTCCGCGCACTGCGCGGTGCGCTGAACCGGCCGGTGATCATCGAGAGCGACGTCAACTTGGCCGCCCTGGCCGAGCGTTCCGTCGGTGCCGCGCGGGGCCTGGAGGACTTCGTGCTCGTGTGGATCGGCGGCGTCCTCGGGATGGCGGCCTTCCTGGGCGGCAGGGTGCACCGGGGCACCGCCGGGGCCGCGGGTGAGATCGGCTACCTGCCCGTGCCCGGCGCGCCGCTGCAGGAGGACGTCCGGCACCCGGCCGACGGCGGCCTGCAGTCGCTGGTCGGCGCCAGCGTGGTCCGGATGCTGGCCGGTGTCTTCGGCTTCGGCGCCCCTACCGCCGGGGAATCGGTCCGCGCCGCCGTCCGGGCCGCCGGGGAGCGCCGCGGCCACGGCAGCGCGTCCCAGAACGGGAGCAAGGCGTGCAGCGTGTCCGGCCCCTCCGCCCGCGCCCAGGAGTTCCTCGGTGAACTGGGCCGCCGTGTCGCGATCGGCGTCGCCTCGGTGTCCGTCGTCCTCGCCCCCGGCCTGGTCGTCCTCGGCGGCGACGTCGGCCTGGCGGGCGGCGCCGCCCTCGCCGACCGGGTCGCGGCCGAGGTCGCCTGCATCTGCCCGGCCAGCCCCCGCGTCGTGCCCACCGCGGTAACCGGCGCGCCGGTGCTGCGCGGCGCCATGCTCGCCGCGGTCGACCAGGCCCGCACCGACCTCCTCGACTCCGTTCTGACGGCCGTCCCGCCGTACCCGGGACAATCCTGCCGCCGAAACGGACCTACCTCGCGCCGTCCGCCCTCCGGTGCCGCCCTCCCATCATTCACTTGTCACAGATGTTAGTCTTCGCTGACGTCAGCAGAAACGAATACTTAGGGTGATGGCTCGTGAAGTACGTCGTGTTCTACGAGTCAGGCGATGACATCGCCACCCTGGCGCGTGCGCACTTTCCCGCCCACCGGGCCTGGTTCATGGGTTTCCAGGAGCGCGGCCTCCTGCTCATGATCGGCCCCTTCGCCGACGCGGGCACCGAGAGCGCCATGTCCGTCTTCACTACCCGTGAGGCGGCCGAGGAATTCGTGAAAGGAGACCCCTTCGTCCACCACGGAGTCGTCCGCAAGTGGACCATCCGCGAATGGCACGAAGCCCTCGTCCCCTGACCCCCTCCCTGGCCCCGGAAATCCCCGCGGCTATGGTCTCCCGCGAACCTAGCGGCTTTACGACTAGCCCGCCCGCGAAAAGCGCGTGATCTGACGAACACAATCCGGGCAAACCACCCATATCCTTGTGTAGAAAAGTTATCCCCCATATTCCCTATATTCCCGACGTCGTTTAAACTTCCCGGAATCTGTGCGCCCAGGAATCTGGGCGCCGAGGGATATGGGGAGGGGACATGCACCGATGCATGCACCGAAGTCTCAGAGCCGCCGCCGCCCTGACGGCCGCCGGCGGGCTGCTGGCACTGGCCGCGTCGGCGGCGTCTGCGAATGGGCACAAGCCAGCCTCAAACCGCTCGCACTGCGTCACGGTCGTAGGCAACGGCACATCGGTTCGCACGGGCCAGGCGACGGTCAAGGGCGGGACCGTCTGCTTCAATGTTTCGAGCACAAATCCTGTCTCGCAGGGCAACGGCGGCAGCAACGTCAGCCTGTTCCAGCCAAAGCATGGGGTGACGCTGGCGAAGGTGTTCGCCGACCTTCGCGAGGAGTTCTCGAGCACGCCGGCCACCGCCGCCAAGGGCACTCGCGACCTGGTCCGGGACGTCTCGATATTCGGGCTGGCTGACGTGGTCCCGGGATACCCGGAGGTTGTCACCGAGAACTTGCACTCCGGCACCTACTACCTGATGGACCTCGTCAACTTCACCGGGAAAGGGAATCCGGTAATCACCCGCCTGGGCGTGACAGGCCACGGGAAGAGCAGCCAGCTGCGCGGCCAGGTGTACGTCACGCCGACTAGTGCTGACCGCTTCATCGCCCCGCGTTACTGGCCGCATCGTGGCACCTACCTGTTCCACAACGTGGCTGACACGATCCACTTCATGGCCATTGTTCCCGTCAAGGCCGGGACGACCGATCAGCGGATCCAGGCGTTCTTCAACTCCGGTAGCCAAAGCCAGCCGCCGTTCTTCCGCAATGGCCCGTCCGGCGGCAACAACGTCGTCTCGCCCGGAGGGACCATCCAGGTGTCCTACAACCTGCCGCGCGGCACCTACGTGCTGCTGTGCTTCGTCGCCGACGACGTGACCGGCGTACCGCATGCAATCATGGGCATGCACAAGGTCATCTATCTGAGCTGACAGGCGCCTGCGGGGCGGCCCGGCCGGCCGCCCCGCAATCGCCCGGAGCCGGACCGACGTGACCACCCGCCCACCGGGCCAGCTTCAGTCCGCGCTGGCCCGCAACCCGGACCTCGTACTCGTGGACGACGGCACCCGCACCCGGCCCAGACCAGGGCGGGCCCAGACCAGGGCGGGCCCAAACCAGGCCGGGGACTAGCCCCGCA
>CAWELT010000029.1:0-67547 GCA_963809975.1 uncultured Actinomycetes bacterium
GTGCTCACGTCGTCGGCTGGCATCCGGCCGTCCCTCCTGTTACGTCACAAGCGTACGTTCGGCCATCTGGCCTCACCCATGATCGGTTATGAGCTCACGAAATACAGCTACTGGTTCGGCGTAGCCTATTCGACTTATCCCCGCCTGAAGGACGGGGATTCTCAGCTCTCGCGGGCCAAGGTTGCTTTTTCACTGACGCTGGCCTCCCCTCATTACGTGCGGGACGGTCTAACCACATCTCCGCAGGCTTGAACGGAGGGCCCCTCCGCACGGATGACCTTCGCCGCGTTCACGTCCCGGTCGTCACGCGCACCGCACGCGGCGCAGGTCCACTCCCGGACGTTCAGCGGCATCTTGGCGGTGATCACACCGCACGCCGAGCATGTCTTGCCCTGCTCGGGGGTCGGGTAGAAGCGGTACTTGTACGCCCGCTTCACCACCCGCCTGCTCATGCCAAAATACTATGATGACACTGTTTCAATCGGGCGGCGCCGCGCCGGGCTGACCCCGCCCTGAAGGACGGGGCCTGCGCCCTGAAAGGGTTTGGTCACCTGAAGCGGCGGGCCCCTAGGGCCGGAACCGGAAGGCCGAACCGAAAGGCACAGGCGGCGATGTCGGCAGATCGAGCACGCTACGCGGTGCGGGAAGACGCGGGACATCGACGCGCGGCGCGCTCGGGCGGGACGAGGCGCCGCCCGGGGGCTCGCCGATGGCGTGCTCGCCGTCATCGGGCGCATCGATATCACGAGCCGGGGCTGAACGGCGGTGCTCGCCTCCCCCCTCACGGTGCTGCGCGGCGGTCTGGCCGCTCACCCGGTGCTGCGCGGCGGCCGGTCCGTGCTGACCTGTCTGCTGCTGTCCTTCGTCATCATCGTGGCCGTGCCACTGCAGTACGCCAGCCCGCCGTCGGCCGTCAGCTACCAGAGCGACCTGGCCACGATGACGCGGGCCGCGCGGTACACGGTGCTGGCGCCGGCCGGGCTGCCGCCGGCATGGTCGCCGGTCAGTTCGGGTGTCGCCCTCGGCGGCGCCAACGGCGCGGGCACGGTGACCTGGCATCTCGGCTACGTGACTTCGTCCGGGACGCTCGCGTCGGTGGAGCAGAGCGACGCGGCCGCGGCCAGCTTCATCCGCCGGATGACCAACGCCGGCCCGGCGGCCGCACCGGTTCGCGTCGCCGGCCGGATCGTGGCGCGCCTCGGTGAACGCCGGCCGTGATCAGCGCTCTCTCTACGAAACGGCCCCGGCCGGGGCAACCATCGTCATCACGGGCAACGCCTCCTGGGCCCAGCTCCGCGTCCTGGCCGCGTCGCTGCGCCCGGTGACGCCCGGGGATTAGAGACGCCAGGGGATGAGGGACGCCGGGGCCCGGCGCTAGGGGAGGCTGGGCACGAAGGACGCTAAGGCCCAGGGACGCCGGGGTGGGCGCTAGAACGGCGCGTCGGGATCGCCGTCGCCGGAACGCTCAGCCGTCACCGCGGACAGCCGCGCCCGTGCTCCGTCCAGCAGCCGCTCACAGACGGCGGCGAGCCGCTCGCCGCGTTCCCACAGCTCAAGTGATTGCTCGAGGGTGAGGCCGCCCGCCTCCAGCCGCTTGACCACCGAGGCGAGCTCGTCCCGGGCCTGCTCGTAGGACAGCGCCTCGGCCTGCTCACCGGTCTCGTACCGCCGTTCGCCAGCCGCGCCGCTGTCGCTGTCTGCCACCGCGCCAGCCTATCCCGATCCGCGTCTGCCGATGCGGAACGACGCTCACGACGGCTGCGGGTCTCCCGCGCGGCCTTTCGCCCGGGCGGGAGTTCCGGGCGTCGCCCCGGACGGCTGCTTGCGCGCGGGCGCCCGGCCGGCCCGCTCACCGGGCGGTGGGCCGGCCGTCACGCTGAGCTGGTCCTCGGCGAACCGGACGGTCAGCGGCTCACCCGCGGACACCTCGGCCGCGCTGCGGACCACGCCATCGTCGGTGTGCTGGACGATCGCGTAGCCGCGCCGCAACGTCGAGGCGGGCGACAGGGCCAGCAGCCGGGCCCGCGTATGGGCCACATCGTCGCCGGCCCGGTTGAGCGCGGCGCCGAGGCACCGGCGCGCGCGCTCGGTCAGGGCCGCCACCTGTTCCTGGTGCCGCTCGACCTCGCGCACCGGATTGGCCACCGCAGGCCGTGACCTCACCGCGCCCAGCCAGGACGTCTCGCGCTCGATCCGGCCGCTTACGCAGCGGCGCGCCCTGTCCCGCAGCCCCGCGATGAGGGACAGCTGCTCCATGACGTCCGGGACGACACGCTTGGCGGCGTCGGTCGGCGTGGCCGCGCGGAGGTCGGCCACATGATCGAGCAGCGGGGTGTCCTGCTCGTGCCCGATGGCGCTGACCACGGGAGTGCGGCACGCGGCCACCGCACGGATCAGTGACTCGTCCGAGAACGGGAGCAGGTCCTCCAGGGAGCCGCCGCCGCGAGCGATAATAATCACATCGACCCCGGGGGCCCCATCCAGCCGGCGCAGCGCCTCGATGATCTCCCCGGTGGCGTACGGCCCCTGGACCGCCGTCTGCTCGACGCGGAAGCGCACGGCGGGCCAGCGCCGCGCGGCGATGCGCTGCACGTCGCGCTGGGCGGCCGAATCGCGCCCGCAGATCAGGCCGATCACGCGCGGCAGGAACGGCAGCCTGCGCTTGCGCTCGGGGCTGAACAGTCCCTCGGCGGCCAGTGTGCGCCGGAGCTGCTCCAGCCGGGCCAGCAGCTCACCGATGCCGACCGGCCGGATGTCCAGGGCCGTCAGCGCGAAAGATCCGCGCGTGGCGTTGAAGTCGGGCTTGGCGTACACGACCACCCGGGCCCCCTCGCTGGGCGGGGGATTGGTCGCTTCGAATACGGCACGCGTGCAGACCACCCGGACCGATACGGCCGCCGCCGGGTCACGGAGGGTCAGGAATACCGTCCCGCCGCGGCGGGCGCATTCGGCGATCTCACCATCCACCCAGATGCGGCCCAGGCGGGAAACCCAGCCGCCGACGAGCTGCAGCACCGTCCGGACGGGGACCGGCGATTCGGCCGACGTCTGCAGGGCCATGGTCCGGGCCTGGCTCAGCCTTCCGGGGTTTCCAGCTTCGTCACGCGGCGCTCGAACATCGAGATGACGTCCGGACGGTCGGCGTGCGCCCGCTCGTACACGATGAGCTCGCGGACCTGGGCGATCGTCAGACCGCGCAGCCGGGCGCGCAGCGAGGCGATGGTCAGCTGCTCGTAGTTGGCGATCGGCGGTGCGGTCTCCGTGGCGGCTGGCTCCGTGACGGCCGGTGCCGCCTCAGCGGCCTTTGCCGCTGCACAGGCTCTGGCCGGCTCTGCGGTGACAGGCTCTGCGGCGGCTGGTACCGCCGCGGGCTTTGCCGGCGGCTCTGCTGCGGGCGCCGCGGGTGCCTCCGCTGCGGGTGCCGCCGGTGTTGCCGCTGCTGGCGTCGCCAGAGCGTCCGCGGCGGGCGCGGAGCCATCGTCAGGCAGCAGGCGGACGTTTCCGGTCTCCATGCCCCGATTGGCCGCGGGCGGCTCGGCCGCCGGGGTTTTGGCGGCCCTCTTCCCGGTCTTGGCGGCCGTTTTGGGGGCTGCGGACGCCGGGGCCTTGGCCTCAGCCGCGACGGCGGCCGGCGGAGCCGCGGTCGTGGGCTCGGCGGCCGGGGTGGCCCCCGCCGTCGTGGGCTCGGCGGCGGGGGTGGCCGGAGTACCCGCCCCGGTACTTGCCTCGGCGGCGGGCGTGGGCCCTTCCGCCATGGTGGTCTCCGCAGCTGTGGTCTTCCGGGGGGCCGCGGGCGGCGTGGCAGTGGCGGCCGCCTCTTCCGCGCGTTCGTCCTCGCGCGGGCCGGCGGCCTTTTCCTCTTCCGCCGGCTTGTTCTTCATCCGGTCGGTGACCAGCAGAACCTGGCCGATGCTCGCGAACACGGCACGCAGCGCGTGCGCCGGTGCCTCCTTAACCCGTTCGCTTACTTGCGGGAAGCGCATATCGAATCTCTCCCTGAAAGGGGACGGACACGTGCAGGATGCCATACGGAAGCGATTCGGTCGCGCTCTTCATCGATGCGTTTCCGGCCGGCACTTGGCCCCTCACCGGAGCCGTCGCGGACAACACGAAATCGCCCCTTGTCAAGGCCTGGTACCGGCGGGTGGCCCGCCGCGCCCGGGCTGCGGCATGCGGTCGGGTGCGCGCCGTCTTCCCTCGCCTAACATGGGTGACATGTCTGCGACCACCAGGCGTGTCCTCCTCGCAAAGCCGCGCGGCTACTGCGCCGGTGTCGACCGGGCTGTGCAGACGGTCGAGATGGCGATCGAGCGCTACGGCACCCCCGTTTATGTACGCAAGCAAATCGTGCACAACCTGCATGTGGTGCGATCCCTAGAAGAACGCGGCGCGGTATTCGTCGACGAGAACGCGGACATACCGCCCGGCTCGGTGGTGGTGTTCTCCGCGCACGGGATCGCCCCTGACGTCCGTGCGGACGCGCAGCAGCGTGGCCTCCAGGTGATCGATGCGACGTGCCCCCTCGTCACCAAGGTGCACAACGAAGCCAGGCGCTTCGCGGCTCAGGATTACGACATCCTGCTCATCGGCCACGAAGGTCACGAAGAGGTCATCGGCACCACCGGGGAGGCGCCGACGCGCGTCCGGCTGGTGGACGGCCCGGAGGGCGCCGGTTCGGTGGACGTCCGCGATCCGGCCAAAGTGGTCTGGCTGTCGCAGACGACGCTGTCCGTGGACGAGACGACCGAGACCGTCGCCGCGCTGCGGGACCGGTTCCCCACCCTGATAGATCCACCGAGCGACGACATTTGCTACGCCACCCAGAACCGGCAGCTGGCCGTAAAGGAGATCGCCGGCCAATCCGACCTGGTCCTGGTGGTCGGCTCGCAGAACTCCTCCAACTCCGTCCGCCTGGTCGAGGTGGCCAAGGACTCGGGTGCGGCTGCGGCCTACCTGGTGGACGATGCATCGGAGATCGACGAGCGCTGGCTGGAAGGGGTGAGCACCGTCGGCGTGACCAGCGGCGCGTCAGTCCCCGAAGAACTCGTCTCCGGCGTGCTCGGCTGGCTGGCGGAGCGGGGCTTCGACAGCGTGGAGGAAGTGGAAGCCATCAAGGAACGCATGTCGTTCGCCCTGCCGCGCGAGATCAGGCCGCCGCGCACTCGGGACCACGCCGAGAGCCACGCGGCGGAAAGCTAGATCCGCCCCTACCGGCCGCATTCCTTCAGATCGGAGGGCCGGCGCACGCCCCGGCTCGTGCTCCGGCCTGACTGGCCGGGAGACGCGCCAGATTGATTCCGGCGTTCTCGTCCCGATCGTGGGGCGTCCCGCACTCAGGGCAGTCCCAGGTGCGGTCCGCGAGGGTCAGATCACGGTTAACCGAACCGCATGCGGAGCAGGTTTTGCTGGACGGGTACCAGCGGTCCGCGATCCGCAGGTCGCAGCCGTACCAGCCGGCCTTGTAGGTGAGCTGGCGGCGCATCTCCCCGGCCGCGGCGTCCGCCCAGGACTTGCGGTGTGAGCGCAGTCCGCGGAGTGAGCTGCCCTACCGCGAGATTCTCGATGACCACCTGACCGTGGGTTTTGGCCAGGTGAGTCGTCGCCTTATGGATCGCGTCGGTACGGATGCTCGCGGCCCGCGCCTGAGTACGGGCAAGCCTGCGTTTTGCTTGCCACCACCGCGGCGAGCCTTCGGTTTTCCGCGCTAGCGCCTTGTTTGCTTTCCGGATGTCCGCGAGCGACGCGCGCAGCGCTCTCGGGTTCGGGACCTTCTCCGCGACGGTTCCGTCCGGGCGCATAACGATCAGCAGATTGTTCCCGATGCCAACGTCCACGCCGACTGTGCTGGTGCGGGGGGCGGGCTGCCGGGGTCCGGTGATCTCCAGTCGCAGCGACACCGACCAATGCCCGGCCTTCTCCCGGATGGTGGCCGACAGCAGCCGGGCGGTCCCCGGCGCACGTGCCGCCAGACCGGGCGGATGTTCTCCGCTGCCCGCACCGCACCGACCTTGGGCAGCACCACCGTACGGGAACCGTCTACGCGGAGCGCACCCGTGGTGTAGGTGCAGCGGAGCCGGTCCGTGGTCTTCTTCTTGCGGCGCGGGAAGTGCATACGCGGCCCGGCCCGCTTACCCGTCCTGGAGGCGTGCCAGTTCTTCAGCCCGGTCACCGCATCAGCGATCCCGGTGGCGTACGCTTCCTTGCTGTTTTCCGCCCACCATGTTCGCTGGCCTCGCGGGTGCTTTTCTTGGCCTGGTTCCAGCATTTCCGCAGGCTGTACGCCGACCAGACCGCCGGGTCGTACTCCCCGGTTTCCTTCCCGGCGCCGAATGAGCCGCTGATCCGGGTGACCGCCCAGTTGTAGGCGAACCGCCGCGCACCACAGTCGCGGCGGAACTGCGCCGCCTGTTCCGGGGTGGGTTCCAGGCGCGACAGTCCAGCCGCGGACAATCGTCCCGGCGGGAGCCTGGTATTTAGGCATCGGCGGCCTCCAGTGCGGCCAGCGCGCGGGCGGCCCGGTTCGCTGCCGCCCGGTGCCCGTATAGGCGGGCGCATAGCGACGTGAGGATCTCCGTCACGTCCCGTACCAGGTCGTCATCGACCCCGGCTGGGTCCACCACCAGCAGACGGCGGCCGGACGCGGCCAGCGCTGCGGTGGACGTACTCGGCGCCGAACCGGGCGTGACCTAGGTTCAGTGTCTCCAGGTCGGGCCACCGGAACCCGGGTCCAGCGGGCCGCCGGGGCCGCTCCCCGCGGCGCGGCGGACGCGGTCCGGCGACGGTCCGTCCGGCTCGCCCTGCAGGCCCCGGCGCAGGTCACGAATGTTGTCGAGGAGACCACGGCGCAGCCCGATGAGGATCGTCACCGCCGTGCCGAGGAAAAGCCACGGGGCTGATGTGGCCAGCGTGACGAGGGTGCCCTCGGCCGCCGAAGTGCCGCCCGCGGACGTGGCCAGCTTGGCGCAGACACAGGCGACGAAGAACGCGAGGGGCGGGCACACGGCGACCGGGAGCAGGTCGCTGGGTTTTGCGCAGCAGGCGATCACGCACGCACGCCGCGACGAACGTCGCGTCCGCGAGCATCCCCCAGTCCAGCCAGTCCGACACGATCAGCCCGAGGAAGGACAGCACCAGCAGGGCCAGGATCGCGCCGCGGCCGGTCAGGCGCAGCGCGGGCGCCCTATCGCCCTCCCGTGGCCCGCGGGTTCCGGACCCCCGTGGTTCCCGTGACCCCCGTGGTTCCCGGTGGGCGCGCGGTTCGCGGAAATCTCGCGGTTCGCGGGGATCGGGAGCCCGGTCGGGCCTGCCCTGCGTGCCGCGGGCTCCGGGCCCGCGCAGCCCCGGCCGGGGGACTTCGGCCCGGGCCGCCGCGCTCCGCGGCTCCCCGGGGCCGGCGACGGTCTGCGGGCGCGGCCGGCTCATCCGGTTCCTGGCGTCATCCGGCCATCCTTGACGGGGCGAAGGGGGAGTGCCACGCACCATGGGCCGGCCGACGGCATCATCGGCCGCGGCCGCCGGAGCGGTTCGCGGCCGTACCGGACCTTGCCACGTGTATTCGGGCACGCCTGCGCTTCATCCTCCCGTCGTGGCGATGCCTGCCAGCAGGAGACCTCCGGCATCGCCGGTCTCAGGTCCATTGTGACGCCTCGATGAGCTGATCGTGGTCACCGATTTCGGGCGATTCCGTGCCCGGTTTTGATCCGGATGGGTTGATCGGCGCGGCCGGAGCGGGCATTTCGGGGGTGAGGAGCTCGGGGGCGGAATCCGGCCAGTTCGGGGGCGGACAGGGCGCGGGCGGCCTCCTCGACCGGGGCGGGAGACGGCAGCTCACTGTCCACCACGCCCAGCTGGCTGAGCCGCCGTGCGCTGACCAGTACCCGGCTCTCCAGCGATCCGACCGTCTGGTTGTAGGCCGTCACCGCCTTGGTCAGCGTCCGCCCGAGCGTGTCCATGGTCCGGCCCATTCCCGCGATCCGGGCGTGCAGTTCGCGTCCCAGGTCAAACACGGCGCGCGCGTTCTCCGACAGCGCCTCCTGCTGCCACGCGTACTGCGCGGTCCGCAGCATGGTCACCAACGTCGTCGGGGTGGCGATGTGGACCCGGCGCATCATCGCGTGCTCGAGCAGCCCGGGGTCCCGTTCCAGGGCCGGGGCCAGGAAGGCCTCACCCGGGATGAACAGCACGACGAACTCCGGCGTCTGGCGCAGTGCCGTCCAGTAGGCCTTGGCGGCCAGCCGGTCCACGTGCTCGCGCACGTGCCGCGCGTGCGCATCGAGCCGGGCCGCGCGCACGGACTCATCGGCCGCCTCCACCGCTTCCAGGTAGGCGGCGAGCGACACCTTGGAGTCGACCACGATGTTCTTGCCGCCGGCCAGCCGCACCACCATGTCGGGCCGCTGCGGGCCATCGTCCCCGGCCACCGCGACCTGCTCCTCGAAGTCGCAGCGAGACACCATCCCGGCTAGTTCGACCACGCGCCGCAGTTGCAGCTCGCCCCAGCGCCCGCGCGCTTCCGGCCTGCGCAGCGCGGTGACGAGCGCCTGGGTCTGGCCGCGGAGCTGCTCAGCGCTGTGCCTGGTCAGGTTGACCTGCTCGGCCAGGGCCGCGTGCGAGGCGCGGCGGGCCGAATCGGACTCACGCAGCTGCGCTTCCAGCCGGGCGAGGGTGTCGTTCAGGGGGGCGACGAGGTGCTCGACGGCGGCGCGGCGGTTCTCCAGTTCCCCGGCCGCCTTGACGTTCTCCGCGCGCAGGCGCCCCTCGGCGATCTCCAGGAAACGTGCCGTGCTGGCGTCCAGGGCCTCCGCGGACAGGCTCTGGAACCGCTGGGCCAGCTGGCCGTCGATCAGCGCCGCCCGTTCCCGTCCGGCCCGCTCGATCATCGTCGCCCGCTCCTCGGCCGCGCGGGCCCGCTCGGCCGCGGCGCTGGCCTGGCTGGCCAGGTCGGCAGAAGTGGACGCGATCCGGCCGCGGGCGTACAGGTACCCGATGGCCGCGCCGATGAGCAGCCCGAGTACCAGTCCGGCAATCAGCATGATCGCGCTCATGCGTCTCAATACTGGCAGCTAGTGATGACATTCCGGCCCTGACACGCCGTTCACGCGGGCGCGGGACCGACGGGCCCCGGACCCCCGGCGGCCCGGGGGCCCCGCCGGCCGCTCACCCATGATCGAACGCGACCCCGGCATCGACAGGCGCCCCGCAATTTCGCCGGCCAAGCTGACCAGGCCGGGCGCCCGCACCGCCGTAACTGGTCCGCGCGGGCACCTAAAATCGCCACGTGAGTTTGTCCATCGGCATCGTCGGCCTCCCGAACGTTGGGAAGTCCACCCTATTCAACGCGCTGACCAGGGCGGGCGCGCTGGCGTCCAACTACCCCTTCGCCACCATTGAGCCGAACGTCGGCATCGTCGGGGTGCCCGACCCACGGCTGGCCGAGCTGGCCAAGCTGTACGACTCGGCCCGGATTGTCCCGGCCACCGTGCGCTTCGTCGACATCGCCGGGCTGGTCCGGGGAGCCGCGCAAGGTCAGGGGCTCGGCAACCAGTTCCTCGGCCACATCCGTGAGACCGACGCGATCTTGCAGGTCGTCAGGGTATTCAGCGATCCTGACGTCAGCCACGTCGAGGGCGACGTGTCACCGGAACGCGACATTGAGACCGTCGTCACCGAGCTGATCCTCGCCGATCTGCAGACGCTGGAGAAGGCCTCGCCCGGCTGGCCAAGGAAACCAGATTCGCTAAAGATCCCGAACGGAACCGGGTGGCCGACGCCGCGGTGCGGGCGCAGAAGCTGCTCGACTCCGGGACGACGCTGTTCGCGGGCGCGGTCTCGGCCGGGATCGACCCGGCCGACCTGCGTGAGTTCCACCTGCTGACGGCCAAGCCCTTCCTGTACGTTTTCAACGCCGACAGCGACGAGCTCGCCGACCCGGCGCTCCGGGAGCGGCTGTCCGCGCTGGTGGCGCCAGCTGAGGCCATCTTCCTGGACGCGAAGACCGAGGCGGACCTGGCCGAGCTGCCCGAGAATGAGGCCGCCGAACTGCTGGCCGAGGCCGGGCTGGGTGAGCCGGGCCTGGACCAGCTGGCCCGCGCCGGGTTCCGCGCGCTCGGGCTGCAGACCTTCCTTACCGCCGGCCCGAAGGAAACCCGGGCCTGGACGATCCGGATCGGCGCGACCGCCCCGGAGGCCGGCGGGTGTCATCCACACCGACTTCCAGCGCGGCTTCATCAAGGCCGAGATCGTCTCCTACGACGACCTGATCGCGGCCGGCTCGCTCGACGGCAGCCCGCGCCGCCGGCAAGGTCCGCATCGAGGGCAAGGACTACGTAATGCGCGACGGCGACGTGGTGGAATTCCGCTTCAACGTCTGAACGGCGGCATTCTGGCTCGTTTGCGTCATGGCCGGCCAGCGCAGCCCAGATGATGCAGTGCGTCTCATCCGCTATCACCTCGACCGGCTCCTGCCCACGCCGCAACCCGCGGCGCTTCCCAAGACAGCGAATGAGCCCAGCGAGCGGGAAGATCTTCCGGGCACCAGGATGGCGTGGGTGATCATCCGTGACCGCGTTCCACCGGGACGCACCCGTGGCGGCCGCGCTGCGCATGGTCACCGGCGTCTGGCCAGGACGAAATGCGGCCACGGCCACGGCCGTCTCTGGTTGTTTGGGCAGGTCAGAGGCTTGTAATGGTAATCTGGAGAGGCATGTGGGGTCGCGCGGCTAAGGCGAGGCCATAGAGTCACCGCTTAAGCATGTTGGTTTACCCGCGCATCGGCAGATCCTGGACTTTATCGGCTTATTCGGGTGACGGCTAAAGAGTCATCAAAACGTCCTCCCATGACGAGCTTTTATGACGCACAATGAGTCCTAAGGTCGGCGGGGTGGCGTCAGCCGGATGAAGGGCCCAACGCGGAGTGGGCGGAGGTGTGATGGTTCGCGGTTCGGGCGTGGATGACGCGGCGCGGCCGGCTGGGTACGCTGACGGCCCAGAGATGGATGCTGGTATACCAGGGCAGCCGGGCGGGCGATCCCGCCAGGCCCGCTCGTGGAACGGCGGCGGAGGCCGGTGGCTGGTCTGGACCCTCCGGGCCGTGCTGTGGATTGTCCTGCTGATCATCGGCTACCGGGGCATCACGGCGATCATCTTCAACGAGACTCCGGCGTCGCGTTCCGGCTCGTCCGCCCCGGCCTCGGGCGGCACTGGGACGAGCCAGTTCCCCGTGACCCTGGCCGGGGCGTACGCTATGCAGTTCGGCGCCGTCTATCTGAACTTCAGCACGGCAACCGCTGGGCAGCGCTCCCAGGAGCTGGCGGCTTATGTGCGGGGTGCGCTCATCAGCGCTGACCCGCAGCTTGGCTGGGACGGCTCCGGGAGCCTCCAGCTGGATTCGGAACAGGTCGCCGGGATCACCGTGCAGGACGCCACGCACGCGGTGGTGACCCTGCTCGCGAGCGTGAACGGACAGCTGATGCAGCTGGGTGTGCCGATTTACGCGGCGAACGGCGGCCTGGTGGTGTCCGGGGAGCCCGCCTGGCTGGCCGCCCCGCCGCAGGCGGCCCCGCCCTCCCCGCCTGCCGCGGCGTCGGACCCGGCCGCGACGGACGCGCTGAACGCCCAGCTGCCGGCCTTCTTCCAGGCCTACGGGAGCGGCGACAGTGCCACGCTGAACCGGTTCCTCGCGCCCGGCGCGACGGTGCCCGGCCTGGGCGGCGCCCTCACCTACACGGGCATCTCGAATTTGTACGTGCCGACGGGCGGCGCGACCCGGGACATCACCGCCTCCGTCGTCTGGCAGCTGGCCGGGTCGGGCGCGAGCGGCCCCGCCAAGCTGGAGATGACGTACGACATGACCGTCATCGACCAGGGCGGGAAATGGTACGTGCGTGATATAGCGGCCTCGACACGGGGAAATCAGCCGACGGGGGGCACATGACATACGCCGGATATTCCGCCGTGGCCCGGACAGGCGAGACGTGGTGTGAACCACACCTGGGGGTCCGGACGTATTTCCTGGGGGAGGTTATGGGCGAGGGTGAGCCTTCGTCTCCGGCTGGAACGGGCTGCCTTAGTGTGGGCGCGGCACGGTTCTCGCCGGCCGCCTGGCAGGTACCGGCCGCTTGGCGGGTACCTGATGATCCCGGAAGGGAAGAGTTATGTCGCTGTATCTCCTGGCCACGGAGCCGGTTGCCCTCAGCACCCAGGGGCTCGTCACCTATCTGCAAGGGCTGTTCGGGCCATTGTTCCTCGGCATCGTGGGGATCGTCGCGCTCTTTTTCCTCTTCACGCGTGAGATCACCCGGTTCGTCCAGTTCATTGTGCTGGCCGTGCTGATCGCAATCGTCTTCTATACACCAGGCATCGTGCAGGCATTGGCCACAGGAATCACCAACGCGCTCGGAGTCCACTAGCCACCGTAACGGCGAAACCCCCGTCACGGCCAAAGGAGCGCACTTCGTGGACCTGCCCACATATACGAACATCTGGCGAATTGAGAAACGGCTCTACAAGCTTTATGATTTCCGCTTGCCGATGCCCCTGCCCATCAGCTGGATCGCCGTTTTCTGTGGTATCACGATTCCTTACGTGGTCATCCTCGCGGCCATTGGGCTGCCCTTCAATCACAATCTGCTCTGGCTCTATATCCTTCCGCCCGGCGTCCTGACCTGGCTCATAACGCGGCCCGTGCTGGAAAACAAGCGGCTGCCTGAGCTGCTTGTTTCTCAGCTTCGCTACATTGGCGAGCCGCGCACGTGGTGCCGCCTCGCGCCGTTGTCTGAGAGGAATGAGATACGGGTCCGCGCCCGGGTGTGGCACCGCGCCCCGGCCCATGCCGAGGAGGCCGAGGTGCTTACCGCGCCGGCCGCCCGGTTGGCGCGCGAGGCCGCGGGCGCCAGGGTGCCCGCCCTGCGTGGCCGTGGCCTGCCGGCGGCCCCAGAGCCACGGCCGGGAACCGGCCGGGGTTCCGGTCCGGCGCGGCGGACCTGGCTGGCCCGCCCAGGACGGCCGGATCAGGTGCCGCAGCCGGCACTGGCCGGCCCGCGCGTGTGGCCGCACGCCGGGATCGCTCCCGTACGGGCCACTGGGGACGCGGCAGGCGCGAGAGGCCCGAGAGGACTGTCCGTCCCGGTCCGGGCCGGCTCCGAACGGGCCCCCCTGGGACGTGCAGCTCCCGCCGCGCGCCACGGGACCGGACGGTCCGCGCCGGGCTGGACTGGCCCAGCGAGCTCACCAGGCGCGGCGGGCGCGCCGCGCCCGCCGAGGCCGGCGCCCGTGCGGACGGGTCCGGGTGCGATCCCCCCGGGACGGGGGCTCGCCATCCCGGGCCAAGTGCTGAGGGACCCCGCTCCGGGTGGCGGCGCGGCCGTCGGTCCCGCTCCGGGCCGCCCCGCTGTGGCTCGTCCTGCTGTGGCTGATCCCGCTGCAGGTCGTCCCGCCGCGGCCATCCGGGCTGCGACAGGTCCCGCTGCAGCCGGTCCGCCGCCGATAGCGCCGCCACCTATAGAGGTAGCCCACGAGACGCGGGGACCACAGGGGCCCGCGGGCGTCCCCCTGTGGGGCCGCCCGTCCTCTCGCCGTCCCGCGCCGAGCGCTTCCAGCGCTCCCGGTTCCCCGGGTACCCCCGCTCCTAGCACTGCCCCTGGCGCCGCCGCTGCCAGTGCTGCTCCCAGTGCCGCCGCTGCCAGTGCCCCCGCTCCCAGTGCCGCGGTCTCCAGCGGCTCCGCTTCCGGCGCTGTCACCGATGCCACGCCCGCACGGACGCTGTCCCGAGCCGCGCCGAGCCAGCCGGACGCCAGCGGGCGTCAGCCGGCCCCCAGCGCGGGCCACCCGCCCACCAGTGCGCGCCGGCCGCGCACCCTGGATGCGCCGCCGCCCGCGATCGCCGGCCCACCGGCCGGGCCCCGGGACGCGGGGCCGCCTGCGCCATCGATCGAGCGCGCCCTGAGCGGGCCGGACCGGATCGACAGCTGGCAGCGGCGCGTCCGGGTGGTCCCCGGCGGCCAGGGACCCGGCAAGCGGGACCAGGAGACGCTGGACCGGGACCGGGCGCGGCTCCCGCTCACCGGCCCGCGCCGCATTGTGTTCCTCGGCTGCACCAGCGGCGCGGGCCAGACCGTCACCGCGCTGATGACGGGCCAGCTGCTGGCCGCCCTGCGCGGCGTCCCGGTCGCCGCCATCGACCTGAATCCCGGCCACAGGTCGCTCGTCCGGCAGGCGCAGGCCACCGCCGCGCTCACCGTGGCCGCGCTGCTGGGCGACGTGGAGCCGCCCGGCCCGGCGAATGCGGTCGCGGGAGCCAGGTTCGACGTCATCATCGCCGACGCGGCCCCGGCGTCCCCGGCGGTACCCGGAGACCGGGACTACGCCCGGCTCGCGGAGCGGGCAGGCCGCCACTACCCGCTGACCATGCTCGATCCGGGCGCCTCGGAGGTGACCCGGGTCCTGGGCATCGCCGACCAGCTCGTGCTCGTCGCGCCCGCCACCGCGGACGCGCCGAGGTCGCTGGCGATGACCCAGGAATGGCTGAACAGCAACGGGCGCGGTGAGCTGGCGGCCCGCGCGGTGACCGTGGTCAATGGGGTGAGCAAAGCCAGCATGAGCGCGGTCGAGCAGGCCGAGGCCGTCGCGCGCGGGCGCTGCCGTGCGATCGTCCGCATTCCGTGGGATGACCTGCTGGCCGCGGGCGACGCAGGAAGCGAAGGGCGCGGGGCGCCCGCCGGGGTGTCGGTGCTCCGGCCGCAGGCCCGGCACGCCTACACCGCTCTCGCCGGAGTGCTCGTCGCAGGCCTGGCCGCGGCCCCCGTTCCCCGGAAGGTCCTGCATTGACCAGTCGGACGAAGGGCCGCAGCCGGCTCGACATCCGGTATTTCGACGACCGGATCCTGCTGACGGATACGCACGCGTGGGCCTACTTCCGGCTGCCGTCGATTTCGTATGAGTTCACGACGCCCGAAGAGCGAGAGGCGCTGGCCACCAACATCACGGTCGCACTGGCCGCGATCAGGATGCCGGACGCCGAGGTGCACCTGCGGATCGCGCACCGGTCCTATCCGGCGGCGGACTGGGCCACCGGCCTGGACGCCACCTCCGATGGGGGTTCCGGCTGGCGCGAATACCTCGATGAGTCCTACCAGCACGTGTGGACGAAGGACTTCTGGAGCAAGGAGATCTACCTGGGTGTCCGGCTGGGGCAGCGCGGCATGCGCGCGCAGATGTCCGGCGGGCTGCTGTCGCAGTTCATCTCCCTCTACCAGAGCGGCGAGCGCCGGCTGGGCATCGAGGACGACGCGGTCGGATCGACCGAGACCGGCAAGTGGATCGACCAGGCCGAACGGGTCGGCCGCGCGCTGGCCGCCAGTGCGCTCGCCGCCCGACACGCCACCTCCGACGAGCTCGCCTGGCTGTTGCGGCACGCCCTGATGGGCTCGCTCGGTGATCCACCCCCGTCGGCCACCAAGCGGCGGACCTGGGGCGCGGGGGAAATCGAGGGGCTGTTCGAGGGCCAGGTGCACAACGCCCGCACGCTGCTCCGGCTCGAGCACACCACCGGCGACTCCTTCGCCGCGTTCCTGTCCTTCTCCCGTTTCCCCGACGTCATGGCCTTCCCGGACGGGGAGCCGTGGCTGCACTACGCCGACTCGCTGCCGTTCCCGGTCGAGGTCAGCTCGCGGATGCGGCTGATACCGCCCGCCAAGGCGAGCAAGGACGTCAGCCGCCGCCTGGCCCACGCGCGTGACATGGACGCGCACATCAGGGAGGCGGGCGTGGAGGCGCCGATCGCACTCGCCGAGCAGATCGCGGCGGCGCGAATGCTGGAGCACGGCATCACCAAGGAACGCCTGCCGTTCGTGTACGGGTGGCACCGCCTGATCGTCACCGCCCCTACCCGGAGCCTCGTCATCCGGCGGGTCGAGGCGGTCATCGAGCATTACCGCGACATCGGGATCAACATCGTCAACTCGACCGGGGACCAGTTCTCGCTGCTGTGCGAGTCACTGCCCGGCGACCGCGTCCGGCTCAGCTCCTACCTGCAGCGGCAGCCGCTGTACACGATCGCGGGCGGCATGCCGACTGCCACCGTGGATCTGGGCGACCGGATCGCCGACGGTGTCGGCTGGATCGGCCCGTACATCGGTGAGACGCTCGGCCGCGCGCGGGCGATCGTGCACTTCGACCCGCTGATCGCCGCCGGGCGCAACCGGCCGACCGCCATCGCGATCACCGGGGAGCCGGGCGGCGGGAAGACGACGCTCGCGCTGCTGCTCATCTACCAGCTCGCGCTGCGCGGGGCGACGATAGCCGTGATCGACCCTAAGGGCGACGCGACGTCCCTGGTCCGGCTGCTGCAGTCACGCGGCCGCCGGGCGCGGATACTCTCGCTGGAGTCGGCGGCGCCCGGGCTGCTCGACCCCTTCTCCTTCGGCGACGACCTGCCCACGAAGCGGACGATGGCCACCGAGACGCTGCGGCTGCTGCTGCCGAGGATGAGCGAGGAACGCGAAAGCGCGATGATCCAGGCCGTCGGGACGGTGGCCGCCGGTCCGCGGCCGAGCCTGGGGAAGGTGGTCCGGCACCTGGAGCAGGCCGACGATCCGGCGTCGAAGAACCTCGGCGCCGTCATGCGGTCCATCTCCGAGATGCGCCTGGCCCGGCTGTGCTTCGCGCCGTCGGGCGGGCAGCAGGTCGACGCGGAGGGCTGGACCACAGTGTTCACTCTCGGCGGCCTGACCCTGCCGGACACCGCGATCGGCCGGGACGACTACTCCTATGAGCAGCGGCTGTCGGTGGCGCTGCTCTACCTCGTGTCGCAGTTCGCCCGCCGGCTGCTGAACGGGATGGACCGGCGGATGCCGAAGGCGATCTTCCTCGACGAAGCATGGGCGATCACCGCGACGCCCGAGGGCGCGAAGCTCGTGCCGGAGGTTTCCCGGATGGGCCGGTCGAGGAACACCGCGCTGATCCTGGTTTCGCAGAACGCCAGGGACCTGCTGAACGAGCAGGTGACGAACTGTATCTCCAGCGTCTTCGCGTTCCGTTCCTCGGAACGGACCGAGGTGCAGAGCGTAATTTCGCTGCTCGGCGTCGAACCCTCCGATGAGCACAATGCGGTCCTGCGCGGCCTCGGCAACGGCGAAGCGATCTTCCGTGACCTGGACGGGCGCGCGGGCCGGATCGGCATCGACCTCGCCTCCGATGAACTGCAGCGCTGGCTGGATACGAACCCGACCCGGTCCCGGCCGGACGAGGCCTCGCACCTGCGCGGCGCGCCGCCAGCGGCCGGCACCGAGAGCATGGACGGTACGGACAGCGCGGCCACGGCGGACAGCCCAGATTTCGGGGCCATGGCGGACAGTGCGGACGGCGCAGACAGCGGCGAGCCGGACATGCCGGGCCGGCCGCCCGGCCGTGGGCACGACGGTGAAGCAGGCTCCCGGCCCGACGATGACGGCGGCCGCCCGGCCCGGGAGACCGCAGGCGAGGCGAGCAAGTGAACGCCCGAAGAAGCTCACCAGGAGCTCCCCAGATGGCCAGATCCCCGTTGCGCTGGGTGGCCCGGCTGCTGATTGTCATCGGCGCAATCGTGGCCGTCCCCCTCTATGCCGCGGCCGCGTACGCGTCGTCCCCGTCTGGAACCGGCGCGCCCATATCCGTGTCCGCCGCGACGGATGCGCACGCGGTCACCACCGCCGTTCCGGTGCACCCCGGCCCGGTGCCGCCGCCCGCCGGGGCAGCCCAGGGCGCCCAGGCGGTCCTCACCGCGGCGCATGCGGCCGCTACCCCCGGTGCGCCCGCGGGCGGCGTCTGCTCGGTACCGGGCATCGGTGACATCGGCGGCCTGCTGGGGCTCTGCTCGGCCGGGTCGAGCGGCATCATCGGTGCCCTGAACAACGTCTGCCAGCCGTCCATCCCGCAGCCGGAGCCGGCCAACGGCGGAATCGACGCGCTGATCCAGCCCCCGGCCGGGGTCGCGGCCGGAAACACCCTCTACGACAGCTACGGGGTGGCCGGGCAGTTCTGGGCCGCGCATGGCCTCCAGTGCTCCGATATGACCTCGCTGATCGGCAACAACGTGGCCGGCATGGTCTTCGACGCGGCGAAATCGATCGACCGCGTAACGATCACCGTGTACCAGTCCGCGGCCGGCAACGGCATCCTGAACTGGCTGCAGAGCGTCGTGGACCGGCTGATCAGCGCGCTGGGCAACGCGATCTACTTCCCGTACCTGGCCCCGGTCATCATCCTCGGCGCGATCTGGCTGGCCTGGAACGGCCTGGTCCGCAAGCGGGCTACCCGCGCCATCGAGGGCACGCTCTGGATGGTGGTGGCGTGCGCCGCGGCGATCTGGCTGATCGGCCGGCCCGCCGACTTCACCGGCGTGGGCACGACCGTCTCCAACGGCGTCACCCAGGTCCTGAACGTCGCCTTCGCGAAGCTGCCCAACCCCGGCGGCAGCAACTGCGTACCCGTCCAGGGCGGTGACCCGCAGGCGGCCTCCGGCAACTTCGGCTTCACCTCCAGCAACGGGCTGGTCGACAACAACGCCAACGAGCTGTGGTCGGTGCTGGTCTGCAAGCCATGGCTGGACGGCGAGCTGGGCACGACCCAGTACGCCACCTCGGCCAAGGCCCCGCAGACGGTGGTGAACACCTACGGTCGGCAGTTGCTGTGGGCCCAGGCCATCGCGACCAATGAGCAGCCGTCGTCCAACCTCATCCAGGCCAAGCAGGCGACCTACAACGGCATCGCGTCCGCCCTGCAGCAGAACAACCCCGCGATCTACCCGCTCTTCCAGGGCAACCAGTGGACGACGCGGCTGGAGATCGGGTTCGCGGCGCTGTTCGCGGCGCTGGTAGCCGGGCTGCTCATTATGCTGATCGCCCTCACCCTGATCATTTTGAAGCTCGGGTTTCTGCTGCTGCTCATCGCGGGCCCGTTCTTCCTGATCATCGGCACCCATCCGGGTTTCGGCCGGATCATCGCGATCCGCTGGTTCGAGATGCTGGTGGGCGTGCTGATGAAACAGGTGGCGGTCGCCCTGGCCCTGAGCGTCCTGCTGTACGCCTACTCGCTCATCATGGGCACCAGCGACGCGGTGCTGCCCTGGGCGCTGAAGATTCTTATGATCGCGTTGGTGACCGTCGCGGTCTTCATCTACCGCAAACCCTTCCAGCACCTCTTCTCCGCGGTGGGCTACGGCGTCATCGGATCGCAAGACCGGTCCGACGTCAGTCTGCGGCAGGCCAGCACCACCTTCCGGCGCGTCACGCGGGACACCGCGACCGTCGCCGTCCCCGGTGTCGCGGCCTACCGCGTCGGGCGGTGGGCCCGGCGCAATCCCGGTGAGGCGGCCGCGCTCGCGGCCGGGATCGTCGGCGCGGCCGGTGCCGCCAGCGCGGGTGCCGCGGCCGGAAAGATGGCCGCGGCCCAGGCGGCGGGCGGGGCGCCCGGCGTCACCGACGAGGCCGCGGCGGGGGTCCGGCCGGTGGCCGACGGCCAGCCAGGTGACGGTGAGCAGGCCGCTCAGGGCAGCCCCGGCGTACGGCCGGCGACGGCGGAGCGTCCCCGGCGTTCGCCGAACGGTGACGAGGGTGGCCGGCGCTCCGCGCCGCCGTTGCAGTTGCCTCCCCGGACCGGTGGCGACGAGCAGGCCGGGAGCGGGTCCGGCTGGGCGCGCACCAGTGCCCAGGCGGGCGCGGCGGTGCGCAGCGGTGAAGCGCCGCCCCGGCCGGGCTCGGCCGTGCGCGTCACGAATACGCCCGGCCAGGCCGCGGCCTCAGCGGGCCGGCCCGCTGGCCCCGGCCGGCCCGCTGGCCCCGGCCGGCCCGGCGGCCCCGACCGGCCCGGTGGGCCCGGCGTCAAGCAAGCCGCGGCGTCCGCAGGCCCCCCCTCGTCGGCGGGCTCATCCGCGGGCGGGAGCAGGCCCACGGCGGCACGTTCGGGTGGATCGTGGTGGCCACCCGCGGGACCGTCCGCAGGCGGCCGCCCGCCCCGGAGCCCGGCTGGTTCGGCCGGTCCGGCGCCGTCACCCGCCCCGCCTTCCTCCCCGCCCGCCTTCGGCGGCCGCGCGGCGCCCAGCCGCGGCCGTAATGGCTCCGGCGGCACTGGGTTTGGCGGCGGGAACGGTTCCGGCGGGACTGGGTTTGGCGGCCGTAACGGCTCCGGCGGGACTGGGTTTGGCGGCCGTAACGGCTCCGGCGGCACTGGGTTTGGCGGCCGTAACGGCTCCGGCGGCACTGGGTTTGGCGGCCGTAACGGCTCCGGCGGCGGGAACGGCGGCCAGGCGAACGGCGGCCCGTCCGGGGGGCCCTGGTCTGGTACGGCTACGCGGCCACGCTGGCAGCCCGGCCCGATCCGGCCCTCCGGTGGATGGGCGGGACGCGCCCGTGCACCGGAAGCTTCCGGGGGCGCGCCGTCGGGTGGCGGCTCCCGGTCATCGGCCCCCCGTCGCGGCGGCGGCCGCCGGAGCCCATCACGGGGACGGTCCGGCGGCGACCGTGATCCGGGCGGCCAGAGCGGTTCGGCGGGCTCGACGGGGTGGGCGGCCCCGGTGCGCCCGGGGAACGGGCGTGACGCGGGCGGAGCGGAACCGCCGGACGCGCCGATGCCCTTCTGGCTCCGTCCGGTCAGGCGCAGGAAGTAGCGCGGCACGATGGACCTGTCCGCAGGCCAGCAGAAGGCACTCTTCGCGGTTATCGTCGTTGTCCTGGCGGGGCTCGGCATCTTCCTGATCACCTCGCACGGCAGCAAGCAGCCGGCGGCGTCCCGCCCGCCATCCGCGTCCCTGCCCTCGCCCGCGCAGGCGGCCGGCTCACCGCCGGCCGTGCCGTCGCCCACCGGCGCTGCGGGCAATGCCAGCGTGAACATCTACCAGTGGCTGCCGTTCACCCAGCCGGGCCTCGCCCGGGCCGCTGCGGTGACCACGCAGGTCACCACCGACTACAACACGTTCACCTACACCCAGAGTGCCGCCAGTTACGTGGCCCAGATGAACGGCCTGATCACCAGCCAGCTCAGCCAGACGCTGCAGAACGGCTTCTCGACCCTCGGCGTGGCCCAGGCCCGGACCAGCCAGAAGCAGGTCTCGACCGGCAGCGCCACGATCGACTCGATCCGTACCTTCGGCTCGTCCAGCATCACGTTCGTGGTCACCGCGACGCAGAAGCTCACCGGGACGCAGGGCAGCCATACCAGCAGCGCGCAGTACGCGGTGACGGTCAGCGGTCAGGGCAGATCGTGGCAGGTCTACGACATCGAACCGGCCGGGGTAGGTAATACGTGACCGGCCTGCCAGACCGGGGACCAGGGGGACGACGCAGGACAGCAGAACGCAGCGGGGTTGTCGCACGGGCCGCACGGGACGCCCGGGACGCCGGGGACGCCGGGGACGCCGGGGACGCCGGGGACGCCGGGGACGCCGGGGACGCCGGGGACGCCGGGGTCGCCGGGGACGCCGGGGTCGCCGGGGAAGGCGGGGTCGCCGGGGAAGGCGGGGTCGCCGGGGAAGGCGGGGTCGCCGGGGACGCCGGGGCCAGCCAGATCATTGTGATCGGCATCATCGGCGCGGCGGCCCTGGTGCTGATCGGTGCACTGACCGTCCCCATGATCGTGGGCGGCTCCAGCCTGCTGTTCTCCGCGGGCACCGGCGGCTTCGGGTGCTCCGGCTCGGCCCAGCAGGCCGAGAAGTCCCTGCAGTCCAAGGTCAGCGCGCAGGCGAAGAATTCGATCCCAACCGACTACCTCAGCTGGTACCAGAAGGTCGGCCAGCAGTACGGCGTTCCCTGGGTCATCCTGGCCGGGATCGGCACGGTGGAAAGCGACAACGGGCGGTCGACCCTGCCCGGCGTGCACAGCCTGTCCAACGCCTTCGGCGCGGCGGGCCCGATGCAGATCGGTATCGGCGGCGCGGCCGGCAACTCCTGGGGCGGCGCGCCGGTGCATCCGGCCAGCGAGACGGTGGACGGGGTGGCCACCGACGAAGACGGCGACGGGATCGCGAGCGTCTACGATCCCGCCGACGCGATCGCGGGAACCGCGAAATACCTGCTCGCGCACGGCGTACTCAGCAACGCCTCCTCGGCGATCTTCGCCTACAACCATCTCGATTCCTACGTGCAGGCGGTCCAGAACTACGCCGGCACCTACGCCAGCGGTGGCTTTTCGGTTGCCCCGTCGGTGGGCAGCGTGGCCGCCAGCACGGCGGCGTGCGTGCAACTGGCCGGCACCGTGATCAGCGGCTCGACCACGGTGCCCAACCAGGCCGTGTCCGCCACGATCGCCTTCGCCCAGCGGCAGATCGGCAAGCCCTACCTGTGGGGCGGCACCGGCCCGGATGCCTTCGACTGCTCCGGGCTGGTCATGATGGCCTATCAGGCGGCGGGCGTGGACATTCCCCGGACGTCTGAAGCGCAATGGGCGTGGGGGCCGCAGGTCCCGTCCAGCCAGGTCAAGCCGGGCGACCTGGTGTTTTTCGCGGGATCGGACGGCACCGCGACCGATCCCGGGCACGTGGGGCTGGTCATCGGGGGCGGGAAGATGATCGAGGCGTACGCGACCGGCTTTCCGATCCGGATCTCCAGCTACGGCAGCGCGTCATCCGCGGGGGGCGACAACCAGGTGGTGGGATTCACCCGGCCGTGGGCCCATTCCGGCGTCGTGCTGCCGAATGCGCCCGCGTCCGCGCCGTCGGCGTCCGCCTCCCCCTGAGCTGCTGGGGACCGCCCAGTCGGTCCTCCAGCCAGGTCCCCAGCCGGACCGTCAGCATATGTTGACGAGCAATACGTCGTCAGCTTATGCTGACGGCTATGGAAACCACTCTCGAAATTGCTGAGGGCGCCGCCAGCAACGACCCCGAGGTCGGGCTGCGCGCGGTGGCGGCCCTGCGGGCGCTCACCGAACGGCTGGAGATCCTCCAGGTCGAGAACGCACGGGAACTTGGCTGGTCCTGGCAGGAGATCGCCAGCCGGCTAGGGGTCACTAAGCAGACCGTGCACCGCAAGCACGGCCGGCGGATCGGGAGGCGATGATGTTCGAGCGCTTCACCGACAGCGCCCGCCAGGTCGTCGTCCAGGCCCAGTCGCAGGCGCGCCAGCTCGGTCATGGCTTCATCGGCTGCGAGCATCTGCTGCTGGCCCTGGTCTCGCTGGACGAGCCGGCCGCCGCCGTTCTGCGGGACCATGGTTTGACCCCCGAACGGACCCGGGCGGAAGTTATCCGCCTGGTGGGACCCGGCCGGACCGTCAGCCTGCTGGCCGGCCTTGACCGGGAGGCGCTGGCCTCCATCGGGATCGACCTCGACGCCGTGCGCAGCCGGATCGAGGCTACGTTCGGCCCGGATGCGCTGGCCCGTGCGGTCCCGGCCGTCCGCCGTCGCCGGCGGCGCGGTCTCCGGTCCCGGCTGCGCAGGCCCGCGCGCAACGCGCGCCTTCTGCCCCCGCGCCGGGCAATAGAAGGCTGGAGGCGGCCGACGCACCGCGCGGCCATATCCCGTTCACCGACCGGGCCAAGAAGGCTCTGGAGCGCTCCCTGCGCGAGGCGCAAGCGGCGGGCGACAGCTACATCGGCGTCCAGCACGTCGCGCTCGCCCTGCTCAGCATGGACGACGGGATGGTCCCGCTCATCCTGGCGGCTCTCGGTGTTTCGCCGGCCCCGCTGCGGGCGGCGATCCTCGACCGCTACCGCAAAGCGAGCTGATCCCCACTCAGCTCATCCCCGCTCAGCTGATCGTGGCCCGGGCCAAGCTGAACCGCTCGTGCCGGACGTGGTCCGGCTGGCCCAGGAAGGCCTTGAACGCGCCGAGCCGATAGGCCGTGCCATCGCGGGACGTCGCCAGCTCGACGTGAAAGTCACGCCCGAGGTCCTCCAGGCGGCGGAGGACGGCGGGCGGGCTGAGTACGGCCCCCGGAATCCCGCGCGCCGTGGCCTCGGCCCGGACGGCCGTGGCGATCTGCGCGGCGGTCAGGAACGCATCGCGCGCCCGCAGCACCGCGAAGACCGGGTCGTGCAGGTGCGCGGATTCGTCGGTCAGCGGGCACGGGTCGCCCTCGTGCCGCAGCGCGCGCCAGATCGCGCCGCCGACCGCCTCGGCGACGGGCGGCGGGAAGGCGTTGCCCACCTGCCGGTACCGCGCCGTCTTGCGGCCGCTGAACTCCCAGCCCCACTCGTCCTGCCAGCCCTGCAGCCGGGCCACCATCTCACAGGTCAGCCGGGGGATCAGCGCCGGGTCAGCCCACGGGGCGGGCGGTTCGTCGGCGAGGCCGAGCCCGTCGACACCCAGCTCCGCCCAGGCGCGTTTGGCCCGGGTCGGGCCAAGATCCGCGCCGCCATGTTTCTTGGAGCCGCCGACGATCGTGGGTGCGATGATGCTGGCGCGGCGGGCCCACCCGGCCGCGCCCGGCCAGCCCCGGGCGCCCATGAGGTCCCCGATCGCCTCGCCCACGCTCGGGGAGCGCTCCGCGGACGGCGCGGGCCAGCGGAACCAGGGAGCGTCCTCGGGTTGCAGCGCGACCAGCACAGACCGGGGTCGCAGTTGCGGAACCCCGAAGTCAGATGCGTTCAGCAGTTGCCAGCCCGGCACGTAACCGAGGTCGCGCAGCCGGTCCAGCACGTGCTGCCGGTAGGCGCCGAACCGGCTCATGCTGAGCCCCCGGACGTTCTCCAGCAGAAGGGCGCGGGGTCGCAGCCGCCCGCACAGCTCGACCGCCCACGCGAACAGGTCCCGCTCGTCGGTGGCGCCGAGCTGGCGGCCGGCCACCGTGAACGGCGGGCACGGCACGCCGCCCGCCAGCAGATCCACGCCGGTGTAGGTTTCCGGTTCCCATACCTCCCGGTCCGCTACGTCCCCCTCGGCCACCTTCCAGGCCGGCCGGTTCGCCCGCAGGGTGGCACAGGCCGACGGGTCCAGCTCGACGGCCAGGGCGTGCTCGAAACCGGAACGTTCGAGGCCCAGGGCCTGCCCGCCTGCTCCGGCGCAGATCTCGATGACATCAAGATCCGTCACGCGGCCCTCCTCCTGCCCACGGCGTCTGCCACCCATCTTGGCGCAAACGAATCCCCATCACGGTGAACGGCGCGTGCCGCCGACCCGTGTCCTGTCCGGGACGTTAGCGCGGCGCGGTGACAATTGGGCCGGGATGGGCCGGTCGGCCGTGCGGGACCAGCACGGGGAGCCTATTCAGCGGGCCGTGCGGAGCCGGTGCGGGGAGCCTATTCAGCCGGCCGTGCGGGACCGGCGCGCGGACCGCATCCGGGCCCGCGGCTCGGGCTTGCGCTCCAGTTCCTCGGGAAGCCGCAGCAGCGAGTTCGAGGCGCTGTTCACGACGTCTTCCGCCATGTCGATGACCCGCCTGCCGCGGCTCCGGGCCGCGTTCCTGAGCAGGTCGAAGGCATCGCGGGTGCGGAGGCGGTGGCGCTCGGCGAGGACCCCGATGGCCTGCTCGACCCGGACCCGGGCGGTCAGCGCGTGCTCGAGCTGGGTGACCGTCACAGCGAGCCGCGCCGCCTCGTCCGTCTCGACCGCCTCATTCATGGGGCGAGCGTGGGGGGGACCCGTGGGGCCGCCGACGCCGTGTCGGCTCGCGGCGTGCCGCCGTCGGTCGTGCTGGCGTGCGTCGAGGACGCTGCGGAGCCGGAGGGCGCGGCCCGGAGCGCGAGCCGGAGGGCGCGGAGCCGGAGGGCGCGGAGCCGGAGGGCGCGGAGCCGGAGGGCGCGGAGCCGGACGGAGCGCGAGGTCGGCGGCCAGCAGGTCGGCGAGCACCATGGCGCTCGTCAGGTCGGACGGCTCCTCGTCGCCGACGACCCAGCCCCGCCCGGATCTGCGGACGACCGTTTCGCCCGATGCCTTTGCCCCGCTCATCTGCCGCTGCCTCTCCCGACCAGGCTCACCCGCTCAGCGCGAGCTCTGCCATTCGCTTCTTCACCTGCGCGGCCGACGGGTTGACCATCACGCTTCCGTCGGGGAACACGACAGTCGGCACGGTCTGGTTGCCTCCGTTGACGCTCATCACATAATCGGCCGCGGCTGGGTCGCGCTCGATGTCGACCTCGGTCATGGTGATTCCGTCCCGGGCCAGCTGGCCCTTGAGACGCCTGCAAAAAGCGCACCATTGGGTGGTGTACATGGTCAGCGGAGCCGACACCTGCTGTCTCCTTCCGTCACGTGCCCCCGTCTGAGGACTAGCAACACCGAAGGCTCCGCTGGGCTTCCCGGGAGGCGATGGCCGGTCAGGTGCCGCGGAAGATGGGCTGGCGTTTCTCGGCGAACGCCCTGAGGCCCTCCAGGTAGTCGCTGCTGTCGTACGCCTGACGGCGCAGCCCCTGGAGGCGCTCGTACACCTGCGCCGCGATGGGCTGATAGTCGGTAAGGACCCGGAGCTGTTCTTTGATGACCGCCATGGCCATGGGCGACTTTGTGGCCATGATCCCGGCCAGCTCCAGGGTCACCGCTTCGAGCTCGTCCGACCCCACCAGGTGGTTGACGACCATCCACTCCTTGGCCTTCTGCGCGTCCAGGGGGGCGGCGGTGAAGAACATTTCCTTGATCAGGTTGAGCGGCAGCCGCCCGACGAAGTGCAGCAGGCCGGTCGTGTTGTAGGGCAGTCCCAGGTTCGCCGGGGTGATGGCGAACAACGCCGTCTCATCCGCGGTGACCAGATCGCAGCTGAGCACGAGGTCCAGCGCCCCGCCCCACACCGTGCCGTGCACCATGGCCACGACCGGCGCGGGAAAGGTGCGGATCGCGCGGAGCAGCCCTTCCAGCGGGTCGTCGTAGCCGAGCGGGTCGCGTCGGCCCCGGGGGAGCTCGCTGATGTCGTGCCCCGCCGACCAGACGGACATCCCCTCCGCGGCGCGGATCACGATGGTCCGCACGTTCTGCGCCTGCAGGCTCGCGAGCGCGGCGATGATGCCGTTGGCTATCCGGGCCCCGATGGCGTTGCGTTTATGCTGGTCGGCCAGCGTTATGATGCCCACCTGCCCTTGCATCGCCGTCCGGACCACGGCGTCCACCGGGCCGCCCGTTCCGCTCGTCCCGTCGGCCCCGTCTGCCCCGGACGCCCCGGCGGGCGGGCGGCGGTCGGCGGTCCGGCGGGTCCGGTCACGGCAACCGTCCCGGTCCCTCCCTTGGCCAGGGCGACGTAGGTCCGGGCCAGCGCATCCTTGCCGGTCCCGAGGATCGCGTTCACGAGCCGGAGCGCCTCGAGTTGCTGGTCGCCCGGCAGTGCAGCGGACAGATGACGCCAGAGCACGTCCTGCAAGACCACGAAGGCGGCCTGGACGTCGGCCAGGTCGATGCCGGCTCCGAAGCAGTCCGCCGCGAGCTGCTCGGACGGCGTGATGATCGGGTCGGGGCGGCCCTGGTGCAGGCACTGCCGGACCAGCTCCAAAAGATGCTCCACGTCGCGACGGCGCTCCGCCGGGCTGGGCACGCCAGCGGCGGGCTTGATCGCGCTGTTCGAGGGCGGCTACCGCGTCGCCGATCACCCGGTCCCCGGTCCGGACCAGGATTGCTGATATCTGCATCGATACTTCCATCAGCCGGTACCTCCGTCTTCCTTCCCCAGCCTGCGCCGGGCGGCGCCATCTGGGAAGACATGCAGCGGCCCCGGCGGGCTAGAGTAACCCGTCAGGCAGGAGGGCGGACGAGATCTGTGGAGGCGGACGTCAGCCAGTTCGGAGCCGACGCGGTACTCAGCGCGCTGGACCCGGAACAGCGCGAGGTGGCGCTGGCCGTGCGCGGGCCGGTGTGCGTGCTCGCGGGCGCCGGGACCGGCAAGACCCGGGCCATCACCCACCGGATCGCCTACGCCGCGCTGACCGGGGTGGTGGATCCCGCGCGGGTGCTCGCGCTCACGTTCACCGTCCGGGCCGCGGGTGAGCTGCGCGGCCGGCTGCGCCTGCTCGGCGGCGCGGGCCTGGGCACGGCGGCGGTGCGCGCCACGACCTTCCACGCCGCCGCGCTGCGCCAGCTCACCTACTTCTGGCCCCGGGTGGTCGGCGGGCGCCCTCCCCGCCTCGTGGAGTCCAAGCTCCCGCTGATCGGCGATGCGGCGCGCGTGCTGCGGCTGCGTCCGGGCGAGGGCGGCCTCTCCGATATCGCTACCGAGATCGAATGGGCCAAGGTGACGCAGGTACGGCCGGACGAGTACGTGGCCGCCGCGGCCAAGGCGGGCCGGCCCTCCGGGCCGGTCGGGACGGACGCGGTGGCGGCGCTCTACGACACCTACGAACGGCTGCGGCGGGAGCGCCAGCTGATCGACTTCGAATCCGTCCTGGAGCTGACGGCGGCGATCGTGGCCGAGAGCCGCCAGGCCGCCGACCAGGTGCGGGCCTCGTTCCGGTACTTCGTCGTGGACGAGTACCAGGACGTCAACCCGCTGCAGAAACTTCTGCTCGACGTCTGGCTGGGGGACCGCGACGACCTGTGCGTGGTCGGTGATCCGCATCAGACGATCTACTCCTTCACGGGAGCGACGCACCGGTACCTCACCGGGTTCGCCGCCGAGTTC
Source organism: uncultured Actinomycetes bacterium (assembly GCA_963809975.1). GTDB lineage: Bacteria > Actinomycetota > Actinomycetes > Streptosporangiales > Streptosporangiaceae > Bog-532. The sequence continues at coordinate 28,500 of CAWELT010000029.1, forward strand.
CCGGACGCGACGGTGGTCCGCCTGGTCCGGGACTATCGGTCGACTCCGCAGGTCGTCGCGGTGGCGAACCGGCTGGCCGGGTCGGCCGCCGCGCTCGCGGCGCAGCGGCCGCCCGGTCCGGAACCCGTGCTGATGGCCTACGACGACGAGGTTGCCGAAGCGGAGGGCGTCGCGGCGCACGCGCGATCGCTCATCGAGGGCGGGGTCCCCGCGCGGGAGATCGCCGTGCTGGTCCGCATCAACGCCATGCTGGAACGGTTCGAGAGCGCGTTCGCCGCCGCGGGCGTGCCCTACCAGGTCCGGGGATCGGAACGCTTTTATGAGCGGCCCGAGGTACGCCAGGCGGTCATGCTGCTGCGCGGAGCGCTGCGCGGCCGGGCGGAAGGGGACGGCGCCGGCCCGCTCCCGGCCGAGGTACGCGACGTCCTGTCGGGGCTCGGCCTGACGCAGGCCGAGCCGGCCGGGGGAGGCGCCAGCCGGCAGCGGTGGGAGTCGCTGGCCGCCGTCCTCCAGCTCGCCGACGATATGTACGCGACGCACCCGGACGCGACGCTGGAACGCTTCGTCGCCGAGCTCCAGCACCGGGCGGACGTGGGCCACGCGCCGGTGATGGACGGGGTGACGCTCGCGTCCATGCACGCGGCCAAGGGGCTGGAATGGGACGCGGTCCTGCTCCCGGGCCTGGTGGAAGGCATCATGCCGATCGTCTACGCCCGGACGCCGGAGGCCGTTGATGAGGAGCAGCGGCTGCTCTACGTGGCCGTCACGCGGGCCCGGGAACGGCTGTTCCTGTCGTGGGCGGCGGCCCGCGGGCCGGGCGCACGGACCTCCGGCCAGCCCTCCCGCTACCTGGCGGAGCTGGGCCCGGCGGCACCGGCCGGGGCACGGCTTCGGGATAATCCACGCAGCGGCTCTACCCGGCGACGACATGGTTGGTGAATGCGCCAGATGAGTAAGCACCAGATCGAGTAAGCACAGAGCTGAGTTAGCCGTAACCGGACGTCCCGCTCCGAGCCGATCATCGCGGTCCGGCCGCTGCCGTACGCCGTACGCCGTACGCCAGCCCGCGCCCGCTCTGGCCGTCATCGCGCCGGCGCCGCCCCATTGTTGATCCTTGATGTTTCAGGCAAAAAACCAGGTCAAAAATGTGTTGCCCATCACGGGGCGGCCTACGTAGGCTTCTCGCATGCGTCCTGGCACCGCTGTCGATCCCATGAAGGGAGGTGCCCAGTGAAGAACATTGATCTCGCCGTTCCGGCTGCCGTGCAGCCCGGTCGCGACGGCATTTCCCCGCTGAGCGCCACCCCGCTGGGCACAAGCGGCGTTTGCCTGCCCGCTTCCTGGCGCACCGCCGCCGCCAGCATCAAGCGACCGCGTTCGGGTGGCCGTACCGCCACCGGATTCGCGCTCGTCATGACGCTTGCCGACGTGACGAAGCCGGGGCACACGAATATCCGCAACCAGCACACGAACATGACCCGCGTCTACGCCGATGGCGAGGGCGGATCGGGTCCGCAACCCTTGAGCAAACCGGCCTAACCGAGCCGGCCAGAACCTCTCAAGGCCGCGGACCCCACACAGGGTCCGCGGCCTTAAGCATTTGGGCCTCGGTCCCTCCGGACGGGCGAGCAATCGCATGAACGACGAGGGATCAGCGACGAGAGGGGTTGGCTCCGATGCAGTGGCCCAATGCCACCGCCAGCGTGGCGGACGCAGAGGGGTTCGAGGCAGGTCTGGCCGGGTCCGGGGGCGGCCCGGTGCCGGTGCTAGGTGGGGTGAAGGCGACGAACCTTCCCTGCACCGACGATCCGGAATTGTTTTTCGCCGAATCACCGGCAGACGTCGAGAGCGCGAAGGCGCTCTGCCGCGACTGCGCGGCGCGGCTGGCCTGCCTGTCCGGCGCGCTCGAGCGCAAGGAGCCGTGGGGCGTCTGGGGCGGAGAACTTCTCCTGCACGGCACGGTCGTGCCGCGCAAGAGGCCCCGGGGACGTCCCCGCAAGACCGAGGTGGCCGCCTGAACCGTACATCGGCGGCCTGAACACGCATCCAAGGGTGGCGACCAGCATGTATCAGATAGAGGAAATGGCGGCCGACCGACAGCGAAGTTACCGGGAAGAGGCGTCACGGGCGCGGCAGACAGTCCGGTTGCGGGCCCTGCACCGGGCGGCCCGGCGGGCGGAACGCGCCGAGCGCCGCATGCGGCACGCACGCAGTGCCGTCGCGCGGCTGCGCACCGAACTGGAGCTGTAGTCAGAGCGGACGCCCCGCACCGCGGGCCCCGGCCGCCGGAAACGGCGGCCGGGGCCTGCGGCCAGCTCAGGCCTGAACGCGGGCCTGAGCGCCAGGGGAGCACTACTCGTTCATGTGCTCTATTGTCCGTCATGCCAGCGTGCCGCTGTGACGTGGCGCCGTTACACCGCAGGTGCAGCGCGCGTGCGGAGGCCAGGTCCGGCGCCGCCACTGCCAGTCGGGCACGGCCAGCTCCAGCGTCCCGTTGGTGACCGCGGCGCCCGGGCGGTCCGTGTCGATGAACAGCAGGACCTGCGCCGCGGCCTGCGCTCCGGCCGCGGCGGCGAGGACGGTATCGCACGCCTGCGGCTCCAGCCGGGCCCCGGCAAGCTGCGCGAGGATGAGCGGCCATGACGGGTCACGTTCGGCGCGGCCCAGGTCCAGGCACCGCAGGCACGCCGACCGGCCCGGGCTGACGAACGGCCCCACCACACCGACGGCCTCGGCGGCCCCGACCGCGAGATGCGGGATCCGCTCCCGGACCAGCGCCGCCCCCGGCCCGGGGTCGCTGATCTCCGCGAGGACCACGAGATCGGGCCGCGCGCCGTCGTCGCCGGTCCGGACCTCGGGCGCGATGCGGCTGATCGCCTGGGCTACACCGCGGGATCTCGGCAGATCAAGCTCGGCCAGGCTCAGCCCGGCTGGGGTGAGGTCCTGCGGCCGGGTGAGCTCGCTGTCCTGGCACGAGACGTGGCCGATCCCGGCGGCCGCGAGGAGGCTGGCCACCCCAGAGCCGATCCGCCCGGCGCCGTGCACGCGCACCCGGGCCGCCCGCCGCCGGGCCAGGGTCCGGGCTCCGCCGTCGCTGTCCCCGTACGCCAGGGAAGCGGTGGCCAGTTCGGGAGCGAGCCGGCCGCGCTGCGCCGCGGGCAGCGCCGCGAGTGCCCGCGCGGCGGAGTCGGCCAGTGCCCCCGCGGCCGCCAGTAAGCCGAGCACCCGGTGCGCCGCCTCGGCCGGGATGCCCGCGTGCCCCGCGGCCTCGATGATCGCGGCCCAGTCGCGGCTTCCGTCGAGCAGCCCGACCACGGCGGCCGATTCACCGATCCCGGACAGGGCCGTCGCCCGGCGCGGGTTCACGCCGATCTGCAGCGTGTCCCGGTCACGCCATACCGGCAGCAGCCCGGCCCTCAGCGCTGGTCTCATGCCGCTGATGGTGACACCGCCGGCTGACATTTCCGCCTGCCCACGGGGGGCGGAACGCGGACGGGAAGCCGCGCGGAAAGAAGATCCCGGGCACGCGGGCGGTCTTAACCGGGACCGCAAGGTCGCCCTCGCGAGCCAACCGTCTCCCTTCCCCTGAAGACGAACGGCTCTGCCAAAGTGACCAGCGTGCCCGCGCACCCGGGAACTCTGCTGGCGAACTTAGGAGCCGCTCTGCTGCCGCGTCAACACAGCCTGTGGATAACTCTGTGGAGGACATGGGGAGCGTCCGGCGTGTTCCTGGGGAAATCCATTTCCTGATCCTGTGGATTTCCCCGCGCGCAATTGTTGCCGTACACCTTTAGCTGCCGGAACGTCCTCCACCGCCTGTGGAGGGAAATTTCCGGCCGGAAGGGTCAGTCCTGCGGGCTCGTGGGCCCCTCGGATTTCCCGGGTCCCTCCGGACCGCCAGGCGGCTCCGATCCCTCCGGCCCGGCGCTGCCCAGGTCCGCCTCCAGATCGGGGATGTTCAGTTCCGGGCCGCCGCGGACGAAGCTCTCAGGGTCGTCGAGGTCGTCGGCCGTGGGCAACAGGTCGGGATGGCCCCACATCGCGTCCCGGCCGTCCACCCCCCGGGCGGCGGTGAGCCCGGCCCAGATGGCCGCCGCTTCCCGCAGCCGCCGCGGCCGCAATTCGAGGCCCACCAGCGTGGCGAAGGTGCGCTCCGCGGGCCCGCCGGTCGCGCGGCGCCGCCTGATCGCCTCGCCCAGCGCGCTCCCGTGCGGCAGCCGTTCGGCGGCCGCGGCATCGACCACGGTGGACACCCAGCCCTCCACCAGGGCCAGCGCGGTCTCCAGCCGGGCCAGCGCCATCTTCTGTGCCTCGGTGTTCTCCGGGCGGAACAGCTCACCACCGGCCAGTGCGTCCCGCATCGCCTCCGGATTGCTGATGTCGATCTGCGGCATGGCTTCCTCGAGCCGCGACAGGTCGACGGTCATGCCCCGGGCGTACGCCTCGACCGCGCCGAACAGGTGGGCGGTCAGCCACGGCACGTGCGCGAAGAGCCGGTGGTGGGCGGCCTCGCGCAGCGCGAGGTAGAGCCTGACCTCGCCCGCGTCCAGGCCGAGGCCCTCGCCGAACGCCGCCACGCCGGACGGCAGCAGCGCGGCGGTTCCCGATGGCCCCAGCGGCAGCCCGATGTCGAAGGACCCGGTGACCTCGTTGGCCAGCTCGGCCACGGCCGCGCCGGTCTGGCCGCCGATCATCGCCCCGCCGACCTGCTTCATCATCGCGCCGAGCCCGCCCAGGCCGCCCAGGCCGCCGCCGAACGCGCCGAATGCGGACTTCAGCTCCTCCGGGACCCCTTCCATCTGCGACGGGTCGACCGACAGCATGCTGCTCATGCCCTCGACCACGGTGGCGGCGATCGGCTCGCACAGCTTCGACCAGACCGGGAAGGTCGCCTCCACCCATTCCGAACGGCTCCACGCCTGGACCGTCTTGATCCCCGAGGGGAAGGTGGTGACGTCCTCCAGCCATAGGTCGGCCAGGCGTACCGCCTCGACGATCTCTTTCCGCTGGGAAGCCAGTACGCTCGGGTCGCCGGCCGCCGCGACCGCGTGCCGGGCCACGTTCTTGGCCAGGTCCCAGTTGACCGGTCCGCCGCGGTACGACATCAGGTCGGCGAACTGCCGCAGAGCGTCGGCGAACTGCTGGGGATCACCGAACGGGTTCGCTCCCCCGAACGGGCCGCCCGGTTCGGGGGGCTGGCCCCCACCGCCTGCGCCCGAGCCGCCGCCAGAACCGCCGGGGGGCCGGCCGGAACCACCGGATCCTCCGGGCTCACCCGGCCGCCGCTCAGGGTCGGACGGGCCAAAGCCGAACGGACGATCAGCCATTTCTCCGTCCTCTCGGGCAGGATGGAAGGGTCATGACCGTCACGTTATCTCGGGAGCGGCTTAATTTGAGAAATGTACAAGGCCAGGTTCGCCCACGGCGCAGTGGCGGCGGCCCGCCCGGCAAGCACCCCGTGGTGGCGGTCACCGGGGCGGCGCGCGGCATCGGGCGGGCGCTGATCGCCCAGCTCGCCACCTCGGCCCACGTCCGGAAGGTCGTCGCGATCGACGATCACCGTGGTGACATTCCCGGCGTGACCTGGCGGGTAGCCGACGTGCGCGACCCGGCCCTGGCCGGGCGGCTGGCCGGCGTGGACGTTGTGGTGCACACCGACCTGGACCTCGCGCCCGACTCCGAGCACCGGACGCGGCGCGCGTTCAACGTCCGCGGCGCGCAGACTGTGCTCACCGCGGCCGCGGCCGGACGGGTGGGGCGGGTCATCCTGGTCACCAGCGCGATGGTGTACGGCGCGCGGGCCGACAACCCGGTGCCGCTGCCGGAGACCACCCCGCTGGCGGCCGACGTGGACAGCAGCGTGGCCGGCGATCTGCTGGAGATCGAGCAGCTGGCGCAGCGCTCCCTGCGCGCCCACCCGGGCATGGAGCTGACGGTCGTCCGCCCAGCGGCGCTCGTCGGCGACGGCATCGACACGATCGTGACGCGGCATTTCGAGGCGCCCCGGCTGCTGACGGTCAAGGGCTGTGAGCCCCGTTGGCAGTTCTGCCACCTGGACGACCTCATCTCGGCCCTGGAGCTGGCCGTGACCGGGGAGGTCGCGGGCGAGTTCGCGGTGGGCAGCGACGGCTGGCTGGGCGCCGAGGCGGTCGGCGAGCTCAGCGGGCTGCGCGGGATCGAGCTGCCCGCCAGCCTGACGTTCGGCACCGCGCAGCGCCTGCACCGCGTCGGGGTCACCCCGGCCCCGGCCGCCGACCTGCGCTACGTCGTCTACCCCTGGGTGGTCGACTGTGCCACGCTGCGCGAGGCCGGCTGGCACCCGGCGTACGACAACACCCAGGCCCTGGAGGTGCTGCTGGAGGGGCGTGTCGGGCATCACGCGGTGGCCGGGCGGCGGATCACCCGCAAGGAGGCGACGATCACCGCGGCGGGCGCGGCGGCCGGCGCAGGCGCCGTCATCGGGACCGCCGCGATCGTCCGGATCGCGCGCCGCCGCCGCAAGGGCGGCACGTGACCCCGGGTAGCGTTAGACGGGTGAGTCCCCTACGCCTGATCGCGCTGCGCGATACCCCACTGTCGGTGGATGAGGTTCAGGCCGCCGTGATGGCGGCCGAGGCGGGCGGGATCGCGGTCTTCGCCGGAGCCGTGCGCGACCATGACCACGGCCATCCGGTCACCGGGCTGACCTATGTCGCGCACCCGTCGGCCGAGACCGAACTGCGCAGCGTCGCGGAGACAGTCGCGCAGAAGTACCCGGTCCAGGCCATCGCGGCCGTGCACCGCGTCGGCGACCTGACGGATCGGCGACCTGGCCGTGGTCGTGGCCGCGTCGTGCGCCCACCGCGGCGACGCCTTCGACGCCTGCCGCATGCTGATCGACGAGCTCAAGGCGACGGTGCCGATCTGGAAGCATCAGCGCTTCGCGGACGGGAGCAGCGAATGGGTGGGGTGCGCGTAGTCTTCGGGTCATGTCCCGACGCGCCCTGACCTTGTACATAGCGGGAGCCGCGGTCATTGTCGCCCTCGCCGCTGCCATCCTGCTGCCGGTCCCGTACGTCATCCTGGGCCCGGGGCCAACGCTGAACACCCTGGGCCGTGACACCAACGGCAAACCGCTGATCACGATCACCGGCCACCGCGTCTACCCGGCCAGTGGCTACCTCAACCTGGTTACCGTCAGCTACCAGGGCGGCCCGGGCAATGAGTTCAACGTGTTCACCGCGCTGCGCGGCTGGCTGAACCACAGCGAGGCGGTCGTCCCGGAGAGCGAGCTGTTCGCGCCGGGCCAGTCCCAGCAGCAGGTCCAGCAGGCGGATCAGGCGCAGATGACCGGCTCACAGCAGACCGCTACCGCAGCGGCCCTGCACCAGCTGGGCATCGGCTACACGACCGTCGCCGGCGTCGTGGCCACCGAGAAGGGGATGCCCGCCGCCGGAGTGCTGCGGGCCGGTGACCTGATCACCGCCGTCGACGGCCAGCGCGTCACCGGCCCCACCCAGCTCACGTCGCTGATCAAGGCGCGTTCGGGGGCGGCGCCGCTGCACCTCACGATCGTCCGGGGCAGTGCCACCCGCCAAGTACAGATCACACCGCGGCTCGTCAACGGCCGTCCCACCATCGGCGTGATCGTGCAGCCGCAGTACCAGTTCCCGTTCCCCGTGCAGATCAGCATCGGGAACATCGGCGGCCCGAGCGCCGGGATGATGTTCGCGCTTGGGGTCATCGACAAGCTCACGGGGATGAACCTCAGCGGCGGCCGGTTCATCGCCGGCACGGGGGAGATCTCTCCCGGCGGGGCGGTCGGGGCGATCGGCGGTATCCAGCAGAAGATGGTCGGCGCACGGGACGCGGGCGCGACCGTCTTCCTCGCCCCCGCCGGCAACTGCGCCGACACGAAGGGCGCCGTTCCGGCGGGCCTGCGGGTCGTGAAGGTCAGCACGCTTTCCGGCGCCATCGCCGCCCTTCAGGCGATCAAGGCTGGCCGTTCCGTCCCCGCCTGCTAGCGGTGACGCCGACGCTGCCGGGCGGGAACCGTCGCGTCCCGCACCGCTGGACCAATTCGTATGGTCCAGGCCATAGTCTGGCCCTCATGAAGGTAACGGACGCGGTCGCGTTCGCCGGGCATCAGGTGCACGTGTGCCGGTGGCGGGAGGCCGGGACGCTGCTGCGCTGGCTCGGCCCGGACCTGCGCGGCCTGCGGGTCCTGGACGTGGCCGGGGGTGACGGGTACTGGGCCGGGCAGGCGCGCCGGCGCGGCGCGCACGCGGTCGCGGTCGACATCGCCGGCGCTAAGCTCCGGCGCGGCCGCGAGCTGGCCAGGGCGCCGTCCCTCGTCCTCGGCGACGCACTGCGGCTGCCGTTCCCCGACGCCAGCTTCGACCGGGTGATGTCCATCTGCGCGATCGAGCACTTCGACGACGGCCCGCTGGCCCTCAGCGAGATGGCCCGGGTGCTCGCGCCGGGCGGTGAGCTCGTCATGTCCGCCGACACGCTGAGCCGGGCCGCCGAGTGGCCGCACCTGTATAAGGCTCACTGCGAGCGTTACCACGTCCAGCGGACCTACACCCACCAGCAGCTCACCGACCTGCTCGATGAGTGCGGGCTGGACGTCGCCGAGTACCTTTATCAGTTCCGTTCGCGCTGGTCAGAGCGTCTGTACCTGACGCTGTCCGCGCACGGTGGGCAGGTCGGTTTCAACGCCGCCGCGCCGCTCGTCCCGCTGGTCGCCGCGGCCGACCGGAGCACGCGCGCGGACCGGGGCGCCATCGTGCTGGTGCGCGCCCGGCGCCGGGCGGCTGACCGCGCGGCGGCGGCCCCGCGGGCAGGCGGCGGCCGAGGCGGCCGCGACATGAGCCGGGACGCTGCCTACTGCTGCGCGGAGGGCGTAGGCTTCGGTGCTGACGGGACATCCACAGCGTTGCTGACCTCCCTGTGTGCCCGTGACCGGGTGGAGAGGAGCAGATAGGGCCGTGGCGCCTCGTGTGCTTGTTGACGCGACAGAGGTACCGGCGGACCGGGGGGCACTTGGCCGGTACGTCGACGGGCTGCTGACCGCGCTCGGCGTGGCCGGGACCGACCTGGCCATCGCCTGCCAGCGTGCCGATGAGGAGCGCTACCGCAGGCTGATTTCCGGTTCCGAGGTTGTGACCGCCCCCCCGACGATCATGCACCGGGCGGCCCGCCTGGCGTGGGAGCAGTCGGGGCTGCCGGTCGTGGCCCAGCAGGTGGCCGCCGACGTCATTCACGCCCCGCACTACTCGATGCCGCTGCGGCCCGGCCGGCCCACCGTCGTGACCATCCACGACCTCACGTTCTTTACCGAGCCGGAGCTGCACAGCCCGGTGGCCTCGGTGTTCTACAAGTCGGCCATCCGCACCGCGGTACGCCGCGCCGCCCGGCTGATCGTGCCGTCCAAGGCCACCCGCGACGAGCTCGTCCGGGTCCTGGACGCCGACCCGACCCGCATCGACGTCGCCTACCACGGCGTGGATCACTCGCTGTTCCACCGGCCCGATCCCCATCAGGTCAGCCAGGTGTCCGACCGGCTGGGCCTGCACGGCAAGCCGTACATCGCCTTCCTCGGCGCGCTGGATCCGCGGAAGAACGTGGCCGCGCTGATCACCGGCTGGGCCGGTGCGGTCGCCGACCTCGACGAGCCGCCCGCGCTGGTGCTGGCCGGAGGGGGCGGCTGGAGTGACGAGGTGGACGCGGCGGTGGCCGCCGTGCCGCCGCACCTGCGCCTGGTCCGGCCGGGCTATCTGCCCTATTCGCTGCTGCCCGGGTTCCTCGGCGGCGCCCTGGTCTACGCCTACCCGAGCCGGGGAGAGGGCTTCGGGCTGCCCGTACTCGAGGCGATGGCGTGCGGCGCTCCGGTGCTGACCACGCACTGCACGTCCCTGCCCGAGGTGGGAGGCGACGCGGTCGCCTACACCGAGCCGGACGCCGGGAGTATCCAGGCGGCGCTGCGCGGGCTGCTTGACGATCCCGTCGGCCGCGAGGCGCTGGCCCTGGCGGGCCACGCCCGGTCGCAGGAGTTCACCTGGGCCGCGTCGGCCGAGGCGCACCTGGCCTGCTACCGGCGGGCCGTCGAGAACGGCGCCGACCAGCAGAGCGCCGTCTAGCTCCGGACACCATCTTGGCCGGCGCCGCTGACCCGGCCGGCTGGACAACTGCCAAGAGATGACGACAGAGGCGACCAGAACCATGCCGCGTGAACCGCTTGAGGCGATCCTTCTGGTCGGCGGACAGGGCACCAGGCTCCGCCCGCTGACCCTGTCCGCGCCGAAGCCGCTGCTGCCGACGGCGGGCGTGCCGTTCCTGTGCCACCAGTTCGCCCGGGCCGCCGCGGCCGGCGTCACCCACGTGGTGCTGGCCACCTCGTACCGCGCCGAGATGTTCCGCGAGTGCTTCGGGGACGGGGCCGCGTTCGGCCTGTCCGTCGAGTACGTCCACGAGGACACGCCGCTGGGCACCGGCGGCGGCATCCGTAACGCCGCCGCGCGGCTTCGTGGCGGCCCTGACGATCCCGTCGTCGTGCTCAACGGCGACATCCTGTCCGGGCACGACATCGGCGCCCAGCTCGACATGCACCGCAAGGCGGACGCGGCGGTCACGCTGCACCTGGTGGAGGTGCCGGACCCGGCCCGGTTCGGCTGCGTGCCGACCGATCCGGCCGGGCGGGTGACCGCGTTCCTGGAGAAGACGCTCAACCCGGTCACGAACCGGGTCAACGCCGGCTGCTACGTATTCACCCGGCGGGTGATCGACGGGATACCGGATGGCCGGCCGGTCTCGGTGGAACGGGAGACGTTCCCCGGCCTGATCGACGCCGGGCGGACCGTCATGGGGTACGCCGAGACCGCCTACTGGCTCGACGTGGGCACCCCGGCCGCGTTCGTGCGCGGCTCCTGTGACCTCGTGCTCGGCCGGCTGGCCTCCGCTGCGCTCCCGGGCCCGTGCGGCGCGTCCCTGGTGCTCCCGGGCGCGTCCGTGGCCGCCGGCGCCGTGGTGTCCGCCGGCACGGTCGTCGGCCCGGGCTGCGACATCGGCGCTGGCGCCATCGTCGAGGGCAGCGTGCTGTTCGATGAGGTGCGGGTCGGCCCGGGTGCCGTCGTCCGGGACAGCATCGTCGGGGCGGGTGCGCAGATCGCCGCGGGCGCCGCCGTGGACGGCGTGGTCATCGGCGATGGCGCCGTCATCGGCGCGGGCAACGAGCTGGCCCGTGGCATGCGGGTCTGGCCCGGGGTCCGCCTCGACCCAACGTCCATCCGGTTCTCCTCCGACGCCTGACATGGCCGGGCCGGGGGCGTGACATGACCGCGGCGGACGATCCCGCGTCCGGGCCCGCGTCCGGGCCCGTGTGCCGTCCGTGACTGGCATGCGCCGTTCCCCATCGACGTGCGGCTGACCCTGTCCGTTCACCGCCGGGGTGGCGGCGACCCGGCCTACCGCGTCGACGCGGCCGGGGCAGTCTGGCGGACCTCGCTCACCCCTGAGGGTCCCGTCACCCTGCGGGTGCTGCCCGCCCGCGGCGGCATCATCATGTCCACCGCCTGGGGCCCGGGCGCAGACTGGCTGCTGGACACCCTCCCCGACATGCTGGGCGGCCGGGACGAACGGGCCGGTTTCCGCGCTGGGCACTCGCTGGTGCGGGAGCTGGCCGCCCGGCACACCGGCTTGCGCATCGGCCGCAGTCACCGGGCCATGGAGGCGCTGGTCCCCGCGGTCCTGGAGCAGAAGGTCCTCGGCCTCGAAGCGCACCGGGCCTGGCGCACGCTGATGTACCGGTACGGCACCCCGGCCCCCGGTCCCGCCCCGCGCGGGATGCGCGTGTTCCCGCCCGCGCGGGTCTGGGCCCGGATCCCGTCCTGGGAGTGGCACCGGGCCGGCGTGGAAGCGGTCCGGACCCGTACCATCGCCGCGGCCGCGCAGGTCGCCGGGCGAATGGAGGAGATCGCCGGGATGGAAGCGGACCAAGCCAGCCGGCGGCTCCGCGCCGTCCCCGGCATCGGCGTCTGGACGGCCGCGGAGATCATGCAGCGGGCCGCCGGTGACCCGGACGCCGTCTCGGTGGGGGATTACAACCTGCCCAAGGCGGTCGGCTGGGCCCTGGCCGGCCGGATCGTCGACGACGAGGGCATGCTCGAGCTGCTGGCCCCCTACGCCGGCCACCGCTACCGCGTCACCCGGCTCATTGAGCTCAGCGGCATCCGCCCCCCGCGGCGCGGCCCCCGCCTCCCCGTCCGCGACTACCGCAACTTCTGACCCAGCCCGGGTGCCCTTCGGGGCCGATGTATCCGCGGCGTAGGGTCGACGTGGGATTCTGGCCAGGTAACGGCCGCCGTCGGCCTGCCCTGCCCCGACCGCTGACGAAGGGATAACGCGTGACGTCTTCCGCTGACCCTCAGCCTGGCCTGCGCCGGGCGCTGGCCCGTGCCCGGGACGGCAAGGCCCTGGACCGGGCGAGGCCGCGATCCTGCTGCAAGGCCGCGGGGCCGACCTGGAAACGCTGCTCGGCTACGCCAGCCGGACCCGGAACGCGGGCCTGGCCGCCGCCGGGCGCCCCGGGGTGATCACGTATTCACGGAAGGTCTTCATCCCGCTGACCAGGCTGTGCCGGGACCGCTGCGGGTACTGCACGTTCGCGACGGTCCCGCACCGGCTGGACAGCCCCTACCTGGAGCCCGACGAGGTCCTCGCCATCGCGCGGCAGGGCGCCGCCCTCGGCTGCAAGGAGGCGCTGTTCACCCTGGGCGACCGGCCGGAGGACCGCTGGCACCAGGCCCGGGAGTGGCTGGACGCCCGCGGCTACGACGACACGCTCTCCTACGTCCGGGCCATGGCGATCCGCGTGCTGGAAGAGACCGGCCTGCTGCCGCACCTCAACCCGGGCGTGCTGGGCTGGGCGGACTTCCAGCGGCTCAAGCCGGTGGCGCCGTCGATGGGCATGATGCTGGAGACCACCGCGGCCCGCCTGTTCACCGCGAAGGGCGGCCCGCACTACGGCAGCCCCGACAAGGACCCCGCGGTCCGCCTGCGGGTCCTGGAGGACGCCGGGCGCTCCGGGGTGCCGTTCACGACCGGAATCCTCATCGGCATCGGTGAGACGCTCGCCGAGCGGGCCGAATCGATCTTCGCGATCCGCCAGGTCGCCCGCGAGTACGGCGGCATCCAGGAAGTCATCGTGCAGAACTTCCGGGCCAAGCCGGACACCAGGATGCGCGGCGTCCCGGACGCCGACCTCGACGACCTCGCCGCGACCATCGCCGTTACCCGGCTGGTCCTCGGGCCGAAGGCGCGTATCCAGGCCCCGCCGAACCTGATCGGCGACCAGTACCGGATGATCCTGGCGGCCGGGATCGACGACTGGGGCGGGGTCTCCCCGCTGACCCCGGACCACGTCAACCCCGAGCGCCCGTGGCCGCAGATCGGCGAGCTGGCCGCGCAGACCGCCGCCGGGGGGTTCACCCTGCGCGAGCGCCTGACGATCTACCCGCCGTACATCCGCGAGCCGTGGCTCGACCCGCGGCTGGCCGCGCACGTGTCCGCCCTGGCCGACCGGGCGACGGGCCTGGCCCGGGACGGCGCCATGCCGCACGGGCTGCCGTGGCAGGAGCCGGACGGTGGCTGGCAGGAGGCGGGCCGCACCGACCTGCACACCTCGATCGACACGACCGGCCGCACGACGGACCGCCGGGACGACTTCGCCGAGGTCTACGGCGACTGGGACGAGATCAGGACCCGCCTCGGCGGCGGCCAGGACACCGGCGCCCCCCGGATCGACGCGGACGTCAAAGCCGCGCTCCGCCAGGCCGAACGGGACCCGGCCGGGCTCTCCGACGATCAGGCGCTCGCCCTGCTCGCCGCCGACGGAACCGCCCTGGACGCCGTGACCAGCCTGGCCGACGCGATCCGCCGCGACGTGATGGGCGACGACGTCACCTACGTCGTCAACCGCAACATCAACTTCACCAACGTCTGTTACACCGGCTGCCGGTTCTGCGCGTTTGCGCAGCGCCGCACCGATGCCGACGCCTACACCCTGTCGCTGCAGCAGATCGGGGACCGGGCGCAGGAGGCCTGGGCGGCCGGGGCGACCGAGGTGTGCATGCAGGGCGGCATCCACCCGGACCTGCCGGGAACCGCCTACTTCGACATCGCCGCCGAGGTCAAGCGCCGCTGCCCCGGCATGCACGTGCACGCCTTCTCGCCGATGGAAGTGGTCAACGGGGCGTCCCGCACCGGGCTGCCGATTCGCGAGTGGCTCATCCGCGCCAAGGAAGCCGGGCTCGGCTCGATCCCCGGCACCGCCGCGGAGATCCTCGACGACGACGTGCGCTGGATCCTGACCAAGGGCAAGCTGCCCACCTCGGTGTGGATCGAGGTGATCACGACGGCGCACGAGCTCGGCCTCCGCAGCTCATCGACCATGATGTACGGCCATGTCGACACGCCGGCGCACTGGGTCGCGCACCTTCGGGTGCTGCGCGGGATCCAGGCGCGGACCGGCGGCTTCACCGAGTTCGTGCTGCTGCCGTTCATCCACTCCAGCGCGCCCATCTACCTGGCCGGCCTGGCGCGCCCCGGCCCCACCCGCCGGGAGAACCGGGCCGTCCACGCGGTGTCCCGGCTGCTGCTGCACGGCGCGATCGACTCGATCCAGTGCTCGTGGGTCAAACTCGGCGAGGATCTGTGCCACGATGTCCTGCAGGGCGGCGCCAACGACGTGGGCGGCACCCTGATGGAGGAAACGATCAGCCGGATGGCCGGCGCCGACAATGGCTCGTTCCGCACGATCAGCCAGCTCCAGGCGATGATCGCGCCCACCGGCCGGCCCGCCCGGCAGCGGACCACCTCCTACGGTGAGGTCCCGGCGGAGCGTCTCGCCGCCGCCGCGGCCAGCGACGGCGTGTGTGCCTCCATCCGCTCGCCCCTGCCGGTTCTGGGCCCTGATCCGGCCCGGGCTCACCCCCCGGAGGCCATCCGCGGCGGCGGCCGCTACAGGGTCAGGATGAAGTAGTCCGGGTCGCGGGGCGGGCGCGGGGCGGGTGCGGCCGCGGGGTGCCCGATGCCGATGGCCCCCATCGGGTGGCAGTCGTACGGCAGGCCGATGGCATCGCCCGCGACGTCCGGGCAGAACAGCGTGCTGGATATGTAGCACGAGCCCAGGCCCTCGACCGCGAGGGCGACCATGAAGTTCTGCACGGCCGCGCCCATCGAGATGAGGAACATCTCCTGCTCGGCGCGCGATCGCCGCTCGTCCGGGTAGCGGTGCAGGCCCTTGGGGATCAGGCACGGAACGACGATGAGCGGGGCGTTGCGCAGCGGCTCGCCGCGCCGGGCCCGCCGGGCGATCTGCTCCTCGCTGAAGCCGTCGCCGCGCAGGTCGGTGATCCACGCGTCCAGCATGGCCGCACACAGGTCCGTGCGGCTCTGCGCGGACTCCAGGATCACGAAACGCCACGGCTCGGTGTGGTGCGGCGCCGGGGCGGCCAGCGCGGCGGTGATCGCGCGCCGGACCGCCGCCAGGCTGACCGGCTCGCCGGTGAAATCCCGGACGGTCCGGCGGGCCAGCAGCACGTCGGCGGCGCCGAACCGGAACATATCCTCGGCCGGGGGGCGGATCAGGGCGCCCGCCCCGGGGCCGTCGCCGGCCGTGACCAGGTCCGCGAGCCCGCGCACCACGGCCACCGGCACGCCCGACGCCTTGCCCTTGACCAGGTCCGCGGCGGCGGCGATCTCGTCGGCGACCGCGTCCAGGGTGACCTCCAGGGAGTTGCCGAAGCTGTCCTCGGTGCCGCGGTAGTCGACGAAGGGCCGCACGCCCGCCGCGCCGATCGCGGTGTCGGTCTGCCCGATCCGCCACGCCCGGCCGAGCGTGTCGGTGATGATGACCCCGACGCTGGCGCCGGCCCGGTCGCGCAGCGCATTCCGGAGCCGCCGCGCGGACTCGTCCGGGTCCTCGGGCAGCAGGACCACCGTGCCGGGCGGGGTGTTGGAGGCGTCGACGCCCGCCGCGGCGAGCACCAGGCCCTGCCGGGTCTCGACGATGCGGGCGTCACCACGCCGCGCGACCACCCGGACCGTCTCAGCGTCGATCGCGGCCTCGCGGTCGCCGCGGGTGACCCGGCCCTCCGCCTTGCTCACGATCTTCGACGTCACCGCGACGATGTCGCCGTCTCGCAGGTCATCGGCGGCGTCCACGATCAGCCCGGCCAGGTCCGCGCCCGGCTCGATCTCCGGGAGCCCGGGAATGCCCCGGACGCTGATCTCCCCGCGCCCCGGCATCAGGCGAGCTCCGCGGCCAGGTCGAGCGCCGCCCGCGCGATGCCGGCGGTCACCGCGAGGTCACGCATGTACAGGGGCATGATCCGTACCTCGATCCCGGCCAGCGCCGTATCCGCCGCGGCCGCCTTGTCCTCGTCGTCCACCAGCCAGCCGTCGATGAGCCCGGCCCCGTAGTGGGCCCCGACGGCCACGGCGGTCGTCGGCACGCCGATCGCGGCCAGGCACGCGTCGGCCATCCCGCGCACCGGGGCCCCTCCGATGATCGGTGAGACGCCGACCACGGTCTTGGCCGCGATCGCCTCCCGGACGCCCGGCACGGCGAGGATCGTGCCGATGCTCACCACCGGATTGGACGGCGGGAACAGCACCACGTCGGCCCCGGTGATGGCGTCCAGCACGCCCGGGGCGGGGCGGGCGCCGGCCGCGCCGGCCGGCACGATCGCCGACGCCGGCACCTGCGCGTGCATCCGGACCCACCATTCCTGAAAATGCACGTAGCGTGGGCCGTCGTCATCATCGATCAGCACATGCGTCTCGATCTGGTCGTCCGACATCGGCAGCAGCCGGACCCCGGGCTGCCACCGCCGGCAGAGGATCCCGGTCACGGCGGAGAGCGGGTGGCCCTCGGCCAGCAACTGACTGCGCGCGATATGCGTGGCGAAGTCGCGGTCGCCCAGGGTGAACCAGTCCGGCCCGGCGCCGTAGCCGGACAGTTCGTCCCGGATGGCGAACGTCTCCCCGGCGCGGCCCCACCCCTGGGCCTCGTTGATCCCGCCGCCGAGCGTGTACATCACCGTGTCCAGGTCCGGGCAGACGCGCAGGCCGAACAGCGTGATGTCGTCGCCGGTGTTCCCGATCACGGTGATCTCCGCGTCCGGGGCGGCGGCCTTGAGGCCACGAAGGAAGCGCGCGGCGCCCACGCCGCCGGCCAGCACGGTGATCCGCATAAGGCAAAGTCTGGCAGGCTCTCGCAGCCCGCCCGACCGCGCCCCAGTGATCTTCGCCGCCGGCGCTGGTTTCGCTCGCTTCGCTGCGTGCCGCGTTCGCTCTGCTAACGGCCCGGGTAACGGATAGGCCGCAATCTTGGGGAACTTTCGCCCATCACGGACATTAGTACGGCCAGTAGCACCTAGCCGGCTTGACGGGAAGCAAGACACGCGCGTGTAATTTCACTGTTGTAAGTACGCGCCCCCGGGGGAGGGGCGTGAGTCCGGGGGCCCCCGCAAGGGGCAGGAGGTGCGTGTGTCTGAGGTCATCATCCCACTTGAGCACGGTGCGGAGTGCTCAGACGACGCCGAGGATCTTGGCTGGCAAGACCGGGCCCTTTGCGCCCAGACCGATCCTGAGGCGTTCTTCCCGGAGAAGGGCGGCTCGACCCGGGAGGCCAAGAAGGTCTGCCGGGGGTGTGAGGTCCGGGCCGAATGCCTGGAGTTCGCGCTGGAGAACGATGAGCGGTTCGGCATCTGGGGCGGCATGTCCGAGCGGGAACGTCGGCGACTGAAGCGGGAAGCTGGGTTAGCCCTCGCCCCCGTCGGCGCCGGCCCGGCGGGGCGAGGGCCCGCGGGCCGGGCACGGCCCGGCCCGCAGCTGCCCGGCCTCCATCAGGCGGCGCGGGCACCGTGGCTCCGCAGAGTCAGTCCCCGCCGGGATGACCCGGATCGATCGCGTCCGGATCCGATTCCCAGCAGCTCGGCGAATTCCTCGACCACCACGTCGAAGATCAGCTCGCTCAGTTCATCCTCGTCTTCTGCCCGGGCCAGCAGCGGCCTCCGGTACAGCACGATCCGCGGCGACCGTGAGCCGACCGCATCCAGCGGGTTCGCCTCCCCGGGGTCGATCCGGGCCAGCGGCACCGGGACGATCTCCTCACCGAGGATCTCCTCGTCCGGCACCTCCTGCACCGCGAACTCGATGCCGGACAGCTCCGCCTCCCACCGGGGCTCGAGCCGCGCAACCGCGTCCAGCACCAGGTCGTCGAACTGCTGCGCCCGGCTGCGGTACAGCGGAACGTCCGTGGGCACCAGCCTGCCCCGCAGGCCGCGCCCGCGCCGGTCCCGCCGCCGGATGCGCCGGCGGCCGGGTACGGAACTGGTCTCGCCGGTCTGCATACTTACCGAGCGTATCTCCACGGGCCGTGCAGCCGGTAGACGCCGGCCGCCCGGCCGAAGACACGATCGCACAGACTGCCCCGGGTGGTGGCGTTAACGACCCCGGCCAGCTACCGTCAACGGGTGTACGGGACGCACGCTGCGCTATTGCGGACCTGCTCCGGATGGTGCTGCGAGGCCCGGCCCCCGAGGGTGACAATCTCTTCGGGACGCTCGAGCGACCCGGCGTGTCCCGGCCGCTGCGATGCGGTCTCGGCAGTGCCGGCGGAGTCTGATCATGTGAGTGAGGTGGGTCGGTGAGTTCGCGTTGCTGCTCGCGCACCGCATGCAGGCAGCCCCCCGTCTACACGCTCACGTACGTCTACCGGGACTCGACGGCGGTGCTGGGCCCGCTGGCGGCCTACGTCGAGCCGCACTGCTACGACCTGTGCGCGACGCACGCCGAGCGGCTCACCGTGCCCCGGGGCTGGGACGTCGTACGGCTGCCCGGCGATCCCGTCCAGCAGAGCGTGGACGATCTGGAGGCCCTGGCCAACGCGGTCCGCGAGGCGTCCCAGCAGCAGCGCCAGCGCTCGCGGGAGTCGCAGGGCCCGCAGGGCCCGCCAAGCCCCGAGCCGGTCGGGCAGGGCGTCGAGGTGGGGCGGCGCCGCCACCTGAGGATGGTCCGCTCGGCCCCGCCGGAGACGGCCCCGCCGGGTGAGCCGGCCGGCCGCCAGCCCACCACCTAGCGGCGACCTGCCCGCGTCCCTGCCGCGTCCGTCTGAGGATGGTCCGCTCGGCCCCGCCGGAGACGGCCCGGCCGGGTGGCCTGCCGCCAGCCCACCACCTAGCGGCGACCTGCCCGCGTCCCTGCCGCGCGTCCCGGCCTGCTCGGTGCCCGGTGCCCGGTGCCGGTGCCCGGTGCCCGGTGCCCGGTGCCGGTGCCGGTGCCGGTGCCGGTATGGCGGCGCAGCGAGCGGACGAGTTCTGTTCGCCCCGCGTGCGGGGCACCAACGCATCGCACCGGGTAATCGCACGGGGCAATCGCATCGGGCACGGGGCACAGGAGGCGCGAGCCGCAGTGGCTGACTTGGCGAAGATCATCAAGGCGTACGACATCCGCGGTGTCGTGCCTGACGAGCTCAATGAGAACGTGGCCGAGGCGGTGGGGGCCGCCTTCGTCCGGCTGGCCGGCGCGGCCGGGGTCGTGACGGTGCACGACATGCGCACGTCCTCCGGGCCGCTGGCGGCGGCGTTTGGCCGGGGCGCCATGTCGCAGGGCGCGGACGTCATCGACGCCGGCCTCGGCTCCACCGACATGCTCTACTATGCGAGCGGCACCCTCGGCATCCCCGGGGCCATGGTGACCGCCAGCCACAACCCGTCGCGTTACAACGGCCTCAAGCTGTGCCGGGAAGGGGCGAAGCCGGTCGGTCAGCAGACCGGGCTGGCCGAGCTGCGCGCGATGATCGAGGCGGGTGTGCCGGCCAGTGCCGCGCCGCCCGGCCACCGCACCAGTCAGGGCGTGCTCTCCGGCTACGCGGACCACCTGAAGAAGCTGGTCGACGTATCGGCCATCCGCCCGCTTAAGGTCGCGGTCGACGCCGGTAACGGCATGGCCGGGTACACCGTGCCGAAGGTGTTCGACGGGCTGCCCATCGACCTGGTGCCGATGTATTTCGAGCTGGACGGCGCCTTCCCGAACCACGAGGCCAACCCGATCGAGCCGGCCAACCTGCGCGATCTCCAGCGGGTGGTGACCGAGACCCGCGCCGACATCGGGCTCGCCTTCGACGGCGACGCCGACCGCTGCTTCGTCGTGGACGAGACCGGCGAGATCGTCTCCCCGTCGGTGCTCACCGCGCTCATCGCGACCCGTGAACTGGCCCGCGAGCCCGGCGCGACCGTCATCCATAACCTGATCACCTCGCGTGCGGTCCCCGAGATCATCGCGGAGAACGGCGGCACCCCGGTCCGGACCCGCGTGGGCCACTCCTTCATCAAGGCCGAGATGGCGCGCACGGGCGCGATCTTCGGCGGCGAGCACTCCGGCCATTTCTACTTCCGGGACTTCTGGTTCGCCGACTCCGGCATGCTCGCGGCGCTGCACGTCCTCGGGGCGCTGGGGCACCAGGACGGCCCGCTTTCGGGGCTGCTGGCCCGCTACGGCCGGTACGCCGCGAGCGGGGAGGTCAACAGCGAGGTGGCCGACCAGGCCGAGGCCACCGCCCGGGTCCGGGACGTCTTCGCCGGCCGACCGGGGGTCAGCACCGACGAGCTCGACGGGCTCACGGTCCTGGCCCCAGAGTGGTGGTTCAACCTACGGCCCTCGAATACGGAACCGCTGCTGCGGCTTAACGTGGAGGCCGCTGACGTGGCGACGATGGAATCGGTGCGCGACCAGGTGCTCGGCATCGCCCGTGCCGCCGGAGCCTAGCCCGCGGCCCGCACCGAACAACCGCGCCGGGGCCTGCACCAGGACAAACCCGCACAGGACAACCCGCCAGAACAAACCGTCAACGTAGGAACGTAGGAGAAAGCGTGAAGCTCGACGACTGGCTGCTGGAGATCCTGGCCTGCCCGAACTGCCATTCGCCGCTGCGCGCGGACGACGAAGCCAGCGAGCTGGTCTGCACCTCCGCCGACTGCAGCCTCGCCTACCCGGTTCGCGACGACATCCCGGTCCTGCTCGTGGACGAGGCGCGCCGTCCCGGGGCCGAGGCGTGACCGACCCGGGAGATCTGGCCGGCCTGGACGCCGAACTGGCCGCCGACCGGCTGGACGACGCCGAGCTGGTGGAGGCCGCCGACCCCGGCGAGATGCTCCGGCAGGTGGCGTCGTCCGCCGCCCAGGTCAGGTCAGCCGTCCAGACGTGCTCGGAGGTCGACCTGTCGCCGGTGACCTCCGCTGGCCGGCCCCGCGCCATCGTGGTGGCGGGCATGGGCGGATCCGGGATCGCGGGCGACGTGCTCGCCGCGGTGTGCGGCGCCGGCAACGGCGTGCAGATCGTCACCTCGCACGGCTACCAGCTCCCGGCCTGGGTCGGCGCCGCCGACCTGGTCATCGCGGTGTCGTGCTCCGGCTCCACCGAGGAGACGCTGGCCACCGCGACGGAGGCGGCCCGCCGGGGCTGCCCCCTGGTCGGGGTGGGCGGCGCCGGGTCGCCGCTGCAGGCCATCGCCACCCAGGCGCGGGCACCGTTCGTCCCGGTCAAGTCCGCGGGCATGCCCCGCTCGACGCTGTGGGGGCTGTCGATCCCGCTGATCGCCATCGCCGAGCAGGCGGGCGTCGTCGACGTGGGCGGGGACGTCTACGAGACCACCGCGGCCCTCCTCGAGCAGATCTCCTTCCAGTGCCTGGCCGACCAGTGAGTCGTTCGTCAATCCCGGCAAGTCGCTCGCACTCGATCTGCTCGGCTCGCTCCCGGTGATCTGGGGCAGCTCGCCGCTCAGCGGGGTCGCGGCCAAGCGCTTCGCCTCCCAGCTCAACGAGAACGCGAAGTACCCGGGTATCGCCGGGGAACTGCCGGAGGCGAATCACAACCAGGTGGTGGCCTTCGACGGCGCGTTCGCGCCGGGCCGCACCCGGCTGGCCGCGGAGTCAGGCTTCCCGCTGCGGCTCGTCCTGCTGGCCGATCCGGACGAGCACCCGCAGGTGGCCCGGCGGCGGGCGGCCTCGGCCGAGCTCGCCTCCGAACGGGGCATCCGCGTCTCGGAGCTGGTCATGGAGGGGGAGCATCCGCTGCCCCGCTTCGCCAGCGTGGTCCAGCTCATCGATTATGCGACGGTGTATCTGGGCATCGCCTCTGGAGTGGATCCCACGCCGATCGAGATCATCCAGGAGCTGAAGGAGCGGATCTCCTAGGCCCCGCCCGGGAGTCCGGGAAGGAAGCAGGCATCAGAGCACAGGACCAGCCGTGCAACGCCCGGGGAGGGGGCGCCCCGCCCCCGGGAGGGGCCGCCGCGGCTCCGGGAGGGACAACACCGCCCCCCGGAAGGACTACCGCCCCGGTCGCCCAGCCGGAGCGCCCGGATGAGCCCGGCGGCGAGCCTGCCCGCCCGCGGCCGGGCCGGTCGGGGAGCCTGAGGGCGGTCCTGGCCGCCTTCGCGGCCAACGTCGGCATCGCGATCACCAAGCTGATCGCGTTCCTGCTCACCGGGTCGGCCTCGTTGCTGGCCGAGTTCGTGCACTCCGTGGCCGACTGCAGCGACCAGATCCTGCTGCTCGTCGGGCGGAACCGGGCCCAGCGGGAGGAGACCGAGGAGCATCCGTTCGGATTCGGCCGGGAACGCTACTTCTACGGGTTCCTCGTCGCGGTGGTGCTGTTCTCGGTGGGCGGCGCGTACTCCGTGTACGACGGCGTCCACAAGATCCTGCATCCGGAGCCGATCACGAAGGCGTACGTCGCGTTCGGGGTGCTGATCGTCTCGGCCATCCTGGAGGGCTTCTCGCTGCGCACCGCGATCAGGGAGTCCAACCCGCACCGGGCCGGCCGCGGCTGGGGCTCGTTCATCCACCGGGCCAAGGGCCCGGACCTGATCGTCGTCCTGCTGGAGGACTCGGCCGCCCTGGTCGGCCTCGCGTTCGCCTTCGCCGCGGTGGGGCTGTCGGTGCTAACCGGGAACGGCTCCTGGGACGGTGCCGGGTCGGTCGCCATCGGCCTGTTGCTGGCCTTCGTGGCGGTCGTGGTGGCCCGGGAGACCAAGAGCCTGCTGATCGGGGAGTCGGCGAGCGCCGAGGCCGAGCGCACGATCGTCGCCGCGCTGGAGAACGGCCCCGAGCTCGAACGGGTGATCCACCTGCGGACCGTGCACCTGAGCCCGGACTCCCTGCTGGTGGCGGCCAAGGTCGCGGTGCGCGCCGATGACTCCGCCTCTACCGTGGTGCGCGGCATCGACGCGGCCGAGAGGCGGGTCCGCGCGGCGCTGCCGATTGCCCGCGTCATCTACCTCGAACCGGATATCTACCAGGAGTCGAGGGCCGACCAGACTGATCCGGCGATCCGCGTCGTGCAGCGCGCCTGGGATGACAGCGGCGGCACCGGTCCCCAGGGGGCCATCACCGACAAGCACGAGTCCCCGCCCTGACCGCCCTGACCGGGGCGGCCCGGCGAGACCGGCGCGACCGGCCTGACCGGGCCGGCCGATCCGGCCCGGCGTACCGGCACGCCGTCCCCTTGCCGGCCGTCACTGGCCCGGGCGCTGCGGGCGGCCCAGCAGCCGCAGCGCCCGCTCCTGTTCGAAATCCAGGGCCCGGCCCGGCCGCTCCGGCAGCCGCCCCAGCCGGCGGCTGAGGTCGGCGACGGCGGCGCGTACCGCGGGTTCCGAAAGCACGCGCAAGCCGAACGCCACCGATGCGGGGCTGACCTGGTAGCGCCGCTCTAGCTGCAGGGCAGCGGTCACCGCGCCCAGATCCGCTTCGCCGAACTGCCGGTGCCGCGGCCCGCGCCCGTATCCGTGTCCGCGTCCTCGGCTCGCCTCGCGCACCGGCGGCAGCAGCCCCAGATCCTCACGGTAGCGGAGCATCCGCGGTGACATTCCCAGCCGCCTGGCCGCCTCAGAGATGCGCATAGCCTAAAGCTTACAATTTTTTGTGAAGAACGGCCGCTGAAGTGCGCGCGGCCCGCAGAATTCCCGTACGGTCGATAGCGCGCCCTCGCCGCCTGGCGGCGAGGGCCCGCGAACCGGGAATGCCGCAGATAACGAGGAGAATGCATGACCAACGCACCGCTTCCTTACAAGGTCGCTGATCTTTCCCTGGCGGACTTCGGCCGTAAGGAGATCGGCCTGGCCGAGCACGAGATGCCGGGCCTGATGGCGGTCCGCGCCGAGTTCGCGGACGCCCAGCCGCTGCGCGGCGCCCGGATCACCGGGTCGCTGCACATGACGGTGCAGACGGCCGTGCTCATCGAGACTCTCACCGCGCTGGGCGCACGGGTCCGCTGGGCCAGCTGCAACATCTTCTCCACCCAGGACCACGCGGCCGCCGCGATCGCCGTCGGCCCGGACGGCACGCCGGACGACCCGAACGGCGTGCCCGTCTTCGCCTGGAAGGGCGAGAGCCTCGAGGAGTACTGGTGGTGCACCAACCAGGCCCTGACCTGGCCGGGCGATGACGGCCCGAACATGCTGCTTGACGACGGCGGCGACGCCACCCTCCTGGTGCACAAGGGTGCCGAGTACGAGAAGGCGGGGGGCGTCCCGTCCGCGGCCGAGGAGGACGCCGACGAGTTGAAGGTCGTCCTGGGCCTGCTGCGCGAGTCGCTGGCCAGCACGCCGGGCAAGTGGACCGCGGTCGCGGACTCCATCGTGGGCGTGACCGAGGAGACCACGACCGGGGTGCACCGGCTGTACGAGATGGCCCGGTCCGGCTCGCTGCTGTTCCCGGCGATCAACGTCAATGACTCGGTGACCAAGAGCAAGTTCGACAACAAGTACGGGTGCCGGCACTCGCTGATCGACGGGATCAACCGGGGCACGGACGTCCTGATCGGCGGCAAGGTCGCCGTGGTGTGCGGCTACGGCGACGTCGGAAAGGGCTGCGCCGAGTCGCTGCGCGGGCAGGGCGCCCGGGTCATCATCACCGAGATCGACCCGATCTGCGCGCTGCAGGCCGCGATGGACGGCTTCCAGGTCACCACGCTGGACGACGCGGTGGGCACCGCCGACATCTTCGTCAGCGCCACGGGCAACCGCGACATCATCACGGCGGCGCACATGGCCGCGATGAAGCACCAGGCGATCGTGGGCAACATCGGCCACTTCGACAATGAGATCGACATGGCCGGGCTGGCCCGCACCCCGGGCATCCGCCGGATCAACATCAAGCCGCAGGTCGACGAGTGGGTCTTCCCGGACAGGCACGCGGTCATCGTGCTGTCGGAAGGGCGCCTGCTCAATCTGGGCAACGCGACCGGCCACCCGAGCTTCGTGATGTCCAACAGCTTCACCAACCAGGTCATGGCGCAGATCGAGCTGTTCACCCAGACCGGCCAGTACCCGATCGGGGTGTACACCCTGCCGAAGCACCTGGACGAGAAGGTGGCCCGGCTGCACCTGGGCGCGCTGGGCGTGAAGCTGACCCGGCTGACCAAGGAGCAGTCCGACTACGTCGGGGTGCCGGTGGACGGCCCCTACAAGACGGACCAGTACCGGTACTGACGACGTGGCGAACGGCAGAGCCGCCGCCAGGCCGCGCGCACCGCGGCCTGGCGGCCCGCTGGAGGTGCCGCTGGATGGCCCGCTGGATGGGGAAGTGCCGCCCGGCGCGCCCGGTGACATCGCCGATCCGTCGCTGGCCGACTCCGGCAGTGCCCGTATCGAATGGGCCGAACGGGCCATGCCGGTCCTTCACCTGCTCCAGGAGCGTTTCGCCGCAGAGCAGCCGTTCGCCGGCCTGGTCGTCGCGGCCTGCCTGAACGTCACGGCCGAGACCGCGATCCTGCTCCGGACGCTGCGCGCGGGCGGGGCCAGCGTCACCCTGGCCGCGTCCAACCCCCTGTCCACCCAGGACGACGTGGCCGCCGCGCTGGCCCTGCGGCACGGGATCGCCGTGTTCGCCCGCGCCGGCGTGGACCGGCCTACCTACTACGCGCATATCGCCCGCGCCCTGGACGGCGCACCCGATCTCGTCGTCGACGACGGCTGCGACCTGGTCAACACGCTGCACACGCAGCGGCCGGACCTGCTGCCCGGGGTGCGCGGCGGCTGTGAGTCCACCACCACCGGCGTGATCAGGCTGCGCCGGATGGCGGCCGAGGGCGCGCTGAAGTTCCCGGTCGTCGCGGCCAACGACACCGCGACCCGGCGCCTGGTCGACAGCACCTTCGGCACCGGGCAGTCCGTCCTGGACGGCATCCTGCGCGCGACGAACACCTTGCTGGCCGGCAAGACGGTGGTCGTCGCGGGGTTCGGCGCGTCCGGCCGCGGCGTGGCGGAGCGGGCGCGCGGTCTCGGCGCCGAGGTCGTCGTCACCGAGATCCACCCGGTGCGGGCCCTCGACGCGGTGCTGCGCGGTTTCCGCGTGCTGCCGATGGCCGAGGCGGCGGCCGCCGGTCACGTGTTCATCACCGTGACCGGGTCGACGGAGGTAATCGGCGCCGAGCACCTGGCCGTCATGCGCGACGGGGCCATACTGGCCAACGCCGGTCACTTCGACGTGGAGGTCGACGTCCGGGCGCTGGCCGATATGGCGGTCGCGGTCCGCCGCGACCTGCGCCCGCACGTGGACTCCTTCGACCTGGCCGACGGGCGCCGGCTGCTGCTGCTCGCCGAGGGCCGGGTGGTGAACCTGGTCGCCGCCGAGGGACACCCTGCCCAGGCGATGGACCTGTCGTTCGGCGTGCAGGCGCTCGCGCTGGCCTGGCTGGCCGGCCACGCCGGGAAACTGGCGCCCGACGTGCACGAGGTCCCGGCCCCGATCGACGCCGAGGCGGCCCGGCTCGAACTGGCCGCGATCGGCGTCCGGATCGACGTCCTCACCCCCGCCCAGTTGGCCTACCTGGAGTCCTGGCGCATCGGCTCCTAGCCCCGCCGCCGCACCGGGCGCGGTCCAACGTTGGGAGATGCGCCGAAGGCCAAGTCACCGGCCAGCCGCGCTCTCTGGCCCACCGCGACACGTTCGAAGTGCTCCGCACTCTCACGATTGCCGGTCCTGTCGGCTACTTACCGCGCTGGGAATGAGCGGGGTCACGGCTGCCACGGACTGCTTTGAAGCCACGCAGAAGGGCGTGTAATGCTGAAATAGTGACAATGGACATGAGGTGGCGGGCCGGGTCACAGCCGGCCGAGCCGACTACACCGCACGAGGTGACGACAGGAGACGGTGCCGCCCGACGACCGGGCTGGTGGCGCCGGATGTGGCAGCGGCTGGTGCCGCCCCCGGACGCGGAACTGATCCTGGCCCAGCTGAACGGGCAGCTGGCCGTGCTCGAGGGGGCGCGGGCCGAGCTGGAGGCCGGCTGGGTGCAGGGCGGCTGGTGGTCGGTGAGCACGGCTGACGGCGGCCACCGGCTGGAGACCGGCGACGCGGGCGGCAGCCCGGCTCACGTCGACGGGTCCTGCCTGGTCGGCGCCCTGGCGCGGGCCGGGTCGTCCTCCGACGTCGGGCGGGCGGTGGACGCCGTGTACGACGCGCTGTGGGCCTCCCGCGGCCAGCCGGGCACTCCGGGGCTGCCGCCCGTTCCCGCGCCCGAGGTCCGGCGGGCCCGGGTGCGCACGCTCACCCAGTGGAACGACCGGGCCGGGCGGCCCCAGGAGGAGGTCCTGGCCGTGGTCGATCGCGCGATCAGCGCCACGATCATGGACCTGATGTCCGCGCCACGCCCGCCCCAGCCGGTCGGCGCGGCCCCGGGGGTCCGGGCCGGCTGACCCGAAGGAAGGCGCGGAGTTCAGTGCCCGCCCGGCCCCTGGGTGCCGAACTCCTCGCGGGCTTTGCGGGCGGCTTCCGCCTCCGCGGTCGTGACCGGCGGAGGCGGCTTCAGCAGTATCCAGGTCACGAAGAAGGCGCCGACGACCAGCATCAGCCCGCCGATCCACAGCGACAGGTTGATCCCGGCCGACTTGTCGATCGTCGCTTTGCCCGCGACGATCCCGGGGATGATCACCAGGACCCCGAAGATGAGGAGCAGCGCCCCGATGAACGAGCGCAGATCGAACAGCTTGGCGAGCCGCCAGTTCTTCGCCTCCTCCGGGGTGAGAACCGGCTTTCTGGTCCGTTCAGCCGCTCTCTCGGCCCCGGCCGGCTGCTCAGGTTCGCCTGGCGCACTCACCTAAACCACCTCGATGTATATGTACAGCAAGACGCTGAGGCCGATCGCGCCGATGCCCCACAGCAGCGGAGACTTATACCAGGGCGGGCGGACGAACTCCCCGCCCGTCGCGTCCCCTCGTTCGGCGTGGCCCCAGACCAGGCCCTTCAGCTCGGAGATCGGCTTGGGCTTGCTCCAGATGCTCGCGATGACTATCGCGAGCGCCCCGGCGACGAACCCGAAGATCGCGCCCCACTGGGTCTCGGCGATGTCACTGCGGAAGTGAATCACGCCCTGCTTGTACAGCAGCCACGTGCCGAACGAGAACACCGTCCCGACGATCAGCCCGTAGAATCCCGAGCCGCGGCCCGCCTTCTTCCAGAACATGCCCACGATGAACGTCACGAAGATCGGCACGTTGAAGAACGAGAACAGCGCCTGGAAGTAGTTCCCGATGTTGCTGTAGCCGGCCGCGAGGAACGCGGTCCCGATCCCGATGAAGACGCCGACCACGGTGGTGATCCGGCCGACCCGCAGGTAGTAGCTGTCCGGACGGCCGGGGCGGATGTAGTCCTGCCAGATGTCGTAGGTCCACACGGCGTTGAACGAGGAGATGTTGGCGGCCATCCCGGCCATGAACGCGGCCAGCAGGCCGGTCACCGCCACCCCGAGCACGCCGACGGGGAGGTACTTGTTGTACAGCGCCGGGATGGCGTCGTTGTACGTCAGGCCGCCGGCGGTACCCAGGCCGGGGATCAGCAGGATCGCGGCCATGCCGGGGATGACCGTGCCGAACGGGATGATCGCCTTCGGGTAGGCCGCAACGATCGGCGTCAGCCGCGCGGAGGCCTCGTCCTTGGCCGACATGCCCCGCTGCACCTCGGCGAAGTTCGTGGTCCAGTAGGCGAACGACAGGCAGAAGCCCAGGCCGAAGACGATGCCGATCCAGTCGCCGAACGGGTTGTGCCCGCCCAGCCCGGTGCCGTTCCAGGGATGGGTGAAGGCGGTTCCCTGCGTGGCGAGCTTGCCGAACAGGCCGCCGAGGCCGCCGGTCTCCTTCAGCGCCACGATGATCAGCGGAACCAGGGCGAGCAGGATGACGAAGAACTGCATCACCTCGTTGTAGATGGCGCTGGACAGCCCGCCGAGCAGGATGTAGGACAGCACGAACAGGGCCGAGAAGACGATGGCCACGGCGAGCGGGATGCCGAGCAGCGACTCAAGCACGAACCCGAGCGCGAACAGGTTCACGCCCGCGATCAGGACCGCCGCCAGTACGAAGATGAGGGCGTTCACTAGGTGCGTCTTGCGGTCGAACCGGCGCAGCAGGTATTCGGGGACGCTGCGGACCCGGGAGCCGTAGTAGAACGGCATCATCACCACGCCGAGGAACACCATGGCCGGCACCGCGCCGATCCAGTAGTAGTGCACGGTGCTGATGCCGTACTCGGCTCCGTTCGCCGCCATGGAGAGGATCTCGATCGCGCCCAGGTTGGCCGAGATGAACGCGATCCCGGTGATCCAGGTCGGCAGCGAGCGGCCGGACAGGAAGAAGTCCGTCGAGGTCTGTACCACGCGGCGCAGCGCGAACCCGATCCCGATGACGAAGACGAAATAGATGATCAGCAGCGCGTAGTCCAGCGGCGCCAGCGACAGGCGCAACCCGGCGGCCAGCGGCTGCGAAACTGCTGCGGTCAACGCGATCGCCCCCTCTGGATGGCGCTCATTGCGGATAGCCGCCGTTGAACAGCGGGATGCCGGTGCTCTTGTACAGCTGCTGGACCTGCGCCACGTTGGCCTTGGTGACCAGGCTCGGCCCGGTCAGGACCGGCCCGAACGGGTGCTGGCCGTACCGCGCCTCCAAAGCGGTGACCTGAACCGCCATGTACCCCTCCAGGAACGGCTGCTGGTCGACGACGAACAGCGCCTGGCCGTTGGCCACCGCATTCAGGTCCTGGGTCGAGACGTCGAAGGTGCCGAGCTTGATCGTGCCGAACTTCCCCAGCGACTGCAGCGCCCCGCCGGCCGCGGAGAACCCGAGGATGCCGGTGGTGAGCACGCCGTCGATGGCGGGGTCGGCCTTCAGCGCGTTCTCGATCGCGGTCGCCGCCGAGTTCAGCTGGGACCCGTTCACATGGATCGTCGTGACCGAGCCGCCCCGCGCCGCTAGCGCCTGGGTGAACCCCGCGCACCGCTGGACCAGGGCGATGTTCTGCTCCTCGTGGATGACGCATAGCGCCTTGTGCACGCCGGCGTCGGCCATCTCTCTGGCGGCCTCCTGCCCGGCCAGGGTCTCGTTCTGGCCGACGAACGTCAGGCCGCCCACGTTCTGGTACACGTTGGCGCCCACGTTCATCACGATGACCGGGATGCCGGCCGAGACCGCCTGCTTGATCGGGGCGGACAGCACGGCGGCGTCGGGGATCGTTACCACCAGGCCCTTCGGGTGCTGCGCGGCGGCCTTGGTGATGAGCGAGGCCTGCTCCTGCGGGTTGGTGGTGTTCGGCGAAGCTGTAGACCAGGTTGACGTTGAAGTCTGCCGCGGCCGTCTGCGCCCCTTTCTTGACCAGCGCCCAGAACGGGTCGAACGCCTGCCCGTGGGTGACCATGGCCACCGTGATCCGCGGCCCGTTCGCCGCCGAGTTCGCCGGGGTCTGGCCGGAGACGCCCTGGCTACTTGAGCAGGCGGCCAGCGCCAGGCATACGACCAGCGCCAGTGCCGCCACTCTCCAGGGAAGGCCGCCGCTCCCGCCATGCGGAGCGGCGCCGCGCGAGCAGTTACGGTCATCTCCCGGAGCGCTGCCCCAGCCGTTGCGCGTCATACCGCCACCTTCGAACCGGACGCGGCCACATGACCTTGCTCTGTCTGGATCGTTCGCACTCGGGCGGCTGACTGTAAACCCAGGACGGCTCTGAGGCGTATTTCTTCGTCTGACGTTAGCGCGTGCCGTTGGAGCGCCTCGGCTGTCTATGCCCGGGCACCACCAGCGTCCCTGGTGGCGGCGCCTGATCCCGTCGCTGGATGAGGGTCTCGTTAGGGGAGGGCCCAGTCGATGGGCTCGCCGCCGTGGGCCGCCAGCAGTTCGTTCGCGCGGCTGAACGGGCGCGAGCCGAAGAAACCGCGGTCGGCCGAGTACGGGCTCGGATGCGGGGACTCGATCTTCGGCACATCTTCCATCAGCGGTGCGAGGTTCTGGGCGTCCCGGCCCCACAGGATGGCCACCAGCGGGACCCCCCGTGCGGCGAGCGCGCGGATGGCCTCGTCCGTGACCTTTTCCCAGCCCTTGCCGCGATGCGAGCCGGGCTTGCGCGGCTGCACGGTGAGCACCCGGTTCAGCAGCAGCACACCCCGCTCCGCCCACGGGGTCAGGTCACCGTTCGACGGTTCGGGCAGGCCGAGGTCGTCGGTGTACTCCCGGAAGATGTTGACCAGGCTCGGCGGCAGCCGCCGCACGTCCGGCGCCACCGAGAAGCTGAGCCCGATCGGGTGCCCCGGCGTGGGGTAGGGGTCCTGCCCGACGATCAGCACGCGCACGTCGGCGAACGGCTGCTTGAAGGCGCGCAGGATGTTCTCGCCCGCGGGCAGGTAACGGCGCCCGGCCGCGAGTTCCGCGCGGAGGAAGTCGCCCATCTCCTTGATCCGCCCGGCCACGGGTTCCAGCGCCTCGGCCCACCCGGGCTCCATCACGTTCTGCAGCGGCCGGTCTGCCATGCGCTCGGCCACGGCCTCCGCTTCGGGTTCCGCCATGGCGAGCCACTCTACCCGCCGCCTGGCCCGCCCAGAGGCGGCCCTCACGCGGGCGGCGTGAAGCCCCCAGTGGACGGTGTTCCCCGTCGCCCGCTCGCCTTACCGGAAAGTCTGCCGGTCTGCGCGGTGACTATCGGACTGGCGGTGAGTCTGTATCAGTGACGGCGATGGCCGTCGGCGCGGACGAACTGGGGGCGATGCGCAGCGAAGATTTCACTGACCGCGCAGGTCAATGACTGCGCCGGTTGAGCGCGGGGTCTGGTCCGCGCGGTCAGGTACGCGCTGGCCGCGGCGCGGCTGGCCACCCCGCCACGCCTGCCGCTGCCGACGCCCTGCGCCGGCTGGGACCTGCGGACCTTGCTGCACCACGTCGGCGACTCGATGGACGCGCTGTCTGAGGGCCTATACACCGGTTTCGTCCAGCCGGGCGCGGCTGCTGACGGTGGCTGGGCGGAGGCTGGCTGCGCCGGGCCCGGCGGCCCGGTCGGCGGCTTGAGCGAGCGGGCCGCAGCGCTTCTGTGCGCGTGTGCGGCAGCCGGCTCGGCCGAGAGCCGCGTCGTCATCGGTGACCGTGAACTGAACACGAGCCTGATCACGATGACCGGGGCGGTCGAGATCGCGGTGCACGGCTGGGACATCGCCGTCACCTGTGGCGGACCGGGGACGGTTCCGCCCGGCCTGGCCAGCGAACTGCTGCCGATCGCAGCGCTGCTGGCTCCCGCCGGCACGCGGGCCGGGCTGTTCGCCGATCCGGTTCCGGTCGCCGACCGGGCCTGCCCGGGCGACCGGCTGGTGGCCTTCCTCGGCCGCCGCCCGCATCCTGAAGCGCGCGTCCCTGAAGCCGAGGCCACCGCCCGCGCCCCTGAACCCACGCCGGCGAGGGGGTGAGCGGGCGCCCACCCCCCGCTGCTGCTGGTTGCCGTGGCCCGGGCGGCGTGGGATAAGGCAGCAAGAAACCTCGGGGCGGCCTCAGGCGCAGCGTCGTGATCCCCACAGCTAGCTGTCATGCCAGGTCATCTGCGGGAATCCGACACCGATTATTGAACCCGCATGCTCCCATAAGGAGGCACGTTAACTCTGGAAATTCATTGCTAGTTTCCAGGTGCGAGCGTAGTTTAAAAAGGTCACCCGGCTTGATTCCAGGTTCGCGGTGCGGGTCCCGTGGGGCCAGGAATCCACCGGAGGAGGTAGGACCAGATTGATCCACCCGGACTGATGCCATCCTCGAAAGGATCTAGTCATGGATGAGGATCGACTGCACGTGGTGTTCGGGACCGGACAGGTCGGGCAGGCCCTCGTCACGCACCTGACCACTCGAGGGGTGGCCGTCCGGGCGGTGTCCAGGCACCGGCCACCCGCGCTGGCCGGAGTCGACTGGCGTCCCGTGGACGTCACCGACCCCGAAGCCGCCGCCGACGCGGCCAAGGGCGCGTCGGCCGTCTACCAATGCCTCAACGCTCCGTACTCCGAGTGGGCGGAATGCTTCCCGCCGCTGCAGCGGGGCGTGCTGGCCGCCGCCGAGCGCAACGGCGCGCTTCTGGTGAGCCTGGAGAACGTCTACGGATACGGCCCGACCGAGGGCAGGCCGATGACCGAGGACCTCCCGCTGGCGGCGACGACGGTCAAGGGCCGGACCCGGGCGGCGATGACCGGGGAACTGCTGGCCGCCGCCGCGGCCGGCCGGGTCCGCATCGCCATCGGCCGGGCTTCGGACTTTTTCGGCCCCGGCGTGACCCAGGGCTCGACGCTCGGCGAGCGGGTCTTCGGCAACGCCGTGGACGGGCGGCGCGCCGACTTCATCGGCGACCCTGATCTGCTCCACAGCTACAGCTACGTTCCCGACATCGCCGCTGGCCTGGCCACTTTGGGCACCGACGCCCGGGCGATCGGCGAAGTGTGGCACCTGCCCGGCCCGGAGACCGTCACGACCCGGGCGCTCCTTGATCTGGTCGCCGACGAGGTCGGGCATCCGGTCGCCGTTCGCGGGCTATCCAAGCTGGCCCTGCGCGGCCTGGGGCTGGTCAACCCGACGATCCGGGAGCTGGCCGAGATGGCCTACCAGTTCGACCAGCCCTTCGTCCTTGACACCGCTAAATACGAGCTCCACGTTCGGGGCCGCTGGCACCCCTTTGCCCGCTGCCATCGCCGCGACCGTCGCCTGGTACCGGAATCGTACCGGCACGCCATGACCACTGACCGGAGGCGGTGACTCGCCCGCGGTAATCTGCTTGCCGAGCACCGAACGGCCCACCACGACGGTCAGCATGCCAGTGCTGGCCGCCGGTGCCGGATGGCGGCCGAACGGACCGCGCCGCCCGACACGCGGGGCAGGTACGCCGCCCGACACGCGGGCCGGTACGCGGGCGGGTGGCGGACCCGCTAAATCGGGCTCTCGCCGCATAGTTGCGGCCCGGCATTCCCGCACTGGCCGCCCCATGCCCGATCACGTGGAACTATGGGGCCTTGACTACTCCCCGCCCTGAGGGGCGGGGATTCCAGCCTTCGCAAGCTGGGGTTCCTGTTTCACGGCCGACCGCACCCGGGAGGACCCGGAATGTCTCACGTCAGCTCCGCAGGCATCGGCGCCGGTTCCGGCGCCTACGGCAAGACCTGCCGCCAGGATGTTCTTCGCGGCGTTGATGTCCCGGTCGTGCCGGGTACCGCAGGACGGGCACGTCCAGTGCCTGGTCGTTCAAGCTCAGTTCGGCGAGCAGATGCCCGCACGCCGAGCAGGTCTTGGAGCTGGGGTACCAGCGGCTGGTCACGATCAGGTGCCGTCCCGCCCTGGCCGCCTTGTACGCCAGCATCTGGCGGAAGGTGCCCCACCCGCAGTCGGAGATCGCCTTGGCCAGCGACCGGTTGCGGACCATGTTCTTCACGGCCAGGTCCTCGATCACGATCACGTCGTGGTCGCGGACCAGGGCCGGTGGTGGTGCGGTGCAGGAAATCGGTGCGGGACGCGCGGACCTTGCGGTGCGCGCGGGCGACCTTCGCCTTGGCCTTGGCCCGGTTCGCGGAGCCGCGCTGGCAGCGGGCCAGGCTGCGCTGATACCGGGCCAGAGCCTGTTCCCGGCGGGCCAGCTTGCGCGGATTGGGGATCTTCTCCCCGCCGGAGGTGACCGCGAAATCCTTGATCCCCAGGTCGATTCCGGCCACCGCACCCGTGGCGGGAAGCTGTTCCGGGCCGGCGACCTCGACGGCGAAGGAGACGTACCAGCGCCCGCACGGGTCCCGGGAGACCGTCACCGTGGTCGGCTCGATCGCCGCCGGGTCAATGTCCGGCCACGACCAGGTGAACGCCAGCGGCGTGTCCATCTTGGCCAGGAACAGCGCGCCGTCGCGGTACCGGAACCCGGACCGGGTGTACTCGGCGGACTGGCGGCCGGTGCGGGACTTGAACCTGCGGGTAGCGGGCGCGCTTGGCGAAGAAGTTGGTGTAGGCGACCTGCTGGTGCCGGATCGCCTGCTGCAGCGGGACCGAGGACACCTCGTTCAGCCAGGCCAGGTCTTCGGTGGCCT
This sequence comes from uncultured Actinomycetes bacterium, assembly GCA_963809975.1. Lineage (GTDB taxonomy): Bacteria > Actinomycetota > Actinomycetes > Streptosporangiales > Streptosporangiaceae > Bog-532. Next base: position 63,889 of record CAWELT010000029.1, read on the forward strand.
TCATGGCGGTCAGGTAGGCGTTGGCCTGCGTGAAGTCCGTCTTGACCTGCTCGCCGTAATACCGGGCGTGCCGCCAGGCCAGCGTCCGGTTCCACACCACGCGGACGCAGCCGAACGTGCGGTTCAGCACGCTGGCCTGCTCCGGTGCCGGGTACGCCCGGCACTTGTACGCCGTCCGCACAACAACCAAGCTTTTCCGATCGCACCATTTCGGATAAGCGCGACACGCGGAAGGGGGGAGCGGCGTTTCCTCCCCGGCCTGAAGTCCGAGGTCTCCACGCCGCGACCTTGATGAAAGGACGTGTGCTGGTCGTCGATGACGACGCGGCCCTCGCAGAAATGCTCGGGATCGTGCTCCGCGGCGAAGGATTCGAGCCGACGTTTGTCTCCGACGGCGACAAGGCGCTGGACGTGTTCCGTGACACCCGGCCGGATCTGGTGCTGCTGGACCTGATGCTGCCGGGTACCGACGGGATCGACGTCTGCCGCCAGATCCGGTCCGAGTCCGGGATACCGATCGTCATGCTGACGGCCAAGACCGACACGGTGGACGTCGTGCTGGGCCTTGAGTCGGGGGCGGACGATTACCTCGTCAAGCCGTTCAAGTCGAAGGAACTGGTCGCCCGGATCCGGGCCCGGCTGCGCCGGACCGACGAGCCGGCGCCGGAGATGCTCCAGATCGGGGACATCAGCATCGACGTGGCCGGCCATTCGGTCAAGCGGGACGGCGAGGCGCTGAACCTCACCCCGCTCGAGTTCGACCTCCTCGTCGCCCTGGCCCGCAAGCCGCGCCAGGTCTTCACCCGGGAGGTGCTGCTTGAGCAGGTCTGGGGTTATCGGCATGCCGCCGACACCAGGCTGGTCAACGTGCATGTCCAGCGGCTGCGGGCCAAGATCGAAAAGGACCCGGAGCGGCCGGAGATCGTGGTGACCGTGCGTGGCGTCGGTTACAAGGCCGGCCCCGCCTGATGGGGGCGCCTGGTTGGGCGGTGAAACCCTGGCTGAACCAGGAGGAACGGCTTATGCTGCTCCCGATGAACGATGACGGGGGTGCCTGCGCCTAGCTCAGCGGTCGATACGCGGAAGGGCCGGGGCGAGCCGGGTGCCGGTGGCGCGGCCCGGGGTCGTGGCGCGCCCCCGCGCCGGTGGCGAAAGGGCAGGCGCAAGGGCTGGTACAAGATCGTCCGCCAGTCGCGGCTCGCGAAACTGGTCGGCCGCCGGCTGCCCCACCGTGCCAAGCGGATCCTGCGCGCGGCGCGGAAGTGGCAGCGCGAGCGGTCGGAGGAGCTGCGCTGCCGCTGGCGCCGGTCGCTCCAGCTGCGCGTCGTCACCACCACGCTGGCTCTGTCGGCTCTGGTCATCGCCGTGCTCGGCTTCTTCCTCACCCAGCAGATCGCCGATGGGCTGCTGCTGAACAAGGAGAGGTCCGCCACCGCCCAGGTGTCGCAGGGCCTGACCGTCGCCGAGAGCAGTCCCCTGCTCAACCGGGCCCCCTCGAGTGCCGCGGCGGCCGACACCTTCCTCTACCCGACCGCGCAGGAACTGCAGAACGCGAGCGGCAACGACGGCAGCTACGACGTCGTGATCGAGGTGAGCCAGGACCGGGTGGCCTCCCCGGTCTACACCCGCGGCGTGGCGGGCGGCGCCGACCCCTTGGTGAGCATTCCGGCCGCCCTGGCGGCCAGCGTGCAGGCGGAGCAGGACCACGGCGGGGCCAGCAAGATGTACTACGCGCCGACGATGATCGTGTCGACGCTGGACCGCGCCAACCAGCCCGGGCTCGCGATCGGCACGCCGCTGGGCAACTACTACCAGCTCTACTTCCTGTTCCCCATGCGGCAGGAGCAGCAGACCCTCCAGTTGGTGCAGCGCACGCTGATCGGGGCCGGGCTGGCGCTGATCGTCCTGCTCGCCGTCATCGCCTCGCTGGTGACGCGGTGGGTGGTCATCCCGGTCCGGCACGCGGCGCAGGCGGCGCAGCGGCTGACCGCGGGCCGCCTCGAGGAGCGTATGCGGGTACGCGGCGCCGACGACCTCGCCGCGCTCGCGACGTCGTTCAACGACATGGCGGTGAGCCTGCAGGATAAGCTCCGCGAGCTCGAAGAGCTGTCCAAGGTGCAGCGCCAGTTCGTCTCCGACGTCTCACACGAGCTGCGGACTCCGCTGACGACGATCAAGATGGCCGCCGAGGTGCTGCTCGAGGCCAAGGACACCTTCGATGTCTCGTCGGCGCGCTCGGCCGAGCTGCTGCAGGGGCAGCTTGAACGCTTCCAGGAGCTGCTCGAGGACCTTCTGGAGATCAGCCGGCACGACGCGAACGCCGCCACCCTCGACGCCGACTCGGTCGACATCAGCGACCTCGCCCGGCGGGCCGCCGACGACGCACAGCAGCTCGCGGAGCGCCGCGGTGGGCGGATCGAGTTCCGGCTGCCCGCCGAGCCGTGCATGGCGGACGCGGACCGCCGCCGGGTCGAGCGCATCCTGCGCAACCTGCTCGTCAACGCGGTCGAGCATGGGGAGGGCAACGACGTCATCGTCACCGTGGCCGCCGACCGCGACGCGGTCGCGGTCGCGGTGCGCGACCACGGGGTAGGCCTGAAACCGGGACAGGACCAGCTCGTCTTCGACCGCTTCTGGCGCGCCGACCCGGCCCGCGCCCGCACGACCGGCGGGACCGGGCTCGGGCTGGCCATCGCGCTGGAGGACGCCGAGCTGCACGGCGGATGGCTGCAGGCGTGGGGTGTTCCGGGCAAGGGATCCGTCTTCCGGCTCACGATCCGCGCGTCGCCGGCGATAAACTCGTCGGCTCCCCGCTGCCGCTGGTCCCCGACGACACCGACGTCATCCCGAGCCTCGGCGAGGTGGTCTCCGGCGGCCTGGTTCTCGGGGCCGCGGTCCGCCGCCGGGAGCGGTCCGCAGCGACGAGACAGGGCGGCTCGATCAGGCCGACCCCGGTTGGCGGGACCGGGGTGGGACGCGCGTGGCTAGGACACCCCGGCCGCAACGAAGAGGGCTGGCGGTGGTCGCCGCGCTGTGCGGGCTCCTGCTCGCCGGCTGCGTCACCGTGCCGACCAGTGGTCGTGTGCAGTCCGTGAACGTCACCCAGGGCGGTTCGGGCGGCGGCCAGTACGTACCTGCAGCCGATCCCGGTCCCGCCCGGGTACGGCTGGTCGCCGCAGCAGATCGTATCGGGGTTCCTGGCCGCCAACGCCAGCTTCGCCAGCGGTCACGCGGTCGCGCGGGAGTACCTGATTCCGTCGGCCAGCCGCACCTGGCAATCCCGGATGGGCGGTAAAGGTCTTTCGGCCAGAGCCCGAGCATCGTCACGCCGGTGCGCTCGCCGTATTCGGGCAAGACGGCCGCTACGACCGTGGTCGAGGTCAGCGGCCCGGTCCTGGGCAGCGTCTCCGACAGCGGGCAGTACGCGATCTCATCGCAGGGCCAGTCCGCGGCACAGGAGAAATTCCAGCTCGTCCGCCAGAACGGGGAGTGGCGGATCTCCAACCTGCCCAGCGTCGTGCTGCTGCCCAGGCTGATTTCGTGCACGTCTATCAGCCGCGCAACATCTTATTTTTGACTTGGCCATGACGTGTGCTGCCCGATCCGGTGTACGTACCGCAGGCGGCCACCCCGGCGGATCTGATGACCCAGCTCCTGCA
>CAWELT010000030.1:0-87982 GCA_963809975.1 uncultured Actinomycetes bacterium
CGCTCCGCGCCGTTCACAGCCAGCCGGAACCCGGTCTCCATCATGCTTTCCTCCTCTAGGCGGAGTGGTGCCGGGGTCTGGCCGGGTCAGATGGCTTTCAGCGCCTCGGTTCTGGTCACGACCCGGCCTAGGGCGCCGAACTCGTGCAGGTCGCCGAACATCTCGATGCGGATGGACTGGTCCAGGCCGCCCACCCGGACCTGGTTGAAGCTGGCGGCGCGGATCAAGTCCGCGACCAGGTTGCCGGCGGCGTCGTCGTCAGCGGCGTAGAACAGCACCCCCCGGTCGGGTTCTTGCCGGGCGGCCGCGGACAGCGACGGGGACGACAGCGTGCCGAACGCCTTGACCAGCTGGGCCCCGGCCGGACAGGCCGGCCAGGATCTGGCCCGAGGACACCTGCTCGCCGATGACCTTGCGATACCCGCCCTTGCCGTCCGGCCCGACCGGGTTGCTTGGGTCGACGATCACCTTGCCCGCCGGCCGCCCCCCGTACTGGGCGATGAGCTGCTTGAAGTCGTCGAGCCAGACGGCGACCACGAGCACGCCAGCCCGCTGGACCGCCTCGTCCACGCTCACTACTTCGGCGTGCCCGCCCAGGTCGGCCGCGATCTTCCGGGCGGCCTGCTGGTCGCGGCCGGCCAGGAGGAAGTCCTGGCCGCCTGCCGCGAAGTCCGCCGCGAGCCTGCTGCCGATGGTGCCGGCGCCGATGATGGCCACCGTGCTCTCCGAGATAGTCACCTTGATCCGCCTTTCGTGATGTGGTTTTTTCCGCGTAAGTAGTTAGCCTGCGCCGCCCCCGGCGCGCTCCGTCGCCGCGGCTGCCTGGATTAGTCCGCTAGCTGGCGCGCGTGTTCTCCGCGACCATCCCTCGAGGTCCTTGTTCTCGGCCATCTTGTAGGCCTGCCGGATGACCTGGTTGTTGTCTTCTGTCATCTCGTTCTCCTCAGCCGTGCGATCGGGACGGACTCAGACTGGCGGCCAGGCAGGTGATCGGTTGTCACCGGAACCCGGTGATTCACCAGACCGGGACAACGCACGACGCGATCGAGCCGGTGATGCGGGTTCACCGCCGGCCTTTAAACATGGCGTCGTGGACTTAGCACCCGCCCGGCAGGTGAGCCGGATCAACGGCAGTCAGCCAGGCCTGCACGAGGTATTGCAGCTCGTGGTAGACACTCGCGCCGTGGCGCCAGGCCCCGCCCGACATCGTCCGTCGTACGGACCCCAGCCAAGCCCACCGATCTCACCGAGCAGTGTCAGGGGCTTGCCCGCCGAGCGAGGCGCGATGCGTGTAATCGATGGTCACCAGGCTTGGTCATGCGCTGACGCCGGCCAGCTCGCGTAGTGCCTTGTCATCTAGCACCACGTGCTCGGCGGCGAGGTTTTCCAGCAGATGACCGGTGGAGCCGGTGCCGGGGATCAGCAGCACGTTGGGTGCCAGCTGGAGCAGCCACTGCAGTGCGACCTGCGGCGGGGTGACGCCAAGGCGGGCGGCTGTCTGGATGACCACCGGGCTGGTGAGCACCGGGTTGGCCGCGCCGCGCGGCAAGCCGAGCGGGCAGAAAGGCACGAAGGCGATTCCACGGCGGATGCACTCCTGGAGGATCGGGGTCGAACCGCGGTCGGCGAGGTGGAACAGGTTCTGCACGCAGGCGATCTCGGTACCGTCCGCGGCGTGCCGGAGCTGTTCGAGGTTGATGTTGCTCAGGCCGACACCAGCGATGAGACCCTCGTCGCGGGCCTGAACCATGGCGGCCAGCTGATCATCGAAGCGCGCGTCGGCGCGGCCGGGGCTGGGCAGACGGAGGTTGACCGCGGCCAGCTGGTCGACCCGCAGGCTGCGGAGATTTTCTTCGATGCCCTCGCGCAACTGGCGTGCATCGTCGTGGGGGATGACGGCACCGGCGTCCCGGCGGACCCCGACCTTGCTGACGATCGCCAGCTCACGCGGATAGGGGTGGAGCGCTTCGCGGATCAGGTCGTTGACCACGTTCCGGGCCGTAGTACTGGGCCGTGTCGATGTGGTCGATTCCGGCTGCGACCGCTGCCCGGAGCACACCGGTAGCCGATGCCCGGTCAGGCGGCGCGTTGACGGCCCATGGACCGGCCAATTGCATCGCGCCGTACCCGGACCGTCTGACCCGCCTTGGGCCGAGCGGGAATGTTGACATCGGGCGGGGCGGCAGGCCAGGGCCGGTGCGATGTATCGGATGAGACGCTGACATGGGGTCTCCGCACTTGGGGTGGTTCAACGGATCAAGGCTGGCTGCTGGGAAGGTGAAAGGTCATCACTAGATTCCGGTGATTTCCAGACGCCGGGCTGGACGAGGAGCCGGGGGGTGAAGTTGCTGACTCTGCTGAGAAGTGGGACTCCTGGCTGTCCGTGGTCCGGTTGATGACCTGGCTTCCCTGGTCGACGTCAGTGGCGCGGATCAGCGTGATGTCGCCACCCCGGCGGGAGCCGGGACAGGCCCGCGTTGGCGGGGCCGCCAAGCGTCGCGAACCGCAGCACTGGTCCGAGCGGCGCCAGCGTGGTGAGTTCCGATTACCAGCCATGACGCGGCAAAGACGCTGCCGCGGTGCTTGTTGAGCAGCGTCTGAATCTCGGTGAACATGCACAGCGTCGTAGCTGGACCTCGCTGTCGCCAGACAGCCCGGGCCCTGAGCACGAGCCCGCGCCTGGTGCTGGGCGCGAATCGCGAGCCCAGCGAGCCGCAGGCGGCGGTCCGAGCGCGGGGCGAGGTTGACAGCGGCGCTCGGAGCTCTTCCGATACTCCATGACGCTGTCGGCCTTGCGGCTGGCAAGGTCCTTTCGCCGACCTGGGCGATCTTGCCGTCGCGGACCAGGATGTCCCCCGCTGGGTACTCCAGGAGACCACTCCACTGGCGCAGGCTGGAACTCGCGACGGCTGGCCCGCAGAGTTCTTAGAGGTGGCCCGGGCAACCGGATCGGACTAAGCTCTTAGCTAAGGAGGCCCCATGTCTGCTGGCGCTGCTGATCAGTTCAACATCCATGACGCGAAGACCAACCTCTCGCGGATCATCGAGCGGGTCGAGCATGGCGAGGAGATCGTCATCAGCCGCGCGGGCACCCCGGTCGCGAAGGTCGTCCCCCTGACCCGCCGGGTCGACCGGGCGGGGCGCGGTTCCCTGCGGGGCCAGCTCGTCTGTGCCCCGGACTGGGACTCCAACGAGGTCAACGACGCCATAGCCCGGGACTTCGGCGCGTAGCCGTGGGCCTGCTGCTGGACACCCAAGTCGTCTTCTGGTGGCTGACCGACGATGCGACGCTGGCAGATGACATCAAGGCCACGCTGGACCACGAGCCGGACGTGTATGTGAGCGCGGCGACGATCTGGGAAGTTGCCATCAAGCAGGCCATCGGGAAACTTCCCGAGCCGGCCGGGCTTCCCGAGCGGATCCGGGACAGCGGGTTCGCCGAATTGCCCATCACTTCCCAGCACGCGATTACGGCCGGGCGCCTGCCGCCCATTCACCGCGATCCTTTCGACCGGATGCTCGTCGCCCAGGCGCAGCATGAGAACCTGACCCTGGTGACCAGAGACCACCGCTGCCAGAAGTATGAGGTCGCCATCCTCCCGGCCTGATCACCGGAGCTTCACTTTCCCTCGGCGTCTTACCCGCGGAAAGAAGCACCGGACCCATTCCTCACCCCGCGGAGCTTCACCCGGGCCGCTTGTCAGTTTGTGCCGGTGCCGGGAAGCGGGACGTTCTGCAGCCTGAGCTGGCCGCGTGCAAGCGCCCTGCCGCGCTCGTCGGTGATGGTGACAAGCCACAGTTGCTGGACACGGCCCTGCTGCAGGGGCTCGGCGATAACCTCGGCGCGGCCCGAGGTGGCCGGGCGCAGGAAATCGGTCGCATTGTGCACACCGACCGCGAACTGCCCGCGGTCCCGTACCGCCAGGCTGGCGCCGAGGCCGGCGGCGGATTCGACGGCGGTGGCGTAGACACCGCCCTGCACCACGCCCCACGGGGTGTGGTGATCTGGCCCGAGGTCGATGTGACCGGCGACCCGGGTTCCGCCGGCCGAATCCACCACCAGGCCGGCCGCGGCCAGGAACCGGCTGGCAGCCCCCGCGCTGAGATCGACGTCGGCGTCCGGGCCAGGCTGGGTATCGGCAGGATCCTGCATGACACAGTCGTAGCAGAAGATGAGGCAGGTCGTCCCGGGCGGCCTGAGGAGCTCAGGCCTCCTCGTCAAGGTGCGTGGAAGGAGGCCCACAGTGGACGAAGGCACAGGTGGCCGCGGTGCCGGATCAGGTCAGCACTCGCCACCACGACCGCCATCGTCCTGGCCCTGGAGGTCGCCACGTTCAGCCGGTGCGGGTCGCACAGGAACTCCAGCCCTCGCGGCGCATCGTTCGCCGACGACGTAGCCATCGAGTAAATCGCCACCGGCGCCTCACGCCCCTGTCTGTCTTCCTGCACAATGCCCGCACGACCCGTTGACGGGGCGCGCCCAGCCCGGACATAATTCAGTACCACTTAGTACGTGGTGCTGACTGATTCGTGCTGGGAGGCCGAGTGCACGGCAAGTTCGATGACCTGGGACGGTTCGCTGACCCGTCGGTGCTCATCCTGACCAGCCTGTCCGACGGGCCCAAGCACGGTTACGCGATCATGACTGACGTCGCCGCATTCAGCGGGGTGGGCATGGAGCCCGGCACCTTGTACGGGGCGCTGTCGCGGCTGGAGAAGCGGGGCTGGATCCGGCCGCTGGACACCGGCGAGCGGCGGCGCCCGTACCAGGTCACCGCGGCCGGCCAGTCCGTCCTGGCCGAGCAGCTCAAGACCATGCGGCAGGTCGTCCGTACCGCGGCCCGGCGCACCGCGGCCGGGCGCACCGCGACCGCGTAGGGAGGACCGATGCGCTCGTTCCTGGCTGCCCGGCTATCCCGTGCCCTGGTCGCCTGCTATCCGCCCCGCTGGAAGCAGCGCTACCGCGAGGAGATGCTCGATGTCCTCGACCAGCACCAGGCCAGTCCCCGCACGGTCCTCTCCCTGGCCGGCGGGGCGCTAACCGCCCATCTTGACCCGAGCTACCGGATGGGGAGGCCAGTGATCAAGAACAACGCCGTACGGGCGCTCTTGATCGCCGCAGCCGGCTGCATGGCCGTGATCGCGCTGGTGCACGGCGTGTTTACTTACACCGATGTGAACCAGCTCATCGGCGACCTGGTCTGGCATCCCGGCCACGCCGAAGGCGACGTCGCCCTGGTGCTCACCCCGGATCAGCGCCTCTTGGCCACATTGGAGGGCGGTGAGCCCGATACCGCGGTCGTCACCCTAATGTCGGTCGGCCCCGGTGGGTTGCGGCAGCTGTCCTCGTTCGAGGGTGGCATCACCGTGGCCATTGCCCCGGACGGCCACCTGGTGGCCACGTCCGGGTACGGCGGGGAAGCCGCGCTGTGGAATGCGGCCCGGCCCCGCCATCCGGCCTTGCTGGCGATACTGAGGCCCGGCTCCTCCAATGCCCTGTGGGGCGAGGCCTTCTCTCCCGACAGCAAGCTGCTGGCCGCGGCCTATGGCGGCACTACTGCCCTGTGGGATGTTACCCGCCCGGCCGAGCCACGGCTGCTGACCGTGCTGGCCGCCCACGTCGGCCCGGTGACCCACGCCGACATCGCGTTCTCCCCGGACGGGCACCTGCTGGCCCTGGCCAGCGGCAACGGCCAGGTCACGATCTGGGACGTGGCCCGCCCGGCCCGCGCCGCCCCGGTCGCGACCGTCACGGGCCGGGACGGCTATTTCCAGGCCCTGGCGTTCTCGCCGCACGACGGCCTGCTGGCCGGGGTGACCACCGGAGGCACGGTGCTGATGTACCGGCTGGATGACTTGGGCCGCCCGGCTCTGACGGCCAGCCGCTCCGGACTCGCGGCGCAGGCCCTGTACCCGGGCGGGGTGCGGGCCCCGGCCGGGCTGGCGTGGAGCTGCCCCGGCTGCATGGCCCCCTCGTACGCGCTGGGCTTCGCTCCCGGCGGCCGCGCCCTGACCGTCGTGCTCGACAAGATCCTTCCCGACAACTCTTCCAGGGACACGGCGTTCACCTGGCAGGTGACCGCGTCAGGCAGCCTGACCGGCGGCACCTCGGCTGCCCGAGACACCTGGGACGGGCAGCCCGCGCTGGCCCCGGACGGCCGCACCATCGTCGACGGCTCGGCGTTCGGCCGCACCGCGGTAGGCCTGTGGCAGCTGCCAGCCGCCGCAGGGCAGCCGTAGCGCACCCGGCGAGGCCGCTTGCACCTTGGCGAGATAATTCAGCGTGCTGCCTGTTGTTAGCGGCCTCGCTATTTGGAGATCTAGCGGCCGGACTGGACTCTATGAGGACGCTTCGGCAGGACTACGCGAGCATCCCACTCTCCTACGGCTGCTCAATCTTGCGCCGGGTCCTCGTGCTGGCGGTCATCTGGATCTGCCCGCTGGCGATAAGGAACTGCCGGAGACGGCCAACCCGATCACGGAATGTGACTGCGTGCGGAGCTACGGCCGCTCCTGATCCGCCGATCTGGACGGCGGCGCGCCCCTCGGTTTGATCTGCCCGGGCCGCTCTGTAAAGGATGATCTGCGACTCTGGATCGTCGCTGCCGCGCGCGGGCATCGTCGATGGCATCGACGATGCCCGGCTCCAGCGCTCGCTCGCTTGTGGCATAGCGTGACCGGGCCAGGCGGCTTACTGCGGGTCTCCGGTTACTGCTGGGCCGAGACTGGCCCGGCTTTCCCGGTTCCGGCCCGGCAGGGAGGTGGGCGATGACCGCTGTCGCCCCCGTCTACCGCGGTCGCCTTGATCTAGCCCGCCTTCACCGACGCCGGGCGGCTTGCCCTTGCCGGGTACCGGGGCCTGACCCGGCAGGCCTGCACGCTGGACCTGCGCCGGGGGCCGCCGCGCTGGTGCTCAGGTAGCTACAGGTCGGCCGTAGGTCACGGCCTCGCGCACCTCCCGGGGCAGCGACCGAGCGAGTTGCGCGTCGGGCTGAGCGCCGAGCGAGTCGTTGATCGTAGAAAACGCCAGGCGAAGGGCCACAAAGGCGGTGATGGCGAAGATCTGCCCGTCATCGAGGCCGGAATCGCGGAGCGCCTGGATGTCAGCGGGCGTCGTCGCGTTCGGGTCCCTGGCGACCTTCCGGGCCCACGCCGCCATGGCCTTCTCTTGATCGGTCAGCCCGGCGTCGCTGCCATTCAGAACCCCCGCCGCTACAGCGGCGTCCGACGCTTTGCCCAGCTTCCCGCCCCACGCCAGCGAGCAGTACGAGTCACCCAGGGCCGAGGCGGCCGCGGTCACCAGGATCCCGCGCTCGCGGAAGGTCAAACCGCTCGGCGTGAATGCCTCAGACATCAACCCGAACAGCCGCTTCATGGTGTCTGGCTGGTGCGCCCACAACCGGGACACGTTCCCCACGTAGCCGTCGTCGGCGAGGTCTTCGTCGTAGAGCGCCTGCACGTGGGGGGACACCGGGGGTTCTTTGAGAAAGCTGCCGGTCATGCGCGTTCGGCTCCTTCGGGTTTGCGGGCCAGGTAGCCCACGACGTTGATCTCGGCCCGCAGAGGCAAGCCATCGCGTAGCTGTCCCTGAGCCTGCTCGACGGCTGCGCGATGGAACTCAGCCTCGCCGACGTTCTGGATGGCCTCATAAGCCGGGCCGGTAGAGGTCAGCGCACGCGCGTACAGGTCTGGGTCCGCGAACTCCGCGGCGAACGGAACGTCCACGCGTTCGACATCGACGAATCCATATGACTGGAGGAGCTGCTCGCCCGCACCAGGCCGGCCGAGCGACACCATCACAGCCTGGTTGTCGACCTTCTCCGCCGCAGCAAGGCGGAACGGCGCCAGCGCCCAGGCTCCAGGGGACGCCTTCAGGTGACCCCATACCGTTATCCCGGCGCGTCCGCCGGGGCGAAGGACTCGGTGTATCTCGGCAACCACGTCGGGTGTGGTGCCCCAGATCCCCCGGAAGCTGGTGACAACCTCGAACGACGCCGGGTCCCACGGCAGGGCATGCATATCGCCGACCCTGATGTCGCATTCGGGGTTCCGGTCCCGGGCCACCGCGACCAGCCTGGCCGAGGCGTCGATACCGGAGCAGGAAGCGCCGCGCAGGCGAGCCAGCTCGATTGCGAGCCCGGACCCGCAAGCCACGTCGAGCAGCCGGTCTCCGGCATCGACGCCGAGCCGATGGTGCACCGCGACGTACTCCCGGCAGTTGCCCGGCTCGCTGAGGGTCGCGAAGTCCACCGCCTGGCGGCCCCAGCCCTCGTCCACCATCGCCCACTGGGGAAAGCCTGTGCCCGGCCTCGTCATTGCTTCTCCTTTGCGTTGCCTGACCGCCCGTTGCGGTGGTCTCTCCGGTCCGCCAGCGGCCAGGGCGGGTGCGATCACCTCCTGAAGGTAACGCTGCCGGGTCTCCTCGATCGCCAGTTGCAAGTCTGGCCGGAGCTGAATGAGGCGAACTGACCGGGCCGCTGTCCGATAGAACTGCCGCCAGCCGCTGATCGTCACCGGGCGGCCCAAGCCAGAACCGAACGTTATGGCGCCACTTTGCCCGCAGACCGGCCAGCACCAGACCTGCGCCCGAATCGGCGATCGGCTCGCTGACGTGGGACCGTCAGCATCGCGCTGCGTAATCGGCCCTCGTCTGGAGCAGCGCGCACACTGCCGCCGTTCGGTACGCCGCGGACGATGACTGTCCGGCCGGTTGCGGACATTCAGAACCGGCTGTTCTGGCGCGTCAGGGCTTTGAGCCCTCTGCGTTGCTGCGGACGGGGTGGGTCTTGATTGCGGCGGCTTCCCCCTGTCATCCGCCAGCGGCATGGGACCAGGTTGAGGGGTTTTCTGCCATTGGCAACTCAGCAGCTTTCCCGAGGCGGTCCGCCGCTATCGGCTTGCCGCGCCAGACCAGGGTCCCCTGCTGCATGCCGGTTTCAGACCGGAGCGTTGCGCTAGGTCATGACGCGTTCAGGCCGCGCGGTTGAGTGCCAGCCGCGCGGCCTGCTATCAGAGTTGGTGCCGGTCAGCTTGGCACGGCCAGGTGCCGTCGCGCGAGGCGGGCCCGGTCCAGGAGCACGGCCACCGCGGCTGCGACGATCGCGGCCCCGACAGCGATGAGGGTGATCTGCCAGCCCGGCATGCCGCCGGCGGCGATGGTCTGCACTGGGGGTGCCACGTTCGCTGGCCCGGCCGGGCCGCCCGGTGGCGGCACAATGATGGCGTTGGCCGCGGGGGATAGCGTGCCCGATGTCAGCAGGGCCAGGGCCAGCCCGGCCGCGATGACGGTGGATTGGCAGATGCGGCGGATGGGGTTCATGGCGACCTCCTCGTGGTGGTTGTTCATGACCCCACGCTCGGCGAGGGAGGTTGCAAGGAGGTTGAAGCCTCGTTGAACTGCGTTCCGGTGAGGCGGTTACCGGAGATTGGCGGAGAGGCTGGCGAGCGCGGCCCGGGTCCGGTCGGCGAGAGCTGACGCCCGTCGTTCCTCGTAAATGTGCAGCGCCGCGCGCAGGTAGCCGACGGCTTCGTCCGGCTCGCCTGCGAGCTTGGCGACCTCGGCCTTCACCTCGAGTACTCCAGCCTGCAGTATCGTGAAGGAGGTTGGGGCGATAAGTGCTTCTGCCTCCCTGGCCAGCTGTCTGGCCGCTGTGAACTGGCCACGCCGTGCTAGTACCTTCGCCTGGGTTGCCCGCCACCGGGTCTGGGCGTCGAGGTCGTCAGCTTCGGCGAGTGCCTCTGCTTCCCGGGTCAGCTGATCTGCCTCGGCCAAGCGGCCCTGCGCGTAGACCGCCTCGGCGAGCATCGGCAGCCCGGAGGCGAGATAACCGCGTTCGCCGATCGCCCGCAATGTCTCGCAGCCTTGCCGCACCTTTGCCTCGGCTGCGGCAGGGTCCCCGGCCATCGTGTCAACCTCACCCATGAAAAATGTGCTCACAGCCTGGTCGAGTCTCGCCCCAGATCTCAGCGCGACGGCCTGGGCGCGGGTGATCGCAGCGCGGGCGTCGGTGAAGCGGCCAGCGTAGGCGTACAACGTGGACAGCGGCGCGCCGATCATCGCCTCCGCCCAGGCATCGCCGGAGTGCGTCTCGAGCAGTTGCTCTGCGCGCCCGATCGCTATATCGACCCGGATAGGAATCAAGGTGAAGCTGAAGACCAGCCACCTGCTGGCCTTCAGTTCCGCCCTGTGATGTCCGCTGCGCCGGGCGCAGTCGACGGCGCGTTCGAAGGCCTCTTCGCAGGTTGGGTCACCTAGGTCGATGCGCAGTTGCCCGATGGTGAGCCATGCCTCTGCCATGCCCTCGAGATCACCTTGGGATTGGAGCGTGGCCAGCGCTGTCTGGCATTCGGCGAGGGTCTCGGTGGGGCTGGGACTGCCGCCGCCTTCCGGGATGCGGATCTCGGTGAGGTTGAGGCGGATCCGGGCCTGCACCGCCGCCGGCAGGCCAGCCGCCTGGGCCACGGCACAGCCCTCGGACAACACGGCCTGGGCCTGCGCCAGATCGCCTGCTTCGAATAGGACGGTCCCGAGCAGCCGGAGCAGGTCAGCACGCACCTGCTCATCGGCCGGGCCGGACGCGAGCGCGCGTTCCAGCCCGTCCCGGGCCTCCCGCGAGAACCCGCGGGCCAGCCAGAAACCGCCCAGCGCCCGGGCCAGCCGCGGCCCGGCCTCATCGCCTGTCCGCAGTGACCAGTCCAGCGCGGCGCGGAAGTTGTCATGATCACGCGACAGCACCGCGACCGCACGTTCCCGTTCTGCCAGCGTCAGGAACGCGTAGGCGTGCCGCCGCTGGGCGGCCTCGGTTCCGTCGGTCTCCGTGAGACGGCTGACGGCGTACTGGCGGATCGTCTCCAGCATCCGGTACCGCGTCCCGGTGGCCGCCATCTCCACGGTCAGCAGCGACTTGCCGGCCAGCCGGTCGATGACATCCAGTGCCGCCGCCTGGTTCCCCCCGTTGCATACCGCGGCCGCCTGTTCCAGGCCGAAGCTGCCCGCGAACACCGACAGCTGACTGAATGCCTGGCGTTCCTCGGCCGACAGCAGCTGATAGCTCCAGTCGATCGCTGCCTTCAGGGCCTGGTGGCGCTGGCCGCCGCACGGCCGCCGGTAGGCCAGGAAGGGGAACCTGTCGGCCAGGTGGGTCTCGATCTCCTCCACCGACAGCGTGGCGGCCCGCGCCGCGGCGAGCTCGATCGCCAGCGGCAGCCCGTCCAGCTTCCGGCAGATCCCCGCCACCGCGCCGGCCGGACCGGGCTCCCGGCTCACGCCTCCGCGGGCGGCCGAGACCCGCTCGAGGAACAGCCGGACCGCCGGGCGCCCGGGCGGCGACGTCCGCCTCGGCCTCGTCCGGCGGAACCGCCAGCGGCGGCACCTGGTAGCGGACCTCACCCGCGATCCCCAGCGGCTCGCGGCTGGTCGCGACCACCCGCAGCCCCGGTGAACTTCCCAGCAGCGCCGCCGCCAGCCCGGCGCACGCATCCAGCAGATGCTCGCAGTTGTCCAGCACCAGCAGCAGCTCCGCGGACCGCAGCCGGAACCGCAGCGCCTCGACCGGCGGCAGATCACCACCTTGCCGCACCCCCAGCGCCTCCATCACCTGCGCGGCCACCAGGTCGGGGTCGGTGATGCCGGCCAGATCAGCCAGCCACGCGCCCTGCGCGAACCGCTCCAGCACGGACGCGGCGAACTCGGTGGCCAGCCGGGTCTTCCCCGCCCCGCCGGTTCCGGTCAGCGTAATCAGCCGCGCCTCACCGAGCAGCTTGCCCAGCTCGGCCAGTTCCTGCTCGCGGCCGACGAAACTGGTCAGCTGCGCCGGCAGGTTATGCACCGGCATCGCCGGCGGCGGCGGGACTTCCTGCCGCAGCACGGCCCGCTCCAGCTCACGCAGCTCCGCACCGGGTTCCAGCCCCAGCTCCCCGGCCAGCATCGTCCGGGCCCGCCGGTAGGCGGCCAGCGCATCGGCCTGCCGCTCACCCCGGTACAGCGCCAGCACCAGCAGCCGCCACAACCGCTCCCGCAGCGGATGCTCGGTGACCAGGCTCTCCAGTTCCCCGGTCACCTGCGCATGCAACCCAGCCGCCAGGTCCGCCTCCAGCCGGCCCTCCACCGCGACCAGCCGGAGCTCCTCCAGGCGGCCGCTTTCCAGCGCCAGCGGCTCCACATCCAGCACGTCCGCCAGCGCGCGGCCGCGCCACAACGCCAGCGCCTCCCGGAAACGATTACCCGCGGCCGCCGCCTCATCCCGGCCAGCCGCCGCCTGGCCCTCAGCCACCAGCCGCTCAAACCTGCAGGCATCCACCAGACTGGGGTCGACGCTGATGGCGTACCCGCCGCCACGCGCGACCAGCGGCGCCTCCGGCTCCAGCGCCGACCGCAGCCGGGACACATACGACCGCAACGTCTTCGCCGCCCCGGGCGGTGCCCGGCCCCGCCAGAGATCTTCGATCAGCCGCCCAGCCGGAACTATCCGGCCCACGTCCAGCAGCAGCAATGCCAGCACCGCCCGCTGCCTCGGGCCGCCCAGCGGGACGTCGCGGCCGGCCCGCACCGCCTGCACCGGGCCCAGAAGCCGCAACTCGAACACCATCCCGCCAGCCGCAGGCCGGCTCCCCGGGGACATCCATACATCGTCCGCCCACCACATCGCGCGGGCAAGCCATTACCCACCGCTCAGCGGACACCAGACCGGCCAGAACCGCCGAAACGCACACCAGCGGGGGTTGCCCTGAAACCGTGGATCCTCGCGATATGCGGGATCAGATGAAATCTGATCCCGCATGTTATCGACGAGTTATGCAGCGACTTTGTGCGGGCGCAGGCGCGCCAGGCGCCGGACCGGCGCCGCGATCACGTGGTGACGCCGCGGGCCACGCGACCGCCGGATCTGAGCAGCGAGACGGTATTGCGCTGCGGCGCGCATCAGGTCGTCGTGCTGGGCCTTGACGAGGTATTCATGGGCGTACATGGTTGGTTCCCTTCAGCTGGGACGCCGGGTGGGGCATGGCCGCACCTGCGCTCTGGTCGTGTCGTCCGGCCGGGTGGCCGGCCCTTGACACGA
Source organism: uncultured Actinomycetes bacterium (assembly GCA_963809975.1). GTDB lineage: Bacteria > Actinomycetota > Actinomycetes > Streptosporangiales > Streptosporangiaceae > Bog-532. The sequence continues at coordinate 13,059 of CAWELT010000030.1, forward strand.
GAGTCAGCGAAGGGCGTTGAAGGCTGGTTGGGATCGTGTTGAACCCGTGAGCGGGATGGTTACGCCGGCTGCACGGCCGGGCTGGGCGGTGAGGCTGGCGAGGGCGGCTCTAACTCGATCAGCGAGACACGTTGCGCGCAGGCCGTCGTAGATGTGGAGTGCCGCGCGGAGAATCGCGGCCGCTTCGTCGGGGGCCCCGGCGAGGCGTTCCACCTCAGCTCTGGCCATCAGCACGTCGGTTCGGTCCACCGGGGAAGTGGTGGCAGGAAGGACCCTCTCCGCTTCGTCAATCAGTCTTCTCCCGGCGGGGAACTGGCCGCGCCGGGCAAGCAGTTTGGCCTGCCCGGTACGCCATTCGGCCTGGGCGCTATAATCGTCCGCCGTCGCGGCTTCCCGCGCTTCGTCGACCATCTGCTGCGCCTCCTCGAAGCGGTCTTGGGCGGTAGAGCGCTTCGGCGAGCAAGCAGGCGGTGCCGACGCGACTTCCCTGATCCCCCATCGACCGGAACGCTTCGCGGCCTTCTCTTAGGTAGCGTTCAGCCGCAGCCGGGTCACCGAGAGCCAATTCGGTAAGGCCGGACGGGATGGAGCTTTCGGCCAGCGCCAGCCTGGCCCCAAAGCCGGCGAAGATTGACCGGGTGCGCGTAAGCGCCGCGCGGGCATCGGCGAAGCGGCCCACGTACGCGTAGAGTATCGCGAGCGGCTTGAGCAGGTCCGCTTCGGCCCACAGGTCGCCGCGGGCTTCCTGGAACAGTTGCTCCGCGCGGACAACCGCGAGATCGGCGGGGATGGGCAGCACAGAAAAGGTCACGACCAGCCAGTGGCTGGCCCGCATCTGCGCGCGACGGTTGCCGCTGTGCCGGGCGCAGCCGATAGCGCGCTCAAGTACCCGGCCGCCGGCCGTTGCGTCGCCGAGGTGGAACCACAGTCGGCCGACCGTTGTCAGCGCCTCGGCCAGGCCTTCCAGATCGCCGTGGGATTCAAGGACGGCCGCTGCCGCCTCGCATTCGGCCAATGCTTCGGTGATTGCCGCGTCCTGCATGTTGCGGACGTCGGCGAGCAGCACGTGGATGCGTGCCTGCAGCGCGGGCGCATCGGCCGCCGCGGCCATCTGGGAAGCTTCGGACAGCACGGTCACCGCCTGGTTCAGCTCACCGGCCTCACACAGCGCGGCGCCCAGCAGCCGCAGCAGGTCCGCTCGCAGGCGCTGGCCGGCTGGGCGCTGGGTCAGCGCGCGTTCCAGCCAGTCCCGCCCTTCCTGCAAGAGCCCGCAACCGAGCCAGAAGTGCCCGAGTGCCCGGGCGAGCCGCGGCCCGGTCTGGTCGCCGTTCGACAGGGACCATTCCAGCGCGGCGCGGAAATTGTCCTGCTCCCGCGACAGCACGGCCCGGCCGCGTTCCCGCTCGGCCAGGCTCAGGAACGCTCCTGCGTGCCGCCGCCGGGCGGCCTCGGTGCCGCCCGCCTCGGCGAGCCGGTCCGCCGCATAGTGGCGGACCGTGTCCAGCAGCCGGTAGCGGGTCCCGTCCTCGGCTGGCTCGGCCACCACCAGCGACTTGCTGGCCAGCCGGTCGATGATCTCCAGTGCCGCCAGCGGATCCCCGCCGCTGCAAACCTCGGCGACCTGCGCCAGCCCGAACGTGCCCGCGAACACCGACAGCTCACCCAGGAACCGGCGCTCGTCCGCCGACAGCAGTTCATAGCTCCAGTCCATCGCCGCCCGCAGCGCCTGATGCCGCGGGTCCGCGGCGAGCCGCCGGTAGGCCAGGAACCGGAACCGGTCCGCCAGATGCGCCTCGATCTCCGCCGCCGACAGGGTGCCGAGCCGCGCCGCGGCCAGCTCGATCGCCAGCGGCAGCCCGTCCAGCTTGCGGCAGATCCGCTCCGCCACCGCCACCGGCGCCACCCCGCCACCCGTCCCGCCCCGCGCCGCCGACCCGCGGATCCAGGAACCTGAATGCGCGACTCCAAGGAAGGTCACGCCGACATGGACATCGGCACGAGCAAGATCAAGCCGTCGGAGATGCGAGGGTTCGAGCACCGCTTGCTTGACGTGGCCGAGCCATCGTCGAAGCTGTCGCTGGAGGCGTACGCACAGATGGCGCGAGACGAGCTCGCGTCACTCGCTGCATCCGAGGATGGCCTGCCGGTCCTCGTCGGCGGCACGGGCGTGTACATACAGTCCGTGCTGGATGGCTGGGACCTGACCGGGACGGGAACGCTTCGGCGGTCGCTCGAGCGCGACTTCCCACCCAGCGACGTCAAGGGAGCCTACCAAGTGCTCGCGCGGCTCGCGCCCGAGGTGGCCCGGCGCGTGCACCCCAACAACTACCAGGCGATCCTCAACGCCCTGGTGCGCCGCATGGCCTGTGAGGCGAGCAACGAGGTGGCCACGCCGTTTGCGTTCGCGGTGTACGGCGTCGACCGGGGGGAAGCGGAGACCGATCGACGGATCGAGACGACATTGGACGCCCAGATCCGCGACGGGCTGTTGGAGGAGATTGCAGAGCTCGACCGCCGGTACCGGCTCATCGGCAGGCTCGCCGGCCCGGGCGTCGGCGCAACGTGGCGTCGGAGACGCATGGGTACCGCGAGTTCGTCCACGTGGCCGCGTCGACCGGGAAGGCAATCGCGGAACTCGACCGCGCCGACCTTGCTGCCGCCCGAACCGAAGCGCTCGGCCACATCTGGGCGTACTCAAGACGACAGCGGTCGTGGTTCCGCAAAGTCGGCGCGTCACGGGTCGACCATCGATCAGCGGTGAAAACCATAGTGTCGCGTCTGCAGTGACCGCGCTGGAATTGGAAATATCGCTTGCTCAAGAGCAAACCACGACCTGTTACGCGGACAGTAAATACTCGGCTCTGTGCGGCTTAGATATCTGGCTATGCGGCCGTTTATCCATGTATCAGCTGGATAAGGCGACGGGAGAGCCGTTGTGGTCGGTGGAGGTGATCGACGCGGACCCGCAGGCGGTCCTGGACCGTGAAGATCAAGGTAATCTCGCCGCCTCAGCCGGTGATGCCGCCTGTGGTCGGTGGGGTGCCTTTTCGTGCCGGTGGAGTTCGCCAGCCTGACGGTGAGCGCGATAAGGGCCTTCCCGGTCCGAGTAGGGCCTCTGGCCTGGCGCGCTCGGAGGGACTCGAGCACCCCGACCTTCTGAGACGCAGTCAGACGTCCCCAGACGGCACACCGCGTCGGTGCGTGTCCCCGGGACGACGCATAGCCTGAAGTGCATGGATCAAGCCATCTGGGCCGAAGAACTCGCCCGCAAGCTCCTTGAGATCCCCCTGCCCCGCCGCTGGGCGCACGTCCAGGGGGTAGCCGCGCGAGCCCGGACCTTGGCCCCGATCCTCGGTGACGACGCCGACCTTCTTGAGGCCGCCGCTTGGCTGCATGACATCGGCTACTCGCCCGACTTGGCCGACACGGGGTTTCATCCCCTCGACGGTGCCCGGTACCTGCGTGATGTGCACGCCGCTGACTCGACCCTGTGCCGGCTGGTCGCCAATCACTCCTGCGCTGTCATCGAGGCGGGAGAGCGGGGCCTCGACCGGGAACTGTCAGATGAGTTTCCGGCGCCTGCCCCAGACCTCAGCGATGCCCTCGCCTACTGCGACATGACCACGACCCCCACCGGTCGCTTGGTGTCCGTGCATGACCGGCTGTCGGAGATAAGGCAGCGGTACGGTCCCATCCGATGTGGTCACCCGCTTCACGCACAAGGCGGAGCCGGACCTTGTCGCGAGTGTCGCGCGAACCACCTGGCGCCTGAATGCGCACCAGTCGCGAGCTATGGCGTCGTGACGTCCTAGTTCAGCTCTAGATGAGAATCGGGGCTGCTCGCCGATCCAAGTAATGCTCTATTCGCATTCGCATGGATCGGTCCATGTCGTAGCCGGTAACCTCTGATGGTTTTACCCAGCGCACCTCGGTCGATTCGTCGCTCGGGGTGGGCGTGCCCCCGATGGGACGAGCCGTGAGGAGAATGGAGAACTCCTGGCGTGCTTCCCCGTTGCTGGTGTACAGGATGATGTGCTTCGGGTCGGTGTAGATGCCGACGAGGCCCGTGATCTCGCAGTCGATTCCGCTTTCTTCTTTCGTCTCGCGGATCGCCGCTTGAGTCATAGACTCGCCCAGGTCGATCGCCCCGCCAGGGACGGCCCAGTTCTCGTTGTCGGATCGCCGGATCATCAGGATGTCTCCGGCGTCGTTGACCACGACGACGTTGACCGAGGGGACGAGGCTGTTGGCCTTGGGCGCCTCGGGATCGTCGTAGTAGTCAATCCTTCGGCCCATGGCTTACGCCCCCTCGTATGGTGTCGCGCCGTCCCAGACGCGCTCGAAGCTTTCCAGATAGGTGCTGACCATGTCGCCGCCGGCCACCTTGCGCAGATGGAAGACGGGTGCGTTGCTGGCCATCGTCCCGTAGATATGCGTGTTGACGAGGAGCTGATCGTCGGCGCGGTAGATCGAGTTGTACAAAGTCGTGCCGTGCAGCCGGATCTCTACGTTCTCGATCGCCTGCAACGGCCGGAAGAGGACGATGGAGTTGCGGACCTTCGCCGCCATTCCCTCGTCGATTCCCTCGCTCGCGCCGCGTTCGGCCACGTGCGGGCTGTCCGGGTCGCCGAGCAGTATCCGGACCCGCGCGCCGTTACGCGCTCGCTCGGCGAACAGCCGGTGGACGCCGACGTCTTCGGCCATGAACATGCCCGAGTAGACCAGGGCGCCGATGTCTTGTTCGGCTTTGGCGAAGAAATGCTCCCAGGTCTCCCGCGGAACTGCCCAGCGGTGCGGGTAGACGGCGACGATCTCGCTTTGCGCCGCGGCCGCGACCTGCTCCTGGTCGAGGGCACCGGGCCAGATGTACGACTCATCGACGCCGAAGAACGCGGCGACCGAGTAGCGGTGCCGCCGGTAGGGCACGCGCGCCGGCGACGATCCAGCGTTCGATCGTCTTCGGGTCCACCTGCACGGCTTCAGAGAGCTTGGCGGGCGTCACCCCTCGTTCCAGCAGGAGCGCTCGCAGCCTCTCGTTTGGCATTCCACCCATGCCCGCAGGACGTAAAAGGACGGCTTCACCTTAGTAGGGACGTCCCGGCACGTCCACTCACCGTCCCGCTGCGTAGTCACTGCGTCCTGCTCCCCCGGCGCATTCTGCGGTGCATAACGACGCACCGCCGCCGATCCGGGACACCGGGCGACGGCGCCGAGTGGAAGGAGTTTCGATGCACACCGATCTTCTTGCCGCACCTCGCCGACGGCCGGCGCCGTCAGTGTCCCTGCGGTGCGGTCACCGAACAGTCGCACCACCTGTGCCGCAAGTGCCGGGCCCGGATCGTGTGGCGGCGGAAGACCACGCGGACGAGCCGCCGCGTGGCGCGCCGCCTGGCCACACGGCAGGCCCGGGCCGGTGCCCGGACCTTCGCCCAGGCCATCCGCACCGTCAAGAAGGGAGCTGAGAACTGATGCTTGCCGTTCTGCTCTTCGTGGCCGCCGCGATGGCCCTGGTTGCCGTGCTCCTGTTCGCCGTGGTGGTCGCCGGCATCCGCCAGGAGCCGGCGAACGCCGAGATGACCAGCCGGGCGCGGCGGCCAACCGCCGCCCTGGCCCGGCTCCTGCTCGGCGTGTACGTCCGTCGCCCCTATCCGGCGGAGGACACCACCGCGCATCGATGCTCCTGTCTGGCCGGCCACGGCTCGGAAGGGGACGGCCGATGACTCATCCAGCCGGATGGACCACCGCGGAGCCGTGCCCCTCGTGCGGGTCGTGGGACATCACCGAGTACGAGATCCGCGTCGGCTCCAGCGAGATCCGGATGGGCTGGGAGTGCCGCGACTGTGGCCACCTCGCCACCTGGACGACCCGGGCCAGCACGGCCCCCAGCCTGGCCAGCGAGTGGCAGCTGCTCTCGGTCATGCCCCTGCACGCCATCACCACCATGTATGGCGAGCAGGGGCTACGGGAGCGGTTCGCACTGGAGACGGCCCGGCTCACCGACCCGGCCGCCCGGCGGCAGGTGAAGCGGGCACTGCGGCTCGCGGCCCGGCTGCACGCCTCCGATCGCCGTCAGCGCGAGCCGTACGTCAACCATCTGCTCCGCGTGGCTCTCCGGATCATGGTCCACTACAGCGTCCGGGAGCCAGACGTGATCTGCGCCGCTCTGCTCCACGACTCTGTCGAGGACCACGCCGAGGAGCTGTCCGCGGCCGGGCGGCCGGGCGCGTTCGCCCTGCTGACCGCGGCCTACGGGGAGCGGGTCGCGGAACTCGTGGCCGCGGTGACCAACCCGGTCTACGCACCCGGAAGCGATGCGGACAGTCAGTACCGCGAGCATGTCACGGACAGCCTGGCCGCATGCCCGTGGGCACGGGTCATCAAGCTGTCCGACTTCACCGACAACGGCGTCGGGCTGATCCACACGACCGGCGAGAAGGCCGTCCGGCTGGCCCGCAAGTACGCGCCGCTCGTCCCCGCGCTGGCGGACCTGACCGCCCGGCCCGACACTCCCCTCACGGATGAGGTCAAGGCCCGCATCCTCGGTCAGCTCCGCAGGGCCTCCGGCCGCTTCGACGCGATCATCGCGGCCAGCAGAGACTCGGCTGACTTCGGGGGGCGGTGAGGCGCGTTTGGTCATCTCGCTCTCACTCGTCCTGGTGCTCGGCGTCGTGGTGTGGCTCCTGCACCGGTACGCCGGGCTCAAGGTCTGGCACGGCGTGATCTGTGTGCTGTTCGGCTTCTTCCTGGCCACCACCAGCTTCGCGCCCGAGATCCGCACCACCGTGACCGCGATCATCCACGCCCTGACGGGCCAGGGCTGACCACGACGACCGGAGGAGGTGATCATCACGACCGAACCCAGGAACCACACGGACGCTGATCTTCAGGAGGTGGCCAGCCGGCACGACGACGCTGTCTCGGCCATGAGCACGCTCGCCAGGGCGCTCGACACGATTCCGCTGCTGTGCGCGGAGGTCGGCCGGCTCCGCGCCCGCCTGGCCCGGACCCTGGCCAACCTGCACAACCTGATCGCCGCGGCCCGGGCCACCCTCGGCGCCCAGGCGGACGGCGAGGACGACGCCCTCTACTACCTGCGCGACGAACTCGAAGCCCAGGGCCAGCTTCCGCCCCAGCACCGCGAGCGGCCATGACGAACCGGCCATCACGACGCCGGCTCCGCCGTCGCGCCCGGCAACTCCGCCGCGACGGCTTCCAGCCGACGATGTTCCTCAGCCCGGACGAGCCGCTACCCGAGACGGCCGGCGCGATCGTCGTCCGCGCCCTGTGGCGATACCGCTCCGAACTCGCCCCCGTCGTGGCCGCCGCGGGCATCGTGATCGCGGCGGCAACACTGCACCGTTCCCACCCCGGATGGTGGCCATGGCTGATGGCCGTCACGCTCGCCGATGTGGCCGCCCTGGCTCTGCCAGCGCCGCGACGGCTGCGCAAGGAGTGGCCCATCCTGGACAGGACCGCGGAGCGCGTTTACGCCGCAGCCGTCTCTGCAGTGGCCGGCGGATGGCTCACGGCTGCGACCGCACTCGGCCCGGCCACGCCACCGATGCCCGCCCTTGGTGCCATCCTGGCCCTGCTCTGCGCCGTTCCCTGGTGGGCCAGCCGCCGGCGCCGCGCCAAGGTCCGTCTTGAACGGACCCTCGAATCCTGGCCGGAAATCGCGCGGGCCGTCGGGCTGGCCGGATCGCAGGTCATGTCGGCCATGGTGGACCTGTGGGGCTGGCGTGCCCGGTTCCGGCTGGCCCGGGGCCAGACCATCCACGACGTGATCGCGAAGATACCCGCCATCGAATCCGGTCTCGGCACCTTCCGGGGCGCCGTCCGCGTCTACCCGACGCCCGACAACTACGCCAACCGATGCGAGCTGCGCGTGCTCGATGCCGACCCGCACGCCGACGCGATCCCGTGGCCCGGCCCGTCGGTCACCTCGATCACCGAGCCCATCGACCTGGGCCCGTTCGAGGACGCGGTCCCGTGCCGCGTCTCGTTCCTTCGCCGCCACGTCCTGTTCGGCGGGGCGACCGGCGCGGGCAAGAGCGGCGGCCTCAACGTGCTGATCGGCAACCTGTCCGCCTGCCGCGACGTGGTCCTGTGGGGCATCGACCTCAAGAAGGGGATGGAACTCGGCCCGTGGATCTCCTGCCTCGACCGGCTGGCGACCACACCCGATGAGGCCGATGTCGCTCCTGGCCGACGCGGTCGCCGTTCTCGAAGCACGAGCCGCGGTGCTCGCCGAGCAGGGCCAGCGCGTCTGCGAGCCGACACCCGGAATGCCCGCGCTCGTCATCCTCATCGATGAGTACGCCGAACTCGTGGACGACGCCCCGGGAGCGATCCGGCACGCCGACTCGATCGCCCGGCGCGGGCGCGCCGTGGCCGTCAGCCTGATCGCGGCCACCCAGCGGCCGACGCAGAAGGCCATGGGACACGGCGCGGTGCGCTCCCAGATGGACGTCCGGATCTGCTTCCGGGTCCGGGAACGCAAGGACGTCGACCTCATCCTCGGCCAGGGCATGCTGGCCGCCGGCTGGCAAGCGCACACGCTCGACGCGCCGGGCAAGTTCCTCGTATCGGCCGCCGAGCACGACACGCCCCGGCGGGCCCGCGCCTACCTGATCACGGACGAGGTCGTGGCCAGCACCGCCAGCCTGCATGCCGACCTCCGGCCGCCGCTCGATGAGGTGTCACAGCAGGCGATCGAAGAGCGGAACCGTACCGAAGCACCCATCGCGCCGGATGCTGAGGCAGGCGACCCGCCCCGCTCGCCGCTGGACGACGAAGACGAGCACAGGCACGCGGACGACGACCCCGAAGCCATCCTGTGGGCCGCGCTGTCCCTGGCCCCGGACGACGGCACCACCGTGCCCGAACTCATGACCGCGACCGGCATGAGCCGACCGTGGATCTACCTGCGGCTGCGCGAACTCGCCGAACGCGGCCAGGTGATCCAGGTCAGCCGGGGACGGTGGCGCGCGGCCAGTAGTGACAATGCAGTGATTGTCTACGTCTACGAGCCACGCGCGCGTCTGCACGTAATGGCAGGCAAACAGGCGCATAGACAAAGACGTAGACAACTACGCAACGTTACAGAACGAGAGGAGATGCCCAGGAAGAGCCACGACCAGAGGAGGTGATCGATCGTTGCAGGCCTACACCGTCGAGCAGGTAGCGAAGATGCTGAACATCGGCCGGGACAAGGTCTACTACCTGCTGCGCACCCACCAGCTCCGCAGCATCAAGATCGGCAAGTCGCGCCGGATCACCGACGAGCAGCTCGCCGAGTTCATCGCCTCACGCGAAGATGCCGCATGAACTTAGGGACGTCTAGGGACGTCTTGACGTAAAGTCGGAGGAGGAACAGCCAATCGGAAGGAGCTGAGGCCTATGGGTGCACGATCACCGTCCGGGCCGAAGAAACGCCGTGAGCACGGCGACGACGGCATCTACTGGGACAAGATCAACAAGTGCTACGTAGGCACGATCTCGCTCGGCAATCACAGCAATGGAAAGCGGCGTCGGCGAACTGTGCGCGGCAAGACCAAGACCGAGGTCAAGGACAAACTGAGCGCGTTGCACGACGAGATCAACGCCGGCATCCAGACACCGGCGGCCTACACCGTCCGGCAGTGCGTCACGGACTGGCTCGACTCACTGGAACTGGACCCGCACACCGTGGCCACCTACCGGGGCCAGGCCGAGAAGTGGATCTATCCGGCGATCGGCGCGACGAAGCTGAAGGACTTCAAGGCCACCGACGCCGACCGCTTCTTCCGGGACGCCGCCAAGGTGCTCAGCAAGGCGTCGCTCGTGAAGATCAAGAGCACGCTCACCAGGTCGATCCGGCGAGCCCAGAAGTACGACCTCATCGGCCGGAACGTCGCCGAGCTGGTCGACCTGCCGCAGGGCCAGCCGGGCCACCCGTCGCGGGCCATGAGCGAGGAACAGGCGGGCAAGGTGCTCAAGGCCGCGAGCGGCCAGGCCGACGGGCTACGTCAAGGTGGTCAAGGTGAGCCGGGGCCAGTACGCGGCGACCCACGCGGCCACGGAGGCGGGCGAGCTGGCTTGCGGGACGCGGCCGCGCGAAAGGCTCCCGTCACCGAGGTCGGCACCGATCTGGGTGCGGTCACCTGCCGTATCTGCCGCGCGGAACTCGGCACGGACGATCGCGTCAGCGAGGGCCGCCGGCTCGAAGCACTGTTCGTGCTGTCGATCACGCTCGGCCTTCGTCCCGGGGAGCTGCGCAAGCTCTCCTGGGATCACGTGGACCTCGACAAGGGAGTCATCCACGTGTGGCGGTCGGCGAGCCGGACCGGGGACGTCAAGACACCGAAGTCCAGGCGCTCCCTCGTCCTGCCCAGGCGCGCCATGGCCGCACTCATGGCGCACCGGAAGCTCCAGGCCGCGGAACGGCTCGCCGCGGGCGCCGCCTGGCACGACAACAACCTCGTGTTCTGCCACGAGGACGGGCGCATGTACAGCAAGCGACGCGCTCAACTGGCGGTTCAGCAAGATGACGCGGCGGGCCGGGATCGGTCACTGGCACGCCCACGAAGGACGGCACACCGCCGTGTCGATCATGAGCAGCAACGGCGTGCCGCTGCAGGACATCAGCGACACCGTGGGCCACAAGTCCACCCACGTCACCGAGACCGTGTACCGGCACGTGATCGTGCCCGCCATCCGCGGCGGGGCGAACGTGATGGACACCGTCTTCGGCGACGACGACAGAACACGAAAACGGCGCAGCGGACGTGGCCGCTACGCCGTAGTCGCACTTGGTTAGTCACTTGATCATGAAACCGAGGTCCGGAAAGCCAGTGGAGCTATGGGGATTCGAACCCCAGACCTCCTCCATGCCATGGAGGCGCGCTACCAACTGCGCCATAGCCCCTTGCGATGTACGAGCTTAGCAGCTCCCGGACGGTGCCCGGTCCCGCTGTTCGAACACAGACTTCCCGGCCGGCGCCCCGCGCGGCAGCCGGCTACCATCGCTGCCCCGGGCGGTCCGGCTGGGACGGCCGGGACCAGTTCACCTGCCCCGGGCCCAGGCCCTGATCGGGGCCCGACCGCGGGTGCTGGCCCCGGGGGCCGCTGCGATCGGAGGGGCCCCGGCCTGGCCAGCTCCCGCGCGACGGGGGGCGGGCCGGCCAGTCCTGCCGGGTGTTCGGCTGGCCGGGCGGGGCCTGGCGCGGCCGGAGACTCGGGGACGGGGCGACGGGCGTATGGCTGACCGGTGGCCGCTCGATGGCCGCTGGCCGCTGCGCGGCGTAGTAGGACCGCGAGGGCCGGTTCCAGAGCAGGATGACGGCGCACAGGCCGATCACCCATTCGATGCCGCTGAACGCCTGGGTCAGGCCGGTCGACGGCGCGTGGGCATCGACGCTGATCCCGCTGACGGTGGCGATGCAGAAGATGGCCGTGGCCCAGGCCCGGGCGCGGCGCCGGCCACGTTCGGTCTCCCGGGCCAGCCAGAACCACAGGGCGGTGCCGATCACGCCGTGGATCAGCAGGATGGCGACCGCGGCGCCGACCGCGCCCCGGGCCGCCCACTGCTGAGCGGCTATCACCTGCAGCTCGTGCACGGTGGCCAGGCCGACGATGGCGCCGAGCGCGCTGAGGCCGGCGCCGGCGTACATCAGCCGCGCCGCCGTGGTCAGCGAAGACGGCACCGGCGTCCGGCTGCCCGGCCAGGTCGGCGCGGCAGGGCCACCAGGCCCAGTGGTCGGAGCCGGCGTGGCGGCCGGCCGGGCAGGCGGGACCGGCGGGGTAGCACGGGGCCCGTGGGGCCATTGACACCGGCGGGGCGCGGACGGGAGGTGCCGTGCGCGGCGGTGGAACCCGGCGGCGTGGTTCGCCCGGCGCCCGGTGGCGTGGTTTGCCCGGCGCCCGGTGCCGGGTAGGGCGAACGGCCCGGACCGGACGGCGCACCTCCCGGGGCCTGCGTCGTGCCGTTCGCCGGAGCCGATGCTGCGAGACGGGGACGGGGACGGGGCACTCCCCGGCATCCCGGGAGCGCGGGCCGCGGCGGCGGCCATCGCGGGCGGAAGCCACGAGTCGGTGAAGTCGCCCAGGTTCCCGGCGGCCTGGGCCCGGCAGGACTCGATGATCTCTGCCGGGCTGGGGCGGTCCGGCGCGTCCTTGGCCAGGCAGCGCTCGATCAGGGTGCGCAGCGGCCCGGAACAGCCGGTCAGGTTCGGCGGCTCGTTCAGCACGCGGTGCATCAGCGCGGCCACGTGCCCTTCACCGAAGGGCGCCCGGCCGGCCACGGCGAAGGCCGCCACCGCGCCGAGCGCGAAGACGTCGATGGCGGGCGTGATGGCCAGGCCACGAATCTGCTCCGGCGCCATGAACTGGGGGGACCCCACGGCCACGCCGCTCTGGGTCAGGTTCGTGGCCTCCGCGGCCCGGGCGATCCCGAAATCGATCACGCGCGGCCCGTCCGGGGCCAGCAGCACGTTGGACGGTTTGAGATCACGGTGGACGACACCGGCGGCGTGGATCGCCTGCAGAGCCTCGGCGACCCCGGCCATCAGCAGGATGACCGTCTCCGGCGGCATCGGCCCGTGCTCCGCGACGGCCTGCTGCAGCGACGGCCCCGGCACGTACGCCGTCACCAGCCACGGCGGTGTGGCCGTGGGATCGGCGCTGAGAAGTTCGGCGGTGTACAGCCCGCGCACCCGCTGGGCGGCCTCGATCTCCTGGCGGAAACGCGACCGGAAGTCCGCGTCGTCGCCCAGTTCCGGCCGGACGACCTTCAGCGCGACGCGCCGCCCGCCCGGCGTGGACGCCAGGTACACCCGCCCCATGCCCCCGGCCCCGAGCCGGGCACGAAGGCGGAAACCGCCGATCTCGGCGGGATCGTCACTGGTCAGAGGCTCCATAGCCCGCTCAGCTCGCCCTTCGCCGACAGCGTCCCCAACCCGGTCGGCTTCGTCCGCTGACCGCCCTCGGCGGCAGGCCCAGTCCGCCGCCGTTGCCTGGTCTCTTACCACTTTGACACATACGATTCCATGGCTAACACGATCGGGGCCCCAAAGTGTGTATCCCCGCACGTCCCGGGCCTCGCGCGACGCGCCGGCCGACCGCCGGGAACCGCCCCGTGACCACCCGGAACACCCGCGGCCACGATTCCGCGCCGATAGCGGCCACGATTTCGCGCCGATAATAGTGGGGGTGCCGATGCCACCGAACGAGCCCCGGTAAGGGCACGACACGCTGCGGCGGACAAAGGACAAAAAGGAGCAGAGGATGGACCAGACCGCCTGGGACGAACGGTACGCGGGCCCGGAGCTGGTCTGGGGGGCCGGGCCGAACTGCTTCGTAACCGAGGAACTGGCGGCACTGGAACCCGGCCGGGCCCTCGACCTGGGCACTGGTGAGGGCCGCAACGCCATCTGGCTGGCGGCGCGCGGCTGGCAGGTCACCGGCGTGGACTTCTCGGCCGTGGGCCTGGCCCGGGCGGCCGAACTGGCCCGGCAGCGCGGGGTCGACGTCGGCTGGGTGAAGGCGGACCTGCTCAGCTACCAGCCCAGCCCGGCCGGGTACGACCTGGTGCTCATCGCCTACATCCAGCTGCCGGCCGACGAGCTCGCGCGCCTGGTCCGGACCGCGGCGACCGCGCTCGCGCCGGGCGGGACACTGCTGGCCGTCGGGCACGATCGCGACAACCTCGGCCGGGGTTACGGCGGGCCGCAGTATCCCCACGTCCTCTGGACACCCGCATCTGTGGCCGCCGCCCTGGACGGGCTCACCGTCCAGCGTGCGGAGCAGGTGCGGCGGCATGTGCAGACCGCCGAGGGTGAGCGGGTGGCCATCGACACGCTGGTCCGGGCGGGGCGGCCCGCGTAAGTCCCGGCCTGAGTTCCCGTTAGCGCCACGGCTGAGTCCCCAGGCGCAGCCGTGGCGGCGGCCCAGCGCGCGCATCGCCTGGACCACCTGGTCCTGCCCCGGCGACGGGGGTGCGGGGCCGGGGAAAGGGCCGGGGAGCGCAGGCCGTCCGCCGTGCCTGACCATCGGAGCGCCGATCCCGGGGACACGACCACCTTCGCGCCCCTCGAGCCGCGGCTCAAGCTGCTCGCCGACGACCTGACCTGGTGGGCCGGCGCGCTCAGCGCCGCCCGCCGCCACGAGCAGCCGTAGTCGCGCCACCCAGCACGAGTACGAGGCCACGCCACCCCGCCACGGGCCGCCGCGGTCCCGTGGCGCTGCTATTGATACCGCGCGCGGCGATCGGGGATGAAGTTCACCCCTCTCCCGCGACCCCTTCGAGGCGATCAAGAAGCTCTCGGAGAGACAGCGCAGCGACAACGTGATGGTTTGACCCTCGATTGGCCGCAGACCTTCCATACGGCAGCCTGGCAGCAGCGGAGCATATCCGCGCCGGGCACGCCCCGCCGGTATGTCGTCACGAAGATCAGGTGAACATGGAACGCGGAAACTACCTGCCTGTCCGGGGGGTCGTCGTCGTGAAGTGTCAGAGGCCGATGGCATGCTACGGCCAGGAGCGTGCCTGCCGGATCTGCGGGTCTGGCGTGTCGCAAGGAAGCGAGAGCCATGGGTGAACCAGCTGACTTCACGGCCGGGCGGCCAGTGGTGCTGCGCAGCGGAACAGTCCTGACCATGGACGACACCCGGTCGGTGCGGCCCGGCACCGATGTTCTCGTCTCCGGCGACACGATCGCGGCGGTCGGCCCGCAGCTCGCCGTGCCGGACGGCACCGTGGAGATCGACGCCACGGGGGGCATCGTGATGCCGGGCATGATCGACACGCACCGGCACATGTGGCAGACGGCCATGCGCGGCTACGGCGCGGACTGGACGCTGTCGCAATACTTCGTCTGGTACTACCTGGAGTCGGGCAAGCACTTCCGGCCCGTGGACGTGCGCGCGGGCAACCGGCTGGCCGCGATCGAGGCGATCGACGCCGGCGTTACGACCTGTGTCGACTGGTCACACGGCCTGCAGACCACCGAGCACGCCGAGGCCGCCGTGGACGCGCTCCGGTCGGTGCCCGGCCGGTACGTGCTCGCCTACGGCAACATCCAGCAGGCGCCCTGGGAGTGGGCGACGTCGCCGGAGTTCCGCGCCTTCGCCGAGGCCATGCTGGCCACCGACGGCGACATGCTCGGATTCCAGATTGCCTTCGACGTCACCGGCGACCCGTCCTTCCCGGAGAAGGCGGCATACCAGGTGGCACGCGACCTGGGCGTTCCCGTCACCACCCACGCCGGGGTGTGGGGCGCGACCAACGACGACGGGATCCGGCTGGCACACGAGGCCGGTTTCCTCGATGAGTCCAGCATCTTCGTGCACGCGGCCACGCTGTCGGCGGACTCCTACCACCGCATCGCCGCGACCGGCGGATCGGTATCGGTCTCCACCGAGAGCGAGCAGAGCGCCGGCCAGGGCTACCCGCCCACCTGGGCGCTGCGCGCCCACGGCATCCCGGTCTCGCTGTCCATGGACACCAGCGTGTGGTGGAGCGGCGATCTGTTCTCCGCGATGCGCACCACGCTGGGCGCCGACCGGTCGCGGGAGCACATGGAGGCCCACGCCAAGGGCGAGACCGTCACGAACGCCAGCCTGCGCGCGGAGCACGTCGTCGCGTGGGCCACCCGGGGCGGGGCCCGCGCGCTCGGCCGGGACGCCAGCCTGGGCAGTCTCGAGCCGGGCAAGAAGGCCGACGTGGTGCTCATCAAGAACGACGGCTCACCGGTGTGGTTTCCGGTGCTGAACCCGTACGGGCACGTCGCGTTCCAGGCCCAGCGGGGAGATGTGCACACCGTCATCGTCAACGGCCGAGTGGTCAAGCACGACCACCGCCTGGTCGGCATCGACCTGGCGCCGGTCCGGCGGGACGTGGAGGCGACGGTCGAGTACCTGCGGGCGACCCTGGGCGACGAGGCGTGGGTGAGGGGCATGAGCCCGGACGTGCCCGAGACGACGATCCTCGACAACCCGTACACCTACACCGAGTACCATAGCGGCCGAACGCACGGGCAGTGAGTGACTGGCGGGGCTGGTGTGGCTGACTAGGCCTGAGTGGCTGAAGTGGCTGGTGCTGAGGTGGTCTGAGTGGCTAGCGGGACTGGCGGGGCTTGTTTGGCTAGCACGATGACCTGCTCCCCCGGGTGCAGCTCACCGCGCCAGGTCAGGGCCGTCCAGGCGGCCACCGCGGACAGCTCTACCTCCGGGGCACTCCGGCCGGCGAAGGACGGCTGCTCGCATGGGATCACAGTACGCAGAATTTACCCGGCGAAAGCCGCTAACGGGGCAAACCCGGTCAGTCCCGGCAGGTGCGCGGCGCAGCGGGGCTCACGTCGCATCGGGCCCGTTCGGGATGGGCGGCAGGTATACCGCGTTGCGATCAACGGTCAGGTAGATCGAGTTGGCGACCGGGCGGCGGATCTCCTCGGCGATGTGGCCGAGCAGTCCGGCGCAGCGGGCCAGCAGCACCACGCCGCGGAGCACTTCCAGCGGCAGCCCGAGGTCGGCCAGGGCCGCGCCGCTGACCCCGGCGCCGTTCAGCGGCAGCCATTTGCCGAGGATCTTCGGGTGGACGCGCCCGATGGCCTCGAACAGCGCCAGATGCGGGCCGTACAGGCCTTCCTCGCGGGCGATGGCGATGATCCGCGGCGTCCTCGGGTCACCCTCCTTGTGCACCGGATGACCCAGGCCGGGCACGAAACCGCCGGCGGCGGCGCAGTCGGCGACCGCCCGCTCAGCCAGGGCATCCCAGCCCTCGTCGTCGGTAGGGGACGGCCGGCCTCCCGCAGGACTCCGGCCAGGAAGCGGCCGGTGTCCTCGGTGACGCCGAGAAAACGGGAGCCGCCGCCGAGCAGACCGGCCGCCAGCGCCCCCTGGATCGCGTCGGGCGCGCTCAGGTAGGTCAGCCGGGCCGCGATCGCGGTGGGCGTGAACCCGTGGTCGGCCAGCCCGAGCAGGACCGCCTCGAACAGGCGCGACTGCTGCGGGGTCGGCCGCCGCAGGGTGATCAGCCAGTAGGCGAGCTCGCCGAAGCTGACGTGGCCCATGAGGTCGCGCGCCAGGTCCTGGCCGAGCAGGGTGATGGCAGTGCCCTCGGAGGTGCCGAGCGAGGTCGGGAAAGACGGCAGGGACTGGTCGTGGCGGTCCGGCGGGGGGCTCGCCGGGCTCGGCGGGCTCGCCGGGCTGGTCACTGGTCATCGGTGGATTCCTCCCGGGAGCCGAAGCCGAGCCAGGCGCGGATGTCGTCGCCGTCGGCGTTCAGGGCCGGCGGGGGCAGTTCGTGCCGGGGCGGCGTCGCGGACATGCGGATCGGGTTGCGGACGGTCGGCACGTCGCCCGTCATCACCACCGGTTCCAGGCCGAGGGTCGCGGCCAGCTCGACCCCCCCGCGGACGTCGTTGATCGGCCCGCACGGGATGCCCGCCTCAGTGAGGATCGCGAACCACTCCTGGGCCGACTTGGCGGCCAGCCGTTCCAGCAGCAGCGGCCGCAGTTCCTCGCGGTTGTCGTTGCGCAGGCCGACGCTGCGGAACCGCTCGTCGTCGGCCAGTTCCGGCGCGCCGAGCGCCGCGGCGAGCTTACGGAACTGCCGGTCGTTGCCCACCGCGATGATGAGGTCCCCGTCGCCGGTGGCCAGCGGCTCGTAGGGGAACAGGCTGAGGTGAGAGTTGCCCATCCGGTGCGGCACGACGCCCCCGGCCACGTACGCGGACGTCTGGTTGACCATCGCCGACAGCGCCGTGGACAGCAGATTGGTCTCGATGTGCTGGCCCGCACCGGTGACGTCGCGGTGGTGCAGCGCGGCCAGGATGCCGACCGCCGAGTGCAGCCCGGTGAACACGTCGAAGACGGAGATCCCGGACCGGAACGGCGGGGTGTCGGGGGCGCCGGTCAGGCTCATCAGGCCGGACACCCCCTGGACCAGCACGTCGTAGCCGGGCAGCTTCGCACCCTGGCCGGCGCCGAAGCCGCTGATCGAGCAGTAGATGATGGCTGGGTTGCGGCGGGCGACGGACTCGTAGTCCAGGCCGAACCGGGCCAGGCCGCCCGGGCGGAAGTTCTGGATGAACACGTCCGCACGCTGCGCCAGCGCATGGGCGACGGCCTGGTCGTGGGCGTCGGAGAGGTCGAGGGCGATCGAGCGCTTGTTGCGGTTGACCCCGAGGTAATAGGTGCCGACGCCGTCCCGTCGGGGCGGGACCCACTCGCGGGTGTCGTCGCCGGCCGGGCTCTCGACCTTGATCACCTCGGCCCCGAGGTCGCCGAGCATCATGGTGGCGTACGGGCCGGCCAGGATGCGGGAGAAGTCGGCGACCAGGATCCCGGACAGCGGGCCTTTCGCCGGCTCTTCCTGGGGATCGGTGGGGTCGGTGGGTCCCACGGGCACTCCTGTTCCCTGCCGCTGTTGTGCTGTATTCCTGCCACTGCTGTCCTGGCGCGCACCCGCCGCCGCTATACGGACACTTGTCCGTCAATGTGCCCGTCGGCCCCGCCCACTGTCAAATCACCGCCGACGACGGGGACGCGCCCATCCCGGGGTCGCCGGGGTCGCCGGGCATGCCGGGCACGCCGCGCACCACGGTGTGCGGGCGCGACTGCCACAGCGCCCAGTCCGCCGAGACCTCCCCCGCCGCGCGCATCAGCTTCGGCAGGTGCTCGTCGACCAGCGTGGCGACGCACGTCTCGGCGGCGTGCACGGTCACGTTCATGGCCGCCCGGACTTCGCCGTCGCCGTCGCGGACCGGCACCGCCACCGAACGGACCCCGGGCGCCAGTTCCTCGTCGGCCAGGGCCCAGCCCCGGGCGCGGACGGTGCGCAGCTCGTCGTCGATGCGAGCGCGGTCGCGCGGGTGCGGCGGGCGGCAGCCCGGACCGGCTGGGCTCGGCCAGCGTCGCGGTCAGGGCCTCGCTGTCCAGCGCCGCGAGCAGCACCTTGCCCTGAGAGGTCTGCAGCGCGGGGAACCGGGTGCCGATGACGACCCGGAGGGTAATGATCTTCGGGCACCGAGACGCGGGCCACATAGACGATGTCGGAGCCGTCGAGCTGGGCCATCGAGGAGGATTCGCCGGTCTGGCCGACCAGGTCCTCCAGGTGCGGGCGGGCGACGTCCCACAGGCCGAGCGAGCCGACGTAGGCCATGCCCAGGCGCAGGACCTTCGGCGTGAGGGTGAAGGCCCCCTCCTCCAGCCGGACGAAGCCGAGCTCGGCCAGGGTCAGCAGCAGGCGGCGCGCGGTGGGCCGGGCCAGCCCGGTGGCCACGGCGATCTCGGTCAGGCTCATCCGCGGGCGGCGGTCGTCGAAACAGGCCAGGACGTCCAGGCCCCGCGCCAGGGCCTCGACGAAATCGGGCCCGGTCCCGCGTCCGGCCATGCCCACCTCCCAGCGCGCTTCGCGGCGCTCGTTGGGCTCCTTGGCGCTCCTCGCAGCGCGTCGTCGTCCCTGCGACATAGCGTAGGCCCCGGGGCGTTGTTCCCCTAGCCGCCGCTAAACGGACAACTGTACGCTGATGCCGTGTAGCTTCTCACCGGCTACCGGGCCCGGCAAGGAGAGATGGTTCATGGCGGAACTGGTCGCGATCCTGGCCACTACCCATCACCCGTTCTATTACGCGACGAGCAAGCTCCCGCCGGAGGAGGCGCCGCCGTTCGCCGCCGAGTGGGTGCGCAAGGTCGAGGCGTACCGGGAGACCCTGACCCGGGCCCGGCCCGACGTGCTGGTGATGGTCGGCTCGGACCACTTCCACCAGCTCTGGCTGGACAACATGCCGCAGTTCCTGGTGGGCAAGGCGCCGTTCTACGACGCCAACTACTACAACGAAGAACGCGAATTCGGCCTGCCCCGGCTGCTGCTCAAGGGCCACGAGGAGCTGTCGGCGCACATCCTGCGCGAGGGCATCGACGCGGGCTTCGACCTCGCGTTCTCCAACGAGCTGCGGGTGGACCACTCCATCACGTGCCCGATCTTCACGGTGCGCCCCGGCAACGACCTGCCGGTGGTGCCGGTGTATACCAACATCTTCGCGCCACCGCTGCCCCGGCCCGAGCGGTTCGTCAAGCTCGGCCGCGCCCTGCGCGACATCATCGGCGCCTGGCCCAGCGACCTGCGCGTGGCCCTCATCGGGACCGGGCACCTGTCGCTGGAGCTCGGCGGGCCGCGGCAGTTCGGCGAGCACGGGCCCGATCCGGAGTTCGACGCCCAGGCCGTGCAGTGGATCGCGGACGGCGACATCGACGGCTGCCTGGCCAGCGTCACCCTGGACAGCCTGCACGCGCCGGGCAACGCCACCCACGGCTTCATGGACTTCATGCTGATGATGGGGGCCGCCGGCTACAGCAAGGCCGACTACGTGGACAGCCTCGACCTGTTCCACACGATGGAGGCCTACTTCACCTGGTACCCGAACGGGGCGGGCGGATGAGCGCGGGCGGCGGGCGGGCAAGCGGCTACGGCGAGGTGGGCGGATGAGCAAGTACCTGGTCGACAAGTTCCTGTTCACCGTCGACCGCGACCCGGAACTAGTCGAGCGGTACCGCTCCGACCCGGCGGGCACGGTCGCGTGGTGGGAGGCCGGCGAGGCGAACCAGATCCTCAACTGCGTTGCCGGCGAGGCGTCCACCTGGCTGTCGTTCACCGAGGAGGAGCGGGATGCGCTGTCGGTGCACGACCACGTGGCCCTGTTCCAGCTGGGCGCGCACCCGTTCCTGACCCTGACGCTGTGGATCGCGATGTTCGAGCGCGACTACCCCGAGCCGCTAGCGATGCAGCGCGGCTTCGCGGCCCGGCTCGCTCACTTCGACCTCCCCTACCCCGACATCGCCACCTGAGGCGACCACGGCGCGGTCGCCGCGATGACGGCGACTTTTGAATAGCGCCGAGCGAACCCGGCAGGCGTCCAGCCGGGCCGCGTCGTGACGACGGCGCTATACGCTGCCGTCCACGCAGTCACACCGGGATACCTGTTCTTTTCCAAGGTGCTGCCCATAGGCGGCCACGCCTTCAGCTATCGCATAGGGTCCGCGGATCTTCTGCAAGCGAGCCGAGACATGCCAATAATCCAGGTATGGATTGTCGCCGCAGTCGCAGCAGATGATCTCGAATACGCCGGTATACCCGTCTACCACCCGGCCGTCCACGAGGCGCGTGGGCTGGCTCCGCAGAAAGGCGGTGCAGCTATGACCGAGCTGGCCGGCCGGAGGGTAGGTGGCAGTACGCTCAGCATCCATTCGCTGCGGCCACCGGTCGTGGCGCGTCATGGCGTCCCGTCAGTGCAGGGACGCCATCCCAGCGGTCCGCAGACCGAGCTTGACGATCGTCGTCCAGATTTGCGTAAGGCATCGGGCCCTCAGAACGCTAGGTGTGGAGGCTGCCAGGGTCTGGGGCAGCACCGGCAGTTGAACCCTAAAAGCCTTAGGCATGGCCGTCAGCTAACGATTATGGCCAAAAGGTAAAAATATGGTAAACGGTTACTGCGGCACCCAGACCGGGGCTACGCCGACTGCCGCTACGACCACGACAAATACCGCACACAGGTTCGGAACACCGGAATCACCCCGGTCATCGCCCACCGCGGCACGGTGCACGGCTCTGGGCTGGGCGTGCACCGCTGGGTCGTGGACCAGAGTTTCGCGCTGCTGCACTGGTTCACCGACTGCGCATCGGCTGGCAGATCCGCGACGACAGCCACGAGGCCTTCCTCAGCCTCGCCCGCGGCATCATCCGCTGGCGTCGACTGGCCAGCATGCCACTCTCCTGAGTCTAGGTGACGATGTAGTAGATGCTGTTCCCGATCAGCCAGAAACCGAGTACCAGGGACACGATGATGATGACCTGGTTGGTATGGGTATCGATCCAGTGCCGCAGCCGGGCCAGGAACTGCTGCGCTGGCTGGGGGCGGAACCCGGCGTAGATCTCCATGGCCAGGAGCGAGGATGTGGCGATAACGCAGAACAGCGCGAGCGTAAGGTAATCCTGCCAGGATGAGAGCTTCGCCTCGACGATGACCGTGACACCGGCGGCCACGAGTGCCCACGGCTGGGTGAGCGGGCCGAGCCCGATGGCGTACCACGGCGTCATGCTGTCGATGCTGGCCTGCCACCTGGGGGGCTTTCTTGGTGGTTTCGGCTTGCCCATTTTCCTGTACTGCCGGATCGCGATCACCGTCAGCCCAACGCCGAGAACGAGCTTGGCCGCTAGGGCGGCCAGCGAGGGAGCCGTGCTGGGTTTCGGGGGGTTGTTGCCGGTGACGAGCACCGTGAATGCGATCACGATGGCGAGCGACACGAGCCAGCCGAAGATGAACGCGGCGCCCTTCCTCACGCCGCCCTTGGACGCAAGAACAAGGATGAACGCGGTGAGCGGGAGCGGTTCAAGCGTGATCACCAGGCCGATGAGAACGAGGTTAAGGACGATCATGTGCGACCCGATCTGCTGGCTGCGGCCACGTGCATCATTTAGCGCGCCTTGCTTCGCCGGGCAGCGCGGATCCGGCTGACCACCAGCAGGTTCACCAGGCCGACGGCTCCGGCTATCCAGCGGGCGTCGGGGATCACCAGCTCGCCGGAAACGGGCGTGAGCAGCACGTCCGGGCCCTCACCGGCAATGACAACATTCATCTCCATGCCGTTTACGCGGATCTCCGTCCCTGATACCCCATGCCCTCGCCTGCCGGGATAAACCACCACCTGATCGTCCCGATCAGTGTCACCCGACCGCAGTGAGCCTGCCTCATCCATCACGGGTGATCGCGGGTCCGGCCCTGGTCGGCGGGCCCCGCATGGGCCGCTCCGGGCCTACCCGGCCCTTTGCCATCTGGTTCGGTCCCCGCCCGCGCCATCGAAGATGCCCAGCGGTTGTTCGAATTTACTTCCGGTCTTTGACGAAGGTTCCTTTGCCAACCCTGCTGACGACGAGGCCGCGTTCTTGAAGTTCACGCATTGCCCGGCGGACAGTCTGATACGCGATGCCCCAGTCCTCGGCCAGCTTGCGCATGTCCGGGAAGCGGTCACCCGGCTCAAGCGCACCGGATTCGATCTGTGCCTGTACGTAGTCGGCGGCTTGCTCGTAGAGCGGGACCACTGACCCGAAGTCGAATTCTGGCCGCTCAGATGCCATGCGGATCGGCTGGAAGAAATCGTGGCGGCCCAGTGACCGGCAGGGCGGGTCCCGGACCGGGACATCCTGCGGCGGCTATGAGGTCGTGGGGAGCGCGTCGCGCTGGCGGGTGAGGAACGACCGCTCGGCGCCGTTGGCCGCGCGGGTGATGGCCGCGTCGTAGGCCGCGGCCGCGTCGGCCGGGCGGCCGAGCCGGCGGAGCAGGTCGGCCCGGGTCGCGTGGAACAGGTGGTAATCGTCCAGGTCCAGCCGGTCGAGCAGGCCGAGGGCCACGCCCGGGCCGTGCACCTCGGCGACCGCGACACAGCGGTTGAGCGCAACGACCGGCGTCGGCGTAATCGCGGCGAGCTGATCGTAGAGCGCGAGGATCTGCTGCCAGTCGGTGTCGGCGGCCGCCGGCGCGTCCGCGTGCACCGCGCTGATGGCCGCCTGCAGCTGGTAGGGCCCGGGCTGGTTACGGCGCAGGCACGCGCGCACCAGGTGCTGGGCCTCGGTGATCAGGGCCCGGTCCCACCGGCTGCGATCCTGGTCGGCCAGCCGGACCAGGGACCCGTCGGTGGCGGTGCGGGCCGGGCGGCGGGCCTCGGTCAGCAGCAGCAGCGCCAGCAGGCCCAGCACCTCGGGCTCGTCCGGCATCAGGTCGGCCAGCAGCCGGGCCAGCCGGATCCCCTCGGCGCACAGCTCGGAGCGGATCAGCGCGTCGCCCGCCGAGGCCGTGTAGCCCTCGTTGAAGACCAGGTAGACGACGGCGAGGACGAACGGCAGCCGGGCGGTCAGCTCGGCGTCGCGGGGCACACGGTACGGGATCTTCGCGTCGCGGATCTTCCGCTTGGCCCGGACCAGCCGCTGCGCGACGGTCGCCTCCGGGGTGAGAAAGGCACGCGCGATCTCCGGGGTCTGCAGCCCGCCCACCAGCCGCAGGGTGAGCGCGAGCTGCGCTTCGGCACCCAGCGCCGGATGGCAGCAGGTGAAGATGAGCCGCAGCCGGTCATCAGGCACTGGTTCCACCTCCGCTGGCTCCGCCAGATCCCCGGGGCTGGGCTGGAGCCGCAGCAGGGCGGCCTGGGCCTCCCGGCCGTACCGGGACGACTCCCGGCGCAGCCGGTCCAGGGCCTTGTTCCGCGCGGTGGTGACGATCCAGCCGCCCGGGTTGGGCGGCACACCCGCCGCCGCCCACCGCTGCACGGCGACGGTAAAGGCCTCCTGGACCGCCTCTTCGGCAAGGTCGATATCGCCGAAGAGGCGGACCAGGGTGGCCACGGCCCGCCCGGAACTCTCCCGGTAGGCGCGCTCGACGGCCGTGGTGTCCAGGGCCGGCACGGCTAAGCCTCGGGGATCTCCTGGAACGGCCGGACCTCGACGGGGGCGGCGCACGCGACGGTCGCCTTGCGGGCCCACTCCAGCGCCGCGTCCAGGTCGGCGACGTCGATGATCCAGAAGCCGCCGAGCTGCTCCTTCGTCTCGGCGAACGGGCCGTCGGTGGTGACGGCCTGGCCGCCCTGGGCGCGGACCACGGTCGCCGAGGACGGCGGCTGAAGGCCACCGGCGAACACCCAGACGCCGGACGACTGGAGCTCGCCGTTGAGGGCGTCGACGTCCTTGTACGCCCGTTGCATCTGCTCCTGCGAAGGCATGGGCTCGCCCTCGACACTGTGCACGGCGAGGAGGTACTGCGTCATGGTCGTTCTCCTTTCGGGCGGGGCGCCTGTCTGGCGGCCTCTCACCCTGATCACGAAGGAGGATGGCCAGAATCGACACCCGGGAAAGAAAATTCATCCTGCGGAACGGGACGTGGCGCCCCCGTCACACACCTCGACCGTAATACGGTTATGGACGGCGCATGGACGATCAAGGAGCGGCACGGATGACCGACAGCTTCACGGGTGAGCTCTGGCAGAGTGTCGCAGGCATATACGAGGCCATCCTGGCGCATCCCTTCCTCGCCGGGCTGGCCGACGGCAGCCTGCCGGAAGAGACGTTCGCCTTCTACGTCGTTCAGGACGGGCTGTACCTCAAGCAATACGGGCACACGCTCGCCGCCATCGCCAGCCGGGCCCCGGACGCCAGCGACACCGAGATGTTCGCCCGGCACTTCATCGGCGTGGTCGCCGTGGAGCAGCAACTGCACGACTCGCTCCTGGCCAACCTGGGCATCGACCCCGCCATCGTGCAGGGGGCCGAGATGGCGCCCACCACCCTCGCTTTCACCAGCTATCTCCTGGCGACCGCCCGCGGCGGGTCCTACGCCGAGGGGGTCGGCGCGGTCGTGCCGTGCTACTGGATCTACTGGGAGGTCGGCAAGGAACTGCGGCGCCGGGGGTCACCGGACCCGCGCTTCCAGCGGTGGATCGACACCTACAGCGGCGCGGATTACGGCGAGTACGTCCAGGAGGTGCTGGACCTCACCAACCGGCTGGGTACGGGCCTGTCCGACGCCGAGCGCGCGAGCCTGCGCTGGCACTTCAGGACCAGCAGCCGCTACGAGTGGATGTTCTGGGACATGGGCCACCGGATGGAAACCTGGCCGATCTCGGTCTGACCGGCCCCCGGCGCTCGCCGTCTGAGCGCCTGCTGCTGCTCGGCGCCGCCAACGGAGGGTCCTGCCTGCCCGGGCATATCCGGCAGATCAAGCTGCTGGTGCGCGGCGGTCAGCGCCAGGTGTTTCTCATCGCTGATGGTCCTGGGGCTGATGTTAGAGACGATCCGCGCGGTTCCCTAGCATGGGCGGATGGACGCAGACCGTGAGCTGGATGTGGCGGTGTTCGGCGCCACTGGTTTCGCCGGGCGGCTGGTGGCCGCCTACCTCGCCGAGCACGCGCCGCCCGGCACCCGGATCGGGCTGGCCGGGCGGTCCGAGCCGCGGCTGGCGGAGGTCCGGGCGGGACTGGGCGCCGCCGCGCGGGACTGGGCGCTGCTGGTCGCCGATTCGGCCGACCCCGCGTCCCTGACCGCGCTGGCCCGCTCGGCGCGGGTGGTGGCGACTACCGTCGGGCCATACCGTCACCAGGGACTTCCGCTGGTCGAGGCCTGCGCGACCGCGGGCAGCGACTACGCGGACCTGTCCGGCGAGGTGCTGTTCGAGCGGGAGAGCATCGACCGGTACCACGACCTGGCCGCGAGCACGGGCGCGCGCATCGTGCACAGCTGCGGGTTCGACTCCATCCCGTCCGACCTGGGCGTGCAGGTACTGCACGAAGCGGCACGCGCGGACGGCGGGGAAGACGCGGGCGAGAACGCCGGCGAGAACGCGGGCGACCTAGAGGACACGACGCTGGTCGTGACGGCACTACGGGGCGGGTTCAGCGGAGGCACGCTGGCGTCGGCGATGGGACAGCAGGACGAGATGCGGGCCCACCCCGAACTGCGCCGGACGGCCGGGGACCCGTACGCACTCAGCCCGGACCGGGCGGCGGAACCCCAACTGGGCCGCGAGCGGGACCTGAACCGGGTCCGCTACGACGCTGATCTGGGCATCTGGGTCGGCCCCTTCATTATGGCCAGCGCGAACACCCGCGTCGTCCGGCGCAGCAACGCCCTGCAGGACTGGGCCTACGGGCGGCGGTTCCGCTACCGGGAGGTGACCGGGTTCGGATCCGGGTGGGCCGCACCCGCCCGGGCCGCCGTGGTGACCGCGGGACTGGGCGCGGTCGGCCTGGGCCTGGCCGTCCCGCGCATCCGGGCGCTGCTGGTCGGCCGGGTCCTGCCGGGTCCGGGGGAGGGTCCCAGCGAAAAAACACGCCGGAACGGCTACTTCCGCATGAAGATTTACGGTCGCACCTCGGCCGGGCGACGGTACGTGGCCCGGATCGAGGCCCGCGGCGATCCGGGCTATCAGGCCACGGCGGTGATGTTCGGCGAGAGCGCGCTCTGCCTGGCCCTCGACCGTGACCGGCTGCCCGGCCGCGCCGGGGTGCTCACCCCGGCGACGGCCATGGGCCCGGTGCTGGCCGGCCTCCGGTCGGCCGGCCTGACGCTGACGGCGCAGCGCCAGGCAGGCTCGTGACCGCCGCCGTCCCCGGCGCTCGCGGCCGGCGGGGCAAGGGCGCGCCGGCCGAGACGCCGCGGCCGGTCAGGGCAGCAGGACGATCTTGCCGAGGACGTGACCCTGCCCGAGCCGCCGGTAGGCGTCCCGCACCTGATCGAGCGGGTAGGCCGCCTCGATGGGAATCTCCAGTTCCCCGGCCGCGACCAGCCAGGCCAGTACGGCGAGCACGCCGGCGCTCGCTCCCGCGGCGCTGGCGTCGCCCTTGACCCCGTACTTCTCGACGGCCTCGAAGTTGGCGATCGTGTCGATGCGGGCTGGCTCGACGCCAAGGTCCAGCGCGATCTGCACGTAGTCCCCGCCGAACGTGTCGACGAAGGCGTCCACCGTGCCGGCGGCCTGCCGGATCCGATCGGCCACGCCGTCGCCGTAGGTCACCGGAATGACCCCGTGGCCGCGGAGCCACTCGTGGTTGGCCGCACCGGCCAGGCCGATCACCGTGACCCCGGCCCGCCGGGCCAGCTGGACCGCGATCGAGCCGACCCCCCCGGCCGCGCCCGAGACGACCACCGTGTCGCCTTCGGCCAGCGTCACCGCCCGCACCGCCGCGTACGCCGTAGCCCCGGTCACGAACAGGGATTCCGCCGCCTCCCAGGGCACGCCTGCCGGCCTGGGGGTCAGGTTTTCCGCCTCGGCCAGGACGTACTGGGCGTGACTGGCCCGGTTGTTGGTGAAGCCAATCACTTCGTCGCCGGCCGACAACCCGGTGACGCCCGGACCGGTCGCGGCGACGATCCCGGCCAGGTCACTGCCCTCGCCGGACGGGAACGTGGCCGGGAACGTCGCGTGCATCAGGCCCTCGCGGATCTTGGCCTCGCCGGGGTTGATCCCCGTGGCCTTGACCTGAACCAGCACCTGGCCAGGCTCTGGCACCGGCCGGGGCACGTCGATCACCTTCAGGACGTCGACCCCGCCGTACTCGTCGAACCGTACTGCCTTCGGCATCGCAACTCCGTTCATGAAACGTGCAGAAGCGTGTCATGAGCCGTTGCCTCGCGGCACGGCGTTGACCTCAGGGGCCTTCCCATGGCGATACCCGCTGCCAGCACCGTGCCGGTCTTACGTGGGTTTCCATCGGACTCGTTTCCTGTCGCCCGCCAACTGCAGGAGGACACCAGCGCCGCCAGATTCAGCGCGGCGTTGAGATCACGATCCAGCACGTACCCGTACTGACCGCATACATATGTGCGCTCGGACAGGCGCAGTTTGGTTTTCACCGCGCCGCGGCGGCGTGACGCCTGCCGCTGCTGATCTTCGGGCCTTTCCGCTTCCCGAACTTGGAATCCTTCCAGTTCTGCAGTCCCGTGGCGAGGTTCGCCAGCCCCGACGCGTACGCTTCCGTTTTAGCGCCCCCGGGCGCGCCCCGGCTATGGTTTCGGGGGCGCCGTCGTTCCCTGGAGGTCAGTCTCGTGCAGCCGATCGTGCTTGAGCCCAACACGCCGGCCATGTTCTACCGCGGGGACGGCCGCATCGACCGGTTGCGCGGAACGAGCGGGCACGGGGACCGGCCCGAGGACTGGATCGCGTCGGTCACGGCACGTTTCGGCACCGAGACCGACGGAATGACCCGGCTGCCGGACGGCTCCCTGCTGGCGGAGGCGGTCGCCAGCGACCCGGAGGCCTGGCTGGGCGCGGCGCACGTCGCCACCTACGGCACCGACACCGGCCTGCTCGTGAAGCTGCTCGACGCCGGGCAGCGGCTGCCCGTGCACGTCCATCCCGACCGGAGCTTCGCCGCCGAGCACCTGGCCCGCCCGCACGGCAAGACGGAGGCGTGGATCGTGCTGGAGGCGGACCCGGACGCCGCGGTGTACCTGGGCTTCAGCCGCGACGTCGAGGCCGCCGAGCTGACCGGCTGGGCCCGGAACCAGGACGTCGAGGCCATGCTGGCCGCCACCAACCGGGTGCCGGTGACGCCGGGCGACACCGTGCTGTGCCCGGCCGGCACGCCGCACGCCATCAGCGACGGGGTCCTCGTCGTCGAGCTGCAGGAACCCGCCGACCTGTCGATCATGCTGGAGTGGAGCACGTTCTCCCTGCCGGAGAGCGACGCGACGCTCGGTCTGCCGCTGGACGAGGCGCTGGCGTGCATCGACCGGCGCGCCTGCCCGCCGGAGCGGCTCAAGGAACTGCACGGCCGGTCGCTGAACAGCGCCGTCGGCTCGCTGCTGCCGGGCGAGGCCGACCCGTTCTTCCTCGCCGAACGGGTCGACACGCAGGTGAGCCGGCACCTGTCACAGAGTTACAGCGTGCTCGTGGTCACCGCCGGGGGCGGCCACCTGGCCACCGAGGACGGCTCGTCCCTCATGATCGGGCGGGGCAGCACGGTCGTGATCCCCCATTCGGCCGGCCGGCGGTGCTGTCCGGCAGCATCGAGGGCGTCCGCTGCCTGCCAGCCGGCTGAGGACCGGCCGCACAGGACCGGTGCATCGTGGCGATCCGGTGCAGCCAGGTCCGCATCGAGGCCCGTTCGGGATCGACGTCGCCGTAGGACCGCCACGCCCGCAGCATGGTCTCCTGCACCAGATCTTCAGCGTCGTGCACCGAGCCCAGCATCCGGCAGCAGTGCGCCAGCAGCTCCGCGGAAAAGTCGTTGCGGATCACGGATGGGGAAGGATCAGCGGTCGTCGGAGAGGACGGGCTCGGGGAGGGTGCCGGCGTTGTGCTCGACCAGGCGCCAGAAGCCGTGGCGCTGCCCGAGGACCGACCAGGAGCAGTTCGACAGCGGGCCCAGGATGTTCCACAGTTCCTCGGGCATGCCCAGGAACTTTGACATGCCGAGGCGGATCGCCGCGCCGTGGCTGACGACCACGGCCAGCGACCGTGCGGGAAGGCTGCCCGCGATCCGCTCCAGTGCCCCGGACACGCGGTCGGCCACCCCCGCCGCGGTCTCCCCCTCGGGTGGTGACCAGGTCAGGAACTCGGCCGGGTAGCGCGCCCGGATCTCCGGTCCGCTCAGTCCTTCCCAGACTCCGCCATGCCGCTCGCGCAGGTCCTTCTCGTGGGTGACCGGCAGGCCGGTGATCCTGGCCAGTTGCGTCGCCGTGGCCGCGGCACGGCTCAGGTCGGAGGAGAAGATGGCGTCGGGCTGCAGCCCGGCGAGCAGCCGGGCGGCCCGTTCGGCCTGGGCTACCCCGGTCTCGTTGAGCGGGATGTCGGTCTGGCCCTGGAAGCGGTCCTCGAAGTTCCATACCGTCTGCCCGTGCCGCCACAGCACCAGGCGGGTGGCGTGCTGGGCTGCGTTGGACAATCCCCCGGCCGGCGCGGCCGGCGGCATCGGGGCGCTCAGCGCGCTTCCCCGTTCGGAGAGCCCGCGCGACCGCGCTCACGGGCCGGGCCCGCCGGGCCCGCGGTGACCGGCTCGGGAAGCCGGATGACGGGACAGTCCTTCCAGAGGCGCTCGAGCGCGTAGAAGACTCGCTCGTCCGCGTGCTGCACGTGTATGACGATGTCAACGTAGTCGAGCAGGACCCAGCGCCCGTCCCGCTCTCCCTCACGGCGGACGGGCTTGGCCCCGGCCTGGCCCAGCTTCAGCTCGATCTCGTCCACTATCGACCGGACCTGCCGGTCGTTGGCGGCTGAGCAGAGCAGGAACGCGTCGGTGATGACAAGCTGGTCGCTGACGTCGTACGCGATGATGTCGGCGGCGAGCTTGTCGGCCGCGGCCATCGCTGCGATCTCGATGAGCTCGACGGCCCTGGGGGTCGCGGTCACGTGTGCTGTTCGCCCTCCTCGGCAGTCTTCTACGTCCGGGCTTCCCGTCTCCGGGAATTGCTGGGCCCGGGCTCTCCGTAGCCGTGGGGCCACGGAGACCTCTTACGCCTCCACGTTACGGCTTTACCCGCGCCCCGTTGAGCCCCTGATCTCCGGGGTACTGGTAGAGACGGCGTTTCGCGATGTACTGGACGACCCCGTCGGGGACCAGATACCAGACGGGCTCACCGTCAGCGACGCGGACGCGGCACTCGCTGGAGGAGATGGCGAGAGCGGGAATCTCCACCAGGCTGACCTTGCCGTGCGGCAGCCCGGCCTCGCTGAGGGGGTGCCCGGGCCGGGTGCACCCGACGAAATGGGCCAGCGCGAACAGTTCCTCCACGTCATGCCAGGACAGCATGGCGTGGAGCGCATCGGCGCCGGTGATGAAGAAAAACTCGTCCTCGGGGGCCGCGGCCGCGCGAAGGTCCTGGAGGGTGTCGATGGTGTAGGTCGGCCCCGGGCGGTCGATATCGACCCGGCTCACACTGAACCGCGGGTTGGACGCGGTGGCGATCACCGTCATCAGGTAGCGGTCCTCGGCCGGCGAGACGTCGCGCCCTTCCTTCTGCCAGGGATGGCCGGTGGGCACGAAGATAACCTCGTCGAGCTCGAAGATGTGCCCGACCTCGCTCGCGGCGACAAGGTGCCCATGATGGACCGGATCGAACGTGCCGCCCATGACCCCGATCCGCCGACTGTCCCGGCCAGCGTTCATAACGGGATGGTATAAGCCGGGGCGGGGCGCCCGCCGCCCGCCCGGGGCAAACTGTTCCTGGTTGCGGGCGGGCGGCCCGCTTCTGTTGCTTTCCGGTGGGCGGGTTCCTCGCGGACGGCGCTAACATACGAGATATGACTCCAGTGCCCGACCGAGCGCGTGTCCGCCTGCCAGGAATAAGTTCCCGGGCGTACGAGCATCCCGCCGATCGTTCCGCTCTGGTGGCGATGCGCAAGCTCACCGGGTTCGACGTGCTGCTGCGCAAGCTGTCCGGGCTCTTCAACGAGCGTGCGCTGCGGCTGAACTTCCTGTCCGGCAGTGTGCGCGTCTCCGAGCTGCAGTTCCCGCACATCAACGATATGGTCCGGGACGGCGCCTACATCCTGGACCTGCCGCAGATCCCCGAGGTGTTCGTCACCCAGAACCCCATCGTCAACGCGATGACGCTCGGCTCCGACCGGCCGTTCATCGTGATCAACACCGGGCTGGTGGACCTGCTCGACGCCGAGGAACTCCGCACGGTGGTCGGGCATGAGCTCGGGCACGTCCTGTCCGGCCACGCCGTCTACCGGACAATGCTGTTCCACCTGATCAACCTGGCCGCCCGGATCGCCTGGATGCCGCTCGGCTACATCGGCCTGCGCGGGATCATCTGGGGCCTGGAGGAGTGGTACCGCAAGTCCGAGCTGTCCTGCGACCGGGCCGGCCTGCTGGCCAGCCAGGACGTGGACGCAGCGCGGCGGGTGCTGATGAAGCTGGCCGGCGGGGCGCGGATGTCGGAGCTGAACCCGGACGCCTTCATGGAGCAGGCGCACGAGTACGACGCGGTCCCCGACGTACGGGACGGCCTGCTGAAGATCCTGCAGCTGCAGGGCAACACGCACCCGTTCGCGGTGGTGCGCTTCGCGGAGCTGAACCGGTGGATAGCCAGCGGTGAGTACGAGCGCATCCTGGCCGGGGACTACCCGCGCCGGGAGAGCGACTCGACCACGACCATCGCCGAGGAAATCCGTTCCGCGGCCCGCTCCTACCAGGAGTCGTGGAACCGGACCGAGGACCCGCTGGTCGGCATGTTCCGCGGCGCCGCCGAGGGCGCGATGCGCGCGGGTGAAGGCCTGTTCGGCCGGTTCGGCGGCGGGTCCGGGGGGTCCGGCGGGTCCGGGGGGTCCGGCGGCCCCCGGCGCGGCAGCAACGGCGACGACTGACCGGTCCCGGGGTCCGTCTTCGTGGGCCACGTGGAGGCCGGGCACGATACTCGCGGTCACCCACGACCGCTGGTTCGCCCGTTCCTTCGGCCGCTTCCTCATCTTCGGCGCCGGCGGCGCGCTCTACACGTCCGGCGATCCAGTCTGGGACGAGGCCCGGGTCGTCCGCGCCCGGTGACCGTCCACGCTAGGCGAAGGGGCAAGGATGACCATGTCGTCGCGGTGCACGACCTCGCGCTCGTACTCCTGGCCCCGTTCGCGGGCCAGCCACCGGGTGGAGCGGCCCATCAGCAGGGGGATCTCGCTGGCGTCGTAGCTGACCAGGCCGCGCGCGACGACATGGCCGTCACCGTCACACAGGTCAACCGGGTCGCCCGCGTCGAACGTGCCGTCGACGCCGGTGATCCCGGCGGGCAGCAGCGACGCGCGGCGCGTCACGATGGCTTCCACGGCGCCGGGGTCCAGCCGCAGGCGGCCGCGGGCCGCGGCAGCGTGCGCGAGCCAGAGCAAGCGGGTTCTCGGCCGGCGCCCGGTGGCCGCGAAGTAGGTGCCGGCCGGCTCCCCGGCCAGCGCGGCGGCGGCCTCGGCGGCGCTAGCCACCACGGTCGGGATGCCCGCGCCGGTGGCGATCACGGCCGAGTCCACCTTGGTGGCCATCCCCCCGGTGCCGGGGCCGGTCCCGCGGCTGCCGCCGATCCGGATGCCGTCCAGATCGGCGTGGCTGCGGACCTCGGTGATCCGCCGGGCGCCGGGGTGGCGCGGGTCCTCGTCGTACAGGCCGTCGACGTCGGACAGCAGGATGAGAGCGCCGGCCCGGGTCACGTGCGCGACCAGCGCGGCCAGCCGGTCGTTGTCGCCGAACCGGATCTCGTCGGTGGCGACGGTGTCGTTCTCGTTCACGATCGGCAGTACGCCCAGGTCGAGAAGCCGGTCCAGGGTCCGCTGCGCGTTCCGGTAGTGCGCGCGGCGCATCAGGTCGTCGGCGGACAGCAGCACCTGCCCGGTGCGCCGCCCGTGCCGGGCGAACGCGGCGGCATACCGGGCGATCAGCAGTCCCTGGCCCACGCTCGCGGCCGCTTGCTGGGTGGCCAGGTCCCGCGGCCGGCTAGGCAGTCCCAGCGGGGCGATCCCGGCGGCGATCGCACCGGAGGAGACGAGGACAAGATGAGTCCCGGCGCTGGCCCGTTCGGCTAGACAATCGGCAAGCGTGACGATGCGGTCATCATCGATACTGCCGTCCGCCGTCGTCAGCGAGGATGATCCGACCTTGACGACAATCCTGCGCGCCGCCGCGATGTCGGCGCGCGCAGGCCGGGTCATCCGGGCAGCCTGCGGTCGCTGCCGCGCGGGCCGCGGCCGGCGCCCCCCGTCCCCACCGGCACGGTGGGGTCCCAGTCGAAGACCACGGCGTCGTCCAGGTCGCCGATGAGGATCTCGTCGCCCGGTTCGGCGCCCGCTTCGCCCAGCGCCTCCTCCACCCCCAGCCGCGCGAGGCGGTCGGCGAGGAAGCCGACGGCCTCGTCGTTGCTGAAGTCGGTCTGCAGGAGCCAGCGGCGCGGCTTCTCGCCCCGGATCAGGTACGCGCCCTCCGGGGTGCGGATGATCTCGAAGCCGGGCCCGGCGGCGGGCACGGGCCGGATGACCCGGCGGGCGGGCTGCGGCGCCGGCGCGGCCGCGCGGGCGGAGGCGACCAGCCCGGCCATGGCGAAGCCGAGCTCCCGCAGGCCCTCGCGGGTGGCGGCGGAGACCTCGTAGACCTGCAGGCCACGCGCGGTGAGGGTTTCTTTGACCATTTCGGCGAGTTCCCGGGCTGCGGGGACGTCGACCTTGTTGAGCGCGACCAGCCGGGGGCGATAGGCCAGGTCCGCCCCGGTCACATCCTCGTAGGCCGCCAGCTCCGCTTCGAGCACGTCGAGGTCGGTGACGGGGTCGCGGCCGGGCTCTTCGGTGGCGCAGTCGATGACGTGCACCAGCGCGGTGCAGCGCTCGATGTGCCGGAGGAACTCAAGCCCGAGCCCCTTGCCCCGGCTCGCGCCCGGGATCAGGCCGGGCACGTCGGCGATGACGAACTGCACGTCCCCGGCTTCGGCGACGCCCAGGTTCGGGATGAGCGTGGTGAAGGGGTAGTCGGCGATTTTGGGCCGGGCGGCGGACATCGCGGCGATCAGCGAGCTCTTCCCGGCGCTGGGGAAACCGACCAGCCCGACGTCGGCGATGCTCTTCAGCTCCAGGACAAGCTCGCGCTCCTCCCCCGGCTCGCCCTTGAGCGCGAACCCCGGAGCCTTGCGCCGCGGTGAGGCCAGCGCCGCGTTTCCGAGGCCGCCCTTGCCGCCCGCGGCCGCGACGAACTGGGTCCCGGCGCCGATAAGGTCGGCCAGCACCTCGCCGTTCTGGGTCTTGACCACCGTGCCGTCGGGGACACCGACAACCACGTCCGCGCCCTCGGCGCCGGTGCGGTTGGAGCCCTCACCGGGCCGGCCGTTGCCGCCGCGCCGGACCGGGCGGCGGTGGAAGTCCAGCAGCGTGGCCACACCCGGGTCGACCTCGAGAATGACGTCACCGCCCCGCGCCGCCGTTCGCGCCGTCGGGGCCGCCGAGCGGCTTGAACTTCTCGCGTCTGACGGATGCGCAGCCGTGACCGCCGTTCCCGCCGGTCACCCGAAGCAGCGCCTCATCGGCAAATTCCGCCACGACGTCCCCTCCTCTCTCTTTCCCGATCGCTTGCCGGGACATGACGAAGGCGGACCGGGTGGCCGGTCCGCCTTCGCATGTCAGTGTCACTTGGGCCGCGGACTAGCCGACGGCCGCCGGGTGCTCGCCGGACTCGGCCGGCGTAATGCTCACGGCGCGGCGGCCCCGGTGGGAACCGAATGTCACGGTCCCGGCGACGAGCGCGAACAGGGTGTCGTCACCGCCGCGGCCGACGCCGATGCCGGGGTGGAAGTGCGTGCCCCGCTGGCGGACGAGGATCTCGCCCGCGTTCACGCGCTGCCCGCCGAAACGCTTGACGCCAAGCCGCTGAGCGTTGGAGTCGCGGCCGTTCCGGCTGGACGAAGCGCCCTTCTTGTGTGCCATGTCAGCTCTTCGCCTTCACAGTGTTCGCCTCGTCTGGCGCGTCGATACCGGTGATCCGGACCTGGGTGTACTTCTGGCGGTGGCCGAGACGGCGCCGGTAGCCGGTCTTGTTCCGGTAATGAATCATGTTGATCTTGGGTCCGGCGGAATCGCCTACGATCTCCGCCGTGATCCGGTACCCGCTGACCTTCGCCGGGTCGCTGATCACATTGTCTTCGTCCACCACCAGGACCGCCGGCAGCGTAACGCTCGAGCCGACGTCGCCGGAAAGCTTGTCGACGTTCAGGACGTCATCGACCGACACTTTTTCCTGCCGACCGCCGCAGCGCACAATCGCGTACACCCGAGAACTCTCTCTCCCTCGTGCGTGCCCTCGCGAGTCTCCCGGTTATTGCCCCGGGGACCGGTGTCGCAACGACGGGCTCGCCTGAATGTCCAAACTGGCGCTCCGGGGGCCCTAACGGGCACGTCCCATGCGCCGACAGCCAAGGTTACCAGAGCTTCTCCATTGCGCAGAATCTCATGGCCACAGTGCCGGTCATGGGTTCGGCGCCGAGGTTGGCTCGGGTCCGGTCACATCTTCCGGGGCCTGCGCGTCCGGGGCGTGCGCGTCCGGCTTCCGGGGCCTGCGCGTCCGCGGCTCCGGGGCCTGCGCGTCCGGGTCTCCGGGGCCTGCGCGTCCGGGGCCGGGGCCTGCGCGCCCGGGTCTCCGGGGCCCGCGCGCCCGGGGCTCCGGGGCCTGCGCATCCGGGGTCTCCGGGGCCTGCGCGCCCGGGGTCTCCGGGGCGTACGGAGTGTCTGTGTCCAGGGCGTGGACGTCGGGCGCGTGGTCCTCCTGGCTGACGGCCAGGTCCGCCGGAGGGGGGACGATATCCGCCGGGGTGGGGATGACGTCGGCCGGGGTGGGGATGACGGCCGGCGAGCTCTCGGCGCCCGCCACCTCGCCGGACGGGGCGGCGACCTGGCTGGAGCGCCGCCGGTTCTCGCCACGGCCCTTGCGGCCACCGCCGTTGCCGCTGCCGCCGTTGCCGCCGCCCTTGCCGCCGCTGGCGTTCGCGCCGCCGTCGCCGTTCGGCTTTTGGTCACCGCCGCGGCCGCCACCGCGGCTGTGCGTGTGGGTGTGGCCGCCCGCCGGGCTGCCCTGGCCGGGCTGGGCGAGGTCGGCCAGGTCCAGCGACACGTGCACGCCGCGCCCGTTGCAGGCTTCGCACGGCACGGAGAACGCCTCCAGCAGGCCGGCCCCGACCCGCTTGCGGGTCATCTGGACCAGGCCCAGCGACGTCACCTCGGCGACCTGGTGCTTGGTGCGGTCCCGGGCCAGGCATTCCAGCAGGCGGCGCAGCACGAGCTCGCGGTTGCTCTCCAGGACCATGTCGATGAAGTCGATGACGATGATGCCGCCGACGTCCCGCAGCCGGAGCTGCCGGACGATCTCCTCGGCCGCCTCCAGGTTGTTACGGGTGACCGTCTCCTCCAGGTTCCCGCCCTGGCCGGTGAACTTGCCGGTGTTCACGTCGACGACGGTCATCGCCTCGGTGCGGTCGATGACCAGCGAGCCGCCACTCGGCAGCCATACCTTGCGCTCCATGGCCTTGGTCAGCTGCTCGTCGATGCGGTACTCGGCGAAGGCGTCCCGGCCGCCCTCGTCATCCCAGGGGCTGAGCCGGTCAGCCAGGTGCGGAGCGACGTAGCGGACGTATTCGTCGACCTCGTCCCACGCGTCGTTACCGGACACGACGAGCTGGCTGAAGTCCTCGTTGAACACGTCCCGGATGACCCGGACGGTCAGGTCCGGCTCGCCGTAGAGCAGCTCTGGGGCGCTCGCCGTCTTGGCCTTGCGCTCGATGTTCTCCCACTGGGCGGCCAGCCGGGCCACGTCGCGGTCAAGCTCGTCCTCGGTCGCGCCTTCGGCGGCCGTGCGGACGATGACGCCCGCGTCTTCCGGCATGACCTTCTTGAGGATCCTCTTCAGCCGGGTCCGCTCGGTGTCGGGCAGCTTGCGGCTGATGCCGGTCATCGACGCGCCCGGCACGTACACCAGGTAACGGCCAGGCAGGCTCACCTGGCTGGTCAGCCGGGCGCCTTTGTGGCCCACCGGATCCTTGGTCACCTGGACGAGGATGGACTGTCCTGACTTCAGCGCGGATTCGATCCGCTTCGACTGCCCTTCGAGCCCGCTGGCGTCGAAGTTCACCTCGCCGGCGTAGAGCACAGCGTTACGGCCTTTGCCGATGTCGACGAACGCCGCCTCCATCGAGGGAAGAACGTTCTGCACCTTGCCGAGGTAAACGTTGCCTACGTAGGACTGGTGGCTCGCGCGGTTCACGTAGTGCTCGACCAGGATGTCGTCCTCGAGCACGGCGATCTGGGTCCGGTCCCCGCGCTGGCGCACGACCATGGTCCGCTCGACGGCCTCGCGGCGCGCCAGGAACTCGGCCTCGCTGACGACGGGGGGCCTGCGGCGGCCGGACTCGCGGCCTTCGCGCCGCCGCTGCCGCTTGGCCTCAAGCCGGGTCGACCCCTTGACCGAGCGGACGTCGTCCTCGGCGCGGGCCGCGGCCGACCGGGGCTCTCGCACGTGCACCACGGTGTCCGGCGGGTCGTCCTCGGTGCCCGCGCGCTCGGTGTCGGCCGCCGAGCCGCGACGCCGCTTCCGGCGACGGCGGCGCCCCTGCGCGCTCCCGCTCTCGTCGTCACCCTCGTCGCTGTCCTGGCCATCCGGGTCGGCGTCCGCGGAATCGTTCTCGTCAGCCGCGTTCGCGCCGCTGCGGGACCTGCCGACCGGGCCTGCGCCGGTTTCGGCGGCGGAGTCCCCGTCGCCAGCTTCGGCGGCGGAGTCGTCCGCGCCGTTGCCGCCCCGCGCCCGGGTACGACTGCGGCCACCCCTCCTGCGGCGGCGTCGCCCCGGCTGGGCACCATCCTCGGAATCATCGTCGACGTCGTCGTCCAGGCCGTCCAGCGCGCCCGGCGCACCTCGGCCGCCTGGCGCATCCGGCTCGGTGACGCTGGGCCCGCCCGGCGCGCTCCCCGCCGCCTGGCTGGCCGGCCCGGAACTCGCCGGCTCCGTCTCTTCGTCAGCGTCGCGGCCGGCCGCGGAGGCGCTGCCACCGCGCCGTCCGCCGTTGCCGCCCGTCCGGGCCGCCGGGGGCCCATCGTCCGTGGCGGACCTGGCCCGCCCGCCGCGGCGCCGGGTGGCGGGCCGGCGACCGCTGCTTTCTTCGTCGGTGTCGTGGTCCGGTCCCGGGCCTGATGCCGGGCCCGGTGCGGGCTGGCCCGGCGGCGTAGCCAGGGCCGCC
Organism: uncultured Actinomycetes bacterium; assembly: GCA_963809975.1. GTDB lineage: Bacteria > Actinomycetota > Actinomycetes > Streptosporangiales > Streptosporangiaceae > Bog-532. Next base: position 52,261 of record CAWELT010000030.1, read on the forward strand.
GGGCCAGCCGCCGGCGGCTGGAAAAGGACCTGCGGCGGCTGGAAGGACACAGTTGGGGTGTGCGTACCGGGCGCGGGCGGCACAATCGGCCCGGAGGAACCGGGTGCGGGGGCACCGGGCTCGGGCACGCTGGGCCCGGACACGATGGGCCCGGACATGATGGGCGCAGTGGCGCTGGACCCAGCGACGCCAGACCCCGGGGCGCCGGGCCCCGATGTCCCGGTCGGCACGGGCGCGCTCGGAGCCTGCCGCTGCGGTGCAATCGGATCGGGCGGCCCGACCGGGCGGCTTGAGACGCCACCGCGGCCAGTCCCGGCGCTTACCGCGCCATTGTCTGATCCACCTGACCCATCATTAAATTCTCTGTCGTTCGGCTCGTTCTCGAGCATCCGGGCAATCTCCCGTCAAGCTCCCGGGCGCGCGAACCCGTGAGGGGTCCTGCGCGCCGCGCGGGAACATATCGTTTCCACATCCCTGGACGGAGCCGGCCACAACGGCGGCTACGGCGCCCAGGTTCGTTACCTGTCTCAGTTCTGCGCGGGGTCGCGAAGACTGTCCCGCGTGCCGCGCAGCCGCAGAGCGGCCGGGCCGCCTCGCGGAAAAGCGGACCAGCGTGCCTTGCAGCACGGGTCCGCGGCCCATGGGGCGCACCGGCGCCCTCACGGCACGTCCATCTGTTCCGGCGCCGCGTGTTGCGGCGACCGGTGGTGCGGCGCCCCCAGCGCCTGGTGGTGCGGTGCCCCCAGCGCCTGGTGGTGCGGTGCCCGGTCCTGCGGCGCCTGGGTCGGTGATGCCTGAGTTCGGGATCCCTGAGTCTGCGGGCCCTGAGCCTGCGGCGCGCGTGCTGGCGCACCGGCGTGTCCCGCCGTCGCAGGCGGCTGCCCCGGTCCCACCAAACCGTTGTCTCCGAGCACGCCCTGGGCCACCCTTGTCACGGCCGGCGGCGAGGCGGGCGCCAAGCCGGCGACCTGCCGCAACGCGACCAGGACGTCCTCGGGCCGTACGGCAGGCTCCGTGTGCCGAATAACCATCCGGATTATCGCACACGCGTCTGAGTGGTCAGCGGAGGCGCACGACCCGGCGTCCATCGTCACCACGGCGCCGCGTGCGTCCAGGCGGCGGATACCCTTGTTGGTCAGGCGTTCCACGTGCGCGTCGGCGGCCGCCAGGAACTCCCGGGCCGCCCCCGCGGCGGCTTCCGGTGAGATCCCGGGCAGTTCCACCAGCCACTCCGACATCATCAGCCGGCTGTTCAGCGTGCCGCCGGCGTCTTCCCTGACTTCGATAACGTCTATCCCGTCCGGCAGGGCCGTGTCCAGTGCCGAACGCAGCCGGGCCGGGTCCTGCGCCACGGTCAGCGCAAGGGTCAGGTACTCAGCCTCGCTCGCCACCCCGGTCTGGGTGCCGCTGGCGTAGGAAATCTTCGGGTGCGGGTTGAACCCGGCCGACCGGGCCATCGGGATCCCGGCCTGGCGCACCGCACGCTCGAAGGCCCGGCCGACGTCACGGTGGCTGGCGAAGCGCATCCGGTCCCGCTTGGCGTAGGTGACCAGAAGGTGCTGTACCGCGGGCGCGGGCGGCTGTCCGCCTGGCACGGGGCGAGCTCCGTGGCCGGGCCGCGCCGCGGACGCTGGGCGGCCTCCGGATGCGGGCGCTCCGGGCGCAGGGGGCACTGTCGGCGCGGACATGTCAGGTCACGCTCAGGACCGGGAGCATCCGGGTACCGGCCGGCAGGCGCTCGCCGGTCGGGCCGGTCTGGATCTCGGTGCCCATCGAGGGGCAGACCCCGCAGTCGTAGCAGGGGGTCCACCGGCAGTCCTCGACCTCGGCCGCCCCGCTGAGCGCGTCCTGCCAGTCCTGCCACAGCCAGTCGTGGTCGAGGCCGGCGTCGAGGTGATCCCAGGGCATTACCTCGCTGCGGTCCCGCTCGCGGGTCGTGTACCAGGCCAGGTCCACCGGCTCGCCGTTCAGGGCCTTATCCGCGCACGTGGCCCAGCGCGGATAAGAGAAGTACTCGCTCCAGCCATCGAAGCGTGCGCCATCTCGCCACGCCGCCAGGATGACCCGGCCGACCCGGCGGTCCCCGCGGGACAGCAGCCCTTCGATCACCGACGGCTCACCGTCGTGATAACGGAAACCGATCGCACGGCCGTAGGCCGGGTCGGACCGCAGCGCGGCGCCGAGCTTGCGCAGCCGCGCGTCGACGACCTCGTGGCCGCACTGGGCGGCCCACTGGAACGGCGTGTGCGGCTTGGGCACGAAGCCGCCGATGGACACGGTGCAGCGGATGTCCCGGCGCCCGGTCGCCTCCCGTCCCGCCTGGATCACCTTGCGGGCCAGGGCGGCGATGGCCAGCACGTCCTCGTCGGTCTCGGTCGGCAGGCCGCACATGAAGTACAGCTTCACCTGCCGCCAGCCGCTGGAGTACGCGGTGGTCACCGTCCTGATCAGGTCTTCCTCGGTGACCATCTTGTTGATCACCTTGCGCATCCGCTCCGAGCCGCCCTCGGGCGCGAACGTCAGGCCGGACCGTCGCCCGCCCCGGCTGAGCTCGTCGGCGAGCGTCACATTGAACGCGTCGACCCGGGTGGACGGGAGCGAAAGGCCGGTGTTGGTGCCCTCGTAGGCGTCGGCGAGATCCTTGGCGATTTCGTTGATCTCGCTGTGGTCGGCGCTGGATAGCGAGAGCAGTCCGACCTCCTGGAAGCCGGTCGCGGCCACCCCCTTCTCGACCATGGCGCCGATCGTGGTGATGCTCCGCTCCCGCACCGGCCGGGTGATCATCCCCGCCTGGCAGAACCGGCAGCCCCGGGTACAGCCGCGGAAGATCTCCACGCTGTACCGCTCGTGCACGGTCTCGGCGACCGGAACGATCGGCTTGCTCGGGTACTGCCAGTTGTCGAGGTCCGTCACGGTGTGCTTGGCCACGACCGGCGGGATACCGGGGCGGTTGGGCGCGACCCGGGCTATCCGCCCGTCCGGGTGGTAGTCCACGTCGTAGCAGCGCGGGACGTAAAGATGGCAGTCGGCGGCCAGCGTCGCCAGCAGGCCGTCCCGGCCGCCGGGCAGCCGGCCCGCTTCCAGTCCCGGACTTTCGCGGTAATAGCCAGCACGGCCTCTTCACCGTCACCGAGGACCACGCCATCCAGGAAGTCGGCGATCGGCTCGGGATTGAAGGCAGCGTGACCGCCGGCGATCACGAGCGGGTACCAGGTACCGTCCGCCGGGTCCCGGTCTTCGCTCTGCAGCGGAATCCCGGCCAGGTCCAGCGCCGTGAGCAGGTTCGTGTAGCCGAGCTCGGTGGAAAAACTCACCCCGAGCACGTCGAAGGCGCCCACGGGCCGGTGGGCATCCACGGTGAACTGGGGCAGGCCATGCTCACGCATCAGGGCCTCCAGGTCCGGCCAGACGCTGTAGGTCCGTTCGGCCAGGACGCCGTCCTGCTCGTTGAGGATCTCGTAGAGGATCTGCACGCCCTGGTTGGGCAGTCCCACCTCGTAAGCGTCCGGGTAGAGAAGCGCCCAGCGCACGTCCGTGGCGTCCCAGGCCTTGACGAGCGAGTTGACCTCACCGCCGACATAGGCGATCGGCTTCCGGACGCGCGGGAGCAGCGGCTCGAGGCGCTGGTATACCGACTCTACTGGCATTGAACCAGCCTACCTACCGCAAACAACCGTTCCGCCGTGAATCGCGCGCGGCAAGAGCAAAATCCGGCCGTCCCGGCCGCGGAACGAGTTGGCCGACACACCACCCATAGCGCCGGGCCTGGCACGGATATTCCCCTCCGCCGCCCCAACGAAGGCCGCCTATTCGAATACCGGGCGCTTCCGGTGCACGGACAACAGGAGGCCGATGGCGATCAGGTCGGCGAAGATGGCCGAGCCGCCGTAGGAGAGGAACGGCAGCGGGAGCCCGGTGATGGGCATGATGCCGACGGTCATGCCGATGTTGACGAACGCCTGGAACAGGAACCAGATCGCGATGCCCGCGGCCACCAGCATGCCGAACTGGTCGTCCGCGCGGGTGGCGATCCGCAGCGCGCGCACCACGACCACACCGAGCAGGGCGACGATCACGACGGCCCCGACGAAGCCGAGTTCCTGGCCGGCCACGGTGAAGATGAAGTCGGTGCTCTGCGCCGGGACGTAGCTGCCGGACACCGACTGACCGTGGAACAGGCCCTGGCCGAACATCCCGCCGGACCCGATCGCGATCTTGGCCTGGATCTCGTTGTAGCCGGAGCCCGCCGCGTTCGACGACGGGTGCAGGAACCCGGTCAGGCGGGTGAGCTGGTACCCCTTGAGCAGGTGCAGGCTGAGCACAGCGATCACCCCGACGGCCACCACCGCGGCCAGGGCGATCACCCAGCGCATCCGGACGCCGGACAGCAGGATCAGCCCGGCCAGCACCACCGCCAGGACCATCGAGATGCCGAGGGCAGGCTCGATGATGACCAGGCCGACGAGCGGCAGCCCGCACGCGATGACGATGCCCACGTCCCGCAGCCGGGGGCCCGACCGCCCGGCGGACGGGTCGCGGGAGCCCTCCCGCAGTTCGCTGAACAGCATCGCCGTTATCAGGATGAGCGCGATCTTGGCGTATTCGGACGGCTCGATCTGGAAGCCGCCGGGCAGGTCGATCCAGCCCTTGGCGCCGTTGACGGTGGAGCCAAGCGGGGTGAGGACCATCACCAGACCAAGGACGGCCACGCCGTATATGACCGGGACGTAGACCCGGAGCTGCCGGTAGTCGATGAGGCTGACCCCGACCATGAGAACCAGACCGATTACGACGTAGACGGCCTGCTTGTCCAGGTACGTCCGGGTGCCGGTACCGGCGGCGGCCAGCGTCGGCTCGGTGGCCGACCAGACCAGCAGCACCCCTAGGACGGACAGCACGAGGACGGCGGCGATGAGCACCCAGTCCAGGTGGCGCAGGAACGAGTCCCGCGACGTCAAGCGGGTCAGCACGGACCGCGGCCGGGTCCGGAACGTGCCGGCCCGCGGGCCCCGGACGCCGCCGTAGCCGCGCTGCACGACTCCTGTCCGGCCGTAGCCGGCGCCGGGGCGTCCCGCGCTCATCCTGTGTATCCCTTCGGAGCGGTGATCTGCCCGGTGGAGGAGATCTGCGGCAGCGACGAGGGCACCCTGCCGCCGGGTACCGCGGCCTTGTGCCCCTCGAGGCCGTAGATGCCGTCCCAGATCTGACGGATGGCCGGCGCGGACGCATCAGCACCATAGCCGGAGTTCGGGATCATCATGACCACTACGTACTGGGGGTTGCTGCACGGCGCGAACGAGGCGAACACCGAGGTGGCGACCTTTCCCATGACCTCAGCGGTACCGGTCTTGCCGGCCACGCAGACCTGATTGAGCGGGAAGCCGGAGAACGCGCCGGCCGCGGTGCCCTGCGTCACCACGCCCGCCAGCGCGTTCCTGATGTACGCGAGCGTGTTCTGCGAGACGGGCAGATGACCGGCGACCGGCGGCGTGATCTGCTGCGCCTGCTGGCCGGTCGGGCTGACCAGCGCCTCGCCGATGCGCGGCTGGTACAGGGTGCCGCCGTTGGCCAGGGCCACGTAGGCGTTGGCGAGCTGCAGCGGGGTCACGAGGTCATAACCCTGGCCGATCGCGGCGATCGCGGCCTGGCCCGGTTCCCACACGTTGCCGTCCTTGCAGTCCTGGTACTCGATCTGCTGGACGTAGCTGCCGTTGGCCTTCCCGTTCTTGCACCAGTCCTGGCCGGTGTAGGCGTTGTCCTTCCAGTAGTAGTACAGCCATTCCCGGGTCGGCACCGTGCCGCTGGACTCGCTCCGGCAGGTCGATGCCGGTGGGCTTGCCGAAGCCCCAGTCCAGCGCCATCTGCTGCATCTTCTGGACCGGCGCCTTCGGGCTGGTCACGACGTTGGCGCCGGGGTTGTCGCGCTGCCACATCTCGTAGCCGAAGTTGTAGAACACGGTGTCGCAGGACTGGATGAGGGCTTCGGAGAGCGACATCGCCCCGAGGCTCGGCTCGCCGTCGTTGATGAAACTGTGCCCGCCGATATTGACCGACGCCGGGCACTCGTAGGAGCCGTCGAGGGAGTAGCCGTCCGCGACCGCCGCCGCGGTGGAGGTCACCTTCCAGGTGGACCCGGGCGCGTACTGGCCCTGGGTGGCCCAGTTGATGGCCGGGGCCCCATCCTGCGCGCCGAACAGCGCGTTGAACTGCGACTGGGAGATGCCGTTGGTCCACACGCTCGGGTCGTAGTCCGGGTAGCTGGCCATGGCCACGACCCGTCCGGTGGTGGTCATCACCACGGCCGCGCCCTGGTTGGCGTCATTGCCGGAGGCCCGTGCCTTGCTGATGGCGGTGCTCAGCGCCTGCTGCGCGTCGGCCTGGATAGCGGAGTTGATACTGGTGACGAGATTGTCACCCGACTGAGCCGGGGTGCCCCCCACGGTCCCGGTAACGTCCCCGGCCGCGTTGACCGACACCGTATTGGTGCCCGTCTTGCCGGCGAGCTGGTTGTTGTACTGCTCCTCGAGCCCGCTCTGCCCGACGAGATCCGCGCTGGAGTACCCGACCCCCGACGGCAGGTGGTCCGCTTTCAGCTGCTGAGTGGTGGCGGGCAGCAGGTAACCGAGGATCTGAGCCGGGTTGCCACCGCCAGGTTGCTGGTATTCAGCAATGCCCTGGGTCTGCGCGGTCACACCGGGGAACTGGCTCTGCTCTTCCATGATCTGCAGTGCCGTCTGGTCGCTGACATTCTGGTCTACCGGTACCGGCTGGTAGGGCGAACCCGCCCAGCACGGCTGGGCCACCGTGGGGCTGCACAGCCGCACCTTCTCCTGCAGCAGCTGGTACGGCATGTTGAGCATGGGAGCGAGACGGTGCAGCACGGCGGCACCCCCGTCCGGCTGCTGGGACAGGGTCATCGTGTTCACGGAGACCACCAGCGCGGTGCGCTTGGTCACCAGGGCGTTGCCCACGTCGTCCAGGATCTGCCCGCGCACGGCCGGGACGATGATGTTCCGGGTCTGGTTCGCCGACGCCAGCTTCACGTAACTGGTGCCGTTCATCACCTGGATGTACCAGAGCCGCCCGCCCAGGGTGATCAGTAGGGAGGCCACCACCACGTACAGCACCATCATGCGCCGCCGGGACGCCGACATCACCGGTAACCTCCCCCTCTCCTGCCAAAGAACCGCCGCACCCGGGCGCGGAGCCTGCCGCGGCCCATCCCCAGCCGCGGTTCCGGACTGCGCCGACCGAACGGCCGGCCGCTCAGTGGGCGGCCGCCCACTGAGCTGGCCCCGAAGGGCCTTCGCCTGCCGAACGAACGGCCGCGGCCGAACGTGCCGCGGCGGGGTGTCGCGCGGCCAAGCGCCCCGCCGGTGCCGATCGTGCCCGTGCTGCTGCGCTTGCGGAACCGCGGCACGGCACCGGTGCGGGACGTCGGCCCCGATCCCCGGCCGGCCAGGCCGTCACGGCGCCCTGCGGAACTGAAGTTCATCTTCGGCGCCGACTTCGAGCCGGAATACCGCGCCCCGGCACCCCCACCTGGCCGGCCCCCACTGAAGTTCATCTTCGGCGCCGACTTCGAGCCCGAATACCGCGCCCCGGCACCCCCACCTGGCCGGCCCCCACTGAAGTTCATCTTCGGCGCCGACTTCGAGCCCGAATACCGCGCCCCGGCACCCCCACCTGGCCGGCCCCCACTGAAGTTCATCTTCGGCGCCGACTTCGAGCCCGAATACCGCGCCCCGGCACCCCCACTTGGCCGGCCCCCACTGAAGTTCATCTTCGGCGCCGACTTCGAGCCCGAATACCGCGCCCCGGCACCCCCACCTGGCCGGCCCGCCACTGAAGTTCATCTTCGGCGCCGACTTCGAGCCCGAATACCGCGCCCCGGCACCCCCACCTGGCCGGCCCCCACTGAAGTTCATCTTCGGCGCCGACTTCGAGCCCGAATACCGCGCCCCGGCACTCCGCCACTTGGCCGGCCCCCACTGAAGTTCATCTTCGGCGCCGACTTCGAGCCGGAATACCGCGCCCCGGCAGCTCCATTGGAGCGACCGCCCGGTGTCGGCCCGGCCCCGGCCCCACGCAGCCCCTTGAAGCGCAGTTTCGGCTCACGTGTGCCCGGCCGCAGGCTGGCCGGGCCGGCGAGGTGGGTGCCGTCGGCCGTCCGCGCGGACCCGATCCAGGCGTTGCTGCCGCGGTGATCAGCCAGGTGCAGCCGGGGTGAACCCGACGTGCTCGCCTGCCGGACCGCGCCGGCGGTGACCCCGGCCGCGCCGGCGGCCATCCAGCTCGCGGGCGCGGACGCGGACGCCGCGCTCTCCCCGGGGGCGGGGCGGGCGGCCCAGCCGTCGAGCCGGACCACGGCGTACAGCACGAACGGGCTCAGGATCACGTCGTAGATCAGCGACGGCGGGAGCACGTGCCGCACGGCGGCCCAGGTGACCTCGGGATCGCTGAGCATCACGCCGAGCACGGCGTGCAGGGCCGCGCCGACGGCGGCGGCCGCGGCGGAGATGCCCACGTACCGGACGGGCGACGCCTCACCCAGCCCCGCCAGCCGGCCGTAGCCGTACCCGACCAGGCAGAACACCAGCGCATACTGGCCGATGGTGTGGCTGGCGGGCGGCGCCACGTCCAGCGCGAGGCCGGCCGCGAAGCCGGTCAGCATTCCCGCCGTCGGGCCACCGGTGAGCGCCAGCGCGATCACCGCGAGCAGGACGAGGTCCGGGCTGGCCCGACCGGGCAGGACGAGCCGGTCGACGAAGGTGACCTGGGCGAGCAGGGCGATCGCGACGACCGCGACGGAGATCAGGAGCCGCCGCATGTCACCCGCCCGGGGTCGTCGGGCCTGCCGGGGCCGACGGCGTAGCGGAGACGGACGGGGTGGCGCCGGGCGTGACCGTCACCGTGACGGTCGGCACGGGCTTGAGAGCGGGCGGCAGCACGGAATCCCGCGGGTTCTGGGCCGGCCGGCGATCACGACGCCGACCACGCCGAGCGACGTGAAGTTCACGAACGGCCTGACCAGCGCCGTCGGGGTGAGCGACCCGGCGTTGCCCTGGACCTTCGTAACCTGCCCGATCGGCACGCCCGGCACGTACGGCCGGTTCTGCACCGAGCCAAAGGTGACCACGCTCTGGCCGGGCTGCACCACCGCGCTGGCGTCAAACAGCCGCAGCTTGAGCAGGTACGGCCCGGACAGCGACTCCCCGGTACCGGTGACCGTGCCGATCTGGTTACTGCCCGCCATCCGCGCCCCGGCGACCGAGGAGGCGTCCGTGGCCAGCAGCACCGTCGAGGTGTCCTTGCTGACCTGGGTCACCGTGCCGACCAGGCCGTCCCCGTTGAGGACGGTCTCCTGCGCGTGCACGCCGTCCCGGCTGCCCACGTCGAGCGTGACCGAGTTCGCGTAATCCGACCCCGCCGCGATGACGCTGGCGGCGACGATCCGGTAACCGCCGCGGCCGGCGAGTTGCAGGAGGGAGGACAGCTGCGCCTCATCGGTCCTGCTGAGCTGCGCTGTACTCAGCTCGGCGCGCAGCTGGGCGTTGGCCTTCTGCAAGGCCGCGATCTTGCTGGCCGCCGAGGGGCCGCCGGTAACCCAGTCGAAAAGTGACGAGATCGGGCTGGTGACATCGCCGGTCACCCGCTCCACGGGACCGAAGATGGCGGCCCCCGCGCCGCGCACCGGTGACGAGCCGCCGTCGCGGAAGTCCACCGTGATGAGCGCCACCGCGGCGATCAGCAGAACACCGAGGACCAGGCGCACTCGCCGGGTGTCGTGCAATGCGACTCCTCGTGGGCGCCGCAGCCGCGGCGGCCCCCTCTGCTTCAGCGGCGGGTTTCGGGCACGAGGACCTGGCGCAGCGTGTCGAAATCCTCGACGCACTTCCCGGTCCCGAGCACCACCGAGTCCAGCGGGTTGTCGGCCACATGGACGGGCATGCCCGTCTCCTCGCGGATCCGCTGGTCGAGCCCGCGCAGCAGCGCCCCGCCGCCGGTCAGGGCGATGCCCCGGTCCATCACGTCACCGGCGAGCTCCGGCGGGCACTTGTCCAGCGTCGTCTTCACCGCGTCGATGACCAGGTTAAGCGGTTCCTCGATGGCCCGCCGGACCTCGGAGGCAGAAATCACGACCGTCTTCGGCAGGCCGCTGACCAGGTCCCGGCCGCGGATCTCCGCGTGCGGCTCGTCGGCGCTCGGAAACGCCGACCCGAGCGCCATCTTGATCTCCTCAGCCGTGCGCTCTCCCAGCATCAGCGAGTACTCCTTCTTGCCGAAACTGATGATCGCCTCGTCCAGCTCGTCCCCGCCGATGCGGATGGACTGCGAGGTGACGATGCCGCCCAGGGAGATCACGGCGACCTCGGTCGTCCCGCCGCCGATGTCCACCACCATGTTGCCGGTCGGCTCGTTGACCGGCAGCCCGGCGCCGATGGCCGCCGCCATGGGCTCCTCGATGATGTAGACGCGGCGGGCGCCCGCCTGATGGCCGGCCTCCTTGACCGCGCTCTGCTCCACCCCGGTGATGCCGCTGGGGACGGCGACGACGATCCGCGGCTTGGCCAGGTGACGCCGCCGGTGCACCTTCTGGATGAAGTAACGCAGCATCCGCTCGGTCACGTCGAAGTCGGCGATCACGCCGTCCTTGAGCGGCCGGACGGCCACGATGTTGCCCGGCGTCCTCCCGATCATCCGTTTCGCCTCGATGCCGACGGCGACGATCTGGCCGTTGTTCGTATTGAGCGCCACTACTGATGGCTCGTTGAGCACGATTCCGCGCCCACGCACGTACACGAGCGTGTTCGCGGTGCCAAGGTCGACCGCCATGTCGCGGCCGAGGACCGCCAATGCATTACTCATGGGGGACTGGCAACCTTCCCGATCGGGCGCTTCGGAGCCTGGACGGCCGGGTGAAGCATTTGTGAAGAAATTCCTAAGGTCACGCCGCCTGGGCCGCGCGCTTCCATATGTGAGCCCTCGGCAGTGAGGATCTTCAGATGAATCCCGGCCGGGAGACCTTCAGTTGCGGCCCGGCCGAGAGGATTATGCGAGCTCGGGGAAAAAGATCTTGATTTCGCGCTGGGCGGAGTCCGCCGAGTCGGATCCGTGCACGACGTTGGTACCTATCTCCAACGCATGGTCCCCGCGGATGGTGCCCGGGGTGGCCTGCACCGGATCGGTGGCGCCGGCCAGCCCACGGAACGCTTCCACGGCCCGGGGACCCTCCGCCACCAGGGCCACCAGCGGCCCAGACGTGATGAACTCGACCAGCGGGTCGAAAAACGGCTTGCCGGCATGCTCGGCGTAATGGGTGTTCGCCGTCTCCCGCTCCAGGGTCCGCAGCTCCAGCGCGACGACGCTCAGGCCCTTGCGTTCAATCCGGGAAATAACCGCGCCGATGAGCCCGCGGCGGACGCCATCTGGCTTGATGAGGACAAGAGTACGTTCCGGCAACGATGCTCCTTCTCGCCGGGCAACTGATTAGTTGCCGCGAGCAGATCAGGGAGATGACCCGCGGCACGAAAGCTTACCCGCGACCGGCGGCCGGCCACACAGGCGCGCCGCGCCCGCCCGGCGACAAATATAACCGTCATCACGGTTACGACCGAGGCCGCCCCGGCCAGTTCCCACAGGCCAGCGGCCCGGGCGAGGGCCCGCGGGCCCGGGCGCGGGCCCCGCGGACCGCCAGCGGCGCGGCGGCCAGCCGCATCACCATCCGAACCTGAACGGACCCGACCGCCAGATAACCGGTCATCAGGCCGGCCAGCAGCAGACTCACCCCGGACAGCGCACACGCCGCCGTCGCGGAGCACAGTGCGGCCGTGGTCGCCGTGGTCGCCGTGGTCAGGGTGACGGTTCTTAGACTAGCCCGTGCTCGCCTGCTCCAGCCGGTTAGCCATCCAGATTCCGGTGAACCAGAAGGCGGCGAAGATGACGCCCAGGACATAGAGGGCCGGAACCTCGATCCCCGCCACGATGATCAGGACCTGTAGCACGGTGCCGGCGATCAGGGCCCACCGGACCCGGCCGACCAGGCCCGCGAGCACCACGGCGGCGAGGGCCAGGCCGCCGCCGACGCCGCCGGCGGCGCCGTGCCCGAGGTGCTCGATCGTGATCGCGACCGGCACGGCCAGGATCAGCACGATGGCCTCAAACACCAGTACCGAGGCGCACAGCCGGCGCAGGATCGGGCGGCGGCGAGCGCGGCGGGCGCCTGGCCGGGGCGCGGGGCTGGCCGGACCGGCGCTGGGGCTGGCCGGACGGGCTGGGGCTGGTGCTGGGGCTGGCCGGACCGGCGCCAGGCGGACCAGGGTTCGCCCGGCCATGGCCCGGGTTCGCCGGGCCGGCTTCTCCGGAGGCGGGACTGGTCACGAAAGATCGGCCGCCGTGAACGGGTGCCGGCCGGCCCGGTGTCCGGTTTTGGTGCATCACCGGTACCGGCGCCCGGGCGCAGCAACTGCCGGGCATCGCCCGCGGTGATGACCGAGCCGGTGACAAGCACTCCCCCGCCGCCGGGCAGCGCCGCCTCCGGCGCCTCGTCGGCGAGCGCCACGGCCAGATCGATGGCGTCGTCCATCCGCTCGGCGACCTGGACACGGTCCGCGCCGAAGACGTCGACCGCCAGGCCGGCCAGTTCCTCCGGGGGCATCGAGCGGTCGGAAGAGTTACGCGTCACCACGAGGTCGTCCAGGACGGGCTCGAGTTCGTCGAGTATCCCGGTCACGTCCTTGTCCGCGCTGACGGCCAGCACGCCGACGAGCCGGGTGAAGCTGAAAGCCTCGGTCACCGCGGCCGCGCTGGCCGCCATGCCGGCCGGATTGTGGGCCGCGTCGACGATCACCGTCGGACTGCGCCGCAGGACCTCCAGGCGCCCTGGCGACCGCAGGCCCGCGAACGCCTGCCGGACGAGCTCGGGGTCGAGGGGGGCACGCCCGTCGGGCCCGGCGTCCCCGACGCCGGCGAACCCCTCCACCGCAGCCAGCGCGCAGGCCGCATTGCCCGCTTGGTGCAGGCCGAAAAGGGGCAGGAAAATGTCCGGATAGGTACCGTTGAGGCCGCGCAGGGTGAGCTGCTGGCCACCGAGCGCGATGTCCCGTTCCAGGACGCCGAACTCGATGCCCTCGCGGGCCACGGTCGCGCCGGCCTCGGACACGCGGCGCAGCAGGACCTCGGCCGCGGGCAGCGACTGCTGGGCCAGCACCGCGAGCGCGCCCGGCTTGATGATCCCCGCCTTTTCCGCGGCGATCTCCTCCACCGTATCGCCCAGGTACCGGGTGTGGTCGATGGCGACGGGGCCGACGACGGCGACCACGCCGTCCGCGACGTTGGTGGCGTCCCAGGTGCCGCCGAGACCGACCTCCACGATCGCGACATCGACGGGGGCGTCGGCGAAGGCGGCGAAGGCCATCCCGGTCAGCACCTCGAAGAAGGACAGGGGGACCCCGTGACGCTCGTCGGTCAGCTGGACGTACGGCAGGATCTCCTGGTAGAGGGTGACGAACCGCTCCGGATCCAGCGGCTCTCCGTCGATGCAGATCCGCTCGCGCATCGAGATCAGGTGCGGGCTGGTAAAGCGGCCGGTCCGCAGGCCGCGCTCGCGCAGCAGGGCGTCGATCATCCGTGCGGTCGAGGTTTTGCCGTTGGTGCCCGTGATGTGGATGATAGGGAAGGCGCGCTGCGGATCACCGAGCAGGCTGACCAGGGTGGCGATCCGGTCGAGCGTCGGCTCGATCGACGACTCGGGACGCCGGCTGACGATCTCACGCTCGACCTCGTGCAGTGTCGCGTCATCGATCACGGCAGGCTCGCGGACGTCGCAGTACTCACCCGTCCAGGCTACTGGGGTGCGGTGGCGGCCGGACCCGGCCCCCGCGGCGCCGGGACCTTAGCGCCGGCCACCTCGGGCATGATGACGCAGATCCGGTTCCGGCCCGCGTCCTTGGCCTGATACAGCGCCGCGTCCGCCGCGGCCACCAGTTCGTCCAGGTCCTGCCGCGCGCTCGCCAGTTCGGCCACGCCGACCGAGACGGTAATGCTGACCAGGATGCTCTCATCCCGCCGGTCGCTGACGGCGATCGGCGCGTGGGCGATGTGCCCGCGCAGCCGCTCGGCCACCCGCTTGGCCTCGGGCCCGGTGGTGCGCGGCAGCAGGATCGCGAATTCCTCGCCGCCGAACCGCCCGATCAGATCGCCCTCGCGAAGCTGGGCCTTGAACCGGTCGGCGACGACCCGCAGCACCCGGTCGCCAGCCAGGTGGCCGTAGGTGTCATTGACCGCCTTGAAGTGATCGATGTCGATGATCGCGGCCGAGGCCGGCGAATAGTGTCCCTGAGCGCGGGACAGCTCGGTGGCCGACTCGCGGTGCCACGCCGCCGCGTTCAGCAGACCGGTCTTGGCATCGGTACGCGCCTCCGCGACGAGCTGGGAATGCATCAGGAAGCGCTTCTGCATCAGCACGACGGGGACCGCGACGATCAGGACCGCGAGGCTGAACGACAAGCCGAAGGCGACGAGCGCCGCCAGGCACGTCACGACGGTGTCGGTGGTGACGGCCTCCCGGGTCAGCATCAGGGCCCGGACCCGGGCCGCCGGGACCGTGAGCTTGACGGCGCCCACGACCAGCCACAGGTTGATCGCCCAGCCCGTGACGGCAGCAGCGATGATCGCGCCCAGCAAGCCGACTGTGTGCGCGCCACTGCCCGGAAGGGGACCGAGAACCGGCAGGAAGCCGCTGTGGAACTCAAAAGAAGCCGCGCCGTAGCCCAGCGCGTTCGAGGCAAAGCTAAAGACTCGCCGGTGCGTGAGATTACGGCGCACCCGCCACTGCTTCATGATCGTCAGCGGAATGGGGGCCAGCAGCGCGTAGCCGGGAGGCAACAGCAAGGCGATGCTGAGGTACCAGACTTCCTGCAGGTCACGGGTCACCGTGTCGCGGGGCAGCTTGACGTCCCGGGTCGCCTCGACCATCGCCGCCGCACTGGACAGCAGCAGGAAGAAGACCCCGAGCTGGGAGACGCGCCAGTACGTGTGCGCCGCAGCGACACCGATGGCGATGATCGCCGCCACCGGCACGGCGATCACGTACGCACGCGCCGGACGCGGCAGTGACCACACCGGCCAGTGCCGTATCGACGCCGCCTGCCATCGGCGGCTTCGCGGAGCGGACGTGATGATCGACCTCATCCCATCTGCAACGTGCCGTAAAAGTTTTGCTGAAAACTTCGCCTAATGCGCTTTACGCCCAAACTGTTATATGCAGGCCGAAAGACTCGATGTGTAACAAACCGCCCATAAGGGCATATTGCGCATGTCGCCGTTTTGCGAGAAGGGAAATGCCATGCGGACCGATTGGGGCTGACAGGCGCGCCTGGAGCAGCGGAAATCGCCGGTGCCCGAGAAAGAGAAGATTCATGAGCATCGATTGGGACTAATGGCCAAAGGACCCCGGCCATGTCCGGATCATACAGATAATTACCCCCTTTCGGACGTGACTGGTGCGTGACGGCGCCACGTCAGGACGAGCCAGCCCGCGATGGCGGCGCCGACGGCGCCGCTTCCCGCGACGACGATGGCGGGGGCCCGCACAGAAGGCGGCGGCCTTGGCCACCGGAGGGATCTGGGGGGGCCAGACGGGCCCGCGCCGCCGTTTCCGCCAACGGGACCTCCATTCGCAGACCCGTGCTCAGGCCGTCGCTCTCTGGCTTTCGCCGATTACATAGTGACGCGCAAAACCGGCATTCGCAACAAACTGTTGCTAACACATCACGTCGGACCTGCTCAGGGCAATGCGGGAGGTCTGCCCCACGGGTCACTGTGGTCACAGCGGAGCGATCGGGCGAAGTGGGCGGGTTACGGTGTTGGCCCGCAGCGGCGGGTGGGTCCTTCGCCAGGTCGCCGAGGTCCCGGACAGGGCGCCGGATCCCGGAAAGGCGGGCGGTCCGGACGGCTTACCCCGGCAGCCCGGCCAGGCGATCGGAGATCCGGGTGATGTCCTGCTCCGCAGCGGCGAGACGCTGGCGGGTCTTCTCGACCACCTCGGCCGGCGCCTTGGCGGTGAACCCGGCGTTGGCGAGCTTGGCGCGGGCCTGCCCGGCCTCCTTCGCTGCGGCGGCGAGGTCCTTCTCCATCCGGCGCCGCTCCGCCGCGACGTCGATCACTCCGGCCGTGTCAAGCTCCACCGCGACGCCTTCAGCTTCGATAGCGGCCGACGGCGTGAATCCGGCGTCCGGGGGGCTGAGCCGGAGCAGGAAACGGATGCGCTCCTCGTGACCGGCCAGCGGGCTGGTCTCGATCCCGGCGAGGCGGGCGGCGACCCGCTGGCCGGGACGCAGGCCCTGATCCGAACGGAACCGGCGGACCTCGGTCACCAGCCGCATGACGGACGCCATCTCCGCTTCCGCGCCCGCGTCGGAGATCGACGGCCGCGGCCACGGGGCCACCATCACCGACTCCACCCCGGTCTGTGTTGTTCCGGGCAGGGCCGTCCACAGCTCGTCGGTGAGGAACGGCATAATCGGGTGCAGCAGCTTGAGCAGGCAGTCCAGGACGAACCCGAGCACGTCCCGGGTGGTCTCGGCCGCCGCGTCGGCCGAATCCGGCAAAGGCGCGGGCAAGGACAGGGCCCGGCTTCGCCGTCGGCGGCCGCTCCGGCGCTGGCCGGATCACCGGCGCCGGCGTGGGCACTGCCGAGCGGTATCTTGGCCAGCTCCAGGTACCAGTCGCAGAACTCGTCCCAGGCGAAGTGGTAGAGCGTCTCGCAGGCCTTGGCGAGCTCGAACCGCTCGAGGTCCTGATCCACCTGCGCGGTCACCGCGGACAGCCGGGAGAGGATCCAGCGGTCGGGCGCGGACAGCGAGGCGGCGTCCGGCAGCGCCCGCGGCACCCGCGCCCCGTGGCCCAGGGCGAACCGCGCCGCGTTCCACAGCTTGTTGCAGAAGTTCCGCGAGCCCGCCGCCCACTCGTCGCTGACCGGGACATCGCTGCCGGGGTTGGCCCCCCGGGCCAGGGTGAACCGGGTAGCGTCGGCGCCGAAGCGCTCGATCCAGTCGAGTGGGTCCACCGCGTTGCCGCGCGACTTCGACATCTTCTTGCCCGTGGCGTCGCGGACAAGGCCGTGCAGGGCGACCTGGCGGAACGGGACGGCGTCGGCCGGGTCCCGGTCGGACATGGCGTACAGGCCGAACATCATCATCCGGGCGACCCAGAAGAACAGGATGTCGTAGCCGGTAACGAGGACGCTGGTCGGGTAGAAGGCGCGCAGGTCGACGGTGTCGTCCGGCCAGCCGAGGGTGGAGAACGGCCACAGGGCCGAGGAGAACCAGGTGTCCAGCACGTCGGTGTCCTGGCGCCAGCCTTCCCCCGTGGGCGGTTCCTCGTCCGGCCCGACGCAGCGGATCTGTTCGTCTGGGCCGTAGTACACGGGAATGCGGTGGCCCCACCACAGCTGGCGGCTGATGCACCAGTCGTGCATCTCATCGACCCAGGCGAAGTACCGCGCCGCCATCTCGGGCGGGTACATCCGGGTCCGGCCGTCGCGCACCGCGTCGCCGGCCGCCTTGGCCAGCGGGGCGACCCGGACGAACCACTGCAGGGACAGCCGCGGCTCGACCGTCGTGCCGCACCGCTGGCAGTGGCCGACGGCATGCACGTAAGGGCGTACCTCGGCCACGATACGGCCTTGCGCGCGAAGCGCCGCGACCACCGCCGGGCGTGCCTCCAAGCGATCGAGCCCCAGGAAGGGGCCGTGCACCGTCACCACGCCGCGCTCGTCCAGCACGGTCAGGCTGGGCAGGTTATGGCGGCGGCCGATCTCGAAGTCGTTGGGGTCGTGCGCCGGGGTGACCTTGACCGCGCCGGTGCCGAACGTGGGGTCGACATGCTCGTCGGCGATCACCGGGATCCGCCGCCCGGTCAGCGGCAGCTCCACCGCATGGCCGACCAGGTGCCGGTAACGGTCGTCACCCGGGTGCACGGCCACCGCCGTGTCGCCCAGCATGGTCTCCGCGCGGGTGGTCGCGACCACGATCGCGTCCTCCCCGTCGCCGTAGCGGATGGAGACGAGCTCGCCCTCGTCGTCGCTGTGGTCCACCTCGATGTCGGACAGCGCGGTCAGGCAGCGCGGGCACCAGTTGATGATCCGTTCGGCACGGTAGATGAGACCGTCGTCGAACAGCCGCTTGAAGATCGTCTGCACGGCGCGGGACATGCCCGGGTCCATCGTGAACCGCTCGCGGGTCCAGTCGACGCTGTCCCCCAGGCGGCGCATCTGGGACAGGATCTTCCCGCCGGAGGTCGCCTTCCACTGCCAGACCCGCTCGATGAACTTTTCCCGGCCGAGGTCGTGCCGGCTCAGGCCTTCCTTGGCCAGCTCGCGTTCGACGACGTTCTGGGTGGCGATCCCCGCGTGGTCCATGCCGGGCAGCCACAGTGCGGTGTAGCCCTGCATCCGGCGCCGGCGCACGATCGCGTCGATGATCGTGTGGTCGAGCGCGTGGCCGATGTGCAGGACGCCGGTCACGTTCGGCGGCGGGATCACGATCGAGAACCGGGGGGCGTCCCGCTCCGGGTCGGCGACGAAATAACCGGCCTTCTCCCAGAACGCGTAACGCGGCCCCTCCACCTCGGCCGGCGAGTACTGAGGGGAAATCTCGATAGATCGTGCTGTCACACCGGGAGTCTACGGAATCCGGGGTCTACCCGTGACCACACAGGCCGAGGGGTTGACCCTCAACCGGCCCAGCGGGTCCTGGGCCAGCGGCCGGGGCGAGTGGCCGGTGCACGGCGGCCATACTGCGCGGGTTACGGCGAGGCGCTCGCTACCGGCCCAGCGAACCGGGCCCTGTGCCCGGTGAGCGGCCGGTGTGCCGGCGAAGTACCACCGCGGGGCGCGGAATACAGCGGGGGTTCCGGGGGTCGCCCCCCGGCCAGCGCGGCTACGCCGACTTCTCGCGAGGAGTTCTCCGGGTCACGCCACGGGGCACAATAGTCGGGTTTACGTGCTCCAGGACGGCTTCGCGGGTGATGACGACGCGCTCGACGTCCTTGCGGCTCGGCACCTCGTACATGACCGAAAGCAGGACCTCTTCCATGATCGCGCGCAGGCCACGCGCCCCGGTGCCGCGCAGGTTGGCCTGGTCAGCGATGGCCTCCAGCGCGTCCGGGGTGAACTCCAGGTCCACGCCGTCCAGCTCGAACAGCCGCCGGTACTGCTTGACCAGCGCGTTGCGCGGTTCGGTCAGGATCGAGATCAGCGCTTCACGATCGAGGTTGTGCACGCTGGTGATGACCGGGAGCCGGCCGACGAACTCCGGGATCATCCCGAACTTCAGCAGGTCCTCCGGCATGACCTCGGCGAAGGCATCATCGGTATTGTCCGGCTTGTGCGCACGGAGCACGGCGTTGAAGCCGATCCCGTTGTGGCCGGACCGCTGCTCGATGATCTTTTCCAGCCCGGCGAACGCGCCACCGCAGATGAACAGCACGTTCGTCGTGTCGATCTGGATGAACTCCTGGTGCGGATGCTTCCGCCCGCCCTGCGGCGGCACCGAGGCGGTGGTGCCCTCCAGGATCTTCAGCAGGGCCTGCTGGACGCCCTCGCCGGAGACGTCCCGGGTGATCGACGGGTTCTCGCTCTTGCGGGCGATCTTGTCGATCTCGTCGATATAGATGATCCCGGTCTCGGCCTTCTTGACGTCGTAGTCAGCCGCCTGGATGAGCTTGAGCAGGATGTTCTCGACGTCCTCGCCCACGTAACCGGCCTCGGTGAGCGCGGTGGCGTCGGCGATCGCGAACGGCACGTTCAGCAGCCGGGCGAGGGTCTGCGCGAGCAGGGTCTTGCCGGAGCCGGTCGGGCCGAGCAGCAGGATGTTGGACTTGGCCAGTTCGACCCCGTCGTCGCCGGGCCGCTCGCCACCGGACTGAACGCGCTTGTAATGGTTGTACACGGCCACCGACAGGGCCTTCTTGGCCTTGTCCTGGCCGATCACGTACGCGTCGAGGAACTCGTAGATCTCCCGCGGCTTCGGCAGGCTGTCCCACTTGACCTCGGACGGCTCGGCCAGCTCTTCCTCGATGATCTCGTTGCAGAGATCGATGCATTCATCGCAGATGTACACGCCTGGTCCGGCGATGAGTTTCTTGACTTGCTTCTGGCTCTTGCCGCAGAACGAGCATTTCAGCAGGTCCCCACCGTCACCGATGCGTGCCACCCAGATACTCCTTTACATGGGGCCGCCAGGGCGACCTCGCGGCCAGCCCCGGCGGACATGTCCCGCCAGGCCTTTCGTGCGCTCCGGCTTTGACGTTACCGCCTCGGGCCCGGGAGGACCTAAGGCACAACCATCAAACCCCTTCAGGGGCGTGCCGGGGAAGAGGCAAATCCTCCGGTTACGACGACAGTACCCCGGCGGCGGCCGCGCCGCGCTTGAGCGTCGTCAGAACCTCGTCGATCATGCCGTATTCCCTGGCTTCCTCAGCGGTGAGGAACTTGTCACGCTCGATGTCGCGGCGGATCACCTCCTCCTCCTGGCCGGTGTGCCGGGCCAGGATGACCTCCATCGCCGCGCGCATCCGCATGATCTCGCGGGCCTGGATCTCCAGGTCGCTGACCTGCTCGTACCCGCCGCCCTGGGTGGCGGGCTGGTGGATCAGGATGCGCGAGTTCGGCAGCGCCATCCGCTTGCCCTTGGTCCCGGCGGCCAGGAGCACGGCCGCCGCCGAGGCGGCCTGCCCGATGCAGCACATCTGGATGTCGGGCTGGATGAACTGCATCGTGTCGTAGATCGCCATCATCGACGTCATCGACCCGCCCGGCGAGTTGATGTAGATCGTGATGTCCCGGTCCGGGTCGATCGCCTCCAGCGTCAGCAGCTGGGCCATGACGTCGTTGGCCGAGGCGTCGTCGATCTGCACGCCGAGGAAGATGATCCGCTCCTCGAAGAGCTTGTTGTACGGGTTCATCTCCTTGACCCCGTACGATGTCCGCTCCACGAAGGACGGGAGGACGTACCTGGCCTCCGCCGGCCGGGCACTTGCGGCCCTGAGCTCGCTCACGTTCGGCTCCTTCGTTCCGTAATGGTCGTTCATGAGACGGGACCGGCCGAGGGCACTTCGGTGGCGCTGCGGACCACCCGGTCGACGAAGCCGTAGTCCTTGGCCTCGTCGGCGGTGAACCAGCGGTCGCGGTCGAAGTCGAGCTCGATCTGCTCGAATGTCTGGCCGGTGTGGAACGCGATGCGCTCCGCCATCGTCCGCTTGATGTACAGCATCTGCTCGGCCTGGATCCTGATGTCGGTCGCGGTGCCGCCGAGGCCACCGGACGGCTGGTGCATCAGGATCTGCGCGTGCGGCATCGCGAAGCGCTTACCCGGGGTCCCGGCGCACAGCAGCACCTGGGCCATCGACGCGGCCATACCCATCACGTAGGTCGCGACGTCGTTCGGCACGTACTGCATCACATCGTAGATGGCCAGGCCGGCGCTGACCGAGCCGCCGGGCGAGTTGATGTAAAGGCTGATGTCCCGCTTGGGATCCTCGGCCGCCAGCAGCACCAGTTCGGCGCAGATCCGGTTAGCGAGGTCGTCATCGACCTGCTGGCCGAGGAAGACGATCCGGTGCCGCAGCAGTCGCTGGAACAGCTGGTCGCCGAACGGCTGGACGGCGCCATCGGGTGAGGCCGCCTTCACGGTCGACGCCACCTCCAGGGAGGTCGCCTTCACGATCGACGGCACCTCCAGGTTGGGATGCGTGGTCACTGCGTTCTCCTCGATTGACTGGGCGCGAAATGCCTTATCCGCCCTCGCTGGGGCTCCGGCACATCGCAGTTCTCATTAGCTGCCGTCTGGTGTCTCTGATCTGGACGATAGCGCTCGCCCCGAGCGCAGCACGCCGCAGCGGCACGGTTTTCGCTGTCGGCGCACGTGGTTACCGTCGGCGACCGCGGGCGGGCGCGATCTGCTCGCGGCTCCGCCCGGCGGTCGTCGTCCCGGACAGGCCGGACTAGGCCTTGGCGCCCTCGTCGCCAGCTCCGGTGGTGTCTGCGTCCGTGTCCTTGGCGCCGGCCCCGGCGGCCGGTGTGGTGCCCGCCTCCGCTTCGACGCCGGACTCCGCGGCCGGTGCCTCCGCAGCCGGTGCCTCCGCAGCCGGTGCCTCCGCCTGTGCCGTGGCCACGGGGGCGGCGTCGTCTTCGCCGGCGCTGTCCCCGGCGGTGGCATCGTCGTCGTCGGTGGCGTCCCCGGCGGTGGCGTCGTCGGCGTCCTGGCCGATGAGGGTGACGTAGTCCAGCTCGTGGCCGGCCTCGTCCTGGATCTTCACGCGGCTGGCCAGCAGGGCCATCGCCTTGCCGCGGATCACCTCGGCCACGGCGGCGCCGATCTGGCCGCCCTCGGCGATCTGCCGCGCCAGCAGTTCAGGCTCGACGCCCATCTGCTGGGCCTGCTGGGTGACGAACCAGGAGAGCTCGGCGTCGTCCACGCCCAGGTCCTCCTGCCGCGCCACCTGGTCGAGGACCAGCCCGACCTTGACGCTGCGGCGCGACTGCTCCTGCAGGTCGGTGTTGAACTCGTCCTCGGTCTTGCCGACCATCTGGAGGTAGGAGCCCCAGTCGGCGCCCGCGCGCTGGATCTGTTCGCGCATGGAGTGCTCGAGGCGGTGCGCCTCCTCCGCGAGGACGCTCTCCGGGAGGGGCACGTCCACCTGGCCGAGCAGCGCGTCCAGGGCGCGGTCGCGGGCCTGGATGGCCTGCTGCTGCCGCCGCATCCCCTCGATCCGCTGGCGCGTATCGGCCCGCAGTTCCCCGATGGTGTCGAACTCGCTGGCGAGCTGCGCGAAATCGTCGTCGAAGTCGGGCAGTTCCTTGACCTTGACGCTGTGCACCGTGACGGTGACTTCGGCCTGGTCACCGGCGTGCTCGCCGCCGGCCAGCTCGGAGCTGAACGTCTTCGACTCCCCGGCCGTCATCCCGGTCACCGCGTCGTCGAGGCCCTCCAGCATCGACCCGCTGCCCACCTCGTACGACAGGCCGCTGGCCTGGGCGTCCTCGACCGGCTCGCCGTCCACGGTGGCCGACAGGTCGATGGAGACGAAGTCGCCGCTCTCGGCCGGGCGCTGCACGCCCTTCAGCGATGCGAACCGCTCACGCAGGCTGCTGAGGTACTCCTCCACGTCGTCCGGCGTCACCGCGGCGTTGTCGATCGTCACCGAGATGCTGGCCAGGTCGGGCAGTTCGAACTTCGGCCGGACGTCGACCTCGGCGGTGAAGGAGAGCTCCTTGCCGTCGTCCAGTCTGGTGATCTCCACCTCGGGCCGGCCGAGCGCGAACAGCTCCGACTCCTCGACCGCCTTGCCGTACAGCTCGGGAATGGCGTCGTTGACGGCCTGCTCGAGCACCGGCGCCCGGCCGATCCGCTGGTCGATGATCCGTGGCGGTACGCGTCCCGGACGGAAACCGGGAATGCGGACCTGCCGGGCCACCTCGCGGTACGCCTTGTCGATGCTCGGCTTCAGCTCGTCGAACGGCACCTCTACGCTGAGCTTCACGCGTGTCGGGCTTAGTTCCTCGACGTCTGTTTTCACGTCGGCGTCACTCCTTGTGTTCCCTGCATTGGTTCCCTCCACTGCCTGCCGCCGGGGGGCGACCGGGAACGCGGGAACTCGGATCATCACTCACGGCTACAGCCGGGTCTACGGCCGATAATCCTACCGGCCGCGCCGCCCGGAAAATTACGACGCCAGCACGGTACGGCCCAATTCGCCGGGGCCCGTCCGGCACCGCACGGCCGGGGCGACGGTCGCCGGGGCCAGTTCGGCCTGCTGAACTATCCGGCCGGGACCGGCACCCGGTCCCGGGCGGCGGCCGTGCGCGGGCCGTCCGGGGCGGGCCCCCGGAAGAGGCGCCGGTAGGAGTCGGGTGTGGTGTCGCGCCAGGCCCGGAAGTGGTGCCGCAGCGTCGCCGCGTTGCCGAAGCCGACGTGCTCGGCGATGGCGTCCACGGTCTCGTCGGTGTCTTCGAGCATCTGCTGGGCCAGCAGGATGCGCTGGGAGGTCAGCCAGCGCAGCGGCGTGGTGCCCGTCTCCTGCGCGAAGCGGCGCGCGAACGTGCGGGGGGACATGTGCGCGCGGGCCGCCAGGTCGCCCACCGTGAGCGGCCGGCCGAGGTTGAGCGCCATCCAGTCGAGCAGCGTACCGAGGCTGCCGCCCGACGTTTCGGCCAGCGGGCGGTCGATGTACTGGGCCTGCCCGCCGTCGCGATGCGGCGGCACGACCATGCGCCGCGCGATCCCGTTGGCCACCCGCGAGCCCTGTTCCTTGCGCACCAGGTGGAGACAGGCGTCGATGCCCGCCGCCGTGCCCGCGCTGGTAATGACCGGCTGCTCGTCCACGTACAGCACGTCCGGATCGACAATCGCGCTGGGATAGCGCCGGGCCAGTTCGGCCGAGTGCCGCCAGTGCGTGGTGCACCGGCGCCCCTCCAGCAGGCCGGCCTCGCCGAGGACGAAAACACCGCTGCACACGCTCAGCACCCAGGCCCCGCGGTCCGCCGCGCGGCGCAGGGCGGCCAGCAGGGCCTCGGGAAACCGGCCGCTTTCCGCCGCGCCGTGGGCCAGGGCGCCGGTGCCGGGAGGCTGCGCCGGCGGGGAAAGGCCGGGGATCAGGTCCGCCCGCCCCAGCCGCCGGTCGGACATCGCGGGTACCGCGATCAGGTCGGCCTCCTCCAGGCGGTCCAGGCCATACGGGGTGTGGATGGTGAAACCCGCGTTGCAGCGGATCGGGCCCACCTCTCCCGCCACCACCGCGAAGTCGTAGGCCGGCAGGCCGTCATCGGAGCGGTCCATTCCGAACACCTCGCACACCACGCCGAGCTCGAACGCCTCGATGCGGTCGAGCACCACGACGGCCACGTTCTTCAGCATGGAACGAGTATGACCGCCCGGTTGGCAGGATGTCACCCCTATATGTCACTCCTGCCACTATTCCGGAACGGATCCCCGAGCGAGGCTGGAGACATGAGCGTCACGAATCCTTTTCCCGGAGGGATACTCCGGCTGGCCCGCCGGCTGACGGCGGTCGTCGCCGAATGCAACGAGGCGCAGCGCCGCCTGATGTACCGCAGGCTTTCCTACGACCAGTACCTGACCGAGCCGGACGCACCACCGGACACGTACGCGGACTTCCTGCTCCGCACGTCGGGACCGCTCCACCGGGAACCTTCGGCCCGGCAGCGGGTCGCGGGGCGCGCCGTCCGCTGAGCGCCGCCTTCGGCCTTCGGCTTTCGGTACGGGGTAGCTCCTGATTTTCGGGTGGCTCGTTTTCGGGTGGCTTTGGCTGCCGGGCGGCTGCGGTCGTTCCGGGGCAAGCAGTCACGCAAGGGGCCGGGCCTGGCGGTCGGGCTGGCGGGATTTGAACCCGCGACCCCTGGCACCCAAAGCCAGTGCGCTTCCAAGCTGCGCTACAGCCCGCGTCTGAAGCGAGTGTAGCCAGTCCAGCGAAGTCGCGGCGCGGGACCGCCGGGCAGCCGACCTGGCTTACGGGGTGCGACCCGGCTTACGGGGTGCGGAAGCGGTAGCCCTGGTCCAGCAGGCGGGGCAGCACGTACGTGAGCGCGGCGACGGTCTGGGCGCGATTCCCGCCGCCGTCGTGCTCCAGGATGATCGAGCCCGTGCGGGTGTTGCGCATGATGTTCGTGACGATGGCGCTGACCCCCGGCCGGGCCCAGTCACGAGGGTCCACCGACCAGTCCAGCGGCATGAGCCGCATCTGCCGGCATCTGGCCAGCACCGTCGGTGACCACGCGCCGTACGGGGCGCGGAACATCGCCGGCCTGGTCCCGGTCGCGTTCGCAATGGTGTCGCTGGCCCGGTTCATCTGGTCGGCCACGGCCAACGGCGCCAGCACGGTCAGGTTGGCGTGCGTCCAGGTGTGGTTGACGATCACGTGACCGGCCGCGGCCACCTCACGGGCCAGTCCGGGATGGGCGGCGACGCTCCGGCCGATCATCGAGAAACTCGCGGTGACGCCGTACGTGTGCAGCAGGCGGAGGATCTGCGGAGTGTAGGTAGGGCTCGGGCCGTCATCGATGGTCAAGGCGATGACCTTCGGGCCGTCGGTCAGGTGGTACAGGGGCTGGCCATTGGCCGGGGCGATGGTCTCGGGACCGCCTGCCGTGGCCGCGGCCTTCTGCCGCTTCAGGCGTCTGGCCGCCACGGCGCGCGCCTCCGCATTGGCGGCGGTCTGGGAAAGACCCGCGCCCTGCGTGGACGGACGGCGAGGGTGGCACGACCTGCGGCCCCCGTGGCTTAGTCAGGGAGGTGCCCGCGCCGTGACCGGCGGCGCACTCGCCGAGGAGAACCAGGCCGCCGGCGGCCAGCAGGACCCGGCGGGTCATCGCAGCTCTG
This sequence comes from uncultured Actinomycetes bacterium, assembly GCA_963809975.1. Classification (GTDB taxonomy): domain Bacteria; phylum Actinomycetota; class Actinomycetes; order Streptosporangiales; family Streptosporangiaceae; genus Bog-532. The sequence goes on from CAWELT010000030.1 coordinate 78,660, forward strand.
CTGAGCCGTGGCGCGTTGTCACTTCTCATCCAGGCCCCATCTGCTTGCTACCTCCGGTAGCCGGTCTGGCTTGGGGCTGGGCGGAAGCCCGGCTCCGATACGCGACGTTCGGTACACAACCGCAAGACCGTCAGGAATCAGGATTGGTTGTTCTAAGAGATGATTCAAGGGGCCACGCCGTCGCGGACTGTCCGTGAGCGGGGGCAGTGAGGGTAGCGGGCAGTGGGGTGCGCGCGGGGCGGCAAGGGCATGGGAGGCCGACGGCGAGGGCGAGGGCGGTCAGGGCCGCTTGCGCCGGAGCATCTGGCGCGCCCGCAGCGCGATCTCCAGCTCGAAGCGGCGGTCGGGATCCCGGAGCTGGTCGCCGAACAGGTCCTCCACCTGACGCAGGCGGTAGCGCACGGTTTGCGGGTGGACGTGCACACGCGGAGCGCCGGTGGCGCGCTCAGCTGACGCAGAGGCCGGCGAGGAGCGCCCCGGTGGCGCGGACCGTGCTGCGCCGGCGAGGCGCTCCAGCGAGCGCGAGCTGAGCGGCCCCAAGGCGTCCTGACCGGGGGCCGGTCCGCCGCAGGAGCGCCGGTGGCGCGTTCCTGACCAGGGGCCGGTGGGAGCGCCCTGGTGGCGCGCCCGTGCGGTACCGAGACCGGAGCCGGTACGCTACCCCGTGACGGCACGGCGGATTCCGGTTCCGCACTTCGCCGCCGTCACGCGGGCGTAGCTCAATGGTAGAGCCCCAGCCTTCCAAGCTGGTCATGCCGGTTCGATCCCGGTCGCCCGGGGGCCTGGGCCGACCGGTTGACGCGCCGACAAGACCGCGTGCCATTAACGTGCCATTATCCCGCTGGGACGAGCATGCCGCCCGGGCCGTCATCACTGCCGCCCTCTCGCCCCCGCTCGGCCTCGACATGAGCGTCGATCGCGCTCGTGATCGCCTTGTCAGCGCCCCGCGCCTCGTGCTGGTAAATCATCGCGGCACGCTCGCTATCGTGACCCATGCGAGCCATCAGGTCCTTGATGCCAGCCCCGCTGGCCGCCGCAAACGTGTTGCCGGTGTGACGCAAGTCGTGAAAATGCACGTCCCCCAGCCCGGCCGCCACGGCCGCGTACTTCCAGCCACTCGCCCGGTTGAAGTTGCTGCGCCGCAGCGGCGCACCCTTCGCACCGGGGAACACAAGCGCGGTGGGCTCTGGCCTGACAAAGACGGCCAGGTGCTCGCGGAGCGCGGGAATGATCGCCTCGGGAATACCAACCGTCCGGCGGGCAGCCCGGGACTTCAATGGGCCGAGCGTGATCTTGCTGCCCGCCGACCGGGGATCAGAGAACGCAGCCCGGACCCGGACCAGCCCAGCCTCCAGGTCGATATCGGCTCGTGTCAATGCCGTCACCTCCCCCCACCGCAGGCTGGCGAAGGTGGCGAGCAGCACCAGGGCGCGGAACCTGCGGTCGTAGTCGCAGTCCGCCTGCCCGCCATCCGCCATCTTCCACAGAGCCCTTTCCGCCTCGGCCCGCGTCCGGTATACCTCCGGCGCCCTTCGCATCACGCCGTGACGGGCGAACCGGAGCCGATAACCACCATCTGGGAGTCGCCGGATATTGCCGACAGGACGACGGCCCACCCGATCAGCCAGATCAAATACCTGGGCGACCGTAAGCACCGGCCGTTCGGTGGCGTGCTCCTCGCCCGCGCCCCGAATACGGCACGGATTACGCACCAGAATTTTGTCCTCTTCCACAGCCGTCGCCAGCACGGCACGCAGCAGCCGATAGGACTTAGCAGCCATGGACACCGACACACCGGCCCCGAGCAGGTTCGCACGCCACTCCCGGATCATCGGCGTAGACAGCTTGCCCAGAGGCACCTCACCGAGCTGGGGCGCGATGTACCGATCCAGCAGCCAGGAGTACAGGTCCACCGTTCGCGGCCGCAGACCCGGACGCTGCGCAATCCACCGCGCGGCGTAGTCACCGAGCCGGACCTTGCCACGGTTTGGGTCGGCCCACTCCCCCGCCAGCATGTGCGCTTCGATGAGCGTCAGAGCCCGCTGGGCATCACCCGACCGCGCATACGTGTCCGGGCCCGTGCGCATCCGCCCATCAGGTCCCGGATACCGAATCTGATACCGGCCGGACGAGAGCTTGCGGATATTGCCGAAACGCCGATGACCGTCCTTGTTAGCCATCAGGCAGCACCCTTCCGCCCCGGCCATATGTCCGCGACCGTAAGCGCCTCGACCCGTCCCGCCTCGATAAACGCCAACAGCGCCGACTCACGGATACGCACATAACGGCCGACCTTCACGAACTCGATCCGTCGTTCGGCGATCAGCCGCCGGGGGAACCGCTCGGTTGTCCCAAGCAGCTCGGCGACCTGCCGCACAGTCAGCAACCGGTCCACCACGCCACGATCAGCCACCGTCATCACGCCGCCCTCCCGGTTGCCGAAAGATCTGGACCGGCTTGGCTCGGCTGCTTTTCGTCTGGCTTCGGCGAGCGCGGCTTGCCATCGGGCGCGGTCGGCGACGGCGTGCAGCAGCCGCCGGGCGTGTTCCATGTGGTCGGGGTCGCCGGGGGTGACCGGTTCCCAGGCGTACCGGGCCGGGTCGGTTGCCGAAATCCCGAGCGTGGCCATGCAGCCAGTTCTTCCGGTCGGCCCGGTGGTCGGCCAGCGTCTTGCCCGACCACTTGCGCGAGGTCAGGACCCGGCGCCCGGCGTAGCCGAGGTGTTCGCGGCGGTGGGCCTTGCCCTTGCAGGCGCCGGGGACCAGGCCGGGCCGGGCGTTCTTGGGCTGGATGCCGTACCGGAGCCAGTTGGCGCACCGGGGCGAGCACGGCTCGAACCGCAGCGCCTCGGCCAGCCGTTCGGCGTGCGCCCGTTCGGCGTCGGTCTGCGCCTGGTGGCAGTCGGCCACCTGCTTGGTCAGGTACTTGGTCAGGTAGCCGATGCACCGGGCCGCGTCCTTGGAGCCGGACAGCACGCCCTGGGCGTCGAACCGGTCCCCGAACCGGGCCACGTGCACCGGCTCGTCCTGCGTCCCCGATGGCGTCGAGGGCCTGGTCCCAGGTGGGCAGGACTTCCCCGGTGTACGGATCGACATACGTACACGTCTGCTCGTCCCACACCGGCCGCTCGTCCCCGTCGAACTGCACGGCCGAGGTGTCGGGCCACCACACCTGGTGGTAGGTGGCGGCCAGCACCCGGCGCAGCTCGGCGCGGGACACGGTGCCGCGCATCGCGATGTGGATGTGCGGGGCGAGCCGCCGTTGTGGTTCGACGGCGGCGAAGTACTGCACGTCATAGCCGAGGAACCGGCGCAGGTTCTGGATGAACCGGTCGAACAGCGCCGCGAAATGCAGCGCATCCCGCGCCGCCCGGGCGTAGTCGTAGGAGCCGGGGTCGGCGGGGGTGCCGTCGTCGCGGACCCGCCCGTAGCTGGGGCAGGTCAGGGTGAGGAACATCGACGGCCGGAACGTCTTGCCGTCCGGCGCGGTGTAGGTCTTCCCGACCGTCCGGCTCGTGACCTTGCGGCGGGGCAGGTCCGGGGCGTCCTGACGGCGCTTGGTGGAGCGGTGCCGCCGCGTCGGCCGGGCCGGGAGCACGTTGCCGCGCATCCCCGCGCGGTGATTTCGTCGTCCAGCTCGGTGACGAGCTCGTCCAGGTCGCCGGTGTCCTGCCCGTCGCTGGCGGCCTGGTCGCGGAGCGCCTGGGCGTCGGCGCGGGTCTGGATCCACCACCGCTGCTCCTCGGTGGCCGGGTCGGGGTCGGTGACCGGCTCGTGCTCGAGGTGCCAGCCTTCCCGGCATTGCGCCGCCCGCAGCGCCCTCGCCCGTTCCGCGCACGACGGGCACACCGACGGCGAGGGTGTGCCCGCAGGGCACCAGCACCTGCTCGACCTCGCCGGTGTCGAGGTTGGTGCGGCGCAGCTGCACCGGCCGGATGCACGCGCCGTGCTCGACGGCCAGGTCCTGGACGACCTCACGGGCCAGCGGCATCGCCAGCCGCTGCGCCCGCGTCGTCCTCGTCGTGCGTCGGGTCGGTCACTGGTCACCTCCGTCGTCCTCGTCGCCGGTCCAGGTGTCGCCGTAGCCGCACAGACGGCACTCAGCGGTCATGGCCTGGCCGTCGTCCAGGACGAACAGGCCGGTGCCGCAGACCGGGCACGGCTCATCGGTCCGCCACGCCGTCGCCGCGCTCATGCGCCGCACCTCGTCCAGCAGCTCCGCATCCTCGGCGCACCTGGGCGGTCATGGCCCAGATGTCGGCGTCGGAGACCCATCCGGCGCGGACCCGTACCGGGTCGGGGTCGGCTTCCAGCCGGACGAACGCCACCCCGGCGCCGATGGCGGGGTCAGTGGAGATCAGCTCGCAGGCCGCGCCGCGGTCGCGGGCGCCGTCGCCGAGCACCATGTCGGTCTGCTCGGGCTCGTCCAGCCGCATCGCGATCCGGTCCGGGAACAGGTTCCGGATAGCCAGCACGTCCTTGCGCGGGTCCTGCAACGCGGCCACCACGCAGTAGCCGACCGCCCGGCCCTGCGTGGTCAAGGTGGCGAGGGCGGCCATGATCCGCTCGCGCAGCTTGCGGTCCCGCTGGTAGGCGGTCAGGAACGCGACCTCATCGACCAGCACCACCACGAACGGGTCCTCCACGGTCGGGACGTGATCGCGGCGTTTCCCGGCGAACCGGGCCGCCCGGTCCTGCATGTCCGCCACGGCGGCCTCCAGCATGACCGCGATGGCTTCGGGGTCGGCGGCGTATGCCCGTAGCGTCTCGAAGATGATCCGGCCGAACGCCAGTTCCATCAGCTTGGGATCGGCGGCCAGCACCCGGACCAGCCCGGCCTGCATCAGCGGGAACATGGCCCGGATCAGCGCCCACAGCAGCGACGCCTTGCCCGCCCCGGTCGCGCCCGCGATCAGCAGATGCGTGCCATGCAGCCGGACCAGCCACGGCAGGCCGTCCTCCCGCCTGCCGACCGGCAGCGCCTGTCAGATCCGGGTGGGCGGGGATGGGCAGGGCGGGGACGATCGCGGCCAGGGCGTCGCGGCGGACGAACTCCAGCACCACCCGCCCGGACCGGGCCGTGCGGACCCGGCACAACAGGGCGCCGAACCCGTGCGCCAGGTTCTCCGCGCACCTGGCGAGATCGGCCGGGGACTGGCCGGACACCAGCCGGACGGCCACCCGGTCGGTGTACCGGGTCGGAGCCACCTTGCCGAGCACCGGCAGGATGATCCGGCCCTGATGCCAGGGCGCCACCCCGGAGATGGCCATCACCCCGGCCCACCGGCGCCGGTAACACCACCAGCCCCGCCACCTGCCCCGCGCCGGGCCAGCGATCCACCGGGTGAACGAGGACGGCCAGAAGAACCGCCAGGCGGCCAGCACCACCACGGCCCAGGCCGACCAGGAGGACCAGGCCCAGCCAGCCGACGTTCAGCCAGGCCAGGACCAGCACGGCCAGCGACGGTGGCGGCCACCGGGTGCCGGGCGATCAGCCGGACCAGCCAGGCCAGCAGCCGGACCAGCTGCACGACGGCGATGATCCCGGCCGGGGTCTGGTAGACTGGGTGCCCGCCAGACGGGCAGGGCGAACGGGTCGCGGTTGGTACAGCTGGGCCACCTGCTCGCCGGTTATCACCTTGCGCATACGCTGGTCACCTCTTCCTTGCCATGGGGAGAGAACCCAGGGGCGGCCGGAGGTACCAGCTCCAGCCGCCCCGCCTCGATCAGCACTGCCATCACGCCGCCTGCCCGGCGCCATCCCCGGCAGCTGCCGCGTCCTGCGCGGCCGGCGGACATCCGGCGCTCCAGCTCGGCCACGTACTGGCCCACCGCCTCGGCCAGCAGGCGGCCGACGGCTCACGTCGTCGTCGGTCACCTCGTCCGGGTCCGGGACGGTGATCGAGATGTTCACGTGCGCGTCCCGCACCGCCAGGATCGGCGCGCTGTCGTCGTAGATGCAGCAGTGGATGTAGGTGTGGCCGGTCAGCCGGACGAACGACTCGACCCCGGTCACGCCGTCCGGGCCGAACCGGACCGACGCGGATGTCGCGGTCATGCCGTCACCTCCTGCCCGCCGGGCAGCGGCACCAGGTCCGCCCGCTCCGGCCCGGCATCCAGCAGGGCCTCGGCCTCGGGCGGTCAGCCGGTAGGGGACCGGGGTGTCCGGCAGCGGCGGCAGGCCCCGGTACCGGCGCTCGACCGCCACCGCGTACGCCCACGCCTTCGCCGCGAGCTGCCGGGCGAAGTCGACGTGCCCGGCCTCCAGCTGCTCCGGCAGCGTCACGCTGATCAGCGTGGACCCGGTGCCGATCACCAGCATCGGCGCGCGGGCCGGGAACGGCACGAACGCCACCTCATACCGGGCACCGACCCGCAGGCACAGATGCGCCGCCGGGGTCCGCCGGGCCATCACGCCGCGTCCTTCCGCGGTTCGGGCGCCGGGCGGCCCAGCCCGCGGGAGGGGGCACGGACCCCGGTGGCCTTCAGCGAGTACGCCAGCCGGGCGCCGCACTTGTCCTTGCCCTTGCCGTTGCCCTGGCAGCGGGAGGAATCCACGTACGGGGTGGCCATCAGGCCCTCGAACTCCACCGCGGTGAACGGCGACCCGGCCGCCGGGGACGGCAGCACCGGCTGAACTGTCGCGGCGACCTTCACCTTCACCGTCCGCTGCCGTGCCGCCTCGTCCGCGTCGATCACCTCGACCACCCACAGCGGCAGCCCGGTGACCTTGTCGATCTGCTGGACCACCCGGTCCCCGCTGGACCGGTCAAAGTCCCGCACCATCTCGAACTTCCCGGCCGCATACGCGCCGTCCGGGAACACCGCCCCGAACTCCACCGGGATCGCACCTTGAAATGCCATCGCTAGTTCTCCTCTACGGTTGTGAGCTGCCCCGAACGGGGACTTGACGGGCTCTGACTTGAGCCAGTTCTAAACTGTGTTAAGACAGTAGTGAACCGTCACCGCGGCGTCAAGTGCCGTCTTAAGACAGGTAGCTATACTGGCGTCATGACGTCGCCAGGCCCGGACCGATTCGCGAGCAGACGCCTCGCGGATGCCCTGCGGGCCGAGATCAGGAACGGAACGTACCCGCCCGGTGCGCGGATGCCGTCGTACCGGCAGCTCCGGGACGTTCATCACGTGGCCCAGAACACCGCTCAGGCCGCCGTCCGGCTGCTCGCCGCCGAGGGCCTGGTCGAATACGGCCAGCGCGAGGCGCCTACGTTCGGGAGAACCCTGACACTGCTGAAGGCTCGGATCTGCAAGCGGAGCTGGCCAGCCTTCAGGCCACCTTGCGGCGCAGCAAGCAAGAGCTGACCGAGGCCGAGAGCACGGTTGCCGCCCTGCTCGCACGCCACGTCACGGGGGAGCGCGCCGATTGACAGGCCACGCCCAGGCAGCAGCTCAGCGGCTGCTCGTGCTGTTCATGTTGCGGATGCTGGTTGGTTTCATGGACATCATGCGTCCAGCATCAGCACGCCGAGAGCTAACCCCTCGCACCGAAGTGCCACTAGTACAAAAGTGCGAGCCGCGACCAAGGCAAGGCGATTAGAACCAGATGCCGACTAACGGACCCGTAGGCGAGCGCATCGCCATCTACCGGCGCCGACGCGGACTCAGCCAAGCGGTGCTGGCGGGCCTCATCGGCAGGTCTGTGAGCTGGCTATCACAGGTCGAGCGGGGCACACGCGCAGTAGACAGGATGTCAGTCCTGATCGACCTGTCGCGGGTGCTCAAGGTCGACATCGCCGAGCTTACGGGACAGCCCTTCGCCCTTGCGCCCAACGGCGGACTTGAGCCGGAAGGACTCGCTGACATCCGCCGCGTGCTCATGCGCTACACCGAACTCCCGGCCGCGATAAATCCCGGTCCCGGCACCGTCGACCACCGCCCCCGACCTCATCCAGCTGCGGTCCCGTGTCGATACGGCCTGGCGGCTCCGGCAGGCCTCCCGCTACGCCCAGCTCGGGCGCCAGGTCCCCGACCTCATCACCCAGGCGGAGCAGGCAACCCAGCACTACCAGGGCGATGACCAGCGCACAGCGTTCGCGCTCCTGGCCGAGACCTATCAGGTGACGCGGGCAATGCTGCGCAAGCTGGGAGACGCTCACCTCGCCTGGATCGCAGCCGACCGGGCTGTCCGGGCAGGCCGTCACGCCGAAAGCCCGCTGCTGATCGCGGTCGGCGCCAGGGCCTTGAGCCAGGTCTTCACCGAGACCGGACAGCTCGACGCGGCACTGGACATCAGCCTGAGCAGCGCCGCAGCACTGGAACCAACGTTGCGGGGCGATCGCAGCGGCCCGCAAGGATGGTCGGTATGGGGCGCGCTGCTGCTCACGGCCGCCATCGCCGCCGCCCGCGACAACGACATCGGCGCGGCCTCGGACTACCTGCGGCGAGCAAGCCGGGCGGCCGACCACCTCCACGCCGACCGCAACGACTTGTGGACCAGCTTCGGACCCACCAATGTCGCCATCCACGGCATCTCAGTCGCCGTCGAACTCGGCGATGTCACCGAAACCATCCGGCGGGCCGAGCAGGTCAACACCACACCCCTTCCCGCCGACCTGCTGGAACGCCGCGCTCAGGTCTTCATCGACCTGGGCCGCGCCTACGTCCAACGCCGCGATGACGCCGCCGCCACCGCCGTCTTCCGGCAGGCCGAAGAACTCGCCCCCGAAGAAGTGCACTACAGCGTCCCGGTACGCGAGGCCCTTCGCGAGATGCTCAAGCGGGAACACCGCTACGCAACCCCGGAGCTTCGCCCGCTCGCCCGCCGAACCGGCATCATCTCCTGAGCAGCCATGACCCTCACCAACGAGCCGGTTCTCTACGTGATCGCCTGCGGCGCCGGACCCGCCGGGCAGGTCACGCGGCTGATCAGCGACGCACGCGCCCGCGGCTGGGACCCTTACCTCATCGCCACCCCGGCCGCCCTGGATTTCCTGGACGTACAGGAACTGGAAGCGCAAACAGGCCACCCCGTCCGAAGCGAGTACCGCAAGCCCGGAAATACCGACAGCGGCCGGTCACTCCCCAAGGCCGATGCCATCATCGTCGCACCGGCCACCTACAACACGATCAACAAATGGGCCAACGGCATCAGCGACAACTTCGCCCTGGGCATCCTCGCCGAAGCGGTCGGCCTTCGCATACCCGTCGTCGTGCTGCCGTTCGTCAACAGTGCGCTCGCCGCGCACCCGGCATTCCAGCGCAGCGTCGACGCTCTTGCGCGACGCCGGGATCGATGTGATCCACGGGCCAGGACGCCTCGAACCGCATCCCCCCGGGACCGGAGGCAGCAAGTTCGACACGTTCCCC
>CAWELT010000031.1:0-64015 GCA_963809975.1 uncultured Actinomycetes bacterium
ATCGGCGGTCCGCGCCAGGGGGATGCCGCTCAGGTCCGCCCCGTCGGGGGCCCAGAGTGTCCCTGATCAGAATGTGCGATCACCGGGGGTGTGCGCGCGCCCCGCCATGAGAGAACACCTCCGGATCGGCTGGTCACAGGTCAGCGCGGACATTACGCAAGCCGAGCCGCATGTCAGCAGCGGTGGAGAAGCGATCACGGCCAGCTGGGGCGCATGCCTTGATGAGAAACCCGGCAAGGTCAGGGTTGAGGTCTTGGCGAATCGTTCTCGGGTCGGTCACCGGTACGTCGGCCATGGGCTGCGCATTCGGGAACGGGTGGTGGCCGTTGCAGAGGAGCCGATAGAGCAGTACACCGACGGCAAACAGGTCGGTGGAGACGTCCCAGCGAGTAAGGCCGGCGTCGGGTGGCTGATACGGCGGTGTGCCTGACTGCGTGCGCACGGGGTCGCCAACCCGGGAGGCGATGTTGAAGTCAAGCAGTTTCGCTCCCGTCCGGGTGAGCATCACGTTAAGTGGCTTGATATCGCGGTGGACCAGCCCTTTATCGTTCAGTTCTATCCACTCGCGCGACTCGGCTTCCGGCAGGCTGTCTTCGCGACGTTTAGCATCCAGCTGCCTGAGGCGCGCCGAATCAGGATGAAAAGCGACGAGCGCGTCGAGCAGATCGAGCGCGACATCTACCGCCTCCCGGTCGCGAAGGCGCCTGGATCCGGTGACGAACTCATCGAGTGACTCCCCGTCGATGAACTCAGTGATGAGATACCACTCGCCGACGCTGGTCTTGTCGGCCCAGAAGACCTCCACCACGTTGGGATGATGGATCTTCCGCAGGGCGCCGATCTCGCGGCGCACCGCCTCATAGCCGGCGGCGCTGTCGAAGAGCTTGAGCGCTCGCTCCTGACCCTCGACGTCATCGCGCACGCGAAAGACCTTCGAAAAGCTGCCCTGCCCGAGTACGTCCAAAATCTCGAAACGGCCCTCAAGGACGTCGCCGACAGCGTAGTCAGCGGCCTTGGCCCTGACCGAGGATCGCACCTCTGCCGGGTCAGGTGTCGGGAGCGCCCGGCTGCCGCCCGAGGGCGGTGCGGGGGCCGATGCCTCGGGCAGATCGTTGCGTTCAGGAGTTGTGGGCGGGCCGGTGCGGCGCGTATTTCCAGCTCGGGGGGAGTCCGCCCGCACATGCTGGATTCCCCCGACGGTGTACACCAGGCACGGATGCAGCACGTACGTGCCTACGTCCGGCGGGAAGTGGAACTCCTCGACGTCGCCCATGGAGTAGAACCGGCGCCGCCCGGACTCGTCGATATACCCGAGCAGGCCGTTCTGCCACAGGACGGAGGCGAGATCCGTCGCCTTCTCGAAGTGCAGATCCGCCACTTCCTGCAGTGCCTCCAGATCCGCCCGCGAGAATCGGTCGACTCCGATCAGCCGGACGAAGGAGCGAACGTCCTCCTGCACGCCGCTGATGTAGGCCTGGGTGCTGGTGAACAATTCGGAATAGTCGTGCAGCGCGGCGTTCTTCGGCATCAGGTCCGACGAGATCTGGTTGGCGCACTGGGCGAGCTGGGAGTCGCCGAACCGCTTGGCGCAGCGCTGTACCACTCCCTGGAGAGCAGCCGGCGGCAAGCCCTGGTGGCCAGCCTGCTTCTGCCTCAGGACCTCCTCGTTCAGGTCATTGCCGAGCGAGATGATGTCGCGCGGGATCAGCCGCGTGTGGTTGAGCAGGTAGTCCTCGATCGTTTCGTCGCTATCGGATCCCGGCCAGTGACCATTGACCCCGAGCCAGTCGCCGATCGTGGGGGGGCCGCTGCTGGCGCGCCGCATCAGCAGTGACGGCGGCAGCCGCTGCAGTTTTTTCTGAAGCAGATAGAGCAGCGAGCCTCGGTCCCAGGTCAGGACGCGAATGTGCGGTTCGTTGTAGTACCGTGGCGCATGTTCTGACCGGTACACCGACGACATGACGATGTCGCGGATGCAAATGACGATATGCAGGCGGCCGCCCAGCCTGTGGTCGCGGAGCATCCGCATGACCTGATAGAACAACCCCTCCTGGCACTTCAGCCAGTACATCGGGGCATGGCCGAACTCCTCGTCCAGCGCGTCAAGGTAGAAATAAATCGGCTTGCACTGGCCCACAACCTCGCCCAGCAGATCCTCGAGGTCGTCCCAGAGCGGATCGTCGAGGTACGCAGATAGCTGGTGGGCGGTCTGCTGCTGGTTAATGATGTCGCGCATTTGGCTGTAGATGGACCGAGGCCGGCGGAATTGGTCGAGCAGCCGCCCGTACGACCGCTCGATTTCGTGGGCCTGCTCGTCGCGCAACTGCTGACGCAACTCGGGACGGCACAGCAGGTGCGAGGCCAGCGACCGCATGATCGCTCGCTCCCAGATCTGCATCCACTTCTCGACCAGCACACGGTCCGAGAACCAATGGCAGGCCTTCACCACAACTTCGGTCTTCGGCAAGCTCTGCTGCGGCACGTCGGCGTAGACGGAGTCTTGATGTGCCTGGAAATCCTGAAGACGCCGCAGGTAAACGGTCTTGCCAGACCCGAGCTTCCCCACGATGACCCGTACCATGGAGTCGTTCGCACGCGTCGCGAGGTGGCCAAACGCCGGATCGCCGCCAAAGTCGACGAACTCGCTGATCACGTCCTCGATATCGGCTCGTGACCCGTCCGGATTGCCAAACGGCCCCACGGGGTCGAGCCGACGCTTCCTGCGCCCCATCTTCTCTCCCAAGCCGGAATCGTAACCCCCCCACAGGAGGAAGAGCCAGCAGCATCAGCACCAGAGGATTCGCTGGGTACAACTTTCGTTTCGACCAGGCCCGCTGGCTCGGAAGCACCGCTGCCCTACGCAGATCGGCCAGAATCAGGTCGAGGATCGCTTCTTCGTGCAACGCGACGTCAGCGTTGCCGTCACCTTGGTAAGCGGCGACCCGGTTCCTCCGACCGCGGGCGTGCCATTCCACTGGCGCAGGCTGGAGCTCGCGACGGCTGGCCCGCAGAGTTCTTAGAGGTGGCCCGGGCAACCGGATCGGACTAAGCTCTTAGCTAAGGAGGCCCCATGTCTGCTGGCGCTGCTGATCAGTTCAACATCCATGACGCGAAGACCAACCTCTCGCGGATCATCGAGCGGGTCGAGCATGGCGAGGAGATCGTCATCAGCCGCGCGGGCACCCCGGTCGCGAAGGTCGTCCCCCTGACCCGCCGGGTCGACCGGGCGGGGCGCGGTTCCCTGCGGGGCCAGCTCGTCTGTGCCCCGGACTGGGACTCCGACGAAGTCAACGACGCCATAGCCCGGGACTTCGGCGCGTAGCCGTGGGCCTGCTGCTGGACACCCATGTCGTCTTCTGGTGGCTGACCGACGATGCGACGCTGGCAGATGACATCAAGGCCACGCTGGACCACGAGCCGGACGTGTATGTGAGCGCGGCGACGATCTGGGAAGTGGCCATCAAGCAGGCCATCGGGAAACTTCCCGAGCCGGCCGGGCTTCCCGAGCGGATCCGGGACAGCGGGTTCGCCGAATTGCCTATCACTTCCCAGCACGCGATTACGGCCGGGCGCCTGCCGCCCATTCACCGCGATCCTTTCGACCGGATGCTCGTCGCCCAGGCGCAGCATGAGAACCTGACCCTGGTGACCAGAGACCACCGCTGCCAGAAGTATGAGGTCGCCATCCTCCCGGCCTGATCACCGGAGCTTCACTTTCCCTCGGCGTCTTGCCCGCGAGAGAGCACCGGATCGTCCTCACCCGCGGAGCGGTCGCATTGTGCACACCGACCGCGAACTGCCCGCGGTCCCGTACCGCCAGGCTGGCGCCGAGGCTGGCGGCGGATTCGATGGCGGTGGCGTAGACACCGCCGTGCACCACGCCCCACGGGGTGTGGTGATCTGGCCCGAGGTCGATGTGACCGGCCACGCGGGTTCCGCTGGCCGAATCCGCCATAGGGCCGCGGCCAGGAACCGGCTGGCAGCCTCCGCGCTGAGATCGACGTCGGCGTCCGGGCCGGGGTGGGTATCGGCAGGATCCTGCATGACATAGTCGTAGCAGAAGATGAGGTAGGTCGTCCCGGCCGGCCTGAGGAGCTCAGGCCTCCTCGTCAAGGTGCGTGGAAGGAGGCCCACAGTGGGCGAAGGCACAGGTGGCCGCCGTGCCGAGAGCCGTATGGCCGCTCCTGGCCGGGCCGGTGATGGCGGCGGTGATTTCCTGGTTTCTGCGCCGGGGCGCTCCCCGGTCCTGGACGCGGCCGAGCTTGAGGTGCTGCGCGGGTACGGCACCGAGCGTGACGTGGCCGCCGGCGAGGTGCTGTTCGCCGACGGGGACGAGACCTATGACCTGATCGTGATGCTGGACGGCACCGCCGAGATCATCCAGGGCTACGGCCAGCCCGGCGCGACGCTCATCGCCGGGTACAGCCGGTCCCAGTTCCTGGGCGAGATCGGCATGCTCACCGGGCAGCGGGCCTACCTGACCGCGGTGGCCACTTCAGCCGGGCGCATCCTGGCGGTTCCCGCCGCGCGGCTGCGCGCCGTCATGGCCAGCGAACCCGGCCTCAGTGACCTGATCCTGCGCACGTTCCTGCTCCGGCACTCGATCCTGATGCGCCGGGGCGCGGGCCTGACGCTGATCGGATCACGGTTCGATCCCGATACCCGGCGGCTGCTGGAGATACTGGCGCGCAACAGGCTGGTGTCGACGTGGCTGGACCTGGAAGCCTCGCCCGAGGCGGAGGCGATACTGCGCGGCCTGGATCTGCCCGTGGCCGACCTGCCGATCGTCATCATCCCCGGCCGGGGGGCCCTGCTGAGGAACCCGGGCGGGCGCGCCCTGCTCGACGCGCTGGGCATGTCGGGCGCGGAAGGCCCCTATCCCGCTGGGGCCTGCGACCTGCTGGTCGTGGGCGGGGGACCGGCCGGCCTGGCCGCTTCCGTCTACGGCGCATCCGAGGGGCTGGCCACGACCCTGGCCGAGGAAACCGCGCTGGGAGGCCAGGCGGGAACCTCGTCCCGGATCGAGAACATCCTGGGCTTTCCCGCGGGCCTGTCCGGTGAGGAACTGGCGGCGCGTGCGGCGTTGCAGGCGCAGAAGTTCGGCGTCCGCATCAAGCTGGCGGCCAGGGCCATGTCACTGTCCTCGGCAGACGGCCTGCACCAGGTCAGCTTCGACGACGGCGAGACCGTGCAGGCAAAGTCGGTCATCATCGCCACCGGAGCCCAATACAACCGGCTACCGCTGGACCGGCTCGCCGACTTCGAGGGCGTCGGGGTGTATTACGCGGCCACCCAGGCAGAGGCCCAGGCCTGCGGCACCAGCCCGGCCGCCGTCGTCGGCGGCGGTAACTCCGCCGGGCAGGCCGCACTCTTCCTCAGCCGCAGCTCCGCCAAGGTCCACATGCTCATCCGGGGTGACGCGCTCGAAGCCTCAATGTCGCGGTACCTCATCAACCGGATCAAGCAGAACCCCCGCATCATCGTCTCACCCCGCACCCAGGTCACCGCGCTGACCGGCACCGGCCAGCTGGAGGGCGTGCGGATCCGCCGCGCCGCCGAGCCGGCCGAGTCAGAACTGCCCGTCCGCGGGCTGTTCGTCTTCATCGGCGCCAAGCCCGGAACCGGGTGGCTGGCCGGCCAGCTCGCCGAAGACAGCCACGGATTCCTGCTCACCGGCAGCGATATTCCCGTGGCCAGGCTCGACGACGAAAACATGAACCCGCTGTTCCTGGAGACCAGCCGGCCGGGGATCTTCGCCGTCGGAGACGTCCGCAGCGGGTCAGTCAAGCGCGCCGCGGCCGCCATCGGCGAAGGCTCGATGGCGGTACGGCTGGTCTTCGACCGCCTTCAGCCCGCCGGGACCACAGACGCGATATCAAGCTCGGCACCGGCTCACCTCGCGCTCTAGACCGAAGTTCACGCGACGTCATGCGCGCCGAGCTCGGACAGGACGATGCTGATCGTTGATACCGGACCGCTTGTCGCCAGCCTCAACCGTGATGACCCCGATCATGTCGTCATTGATGCCCGGTTGGCTTCACGTGCCGCAGGGCCTGCGGCGGCGCGGGCCGGCCCCGTCCGCTGGGGGGGCTCACCGGTGCCTCCAGTCAGACTGCCGCTCGGTGCGGCAGCGCTATCCTGGCTAGTGAGCCGGTGACAGACGGGGCGGTGCCATGGCGTTCACCATCCCTGGCCTGGCGCCTGGCCGGGGCCTGCGCACGAAAAAACTCCGGAACCTTGCTGCAGCCGCAACATCGCGGGCACAGCTGCCGGGGACCGGAGCAGTGCCTTTAACGTACGCCCCGCCGGCCCCGGCGAACAGGGGTCGCGGGTCAGTGCATTGGTCGTCCCCGGTTCTCAGCACATCGATCCAGCCAGGTGGAGTCCGCTGATCTGCAACTTCCGTCTCTACTACGGGCTCACACCGGCATACCGTTCGTCCGGCAGAGGTAACCGCCCTCCTGGCCCGGCTCCCTGGCTGGGCTGCGGCGCACGTTTCCGGTGGCCTGGTGGGTGATGTCGACCTTCCCTATCTGGCAAAGCGGGGAGGGATATTCACCCCATTGCATGATCCGGCATTTTTCCCGCAGGTCCGGGTTGACCCCGGGATCGGCGCGATCATCTGGCCCGGCGGTGTGTCGACCTAGCGCCGGAAGGCCTTAACGAACGGGCGGCCGCGTATCCGATCCGACAGCCACGACGAGCGGGCTGAAGCTCGCCCATGCTGAACTGGGTGGCTAGGCCCATGGTGGCGCGTTCCCACACGACCATGGCTTCCATGCGCCCATCACCACGATATTTCGCCCTATAAACTGACCTCTCCAGTCCCTTCGGCCGATGACGGATTGCCTAGCGTGGCATTGACGGCGAGAGAAGAAGTAGCGCGCACGGTCGCGGGCAAATCGGGCTGGCTCCGGCGCGCCTCGGCAACGGGTGTTCTCGCATTACTCGGAGCCGCGGCCCTCGTTCCCGTCGTCATCGAGGTCGCTGGCGGCGGCCCGCTGGCGGCGGCCCTGGGCGGCGTGGCCGGCAACATCGGCAGCGGTTACCTGCCGGGCCTCATAGAAAAGATGGCGGACCGGCTGCGCAACGGGGATGCCGCGCCGCCGCAGCCGGAAGCGATCCGTGATGACCTGGCGGCCGAACTGCTCCACGTCTTGGAGGAGCAACAGGCGAACCAGGAGAAACAGGCGAACCAGGAGCAACAGGAGAGCCGGGAGAACAGTGCCCGGCAGCTCCGTTCCCAGCTGACCGAGCTGCTGATGAACGTCGACGGGCTGGACGCCGTTATCGGTGCCGCCCGGGATGACCTGCGGGACCATCTGCTGTCCTGCTTTGACGAGCTGACCCGGCAGCAAGGTGAGCTGGCCGAACAGCAGCGTGAAGCGCTGCGCAGGCTGGACCGGATCGGCACCGGCCAGCGTCAGCAGGCACGGCAGCTGCGACGGCAGGCCCAGCTCACTGAGGAAATCGCAGAACGCATGCGCAGTCTGACCCGCCACATGGAGGAATGGTCCGCCGAGGCACAGCCGGTTCAGCCGCCAGGCCAGCGGCCGCCCCCGGGCACCGCTGCCCTGATCATCCCGGCGGCCACGCCGGGACGAGCCACCCCAGCGGGATGGCAGGGCGGCAGCGAGGTGACGATCGGCGACCGCGTTTACCTGCTCCACGATTACCTGCGGGGCGAGCTGGCCACCGCTGACCAATCGGCGGTAAGCCGCCAGGCGCGCGGGCTGCAGCTGATCCCGGCCGGTGACCCGGAGCAGGGCCATGTATGGCTCCGTCAGGTGGAAATACGCCATCGCAGCCGGGCGGCAGAGCTGGCATTAACCGCGCTGCCGGCCGAAGACCGGCTGCTCCGTCGGCTGGGCACAGGCCGTGGCCTCCCGCAGGTAGTCCAGCGCGAGGCCAGCGGCACCCGGGCGACCCTGGTCCTTACCTGGCCCGCCTCCCGGTCTGCGGGCGGCCCGTGCCAGACCCTCGCCACCACGGCCGGGATCAGCACGGCCGGGATCAGCCCTGACGGGATCAGCCCTGACGGGACCGGCACGGCCGAGAACACCATGGACCGGAACAGCGTTGCGCCGATGGATTCCTGGCACATCTTCCGCTTGCTCACGGGCCTGGGCGGGCTGTGCGGGACGCTGGCCACCCTGCACGATCACGGAGCCGCGCACCGTGCGCTGACCCCCGACGCGATCATCGTCCGCGACGACGGCCGGTACGCGCTGCGGGATCTGGGCCTGGCCGCGCGTGCCCAAGAGCCGGGGGAAGGGCCAGCCGGCTACCAGGCGCCCGAACAGCAGCGGCGCGGGGCCGGCCGTCCCGGTCCCGGCACCGACGTCTACCAGCTCGCCGCGATCGCCTATCACCTCATCACCGGGTACGCGCCGCACCCGCGGCACCCCCCTCCCCTGGCCAGCCAGGGACCGGGCCGCCAGGGGTGTCACGTCCCGCAGCGGCTCGGCCGGGCCGTGGACGCCGCGCTGGCCGTGGAGCCCGGCCGCCCGGCCCGGCATGCGCGAGCTCGGGAACCTCCTGCTCACCGCCCGCGACGACCTTTCCTGAGGAGCAGGAATGCCGCAACGTGCCGTCAGCCTGCCAGGCAGCATCTTCCTGGTCCCCGGTAAAGCCCTGGGCGGAGCATGGCGCCAGAAGGCCCGGGACCATCCGCATATCCCGGCCGGCCCGGAGGCCCTCGACAACGACCTCAACGCCATGAACGCCGGAGGCGGGGTGCCCGCCAGGATCGACCGCCCCCGGCGGCCCGGCGATGACCCGAGCCTGCTGGTCTACGGCCGCACCTTTGCGCTGCGGCTGTTCCCGACCGGCCGGCGGACCGGCTACATCATGGCGTCGATCTACCCACTGCGGCTCGCGGATCATGGTGCCCTGGCCACGGCGAGCCTGCTCATCCGCCCGGCCTCCTGGGAGGTGACGTTCGAGCTCAGCCGCGTCCCGCCGGGATCGAGCGCGTTCTGGCCGCAGATCTGCGCCGAATGGTCGGCGTGCCAGCGGGACGGGAAGGCCCAGGAGGAGCCGAACGACCTGGCCAGAGAACACCAAGCCTTTCTGGACACAATGGATCGGCTGATCGACGCCGACGAGAAGATCAGTATGGAAAAGGCGGACCCAACGGGCACGTTCGCTTACCGCGCCGTGAAGCCGACCGGCGAAATGCGGCACGGCCGCCACCCCTACTACGAGTTCGAGCTGGCCGGGCCGTCTCCCGATGAGGACACGTTCGTGCAGGTGCGCGGCGAGCCCGGGCAGCGCGGCCAGGTGACGCGGTGCACCGGCGCCTCGGCCGTCGTCCGGTTCGACCAGCCGGTCGACTGGAGCCGTATCCCACCGCAGGGCCAGCTGGACAAGACGCCAAGCACCGTGGTGTACCGGAAGCAGCGGGAAGCGGTCCAGGTCCTGCGCGAGGGCATGAGCCGTCAACCCGAGCTTGCTGCCGCTGCTGGCCGGCCATCGGCCCGCGCCTGCTCGGCCGGCCGCCGATGAGCCCGCCGAGACCGCTCGACGCCGATCAGCTCAAGGCCTACCGGATGGCCCTCGGCGTCCAGGACCTGCTGCTGGTGCTCGGGCCGCCCGGCACCGGCAAGACCCGGACCATCACCCAGATCGCGCGGTCCACTGCCCTGGGGATGGCGGGGGTGCGCGCGCCGGCGCGGGTCCTCATCACCTCGCACACGCACCGGGCGGTCGACAACGTGCTCACCCGGCTGCCGCGCGACCTCGGTTGTCCGGGTCGGCACCGAGGGCCGGGTGACCGCGGACGGCCGGCCGTTCCTGCTCGATCAGCAAGCCGCCCAGATTCGCACGGAGGATCCTCAACCGCACCAGCCAATCCCTGGCCGCATTCCGCGATATGCCCTTTGCGGAGCAATGGGCACGTGAGCTGGCCGACTGCCTGGACGCCTGACTACGGCCATCGCCGAACAGGGACCGGCCCGCGCGGCATTCGACGCGGCACGGCGCGCCGCGGGCGGGCCTGCCCAGGCCCGGGTGGACCGATCCTCGCCCAGCAGGCGCCGGGGCGAGCAGGCCCTGGCCCGCAGCGCGGACCGGGCGGGCAGGCTCGCCCGGCGCCTCGAACGCGCCCAGCTGCGCACGCGCTGGCCGGTCCTGGGCGCCGCGTTCCGGGCTCTCGCGCCGCGGCGGGAGCGGCGGCTGGCAGCCGAGCGCGGCCAGGGCCGGGAACTGCAGGCCGCCCGCGACGCAGGCCAGCCGAGCTGGCCACGGCCGAGCAGGAACTGGACGCGGCCACCAGCGAGCCGCCGGCCGTCGAGGAAACCCGGGCGGCCGCGGATCGCGCGGCGCAGTACCGCGACGAGTGCCGCGGCGCCGCGCTGAAGGCCGCCCGCGTCTGCCGCGATATCGTCGGCCGGGTCGAGGCGGTGCCGGCCGATCTGCAGAACCAAGATCCGGAACAGTCGGAACGAGCGCTCGCCACGCTTCACACCTGGCTGACTGGTCGCCTGCCGGTACTCTCCGACCGGGCGCAGTTGCTCGCCGAGTGGCACAAGGAGGTGTCCGGCGAGACGGAGCAGCTGTTCCCGGAACTTATCCGGTACGCCGATGTCGTCGCGGCCACGTGTATCGGGGTGGCGTCGCGGCCCGAGCTGTCCGACGTTGACTTCGATCTGGCGATCCTCGACGAGGCCGGGCAGATCGGGGTCGCCAATGCGCTGGTGCCCCTGGTCCGTGCCCGGCGGGCCGTCCTGGTTGGCGACCATAGGCAGCTCCCGCCCTACCTGGATTCGGAGATGGCGGCGTGGGGGGAGGGCATCGGGGATCCTTTGATCAAGGACCTGCTGGCCACAAGCGTCCTCGAATGGCTGGTCGTTAAGTTCCCGGCCAGCAACGTCATCCCGCTCACCTGGCAGCGGCGGATGCCGCCCGCGATCGCCGATTTCATTTCGGCGTCGTTCTACGACGGGAACCTGCGTACCGCGATCAGCCGTGAACACCGGGACCTGCTGTTCCGCAGCCCGCTCGCCCTCGTCGACACGGCATCGCTTCCCCCGGGCGAGCGCCACGAGACATCCGGGCGTGGCCGTGAGCGGTGGGATCAACCCGGCTACACCAACACGGCCGAGGCCGAGCTGCTCACCGAGCTGGCCGGGCACTACCACCGCCAGGGACGGGAGTGGGCGATCATCGTCCCGTACAAGGCGCAGGCCACGCTGATCATGAACGCGGTCACCGCTGTGATCGGCGACGGGCAGCTGGCCCGGCTGAACGTGGGGACCGTCGACTCCTTCCAGGGCGGCGAGCGGGACGTCATTCTCTACGGGTTCACCCGCAGCAACCGGGACGGAAGAGTCGGATTCCTTGACGAGCTGCGCCGGGCCAACGTCGCCTTCTCCCGCGCCCGGTATCAGCTCGTCATGGTGGGGGACCTGGGCACGCTGACGAATGCCCGGGACCAGCGGTTCCGCGACCTGGCCCGGGCGCTGCGCACGCACGTCGCCGGCCGCGGCGATCTGCGCCCGTACCAGGGTGTCCGCGATCAGCTGGCCCGCCTTGCCCGCGCGGCAGGTGACGCATGACGACCGGGTCGCGGCTCATCCGTGACCGCGAGGACCGCGTGCTGGAAGATGCGGCGTACGCCCAGCACGTCGTGCCCACCCGGATCTTCCACTGGCTGCTGCCGGTTTGGCGGGTTGAGGTCAGGTCGACGGTCACCGACGGCGAGCCCTATGAGCTGATCGACCGTTACCTCGAACGCGGGATCGAGCAGGCCGGGCTCGGGACCGTCACCGAACTAGCCGATTTCTTCTGCGTCGATGAGGTGCTCGTCGATCGCGCCGTGCGATTCCTGCACGCTATCGGCCACGTGACCATGTCCGGTGGCCAGCTCTGCCTCACCCAGCTCGGCCGCGACTCGGTCCGGGACAATACCCGTTACGTGGTTACCCGCCAGGACCGGCGCACCCTTTATTTCGACGCTTTCGGGTCGAGGCCGCTGCCTCGTGCCTACTACGAGACGCGCACCGTCACGATACTCGGCGCCGACGCCGCGGCTTCGGTGGCCGATGGGCGCGACGGGCCACGCTTCACGATGCTGTATTGCCGCTACGGTTTCCGTGACCGCGTACTCACCGACCTGGCGCGTCGTCCGGACCGGGCTCATTTCAACCTCCCGGCGCAGATTGACGACCCCGAATGCCTGGGTACCCCCGAAGGCGTCTTCCTGCCCGTGTACGTCGTGCATGGCGTCCAGCGCGATGGCCGGCCGCGTTTGCTGGCCTACACACAGGCCAGCAGGGGCACCGCGGACCTGGACATCTCCGCCATCTGCGAGCAGACCCCGGAGATCGCCAGCGTCGCCGAGGCGGAAGAACTGGCGGCCCAGGAGGGTGCCCGCGAGAGGGCGGCAACGTGGCTCGAACGCAAAAGAATCAGCGGTTATCAGCTATCCTCGCGCGAACGCGGCCAGTGGCAGGCTGAGCTGGCCGCATCCGGCTTCGGCGCACAGGCGGCGCTGCCGCTCAGCAAGGTCGGCTCGTTCATGGTTTTCGGCGATGACATCCTTTACCTGTGGTGCACCGATGAGCGGGTTCGCCGCCAGGCGCTGCTGGAACGCGCCGATGCCTACCTCGGCGCCCGCTCGCGGCCGGACCCCGACGAGGCGCGGGCACGCATCGCGCAGATAGCACGCCAGCTCGAACTGGGCGAGGTCGACCTGCCCGAACTGCACCGCATGGCGACGCAGGCTGGCAAGACCAGCCTCGCCGCCCAGCTCGCCAGCCTGCTGGCGTAAGCGCTGCCTGGGACCGTTACCGTGCTCAGCTGTCAGTCAGCCGGGTTTGCGATGGCCGGGCGGCTCAGCGCAGCTCCTGGATGCGGACCAGGTGCCCGCGGGATCGCGGAATGCGCAGTCGCGAATCCCGTCCGGCTGCTCGGTCGGCTCCTGGACGACCTCGGCCCCGCCGGCCTGCACCTTCTCGAAGGTGCCGTTGAGGCCGGCGGTGGCCAGCAGGATCCAGCCGTAGGTGCCCTTGGCCATCATCTCGGCGATGGTGCGGCGCTCGTCGTCGCGGCGGGTTCTCGTACCGGATCTGATGCTCGTACTCGCTGCCACCCGCAAGCGGGCCTGCAGCCGGGCACCTGCCAGGGACGGTGCGCGTCCGGCGGGTCGGCCAGGCGAATTCCCGGCGGCCTGAACGATGTCGGTGCCGCGTGGCACCATGGATGGCCATACCGAGAGGCGGAGAGTGGGCCGTGGCCGGACCGGAAACTGACCAAACGATTCCCCAGGACGTGCTGGCTCTCTACGGACCGCTCCTGGCCCGGCTGGACGGTGGGCTTCCGGTGGACCAGCAGGTGTCGCTGCTGGTCGACGAGGCGGTACCGGTGTGGAGCAGGCCGGGGTTCGAGACCTTCCTGTCCCTGTCCTCGCTGCGGTTCACGCCGTTCGACTACCAGCTGCAGGCGGCCCGCAACGCGCTGCGGCGGATGCGGGGCCGGGCGATCCTGGCCGACGAGGTCGGTCTCGGCAAGACCATCGAGGCCGGCCTGATCCTGGCCGAGCTCCGGCTGCGCGGGCTGGCCGACCGCTGCCTGATCATCACCCCGCCCGGGCTGCTGGCCCAGTGGCAGGAGGAACTCGAGCGCAAGTTCGCAGTGCCCACGGTGCTCGCCGGACGGGAAACCGCGATCCCCGGACGGGAGGCAGGCACGTCCGGGCCGGGCGGTGGCATCGACCGGCCGGTCATCATCGCGTCGCTGGCCACGGCGCGGCGCGACCCGCTCAGGTCCGTGCTGACCGAGGACCAGTGGGACTTGATCATCGCCGACGAGGCGCACCGGGTAAGGGCGCCGCGCAGCGCCTCGGGGAAACTGATCCGCGCGCTGCGCTCGCGTCACCTGCTGCTGCTCACCGCCACCCCGGCGGAGAACCGGCTGCAGGATCTCTACGAGATGGTGAGCCTCGTCGCACCCGGCCTGCTGGGCACGTCCGCGCAGTTCCGCGCGGCGCACGGCGCGGCAGGTGCCGGGCCGGGCGCGGAGCCGCGGAACGCGCCTGCCCTCCGGAAGCGGACCGCCGAGGTGATGATCCGGCACCGGCGGAGCGAGGTCAGCGTGCTGCTGCCGCAGCGCCTGGCCGAGACCTTGCTGATCGAGCCGCCGGCCGCCGAACGCGACTGGTACGCGGACCTGGCGGCCCGGATCCGCGCTCAGGGCGGGGGCGCCGCGCCGTCACTGCGTCTCGCGCTGCGGAGTGTGGCGAGGCTGGCCGGCTCCAGCCCGGCGGCGGCCGCGTCCCCGCTCCGCAAGATCGGATGGGACGATCTGGCCGCCCGGGCCGGAGCCCTGGGCGGCTCACCGAAGGGCGCCGCGCTGCTGGACCAGCTGCGGCGGTTCGCCGGGGAGAAGGTACTGGTCTTCACCGCGTTCCGGCACACCCTTGATCAGCTCGCCGCTCAGGTGGCGGCTGCGGGATTCCCCGCGGCGGTGTACCACGGCAGTCTGCCACGGGCCGAGAAGGAACGCGCGGTGGCCGCCTTCCGGGACGAGGTTGGCGTCCTGCTGTCGACCGAGTCAGCCGGCGAAGGCCGCAACCTCCAGTTCTGCCACGTCATGGTCAACATGGACCTGCCGTGGAACCCGATGCAGATCGAGCAGCGGCTGGGGCGGCTGCACCGGGTCGGCCAGGACCATGACGTGTTCCTCACCAACCTGGTGGCGAGGGGCACGATCGAAGAGCAGGTGCTGCGCGTCCTCGAAGCGAAGATCAGCCTATTCGAGCTCGTCGTCGGCGAACTGGACATGATCCTGGGCCGGGTGGCCGACGACTTCGACTTCGAGTCGACCGTCTTCGACGCGTTCGTCCAGTCCGCTGACGATGCCGAGTTCGCCGAACGGATGGAGGCCATCGGCGACGATCTCGCCCGGGCCAGGACCGGCTACCTGGCCAGCCGGGCGGCCCTGGATGGCCTGGTCGGCGAGGAGACGGGGTGATGGATCCGGCACTGGCGTTCTGGTTGCGGCATGTCGCAGCGGAAGGCGGCCTGTGGGAACCGGCCGGAGACAGCACCTACGTCGTCCTGCCGCCGGTTCTGCGCGACGCCTACCGGCTCCAGGAAGAGTTGCAGGTCACCGCCGATCCCGATGTCTCTCGGGAGGACGGGGCGACCTTGCTCGCCCTCGGGCATCCGGTCCTCGCGGAGGCGGCCGAACGCGTCCTGGCATCGGGTGATGCCGGGCGCCGCGTCCTGGCCCGGCCCGCATCCGTGCGGCCCGGTACGGACGTCCTGGCCGCCGGGGTCCGGGACGCGTTCCCGGTGGATCACGGGCGGATCGATCTGGCCGGCGAGCCGGCCTTCGTGTGGCATCCGGTGGTCCGGGTCGGCGCGCTGGTCAGCTACGTGCTGTCGGCCGAGGATCATTTCCAGGAGCAGGCCGAGCGCTGGGTGGACAGCCCGGCACGCTGCCTCCTCCCGCCCGGCCTCGCCGAGCGGCTTTCCCATGCTGCTGTCGACGGGCGTGACTCACCGGGGCCGCCCACCGGTGATGGCCCCGACGGCGACCTGCCGGCTGCTGTCGCTGAGGCACACCGGCTGATCGACGCGGACGCTGGCGCCCGCCGTGAGGTGCTGTCCGCTCAGGTCCGCGACGCGCACGAGGCGGAGCATGCCCGCGCCGACGCCTACTACGCGGACGCGATCGCCGGGATCGAACGACGGCTGGCCACGGCTCCCGGCGACCGGAAGCCCGTGCTCGAGCAGCGGCTGCGCAGCACCAGGGAGGAGGAAGCCCGGCGTCTCGCCGAGATAGCGGAGAAATACGAGGCGCGCCACTTCATCCGCCCCTACCGGCTGCACGTGATCGAGGTGCCAGCGCTGCGGGTGCCGGCCGATGTGAGGCGCGGCGACCGCAGGTATCCGATGACCTTCGACTGGCTGCTGCCGGCCGGGGCTTTCGCGCCGGTGCGCTGCCCGTCCTGCGGGGGCGACGCGCCGCTGGTCGCGGGCAAGCAGAAACTCGGCTGCGAGCGGTGCCTGCCCCGCGCCCCCGGGCCTTCGGTGTCATACCCGGCGGCCAAGGCGTCTCCGGCGGCCAAGGCGTCTCCGGCGGCCAAGGCGTCTCCGGCGGCCAAGGCGTCTCCGGCGGCCAAGGCGCATCCCCCGGCGCCTCCACCCACGCCGGCCAAGGCGCCTCCCGCGGTCAGGCGGCAGCCGCCCCCGGTCCCGCCGCAGGTCCGGAAGGAACGCCGCGCGGCCCCGGGCAAGCTGGCGGAACGGCTGTGGAATGCCGTTGCCGCCGGGCGCGCCGGAGGCGCGGGCGCCGTCCTGGCCCCGGGATCACCGGCCGCCGCGCTCTACGGGGTGCTGGGCGGCCCGGGGCTTACCCGCCTCATCGGCATGCCGGACGGCGAGGCGCCGGCCCGGTTCAGCGCGCAGCCCGCGGGCGGTACAGGCCGCGGTGACCTCATCGCCGGCCTGCTGCTCGGCGACGGCGGGACCGAATGCCGCTATTACCTGTGCTGCCAGGACGGGCTGGTGGCCGAGGTGCTGCCATACCCGGTGACCGCAGGCGGGGAATTCCTGCCCGCCTACTGGTGGAGGCGGCGCTACGCCGCGGCAGAGGGGAGCCCGCCCGGCCCGGTCCCGGCGCGCTCCGGACTCGATCCCGTCGGGAAAGCCCTGCTCAGCGTGGGGCCTGGATGGAACGGGCTGCCGGTGACGGCGCGGGCCCTGGCCGCCTGGGCCCGGATACGGGCCGGGCATCCGCGGCTGCGGGCGGAGCACCAGGCGCCCGTGCTGGCCGCCGCCGTCGACCGCCTCGTCGCCTACCGCGCGGGCGAGAGAGCTACGTTCGCGGCCGCCGCCACGGTCTATGCGGTGGACGAGAAGGCGATCCGGCAAGCTGACCACCCGGTACGTACCCTGCTCGCCCTCGGCCCCGGCCAGCCCTGGTAGGCCGGGGGTACCGGCGCACCGCCGGGCCCGCTGACTGGGCATCGGAGACCTCCACCTACTACCGGGACACGGCCGGCCTGCACGGCGCCCTCGCGGCCGGGGCGACATGGGACGAGATCGCGGCGGCGATCGTGCGGACCAGGGTGTGCGTCAGTCCTCACGAAGGAGGGCTTCAGTCCGCGCGGTGTCCTCCGTGGCCTGGCCCGGGAGCAGTCTGGGCGATCAGCGCATCGAGAACAGCAAGCTCGGCGTGCCTGCCTATTAGCGCGCTCGCCGCAGGCGGGCTCACGCCAACACTGTAATACCGCCGAACGCGCACAGGAACTCCGGCCCCGCGGCGTATCATCGGCCGACGACGTGGCCATCGAGCAGATCGCACGGGAGCCTCGCGCCCCTGGCACTTGTCCACCGTCCCGACCTGTACCCTGGCCGGCCGCCTGAACTGAGACCGCGACGGAGCCGGGTGTGCTGCCGCCCGGCGGGGGGGGCCACCTGTCAGCTTGTGCCGGTGCCGGGGAGCGGGACGTTCTGCAGCCTGAGCTGGCCGCGTGCGAGCGCCCGGCCGCGCTCGTCGGTGATGGTGACAAGCCACAGTTGCTGGACACGGCCCTGCTGCAGGGGCTCGGCGATAACCTCGGCGCGTCCCGAGGTGGCCGGGCGCAGGAAATCAGTCGCATTGTGCACACCGACCGCGAACTGCCCGCGGTCCCGCACCGCCAGGCTGGCGCCGAGGCTGGCGGCGGATTCGATGGCGGTGGTGTAGACACCGCCGTGCACCACGCCCCACGGGGTGTGGTGATCTGGCCCGAGGTCGATGTGCGCGGTCACGCGGGTTCCGCTGGCCGAATCCACCACCAGGCCGGCCGCGGCCAGGAACCGGCTGGCGGCCTCCGGGCTCAGATTGACGTCGGCGTCCGGGCCGGGCTGGGTATCGGCAGGATCCTGCATGACATAGTTGTAGCAGAAGCTGACTGCCCGCCGTCGAGGCAGGTCGTCCCGGCCGCCATGAGTGTCAGGACTGCCTGGCGATCGGGGGGCGGTGGGTGCATCTTCAGGTAAACGGCACGAGTTCCGCGCTGATCCGCGATCCGGTGGTGATGATCGAGGACAGCACGATCCTCGGCGTCGGCTCCGGCGGCAAGGCCCCGGAGCACGGGACCGTGACCGACCTGCCCGGCGCGACCCTGCTGCCCGGGCTGATCGACACCCATGTCCATGTGGCCTTTGACGCCAGCGCTGACCCGGTCGGCAACCTGGCCGGCCGCCAGGACGGCGACGTCATGGAGGCGATGGCACGCGCTGGGCAGGCCGCGCTGCGCGGCGGGGTCACCACCGTCCGCGACCTGGGTGACCGCGGCTACCTGTCCCTCGGGCTGCGCGGCCGGACGGATCTGCCGACGATCGTCGCGGCCGGACCACCGATCACCACTCCTGGCGGGCACTGCCAATACCTGGGCGGGACCGCGGCGCCGACCATCGAGGGCGTCCGCGCGGCGGTATGCGAGCATGCCGCACGGGCCGTGGATGTCATCAAGATCATGGCCAGCGGCGGGAACCTGACACCGGGCTCTCGCCAGGACCTGGCCCAGTTCCCGCCCGAGGTGTTAAGCGCGGCGGTCGATGAGGCGCACCGGCTCGGGCTGCCGGTGACCGCGCACGCTCACGCCGTCGACGCGATCGCGGACGCGGTGGCCGCCGGGGTGGACGGGCTGGAACACGTGACATTCTGGACCGAGGACGGCGTGGATGCACCCGCCCACCTGATTCAGCTGATCGCGGACCAGCGGATTGTCGTGGGGGTCACCCTCGGCACGGTGTCGATGCCCGGCATGGCGCCGCCACCCGCCGTGGCGGCCCGCAGCCCCCGCATCATCGCCAGCACCCGGCGGCTTTATGCGGCCGGGGCGCCGATGGTCGCGGGCACCGATGCCGGCATCGCGCCGGTCAAGCCGCACAACGTGCTCCGGCACGCGCCGGTCATGCTGCGACAGCTCGGCTTCGGCCAGGCCGAGGCGCTGCGTGTGATCACCTTTGCCGCGGCCGCCGTGTGCGGTCTCGGGCACCGCAAGGGGCGCATCGCACCCGGGTTCGACGCCGACATCCTCGCCGTCGACGGCGACCCGATCACCGATCCGGAGGCACTACACCGCATCCGCTCGGTCTACGCCCGCGGCACTGTCGTACCGGGCACGGGAACCTGACGCCGGCCCTACGCCCGGCCGTTCTCCACGGCGCCCGGCCGCTGCACTGCCTGAGCTGCCGCGGCCAGTGCCTGCCGCAGCGCAGCTATGAGCGATGAGAACACGACGAAACCTGTGCCTCGTGAGCGCCATACGAGAGGGTGGGATTGACCAACGGCTATCGAAGGGTGCGGCATGGCTAGGGACTCACGTGATCTGGCGAGGACTTACTTCGAGGCGTGGAAGGCGAAGGATTTCGCGACGCTGCGCGGGATCCTGGCTGACGACGTCACCTTCCGCGGGCCCTTGGGCAGCGCCGATGGCGCGGACGAGTGCGTGCGAGGGCTCCAGGGGATGTCACAAATGATGACGGGCGTCGACGTCAAGACGATCGTCGCGGACGGCGAGGACGTCATCACCTGGTTCGAGCTGCACACCAAGGCGGCCCCGCCAACCCCGACGGCCAACTGGAGCCATGTCCGGGACGGCAAGATCACCCGGATCCGGGTCGCCTTCGATCCCCGGGAGATCCTTACCGGCGGACCGGGCTAAGCCGAGTATGCGCATGCAGCGTGGCGTGACACCGGAGGCCATGGGGTGGCAGCGGGTGACCTGCTGACCTCTCCCGGTCCCGTACCCCGGCTCAGGGCTATAGTGGCGGGGCAGAGAGGAGCCCGGATGACCTCGACGCCAGAGCCTGCGCACCTCAACAACCATCACCGCAACACGCTGCGCCAGATCTTCCAGCATCCGGTGAGCCACAACATCGAGTGGCATGCCGTGGTTTCGTTGCTGGAGGCGATCGGCTCGGTCGTGGCGCACCACGATGGCATGGTGGCTGTTACGGTCAGGTCCCAGACCGAATTCTTCGAGGTCCCCGCGCGTAAGGACATCGACACCCAGACCGTTGTCGACCTGCGCCGGATGCTGAGCAGTGTTGGCTACGGACCCGACATTGAGGAAGCAGAGGCCAAGGGCGGGGAAGGCTGACCGGAGCGGGACGGGCGGTTTGAGCGCAGCGGCGGTTCGAGGTCACGGGTGGATTCACCTGCCCGTCGCTGGCGCTTATGGTGTATCCGTTATCTGCTGGTTTCCGGCGGCGGCGGGGCTGCTCCGCCCAGTCTTGCCGTGGGCGGCCAGTGCTTGCGGGCAGTGCGGAGAACGATATGTTCGAGAGGTTTACCGACCGGGCGCGGCGGGTTGTGGTCCTGGCTCAGGAAGAAGCCAGGATGCTCAATCACAACTACGTCGGCACCGAGCACATCCTGCTGGGCCTCATCCACGAGGGTGCGGGCGTGGCGGCGACGGCCCTGGAATCCCTGGGTGTCAGTCTCGAGGCCGTGCGCCGGCAGGTCGAGGAGATTATCGGCCGGGGCCAGCAGGCACCGTCCGGGCACATCCCCTTTACTCCGCGCGCCAAGAAGGTGCTGGAGCTGGCCCTGCGTGAGGCGCAGCAGCTCGGTCACAACTACATCGGCACCGAGCACATTCTGCTGGGCCTCATCCGCGAAGGCGATGGGGTGGCCGCCCAGGTGCTGGTCAAGCTCGGCGCCGACCTGAACCGGGTCCGCCAGCAGGTCATCGCTCTGCTGCACGGGCGGCAGAGCGAAGAACTCAGGACCGCGTACGCTGAACCGTGGGCCGGTGCGGTGGTCGGGAGCGAGCGCCGGCTGCTGTCTGCGCTGCAAGCTCGGCTCAGCGCGATCGAGTCACGCCTGGCGGTCATCGAGCAGCGCGTGGGCACCGGACCGGACACGAGCGACCTGGACCCGCAGATCGAGCAGGTTCGCAGTGAGCGAGTGGCCGCGGCCGACGCCCAAGGTTACGAGCAGGCCGCCTCGCTGCGCGACCGGGAAAAGCAGCTGCTGACCGAGAAGGCTGCCCGCCAGGAACAGTGGGCGGCCGCGCACCCGGACCTGCCGTCCCTGGCCGGAAAGTGCGATGAGCTGAGTGGCGAAATCGGCCGCCTGCGTGCCCTGCTGCGCCGGCCCGGCATCGAAGCGGAAGACGAGACGGCATGACTATCCGTCCCGGTTCTCAGCTGAGGAGGATTCATGGCTGCTGACACCGATGCACAGTTCAGCATCCATGACGCGAAGACCAATCTGTCGCGGAGTACCGAGCGGGTCGAGCAAGGTGGGGGAGATCGTTATAAGCCGCGCGGGCACCCCGGTCGCCAAGGTTGTCCCCCTCACGCGCCGGGCCGGCCGGGTGGGGCGCGGCTCGCTGCGCGGCCAGCTAGTCACCTCGACGGACTGGGACTCCGATGAGGTTAACGACGCCATCGCCCGCGACTTCGGCGCGCTGCCGTGAGTCTGCTGCTGGACACGCGTGTCGTCCCCTGGTGGCATGGCCAGGGCCACCGCGATGATGATCATCGCGGTGGCCTCGTGCTGGGCGCAGGCCGGCCAGCGTGGCCCCGGTTTCAGAATCCCGTCCGGTAGGCCGCTGAGGCCTTGGGCACCCGTGAGCCGTTCCTGTAGACCCCGCCGGTGGTAGGACCCTGGAAGTTGGACTCCCAGGCGAGGTTGGCGGAGTGGGTCTGGAAGAACCCGAGCATGTGGGTCACGTAGGCCGCGTCGTCCCCGCCCGCGTGGTACCCCTTCACTACCTTGCCGGGCATGACGTTGCCCCACTCGGGCACGGCGAACTGCTTGCCGTGCACCGTCGCGAAGCTGAGCCAGTACATCAGTCCCTGCGTCCCATTGAGCTGCTGGTTCCAGCCCGCGCTGGTTCTCGCGGAAGGCCACATGTCGTAGCTATCGACCCCGATCGTGTCCACGTAGGCGTCCCCGGGATAGGCCATGGTGGGATCGGCCAGCCCGGCTGACACTCCGCGGTTGACATTCCAGTCCCATTTCAGGCCCGGCGCGGTGGCCCGTGCTGAGGTGACGATCTGCTGCCAGCACATCGCCCAGATCGCGGGGTTGCTGGCCTGCCACTTGTACCAGTTCCCGTTGAATTCCCAGCCCAGCCGGATGATCGAGTGACCGAGGCCGTAGGCGGAGATATTGGTGCCGAACTGGCGCCAGTGGGAATTGTAGGAGCCCGGCCGCGCACGCCTGGAGGGACACTCCCGGAACGCTCTCGGGTAGCATCGGCTCGGTGAAGACCAGTGTTTCCGGTGCTCTCCGCCATTCCTGGTAGAGCCATGCCGGATTGACGATGGCCTTCCAGCTGCCGCGGTTCGGCCAGATGGTGGCGACGTCCACCGGGGGCCCGCGCCAGGTGCCAAAGGCCTTGACGGACGCGGGGGTGGCGTTCGGCAGGTAGACCCCGCTGGCCCAGGGCATGCCGGAACGGTTCTTCACGGAGCGGGTGCTCGCCGATGCCCCGAACGCGAAGATTGCACTGAGGGTCAGGCCCACCGCGGCGAGCCCGGCGGTGGCGAAGGCCGCGGCACGCATGGCGCGGGCCCGGCCAGTTTTCATCCCCGATGCCGGTGGCGCGCGCAGGGCTGTGGCGGTGCTCTCGGACTTCCTCCTGAATATCATGGCGCTTCCTTCTTTGAATTTTTCCTGTTACCTCATCACCACTTTCCGTGAGTTGTTGCTGTGGTCGCAGAGCCGAATTTCTCAATGGGGCCGGGCATTTTTCCCCGTGATTTCGGCCCGGGTAATTCGGCCCGGTCTTAACGTCCCGGGTGATCCGGCCCGGTCTTGACGTCCGGGTGATTCGGCCCGGTCTTGACGGTCCCCGCGCAGGGGAGAGTCGGTCAGGGCCAGACGTCGCGCCCGGCGCGAGGGCGGGTGAACGCGGCCAGGGCCGCTCGCAGCACGCCTGACCAGGCCCCCCGGGGCCTGGCGTGGCGGAACCTGGAGTGCGGCCGAGAGGCCCCGGTGGCAGGCCGGTGCCATGCTTGCCAGGAGCGTCCCGGCGTGCCACCAATGCACTGGTTATGCCGCTCTCGGTGTGACGTGGGCAGGAGCGTAAGTGATCAGCCCGCCGTTGTGTCGCTTGCCAGGCGGCGAGGCCGGGGCGCCCACCGCGGCTGGTTTACCACAGATCACCCCCAGTGAGTACGTACACGAAAGGCACCAGCGGGATAAGACCGAAGATCCCCCACACCAGTTTTCCGCCCCGCCTCAAGTCCGGCCGGTCGGCGGCCAGGTCGATCCACATGAGGACTACAGCCACGGGATGCAGAAAACAAACCAGGATCTCAAACAGCTTCTTCATGATCTGAACCTACCCCGGCCGGCGGGTGCCTTCCCGGGGCAGCGAGCGTGCGTCGAGGAGAACAGCCTGGGTGGCCAGGTCGCAGGGAATGCGGGGCTGCCCGCAGACGACATGGTCAGCTCTTTCAGCCGCGCCGTCGCGGGCAAAGAACTCATCTTCCAGCCTCATCCACTCGATCCACAAAGACCGGCGTTGCTGGCCATCGCGGTCGATCGCGCGGCGCAGCCGCTCCCCGCGGGGAGCGTGCACCCACAAGGCCATGGCGAGATCGGCGGAAATGGCCTGCCGTGAGGCGGTGACCCCCTCGACGATCACCACGTCAGCGGCCGGGACCGTGGCCCATCTGCCCAGGCCCTGGCCCAGCGGATCATTGGCCCAGTCACGGACGCGGAACCGGGCTGGCAATCCGGACAGCAGCGGCCGCAGCGCCTCGCGTTCCAGCCGGGGCCACCATCCCTCAATGTCGCGCCAGTACAAGAAATCGTCCACCCGGACAACCGGCGCGCCGCCGCAGGCCGCGGCCAGCGCCCGGGCCAGCGTCGACTTTCCCGCACCCCCGCGCCCGTCCACCGCGACCAGCCGAACAGCCTGGGCGCACGGACGCGCACGGATCTCCTCCGCCAGCCCCGCCAGCGCCCGCACCCGCTCCTGCACGGCACAAACCTCTTCCGGACGCGGGCACCCGGCCCTGAGCTGGGTGCCGCTCACGCCCCGGTCCCTTCGCGCCTGGCGGACTCTTGCGTGTCCTTAATTGCGGGCTTCCTCCTCTGCGAGTCTCGTCGGGGACGGCCCTCATGCCAGGGAACCGCTGCCGCGGCGCTTCTCCGCAACTGCTAGATCCTCACGTGCGCCCTGCCCGAGTATGATTCCCAACGGGGGAAACCACGCGAGCGCCGGTGGCTGGATCTGCCAGGGCGTGGGCGATGCCGCGATCGTCCCTCACCCACCTCACCGGACGTCCGTAGCCCTGTGCGACCGCCAGGTGCGGGGGATCGTGTCCCGCGACCAGCCCGCAGTGCAGCAGGGAGTAGACCCAGACATCGGCACACCTCGGCCGGCCGGTGGCGTCCGCCCGCGGCTGGGGACCAGGCGCCGGCTGGGGCGCGGCGGCCCGCGCGGCGGCCGCTCCCAGCGCCTCCTCACACGACTCGGCCTGCACGACCTCGCTGTAGACCCGCTCGGCGTGCGCCTGCTCTCTCACCACGACGCTGAATCCGCGCGGCAGCGGGAGACGAGGGGACGGCTGGGGCCCGGCCGCCTGCTCGCCGGCCACTTGCAGAGCATCCTCGCACGACTCGGCCTGCACGACGTCGCTGTAGGATCTCCCAGTGTATGAATGCTCTCTCACCGTGACGCTGAACCAGGCCATGGACGGCTACTCTATTGGGCGCTGAGGCCAAGAGATAGGGCACGTCCGTCGCCGTGGCCGTAATTGCCCGGGTCGCGCTGCCCGCGTTCACCGCTCACCTGACCCACGGGCCGGGCCGGTCGCAGCTGCGCACAGGGCAGGTCCGCAGGCAGGCCGCTGCGGAGTTACTCCTGTCGCCGGAGGACTACGACAGAGCGCGCGGTCACCAGACGGGCCCGGTCGCTTTTAAGGGCCTTCCTCTGCCGGTTGGGGGCCGAGGTGTCGAGAATCGGTTCCCACCATTCGGCCCATTGCTTGGGTAGCGTCCACCTGATGGCCTTGTGATGGGCGTTGAACAGCAGCAGAAGGGAATCGTCTGTCACCCGCTGACCACGACGGTCGCGGTCCGCGATCGCCTCGCCGTTGAGGAAGAGGCCGACCGACAGGGCGTGCGTGACGTCCCAGTCGTCATCGCTCATTTCGGACCCGTCGGGCTTGCACCAGCCCAGCTCAACTGAGCCTCGGACGGCACGGTCTTGGACGTAGCGCCGCCGCCGCAGCACGGGATGATCCCGCCGCAAGGTGATGAGGTGTCGGGTGAAGCCAAGC
Organism: uncultured Actinomycetes bacterium; assembly: GCA_963809975.1. Lineage (GTDB taxonomy): Bacteria > Actinomycetota > Actinomycetes > Streptosporangiales > Streptosporangiaceae > Bog-532. Next base: position 25,251 of record CAWELT010000031.1, read on the forward strand.
AGCTCCTCGTCGATCCGTCCCCAGTCGTGCCAGGAGGTCTCGTTGTCCTGGCAGTAGGCGTTATTGTTCCCGCCCTGGGTGCGCCCGGATTCATCCCCGCCGAGGAGCATTGTGGCCCCCTGTGAGAGCAGCAGGGTCGCCAGGAAGTTGCGCTGTTGTTTCCGTCGCAACCCGAGGACGGCCTGGCTGGCAGTGTCGCCCTCGGCGCCACAGTTCCATGACCGGTTGTCGGTTTCGCCGTCGGCGCCGCCTTCCCCGTTGGCGTCGTTGTGCTTTTCGTTGTAGGAGACCAGGTTGCGCAGGGTGAAGCCGTCGTGGGCGGTGACGAAATTGACGCTGGCCCTCGGGTGGCGGGTGTCGGCCTGGTAGAGGTCGGAACTACCGGTCAGGCGGCTGGCGAATTCGCCAAGAGTGGCGGGCTTGCCCCGCCAGAAGTCCCGCACGGTATCGCGGTAACGGCCATTCCACTCCGACCATAGGGGAGGGAAGTTGCCGACCTGGTAGCCGCCTTCGCCGAGATCCCACGGCTCGGCAATGAGCTTGACTTGTGAGACGACGGGATCCTGCTGGATAAGGTTGAAGAAAACAGACAGCCGGTCAACCTCGTGGAACTGGCGGGCCAATGTTGCGGCGAGGTCGAAACGGAACCCATCGACGTGCATCTCGGTCACCCAGTAACGCAGCGAATCCATGATCAGCTGAAGGGTGTGCGGATGCCGTACGTTCAGGCTATTCCCGGTCCCTGTCGTGTCATAGTAGAAGCGCCGATCGTCGGTAACCAGGCGGTAGTAGGCGGCATTGTCGATACCTTTCATCGACAGAACCGGGCCGAGGTGGTTGCCCTCGGCCGTGTGATTGTAGACAACATCGAGGATGACCTCGATGCCTGCCTCATGCAGCGCCCGGACCATCGCCTTGAACTCTGCGACCTGTTCCCCCCGCTGGCCGCTGGAGGCGTATTCATTATGCGGGGCCAGAAAGCCGATTGAGTTGTAACCCCAGTAGTTCCGCAGCCCCCGCTTGACCAGCTGGGCGTCCTGAACGAACTGATGGACAGGGAGCAGCTCCACCGCGGTGATGCCGAGCCCGGTGAGATATTCGATAGCGGCGGGGTGGGCCAGGCCAGCGTAGGTTCCCCGTTGCGCCTCGGGGATGCCCGGGTGCCTGGCCGTGAAGCCCTTGACGTGCAGTTCATAGATGACCGACTCGTTCAGCGGGACATCCAGGAGCCGGTCGTTACCCCAGTCGAAAAACGGGTTGTGGACCACTGCCTTAGGCACGTGGGCGGCGCTGTCATCATCATTGCGTGAGTTGTCGTCACCGAAGTTGTACGGGAAGCAGGCCTGATCCCAGTCGACCTGGCCCTCGATGGCTTTGGCGTAAGGATCGAGAAGCAGCTTTGCCGGGTTGCAGCGTTGACCGTTGTCCGGTGCCCACGGTCCGCTCACCCGGTAGCCGTACCGCTGCCCGGGCATCACCGCTGGCAGATAGGTATGCCAGCAGAAGGCCTCGACCTCTTCCAGCGCCAGCCGCTGCTCGCCGCCGTCGTCATTGAAAAGGCAGAGCTCGACCCCTTCTGCGACCTCGGAGAACAACGAGAAGTTCGTCCCGGCACCGTCGTAAGCCGCGCCGAGGGGGTAGAAACGACCCGGCCAGGTTTCGATAGCCTTGCTCATATAGGGCTAAGTCCTGTTCCCCGCCCGCACCGGGCGACACAGCATCGGTCATGGCGCACATGCTTCGGCCAGGATGTCGGCGGTTCCCGGTGAGAGGCCAGGCGATGCTCCGTCCCTTCGATGCGGGCCCGGACGCTGCGGGGCAGCACCGCCAAATGGCTGGTCACAAAGGTCCGGCCGCCGCCCGGTATCACTGGCGACCACGGCCGTGCGCGGCAAGCCATAGGCGACACCACTGACATTACTTTACCGCCCGGGGGATTCCCTGGCTGGTGTCAGCCTTTGCTGCGATCTATTTCTACGTAAGCACCAATGGCCTCGATCGTCATTTCAGTCTCATTGGTGTCAGTCCCTTGCCGCTGGAACGGCGCTGGGTGGCCCGGGGTCAGATTCCCCGGGCCACCCGGCGGCCTACGGCACTGCCGATGGCTGTTCCTCTAGTTGCTCGGGCTCCGGAACCGATTGCCGGTACAGCTTGCTCGGCCACCATACCCAGCGTCCCAGGTCCAGGTTGAGCGCGGTGACCAGCACGGACCTGACGACGAGGGTATCGAGCAGTACGCCGAACGCGACCGCGAAGCCAAGCTCGGCCAGGAAGGTGACCGGCAGGGTGGCGAGCGCGGCGAATGTGCCGGCCAGCACGAAGCCCGCCGAGGTGATGACTCCGCCGGTCGCCGACAGTCCGGTCAGCGCACCGCGGCGCGGCCCGTGCTTTCCTGCCTCCTCCCGCACCCGGGTCATCAGGAAGATGTTGTAGTCGATACCCAAGGCAACCAGGAAGACGAACACGAACAGCGGGAACGAGTTGTCCGCGTTGCCGAAGTTGAACACGTGATTGAAGAACAGCGAGCTCACGCCCAGCGCCGCGGAGAACGACAGCACGACGGTGGCGATGAGCATGATCGGTGCTATCACCGCGCGCAGCAGCAGCCCCAGGATCAGGAATACCAGCAGCAGGATGATGGGGATGATCACTTTCCGGTCATGGTCCGCGGCGCGGGCGATGTCCAGCGTGATCGCGGTATTGCCGCCGACCATGGCGTCCGCCCCGGGAACCGCGTGCACGGCGGCCCGTACCCGGTCGATCGTGCCGAACGCGGCCTGGCCGTCCGGCGCCGACGTGAGCGTGCCCTGCAGCCAGGCGTGCCCGTCCCTGGTCACCGGAGGGGTCACGCCGGTGATCCCGGGCGTGGCCCTGACGGCCGCCTGCACCTGGGCCGCTTGCGGCTCATTGGCGACTACAACCACCGGCTGCCCGGCGCCGGCCGGGAAGTTCTGGCCGATGACCGCCTGGCCGACCACCGAGTCCGGGTGGTGCCCGACGAAGGATTCGGCGGCGGTCAGGCCGCTGGCCTTCAGGCCGGTCAGGCCGAGCGCCATCACGCCGAGCACCACGGCGGTCGTCACCCAGACCACCCGCGGCCTGACCGCGATGCGCCGGCCCACCCTCGCCCAGATACCCCTGGTGGTGGGCTCGGCCGAGCCAAACGTGGGCTTGACCGGCCAGAACACCCAGCGGCCGCAGATCACCAGCAGGGCCGGCAGCAGCGTCATCATGGAGATCAGCGCCACCCCGACGCCGATGGCCAGCACTGGTCCCAGGCTCTTGGTGGAGTTCAGTTCGGCGACCGAACAGGGTCAGCAGGCTGAGGATCACGGTGCCCGCGCTGGCGATGATGGCCGGGCCGGCCCGGCGCAGCGCGAGGGCCATCGCCTCGTGCCGGTTCTCGTGCCTGCGCAGTTCCTCGCGGTACCGGGCGGTCAGCAGCAGCGCGTAGTCCGTGCCGGCGCCGAACACCAGCACGTACAGGATGCCGGCGCTCTGTGCGTTGACGGTCAGGCCGGCGTGTGCCGCCAGCAGGTAGATGAGCGCCTCGGCGCTGACCAGCGCGACGCCGGCGGAGATCACCGGCAAGAGCCACAGCACCGGGCTGCGATAGGTGATCAGCAGCAGCACGATCACCACGACCAAGGTGGCGGCCAGCAGGGTGCTGTCGATGCCCTTGAACGAGTTAGCCGAGTCCGCGGCGCTGCCCAGCGGGCCGGCGATGTGGACGGACAATCCGCCGGAGTTCGCCTGCGCGATGTCGCGCAGCTTCGTCGCCGCGTCCGAGGCGCCATTCCAGCCCTTCGAGCCCAGGTTGACCGGCACGATGGTCTCGATCGCCTTGCCATCGCGGGCAAAGATCGGCCCCGCCACCTGTCCGGGCACGACGCCGGTCACTCCGGCGAACTGGCGGGCGTCGGCGACCGCCTTCGCGCGGTCGGCGCTGGTCAGGCCAGAGGGACGGGCATAGACCACGACGCCGGTAAAGATATTCGGAGACTGAAAGCGGGACTGCAGGTCAAGCACCTTGGTCGACTCGGCCTTGGCGGGAAGCCAGGCCGAGGAGTCGTTCTTCTCCGCCCCGGTGAGCTTGCCGGACAGCGGCCCGGCCAGGGCCACGATGATCAGCCAGAAGACGAGTACGACCCATTTGGCCCGCCGGCCGCTGGCAATGGTCAAGATCCTTCGGCCTCGGCTCATGGTGATCCCCCGTTGAGTCGCTGGTCCGGTTGCCTCCTGCCAGCACTATCCGACAGAACCGGATGCAAAGTCAAGACATATCTCATGTGCCGGAAACCTTGCACGGCGCTTTCTCCTCTAAAGAGTGCGGCCACCGGGATGCCCCCGTCGAGCGATATAAACCCGGTGGCCGCGCCCGTCCGACGGTCCCCGAATGCCTATGAACGCCCGGTGCCGGTCAGCCTAACTGGCAAGTGGTCCGGCGATCAGGTCCAATTGCCCGATAAAATATGAGTCCACTTGGCTCGCCCGATAACGAACGGCCTCTTCGTCGGTTTCGGGCCCGGACCGGGGTAGCTTCTGGGCGTGGATCTGGGGATCAAGTTCACCGCCGGTGTCCCGCTTCGCCGGCAGCTTGAGCGGGCGCTGCGCGTCGCGATTCGTTCCGGGCGGCTCGCGCCGGGATCGCTGTTGCCGTCGAGCCGCGATCTGGCTGAGGAACTCGCCGTCTCGCGCGGGGTGGTGGTCGACAGCTACTCCCAGCTGGCCGCCGAGGGTTACCTGCTGGCTAGGCGCGGGTCGGGCACCCGTGTCGCCTTGCTGCCCGAATCCGCCGGGCCGCCTGCCCGGCGGCAGCTGGGTCCGCCCGCACGGTTCCGGTATGACCTGAGGCCGGGGCAGGCCGACTTCCACGCCTTCCCGCGGGACCGCTGGAAGGCGGCGCTTGGCCGCGCACTGCGCGAGCTACCAGATATGCGGCTGACCTACGCCGACCACCGTGGCGTCCCCGAGCTCCGGAATGCGGTAGCCGGGTACCTGGCCCGCGTGCGCGGGGTTGTCGCAGAACCTGAGCATGTCGTCGTCTGCTGCGCGGCATCACACGCGCTGACCGTCCTCTGGCGCGCGCTCCGGCATCAGGGCGCGCGCCGTGTCGCGGTCGAGGACCCTGGCTGGCGCTCGCAGCCCCGCACAGTCGAGCAGGCCGGCCTTGAGGCGGTCCCTGTGCGGGTGGACACCGACGGCCTCGTCGTCTCAGAGCTCGCCGCCGCCGACGTCGATGCGGTGGTGCTCACCCCGGCGCATCACTATCCGACCGGAGTGGTCATGACGGCCGAGCGGCGCGGCGCGCTGATCGCCTGGGCGCGCCAGCGCCGGGCACTGATCGTCGAGGACGATTACGACGTCGAGTACCGCTTCGGGCGCGATCCGGTAGCCAGCCTCCAGGGGCTCGCGCCGGATCTCGTCGCGTTCGTCGGGACAACAAGCAAAACACTCGCCCCGGCCTTGCGGCTGGCGTGGATGGTCCCTCCCGCGCACCTGATCGACGACATAGAGGACGAGCTCGAAATTACCGGTGTGACACCGCCGACGCTCGACCAGATCGCTATGGCCTCATTCATCCAGGACGCCGCACTAGAGCGCCATCTCCGTTCGATGCGCCGGCGCTACCGCGCCAAGCGAGACGTCTTCATCGACGCGCTAGGCCGGCACCTTCCCGAGGTCCGCGTGAGCGGCACCGCCGCAGGACTGCATCTCCTCGCGTGGCTGCCCGACAGTGCCGACGAGCACAAAGCGGCGATGCGGGCCCGGCGTTCCGACGTCGGCGTGCACGAACTGCACCGTCACTGCACGGTGCAGGCGCCGTCCCCGCCTGCGCTTCTGCTCGGCTACGCGCTTCCCACGGCGTCAGACCTCTCAGCAGCCACGATGCTGCTCGCCGACGCCATCGACGGCAGCGTCGGGAAGCTGGCGTAAGGGGACGGCCCGGGCTGGCGCTCCCGTGCCGCACACGGCACTGCACCCGGCCGGACACCCAGATGACAAGGAGCGGAACGATGAGCAAGGTCACGACCGGCGCGACGATGTCCCTCGACGGCTTCATCGCCGACACCGGCCACGGCGGCTTCGACCACCTGTTCAAGTGGTACCGGGGCCGGCGACGTCGAGGTACCCACGGGCAACCCGGACTTGACGTTCAAGGTCTCGCCGCGGCCTGGCGCCGCACGGTTGAGACCGGGCCGGGACCGCGGTACCAGGCTGCGCCTGCGTCAAGGTGCTCATAGCACGCACGGCAGAACCCAGCCGGCACGCTGGTAAGGTCCGATTTCATGGCGATTGAGTGGTCCGGTTTGAGCCCGGGGCTGCTGGTCCGGCTCGACCGTTCGGCCAGCCAGCCGCTGCGCGCCCAGTTGGAGGCGAGCCTGCGCGAGGCGATCAGGGACGGTCGGCTCCGCGCCGGGGAACGGCTGCCGTCCTCGCGGGAGCTGGCACGTGCGCTCGCCGTCTCCCGCGGTATGGTGCAGGACTGCTACGGGCAGCTGCTGGCCGAGGGATACCTGACCAGCCGCACCGGGTCCGCCACCCGGGTCGCCGGCATCAGCGGCCAGCAAGCCGGTGACCAGCCCGCGGCCGGCCCGGCCATGGTCTCGCCCTCGCCGCCGCGCCACCCCCCGGAACCGCCGCTGATCGCGGACTTCCAGCCCAGCCTGCCGGACCTGTCCAGCTTCCCGCGTACCGACTGGGCCTGGGCCATCAAGGAGGCATGCACCCAGGCCGCCTCGGCGGACCTGGGATACGGCGACCCGCGCGGCAGCCCGGTACTGCGCGAGGTCCTCGCCGGTTACCTGCGGCGGGTCCGAGCCGCCGCCGCCAGCCCCGGGCGGATGATCATCAGCACCGGCTTTGCGCAAGGAATCAACCTGGTACTGCGCGTCCTGGCCCGCCAGGGCGACGTGACCTGCGTGGCCTTCGAAGACCCCGGCTACGGCAGCGCGCAGGCGGACGAAACAGTCCGCGCGGCCCTGGCGATGGGCATCCACGTCACCTACCTGCCGGTCGACGAGCAAGGCCTGGTGGCCGGCGATCTGGCGGCCAGCGGAGCCCAGGCTGTCGTGGTCACCCCGGCACACCAGTCCCCCACCGGGGTGGTCCTGTCCCCAGCACGGCGGCACGCCCTGACCGACTGGGCGCGGCGCGGCGGCGGGTACGTGATCGAGGACGACTACGACTCGGAGTTCCGCTACGACAAAGAACCCATCGGCGCGCTGCAGGGACTAGCCCCAGAGCAGGTCTTCCTGCTCGGCACCGCCAGCAAGGCACTGGCGCCCGCGGTCCGCCTCGGCTGGGTCCACGCCCCTTCACCACTGGCCCCAGCGGTCGCCGCCGAGAAGGAAATGAGCGACCGCGGCTCCTGCACGCTAGACCAGCTCGCCCTGGCCACCCTGCTCACAACCGGCCGGTACGATCGCCACCTGCGGCGGATGCGAACTGTCTACGCCGCCCGCCGCACCGCACTGACCGGCGCGTTCGCCACCCACGCCCCCCGGGTCCAGCTCACCGGGCTCGCGGCCGGATTCCAGGCGGTCGCGCCGCTGCCACCCGGCACCGACGAGATGGCGGTGATCGCCGCGGCGCGTGAACGGCGGGTCGGGCTGCACGGCATCAGCGCCTGCCGCGGCCACCCTGACATCGCGGCTCCAGCGGCGCTGGTGATGGGCTTCGGCAACGTCGGCGAGCGAGCCATCGAACCCGCCATCGCCGCCATCGCCGGCCTGCTCAGCTGACCAGGAAGCGACCGTGCCCAGAACCGGGCACCTCGGCTACCGCATTCAGCTCCCGCCATCCACCGGCAGGTACCCGGGCCGGGAACTCTTCCGCGCGGCGCCACGCCCGGCCGGCCGCCCTGAGCTGGGGTTGAACCCGGCCGCCCTGAGCTGGGGTTGAACCCGGTCATGGAAGGTGAAAGGCGCACTGGGCCAGACTGGTCACCCGGCGATCGGGGTGCAGCTGAGCGGCGCTCTATCGGGGTGGCGACTAGTTCTGCCAAAGGCGCCGCGTTCTGACAAAGGCGCCGCGCGGCCTCCGGAAGCCAGGACTCCGGAGGGCAACGCGATATAGCTTGATATTAAACGCGATAGTACTTATCGTCTCAGCTACCGTGGGGTGAGTAGTGCCGCGCGGTGCCGGCACCGGCCACGGTTACGCCCGGCCGCACGGCAGCGGGCCACCAGCCTCCGACGAGGGACGGAGCAACACCATGGACACAATGGAGATTCTCACCGCGCTCGGCACGCCAGCGGGGCGGGCAGATCCGTATCCGCTGTACGCCGCGCTGCACGGCGTCGGTGAGGTGATCGAGCTCGGCCCGGGCGACGTGCTGGTGGTGGGTTACGACGCCATCAACTCCGTCCTGCGCGATCCCGGCTTCCGCGTCTCCGACGAATCCAGTTTCGACAAGGAGTTCCCCGGATGGCGGGCGAATCCGGTGTTTGTCCAGATCGTGGACTGGATCCTGAACCTGAACGCACCGCGGCATTCGCGGATCAGGAGCCTGATGGCTCGCACGTTCACGGCGCGGCGCATCGCCGGCCTGGAGCCTGCGATCGCCGCGATGGCCGATGGGCTGCTCGACGCCATGGCTGATCGCGGCGCGGATGGTTCGGCCATCGAGTTCATGCACGACTTTGCCTACCTGCTGCCGGTCACCGTGATCTGCGAGTTGATTGGGATCCCGGAGGCGGACCGGGAAGGATTCCGGCCTTTGGCGAGGGATCTGACCGGCGTCTTCGAACTTACCGACATACAGACTCTGCCCGTCATCAACGCCGCAGCGGTCCAGTTGCTCGCGTACTTCACCGAGTTGGCGGCCAAGCGGCGCGCCGGTCCCCGCGACGACCTGTTCAGCGACCTGCTCGCGGTAAGCGACGCCGACGATGGCAGGCTGACCGATGCCGAGCTGCTGCACAACCTGACGCTGCTGCTCGTCGCCGGCTTCGAGACGACGACCAACCTGCTGGGCAACGGCCTCCAGATCATCCTGCAGCACCCGTCGGCCGGCGAAGGCGTCCGGGACGGCTCAATACCGCCATCGGCATTTGTCGAGGAAGTACTGCGCTTCGATTCGCCCGTCCAGCTCACCAGCCGCCTCGGGTACGACACGAAGGTGGGCGGCGTGCCGGTATCCCCGGGAACCGGGGTGGTCACGCTGCTCGGGGCGGGGAACAGGGATCCGCGCCGATTCACCGAACCAGCCAGGTTCGATCCCATGCGTCCCGACGGCGGGCCCCTCAGCTTCGGCGGCGGCGCGCACTTCTGCATCGGCGCCGCGCTGGCCAGGCTCGAGGGCGCGGTTGCTTTCCCCCGGCTGCTCAACCGGTTCCCGAACATCGCCGCCGCGGGCCAACCGACCCGCCGGGACAGGCTTCTCTTGCGCGGCTTCGACACGCTCCCAGTGACGGTCGCCTAGCGTCGCGGCAGGCGCCCCAGGGTTATCGGGCTGGCACTCCAGTATTCCAAGCACGAAAACACGTGATCGTAGCCTGCGCGGACGGTCAACGTCGTCGTGGCCGGTAGATGTCGGAGCGGTGCTCGATGGCTATGACGGTGACCAGGTGCTGCTGGTCATCGATGCGGTAAATCACGCGATAGTCCCCGCGGCGTGTGCTGTGAAGTCCCTCAAGGCTGAGTTCCAGCGGCTTGCCGACACGGTGCGGGCTGGCGGCCAGTGAGCCGTAGAGGAACTCCACGACGGCAGTAGCCACCTTTTCCGGGAGCCTGGTCAGTGCCCGGCGTGCCGCCGTGGCCCACGCGATGGCGAAATCGTTTCCGCTCACTGGCCGGAGATAAGGCCCAGGGCATCTTCTTTGGTCAGCACGCGCGGCTCAGCGGAGCCCATCTCGGCGAGGCTCTCGCGGATATCGCCGAGCAATGCGGTGTTGTCCATGATGTCGAGCGTCTCTTCCAGCGAGTCCAGGTCTTCCACGCTCATGACCACGGCGGCAGCGTGACCGTGCCGGGTGATGATGACGCGGCCGTGCTCTCGCTGCAGGCGGTCCACGACCTCTGACAGGTGATTCTTGACGTCGGCGAGCGGCATCTGCTCGGACACTGACATGGCTATAAGTATAGCTAACTTGTGGTTGCCCATCGCAGGGCGGCGTCCTCATCCGCCGGCCGGGCGTCCCCTCCGGTCGTCCCTCCAGTGTGCGAACATCATTAGCACCACCAGCACCAGGTGGCCTGCCAGGCGTGGTCAGCGCACCAGCCCAGGGGCCATTACCCCGACAACTTTCTGCGCCGCGTCACCAGTTGGAGGCCTGCCATTCGCCCATGGCAAAATCGGCTAGGTGCAGATCGGGATGCTTGGATCGTTCGAGGTCCGCACGGACGATGGCGTCCTCGCCGACGTGCCGGGCGCCCGGTTGCGCGGGCTGTTGATCGCCCTCGCGCTCGAACCAGGTCACGCAGTCCCGAAGGCGACGCTCGTCGACTGGATTTGGGGTGAGCGCCCGCCCTCCGACCCGGCGAATGCCTTGCAGCGCTTGGTTTCCCGCCGCGATGATACCGATCGCGCCGAGCCAGCCGCCGACGACCGGAACCCCAGCGCGAAGGCCATTCCGATGATGACCGCGCACGTTCACCGTCGTCGTCTTACCCGCCCCATTCGGGCCGAGCAGGGAAAAGACCATGCCCGCAGGAACATCTAGATCGATGCCATCGAGCACAACTTTGTCCCCATACGTCTTCCGCAGCCCTGAGACTGCAATCGCTGAACTTCTCATGCGACCACTATCGGCACCGCCCCTGACATGCCCCTGACACCACCACTGACACCGCGTTCTATCTCGTTGCGCCAGGTCAGGGCACTGCGCAGGCTACTGATGACTGCCTGCAGTCTGTCCTCGCCGCCGTTTCAGCTGCCCCTGATCGGGGCGTCAGCCATTCCAGCTGGCCGGGTGGCGGATGATGCCAGGCGGGATCTTCCGCGATGTCAGGGCCAGTCGTGGCCTGCTTGGCGTTCCTGCTGGCGCGGTGGGTGCGGATAGTCCGGTGAACGGTGCTGGAAAGACAGGATGCGTGGATTGCGGATGATCCCGTCGCGGATTTCGATCGCCCGCCGGATCGTCTGGTTCGCGTCCCACGCCTGAGGGCCGGAGAGCACCAGGCGCAGGTGCGGAAGCAGGGCTTCGCTTATCTCCCAGGTGGCGGAGTTCCACAGGTACGACGGGCTGTGATCCACGGCGTAGTAGCAGACATTATCGCCGACCATGACAATGGGCTCGGCGAAGCTTGTGGGGCGCGCCCAGCCGAAGCCCATGCCCTCGTCGCAGGACACGTCCACGATGAGGCTGCCGCGCGCGAACGAGCCCAGGTCACTGGCGGGAACGAACATCAGCGGTGTGTCGGTGTCTTGCAGCACGCAGTTGACCACGATGTCGTGCTCGGCGAGAAAGGCCGCCATCGGTATCCGGCCGGTCCCGCGCGGCACGTGGCAGCGGCTGGGGTCGCCGGTGTCCTGCTCGAAGTGCACCATGCGCGCCGAGTGGATCGGGGAGGCGACAGCGTTGATGTCACGATGGGTCAGAACGTCAACGTCGTTCACGCCGTGCGCGTTGAGGGCCGTCACCGCGCCCCGGCCGGTAGCCCCGAAGCTGATGACGGCCGCCCGAGCCGGCGGCCATACTCACCCGTCGTCCCGATGAGCTCCAGGGCATGCAGCACCGAGCAGTAACCGGCCAGTTCGTTGTTCTTGTGAAACACGTGCAAGCCGAACGAGCCATCGGCATCCCAGTAGTTCATCGCCTCAAAGGCGATCAGGGTCAGCCGCCGCTCGATGCTCAGCTGGGTGATCTCCTCGTCCTGGACACAGTGCGGCCAGCCCCACAGGACCTGCCCGTCCCGCATCTGCTCAAGGTCCTGGGGCTGCGGCTTGGGCAGCAGGATGACATCGCATTCTGAGAGGAGTTCCGCACGGGTGCGAAGCCCGGCCACGCACGATGCCAGCTGCTCATCGGGCACGCCGAACCGCTCGCCATAGCCGCGCTCGAGATAAACACGTTCCCGCAAGTCGGCATCAATCCGCTCGACGTGCAGCGGATGGATCGGGAGCCGCCGCTCGTTCTCCTTTCGTGACTGCGATATCACTCCGAGACTGAGCTGATCCACGCGCGCTCCCTAACCCGAGGCCGGCCTGAGAAATCATCCACGGTTCCCCTGAGCCGGGATCACCCGAAGCTCATGCGCCGAGTCTGTCACTGACACTCAGCGAACGACGAGAACAGCGAGCTTTGTCACCCATGGTCACTTACTCTCATGCCGCATATGGGTCGGATATGGGTCGAAGATGCCGCCTCCTTCAGCGGCGAGTTCACCCGATTCGAAGGGGTGCGGGTCTATCCCATTCGGACTCCGCGTCCCACCAGGGTGGAGGCTTAGGCTGGGGGCGTGAGCGGAAAACTGCCCGCGGTGGCCGCGGCCCGGGTGGCGGAGCTGCGGTCCAGCGGCACGTGGGGGTCCGCGCTGACCGTAGACGAGTTCGCCGCCATCCGCGGCGTGGGCTTCGAACCGGTCGGCCAGGTGTTCGGCGCGGCCGTCTACAGCGCCGGGTCCGCCAGCGGGTACAGCTGCCCCGGGGCGCCGGGATCATCCGGCGGCGGGTTGCCGCCCCGGCAGGCGGCCCAGGTGTCCGGGCGGGGCGGCCGGGGGTCGTTCGGCCCGCTCGTGCAGACCATGGACCAGGCGCGGCACACCGCCGTCGGCCGGATGACCACCGAGTGCGCCGAGCTTGGCGGGCACGGCGTGGTAGGCGTCCGGCTGTCCCGGGGGTCGTTCCCCCTCGGGGGGCCGCAGTTCACCGCCCTCGGTACCGCGGTCCGCGCGCCGGGTGCCGCGCACGGGCCACCTGTGCCCTTCACCGCTGAGGTGTCCGGGCAGGATTTCGCCAAGCTGATCATGACGGGCTGGGTGCCCGCGGGGCTCGTGCTCGGCATCTCGATCGGGTCGCGGCACGATGACCGCAAGACCGCCCGCCAGGCGCGCTGGGGCTCGGGCAACGCCGAGGTCGTCGGCTGGACCGAGCTGGTCAGCCAGTCGCGGCACGACGCCAGGCGCCAGCTGGAAAGTGACGTCAAGCGGCTCGGCGCCGAGGGCGTGGTGATCGCCACGATGCAGATGCGGGTGCGCGAGCGGGACTGCCCGGTAACGGCCGGCCGCCGCGACCACATCGTGGAGGCCACCCTCATCGGCACCGCCGTCGCCAGGTTCTCCCGTGCCGGGCAGCGCCATGACGGTCCGGCCCTGGCCATCATGTCGCTCGGCCCGCAGGGCCGGCGGTGAGCTGGTATTTACCTCATCCGCCCCACCGCCGTACGGTACCTTCGCCGAGCGCATCGACTCACCCGACGCGATGAGGTTCCCGCTCTCAGACATCAGCGCAGCCTGGACCGCCTCCGCCGAAACTGGTTCCCGCGTGGTCCTCGTCCGCGACTGAGCGGCCGGTACGCCCGGAAAGCCAGGCGGGCACCCGGGCCGCGGAGGCAGGAGGCAGGAGGCCGGAGGCCGCGAGTCGGAGGCCGAGGGAGGCCCGGAGGTCGGAGCAGGGAGGCAGGGAGGCCCGGAGGCCGGAGGCCCGGAGGCCGGGAGACCCGGAGGCCGGGAGGCCCCGGAGGCAAGGGAGGCCCGGAGGCAAGGGAGGCAGGATCGCTGGCTGGAATGGGAATGCCGGATCTGCAGCCGGGTACGGAAGACTCATCGCCCCTGAAGGAGGGCCCATGGCCAAGTCCAGCGATGACGCAGAGGTGCGGCGTGCTCATCGGAGCGAGCTCAGTCCGTTGCGCTTCCTGGAGCGCAGCGTGCTGGTGTATCCCGACAAAGTGGCCGTGGTGCACGAGGACCGCCGCTACACCTACCGTGAGTTCGGGGAGCGCGTGAACCGGCTCGCCTCGGCGCTGCGGGCAGCGGGATTGCGGAAGGGCGATCGGGTAGCGTTCATCTGCCCCAACATCCCGGCGCTGCTGGAAGCGCACTACGGGGTGCCGGCCGCTGGCGGCGTGCTGGTGGCGCTGAATTACCGGCTGAACGCTCATGACATCGGCTTCATCCTGCAGCATTCGGGAGCCCGGTTCCTGTTCGTCGACCAAGAGTTCGAGCATCTTGCCGAAGGCCCGCGAGTCGAGCGTGCCGTGCGCATCGACGACACCGGCGCCACCGGAGACCCCTACGAGGCATTCCTCGCCGAAGGCTCGGCGGACCCCGTGACGAGCGAGCCCGCCGACGAGGACGAGCCGATCTCCATCAACTACACATCAGGTACGACCGGGACGCCCAAGGGCGCTGTCTACCACCACCGCGGCGCGTATCTCAACGCGCTGGGCGAGGTGATCGAGACGCGCCTGACTCCCGAGAGCGTGTACTTGTGGACTCTGCCCATGTTCCACTGCAATGGCTGGTGCTTTACCTGGGCAGTCACTGCGATTGGCGGCCGCCACGTTTGCCTGCGCAAGGTGGAGCCCGGGCGTATCTGGGAGCTGATCGATAGCCAGGGCGTGACACATTACAACGGCGCCCCTACGGTCCAGGCGTCGATCCTCGACCACGAGAGCGCCCACAAGCTCGACCACGAGATCATCACGACGGTATCGGGTTCGCCGCCGACCCCACAGCTGTTCGCGCGTCTGACCGACATGGGGCTACGGCCCATCCACGTCTACGGGGCCACGGAACTGTTCGGTCCTTACATGATCTGTGAGCGCCAGGAGCGCTGGGCAGGACTTCCGGTCGAGGAGCAGGCCCGGCTACTGGGACGCCAGGGCGTGAATTACGTGATCGCTGATCCGGTGCGGGTCGTCGACGACCGGGACCGCGAGGTACCGGCGGACGGCGAGTCGCTCGGCGAAGTCCTGATGCGCGGCAACAACGTGATGACTGGCTATTTCGAAGATCCCGAGCAGACCAGGGAGACGCTCGCAGGCGGCTGGTACCACTCGGGCGACCTCGCGGTCCGCCATCCCGACGGCTACATCGAACTGCGTGACCGCAAGAAGGACATCATCGTCTCCGGCGGCGAGAACATCTCCACCATCGAGGTCGAGACGGCGATCGGCAGGCACCCGGCCGTGGCCGCCGTGGCGGTCGTGTCCACGCCCGACAAGAAATGGGGCGAACGGCCCAAGGCCTTCGTCGAGCTCAAAAACGGCCAGCACGCCTCCGCCGAAGACATCCTCGCCTTCGCCAAAGAGCACCTCTCCGGTTACATGCGGCCGGTCGCGGTCGAGATCACCGAACTGCGCAAGACAGCCACGGGCAAGATCCAGAAGACGGAACTTCGCGATAAGGAATGGGCCAGCCACGACCGCAGAATCGGCTGACACCAGAGGATGGCCTCAGCCGACGCGGGGGAACTTCGGCTTAGACCGCGCCGAATGCGGCTTTCGCAGACGGCCTGTCAGCCGCGGGCTCCGGCGCGGGAGAATCGGCACCGCGTTGCCCCAGACGGCCAGGGCCCCATCGGCGGTCGTCCGGGGACCCCTACCGGTCACCGGAAGCGCGGAACTGGCCGGGAGTTTGCCCGGCGCGCTTCCTGAACACCCGGTTCATGTGGCTCTGGTCAGCGAACCCGCAGCTGGCCGCGACATCCGGCAGCGGAGCGTTGGTGCGGCTCAGCATCGCCCGGGCCCGTACCAGCCGTTGCTGCAGCACGAACTCGTGCGGGCTGGTTCCGACGGACTGGCGGAACATGCGGGCGAAGTGGAACCGGCTGAGAGCCACCGACCCGGCCAGATCATCCAGCGAGATGTTCTCGCCCAGGTGTGCATCGACGTAATCCCGTACGGTGCGCTCCTGCCGGGACGTGAGTCCCTCGCTGCTGTCCGGCTCGCGGAACAGCACGTGCGCGTGCCGGCGCAGGATGTGCACGGCCAGCTGGCACGACAGCGAGTCGACCAGCAGCCGGCTGCCCGCGCCGCCCTGCGCGGCCTCGCTCGCGATCGCCATCGCGGCTGCGTAGATCGCCGGGTCGTCGGCCTTGACCTCGTCCAGCAGTTCGACGTCCTCGACGTCGCGCTCGTACATCTGGCGGCAGGTGGCGGCCAGCCCGTCCTGGCTCAGGTAGACGTGCACGACCTCGATGTCCTCGGGCCAGACCCAGTGCGATTCGGCCGCCCGGGTCAGCAGCGAGACGTCACCGGGCCTTAAAGTCTCGCTGACCCACTCGCCGTCGACCCGGCGGCGCATGGCCGTCGTCCCTTGCCGGTAGGCGACGACAATGTAGTCCCGCATGGGCGGCACCGCCACGTCGGAGCCGGCATACCGGTAGCCGCGAACCGAGACGCCGGGCCAGCCCGGATCCGGGCTCCGGACCGTCAGCTGCCCCGGCACCCAGGCGGGAAGTTCATCGGGACCGATCGGGCTTGCCGGCATGGTTGCCTCCGCGCCGGGCGTCCGCCCCCCGAGCACCGCCGGCGCGCACGCGGCGACAGGAGTACCTCGATGATAAACGGTGTGGCGCAGGTCACAAAGGAGCCCGGGGGCCAGGATTAGCCGGGCGCCGCGGACGGGGACGGCGCCGTGCCAGGGGGCGCCGACGGCAGGCGCCGGCCCCGGCGCCCCAGATGGCAGGGCGCGAGGCCGGGCGCCCAGATGCTCAGGCGCGGGGGAGCCGCAGACGGCAAGCCCGCACGTTTATCCAACGCCCGCGCAACCGCGTCCAAGTACTCCCGGCCGCCAGCGGCGCACACTACCGGCAGCCCTGTCGTCGACGAGAAGGAAAAGACGATGCCGGATGCACCCACCGCAGCTGCCAGTTCTCACGCGCCCACGGCGCCGGCGCAGTCCGGTGCGCTCGCTGAATCCGCCGGCTTGCCCAACCACGTCGACGCGATCATCATCGGCGCCGGGTTCTCGGGCCTGTACATGCTGCAGCGGCTGCGGGACCAGATGGGGATGACCGCACGGGTCCTCGAAGCCGGCGGCGGCGTCGGCGGCACCTGGTACTGGAACCGCTATCCCGGCGCGCGCAGCGACTCCGACAGCTACATCTACTGCTATTCCTTCGACCGGGACCTGTGGGAGAAATGGGAGTGGAGCGAGCGTTACCCCGAGCAGCACGAGATCCTCGCTTACCTGGAGCATGTCGCGCAGCGGTTCGGCCTGTACCGCGACATCGAGTTCGGCACCCGGGTCACCGCGGCCACGTTCGACGAGGCGGCCGGTCGGTGGACGGTGACCACCGATACCGGCGAACAGGTCACGGCGCAGTTCGTCATCACCGCGGTCGGGGCGCTGTCCGTGTCCAATGTCCCGAGGTTCCCCGGCGCGGACAAGTTCGGCGGCGATTCCTACCACACCGGCCTGTGGCCGCACGAGGGCGTCGACTTCACCGGCCAGCGGGTCGCCGTCATCGGCACCGGCGCGAGTGCCGTGCAGGCCATCCCGCTGATCGCCCGGCAGGCGGCGGATCTGACCGTGTTCCAGCGCACCCCGAACTACATCCTCCCGGCCCGGAACGGCCCGGTAGACCCGGAGGTGAAGCGCACCCGCCGGGGCGACTACGCCGGCATCTGGGAGCGGGTCCGGTCCTCCAACTTCGGCTTCGAGCTGTACCTGCTGGAGAAGGGCGCGCTGGAGAGCTCCGATGAGGAGATCGAGCGCGAGCTCATGAAGCGCTGGAACCAGGGCGGGTTCGGGATCTGGCTGGGTAGCTACCTCGACATCTTCTTCTCGGACGAGGCCAACGGCAAGGTCCGCAAGTTCCTGAACGAACGGATCCGGGAGAAGGTGCACGACCCGGAGACCGCCGAGCTGCTGACCCCGAAGGGCTACGCGTTCGGCTGCAAGCGCGTCCCGCTGGACTCCGGCTACTACGAGACGTTCAACCTGCCGCACATGCACCTGGTCGACGTGAGGGCCAACCCGATCGCCGCGATCACCCCCGCCGGGCTTCGGCTGACGGATGGGACGGAGTACGAGTTCGACGCCATCGTCTACGCCACCGGTTTCGACGCGATGACCGGGCCGCTCAACAAGATCGACATCCGGGGCCGGGACGGGCAGCGGTTGCGGGACAAGTGGGCCGACGGCCCGCACACGTACCTGGGGCTGATGAGCGCCGGATACCCGAACCTGTTCACGATTACTGGCCCGCAGAGCCCGTCGGTGCTGTCGAACATGCCGGTGTCGATCGAGCAGCACGTCGAGTTCATCGCCCGGATCATCGGCGCGGTGCGCGACCGCGGCGCGCAGGCCATCGAGCCCACGTCCCAGGCGGAGGACGCCTGGGTCGCGCACAACCAGGAGGTGGCGCAGGCCTCGCTGTTCCCCACGGCCGACACCTGGTACATGGGCGCGAACATCCCCGGCAAGCCGCGCGTCTTCATGCCCTACCTGGGCCTGGTCGGACCGTACCGGCAGAAGTGCGACGAGATCGCCGCGGCCGGTTTCGAGGGATTCGAGTTCACCGGCAGCACGGACAAGGAAGGCGCACTGGCATGATCGACAACCCGTTCTACTCGCATGAGTTTCAGGGCGACTACGAGCTGATCAGTATCGGCCGGCTCGACCTGGCCGACGGCGGCTCGATCCCGGACTGCCAGCTCGCCGTGACCACGTGGGGCGAGCTGAACGAGGCCAGGGACAACGCGATTCTCATAACGACCTGGTACTCGGGCACCCACCAGATCTGGCGGGACGTGTACGTCGGCCCGGAGCACGCGCTGAACCCGGAGCGGTATTTCATCATCGCGGTCAACCAGATCGGCAGCGGCCTGTCCACCTCCCCGCACAACACGGACGGCGCCAACGCCGGGCTGGCCATGTCGAAGTTCCCCCGGGTGCGGATCGGCGATGACGTGGTGGCCCAGGAACGGCTGCTGCGCCAGCACTTCGGCATCGAGCGGCTCGCGCTCGTGGTCGGCGGGTCGATGGGCGCCCAGCAGGCGTATGAGTGGGCGGTACGGTTCCCCGACCAGGTGCTGCGCGCCGCCCCGATCGCGGGCACCGCGCGCGGCACCCCGCATAACTTCCTGCTGGCCGAGACCATGCGCGAGGCGACCTGGTCCGACCCGGGCTGGAACGGCGGGGAGTACGCCTCGAACACCGACGTCGAGGCGGGCCTGAAGCGCCAGGCGCACATCTGGGCCGTGGTCGGGTTCTCCACCGAGTTCTGGAAGCAGGAAGTATGGCGGGCCCTGGAGTTCCAGACCAGGGAGGAGTTCATCGACGGTTTCCTGGAGCCGTACTTCACCGTGCTGGACCCGAACGACCTGCTCACCCAGTCCTGGAAATGGCAGCGCGGCGACGTGGCCCGGCACACCGGCGGCGACCTGCCCGCCGCCCTCGGCCGGATCACCGCCAGGACGTTCGTCATGCCGATCGACGAGGACCTGCTGTTCCCCGTCCGGGACTGTCAGCCAGAGCAGCAGCTGATCAAGAACAGCGAACTTCGGGTGGTCGAGGACGTGCTCGGGCACCTGGGCCTGTTCGGCGTCAACCCGGCCTACCTGCCGCAGATCGACCGCCACCTGGGCGATCTCCTTAACGCCCCGGTCTGAGCATGGAGGGCGTCGGCCAGTTTGTCCGTGGTCCCCTGATGCCGGTCGGCGGCCAGCCGTCGGGGGAATCGTGAGGACCGGTGCGGATGCTGCGGTGAGCCTCGTGTAGCAGGATGGGCACATGCTGGTTGTTCATGTTCATGCGCGCGTCCGGAGCGGGCGGATCGAGGATTTCCTGGCCGCCACGCTGGTCAATGCGCAGGCATCGCTGGCCGAGCCTGGCGTGCTGCGTTTTGACGTTCTCCAGGATCAGGCCGACCAGGCGCATGTGGTCCTGGTGGAGGTCTACCGTGACGCCGATGCCTCGGCTGCGCACAAGCTGACGCCGCATTATGCGGCCTGGCGTGATGCGGTCGCGGAGATGATGGCGGAGCCGCGGGCATCGACCCGGTACTCCGTGGTGTTCCCGGCGGGCAGTGACCGCTGGGCGAGCGGCCCGTCGTGACCAGATCCTTCCAGGGCGCGAGCCCCCGCCCTTCAGGGCGTGGAGAAGTCAAGACGGTGAGTTTCGAGTTCGCCACCGCGGCCCGCATCATGGTCGGTGCTGGCCGGATAGCGGAGCTGCCGGGCGTGCTCTCGGGTCTCGGGTCGCGGGTGCTGGTGTGCACGGGCGCGAACCCGGCGCGCCACGCTGAGCTGCTGGCCGGGCTGGGGCTGCCGGCCGTGGTGTTCCCGGTGGCGACCGAGCCCACGGTCGAGCTGGCCCGCGCCGGCGTGGCCGCCGCGCGCGAACACGGTGCTGACGTTGTTGCCGCGATCGGCGGCGGCAGCGTCATCGACACTGGTAAGGCCGTGGCCATGCTGCTGGGCAACGGCGGTGACCCGCTGGATTATCTGGAGGTCGTCGGGTCCGGGCGGGCGATCACCCGGCCCGCCGTGCCGTGCGTCGCATGCCCCACCACCGCTGGCACCGGGGCGGAGGTGACCGCCAACGCCGTGCTCGCCTCCCCCGCGCACGGGGTCAAGGTGAGCCTGCGCAGCAGGCTGATGATTCCCCGGGTCGCGCTGGTCGATCCCCAGCTCACCGCGTCCTGCCCGCCGCCGGTCACCGCGGCCAGCGGCCTGGACGCGCTCACCCAGTGCCTGGAGCCGTTCGTCTCGGTCCGGGCGAACCCGCTGACCAACGCCCTGGCCAGCGAGGGCCTGCGCCGCGCGGCGGCAGGCTTGCGCGCCGCCTACGCCGACGGCAACGACCCGGATGCACGGGCCGACATGGCCCTGTGCAGCCTGCTGGGCGGGATCGCGCTGGCCAACGCGAAACTAGGTGCCGTCCACGGCCTGGCCGGCGTCATCGGCGGGACCGCCGACGTCCCGCACGGTATGGCCTGCGCCGCGCTGCTGGCACCCGTCATAGAAGCAAACGTCCAGGCACTGCGATCCGGCCCGCCGGACCACCCCGCTGTTGCCCGGTACACCGAAACAGCCCGGCTGCTGACCGGGAAACCCGCCGCATCGACCGAAGATGGAATCGCCTGGATCCGCGAGACGATGACGCTGCTCGCGGTACCCGGCCTCGCCGCGTTCGGCATCCGGCCCGGGGACGCCGATGACGTGGCCGAAAAGGCCAGCAGATCAAGCAGCATGCAGGGCAATCCCGTCGCGTTGAGCCACACCGACCTGCGAACTATCCTCCTCCAGGCCCTCTAGGCCGGGACAAGCTCTGGATCAAAATCCGGCCCGGACGCCGTCCGCCACTTCCTCCGGGCTCAGATCGATCAATGCCTCCCCGTAGAGGCGCTCGAAATAGGTGGCATCGCTGCGGTACATGGGCTCCGCATTCGACCGGCTGACCACCTTGAGCACAACCTGGTGCCCGTGCTCGCCCGCGTGCGGGCCGCCGCCGATCACGGCGAAGTTGAACGAGGTCAGGTTCCAGGCCCGGTAGGCGGCCAGCACCCGGGAGAGCCCCTGCCCCAGCGCCTGGCTGTCCTCCTCGGTCAGCTCGGTCACATCAGCCGCCCCGCTGACCACTGCCCACACCTCGTGGAACCCGCCCGGCGCGAAGGGGGTCAGCCAGGCAACCCGGCCGATGTGTCCCACCCACCGGGGACCGCCGGCTTCCTGTCCGACCAGGTTTCCCCAGTAGGGCCCGTGCCTTTCCTGCCATGCTCTCGACCGCTCTACCAGGAAGCGCTGGCCGGTCAGGCCGCAAGCGTCGTGCGCGGACTGGATGTGGGGATGAACCAGCGAAGAGCCCGAGGGCGGAAGGTAGTTGCCGTTGATTGAACTCCACTGCGCCGCCGGGTCCAGGCGCCGCACCGCCTGAGCGTGCCGGACCATGGCGGCCAGGGCGTCCCCAACGAGGGAAGGCGTCAGGTCATCCAGGTCGAGGAAGTGCCGCCCGGGGTCATAGATGCCGACCGCGCTGTGGGTCGCGTACGCCAGGATGTTGGGCACGACCACGGCCCTGCCGAGGCGGATGCGGCCCTCGGGGGTGAGCTCGGCGGGAAACGGGACGGTAGCCGTCTGGAGGTGCTCAATGTCGAATGGGCAAAAGGCGGGCTTCGCCGTGAGTTCAGTCAGGTCCGGCCGGTCGGCAGGCCGGAGCTTCACTCCCGTGAGGATCCGGGCGCTCGTCCCCGTCAGCGGGTCCCGCCGCCAGCGCAGCCGCACCCGGGTCCAAGCCCCGCCCGCGGCCAGGTCAGGCACCCTCGCCTCAAGGTCTCGTTCCTCGAAGTCGATCACCACCACGCGAAGAGCCTACGGGCGATCCCCGGGAAGCGGTATGGCCGAGGGCAACTGCAGCAGGCGGAAATCATCCGCGATGAGCGCCAGGCCGCTGCCGTGGCTGACCGTGACTGCAGGGTGACGGCGGTCCCGCTCCTCGCTGTCACGACAACCCGAGCGTAGTTCCGCCCGGGCTCAGGGCAGCGACCCTCCCGCGATCCAGCGTTCGAAGGTAGCGACGCGCTCCGGAGCGTGGTTCCGCCCGGGCTCAGGGCAGCGACCCTCCCGCGATCCAGCGTTCGAAGGTAGCGACGCGCTCCGGAGCGTGGTTCCGCCCGGGCTCAGGGCAGCGACCCTCCCGCGATCCAGCGTTCGAAGGTAGTGACACGCTCCGGCGGCCAGCGGCCGTCGCAGGGCATTGTCCCGTTGCGGAGCTGCGCAGATGGCGGTCCTGGTGCGCCTGCACGTCGCTGTGCGACCAGAGGTCGAAGGCTCTCCGCATCGAGTCGCGGTCCTTCTCGCGGAAGAGGGGACGGACATGGCGCTCGAAGCTGAGGGGGGCGGGTGAGTCTGGCCCGTCGGTCATGATCTTCTTCTGTCTTTTGACGGTACGGGCCCATGGTGCGCCGTGTGCCGCCGGGACGTCGCACGCGTCCAGCGACATTCTCGCCGGCATAAGCTCAATGACTGCATCGGCAACATGGGGGACGATCAGGAGAGATTTCCGGCCGCCGGCGGTAGTTCCGCAGCACTCCATGACGAAAGTAGAGGCGAACATGGCAACCGAGCTGGTGCTCCTCGGGACGGCGGGCGCGCCCATGCCCGTGGCCGGCCGCGCCGGGATCTCCTCAGCACTCATCGTCGGCGAACGAGTCTTCGTCATCGACTGCGGTCGCGGGTCGCCGTCCGCCTTCGCCGACGCGGGACTCGACTTCTCCCGCCTGGAGGCCGTGTTCCTGACCCACCTTCATGCCGACCACACCGGTGATCTGGCCGGCATGCTCCTTTACCCGTGGGGCGGCCGCGTCGGCGATAACGGCCCGCTCGCGCCGGTCCGCGTCTACGGGCCGTCGCGGCCCGAAGCGCTGCCAGCAGGCGATGCCACCTTCCATCGTCAGACCACGATCCACCCGGAACTGCCGGCCCCCGGCACAGCGGACCTGGTCGAGAACATCCTGGCCGGCTACGCCTACCATCTGAACGTCATGCCGCTGGACGCCCGCATGCCGGACGCGGGCGCGCTTGTCCGGGGAATCGACATCCATGTTGCGAAACGGACCGGGGCCCTCGCCCAGGTTCCGGTCGTCGTTTTCGACGATGGGGTTGTCCGGGTCACCGCCGTCGCCGTGACGCACGGCCACGCGGTTCCGGCTCTTGCGTACCGTTTCGACACCGCGGACGGCTCGGTCGTGTTCTCGGGCGACACCACCGTGAACGACGATCTGATCGCCCTGGCCCAGCGGTGCCGACATCCTCGTCCACCAGGTTGCCGATCTCGGCTACCTCGAGCGGCACGGCACCGACCGGTGCCGAGCTCGACCGGATGGCCGCGCTGCACACCGATGTCACCCAGGTCGGCGGCGTCGCCGAACGCGCCCGGGTCCGCGAACTCATCCTCAGCCATTACCTTCCGGCTGAACCGGACGCGATCACGGAAGCGGACTGGGCGCAGCGCGCCGGGCAGGGCTTCAGCGGGAGAACCACCGCGGGCAGCGACGGCCTGCGCAGGGCGCTCCCTCGCGTTAGCTCGTGAGCACCCCAGCGGTTAACTCAGGCAGCCGCAGGTCCACCACGGGCCCGGCCGACCGCAGCTCGACGGCCACCATGGCCGCCAGCAGCACCAACCCGGCGGCGATCGTCGCCAGCACCTGCGGCTGGTGCCAGCCCTGGTTGGGTCCTTCCGAGACGCCGTACATCAGCAGCCCGAGGCCGACCCCGGAGAGTCGGTATTGGCCGGAATTGAGGATTAGCATTCCGTGTCTTGTACCCGGGTCCAGGGGCCAAAAGGCCGCTTGCGGGTTACCGGGCGCCCCCCGCTGCGGGGGGCGCCGAGCCCGCCAGCGGGCTGTGGTCGAGGTACCTGACCTCGTAGACACGCTCGGTGAACTTCCAGCCGTCCGTGATGCGCCGGTAGCGGTCGTGGTAGATGGCGTAGTTCAGCTCCGAGCGGCCGTCACGGAGGCGGATGAGCTCGCAGATGTACGCCCGGCCGGACGCGGTGTCACCGTCAAGCCGGATCGTGCCCGGGTGCGTGGTTTGCACGAAGTAGTCCACGAGAGCCGGTACCCGCTCGCCCCAGGCGCCGATCTCGTCCCGGCCGGCGAGGTCAGCGGGGACGTTGGGCATCCGCAGCGCGCCGTCGTGCGTGAACAGCGACGCGAGGCGGTCGTAGTCGCGCATCATCACCGCGTCGGTGAACTCGCCGCGCAGCGCCTCGATCTCGACGCGGTCAGCGATGGCCTGAAGGTCGCTCATCGGTTTCCTCCCTTGTCCGGTGCCGCGATGCCTGCACGGCCCGCGGTTCCCCCCGAAGCGCTGCCGATGAGCCCGGTGGCGTCCGTCACGACAACTCGCATGCGCTCACCGCCGGGCGAACCAGGCGTGGATGGTGAGGGTGTTGTTCACCCCGGCCCCACATGGCCCTGCTCTTCAGTCGGATGCTGGACTTGCGCGGATCCAGGACCCAGTTGCCGCCCGGGGCCCCCTCCTTCAGCAGAGCCTGCACCAGCGGTGCGGTCATTTGTCCTGACGGTGCCTGCATGATTGTCTCCTTGTCACATCGAACAGGTCGGTCACGGCTGCCCGGACCCTGTTCGCTGGATGGTGTTCGTCTCAGTACTACGACGACGCAACCCCCCGGAATGTCAGGCGACGCGCTCTGCTGAACGAAGCCGGAACTGAGCGTTTGCCTACGTCCGGTGATGGACGAGACCCTTGGCTCAGGAGGCTTCCATGTCTGCTGACGTTTGCGCAGTCGCTGCTGTGCGGAGAGGAGTCGTTGATGGACTTGGGTCTGCGTGGCAGCCGTGTGCTGATCACCGGGGGAAGCCGGGGCATTGGCCTGGCGGTCGCGGACGCCCTGGCCGCCGAGGGAGCAGCCGTCGGGCTGGTCGCCCGTGACGCCGCCGGCCTGGTCGCGGCCGCGCAGTACCTGAGCCGTCACGGGGTGCCGGTGGCCACCGCGGCGGCCGACGTGACCGGCACGGCCGCGCTGGGCCGGGCGGTGGAGGAGGTCGCCGCCGAGTTCGGTGGCCTGGATTACCTGGTCGCCAACGCGGGAGGCACGGTCGGCGGCGGCAACCTCGGCAATGCTGCGGCCGGCGAGTTCACCGCGACGTTCGCGCTCAACGCCGGGCACGCCGCGGAGCTGATCCGGGCGGGGCTGCCCTGGCTGCGGGCCAGCGGCCACGGCGCGGTGGTCATCATCTCCTCGATCACCGGCATGCGGCCCGCGCCGCGTACCGCGTATGCGGCCGCCAAGGCCGCGGAAATCCAGCTCGCCGCGACCGCCGCGCAGGAACTGGCTCCTGCGCGGATCCGCGTCAACGCCGTCAGCCCGGGATCCATCCTGTTTCCCGGCGGTTCCTGGGAAACCTTCGCCCGCGATCATCCCGCCGACTTCGATACCTTCGTGGCCACCCAGTTTCCCTTCGGCCGCCTGGGGCAGCCGCAGGAGGTCGCCGACGTGGTTACCTTCCTGCTGTCGGAACGGGCCTCGTGGATCACCGGGGCCAACATCGTCGTCGACGGCGGCCAGCGTTACCCCAGCGCCCGCCGATTCGACTAGCCCCCACGGCTCGCCAGCACGCCGGGCCGGGCGGAGGCGCACCAGGACGTCCCGAGTCCATTACCCATCGGCCCACCGCGGCCGGCCGCGCACCGGCACTGAACACGGGAGGCTAGGCTGCATCGGTGATACCGGCTGCCCGGCGTACCCGGCTGATTTTCGCCAGCGGGGTCATCACCGCCATCCTCGCCGCCCTCACGCTCGCCGCCTGCGCGGCTTCCGCGCAGCCGCACGCGGCGCCGTCGTCATCGCGGGCGGCATCCACCCGGCCCGCCGCCAGCCCCCCCAGCAGTGCCACCCCCTCTGGCAGCCCTTCCCCCAGTACCGCCCCCATTGGTACCGCCAGCAGCTACCAGGTCGGCGATCAGCAGATGATCTTCACCGAGCCGGCCCATAACGGCCCGACTGGCCAGTACCTGGACGCGCGCACGCTGGTGACCACGGTCCAGTATCCGCTGGCTCCGGGCTCAGCGGCGGGACCAGCCGCGCCTCCGGCCGCTGGCCCGCTCCCGTTGCTCCTGTTCGCTCCCGGGTTCCAGCAGTGCACCGACTCCTACGAGGACCTCCTGCGGATCTGGGCCAGCGCCGGCTACGTGGTCGCGGCGGTGACCTTCCCGAACACCAACTGCCAGCTCGGTACGCCCGCAAACGAACAAGACCTCGTGAACCAGCCGGCGGACATGTCCTTCGTGCTCAGCAGTCTGCTGAGGCTCAGCGCGCAGCCAAATGATCTCTTGTCCGGCCTGCTGAGCAGTCAGGAGATCGCCGCAGCGGGCCAGTCCGACGGCGGCGACACGGTAGCGGCCCTCGTGGCCAACACTTGCTGTACGGATAACAGGGTGAAAGCCGCGGCCGTGCTCTCGGGCGCGGAATGGCCAGCGATGCCGGGGCGGTATTTCGCGCACACGGCGCCGCCGGTGCTGTTCGTGCAGGGCAACGCGGACGCGATCAACCCGCCGTCGGCGAGCGTGCACCTGTACGGCACGGACGGGGCGGGTACCAGGTATTACCTCAACCTTCTCGGCGCCGGACACCTGACCCCGTATGAGGGAGCGAACCCGGTGGAGGCGGTCGTCGGCCGCGTCACCCTGGCTTTCTTCGACCGGTACGTGCTCGGCCAGACCGGTGCCCAGGCGGCAATGACGCAGGCCGGCAATGCCGGCGGTACCGCCTCGCTGGTCAGCGGCGGACATATTCCGCTTGGCGCAGGCTGATCGTCCGAGACCTTTGAGCAATGGGGAACGTCGCTGGCCGTGGATGCGCCGGCGCGGCTTCGGTACTCGCAGCCCTCAAGGCTCGCCGAGAGCCCCGGCCCCGCGCGGTAGCTACCTTCTGTTCGACGGCTCCACCAGGGCAGCAAGATTATCGAGCGCCATCCGCGTGCCCATCTCGTTGTCGGTGGCGGAAACGCCCCGCGGCACGCCTTCGTGCACGACGAGGACCTCGGTGCCGCCGTCCACGTCGGTCAGCGTCGTCGTCATCGTCATCTCGCCGGACAGGTCCGGGTCCGCCGTCTCAAACACGAGTACCTCGACGACCTGCTCGTCCGGCACCAGCCGCGCGAAGTGCCCGTGATACGTATCGGTGTGCGCGGCAGACTTGCCGGCCGCGTCCGGCGCGTCGTAGGCGAGCGATACTCGGAACGAGCCGCCTTCGCGGGCGTCGAATTCATGCACCTCGCTGGTCATGCCGTCCGGCACCCTCCACTTCGCAATCGCCTGCGCGTCGAGAAGGGCCCGGTAGATATCCGCGCGGGGAGCGTCGATGCGCCGCGCGACACGGGTCGAAGTCACGTTGTGAAGGGTACTTCTTCCGGCTGCCCGGAGCATGCGGCGACTGACCGGAATCCAAATGATCGTTCGGCGTCCAGAGAGGCGGTAACCATGACCGCCACGGCCGGCATCGTCGCCGGATGGGCGAACGCCATCCTGACTGGGAGAACCTCCGCCGCGAGCTGCACCCAATTCAACCTCATTCCCCAGTCACCCGACCACGACCAGGCGATCGCGGGCACGGCCGCCGTGAAGAGACTCCTGGCCCCGACATGACAGATTCTCTCGTTATCCCTTCCCCGCGGGGCCGGACATCAGGTGTTCAGATAGCCAGCCGATGGTTCAGAAAACCTGATTCCCGCAGCGCACCGTGCGCCGGGTGACCAGACTCGGTGACCCCGCTGTTGAAGATCGTTAGCCGGCCCGAAAGATCGTTATGGACTAGGGGTCAATGGGGCCGAGCGCCTGCGGCGGCGGCCAGTCGCCGGGCAGTTCGTTCAGCCGCCGGGCGTGGTCGCCACGATCGAACGGCCGATGCTCCTGCACGGCCCGGTAAAGGTCGTCACTGACGACGGCTGCGATCATGTGCATGGTGTTGTGCCAGTCGTAGCCAAGGGCGCTGAGCCGCTGTACCGTCTGCCATGTCTCGGGCGGGTCATCGCCCAGCAACTGGCTCGCGACAACCTGATGCAGCGCGATGTGCAGCCTTGGGCTGAACGGCTCACCGTCGGTGATCATCTCTTCATCGCGGCGGAGCGCGTCTTCGAATTCCGTGTGCTGCGCCTCGATCAGGAACGTGAGTTCGTCCTCATCCGCAGGATCCAGTAGCTCGAGGTCGAGCCCCTGGTAGGTACCGTGCCCTGGGGGTATCGCCCAAGATCGCCGGGCGGGCGCCGGGGCATCAAACCAGCAGTCGGTCTCCCCCGCCTCCGGCATCAGGTCGTCCCCGGGCCGCCCCGCAAAGCCCGGCGGTCCGCTGCGGCTTCTTGCCGAGCGATGGACCGGCTCGCGGCGCCGGCCGCGGCCGGGCGGGCGTCCTCGGCTTCGTGGACTCATCGCGTGATTGTCTCAGCGTCGGCAGGGCCATGTCACGCGCAAGCGCCTGGCCTGCGGCTTTGCGCTCCATGAGCGCGATCGGTTATGCCCGGCCGGGTGGCGTAGCCATGCAGACGACAGCATCAGCAGGCTCGCGTGGCCGCAGCTCGATCCCGGCATTCTCCTTACCAGCGAGCGAACATGTATCCGAACGCGATCGAAGGCGTCGTTCGCGGAATACCGGAGCCGAAAGTGAGTACCGTGTCGTTGTGGACCGGGTGCGGTATAGGGACGAGCCGGTCGTCGAAGTCGAGCGGCCGGACGGCGTGTCACTCGATGCGGCGGCCCTGCGCAGGACCCGCCTGGAGCAGCGATTCGAGGGGATGCTGATGGTGCGCACCGTTGTCCGGGTGATAGAGCCGAGCGTCTACGGCGTGCAGATTTTCAAGGCGCGGCGCGTGACCGAACGGCCCAGCCGATGAACAGCCAGCCTGCGCCCCGCCCCGGCACCGGTTTGCCATCAGTCATCGCCCTCGGCCAGGACCGCCCCAACGTCTCCGAAACCGCCTTCATCGCCCCTGGTGCCGTGCTCATCGGACGCGTCACCATCGGCGCTGAGGCGAGCGTCTGGTACGGGGCCGTGCTCCGCGCCGAACGTGACACCATCTCCGTCGGCGAGCGCAGCAACGTGCAGGACGGGTGTGTCCTGCACGCCGATCCCGGCGTGCCGCTGTCCGTTGGCTCAGACGTCACCATCGGCCACAACGCGACGCTCCACGGGTGCACCGTCGAGGATCTGGTCCTCATCGGCATGGGCGCGATCGTGCTTAACCGAGCCCGCGTCGGGCGTTATTCGATCATCGCCGCCGGCACGGTGCTCGCCGAAGGGCAACAGGTCCAGGAGGGAGTGCTGGTGGCTGGGGTGCCGGGCAAGGTCCGGCGTGACCTGTCCGAAGCAGAGCGTGCAGCGATCAAGCGCAACGCCGCCACGTACGTAGAACTGTCCCAGCTGCATAGCCACATTGAAGCGTGAGGTGCGGAGTCGACGGTCCGGGTGAACGGCCGCACCCTCCAGCAGTACGTCACGGCTGAACCGCCGCGTGCTGCCGGCCCCGCCACCTCGGGTCAATGCGCCGGATTGGTGGACAAGGAAGTCATGGGCAGACGCGCGCTTGTTCTGGGCGGCGGCGGTGTCACCGGCGTTGCCTGGGAGACCGGCCTGATCGCCGGCCTGGCCGACCTGGGCATCGACCTGGCCGCAGCCGACGTGATCGTCGGGACATCGGCCGGCTCGGTTGCCGGGGCCGACCTCACCTCCGGGCAGGAGCTTGAGTCGCTGTACCAGGCCCAGCTCGCGCCGCCTGCTCCCGAACCCGCCGCCCGGATGGGCGGGGGCGTCATCGGCAGGCTGCTGTGGGTCATGAGCACCAGCCGGGACCCGGTGCGGGCGCGGGCGCGGATCGGCCACTGGGCGCTGGCCGCGCGCACCATGCCCGAGGCCGACCGGCGCAAGGTAATCGAGGCCCGGCTGCACGCCGGCGACTGGCCCGCCAAGATGCTCAAGGTGACCGCCGTGGACGCGCGGACCGGCGAGTTCGTGGTGTTTGATTCCGCGGGTGACGCCGGCCTGGTGGATGCGGTTGGTGCCAGCTGCGCGGTGCCCGGAGTCTGGCCGCCGGTCACCATCGGGGACCGCCGTTTCGTGGACGGCGGTGTCCGCTCGATAGCCAACGCCGACCTGGCGGCCGGCGACGAGCGGGTAATTGTCGTGGCACCGGTGGCCAAAGGCATCGGCCACATGACCAGCCCCCGCCGGCAGGTTGCCGCGCTGGCCGCGGCCGGAGCCCGCGTCGTGCTCGTGCGGCCGGACCGCGCGGCCACGCGCGCCATCGGGCACAACGTGCTTGACCTGTCGCGCCGGGCGGCAGCGGCGACCGCCGGCCGGGCCCAGGCCGCGGCGGAAGCGGCTGCCGTCCGGGCAGTCTGGCAGGTCGATGGCGGGCCTGCCGCCTCCTAGCCGTCCAGGCCGGCAGCTGAGGCAGCGCCTGGCCTCGGCGCGGGGCAGCACTCGTTGCGCCGCCGAGCCAGCGGTCCATCCGATCGCCGGCGACCTCCAGGCCGGTCATGCCGCACCGAGTGCCTGCGCCGATGCAGAAGGAACAGCAGGAATATTCTGCCGGGTAGCCTCGGAAGCCGGTCAATTAGTGGGGCCGGCGGTTGCGGGGCGAGGTGCACGATGCCAACATGTGGCCATGGCTGACTGGCTGCCGTTTTACCGTTCCTGGGCCGACGAATGGAAACGGAACTGGTCAGAGGTCTTGTCCACGTCCTCGGCCGCGGCCGCCTCCGTCGGCATGCCACAGCCAGCAACCTTTCCCGGCGACGTGTTCATGATGATGGTGGGCGCGGCGCGTTCCTGGCTGATCGGGAAGAAGCGGTTGGTCCGGTTTCGCGGGCATGACTTGACCATGTTCCTGACAGACATTTCGGTGGAAGGGTCGGATCTCGCCCGGGCCGTGGGCCAGTACGGCCAGGTCACCATCTCCGCACGAGACATCGGCTGGGAGGGCTACCAGCTTGAGCGGATGGAGATAAAGGCCAGGAACGTGCATGTCAGGCCGGGCATGCGGCCGATGCTCGTGGCCGCGCCCGTGCTCTGCGAAGCGCTGGTCCCCGCCTGGGCCGCGTCCCGCTGGCTGGCCACCGTGTTGCCCCGGCTCGACCTGACTCTGCAGGCGGGCATCCCGCAGATCGCCGTAGCGGGCGCGCCCTGGGCGCGCCTGGAAGTGGAAGCGGGCGCTCAGGGGCGGTCGATTCGCATCCAGCCACGCGCCTTGCACCTGCGTGACCGGCGCTTGTCGTTGCGTTCCCCGGCCTTTCGCGTGTCCCTGCCGGTGCTGCCCGGCGGCATCACGCTCACCTCAGTAGTGCCCGCGCCGGGGGGCTTCGTCCTGCGCGGGGTGATCAGCGAATGGCAGCGGCCGCTCTCACCGGATGACATCGAGCGGCTCCTGACCGCGATGCGCGGCGGAAAGAACCGCCTCGACCTCGAGGGTCAACGGACGCGGAAATCGCTGGGATCGGGACGGCGCTGGCCACAGGGGGAGAGCGGCGGGTATCGCCTTGGGCCGAACGGCCCGGCCAAGTGGGACCTCGGGCCGCAGCGCACGCTGACGCGCCAGGACAAGGCTGACGAAACGAAACAGCCCTTGAACTTGTTCTTTAACCTGCGCGTTCGCGCCGTGCCTTGAGCGAGGCATCCCTCTTCGTTGTCTTCCCCACGTCGTGGCGGGGCGCCGGATGGCGGTTCTTCGAGCCGGGCGGGCGGCCCGGGCCGGGCTTGCCGGGTTTCGGCGCACCGGCCAGGCAGGGCATGGTCGCGTGGATGTTCCGGAACCCCCGGCGGACCCGGGCCGGGGTCAGCCGCCCGGGCGGGGCGGGGCGTTCCCAGGGCAGGCGCAGGTCCGCCGCCAGCGGCCGGGCGAGCCGGAGCTGGGCATGGCAGGCGATGACGATCCAGGTCCACCGGTCCGCGGCGGCCGGGTCACGCAGTTTCGGGGCGGTCCAGCCAAGGACCTGCTTGAACAGCCGGAAGGTGTGCTCAAGATCGAAACGGCGAAGGAACGCCTGCCAGCACCGGTCCACCTCACCGGGGCCGGGCGCCGGTCCGGGAACACCACAGCCAGAGCGGCTTGGGGTTGCGATCGCCGGGCAGGTGATCCACGTGCAGCCGGATCAGGGTGCCCTCGATCACCGGCAGCGGGCCGTCGTGGTCCAGCCAGGCGGAGCGGCGGGTGAGCCGGGGATGCAGCCGGTCCCACGCCTGCGCGACCGCGGTGCCGTAGCGGGTGGTCTGGGTGGTCGTGGTCACGGCCGGGTCCGGCCAGGTAGCCGGGTCCGGGAGGGCGAACTCCCGGCCGTGCCGTGGCGGCCGGCCATTGGTACCGGGCTGGCGGGCCGGCACCGGGAAGTGCAGCACCCGGTCGCTGCGCAGCCGGCCCAGGATCTCCACGGGCAGGTCCACGAGCTGGCAGGCCAGCCGCATCGGGTCATACCCGGCATCGACGATCACCAGGATGGGCAGGTCACCCTCATGCCAGTGCCCGGCGGCGATCAGCCGGGTGATCACCTCCCGGATCTGGCGGGCGGTCACCCCGGCCTCGTCATCGCCGCGGCCCAGGCGCACCGCGTCCAGCACCGCGGTCCAGGAGGTCCGGCCCGGCTCCAGCGCGGCCACGACCGAGTACGGCCAGCCCGGGATCATCTCGCCTGCCCCTTCCCGCGGCCATACACGTGGCAGAACAGCCGGTCCGGGCTGGTGGCCGCGCCGGGCCGCAGCCAGTTACTCACATCCACGGCCAGCATCAGCCGGCCGTCCGCCGCCCGCGGTAACGGCAAGCCCGCCAGGCACCGGCGCAGCCGTCCGATATCGATCCGCCCGCAGTTCAGCGCGTCATACAGGGCACCGTGGCCCCGCCGGTCCCCGGCGCCAGCGACAGAGCGGCCAAGTTCCTGACCGGGCCGTCCGCGCACAGCACCGCGTCCGCCAGCTCAAAAACCTCGTCCCTGCGCGCGGTCAGGCAGGCATGGAACTCGCGGCGGAACCGCGCCAGCACGGGGAGCGTGACTGGCCCGGTACCGGTGTTCTCTGGCAATCTGTCCATCACGGCCTTCGTAGCGATCATGGTCCTTTGGCGAGAACACATGATCACGCGGAGGCCGTACTCACGCACCGCGACACGCCGGGATCACCCGGCAGAAGACGTACGAAACGCCCAGGCCACAGCCACGTAGGTTAAAGAACAAGTTGAATGACAGAGGTGAATATTTATGACAACCGGGAGGGGGCCAGCGAAAAGCCGGGACGCGTTAAGGGCCCTGCCCAACCGGGAGTCCCGGGCCCCCGAGCCCGCTGCCCACGAGCGGGCTCCGCGGAAGCTCAGCCCAGCCGAGTGCTTCGATCTGCTGGAACCGGGCGGCATCGGCCGCGTCGGGACCTCGTCCGCAGAGGGAATCATCATGCTGCCGGTCAACTTCGCCGTAAAGGGCAAGACGATTATCTTCCGCACCGCAACGGACACACTGCTGGCTCTTCACGCCAACGCCCATGTCAGCTTCGAGGTCGACCAATTCGACGAGGCCCGCCATGAAGGCTGGACGTGCTTGTGCAAGGTCACGCGCACGAGGTCACTGATGAGCGCCAAGTCAGGCACCTTGAGGACACAACGGGCCTCGAGCCGTGGGCAGCCGGTGCCCGCGACGTATAGTTCGTCTCGCGCCGACCCGGATCAGCGGGCGGCACGTCCAGCCAAGCCGGGCCACCTTCCCGGTGCCAGGCGCGGAACCTTAGCCCCCCGGCCTCGAGTCGGCTGCCCCCTGCCCTGAGCTTCCGAATGCCCCTGCCCTGAGCCGTGTGCCCCCTGCCCTGAGCCGGTTGCTCTCGATGGGGGAGTAACCGGTTGCGGGTATCACGCGGCAGTCAAGCCCGGCAGTGGCTCATGGGAGAAGCTGATCCGGGCAGCCGCTCCCGGTCGGCCGTCACACCACCACCAAAGCCGCCGCGCCCCGGACCCGACGTGTTCATCGCGCTTGACTGGCGCGGCCACCAGCTGGTCGGTATCGAGATCCTCGACGCCAGCATCATCCTCCCCGCCAACCCGCCTGGCCGCGGATACGTCCCGGGCGTTGAAAGCCGTCCGGGCAGCGCGGGCCGATACGGCCGCTGACATTGTTATTGAGGCTATTGGCGCTTAAATAAAAACCGGTCGTGAGGCGGCCATCTCATACACCATCCGGCGGGACACGGCCTGCGCTTCACCGAGTGAGCGTTACAGGTATGTTGCAAGCGTGTTTCGGATTCGATGTACATTACGAAAGCCTCAATGCGGCAGATGCGCATGACCGAAGCCTCCGCTAACGGGACCTTTGGCCCTGCGCCGGGCGTAGATCTGGCGGGAATGTGACGACATGTGCTTCTAGTTCAGGAATGCACATTGATGAACCTTCATATTTATTCCGTCAAACGGAGGAGCTATATCATGACCGGGTCGATCCTCGTGCCTGACCGGGTCCCGACAAGTGACATCCAGCTGACCGGATGGGTGAACGAGGTTGCGGAGCTGACCAAGCCTGATCACATTACGTGGTGCGACGGTTCGTATCCTGAATGGGAGCGCCTGACCAATCTCCTGGTCGAGCAGGGCACCTTTACCCGGCTCAACCCGCAGATCCGGCCCAACAGCTTCCATTGTGTCTCCGATCCGAGCGACGTTGCGCGCGTCGAGGACAGAACCTTCATCTGCTCGGAGAAGCAAGAAGACGCCGGCCCTACGAAAACTGGATCGCCCCGGATGAGATGCGGAAGACTTTCGCCGATCTCTTCAATGGCTGTATGAGGGGCCGCGCCATGTATGTGGTTCCTTCTGCATGGGGCCGCTGGACGGCAGCTTCTCAAAGCTCGGTGTCGGATAACCGACTCGCCCTACGTGGCGGTATCGATGCGAATCATGACGAGAATGGGGACACAGCGCTGCGGCTTATCGAGCAACGCGGCTCGTTCGTCCGCGCAGTGCATTCCGTCGGTGCTCCGCTGGAAGCGGGCCAGGCTCATGTGCCGTGGCCGTGCAGCACGACCAAATACATCTTGCATTTCCCCGAGACGAGGGAGATCTGGTCCTACGGTTCCGGATATGGCGGTAACGCCCTGCTCGGTAAGAAATGCTACGCGCTGCGCGTGGCATCGGTGATGGCCCGCGATGAGGGATGGCTGGCGGAGCACATGCTCATCCTCAAGGTCACGCCGCCGAGCGGCGATGCGAAATACCTGGCGGCGGCCTTCCCGTCCGCATGTGGGAAGACCAATCTTGCTATGCTCCAGCCCACCATTCCTGAGTGGCGGGTTGAGACCGTAGGGGACGATATCGCGTGGATGCGATTCGGCGACGACGGCGCCTTTACGCGATCAATCCCGAGGCGGGATTCTTCGGCGTCGCACCCGGAACCAGTGAAGTCACGAACGCCAACGCGATCGCGACGCTGTGGGGCAACAGCATCTTCACAAATGTCGCGCTCACCGATGACGGCGACGTGTGGTGGGAGGACCTCACCGATCCGCCGCCCGCCCACCTGACCGACTGGAAGGGACGCGACTGGCCCCCCGGCTCGCCGGAACCCGCCGCCCACCCAAATTCCCGGTTCACCGCCCCCGCCTCCCAGTGCCCGATCATCGCTCCCGAATGGGACGATCCCACGGGCGTGCCGATTTCGGCGATCCTGTTCGGCGGGCGCCGCGCGACTGCCGTTCCGCTGGTCACCGAAGCCTTCGACTGGGCGCACGGCGTATTCCTCGGCGCCAACATAGCCTCAGAACGGACCGCGGCAGCCGACGGAAACGTCGGGGAGCTGCGCCGTGACCCGCTTGCGATGCTGCCATTTTGCGGATACAACATGGGCGACTACTTCGCCCACTGGCTAGATATCGGCCGTTCGGCGGACGCCGCCAAACTGCCGCGCATCTACTTCGTCAACTCGTTCCGTAAGGACGAGTCCGGCAGGTTCCTGTGGCCGGGCTTCGGCGAGAACAGCCGTGTCCTCAAGTGGATCATCGAACGGCTCTCCGGCGACGCCCAGGCAGCCGTCAGCCCGATCGGCAGGATCCCGCACGGGGTGCCCTCGATACCGATGGGCTAGACGTTGATGCGGACGACCTCAACCTCCTGCTCTCCGTCGACACCGAAACATGGAAGCAGGAGGCCGCGCTCATTCCCGAGCACCTCCGCACCTTCGGCAGCCACCTGCCCAGCACGTTCTGGGACCAATACAACGATCTGCTCCGCCGACTCGGCTGAAGATCCCGCGTAACCAGCGCGGTTCAAACTGTGACGCGATCCAGCGTGACACGGCCGGCATCGTGGTCTGCCGGCTCAGGTTACGGGTTCGACGAGCACACGGCGGGGACCCGGACTGATCCTCGGTAATCGCCTACGTGCCAGTGGCGGTTTTCACCCCGGCGGTGAATGCGGCCTCCAGGGCTGCCACCCCCTTGAGCGGCGCCAGGGCCTGCACCACGGCGGGCTGGCTCTTCGCGGTGCCCGCGCTGGCCCCTGCGGTACGGACCGTGGCGAGGATCTGGGCAAAGTCGCCTGTCGGGTCGGCGCAGGCTGGGACCGGGTAGCGGGCGAGTTGCGCGGCTGGCTGTGCCGCCTTCTCGGCCGCGGTGGTTATGGCGGCGAGGTTCGTCCCGGACTCGGCCACCTGCAGAGCGTTCAGCGCCGTGAGGAACTGACTGATCCCCGCGTGGGCTGGGCCGTCTTCCCA
Source organism: uncultured Actinomycetes bacterium (assembly GCA_963809975.1). GTDB lineage: Bacteria > Actinomycetota > Actinomycetes > Streptosporangiales > Streptosporangiaceae > Bog-532. The sequence continues at coordinate 62,333 of CAWELT010000031.1, forward strand.
GGCCTGGTAGAGCTGCTTGCACCTGCTGGCCTCCTCGCTCTGCACCTCTTTGGTCTGCGCATCCTCTGTGTCCTCCTCGAACTGCTGCAGGTCCCTGGTCCCGGCGCTCGTCGCGGCCGCCGCTGCGTTTTTGATCAACGCGACATCGTGCGCCGCGGCTCCCGCCCGGCAATCCGCTGCGCTCTTCGCGTAGTCGGCAAGCATGCCGGTGAACGAGGCCCGCGCGGCCGGGACCGGGGGACCGGCCCGCGCGCTCGCCACGGCGGCGGCGACCTTAGCGCATGCTGCGCCCCACGCGGTGAAGGTGTGCGGGGCCTGTCCGACGCCGATGATCGCGTCGTTCAGGCGGGTAAGTTCCGCGTCCCCGCCATCGATGAACCACGCTTCCACGCGTCCGATGGTCTTGCCCTGCAAGCTGGGTGCCTGGGGGGCGCTCGCCGCCGTGGAGGTGCCCGAGGAGAGGCCCGAGGAGGGGCCCGAGGAGGGGACAGCGCTGTGACCTGCGCAGGCCGACAGCAAGATTGTCGCGCTAAGTCCGGTTATACACAGCGCGCGATCGAGCCTTTTGGTCACCGTATTTACTTCCTTGTAGCGTTATTCCGTTGAATGATATTTACAAAACTCCGTGCCCGTGGCAGTCAGAAAGAGCGCTGTGCTGCCAATTTGCCGCTCTTGCGAGGGTGAAGTCGAGGCGGCAACGGGCCAGTGCTTGTGTTGCGGACGGGGCCAGCGCGGATCACGTTCTGTCGAGAATGATAACCCGATGATGGCAGAGGATCTTCGGCCAATTCTCGCGCAAACGAAACATATGGGCTCATTTCCGGCCCCGGAAAATGCCGTCGTCCGGGCTGGCGAGGCGCCGCGCGAGGAGGCAGCGGACGCCGAGGTGCGAAAGGACTCATAGCCACCTATCGCGCCATGGCATTCAAGGACCTTCCAGGGCGCACTGGCCCGCGTGCTGGCCTGCTACGGGCTGGAGCTCGCGATCTGCGCGCTACGATCTGGGTGCTATATGCACAGGTGGCGCAGGCCAGGCCCAGGCCGCGACCGGTACGGTCGCGACACCATCGCCGCAGTCTCGCAGGGTTCCGCGCAGAGTGTCTATGTCGACGGGACTAAAATAGGAACTGTCACAGCTGCGGCATTTTCCAGGACCGAATATATTGGCCTGGGAATTCTTAACATCAGCAACGGGAAAGAATCAGCGGTTCTTAGCAACTTCTCATTTACGCCGTTGCCTGCATCCCGGTGAACCGGGCGACTGTCAGTTCTTCGCGTTCCCGCCAGCGGCCCGGTCTTGAGCCGGATCCAGTTCGCGTAGGACCCGGACGGACCAGCGAAGCTAGGCGCCCGTCCACACGGCCTCGCGGGTTCAACATGGGTGCCGAGGCACCTGTATCCGGGCGCCAGCCGGACGACCCTGCCATCCCCGCGCCCGCCCGCGCCCGCCCGCGCCCGCCCGCGCCCGCCCGCGCCCGCCCGCGCCCGCGCCCGCCCGCGCCCGCCCGCCCGTGCCGGGGCGTGACTGGCCAGGCGTGATGGTTGATATGGCGGACTGCCCAGCGTGGCTAACCGGGTGGCTCTGTCGCCAGTCAGTCCTGGCGGGTCAGCATGACCACCGGAATCTGCCGCGTGGTCCTGGCCTGGTATTCGCCGATGGAAGGGTACTGCGCGACCAACTTC
>CAWELT010000032.1:0-83789 GCA_963809975.1 uncultured Actinomycetes bacterium
TGTTATGTCATCACTTCGATTCGTATCTGCTCCCAGTACCTGCTGCTGCGCCTCGTGGGGTATGTCTGCCAATTTGATAGTTACGGACCCCGACACGCGCCCGCCCAGCCGCCGGAACTCTGAGTCGCCGGAGCGGAAAGCCGCGGCCCCGCCCAGCCCGGGTCCCGCCTCACCGGTCCGGACCACCCGCGGCCGCCGGACCCCCCGGTCAGTCCGCGTACCCCCGGACGCCGAGTTCGTCGAGCCGGGTCAGCAGGTCGGCCGGGTCGCTGTAGACGCGGAAGGCGCCGGTCCGCTCGAGTTCCTCGCGCCCGTACCCGCCGGACAGCAGGCCTACGCCGAGTGCCCCGGCCCGCCGCGCCGCCAGCAGGTCCCACACGCTGTCGCCCACCACCATCGCCTGACGTGGGTCCACGTCCAGCAGCGCGGCAGCGGCCAGGAACAGATCCGGATCGGGCTTGGCGTGACGCACCAGGTCGCGGGTGACCATCGGCGTGTGGTCCGGCAAGCCGAGCAGCTTGAGGCCGGCCGGGCTGTCACGGCGTTTCCGCTCGTCGCGATGGCCCATTTGATGCCGCGTTCGGTCAGGCAGCTCAGCAGGTCCGCCGCCCCCGGCAGTGGCAGCACCGAATCCATCTGGGCGCGGTACTCGTCAGCGTGCGCCCGCTGCAGGCGCTCGATGTCCTCCCGCGACAGCGACAGCCCCGTCTCGCGCAGCAGCGCCGAAACGAACAGGCCGCCGCTCATGCCGATGCGCCGGTGGATACGCCACACGGACAGATCGATGTCCATCCCGCGCGAGCGCCGCCCGCCAGGCGATGACGTGCTGGTACACGCTGTCGATCAGCGTGCCGTCCAGGTCGAAGAGAAAGGACGGTGCGGGTGATTCGGTATAGGCCACCGATGAGGTCATCGGAATTGCGGCGTGGAGACCCCGGACTTCAGGCCGGGGAGGAAACGCCGCTCCCCCTTCTCGCGTGTCACGCTTATCCGTTACAGAGCAATCAGATAAGCTTAGTTGTCGTGAGGACGGCGTACAAGTGCCGGGCGTACCCGGCACCAGAGCAGGCCAGCGTGCTTAACCGCACGTTCGGCTGCGTCCGCGTCGTGTGGAACCGGACCCTGGCGTGGCGGCACCAGAGGTACTACGGCGAGCAGGTCAAGACGAACTTCACCCAGGCCAACGCCTACCTGACCGCCATGAAAGCCACCGAAGAGCTGGCCTGGCTGCACGAGGTATCGTCAGTTCCGCTTCAGCAGGCGATCCGGCACCAGCAGGTCGCGTTCACTAACTTCTTCGCCAAGCGCGCCCGGTATCCGCGGTTCAAGTCCCGGACCGGCCGGCAGTCCGCCGAGTACACCCGGTCCGGGTTCCGGTACCGCGACGGCGCGCTGTTCCTCGCCAAGATGGACGCGCCGCTGGCGTTCGTCTGGTCGTGGCCGGACATCGACCCGGCGTCGATCGAGCCGTCCACGGTGACCGTCTCCCGGGACCCGTGCGGACGCTGGTACGTCTCGTTTGCCGTTGACGTGACCGAATCGGAGCAGTTTCCCGTCGAAGGGCGCCGTCGTGGGCGTGGACCTGGGCATCAAGGATTTCGCCGTCACCTCTGAGGGGGAGAAGATCCCGAACCCGCGCAGGCTGGCCCGCCGGGAACGGAATCTCGCCCGCTATCAGCGCCGCCTGGCCCGCTGCCAGAAGGGCTCCGCGAACCGGGCCAAGGCGAAGGCTAAGGTCGCCCGCGCCCACCGGAAGGTCCGCGCCTCGCGCGCCGACTTCCTGCACAAGGCCAGCACGAACCTCGTCCGCGACCACGACGTGATCGTCCTCGAGGACCTGGCCGTGACGAACATGGTCCGCAACCGGTCGCTGGCCAAGGCCGTCTCCGACTGCGGCTGGGGTACTTTCCGCCGCATGACTCGAGTACAAGGCCGCCAGGGCCGGGCGGCACCTGATCGTGATCGGCCGCTGGTACCCCAGTTCAGCAAGACCTGCTCGGCGTGCGGGCACCTGCTCGCCGAGCTGAACCTCGGGACACGAGGCACTGGACGTGCCCGTAATGCGGCACCCGGCATGACCGGGACATCAACGCCGCGAAGAACATCCTGGCGGCAGGTCTTGCCGTGTCTGCCTGTGGAGCTGACGTAAGACCGCAAGGGGCCTCCCTTCGGCAGTCGGCCGTGAAGCAGGAACCCCTGGGCGCGAGCCCGGGAATCCCCGTCCTTCAGGGCGGGGAGTAGTCAAGCGACCAGTCTGCCCATCCCGCGCCGTCCCCACCAGGCGCCATCCCGCGCCACGCCCACCCACCAAGCGGCCCCTGGCCGCGTCCGCCTCTCCGAATTGGCCGCGCATCGGACCGGACTGCATCATGGGAGGATATGGACGGACGTGCTTCGGCCGAGACAATCGGCTCATTTGTCGCAGTCGGTGACAGCTTCACCGAAGGGCTGAACGACCGGCTGGCGGAGAACAGCTTCCGCGGCTGGGCCGACCGGTTCGCCGACATGCTGTCGGTCCAGCAGCCGGGCCTGCGGTACGCCAACCTGGCCGTGCGCGGCAAGCTGCTCGGGGACGTGGCAGCGGAGCAGGTGCCGCGGGCGATCGAGATGGCGCCCGACCTGGTGAGCATCGCCGCGGGCGGGAACGACATCCTGCGGCCGGGCACCGATCCGGACGCCCTGGCCGAGGTCTTCGACGACTGCGTCGCGAGCCTGCGCACCGCGGGCTGCCGGGTACTGCTGTTCACGGGGTTCGACCCGTCCGTCTTCCCGGTGATCCGGATGCTGCGCGGGAAGATCGCCGCGTACAACATGCACCTGCGCACGATCGCTGCCGCCCGGCAGTGTGACCTGGTAGACCTGTGGTCCATGCGAGTCCTGTGCGACCGGCGGGTATGGAGCGCGGACCGGCTGCACCTCACTGCGGAGGGGCACGGCGGGTCGCCCTGTTCGTCTCGTGAGACGGCCGGGGTGCCGGTCACGGAGAACTGGTGGGAGCCCCTGCCGACGTGCCCGTCCCGTCAGATCCCCGCCCGGTGGCGGGTGCGGCCGCCGTCGCCGCCGCCGAAGCCTCCGCGGTCAGCCTGGCCGTGGCCCGGCTGCGCACCCGGCTGCACAACGCCCGCGATGCGTCCGACCGGAGTCTGGCCTGGATGAACGCGCGCGGGCAGGACACCCGGTGGGCCGTCGAGTACGCGATGCCGTGGGTCCGCCGCCGTCTGACTGGCCGCTCCTCCGGTGACAACGTGCCGCCGAAGCGCCCGGAGCTGATGCCGCTCGACGCGCTCGGCCGGTTCCGCGGCCCGGGGGCGTCCGAGTCCGCGTAAGTCCATGTGTCCGCGAATCCGCAGGCCATAACGGGCAGGAACGACCGCCCGCCGCCCGGATAGCATCCAGCGGCCGGTGGCGGCGGCATGGGCATGCCCTGGCTCGGCCAACTGCCGGCCCGCGGCCGTAGGCTGCGCGGGTGAAACTGGACCTGTCCGCCGACGCGGCCGCGCTCACCGCGAGCATCGTCGACGTCCCCTCGGTGAGCGGCGAGGAAGGCAACCTCGCCGACGTGATCGAAACCGCGCTGCGCGCGCTGCCGCACCTCAGTGTGCTGCGGGACGGCAACTCCATCGTGGCCCGCACGGACCTGGGCCGCCCGCAGCGGGTCGTCCTGGCCGGGCACATCGACACCGTGCCCGTGGCCGGCAACCTCCCGTCCCGCCGCGAGCGCGACGCACCGTCGGGACAGGAGCGGCTCTACGGCTGCGGGACCACCGACATGAAGGCCGGCGTCGCGGTACAGCTGCGGCTGGCGGCCAGCGTGCCCGAGCCGGTACGTGACGTTACCTACGTCTTCTACGACTGCGAGGAGATCGAGGCGGCCCGCAACGGCCTGGGCCGGCCTCAGCCGGAGCCGCCCCGAGCTGCTCGGCGGGCACTTCGCGGTCCTGATGGAGCCGAGCGGATGCGAGATCGAGGGCGGCTGCCAGGGCACCATGCGGGCCGAAGGTGACGGCGTCCGGCCGCCGCGCGCACAGTGCCCGGTCCTGGATGGGCCGCAACGCCATCCACGAGGCGGGCGGCATCATCGACGTCCTGCGCCGTTACGAGCCGAGGCAGCCCGAGGTGGACGGCCTCGTCTACCACGAAGGGCTGAACGCGGTCGGCATCACCGGCGGGGTCGCGGGCAACGTGATCCCCGACCGGTGCGTGGTCACGGTGAACTACCGGTTCGCGCCGGACCGGGACACCGCTGCCGCCGAACGGCACCTCCGCGAGGTATTCAGCGACTGGGACGTGACCGTGGTCGACGTCGCCCCAGGGGCCCGGCCCGGGCTGGACCGGGGACCGGCGGCGTCGTTCGCCGCGGCCGTGGGCGGCGCGCCGCGGGCCAAGCTTGGCTGGACCGACGTGGCCCGGTTCGCGGAGCTCGGTATCCCGGCCGTCAACTACGGGCCGGGCGTCTCGGAGATCGCGCACACCCCCGACGAGTACGTCGAGGTGCCGAAGATCTTCGACTGCGAGCGGCGCATGAGGGCCTGGCTCACCCGGCCCTGAACGATGCCGCGTCCCGGTTCCCGGCCGCCTCTCCCCGGCCGTCCCGGCTGCGGGGCCCACCTCGGCCCGCACAGCGATCGGCCCGCCGGTCATGCGGCCGGCGGGCCGATCACCTGGGAGGTCCGTTCGCGGTTTACTTGGCCGGGCTGGTGCCCAGCGTCAGCGGCGCACTCTGCTTGGCGCCGTTCGTGCCCACGTAGTTGACCAGTCACCTTGTCGCCGCCGTGGAACTTGGACATTATCGTCGTCAGCGAGCTGGGTGTCGTGACGGCCTGGCCGTTGACGGCGGTGATGACGTCGCCCGCGCCGAGGCCGGCCGTGGCGGCCGCGCTCCCGCAGCAGCACGTTGTCGATCAGTGCGCCCGAGCTGGCGGGCGCGATCGTGGCCGGGACCGAGTTGTTCGTGGCGCTGTTGACGCAGCTCTGGCTGCCGCCGCCGGTCCCGCCGGTCCCGCCGAAGCCGCTGCCCTGGCCCTGCTGCTGCTGAGCCTGCTGCTGCGGGTTGGAGCTGGTGCTCTGCGGCACCAGCACGCCGAGGAAGCCCGGCAGGCCGATCTGGATCGTCGAGCTGCTCTTCCCGTCCGCGATCTGACGTGCGATGGACAGTGCGGTGTTGATCGGGATGGCGTAACCCATGGTCGAGCTGCTGGACGATTGCGTACTGGAACTGCTCGCGGCGGTGTCCATGCCGATCACCTTGCCCGCGGCGTTGGCCAGCGGCCCGCCGGAGTCGCCCGGCTGAATCGCCGCGCTGGTCTGCAGCATGCCGTGCAGCGTCTCCGTCGTCCCGCTGCCCTGGTCCCCGGCCGTGATCGTCCGGTTGGTGGCATTGATGATGCCCTGCGCGACGGTGGGATTGCCGCCCTGCCCGCCCGCGTTGCCGACGGCCAGGACCGGAGTGCCCAGCGAGACCTGGGCGGAGTTGCCCACCGAGACCGTCTTCAGGCCCGAGGCGTTCTGCAACTGGAGCAGCGCCACGTCGTCGGTGGCGTCGTAGCCCAGGACCCGCGCCGTGTAGGTCTTGCCCGTGGTGACCAGCGTGGCCCTGATCGAGGTGGCGCCGTTGATGACGTGATTGTTGGTGAGCACCAGGCCGTTGGGATTGAGCACCATCCCGGTGCCTTCGGCCGTCTCGCTCTGGTAGTTGAGCGTGGACGTGATGTCGACGACCCCCGGCTCCACCTTGGCCGCGACGGACGGGACGTTGAGAGCGGAGCCGGCGTTGCCGTTATTGTTGCCGTTGCTCTGGGGGGCCGGGACGTTGTTGGAGGAGACGCCGGTGGAGCCGCCGTTGCCGCTGTTGTTCAGCGCCACCGCGGCGCCGGCCCGGCCGCCGCGGCCAGCACCGCCACCACGATCAGGACCGCCAGGCCGCGGCGCTTGCGCGGCGGCGGCTCGCCGTAGCCGCCGGCCGGGCTGCCCCAGCCGCCGTACCCGCCGCTAGGTGACCCGTATCCGCCGGACCCGTATCCGCCCGGCGGCCCGTACCCTCCGGCCTGCCCGTAGTCACCCGGCGTGCCGTAATTCCCGGCTTGCCCGTACTCACCGGGCTGGCCGTAGTTCCCGGCCTGCCCGTAGTTCCCGGGCTGGCCGTAGTTCCCGGCGCTGGCCCGTAGTTCCCGGGCTGGCCGTAGTTCCCGGGCTGCCCGTAGTTCCCGGGCTGCCCGTACCGGCCGGGCTGCTGGCCGTACCCGCCGCCCTGGCCGTGCGCGGCGCCGTACCCGGCGGCCTGTCCGTACCCGCCGCCGGGAGCGCCCGGGCCACCGGGGCCACTGGGGCCACTCGGCTCGCCCGGCGGCTGCCCGTAGCCGGCCTGGCCGTCAGCCGGCGGCAGGCAGCGTCCCAGGTCCGCTGGCCTGCTGCTCGCCGGCGGCGCTCGCCTCGGACTCGTCCGACCGGCCGAAAGACACAGTGTCGCCGCGTGCGCTGTCGCCGAAGGCCATGGTGTCGTCCGCGCTCTTCCAGGGCGTGGTTCCGCCGCCCGGCGTAGAGACCTGAGGGCCGACGTTCTCAGGCGGCTGTGTCCCGCCCGGCCCGTGCTCGCTACCTCTCTGGTCTTCCTGCATCCATATCGCCCTCGTGTTGAGACCGGGCAAGGAGATCTCGCCCGGTTCCGCTGTTCCGGCGAGCGTCCTGGTCACCGCGCGCCGCTTCGCTTCCTAGTAAGCCATCCGTCCCTGAGCGTTACCTGAACGCTCCCTTCAGGTTATGAAGGGAACCGTCGCGTTACTCATCGCATCACCCAGGATCCCCAAGCCCCATCAGGCTCCTCACTGTCGCGGTCCGCCCGGATGCGGTGGCCCGGCGTACCGGAAAACGTCACAAACTGCAGACTAACCCCCATAGGGCGCGGGTTTCGGGGATGCCGGCGACCTAAATCACCGGGACGGCTCACGGGCGGACTACCGCGCCGGGGCCGCCCCCAGCGTCAGCGTGCCCTTCTTCTGCTGCCCGCTAACGGTTTCCCAGCTCAGGGTCACCTTGGTGCCCGGGCGGAACCCGGACATCATGGCGGTCAGGGAACCGGGGGTGGTCACGGCGTGCGTATTGACGGCGGTGATCACGTCTCCGCCGGCCAGCCCGTCGGTCGCGGCGGCGGTGCCGCAGAGCACGCCGTCCACGAGGGCGCCGGTACCGGCGGGCGCGATGGACGACGGCACCGTGGTGTCCGCGTCGTCGTTGGTACACCCCGCGCGCGGCGGCGACTGACCTTTACCGGACCCGCCGCCGGTGCCGGGCGGGCCGCCGCCCAGTTGCTCTTGCTGCTGCTGCTGTACCTGCTGCCGTTGCTGGCTGGCCTGCTGCGCCGGGCTGGTGCTGTTGCTCTGCGGGACCAGGACGCCGAGGAATCCCGGCAGCCCGATCTGCACCGTGGCGCTGGCCTGCCCCGCCGCGATCTGGTCCGCCACCGACAGTGCGGTATCGATGGGGATGGCGTAGCCGAGGACGGAGGAGGAGGAGCCTTGCGAGCTCGAGGCGTTCGCGGTGTCCATGCCGATCACCTGGCCCGCGGCGTTGGCCAGCGGTCCGCCGGAGTCGCCGGACACGATGTTGGCGTTCGTCTGCAGCATGCCGTGCAAGGTCTCGGTGGCGCCGGTGCTCTCGTCGGTCGGGCTGATGGTCTTGCCCAGGCTGCTGATGGTGCCCTGCGCGAGGGCCGGCAGGCCGCCCTGGCCTTCGGCATTGCCCAGGGCCAGCACCGGGGTGCCCAGCGTGACCTGCGCGGAGTTGCCGACCGCGACGACCTTCAGCCCGGCGGCGCCGTTGAGCCTGAGCAGCGCCACATCATCGGGTGGCGTCGTAGCCGACCACCGTGGCCGAGAAGACCCGGCCGGTGGTCGCCAGCGTCACCCTGATCGTCTTGGCCCCGTTGATCACGTGGTTGTTCGTGAGCACGAGGCCGTCGGTGCTGAGCACCATCCCGGTTCCTTCGGACGAGCGTGCCGCCCGAGTACTCGATGGCCGCCTCGATGTCCACCACGGCGGGCTCGACCCGGGCGGCGACGTACGCCTTGTTCAGCTTTCCACCCGCGGTGTTCCCGGCGTCATTCTGCGGGCCGGGAACCTGATGGGACGAGACCCCGTAGGACGGGACGGTCTGGCCGCCGTTCAGGCCTACCGTGGCGGCCGCCCCGAGGCCGGCGGCGAGGACGGCCACGATCGCGTAGACGGCGACCCGGCGGCTACGCCGGCGTCTCCGGGGCGGTCCCGCGTAACCACCGTCCTGTCCCGCCCACGCGCCGTACCCCCCGTTACCCGTCCCGCCTGCCCCGCCCGTCCCGCCTGCCCCGGCCGTCCCGCCTGCCCCGCCTGCCCCGGCCGTCCGCCTGCCCGGCCGTTCGGCCTGCCCCGGCCGTTCGGCCTGCCCCGGCCGTCCCGCCCGGCTCCCCGTATCCCGCCGCCGGCAATCCGGTTCCGCTGTATGGCTCGGTGCCGGTTTCGTCGTCCTGCATCCTCATCGCCTTCGCCGTCGTAGCGTCTGCGGTCGCTACGGGTGCTTTGTCCGGCTACCTGGCTTGGTACGGTCGCTGCCGCGTTCTCATTTGTTCCTTCCCCGAAGACGCTTTCACTCTGCACAGTCCCTAAGGGTTCTCACAGGAAGGCCTCGGCTACGCCACCGAAGATCACCCTGCGGGCCCCCGCCGTGCACGCACCCGTACCCGCCCGTCCCGCGGTCCCGGCGGTTGAAGGCGACATATCGGGAGACCGGCACATCACCCATGGTAGGCTACCGGCAAACGCGATATGACGTGAGTTCGGATCGGGCTGTGGTCCTCCCAAGGAGCTGAAATGTCCGCACCAACGCAGATGAACGAGCCGGGCCTGTCCCGGCGTGAGGAGATGTCGGTCTCGGGCGAAGCGCTGTCGCACGCTCCGTGGACCGGCGCCGCCGTCACCGGCGGCATCGTCGCCCTGGGCGACTTCGGCTGGCATGTGATCGGCGGGAGCTTCGGGCTCGGCGGCCTGAATGACGCGCTGTCGCTCGGTGTCGTCGCCTTCTTCGTGGTCGCGGCGGCCGGTGCGCTGTGGCGCGAGCGGTCGGGCCGGGCCATCCGGTGGGCCCGCGCCAACCCCTGGCGTTTCGCCCTGCTGCCCGGCGCGGCGTGCGCCGCGATCGTCTTCGTGCTCTCGGTCGTCCTGGGCGGGGGCATCGTCGGCGGGGTGCTCGCCGGGCTCTGGCACGGCGCAGTGGCCTTCGGCCTGACCGGCGCCGTCGGCACCGTCGCGCGGTCCCGCCGCCGCACCGTCTGAGCCCCCGCCGGGCCTGAGCTGGCGGCGAGGATTTCCACCATCGGCGCGGGTTTTCCGCAGATGCTGCGGAAAAACCCACGCCGCTCTCTAGGTTGGGCGAGCGCTAGGGGAGCCCGTGCTCGGCCGCGGGGCCTATCGTCAGGCCGCGCCGGGCGCATTCGTCCAGCAGCCATGGCACCGCGTCCAGCGCCCGGCGGGAAGCGCCGGGCGGCGAGGTGGAGTCCGAGTCGTGCAGCAGCACGGTGCCCCCGCCGCTCAGATTCCTGCGCAGCGTGCCGGACACCGACTCCGGCGGTCGCGCCCTGGACCCATTCGCGGCCCCAGCAGGTCCACAGCAGCGGCCGTAGTCCCAGCCGCCGCGCCGCGACCAGCGCGGCGCCGCTCAGCACCCCGTACGGTGGGCGGAAGTACGCCGGTACCTGCCCGGTCGCCGCGGCGATGGTGTCCCGGGCGCGCGCCAGGTCCCGGAACGTGTCCCTCGGACCGCGGGCCGTCAGGTAGCGATGTTCCCAGCCGTGCACGGCGATCTCGTGCCCGGCCGCGGCCACCTCGGCGGCCAGCCCCGGGGTGGCCGCGGTCATCGAGCCGAGCATGAAGAACGTCGCGCGCGTGTCCCGCCGGGCGAGCAGGTCGAGAAAATCCGGGGTCGACCGGGGGTCCGGGCCGTCGTCGAAGGTCAGCGCCACGTGCCCGGCGTCGCCGTAGCCCGCGAGCCGGCCGAACAGGTGGCGGCGGACCGGCCCGATGGCGGTGAGGCCGGGACCTCCCTGCGCGACGGTCAGGGCCAGCGCCAGACCGCAGGCGGCGCGCCGGGGAAAGCGGCGCGCCGTGCCGGTGGTTCCGCTGATCGGGTCCTCCTCTGCGCGACGGCCGTAACTGCGCTCCTAACATGTCACGGCACGCACCAACCGTCACCGGCCGGAGGGAGCATCTCGGTGGAACCGCCAGATGGGTCGCGCGGCCGGGCCCTGCTGGTGTCGGGCGCACTGGGCCTGGGACACGTGGTGACCGCGCAGGCCTGCGCCGATTCCCTGGCGGCCCGGGGCTGGTCGGCGCAGACCGTGGACGCGATGCGGCTGCTCGGCCCGCGGGCCGGCGGCGCGGGGGAGCGGGTGTTCCGCTCGATGATCGCCGTGCCCGGCCTGTACGACGCCTTCCATTTCGCCGCGCTGCGGCCGGGGACCCGGCTCGCGCTGCTGGCCGATGCGGGGGCCCGCCGCCAGCTGGTTCCCCGGCTGACCGGGCACCTGGACCGCCACCCGGCCGACCTCGCGATCTCCGTGTTCGCTACCGGGGCCTCGGCCATCAGCACGATCGCGGAACGGTATCCGGCCATGGTTCACGTGGTGTTCTGCCGGGACGTCACCCCGCACCGGCTGTGGGTGCATCCGAACGTGGACATGTACCTGGTGACGTCGCAGGTAGCCGAGCGGGCCGTCCGCCGGTTCCAGCCGCAGGCGAGAGTCCGGATCGTGCCGCATCCCGTGCAGGCCGCCTTCTACACGCCGCCGACCCGGGCCGGCGCGAGGGACACTCTCGGGATCCCGGGCCGGGCCCGGTGCGTCCTGCTGATGTCCGGCGGCTGGGGCCTGGGCCCGGTCGCGGAGGCGGCGGCCGCGCTGGGGGACGCGGGGGTGCAGGTGCTCGCCGTCGCCGGGCACAACGCCCGGCTCGAAGCCGCGCTGCGTGCCGTCGCGGAACGGCAGCCGCGGGTCAGGGCGTTCGGCTTCACCGATCGTGTCCCGGAGATGATGGCGGCGGCCGACCTGGTCATCACCACCTCGGGCGGCTGCACCTGCGCCGAGGCCCGGACCGTGGGCCGGCCGCTGCTGGTGCTCGATGTCCTCCCGGGCCATGGCCGGGACAATCTCCAGCACGAACTGGAACTGGGGAACGCCTACGTCACCTCGGCCAACCACGACGATGTCGTCGCCAACGCCCTCGCCGCGCTGGCGGCCGGGAGTGAACCCGCACCGGCTCACCCGGCCCGTGACTGGGAAGCCGCGTTTTCCTCGGTCCTGGCCGACCTGGACCTCGCGGCCCCGGTACCCGGCCGGCCGGTTCCCGGTCGGCGCGGCCGTCAGCCGCTCCCTGGTCAGCCGCCCCGCTGGTCAGCCGCTCCCGGCTTTGGCCACGGGCTTGCCCATGAGCGCCACCCCCTTGGCCAGAGCCCCGGCGGTCACCGCGCCGAATACCCGGTCCACGATGCGGTGCTGGGCGTTGAGGAAGAACGTCTGCGGGATCTCCACGACCCCAAACGCGTCCGCCGTCCGGGCCACCGGGTCGTAGGCCAGGGGATAGCTCACGCCTGCCGCCCGCGCGAACGTGACCGCCGCGGTCTGGCTGTCGTTGCTGTCGATGCCCACCACCGTGACCGCGCCGTGCGCGGTGCGGTAGTACCGGGCCAGCAGCGGTGTCTCCGTCCGGCAGGGCACGCACCAGGACGCGAAGAAGTTGACGATGACCGGCCGCCCCGCGTAGGCGGCGAGCGATACCTGGCCGGACGGCCGGCCGAGCGCGGCCAGCGAGAAGCCCGGCGCCTGCTGATCGCTGCCGGAGTGCGACGGGCTGGCGGTGCTCCCGCCACCCCCGGTCCCGGACGTCGCGGGGCCGGAGGCGGCGGCGACGGCTCCCAGGGCCACGATGGCCGCCAGGCTGGCGCCGAACACCGCCGTCGTGACCTTGTGCGCCCGGGCCGCGCGGAACATGCGGGCCACTGTCTCCCGCACTCGTGCTGGCATGTCCGCGCACCTCGATCCCGGCCGGAACCCGGCCCGGGCCTTCGCCCCAGCCGATCGCAGATCAGGCTAACCGCTCCGCGGGCGTGCCCGCCGGCGGCCCCGTCAGCGGGCCGTCCGGCGTCTCAGGCAACGGTCCGGCTGACGGCCGGGACGCCCCGGGAGCCGGCCCCGTCACGGCGGCCGCGGGCGACGCCGCCCGCGGCAGCCGGACCACGGCACGCAGCCCGGGCCCGGCGTCCTCCAGCCACGTGGTGCCCCCGTGCGCGTGCGGCCGTCGCCCGGACGATGGCCAGGCCGAGCCCCGCGCCGCTGGTATCGCCGTCGCGGCGCGCCCGCGCGCCGTCCAGCGTCGTGAACCGCTCGAACGCCCGCTCCTGGTCGCACGCGGCGATGCCCGGGCCGTCGTCGGTCACGGTGACCAGGACCGACCCGCCCGCGGCGGCCGCCGTCACCGTGACCCGGCCGCGCGCGTACCGGACCGCGTTGTCGATCAGGTTGACCAGCATCCGCCGCAGCGCGTCCGCGTCACCCGCCACGGGGCACGGCTCGGGCGCGGACGCGGACACCGGCACCCGGGCCTGCGCGTACCGGCCCGCGGTCCCGGTCACCAGCCCGGCCAGGTCGACCGTCCCGGCCGCGGCGCGGGCCTCCCCGCCCTGGGCCGGACCGCCGCCACCGCCCTGGATCTGCCCGCCACCCCCCTGGGCCGGACCGCCCGGGGCCAGCCCGCCACCGCCCCGGGCCAGGCCGGCGCGCTCTTCCAGCCGCGCGAGGACGAGCAGGTCCTCGGCCAGCTGGGACAGCCGCATCGTGTCCGTGAGCACGTCCCGCGCCGTCTGCTCCCACTCCTGGCTGCCCGGGTGATCGAGTGCCACCTCGAGCTGGGCCCGGATGCTCGCGATCGGGCTGCGCAGCTCGTGCGCCGTGTCCGAGACGAACTGCCGCTGCCGCTGCTGCGCCGCCTCCAGCCGGGACAGCATGTCGTTCAGCGTCACGGCGAGGCTGTGCACCTCGTCCCGGGCCTCCGGAACGGGCAGCCCGCGGGGCGTCCCGGTGGCGGTGACCTGTTCCGCGCCGCGCCGCAGCGCCGTGATGGGCCGCAGCGTGGACCCGGTGATCAGCCAGCTCACCCAGGTCATCAGCAGCAGCAGGGCCGGCGTGCCGAACAGCAGGGCATGCGCCACGGTGGCCAGCGAGTCGTGCACCGCGTCGTAGGACACGGCGGCGATGACCGTTTCGCCGCGCTGGCCGGCGACCGCCACGACCCGCAGCGATTCCGGCAGCCCGTAGGGCAGGCCGTCGAGCAGGATCCCGGTCTGCGTGCGCGCCACCGTGGCCGCCTGGGCCGCCGGCAGCAGCGGCACCAGGCGGTCCGCGCCCGCCGATGCGGCCACGATCCGGCCGCGGGAGTCGATGACCTGGACGACCGCGGTCCCGGCCGCCACCGGCACCGGGTTGGGCAGCCGGTTCGCGTCCACCAGCGCGGCCACCTCCCGTGCCGTCTGCCGCGCCGAATTGTCCAGGCCCCGGTCCAGCGCGACGCCGAGCGTGCCCACCAGCAGGATGGCTACGGCCGCCAGCGCCACCGCCAGGCCGGCCGCGGCGGTCAGCGTGAGCCGGGCGCGCAGGCTGCGCCGGCGCCACCAGATGGCCAGCCCGGGCGGCAGGCGGCGGGTCACCGGGGCCTCAGCCGCCGTCCGCGGCGAGCCGGTACCCCGCGCCGCGCAGCGTCTGCAGGGCGGCCCGCCCGAACGGCACGTCGACCTTCTTCCGCAGGTAGCCGGCGTAGACCTCGACGACGTTGAGGTCCGCGGTGTCGGAGGCGTCCCAGACGTGGTCCAGGAGCTCGGATTTCGGCACCACCTGGCCGGCCCTGCGGATGAGGTATTCGAGCATCGCGAACTCCCGCGCGGTGAGGTCGATGTCGGTCTCACCCCGGCGCACGATACGGCTGCCGGGGTCGAGCGACAGGTCCCCGGCCCGGAGCACCGCAGGCCGCGGCACGGCGCCGCGGCGCAGCAGCGCCCGCAGCCGGGCGGCCAGCACCACGTAGGAGAACGGCTTGGTCAGGTAGTCGTCGGCCCCCAGGTCCAGGCCGTCGGCCTGGTCGTACTCGCCGTCCTTGGCCGACAGGATGAGCACCGGGACCCAGTTCTCCTCGGCTCGCAGCCGCTCGCAGACCTGGTAGCCGGACAGCCCGGGCAGCATGAGGTCGAGGACCACCGCGTCGTACGTGCCTTCCCGCGCGAGATGGAGCCCATCGTCGCCGTCGAAGGCGAGGTCGACGGCGAATCCCTCGGCCTGCAGCCCGCGCTGCACCGCGCCCGCGAGACGCCGTTCGTCTTCCACTACCAGGACCCGCACGGTCCTAGTCTGGCTTACGTGGCGCTGACCGGTCCAAACAAATAGCCCCCGGACCTCTCAGGGTCATCACAGCGCGGATAAGGCAACGTAGGTCGTACAGGTCCCGTCAGGCCCGCAAAACGGGCGAGCGGGACACGGCATGACACCAGAAGAGGACGAGCGAGGCGTAATGAAGCAGGTCAATCTGTCCCGCGGCGCGCGGTGGGCGGTGCCCGCCGGGGCCGTGGTCGTCGTCGGAGGCGTACTGGCCGGGTCGATGATCTCCGTGGCCTCGGCCGCGCCATCGCTCCCGGCGCGCACGCCGGCTCAGCTCCTGGCCTCGCTGGCCGGGAAGACAGCGCCCGCCATGACCGGGACGATCGTGGAGACCTCCTCGCTCGGGTTGCCGTCGCTCCCCGGGACGGATAACCCCACGTCGCTGTCTTCGCTCCTTACCGGATCGCACACGATCCGGATCTGGTACTCCGACCCCACCCACTTCCGGGTCGCCGTGCCGCAGAACATGAGCGAGAGCGACCTCATCAGGAACGGCAGCAGCGCCTGGCTCTGGGAGAGCACCAGCAACACGGTGACGCACCTGGCCATCCCGGCCGGCACGGCCAAGGTCCGCCACGCCAGGAACATCACCCACAAGGCGTCCGACGCCCCGCCGATGACCCCGCAGCAGGCCGCCAGCGAGGTCCTGGCCAAGGTGGGCGCCACCACGACGGTCAGCTCTGATACCAACGTGACCGTCGCCGGGCAGGCGGCCTATCAGCTCGTCCTCGCGCCGAAGAGCGCCAGTTCCCTGGTCGGCCAGATCCGCATCGCCATCGACGGGGCTAACGACGTCCCGCTGCGCGTGCAGGTGTTCGCGAAGGACGCCAAGAGCCCGGCCGCCCAGGTCGGCTTCACCTCGATCTCGTTCGTCGAGCCGGCCGCCGCCAACTTCGCGTTCACCCCGCCCGCCGGCGCGAAGGTGCAACAGCAGTCGCTCAGCGGCAGCGGCAGCGGCAAGCCAGCCGGCGCCAGGCCGGCGGACAGCGCGTACACGGTCGGCAAGGGCTGGCTGACCGTCGCCGACCTGCCCCAGTCGGTGCTGTCGTCCGTGACGGGCAATAAGGCCACCGGGAGTGCGGGCAGCGGGCTGAGCGGTGACACCGGCCCGATCATCAGCGCCCTGCTCAAGTCGGCCACCCCGGTCAGCGGCTCCTGGGGCAGCGGCCGGCTGGTCCAGACCAGCCTCATCTCGATGCTGATCACGAACAATGGCCGCGTCCTGGTCGGGGCGGTCACCCCGTCCGTCCTGTACGCGGCAGCCGGGCAGCCGGCCCCGTCGCACACGTCCGCCTCGTCCAGCTCGTCCAGCACCAAGTGACCGACGTCCGCGCCGTCTCGCCGGGCCCCGCGGGGGCGCCCGGCGCGGCGAGTGGACCCGGCGCTCCCGGAAACCCCGCACCCGGCCCCACCGCGAAGTACGCGGGCACGGGCCCCGGCCCTTCCCCGGCCACTTCCCCAGGCCCGTCCGCGGTCGGCACCAGCCAGGCGCTGGCCGTGTCCACGAGCGGCCTGACCAAGCGGTTCCGCGGCGGCCAGGTGGCCGTCGACCACATCGACCTGGCCGTCCCGCGCGGCTCGGTGTACGGCTTCCTCGGCCCGAACGGCTCCGGCAAGACGACCACCATCCGGATGCTGCTCGGCCTGGCCTTCCCCACGAGCGGCCAGGCCGAACTGCTCGGCGTCCCGATGCCCGAGGGCGCGGTCCGGGTGCTGCCGCACGTCGGCTCGCTCATCGAGGGGCCGGCTTTCTACCCGTTCCTGAACGGCCGGGACAACCTGGCCCGGTGCGACGCGGCCGACCGCACGGCCGACCCGAGGACCGCCGCGGAGCGGATCAACGGCGCCCTGGACCGGGTCGGCCTGCTGGCCGCGGCCGGCAAGCGCTACCGCAACTACTCCCTCGGCATGAAGCAGCGGCTCGCCATCGCGGCCGGCCTGCTCACCCCGCGCCAGCTGATCATCCTCGACGAGCCCACCAACGGGCTGGACCCGCAGGGCACCCGCGAGGTGCGCGCGCTGATCCGGGAGATCGCCGCCGACGGGATCACCGTGTTCGTCTCCTCCCACCTGCTGGCCGAGGTCGAGCAGGTCTGCTCGCACGTGGGCGTGATGCGCACCGGGCGGCTGGTCTTCCAGGGCCCGCTGGAGGAACTGCGCCGCACCGGCGCGGCCCGGATCCGGGTCCAGACCACCGATCCCGCCGCGGCCGCCGCCGTACTGAAGGATCTCGGGCTGCCCGATCCGCAGATCACCGGCGACGAGGTCACCGCCCCGCTCGGTGATTTTCAGCCCGAACGGATCTGTGCGGGACTTGTCCACGCGGGGATCGGTGTCCGCGGCCTGGGTGTCGTGACCCCCAGCCTGGAGGAACTGTTCGTCGGGCTGACCGGAGAGGGGTTTGACGTCGATGGCTGAGGCAACCGCGATCGAATCCCCGGCGGCGGGGCCCGGTCCGGTCGCTGGCCCGGTGCCGGTAGGGCACGCCCGGGCCTGGCTGCGCTTCTTCCGGTCCGAACTGCGGCAGGTCTTCCTGCGCCTGGCGCAACCTCCTGCTGCTGGCCGTGGTCGCGCTCTTCCCCATCCTGATCGGCGTCGGGCTGCGGCTCGCGTCGCACCCGCGCGGCGGCGGGGGCGGGGGCGGGGGCGGCCTGTCCTTCGTCACCGAGCTCACCGGGAACGGGATTTTCCTCAGCTTCATCGCCCTGAGCATCTTGCTCACCCTGGTCATGCCGGTGGTCGTGGCCGTGGTCGCCGGTGACTCGATCGCCGGCGAGGCCGGGTACGGGACGCTGCGCTACCTGCTGGCCGTTCCGGCCGGGCGTACCCGGCTGCTCGCGGTCAAGTACGGCGTCATCGTCGTGTTCGCGCTCGCGGTCACGTTCGTGGTGACCGCCGTGGCGCTGGCCACCGGCGCCGTGCTGTTCCCGATCGGCCCGGTGACGCTGCTGTCCGGCACCACGGTCTCGCTGGCCGAGGGCATCCTGCGGCTGGTGTTCGTGAGCCTGTACGTGGCGGCGGCGATGGCCGCCCTCGGCGCGATCGGCCTGGCCATCTCCACCCTGACCGAGCACGCGATCGGCGCCATCGCCGCGCTGGCGATCTTCGTTGTCGCCAGCGAGGTCGCCGACCAGGTCCCGCAGTTCGCGGTCATCCAGCCGTACCTGCCCACGCACTGGTGGAACTCGTTCGACTCGCTGCTGCGGGTGCCGATCGACTCCAGCACGCTGCTGAAAGGCCTGCTGTCGTTCGCGGTCTACCTGGTGATCTTCGGCTCGTTCGCGTGGGCCCGTTTCACCACCGCCGACGTCACCAGCTGAAGTCTTCCTCCCAGAACTCGGTGGTCCCGCGCGGGGACGGTTCCGGGCGGAAGGGCCCGCCGATCCCGTCGGGATCGCGGGCCGCGGCTGCTGCGTTCCCGGCCCGCTCGTTCTCCTGCCTGCGCAGCTCCACGCGGCGGATCTTGCCCGAGATGGTCTTGGGCAGGTCGGCGAACTCGATCCGCCGCACCCGCTTGTAGGGCGCGAGCCGCTGCGCGGCCGAACGCCAGGATCGAACGGGCCACCTCAGCCGACGGCTCCTGCCCCGGCGCGAGGCTGACGTACGCCTTCGGCACCGCCAGCCGCACCGGGTCGGGCGCGGGCACCACCGCGGCCTCGGCCACCGCCTCGTGCTCGATCAGCACGCTCTCCAGCTCGAACGGCGAGATCCGGTAGTCCGACACCTTGAACACGTCGTCGGTGCGCCCCACGTAGGTGATGTAGCCGTCGGGGTCCTGGGCGGCGACGTCCCCGGTGTGGTAGTAGCCGTCCCGCATGGCGTCGGCCGCCTGGGGGGCGTCGCCGAGGTAGCCGGTCATCAGGCCCAGCGGGCGGCGGCTCAGGTCCAGGCAGATCTCTCCCTCGTCCGCGGGGTTGCCGGTGAGCGGATCGATGAGGGTGACCTCGTACCCGGGCAGCGGGCGGCCCATCGACCCCAGCCGGACCGCCTGGCCCGGCGTGTTGCCGATCTGCGCGGTCGTCTCGGTCTGCCCGTAGCCGTCCCGGACCGTGATCCCCCAGGCGCTGCGCACCTGCTCGATGACCTCCGGGTTGAGCGGCTCCCCGGCTCCCAGGCAATCCCGCAGCGCGCTCACGTCACAGGCGGTCAGGTCGGACTGGATCAGCATCCGCCACACGGTCGGCGGCGCACAGAACGTGGTCACCTGCTCCTCGGTGAGCACCTGGAGCAGGCTCTCGGCGGAGAACCGGTCATAGCCGAAGATCAGCGCCGTCGCCCCCGCGTTCCACGGCGCGTAGACGTTGCTCCAGGCGTGCTTGGCCCAGCCGGGGGAGGAGATGTTCAGGTGCACGTCACCGGGCCGCAGCCCGATCCAGTACATCGTGGACAGGTGCCCGGCCGGGTAGGAGGCGTGCGTGTGCTGCACCAGCTTGGGCTGGGCCGTCGTCCCGGAGGTGAAGTACAGCAGCAGCGGTTCGCTGGCCCGGGTCGGGCCGTCGGCGGCGAACTGGCTGCTCGCCGCGAGCGAGTCCTCATAGGCCAGCCACGCCCCGGGCGCGGGCGGCCCGGCGGGCCCGGCGTCGTGGGTCCCGCTCGCCGGGGCGGGAGCGGTTGCGCCCCCGATCGTCGGCGCGACGGCGATCCGCGTCCACTCGCCGGGGACCTCGCGGAACTTCGGCACGTGCACCGATTCGGTGATCACGTGCCGGAC
Source organism: uncultured Actinomycetes bacterium (assembly GCA_963809975.1). Classification (GTDB taxonomy): domain Bacteria; phylum Actinomycetota; class Actinomycetes; order Streptosporangiales; family Streptosporangiaceae; genus Bog-532. Next base: position 19,153 of record CAWELT010000032.1, read on the forward strand.
CTGCCCGCGGGTGATCCGGTCGGCCAGGTCCGGCGGACCGAGCAGCGTCGAGGTGGGGATGATCACCGCGCCGAGCTTCATCGCGGCCAGGATGGTCTCCCAGAGCGGCGCGATGTTGCCGAGCATGAGCAGCAGCCGGTCCCCGCGCCGGACCCCCACGCCGTGCAGCCAGTTGGCCACCTGGCTGGAGCGCGCGGCCATCTCGGCGTAACTGATCCTGGTGCCCCGTTCCGCCTCGCCGGCTTCCGCGCCCGGCGAGCCGGCGGGTGCGGCGGGCCCGGCGGGGCCTGGCGGCCCGCCGTGCTCCGGCCCGGGCGGGGTGACGATGCGCAGCGCGGTCCGGTCCGGGTGCTCCGCGGCGATCACGTCGAACCAGTCGAGCGCCCAGTTGAACTCGTGCAGGTCAGGCCAGGAGAACCCGGCTCTGGCGGCGTCGTAGTCATCGCGGTGGCGGAGCAGGAAATCGCGCGCGGCCCGGAAGCTGGCCGCGTCCTTGCGGCTGTCTGTCATGCCAGTCATGGTGGCACTAAATCGCTCATTCGTAATCTCGGCCAGCGTGATCTTCGGCATGTCATCCCGGTGCGGCGTCCCGCCCCGGGGAGACCAGCCTGGTCTCGAAGGCGAGGATGCCGGCCGCACCGGTCCCCGAGTTGCAGATCAAGCGCCCTGACTGGCGCATCCGCAGTCCGGTCAACGCCGAGAGCTGTGACGCGGGTCACCAGGCGGTGGCCAATCCGTCGCCCTTCGGTGCGCGTATACACACTGACCACGATGTCGCCCTCGAACGCAATTTCGTGACCGCATCCGGCGTTGTATGGGGAAACGGCCCACCGGCCCCAGCGGAAGAACATCGGCATCCAGGCTCATAGGTGGCTGAGAACCAGTGCAGAGAAGTTCCCCAGAGGCGGACGGCAGACTGCCTGTCATGAACACCCCGAAGCGTGAGCATGTCCTCCGCGCCATCGCGGCGCGGGCCCGCGGCCGCAGCCGGATGAAGAGCACCACCGTTGCGGTCAGCCTCGCCAGCGTGGCGACGGCCGGGGTTGTCACCCTGATGCTGCCGGGCTCGCACACCAGCGGGACGTCATCCTCGCAGACCTCTACGTCGTCGGGATCTTCGGGTTCCACGGGTTCGTCGTCGGGCACCAATAGCTCCGGCTCGACCAGCACCGGCTCCGGCTCGACCAGCACCGGCTCCGCTGGCTCGTCCAATTCCAGTTCCTCGGGTTCTGGTCTCAGCAGCGGGTCGTCCGCGCCGTCGTCGAGTTCGGGCACCAGCCATGCGACATCCGGCGGCTCCTGACCCCGTTTGCTCTGAGCGGGCACAGTTCCGGGCGGGCACGTGTTCTGAGCGGGTACAGAGGAATCTTCCAGCTTCAGCGGCGACACACCGGCGAGGGTTGACGATATGAACGGAATTACCGCGAGCACCGCCGCCTGGTACGCCAGCCGGGCCACCGGCGTGGTGTCCCTGCTGCTGCTCACCGCCGTCATGGTGCTGGGCATCCTCGTCAACCGGCAGGGCCGGCTGCCCGGGCTGCCCCGGTTCGCCGTCACGAACTTGCACCGGAACCTGTCCTTGCTGGCGGTCGTCTTCCTCGTCATCCACATCGTGACCGCCGTCATGGACACCTTCGTGAGCATCCCGCTGGTCTCCGCGGTGATCCCGTTCACCTCCGGATACGAGGGCTTCTGGCTCGGTCTCGGTGCCATCTCCCTCGACATCATGCTGGCGCTGATCGCCACCAGCCTGGTCCGGGGCCGTCTCAACCGGAAGGTGTGGCGAGCCGTGCACTGGCTCGCCTACGCCAGCTGGCCCATCGCCTTCGCCCACAGCATCGGCTCCAGCACGGATCTTCAGCACGGGCCGCTGCTGGTGCTGGCGGTCGCCTGCGCGGTCCTCATCGCGGGCGCCCTGATCTGGCGGATCGTCGCGGTCACCCGGGAAGTGCCGCGAGCTCAGCGGGTCAGCACCGTCATGGCCCGTTCCCTGGTGGCAGGCCCCCGCCAGCCGGATGGCCCCGCCCGCCGCTCCACTGCCGATCCTGCCGCGACGTCGCGGAAGCCGGCCGCTGTCTCCCGATCCCGCGGACTCTGACCGCCGACTCGTGAAAGCAGATCCCGAATGAGCGTGCCCACCATGCCCCTGCGGCGCGGCGAAGACACCGCCTCCAGGTCCCGCCCCGACGGTCTCCCGCGGCTGCTGCCGGCCGGCACCACCGTGCCGGAAGGCCTCCGCGAGCACCTCGCCCGGCACGGCTTCGTCCCCTACCGGGACGGCCGCCTGCACCTGGCCGCCGACCTGCGAGCTGCCGGGCTGACCGGCCGCGGCGGTGCGTCCTTCCCCGTGTACCGCAAGCTGGAAGCGGTCGCCGGGGCGGGCGGGCGGCCGTATGTCGTCGCCAACGGCGCGGAGAGCGAGCCGGCCTCCAGCAAGGACGCGTCCCTGCTGTGGCTGGCCCCGCACCTGGTGCTCGACGGCCTCCAGCTTGCCGCGGAAGCCGTCGGCGCGCAGGAAGCCTGCCTGTACGTGCACGAGACCCAGGGCGACCAGCTCGCGGCGGCCCTGCAGCGCGCCCTGAGCGAGCGCTGGCCGGCCCGCATCGACCGGGTGCCGGTCCGGCTCGCGGGAGCACCCCCGCGTTTCCTGTCCGGCCAGGAAACGGCCATGGTCAACCTGCTCAATGGCGGTCTGGCCCTGCCGACCTTCGCTCCGCCGCGCGTCTTCGAGCGCGGGGTGGGAGGAGCGCCCACGCTCGTTCAGAACGTCGAGACGCTCGCGCACATAGCGCTGATCGCGCGGTACGGCGCCGGGTGGTTCCGGCAGGTCGGCACGCAGGCCGAGCCGGGCAGCATGCTCAGCACGATCAACCACGCGGACGGCTCGGTCCGGATCATCGAAGCGGCCGTCGGGACGCCGTTGCGCGGCCTGCTCGCGGCTGACCTCGGCACCGACGGGACGGACGGCCCGGCTCAGGCCATCCTGGCCGGCGGCTACCACGGCACCTGGATCCCGGCGCCGCGCGCGGCCGGGCTGACGCTCGACAACGCCGGGCTGCGGCCGGCCGGCGCCAGTGTCGGCGCGGGCGTCCTGGCCGCCTTGCCCGCCAGCCACTGCGGCCTCGCCGAAACGGCGCGGGTGGTCCGCTATCTCGCGCTCGAGTCGGCCGGGCAGTGCGGGCCATGCCTCAACGGGCTGCCCCGCATCGCGGAAGGGCTGGCCACGCTGGCTGGCCCGCGGCCCGACCGGCGCGTCCGCGCGGACATCGAGCGCTGGGCCGGCCTGGTCCTCGGGCGCGGCGCGTGCAACCACCCCGACGGGTCGGTCCGCTTCGTGCGGAGCGCCCTGACCGTGTTCGCCGCCGAGCTCAAGCAGCCACGAGCGGGGCGTCTGCTCGGCTACGGCCCGCCAGCCGTTCCTGCCGTTGCCGCCGGGAACGGCGGTCAGTGATGAGGACTGGAGCTGACATGGACAAGCAACTGCGCGTCAATCCCATCGAGTGCTCCGGCCACGGCGCCTGCGCCGAGCTGCTGCCCGAGATGATCAGCCTCGACGAATGGGGCTACCCGCTGCTCGACCCGCGGCCGGTGCCGCCGGCGCTGGAGCGCCAGGCGCGGCGCGCGGTGAACGGATGCCCGGTCCTTGCGCTCCAGCTCATCCGCGTGCCTGAGGTGGCGGCTCGCCCGCGCCCCTGAGAACGCAGCTCAGCCGCGCGGCCCCAGACCCGCGCTGCGAGACGGCCGGGGCCGGGCAGGATCATCCTGCCCGGCCCGGCCGGTGGTTTTCCGGGTGCGGAAGCGGTCAGAGCACGTCGTGGCCGGGGTGCGGCTCCGCCGGGACCGTGGTCGGCTCCGCCGGGATGCTGCCCAGCCGTCCGGCCTGGAAGTCCTCGAACGCCTGCACCAGCTCTTCCCGGGTGTTCATGACGAACGGCCCGTACGCCGCGACCGGCTCGCGGATCGGCTGGCCGCCCAGGAACAGGATGTCGAGCTGCGAGCTGGGGCCGTCCTGGCGGTTGCCCGCCGCCACGGTGAGGGCGTCGCCCGGCCCGAACGCCACCAGCTGGCCCATCTGGATCGGCCGGCGGTCAGTGCCTACGGTGCCGGAACCGGCCAGGACGTAGGCGAGCGCGTTGAAGTCGGCGCGCCACGGCAGCCGGAGCTGAGCGCCGGGGGAGAGCGTCGCGTGCACGATCGTGATCGGCGTGTGCGTGACGCCAGGTCCCTCGTACCCGCCGACCTCGCCCGCGATGACCCGCAGCAGCGCGCCGCCGTCGGGCGAGCTGAGCAGCTTCACCTGCCCGGCCCGGATGTCCTGGTAGCGCGGGGTGGTCATCTTCAGCTTGGCGGGCAGGTTGACCCACAGCTGGAACCCGTGGAAGAGACCGCCCTTCATGACGACCTCCTCGGGCGGCTCCTCGATGTGCAGGATCCCGCCGCCGGCGGTCATCCACTGGGTGTCGCCGTTGGTGATCAGGCCGCCGCCGCCGTTGGAGTCCTGGTGGCGGAAGATCCCGTCGATCATGTAGGTCACGGTCTCGAAGCCACGGTGCGGGTGCCAGGGCGTGCCCTTCGGCTCACCCGGGGCGTAGTCGACCTCGCCCATCTGGTCCATGTGGATGAAGGGGTCGAGCTGCCGCATGTCCACGCCGGCGAACGCCCGGCGGACCGGGAAACCCTCGCCCTCGTAACCCTTGGGAGCGGTGGTGACGGTGCGGACGGGGCGCTCGACCGAAGTTCCCGGGTCGGGCTCCGCCACGCGCGGCAGAACGAGGGTGTCCTCGACGGTAACGGCTGGCATGTCTCCTCCTTACCGGGCCCGCCAGGAGCGGCCTGCCCGCCCCGGTGCCTGAAGGTCCGGTAGCACGCATAACGATACTTGAAATCTCAACATTCCCGCTTTGGCGGCCTGCGGTCCTACCGGCGCAGGCCGTTCTCCGGGTGGGCCAGGCCCGCGTCCATCCGCGCGAACAGGTCCGCGTTGATGTGCTTGCTGCTCCAGTCCTCCCACGGCATGGTGACCGCCAGGATCACGCCGAAGATCGCGCGGATCGCGGCCCGCGTCCGCACCTTCTTCCGTTCCCGCAGGCCACCCGGCTGACCGGCGGCGGAGCCGAGTGTCTCTGTCATGGTCGCAATTCTGCCCGCGGGAGGCCCGTTTCACCGTACGGGGGGCCGCCGATTCGGCTGGCCCGGCGGCGGGGCAGTTGGCGCGCGACGGCAGGCGGCACGTCATGATGGAGGTGCCGCCAGCTTGCCGGGGGGCACAGGCAGGTTCACGCGCGTGGCCCGCACACCGCCAGAACCATTGGGCACCCCGCCGCTCGTGTCCCCTCCACGGGCGGCGGGGGCCGGCCTTCGGGCCCTCTGCACCCCCGTCCCCGCGCACGATCGTCGGGACAGCCGGCCGCAGAGACACCGGCCGCAGAGACAATGGTGATCATGAGGGTGGCGCTGTTCACGCTGGCGGTCAGCGGGTCAGCAGCTGAGGCGGACCGGGCCGACCGCGACCGAGGCCGTCAGCGCTCCTTCGCCGCGGTCGGTCGCCTCGATCAGCACGGTACCGCCCGGGAACGTGAACGGGCCCTTCGTGACCCACTGGCCCTGATGGGTGGCCTGATCGATGGTGAAGTCGGCGATCCGGTCGGCCGCATTGCCCTCACCCGCGCTGAACCAGTAGTAGTCGGTCGAGTTCGCCTGCGGTGCCGCCGGGATGTACAAGCTGAACGTGCACGAGGGGTTGTCCATCCCGGTGTGGAAGATCCAGGCGTAGTGGTCACGCCATTCGCCCGGGTTGCCGGGAACCATGGCCAGGTAGACGTAGCTGAACGATCTTCCGCACGGCCCGCTGGCCGAAGCCGTCCCGGGGAACCAGTCGTCTCCATTCACCGGGTGGTAGGGGAAGACGCTCGCACCGGTGGCGGCCGGGCAGCCCGGCCCGGCGAGCGCGGTGAAGGTGCCGCCGCCGTTCGGCCCGGGGGCTGACGCGGCAGCATGGCCCGCCGACAGCGGAGCCGTCTTCAGGGCGGGATTCCCGTGGTGGGCCAGCGTCCGGACGCCCAGGACGCCGAGTGGTATCGCCCCCGCGATGGCCAGTGCTCCGGCGAGGGCCAGTAACGCGCCGCTCAGGCGCGGGCGCCCGGGGTTCCGCGCGTGCTGGGCCCGGCGGCGCGGGCCCGGGTAGTCCGGGTAGTGCGGTCCGCCGCCGGGACCGGCCTCCGCCGGGGACTCCCAGAGCCCCAGATCGTCTTCGTATTCCGCGTCGCGGACCAGTTCCGGATACGGGGCGGTGGGGTGCCGGACCGGCTCGGAGATGGCGCCTATGGGGTCATACGGCGGCTCCCACGATTCCCACAGATCCTGGAAGCCCATCGAGGCGGGAGCCGGGTCGCCTTCCTGGTCCGGCGCCGGGCCTGCCGCGGCCGCCGGGACCCGCTCCGGGCGGGGAGGTTCGTCTTCCCAGCGTGCCCGTCTTCCCAGGAGAGGTCGTCTTGCGGCGGACGAAGGTCTTCCGGCGGGCGGGAGTCTTCCTGGAGACGGCCGGTAAAGCGAGACGGGGCCGGAAAGAAATGATCACCGCCCGGAGGCAGATCGCCCCGGCCGGTGGACCCCGGCGCGGAGTGATCGCCCCGGCCGCGGGCCCGCCGCGGAGGCGGTTCCGCCCCGCGTCCTGGCCCGCGTACTGCCCGCCCCGCGGAGGTCCTCGCCGCGGAGGTCTTCCCGGGGGCGGGCGCCACGGATCACGCGGGGCGCCGTGTGGCCGGGAGTCCGGCGAGCAGGATTCCTGTCCGCCGCCCCGGCCCCGCGAAGCCGGGGGATCACCCTGCGCGGGGCCAGAAGCCGCCCACGCCTCCTCCGGGCCGGCCTGAGCCCAGTCGTCCCGCGGGTCAGCCTGAGCCCCGTGGTCGCGAGGGCCGTCCTGCGCGGGGCCAGAAGCGGCCCACGGCTCCTCCGGGCCGGCTGAGCCCAGTCGTCCCGCGGGTCAGCCTGAGCCCCGTGGTCGCGAGGGCCGTCCTGCGCGGGGCCAGAGCGGCCCACGGCTCCTCCGGGCCGGCTGAGCCCAGTCGTCCCGCGGGTCAGCCTGAGCCCCGTGGTCGCGAGGGCCGTCCTGCGCGGGGCCAGAAGCCGCCCAGGCCCCGGTGCCGGAGCCGCCCAGGAGTCCTCCGGGTCGCCCGGGGACCAGGAGCCCGCGGGTTCAGCCGGGGGCCGGGGAGCGAGCGGCCAGGAATCCTCAGGGTCGGTCAGCGGCCAGAAATCCTGCTGCGGCGGGGCGTGGCCGGCGCGCGGCCGGAATCCCGAATCTCCCGTACGGCGTGGCAGCGGCGGAGGAGTACCGCTGCCACGCCCCGGCGCCGCGTCTGCGGCCAGCTCGTGGCGGTCGCGCGGCCGGTCGAAGGCGTCGTCGTCCGGCTCGTCGGGGGAGAAGGGATTTTTCGGGTGTCGCATCCGTGTCCTCCCGGACCCTCTGTCGTATCCCCCTGCTCGTGACCACGAACGGAATCGGTGGCTGGTTCATTCATTCCCCGGTGATCACGCCGTGGACTCCGTTACAATGTCGCGACCTTCCGTCCGACGTGTGCCCACACCCGCCTTCGCGAGCGTGCCCCACGAGCGTGGCGGCCGCCCGCGGCTCTGGCGGGCCTCTGCCGGGGAATCATCGGGGGCCACGGAATGTTGAACGGTCTGGCACACTAGGAAGCCGCGACCAGGCGGTACCGGTTCACGCCACGAAAGCCAGCCCCGATGGTGCTCGGCCAGTGGCGACCCGGCGACCGCACGAGGCAGGAGTTAAACGTGAAGCCTGACATTCACCCGAAGTATGTTCCCACCACGGTGACCTGTAGCTGTGGGAACACCTTCAGCACGCACAGCACCGCCGCCAACGGCGAGATCCACACCGACGTCTGCTCGGCCTGCCACCCGTTCTACACGGGCAAGCAGAAGATCCTGGACACCGGTGGCCGCGTCGCCCGGTTCGAGCGGCGGTTTGGCAAGAAGGCCACGGGCACCAGCAAGTAAGCCCGGGCCGCGCTCCCCTGGCGCGCGAATTAGCGCGCCAGGCCATCAGCTCATCATGACCGGGTTGAGTTTTCCGCGGATGCTGCGGAAAACTCAACCCGAATGCGTTGCTGGCGCCGATGCGTCCGCGCCGTATCCGGGCGCGGGAGCGGGCGGCCCGTAGCGCCGGCGTAGGAGGAATTACTGTGTTCGACCGGCTCGCCGAGCTGGCGTCGGAGCATGCGGAACTGGAGCGTGCCCTGGCCGACCCCGGCGTACACGCCGACCAGGACCAGGCCCGCGATTTCGGTCGGCGTTACGCCGAGCTGACCCCGATCGTGAACGCCTACACCGAATGGCAGCAGACCGAGGCCGACGAGGCGACGGCGCGCGAGCTCGCGCCCGAGGACCCGTCCTTCGCCGCCGAGGCGGACCAGCTCAAGAAGCGTAAGGCGGAACTCGGGCAGCAGCTGCGGCGGATGCTCGTTCCGCGCGACCCTAACGACGGCCGGGACGTCATCCTCGAGATCAAGGCGGGCGAGGGCGGCGAGGAATCCGCACTCTTCGCCGGCGACCTGCTACGCATGTATCAGCGCTACGCCGAGCGCCACCACTGGGCCACCGAAGTTCTCGACTCCACCGTCACCGGCCTCGGCGGTGTCAAGGCCGCGACCCTCGCGGTGAAGGCGGGCAAGAAGGCCAGTGGCCCGGGCCAGGGCGCGTGGGCGCGGCTGAAGTACGAAGGCGGCGTGCACCGGGTGCAGCGGGTTCCGGTCACCGAATCACAGGGCCGCATCCACACCTCGGCCGCGGGCGTCCTGGTCATGCCCGAAGCCGGGCAGGTCGAGGTCGACATCGATCCGAACGACGTGCGGGTGGACGTGTTCCGCTCCTCCGGGCCCGGCGGCCAGAGCGTCAACACCACCGACTCCGCGGTGCGCCTCACCCACGTCCCGACCGGCATCGTGGTCTCCTGCCAGAACGAGAAGAGCCAGCTGCAGAACAAGGAGCAGGCGATGCGGATCCTGCGCGCCCGCCTGCTGGCTCAGGCTCAGCACGAGGCCGACGAGAAGGCCGCGGCCGAACGGCGCAGCCAGGTCCGGACCGTCGACCGGTCCGAGCGCGTCCGCACCTACAACTTCCCCGAGAACCGGATTTCCGATCACCGGGTGGGCTACAAGGCCTACAACCTGGATCAGGTGATCGACGGTGATCTGGACGCGGTAATCACCTCGCTCGCCGACGCCGAAATGGCCGAGAAGCTCGGCAGCGACGACGGGAACACCGGCGCGTGAGTAGCGGGAGCCATCCGGGTGAGCCTGTTGCTGGATGAGGTCGCGCTCGCCGCGGCCCGGCTCGCCGAGGCCGGGGTGGAATCGCCCCGCGCCGAGGCGGAGCTGATCGCGGCGCACGTGCACGGTGTGCGCCGGACCGAGCTGCACGCGGTGCCCGACGCGGCGTTCGACGCCCGCTTCTGGGAGGGGGTAGGCCGCCGCGCCGCCCGTGAGCCCCTGCAGCACATCACCGGGCGGGCGTACTTCCGTTACCTGGAGCTCGAGGTCGGCCCCGGCGTGTTCGTGCCCCGGCCGGAGACCGAGGTGATGACGGGCTGGGCCATCGACCGGCTGCGGGAGATGGACGTCGCCGAGCCGGTTGTGGTCGACCTGGGGACCGGCTCCGGCGCGATCGCGCTTTCGGTCGCCCAGGAGGTCCCGCGGGCTCGCGTGCACGCCGTGGAAGCCGACCCGATCGCCCGCGGCTGGACGGAGCGCAACGTCGAGCGCTGCGCAGTGGCCGCGCCGTACACCAGGGGCCGGGTGAGCCTGTACGGAGCGGACTTCACCGCCGGCCTCACCGCGGCGCCCGGTACCGGCGAGTTCCGTGAGCTGGACGGCAAGATTGATCTCGTGATCAGCAACCCGCCCTACATCCCGCTCGGCGCGTCGGTGCCGCCCGAGGTGGAGAATACGACCCGCCGGCCGCGCTGTGGAGCGGCGAGGACGGCCTCGACGCGATCCGCGGCGTCGAGCGCGCCGCCCGGCGGCTGTTGCGCCCGGGCGGGCTGGTCGCGGTGGAGCACGGCGCGCCCCAGGGTGCGGCCGTGTACTGGGTGTTCTGCGAGGAAGCCGGCTGGCGTGACACGCGCAACCGCAAGGACCTGGCGCGCCGGGACCGTTTCGTCACCGCGACGTGGCCGGGTGAGTGAGCCGATGGATGACGGGATAGGCGGCAATGAGCGAACGTTACGACTGCTCCGACCCGGAGCAGCGGGAGGCCGGGATCGCCGCGGCGGTGGCGGCCGTGCAGAAGGGCGAACTGGTCGTCCTGCCGACCGACACGGTCTATGGCATCGGCACGGACGCGTTCACGACGTGGGCGGTGAGCCGGCTCCTCGTGGCCAAGGGGCGCGGCCGGGATATGCCGCCCCCGGTGCTCGTCGGCACCATGCGTGCCGCGACCGCGCTGGTCGACGACATGGGGGCGTTCGGGCAGGATCTGATCGACCAGTTCTGGCCGGGTGGCCTGACGCTGGTCTGCCGGGCCAGCCCGACGCTAGCCTGGGACCTGGGGGATACCCGCGGCACCGTGGCGGTCCGGATGCCCCTGCACGCGGTCGCCCTTGATCTGCTGAAGAAAACCGGCCCGATGGCGGTGAGCAGCGCGAACCGGACCGGCCTGCCGGCCGCGACGACTGCGGACGAGGCGGTCGAGCAGCTCGGCGATACGGTCTCCGTGTACCTGGACGGCGGGCCCTGCTCCGGTGGGGTGGCGTCCACCATCATCGACCTTACGGGTTCGGTGCCGCGACTGCTGCGGGCCGGGGTCATCCCGATGGACCGGCTCCGCGAGGTCGCGGCCCTGGTGACCGGCGAGGACGTGCCGGTATCCACCTCGGTGAACGGCACCGGCGGCATCCCGGCCCTGCCCGACGATGCCGCGCAGGCGCCCGCGGCCGTCCCGGCCGGGGTCGCTGATCTGCCGGGCGATCCCGCCCCGGCGCCCGCCCATGATCCGGCCGGGGTCGCTGATCTGCCCCACGATGCCACGCAGGCATCCGCACCCGGCCCCGCCGAGCTCCGTGATCTGCCGGGTGATGCCGCGCACGCGCCAGTCTCTGGCCCGGCCGAGACCCCCGGCCCGCCAACCGATCCCGCGCAAGCGTCCGCGCCCAGCCCGGCCGGGGTCCATAATCTGCCGAACGATCCCGCGCCGGGCTCCGCCCCCGCTCCGGACGGCCCCCCCGCGGAGACCAGCGAGCCTTCCGCGGACGGGAGGGACACGCCCGGAAGACGAGGGACACGCGCAAAGACGCGAGGGACACGCCCGGCAAAGACGCGAGGGACACGCCCGGCAAATAGGCGCGAACGGCGCATACGCGCGGCCTGGTACTTGCCCCGCAAGCTAAAGTGGCTGATGATGTCCGCCAACCCTGTCGCGGCTGGCTGACCTAGCGTGCGGGAGTACGTTCTCGCGCTGCTGCTCGCCGCCGCGGCTACCTATCTCCTGACGCCGCTGGTCCGGCGCGGTGCCATGGCCACCCGCGCGATGCACGCTGCCCGCACGCGGGACGTGCACGTGGTGCCCACGCCGCTGCTCGGCGGCCTGGCCATGTACGGCGGCCTGGCGGCCGGCCTGCTCGTCGCCAATCAGCTCACCTACCTGCGCGAGGCGTTCCCCTCCCCGCGGACCGTCCCCGGGCTGCTGATGGCCGGCGGAATACTGGTCGTCACGGGAATCATCGACGACCGCTGGGGGATGGGCGCGATCAGCAAGCTTGCCGCCCAGGTGGCAGCGGGCGCCATCCTGGTCTGGAGCCAGGTCGTGCTCTCCTGGGTCCCCGAGCCGAGCGGCGGCGTGTTCATCCTCCCGCCGCAGCTGGGCCTGACCCTGACCATCCTGCTCGTGGTGATCACGATCAACGCGGTCAACTTCATCGATGGGCTCGACGGGCTGGCCGCCGGGATCGTCGCCATCGCGGCCTGCTCGTTCCTCGTCTACTCCTACACGCTCGCCCGGGTCGTCGGCATCCACTCCCAGTCCGTCCCGGCGCTGGTGGCCGCGCTGCTGGCCGGTATGTGCATCGGCTTCCTGCCGCACAACTTCTACCCGGCGCGGATCTTCATGGGTGACACCGGCGCCATGCTCCTCGGGATGCTGCTCGCCTACGTCCCGCTCTCCAGCACGGCGATGCTCGACCCCAACGTGCTGCTGCACTACAGCCATACGGTCAACCGGTACCCGACCGTGCTCCCGATCCTGCTGCCCGCGGCCATCCTGGTCATCCCGTACGCCGACCTGCTGATGGCGGTCGTGCGGCGGACCAGGGCGGGCATGTCACCGTTTGCCGCGGACAAGAAGCACCTGCATCACCGGCTACTGAACGTGGGCCACTCGCACCGCCAGAGTGTTCTGATCATGTACCTGTGGGCGGCCCTGTTCAGCGCCAGCGTGGTGTCCCTCTCCCTGGTCCGCACGAACCTGATCGTGCTAGTCGGGCTGACCCTGGCGGCCGTGCTCGTCCTGCTCTTCGTCACCATGCCCCGGCTGCGCCCGGGCCGGCTCCGCAACGGGGGGCGGCGAATCCGCGGCTCCGGCACCCGCGCCCGCTCCGCCCGGGCCGTGCAGCCCGCCAGCGTGGCCGGCGCAGGAGCCCCCCAGGCCACCCAGCCCGCAGGCATGCGCGGCGCAGCAGCCCCCCAGGCCACCCAGCCCGCAGGCGTGGCCGGCCCAGGAGCCGGCCGGGCATCCGGCCAACCGGCGGAACCGGACCTGCCGCCGCCCGGCCTGCCCAGGCCGCTGGCGGAAGCGGACCCGGTACCGGCGGCACTGCCGCCCGCCCCGGCCCGCCATTCCCTCCGCGCGAACGCACTCAGGCCGCCCCCCAGAGCTGACCGCCGGGCGCCTTTCCCGGAGCTGGCCGCCGCAAAGCCGACCTTGGCGCCCGCCCCAGACTCGGCCTTCGCCGAACCCGAGCTGGCCTCCGCGCACCCCGCCTGCGCCCCCGCCCCTCGCCCTCCGCTGGCGCGCTGGATTCGTTACTCTCCGGTAAGACAACGAACCCAAAGGCCGGGTCTGAAAAGTTCATATTTAGGTAAAGACATGGTAAAGAACTTTGTGATAGCTTTCACGAGCACCCCCCTAACGTGAAAGAGAGGCCCGTGATACCTTTCGTTGACCAGTGGCGACCCGCGTGCCGCACCTGCGACGCGGTGCGAGATCGCTTCCTGGCCCCCGGAGGACTCTTCCATGGGCAGCTTCAGGTAAAGAGCCTCCATACTGATCTCCCCGGAGACGTCTAAGTGCTGGCAAACTTCGCCCGGATCACGAGATGGTCGGCCATCCTGACCGCCGTCGTCGCGGCGGTCATGCTCGGGGTCAGCGCAGCCATCGGCGGATCACGCGGGCTGATCGGTGCCCTCCTGGGCATCGCGCTCGTCACGATCTTCTTCGGGATCGATGTCGTGGTCATCGGCCGCGTAGCGCGGATCAGTCCGCAGGCGATCATGCTGGCCGGGATCGCTCTTTACGTGTTCAAGATCATCGTCCTCGCGGTGGCCGTGAAGGAACTGCAGGGGACGAGCTTCTTCGACGCCAAGCTCTTCGGCTTCACCGCCATTATCTGCATCCTCGCCTGGTCCGTCAGCCAGGTCATCACGTCGATGAAGTTCAAGGCACTTTACGTCGAACCGGACGGGAAGCGGTGAAGCGTGACGCGACCCCTTCTTCCCGAGCCGCACGAGCGGCCCCACCCGGCTACGCCACCGGGCCAGCCCCGGCTGGACGCGGCGCCTGCCCGGAGCCAGCTGGCGGAGCCCCACGGTCGGCGCCAGTTCGCTGAGTTGCCCGGCCGGCCCGGCCCGGCCGACCCGTCCGACCCGGCCGGGCTGACCCAGCGCGCGAATCGCCCCGGATTGACCGAGCCCCGGGACCGGCCCGGGCTGACTGGGCCCGAGGACCGGGTTCTGCTGCCCGAGCCGCCGGAACGGCCCGTCTCCGGGCCGCGCCGGGTGCCAGCGTTCCGCAGCCGCCGCCCAGCCGGCGACAGGTACGCGGACAAGGACGTGCGAGAGTACGCAGCCGGGCAGGACTCCCCGCTGCCGTCCCGGGGTTCGGGCTGGACGGTTATCAGCTACCTGATCGCCGGCATCATCGCTTACGGCGGGATCGGCTGGCTGGTCAGCCGGGCCGTGCACTCGCCGGTCATCTTCCCGGTCGGGATGCTGTTCGGCCTCGGGGTATCCCTCGGCTTGGTCATCTATCGCTACGGCAGGTCATCATCCACACAGAATCAGCAGGTCCAGGAAACGCTGCGAGAGGAGCCTGCCGGTGACCGGTGACATTCAGGCGGTCGCCGCGGTCAGCGGCGGCGGATGCCACATCTTTTCCGGGTGCGGCTTCCCGTCACCTAGCCTCGAAGACTTCGACTTCCGGCCGATCTTCAGCATCGGCGCCTTCCACTTCACCAAGCCGATGCTGATCGCGGTGCTCTGCGCGGCGATCGTCATCGTCTTCTTCTGGGCCTCGTTCTGGAAGCCGAAGATCGTCCCGCGCGGCGTGCAGAACGTCGGCGAAGTGGCCCTGTTGGGCGTCCGGGACCAGATCCTCCGCCCGTCACTGGGCAAACGGGGCGACGGTTTCCTGCCCTTCCTGACGGCGCTGTTCTTCTTCATCTACTTCATGAACCTGATGGAGATCATCCCGTTCTTCCAGTTCCCGGCGACGTCGCGTATCGGTTTCCCCTGGTCCCTGGTCGCCATCGTCTACTTGACCTACCTCTACCTCGGCTTCAAGAACCAGGGCATCGGCGGCTACTTCAAGAAGATGGTCCCCGGCGACGTGCCCAAATGGGTGCTCGTCATCCTGGTGCCGATCGAGTTCGCCCGTTACTTCATCGTCCAGCCGTTCACCCTGGGTGTGCGGTTGTTCGCGAACATGTTCGCCGGCCACCTGCTCCTGCTGATCTTCACGCTGGCGGTCTGGTACCTGGCCAGCCTCAGCGTCGGGCTGGTCTTCGCCGCCGCTTCAGCCGTGATGGTGCTGGCCGTGACCGTGCTCGAGGCGCTGATCCAGCTGCTGCAGGCCTTCATCTTCACCACCCTGACCGCTGTCTACATTGCGGACTCCCTGGAGTCGGGCCACTGACGCCTCACCCAATTTATTTCCGGCGAAAGGATTTCGCCGGTCCTGACACAAAGGAAACGGACAGATGCTTGACGTTGCTACCACACACACCCTCGCCGCGACCGGCGGCGTGACCGGCAGCCTGGGCGCGGTGGCGTACGGCCTCGCGGCCATCGGACCGGGGGTCGGCATCGGCCTGATCTTCGGTCACGCCATCGAGGCGATGGCCCGCCAGCCGGAGGCGTCCGGCCGGATCACCCAGTACATGTGGATTGGCTTCTCGCTGACCGAG
Organism: uncultured Actinomycetes bacterium; assembly: GCA_963809975.1. Classification (GTDB taxonomy): domain Bacteria; phylum Actinomycetota; class Actinomycetes; order Streptosporangiales; family Streptosporangiaceae; genus Bog-532. The sequence continues at coordinate 34,565 of CAWELT010000032.1, forward strand.
GCCCTCGCGCTGATCGGTCTCGTCGTGCCGTTCATCTTCGGCAAGTAACGCGGATGGGTGCAGGTAGAAGCACGACAGGAAGGGCGGTCACGCGATGACGGGTCTGGTTGCAGCAGCTTCATCAGGATCACAGAATCCGCTGGTGCCCTCACTCACCGAGCTCATCATTGGGACGGTTTCCTTCCTCATCGTCTTCGGGCTGCTGGGCAAGGTGCTGCTGCCGCGTATCCAGAAGGCGCTGCAGGAGCGCACCGACCAGATCGAGGGTGGGCTGGAACGCGCGGAGGAGGCCCAGGCCGAGGCGGCCCGGGTCCTCGAGCAGTACCGCCAGCAGCTCGCCGAAGCCCGCCACGAGGCCGCCCGCCTCCGTGAGGAGGCGAGGGAGCAGGGCGCCCAGATCATCGCCGAGATGCGCGAAGAGGCCCAGGCCGAAGCGCGGCGCCTGGCCGAGGCGGCGAACGCGCAGATCGACGCCGAGCGCCAGCAGGCGCTGACTTCCCTGCGGGCCGAGGTGGGCGCACTGGCCACCGACCTGGCCAGCCGCATCGTGGGCGAGTCGCTCCAGGATGAGGCCCGGCAGAGCCGCGTGGTCGACAGGTTCCTCGACGACCTTGAGCAGCGCGGCGGGATCGGGGCGAGGGCGGCCCAGTGAGCATCTCCCCAGTCCCGGTACCCCGCGTGCGGGAGGAACTCTGATGCGCGGCGTCAGCAGGGCATCCTACGTGAGCCTGCGGGAACGGCTCCCGGAGGTACTGGCTGAATCCCGGCGGACCAGGCCCGCCAGGGGCCGTTCGGCATCCAGGGCAACCCGGACGGGCCAGGCCGGTCCGGCTAAGGCGGCACCCGGAGCGGCGGCACCCGGAACGGCGGCGCCCGGAGCGGCGGCGCCCGGAACGGCGGCATCCGGAACGGCGGCGCCCGGAACGGCGGCACCCGGGACGGCGGGGCTGGCTGCGACGGTCGGTGACGAGCTGTTCGCCGTGCTGAGGCTCCTGGACCACGAGCACGCACTGCGGCGCGCGCTGTCCGATCCCTCCAAGCCCGCGGACGAGAAGGGCGCGATCGTGGTCGCGCTGCTGCACGGCCGGGTCACGCCGCCGGCCGAGGAACTGGTCGCGGCCACGGTCAGGTTTAAGTGGGCCGGCTCATCGGACATGACCGATGCGATGGAACGGCTGGCCGTGGAGGCGTACGCCATCGCGGCCGAGGAGGCCCGGCAGCTCGATGACCTGGAGGACGAGCTTTTCCGGTTCAGCCGGGTCGTAGCGCGTGAGCCGGAGCTCCGCGCGGCGCTGACCGAGCCGGTGCTGCCCGAGGAGCGCAAGCGTGACCTGCTCAACGCGCTGCTCGGCGGCAAGGTGACGCCGGTGGCGCTGCGGCTGATCACCGAGATGTCCCTGCATCCGAGGGGCCGCTCGCTGGTGGCGAGCCTCGATATGTGCACGCGCATCGCGGCCGAGCGCCGGCAGCGCCTTATCGCGGTGGTGCGGGCGGCGGCCGAGCCGACGGCACAGCAGCGACGCAGGCTGGCCGAAGCCCTGGCCGCCATCTACGGTCATGAGGTGTACATCAACGTCGTGATCGACCCGACGGTCATCGGCGGCCTGACCATCCAGGTCGGCGACGAGCTGATCGACGCGAGCGTGGTGAGCCGCCTGGTGGCGGTGCGCCGCAAGCTGGCCGGCTGAGCCACGCCAAGCCCGCACCGTCCGCACCCGGCGGCTGGCGCGCCCCGACCTACCAATACCCGACGCATAGGAAAGACACGAGGAAGATGGCGGAGCTGACAATCCGGCCCGACGAGATCCGGGACGCCCTGGCGCAGTTCGTCGAACAGTACGAACCGGAATCCGCCTCCCTGGAGGAGGTGGGCACGGTCACCGAATGCGGCGACGGTATCGCCCGGGTCGAGGGACTGCCCTCGGCCATGGCCAACGAGCTACTGGAGTTCGAGGACGGCACCCGCGGTCTCGCGCTCAACCTGGACGTGCGCGAGATAGGCGTCGTTATCCTGGGCGACTTCAGCAAGATCGAGGAGGGCCAGCAGGTTCGCCGCACCGGTGAGATCCTCTCCGTGCCGGTCGGGGACAGCTTCCTCGGCCGGGTCGTCGACCCACTGGGGTCCCCCCTCGACGGCAAGGGCGAGATCGGCGACACCGAGCTGCGCCCCCTGGAGACCCAGGCACCATCCGTCGTGCAGCGGCAGTCGGTCAACGAGCCGCTGCAGACCGGTATCAAGGCCATCGACGCGATGACCGCGATCGGCCGCGGCCAGCGGGAGCTGATCATCGGCGACCGGCAGACCGGCAAGACGGCCATCGCCATCGACACGATCATCAACCAGCGCTCGTACTGGGAGTCAGGCGACCCCAAGCTCCAGATGCGGTGCATCTACGTGGCCATCGGCCAGAAGGGCTCGACCATCGCCCAGATCCGCCAGTCCCTGGAGGAAGCGGGCGCGATGGAGTACACCACCATCGTGGCGTCGCCGGCGTCGGACCCCGCGGGCTTCAAGTACATCGCGGCCTACACCGGCTCCGCGATCGGCCAGCACTGGATGTACCAGGGCAAGCACGCCCTGATCATCTTCGACGACCTGACCAAGCAGGCCGAGGCCTACCGGGCCATCTCCCTCCTGCTGCGCCGCCCGCCGGGCCGCGAGGCCTACCCCGGCGACGTGTTCTACCTGCACTCCCGGCTGCTGGAGCGCTGCGCCAAGCTGTCCGACGATCTCGGCGGCGGCTCGCTGAGCGGACTGCCGATCATCGAGACCAAGGCCAACGACATCTCGGCCTACATCCCGACGAACGTCATCTCGATCACCGACGGCCAGATCTTCCTCGAGACCGACCTGTTCAACTCCGGCGTCCGCCCCGCGATCAACGTCGGCCGGTCGGTGTCCCGTGTCGGCGGTGCCGCGCAGGTCCGGGCCTTGAGGAAGGTCGCGGGCACGCTCCGGCTGGCCCTGTCCCAGTTCCGTGACCTGGAGTCTTTCGCGGCGTTCGCCTCCGACCTGGACGCGGCGTCCCGCGCCCAGCTGGACCGGGGTGCGCGGCTGGTCGAATTGCTGAAGCAGCCGCAGTACGACCCCTACCCGGTGGAGGAGGAAGTGGTGTCCATCTGGGCGGGCACCAACGGCTACCTCGACGACGTTCCGATCGAGGACGTCTCGCGGTTCGAGTCGGAATTCCTCGACAGCCTGAAGCGCAACAACCCCGGCATCCTCGACGCGATCAGGGAAACCCGTGATCTCTCGGAGGACACCCTGACGGCCCTCAAGGACGCTATCGAGCAATTCCGTCGTACCTTTGAAAAGAGCAACGGCGAGCTGCTGGTGACCGACGACGAGCAGCCTGAGGCGCTGGGCGAGAACGAGGTAGGCCAGGAGAAGGTGATCCGGCACACGCAGCCGAGCGAGGCGACGGGCCAGGGCACCTCCCGGCCCGTCGCGGCGTCTGACGGTTCCGGCGGCAGTTCCGGCGACGGCCCGGTGGACGCCAGCAGGCCGTCCGGTGGGAAGAGCTAGGCATGGCCGCATCGCTTCGCGCCGTCCGGCAGCGGATCCGGGCGGTCCAGTCCATCGGCAAGATCACACGTGCCCAGGAGCTGATCGCCTCGTCCCGGATCATCCGCGCGCAGCAGCGCATGCGCGAGGCGGCTCCGTACGCGCGGGAGCTCACCCGGGCGGTGGAGGCGGTCGTCAGCCGGTCGTCCACCATCGACCATCCGCTGGTGTCCGAGCCGGAGTCCGTCTCCCGCGCGGCGGTGCTGGTGATGACCAGCGACTCCGGCTTCTGCGGGGCGTTCAACAACAACATCCTGCGGGAGGAACAGCGGCTGGTCCGCACCCTCACCGAGCGGCACGTCGAGGCAGTCCCGTTCGTGTGCGGGCGCAAGGCCATCGGCTGGCATCGGGCCCGCAACATCGAGATGGCGCACCAGTGGAGCGGGTTCTCGGCACGGCCTTCCGTGCGCGACGCGACCGAGGTGACGAAGGGCCTGCTCGAGGCGTTCGACCGGCCGGCCGAGGACGGCGGCGTGGACGAGATCTACATCGTCCGCACGGAGTTCGTCTCGATGCTGACCCAGCGCCCGGTCGTCGCCCGGCTGCTGCCGCTGGAGATCGAGGAGAGCTCCGAGGAGCCGGCCGGCGGCCCGCTGCCGCAATACGAGTTTGAGCCGTCGACCGAGACGGTGCTGGACCGGCTGCTGCCGCAGTACGTGGAGGGCCGAATCTTCTACGCGATGCTGGAGGCGGCCGCCGCCGAGCTCGCCGCCCGCCGGCGCGCCATGAAGGCGGCCACCGATAACGCGAACGACCTCGTGGAGCGGCTGACCCGCGAGGCCAACAACGCGCGGCAGGCCGAGATCACCCAGGAAATCAGCGAGATCGTGGGCGGCGCCAACGCGATGGCCGACGCCACTGCAGGAAGTGAGTGAGTGACACTATGACCGCGACCGTAGAGAACCCCGCCGACAGTGGCGCCGGGACCCCGGGCACCGGCCGGGTCGTGCGGGTCATCGGCCCAGTCGTTGACGTGGAGTTTTCCTCCGAGCAGATGCCCGAGATCTACAACGCGCTGCACGTTGGCATCATCCTGGGCGAGGAGACCCGGCAGCTGACCCTCGAGGTCGAGCAGCACATCGGTGACGACGTGGTGCGGGCGATCTCGATGGAGCCGACCGACGGCCTGGTCCGCGGGGCCGAGGTCACCGACACCGGCTCGCCGATCGCGGTGCCGGTCGGCGAGGTGACCAAGGGGCACGTGTTCAACGCCCTGGGCGAGAGCCTCGACGTGCCGACCTCGGAGCTGAAGATCGAAGAGCGCTGGTCCATTCACCGGGACCCGCCGCCGCTGGACCAGCTCGAGCCGCGCACCGAGCTGTTCGTGACCGGCATCAAGGTCATCGACCTGCTGACCCCGTACGTACGCGGCGGCAAGATCGGCCTGTTCGGCGGCGCGGGCGTGGGCAAGACCGTGCTCATCCAGGAGATGATCCGCCGCGTCGCGCAGAACTTCTCCGGCGTCTCGGTCTTCGCCGGCGTCGGCGAGCGTACCCGTGAGGGCAATGACCTCTGGGTGGAGATGACCGAGTCCGGTGTCATCAACGACACCGCGCTGGTCTTCGGCCAGATGGACGAGCCGCCGGGCACCCGGCTGCGGGTGGGCCTGTCCGCGCTCACCATGGCCGAGTACTTCCGCGACGTCGAAAAGCAGGACGTCCTGCTGTTCATCGACAACATCTTCCGGTTCACCCAGGCCGGATCCGAGGTCTCGACGCTGCTGGGCCGGATGCCGTCCGCGGTGGGCTACCAGCCCACGCTGGCCGACGAGATGGGCCAGCTGCAGGAGCGGATCACCTCCACCCGCGGTCACTCGATCACGTCCATGCAGGCGATCTACGTTCCGGCGGACGACATCACCGACCCGGCCCCGCACACCGTGTTCGCGCACCTGGACGCCACCACCACGCTGTCCCGCGCGATCACGGAGAAGGGCATCTACCCGGCGGTGGACCCGCTAGACTCCACGTCACGGATTCTGGACCCGCGGTACGTCGGCCAGGAGCACTACGACGCGGCCCGGTCGGTGCAGCAGATCCTGCAGCGCTACAACGAGCTGCAGGACATCATCGCCATCCTGGGCATCGACGAACTGGGCGAAGAGGACCAGGTCGTCGTGCGGCGGGCGAGGCGCATCGAGCGGTTCCTGTCCCAGCCGATGTTTGTTGCGGAGCAGTTCACCGGGCAGCCGGGGGTCTTCACCCCGCTGGAAGAGACGATCTCCTCGTTCAAGGCGATCGTCGACGGCAAGTACGACAACCTGCCGGAGCAGGCGTTCTTCATGTGCGGCGGAATCGAGGACGTGGAGAAGAAGGCCAGGGAGATGGAACAGTGACCTTGCACGTCGAGGTCGTCGTGGCGGACCGGGAGCTGTGGTCCGGCGACGCCGGTATGGTCATCGCGAAGACGCTCGATGGTGACATCGGGCTGCTGACCGGCCATCCGCCGGTGCTTGGCATCCTGGCCGAGGGGAGCGTCGTCCGCATTCTGGATCCGGAGGGCGACGCGTCGGAGGCCGTCGTGGCCGCGGCTGGGGGAGAGATCACCGCCGCCGTGAGCGGCGGTTTCCTCTCCGTCTCCGACGACCGGGTATCGATCCTCGCCGTCGACGCGGAGCTCGGAGCCGAGGTGGACAAGGGCGTGGCGCGGTCCGAGCTTGAGTCCGCGCTGAGCGAGGCAGGCTCGCCGCCGGCGGCCGAGGAGCCCACCGAGGCCAAGTACGCCAGGGCGCAGCTGCGAGCCGCGGGCGAACAGGCCTGACAAGGGCCGGGTGTGGGAGACGCGCTGGCTTTCGATGTGGCCTGGATCTTCGCCGCCGTCCTCTTCATCCTGGTCCTGATCGCAAGCGGGATCGCCACCCGGCGGTTTCTGCTCGAACGCGGCGGCGGCACCGTTGACTGCGGCTTGCGGCGCACCGCGGGCCAGGGCTCCTGGCGCCTCGGCGTCGCTTCCTACCAGGGGGACCAGCTGTGCTGGTATCACCTGTTCGGGGTCTTGCTGCGGCCGCGGCTGGAACTGGAGCGCCGCACGCTGACTGTCCTGTCGCGGCGCGCGGCCACCGTGGCCGAGAGCGCGAGCCTCGGTCCCGGGATGATCGTGGTGGAGTGCGCGGTGGGTGACGGGACCCGCGTCGAGCTCGCGATGTCGGAGGCGGCGCTCACCGGTTTCCTGTCCTGGCTCGAATCCGCCCCGCCCGGTTCCTACCTGGACCAGATCGCCTGATGGGTGCTGCCGGGTCCCCGGCTTCGCGGCGGACCCGGGTGTAACGCTTCCCGCCGGCTTTCACGGCGGCCCCGGGTCTAACGCTCCCCGCCGGGCTTCCACAGCACGTCGCCGTGCTTGGCGTTGAGCCGCCGCCCGAGGATGAACAGCAGGTCCGACAGGCGGTTCAGGTAACGCGCGGCCAGCGGATTGACCGTATCGCCGTGCTCGCTGACCGCCGCCCAGGCGCTTCGCTCGGCCCGGCGGGTGACGGTCCGCGCGGTGTGTATCAGGGCTGCGGCGGGCGTTCCGCCGGGCAACACGAAGCTGCGCAGGACGGGCAGGTCCTCGTTGTAGCGGTCGCACGCCTCTTCCAGCGCGTCGATGTAGCTCGCGTCGATTCGAAGCGGCGGAAAGGGCGGCGGCTCGTCGGTGATGGGGTTGGCGAGGTCGGCGCCCACGTCGAAGAGCTCGTTCTGGATGCGGGCCAGCAGTTCGGTGATCTCCGGCTGGGGCCGCCCGATGGCGATCACCGCGCCGATGGCGCAGTTGGCCTCTTCCACGTCCGCGTAGGCGACCAGCCGGCTGTCGGTCTTGGCCGTCCGCGTGCCGTCCGAGAGGGACGTGAAACCGTCGTCCCCGGTCCGCGTGTAGATCCGGGACAGCACAACGGGATTTTCCCTGCGGTTACGTGGCATGGCTCCACCCTACGATGCCCCGCCCGGCGGCGGCAGTGCGCGCCCGGGAGCTCCCCCGGCGTCCCGCCCGGAACGATCCCCGGGCGTCCCGCCGGACACGCCGGAAGTGTCCTAGTCAGACGATGACCATAATGTCGTTAGTGACCCTATTTCGCCCACCTCGCCGCTCCAGAGGCGCGATAGAGCATCTCCGATGTCAGAAAGTGATCATCAAACTGACCTGCTGGGATTCACATTCGGTCACTGATGTGCTTAGCTATGATCACAAAGGGTCAGCAACTGGCATCGAGAAACACTCCATTCGTGGTAGTTTTCGGTCATGACCCTTAGCGGCTGACTCCGTCCTTTAACTGTTGGTGTTAGCCGACCACCCGGGGGACCGATGGATCTCGGGGGCCCATCGGACCCATTCGGGAGCGCTCCCGGTCGGCACCAGCTGGCCGGGAGCCACCCCGCCGGGCCGACGACAGCTGGCCGGCCGACCCCCGCCCGCCCCAGGGCCGCGGGACGCCCGCCCCAGGGCCGCAGGACACCCGGCCCCAGGGCCGCAGGACCCCCCGCGCCCGGGGCTACGGGAGCCGCTCACCCGAGGTCGCTCTCTGAGGAGCGTCCTCGCCGGCCGTGCATCAGCCTGATCAGCCCGATCAGCCCGATCGTGCGCTTCAGGTCCGCGTCAGCCCGGCCGCACGACGTCGGGTTCATGGGCGGCTTCATCCACTGACTGCTGATGGTCTTGCCCCGGGCCGCACGCGCACACTGAAATGTTAAGTAAATCACTTGGCCCAAGCCGAAGCTACCGTCCAGTAGCAAGATCTGCCGACCGTGGAGACAGAACGTTGCCGACTCGCCCCTACGTCCTGATCAGCTGCGCCATGTCGGTAGACGGCCGGATCGACGACACCGGCCCCGCGCGTCTCATGCTGTCCGGCCCGGAGGACCTGGAGCGGGTGGATGAGCTGCGGGCCAGCGCGGACGCGATCCTGGTGGGCGCGAACACGGTACGCCGGGACAACCCCCGGCTGCTCATCCGCTCACCGCGGCTCCGCGCCGCCCGGGTGGCGGCCGGGCGGCCCGAGCATCCCCGGCGGGTCACCGTGACCACCACCGGCGACCTGGACCCGGCCGCGCGCTTCTTCGCCCCGCCGGAGCCGGCCGGCGCCCTCACCCGACCAGGCGCAGGCGCGGCCCCGCTCATCTACTGCGCCAGCCCGGCGGTCCCGGCCGCGGTGGCGCGGCTGGGGGACCGGGCCGAGATCATCGACGCCGGTGACCCGCCGTCGGTGTCCTTTATGCTCGCCGATCTGGCCGAACGGGCGGCGGCGCGGCTTCTCGTCGAAGGCGGGTCGGTCCTGCTGCGTGATTTTCTGGCGCAGAATCTCGCGGACGAGCTGCACCTGGCCGTGGCGCCGTTCTTCGTGGGGGAGGCGGCCGCGCCGCCGTTCGCGCTGCCGGGGCCCTACCCGGCGGACCGGGAGCATCCGATGACGCTGGCCAGCGTGCAGCGGCTCGGCGGCGTTGTCGCGCTGCGCTACCTGCTGGGGCCCGGCGGTCCCGGCGTGACCGACGCGCGTTTCCTCCGGGCCGCGATCGAGAAGTCCCGGCAGTGCCCGCCCTCGGACACCGCCTTCTCGGTGGGGGCCATCATCGTGGCCGCGGCCGGGGAGATCATGGCCACCGGCTTCTCCCGCGAGCAGGACCCGCACGATCATGCGGAGGAGGTCGCGCTGCGCAAGGTGGACCCGGTTGACCCGCGCCTGCCCACCGCGACGATCTACAGCTCGCTCGTGCCGTGTGGCGCGCGGGCGTCCCGCCCGGTCACGTGTGTCCAGCACATCTTCGCGGCCGGCATCTCCCGGGTGGTCTTCGCGTGGCGCGAGCCGCCCATCTTCACCGAAGGCCGCGGTGCCGAGCAGCTCCGCGCCGCGGGCATCACAGTCGTTGAGATCCCCGAGCTCGCTCGGGCTGCCAGCGCCATCAACGCCCGCGTGCTGCGCAACCATGGCGTCCAGCCGTAACGGTCTATGACGTCCAGCCATAGCAGTCACATCTCGCCGCATGGTGAACCAGCCGCAAGCATTGGTTGCACGTCCGCCCATTGACGTGCTACCGTTGGTTGCAGTTGGTGAGTGGGAGTGAGCGATGACCTACCTGCGACGCCAAGTGGCGGCACCGCGACCGGCGAAAGCCGCCGGCGCCCTCGGCGAGGGATCGGATACTGATGGCAGACCTAGTGATTGAGCGGGAGGTACTGATCGAGGCACCGGCGGAGGTGGTGTGGCGCACCATCACCGAGCCTGATCAGATGAGCCAGTGGTTCGCCGACCGGGTGGAACTGGTCGTGGAACCCGGCGCTCATGGCTTCATGCAGTTCGGGGACCAGGGCGGCCCGGTCGTCGTGGAGACGGTCGATCCACCGACTCGCTTCTCATTCCGCTGGAACCATCCCCGCGGGCGAGGAACCAGTGACCGGCAACTCGATGCTGGTCGAGTTCACGCTGGCGCCGGAAGGCAACGAGCGGACCCGTCTTCGCGTGTCCGAAAGCGGCCACGAGCTGCTCGCCTGGCCCGACGCGGAGAAAGAACGTTATGCCGACGAGCACCGGGGCGGCTGGGCCGAATACCTGGACCGCCTCGCCTGCATACTCGCGAAGCGCCAATCGCGATGACGGCGCAGGTCGATGACGAATTGTGGTCGGCCATCGCCGACCCGTCTCGCCGCCGGGTCCTCGACCTCCTGGTCAGCAACGGTGACGTCAGCGCCAGCTGGCTGGCTGGACGGGTGCCCTTCTCCCGCCAGGCGGTCTCCAAACATCTGGTCGCGCTCGAACAGGCCGGGCTGGTCAGCCGGCGCAAGCAGGGCCGGGAGGTTCTCTACCAGGTAGAAGCCGGCCGCCTCGACCAGGCCACCCGGGCCATGGCTGACCTCGCCGCGCAATGGGACCGGCGGCTCGGCACGATCAAACGGCTCGCCGAAGCGGCGCACGCAAGAGCAAAGGAAAGCGAAGGCTCTCACACTCCCATCCAAGGAGGCAGTCATGACGGATGAATCAGCAAACCCCGGCGGGCCGGCGGCCAGCGCCACCAGCGCACCGAGCCTGCCCCCGGCCGTCGACCGGGCCACCTTCCAGGCCGAACTGGATGCGCTGCGGGTTCGGGAGAAGGCGCACACCCGGGAAGGCGACGCGATCGCCGCGGCCCGGCGGCGCCTGCCCATGGTCGAGATGGACCCCGGCATTCCGCTGACCGGTCCGCACGGGCCGCTCACCCTGCTCGACGCGTTCGAAGGGCGCCGGCAGCTCATCGCCTACTACTTCATGTGGAACCCCGGCCGGCCCGCGGCCGAGCAGTGCGAAGGCTGCACGTTCTACACCACCCAGGTCAGCGAGCTGTCCTACCTGCATTCCCGCGACATCACCTACGCGGTGTTCTGCCAGGGCGCAATGTCGCGTGCGACCACCCGCCGGCGCTCCCTACGACGAGAGCGTCCGCTACCGCGACTTCATGGGCTGGGACATGCCCTGGTACTCCGCGCACGCATCCCTCGACGCGCTCCTGGCCGGGCGCCAGATCGGCTTGTTCCACCTCGTGTGCTACCTGCGGGACGGCGACCGCGTCTTCGAAACCTACTGGACGAAACGCCGCGGCGTAGAGGCAATGGACTACAGCTACGCGCTCATGGACCTCACGTGTACGGACGCCAGGAGCCATGGGAGGACTCGCCCCCCGGCTGGCCACAACAGTGCTCCAACACGCGGACTAACGGCGGCTCGCCCGCCTGGCCACCAGTGTCAGAGTGGCCGGGCGGACGCCCCATCGCCCAGTGGCCGCGACTCGAAGCCGGGCGCTCCGACGACCTCGCCGTTGGGTCCTGATCGTCAGTGCAGACGCTAGCGCGTGAGGCCATGTCCGCTAGGCCCGTTGGCGGTGGACGCGGCCCCAGCCCCGACCACAGGCAAACGGCCTCAACCTGCTTACGGAGCCGGCTCGCACCGGGAGCCTCGGCACGAGTGGGGGCTCATTTCCCAGGGGCCGGTTCGTTCCCAGGGGCCGCTTCGGCTGCTGTCCCGGGGTCGGTCGCTGGCGCCGGGACCGGTCCTGGTACATAGGTACGCGCCAGGTCGGGGAACTCTGCGCGCGCGCGTCGGCGAGGACCTGATCCCGGATGACCCGGTGCAGGCCAGCGCCTCCGGTCGCTAGCATTACAGGCGTGGAGATGCGGGCGTTTGAGACGGCTGACCAGGCTGCTGGCAGCGCTCTTGCCATGCTGCATGAGAAGAGCGGCTGAGCAGGCTCTGGCGCTACGTTTTTGTCCAGCTGCTGGACGACTACACGAGCGTCCTGCACCACGACGGTGTCTCCGCCGCGGCGCAGGTATGGTCCGCTGCTCCCAGGAGCACCGGAGACAGCCGGGTCGATGCCGCGTTCGCTGCGATGGCCGAGTACCTGGCCCGCTGGGACGGATGGATGGTTCCGTCATAGGCCCGGCTGCCTGAACGTGAGGCATGGCCCTGGTGGTTCGTCACCGACCTGCGGGGCCTGGAGCCGGATTGAGCACAGGCTGTTCTCTCACATCTCGATGAACTGGCGAGGCCGGCCGCTGGAGTCCCACGAGGTCATCATCGAGACCATCAGCGCCGTCACCACCAGGACCGGGCTGACAGTCCAGGCGCAGCTGGACACCGGCATCTACCCCAGAGGCATCAAGATCCCGGACAAGGCAATGAAGGCGTTCGAAGTCTCTCACCTGCAGCGTCACCAATTCCATGGAGACTGGAACTACACAATACGGCCGACGCCAGCCGACCCAGCGACACGCCCGGATGACCCGAAGTAATTGTTGTGCGAGCCCTAAGGTACCTGCTCGCGATGAAACTGTTCGCAGCCCGCGCCGAGATCGACGCCGACGACATCATCCTGCTCTACCATCAGCTCGGCTTCACCACGGTAGACGAAGGCCTGGACCTGGTCGAGCAGGCCTACCCGGGGCGCCCGATCTCCGCGAAGGTGAAATTCCTCCTCACCGAGATCGTGGACTCGATGCAGCACTGAGATTCACCATAGATGGGCCCTGTAGGTCTCCTGATCGGGTCTCACCTGGCCGGGCGGTATGCGGTAATCGGTGCGGCGCTTGAGGCGGGGGATGCGGATGTTGCCTGTTTCCAGGAAGTGTTCACCTGGTGGCATCTGCGGCTGCTGGCCCGGCGGATGGGCGAGCAGGCGGAGCACGCGGTCCCCGACCACAGCGACACCCACGACGACGGGCAGTCGAGACTGCCCGGCCAGCACCTCGCCGTCTGCTGAGACCGAGACGCGGCGGCCAGCGTGGCAGGCATGAAAGTGTGCCACCGGGTGATCCCGTTCGTTTCAGTACATGAAGATCACGACCCGTAAAACGCGCTGACACGCGGCATGGACCGACAATAGCCGCGTCCGTCATCGGGTTCCGGGCAAAGCATGACCATGCCTGCGATCGGAATGCTTGACCGCGAAGACAAGTACGCAGTCATCCTCGACCAACTGCAAAACGAGGCCGCGGCAGTGACTCAAAGGTGTCTTCGCAGTTCAGAGGATTACATGCAAATGCAACCTGGGCCCGTCCAGGTTGCGATAATCACACAGGTTGTCCGGCGGCTCCAGAAACGGGGTCGCACGGTGGACGAGGACAACGACGGCAAGTTCCCCGATGACAGCCAGGTAGAAGTCCGTTTCCCACGTAACCGGCGGGAAGAGTTCGCCGACCGGGCCGTATGGCCATGGCTGCCGGGCTCGATTCTAGGTCAGTGCGGGCCGGACGAGTGGTACGTGTGCGTGGAGGCCAGTGAACTCGCCACGCTAAACGACGGCCGCCCGGCCCCGGACGGGGAGAGTGCTGGTCACCGGCGTCGCCACGGTTGACGCCGCCGGCTTCGTCCCCGAACTGGCCAGCGCGGCGGTCCGGCGCGCCTGATCCCTGCGGGACGACACGGGCGGAACTTGAGTGAGCGTTCACCGGCTTGGGTCAACGCCTCGTCGCCGAAGCGTGGTACGGACGCGTCGTAGACAGCGCGGCGATAACGGCAGATCCGTCGATGACAGGAATGCAGTCGCCCCGCACTTGGCGTGTCGTTACCTGTTGCGCTTGGGTTGTCACAGATGAACGATGGCTGCATGGTCGGCCCGGACGAGGCGCGTTGTAAGCACGACGAGGTTGCGGACTGGTGCGGTGAATCGGAATGCATGGCTGCACGGAAAGGGCTCCCCGTCCGGGTGTGGCGCACAAGCCAGGGGCAGGTCTACCACCGCGGGCCAACCTGCGAGGCGCTGCTTGACGGGCAGCGGCTGGCCGGGCAGTTCGGCAAAGGCACCTCGGTGCCCGAGCAGATCCCGTTGTCCGTAGCGATGTCGGAAGGCCTAGCGGAGTGTTTTCACTGTTTCCCGCCCGATGTCCTGCCAGATGCCAAGCCCTGCCAGGTACTCGTGGGAGGCAGGTGGGTGGATGGTTTCCTCTTGGAGTGGCGGCGCGGTGTCAACAACCGGTGGCAGGGGCTGGTGAACTATCGCTGGGAGGGTTCCGGGCGCAAGCGCGCCGTCAAGGACCAGTCCGAGCTCCGGTCGCGGCAATGATGGTATCAAGGTGATACCATCATTCTCATGGCGATGACACTGAGGCTGGCGGACGACGAGACCGAGGCACTGCGGCGGCGTGCTGAGCTGGAGCGCCGGTCGATGCAGGAAGTGGCCCGCCAGGCCATCCGCGAGTATGTCGAGAACCATAGCCGTGCCGAGTTCCTGGACCGCGTCCTCGACGAGGAACTGCCACGGTATGCCGAGGCCCTGGAGCGGCTGGGCGAGTGATCTTCCTGGCGTTGCCCGAGCTGCTCCGTATCGCCGAGCGGACCCTAGGTGACTACGCGGTCCGGGACTACGGCCTGCTGGAAGCCGCCCTGGCACGTCCCCGGGCCACCGCCTTCGGCAAGGACGCCTACCCGGGCCTGGATGCCAAGGCGGCCGCGCTCTTGCACTCGATAGCCCGCAATCACGCCCTGATCGACGGCAACAAGCGACTCGCGCTCGCGGCGCTCATCGCCTTCTACGGCCTTAACGGCCGCCGACTCACGCTCACCAACGACGGTGCTTACGAACTTGTGATGAGCGTCGCCGCCGGGCAGCTCGACACCGTCGACGACATCGCCGCCATCCTCCAGCATGCGACAGAGCCGCGGGGCTAACGCGTTACCGTTATGCGTTCTCCCAGTTCAACTGCCTATATGCGACTGCAATCTGACTCCAATCTGCCGACATCCTCACTATGCCCGCCCCTTCGGTGTAGGCCCGCGCGTCCATCCCCCGCCGACACCGCCACGACCGGCGCCCCGCGCCCTGACGGTCGGCCAGCCCGGGTCCTGCTCAGCCCAGCGTGGACAGATCGAGGGCGCTGGATTCGCTCAGCCCCTCCAACACGGTGACCGTCGTCCAGCCCTCGCGGATAAGGGCGAGGTCGGTGTCCGCTCCCGGCTGGGCGTCAAGCTCGCAGAACGTGATGGGGATGAAGTCCTCGCCCGGCTCGCCGATGATCGCCCGCGCCACCCCGTAGGCGGCCAGCCGCGCCGCGTGCAGCCCGCGAAGCTGGTCAGCGGGCCTGTCGGGCACGTTCACGTTCACCACGACCGGAACCTTGGCGCGCGGCAGGAACCATCCGAGCGCGCGGGTTGTGGCCGCGGCGGCGGTGTCCCAGTGCTCGGCCCGGTCCGACGCCAGCGATACCGCCAGGGCCGGGAGGCCCGCTGATGCGGCGGTCAGCGCGGCCCCGACCGTGCCGGAGTGCAGGATGGCCCGCCCGATATTCGGCCCGCGGTTGATGCCCGCCAGCACGATGTCCGGCGGCGGCGCGAAGGCGCCCTGCGTGCCCACGAAAACGATCATCGCCGGGGACGCCTGCACCGCGACCGTGGGCACGCCTTCCAGGCCGTCGAGCGCCCGGTCCGCGACCAGCAGGCGGCCGCCCTCCGCCAGCCCGGACATCGCGGCGCTGGTGCCACTGCGCTCCCCGTCCGGCGCCGCAACGGTCACCTTCAGGCCGGCCGCGACAGCGACCTGCGCCAGCATGCGCAGGCCCGCGCTGTCGATCCCGTCGTCGTTGGTGATCAGTGCGCGCATTAGGTCATACAAGCACCCGGCGCCGGCGGTACTCGCCCGGGGGCCGCTGACTAGGCGAACAGCCCGCGGATGTCGTCGGCGTCCAGGCTGGCGCCGAAGGCATTCCCGTCGTCCATGACGCTGGAGAACAGCTCGGCCTTGCGCGCTTTGAGCGCCATGACCTTCTCCTCGATGGTGTCCCTCGCGATGAGCCGGTACACCATGACGTTGCGGGTCTGCCCGATGCGGTGGGTCCGGTCGACGGCCTGTTCCTCCGTCGCGGGATTCCACCACGGGTCGAGCAGGAAGCAGTAGTCGGCCTCGGTCAGGTTCAGGCCGAACCCGCCTGCCTTCAGGCTGATCAGGAAAACCGGGACATCCTCGCCCTTGAACTGCCCGATCACCGCCGCCCGGTCGGTGGTCTTGCCGTCCAGGTAGCAGTGACCGATGCCGTCTGCGGACAAGCGTTCCCGCACGATACCGAGGAAACCGGTGAACTGGCTGAAGACCAGCGCCCGGTGGCCGCCGCCGATGACGTTCCGCAGCTGTTCGACCAGGGCGTCGATCTTGCTGCTCGGAAGGTCGAGGTGCCCGCCGTCGACGAGGCCGGCGTGCAGGCTCAGCTGGCGCAGCAGGGTGAGCGAGCGCAGGATGGTGAACCGGTTACGCTGCAGGTCATCGACCAGCCCGAGGACTTTCTGCCGCTCTCGCTGCAAATGCCGCTGATAGATCGTCCGGTGCCGCGGGTGCAGGTCCACCTCGAGAACCTGCTCCTGCTTGGCAGGCAGATCAGCGGCAACTCGCTCCTTCGTGCGGCGCAGGACCAGCGGCCGGATCCGCCTGCGCAGCTGCGCGAGCAGCTCCGGCTGGCGGCCGTTCTCGATCGGACGGGCATAGAAGTCGCGGAACCGGGCCGGACGCGGGAACAGTCCCGGCGCGGTGATCGACAGCAGCGACCACAGCTCCATTAGGTTGTTCTCCATCGGGGTACCGGTGATAGCGAGCTTGAACGGCGCGGCCAGTTTCCGCGCACACTGGTACGCCTTCGACTGGTGGTTCTTGACGAACTGCGCCTCGTCGAGCAGCAGGCCGGACCAGTCCGCGGCCGCGTAGGCGTCGAAGTCGAGCCGGAGCAGCGTGTAAGAGGTCACCACCACGTCGGCACCGGCGATGATGTCGCCCAGGCTCTGGCCGCGTTTGCGCAGTGTGCCGGAAATCCCCGCGACGGTCAGGTCCGGGGCGAACCGGGCGGCTTCGGTGACCCAGTTCGCCGTGACGCTCGTCGGCGCGACGATGAGAAACGGAGCGAGCCCGGGCTGAGCCTGCCTGGCGTGGCAGATCAGTGCCAGCGACTGCAACGTTTTACCCAGTCCCATGTCGTCGGCGAGGATGCCGCCGAGCTGGTGCTCCCACAGGAACGCCAGCCAGCCGAACCCGTCGGCCTGGTACGGCCGCAGCGTGGCGCGCAGCGCCGCGGGCTGCGGCCTGGGCTCGACGGAGCTGAGCGCCAGGAGCCCGCCGACCTGGCGCTGCCACGCCTGCGCCTGGGCCTCGATGACACCGAGCGCGGCGAACTCCTCCCATAGCCCCGCCTGGAACCGGCTGATCCGCAACGGGCCGTCCGCCGTGTCGGGCGTGTCCTGCAGCGCACGCGCCTCGTCGATCAGCCGCTGGAGCGCCAGCAGTTCCGGTTTTTCGAGGGAGAAGTACGCGCCGTCGGCCAGCAGCAGATGTGAATGATTCCGGTTCAGGGCGACGAAGAGGTCTGTGAACGGGACCTCATGTCCCTCAACGGTGATGGTGACGCCGAGATCGAACCAGTCGGTCTCGCCGGCCACGTCGCCAGCCGACACGCTTATCCGCAGCGAGTCGCCCGCTTCACGGTAGTCAGCGGGCTCACCGGTGATCTCGACGGCGACGCCCGGATGCCCGTCCAGCAGCGGCAGGACCTCCGTGCTGAAGTGCATGGTGCGCAAGTCCCGGAGGGTCGCGCCCGGCACGAGCGGTGCGCTGGCCTTCATGTTGCGCAGGCCGAACGCCTCCAGCCCGACGTCGAGGCCCGCCACGATGGCGCGTTCGGCCTTCAGATCCCGGTACCCGGGATCCCCGTCCGCGGACAGCGGCGCGCGCCGCCGGGACTCACCGACCTCGTAGGCCCACTCCCAGTGCAGATCCAGCTCGTGGCCGGTGCCGTAGGACGCGCGCAGCACCAGCGTGGGGTCCGGGATGGCCGGCGGGGTGAACGAGCCGTCTGAGGAGATCACCCTGGCCATCTGGCGCAGCCGGGGGTAGTACTCATCGCGGAACCGTGCCTGGTCCACGGCGGGGACCTGCAGCTGCCGCGCGTCCAGCGCCAGGCGCTGCAGCGACGGCGGGACGGGACTGGCGAGCCGGGCGATCAGCAGCGGCCAGTCGCCGCGGTCGGCCCCTGGTGCCAGGTCCGCTCTGGGCGCCCGGCCCGCCCTGGGCGGCACGTCCGCCCGGCGGGTATAGACCAGCCCGTGACCATCCGGCCCGATGAACGCGACGGGGACGACGTCGGTGGGCGTCTCTTCGATGACGACCACCGGGGTGATCAAGAGCGTCCCCGGCTGGGTGGTGACGTCCAGGCACACCTCCGCGTGCCCGTAGGAGTCCAGCGTGCCGAACCGTTTCCGCGAGTGGACCAGGTGCAGGCCGATCGCCTCCGCCTCGTCCAGCAGCGGCCAGAGGCGCGCGGACTCGAAGGCGGACAGGGTGATCGTCTTCTCCTCCCCGTAAGAGTAGGAGGAGGCGAACTGCTGGGCGCCCGATTTGTAGAGGGCGTAGAACTCTTTCAGCCACCGGACGTGCGAGGGCTGGTAGTCGCCGGAATAGTGCAGATTGCCCAGTTGGGACCAGCTCAGGCCGCCGGCGACCCAGCCGTTCTTTCCCGGTCGCACCAGGCGGGCCAGCAACTGCGGCAGCGGATCGGGCCCGGCCGGGCGGCTCCAGGGCAGGTACTGGGGAACAGACAGCGTGAGCTCGATCGCCAGCGGGCTACCGGCCGCCATGCCCGGCAGGCCCGGCGTACCCGGCGAGCCAGCCTTCCCGGACGTCAGCAGCGAGGCCAGCGACCGTTCCCACATCGCGTGGCCCGCGCCGGCGGTCGCCTCGTCCTGCGGCCCCCCCGTCTTCTTGGGGGCGTCCTGCCTCGTCCGGGCGCCCCTTGCCGTCCGGGCGGAGCGCGCCGGTGGCGGTCAGCACCAGCGCCACGACATGCTTGCAGTTGAACCCGACCGGGCAGCTGCATTCGCCCTGCTCGAACCGGTGAACCAGCCCGTCGGCGGACGAGAAGCGCGCCGTCGTCGTATAGACGTTGCCGTACTGTCCGCGCACCGTCCCGGCCAGGGCTCCCGCCGACAGTTTCCACAGCGCGCGCACGACCGCGTGCTGCCGCACGTACTGCACGCCCCGCTCATAGGAGCCGGGGTCGACCGCCTCCGCCAGGCTGGCGGGATCGATGTCAACCACCACGTCACGCTGCACGATAGCGACGCTACCGATCCCCACTGACATTCGCTCTGAACTTCCCCGGGTGTCACGGCGGTTTAACGCTAGAACAACGTCCCCTCGCGTTCGATCCCGCGCATGGCGTCGTAGTCCAGGACCACACACCTGATTCCGCGATCTTCCGCCAGCGTGCGCGCCTGCGGCTTTATCGTCTGCGCAGCAAGCACGCCCTTAACCGGGGCCAGGAGCGGGTCCCGGTTCAGCAGCTCCAGGTACCTGGTCAACTGTTCGACAGCATCGATGCCAGCGTGGCGCTTGATCTCGACCGCCACATGGGTCCCTCCCCCCGAAGCGGCATATTCGTCAGAATTGGACCCGTCGATCTCACCGCGACGCTTGATCTCGACCGCGACGCTCGTCCCGTCGGCGTCCCTGCACATCAGGTCGACCGGCCCGATCGGCGTCGGGTACTCGCGCCGGATCAGCCGCCAGCCCTCCCCGAGCACGTGCATCTGCGCCGCGAGCAGCTCCTGGAGGTGTGCTTCCACCCCGTCCTTGACCAGCCCCGGGTCGATGCCCAGGTCGGCCGAGAAGTCGCTGAGGACCTCCTCGATCGTGATGGCCAGGGTCTCGGCCGCCTTGTTCGTCACCGTCCAGCGTCCCGGCTCCTCGGCCAGCCGGCACGGCGGTGACATCCAGTTCAGCGGCTTGTAGGAGCCACCGTCGGAGTGCACCAGAACCGAGCCGTCGGCCTTGACGATCAGCAGCCGGAGGGCCGAGGGGAGGTGAGCGGTGAGACGGCCGACATAGTCGACGCTGCACCGCGCGATGACGAGCCGCACGGAACGCCACTGTAGCCCGGCCGGTCGATCCGCGGCGCCAGCCCGGCGATTGACACATAAAGTATCGACCGTGAGCCCGCGCAGATCCCGCCGCCAGCGACCGGAGGCGCCCTGGCCGCTGGGTCCGGAGCGCGCCGAATCGTGGCCGGATGGGGACTGGGTGGTCCGGCAGATCCCCGGCGCCGCCGCGACCAAGACCTACCGCTGTCCCGGCTGTGACCAGGAAATACCGCCCGGCACGGCCCACATCGTGGCCTGGCCGGCCGAGGCGCCGGGCGTCGGCATGCGGCGGCACTGGCACCGGACCTGCTGGGACCGGCGGCTGAACCGGCGCCCGGGTTCGGCCCGGCGTGGCTGACTCCGGCGCCGGGGACGGGGACGGCACATGCTGACCCGGGGACGGTGAAGGGCCAGGTCCCCGCTCCGGGGCCTGGCCCTTCACCTGCCGTCGGCGAGACTTGGACCGCCGTGCTCGCCGTACCGCTGCAGGGTTCTTACTCGGTCCACCAGTCCTCGTCGTCCGGCGCCTTGCCGTTGGCCGGCTTGGCGCCGTTGGGGGCACCGCCGCGGGCGGCCTGGCCGGCCGGGGCGGGAGCCGGCCGCTGCGCCGGAGGCTGAATGGAGGCCCGCGGGGCGTTGTCCGGCGGCTTGGCTGCGTTCTGCGCCGGGGGCGGCGGGACCGGGGGCCGGGGCGCTTCCGCGCCGATGGCCTGGCGCGGCGGGGAAGCCTGCACGGCCGTGTCGTCCATTCCCGGGACACCACCGCCGAGCAGCTGGCGCAGCTGGGCGAGGTGGCTGCTGATGCTGTCCTTCTGCCGGGTGAGGTCGTCGACCTGGCGCTGTGCCTGTACGCGGGCCCGCTCGGCTTCGGATTTCGTCTCGGCCAGCAGGTGATCCGCCTGGCTCTTGGCCTGGCTGACGATCTGGTCCGCGTTCTTCTTGGCGTTGCTGACCAGCTGCTTGGCGTGCTGGTCGGCGTCGCGCCGGGTCTGCTCGGCCTGGGCGCTCGCCTTGGCGGCCCGCTGCTCGGCGGTCGAAGCCCGCTGTTCGGCCTCGGAGACGAGCTTCTGGGTCGCGGCCTGGGCGGCGGAGAGACGCTCGGCCTCCTGCCGTTCGGCTTCTTCCCGGCGGGCCGCGAGCTGGATTTCGAACTCGGCCTCGGCCTGCGCCCGCTGCGCCTCGCTCTCTTCGAGGATCCGCTGGGCCTGGCTGCGCATCTCGTCAGCCTGGCGCTTGGATGTGGTGAGGATCTCATCGCGTTCCCGCTTGGCGGACGCCTTGAGCTGAGCCACTTCGCGCTCGGTGGTGGTCCGCAGCTTGGCGATGTC
Organism: uncultured Actinomycetes bacterium; assembly: GCA_963809975.1. GTDB lineage: Bacteria > Actinomycetota > Actinomycetes > Streptosporangiales > Streptosporangiaceae > Bog-532. The sequence continues at coordinate 55,785 of CAWELT010000032.1, forward strand.
GCGCTCCACCGCCGCCCGCTTCTCGGCGATCTCGTGGTCCGCCGTCGCGCGCAGCTTGGCAACCTCACGCTCGGTCGTCGAGGTGAGTTCGTCGGACTCACGTCGTGCGCCCGTCCTGATGGAGTCGGCCTCACGCTCCGCCGCGCCACGCAGGTCATCGGTCTCGCGCTTGGCGATCGCCCGCAGTTCCGCCGCCTCGTTCTCGGCGGAGGCGCGCACCTCGGCGGCATCCACCTTCGACGCGGCCTTGATCTCGTTGGCCTCGGACCGCGCGGCCTGGACAAGCTCGGTGGCCTGTTCCTCGGCGAGCCTGAGCAGCTGCTCGATCCGTGCGCCCAGGCCGGAGTAGGTGGGTCGTTCCTGCTCCTGGAGCTGCCGATGAGTCTCAGTCAGCTCCCGGTGCATCGCCTGGACTTGATCCTTGTGTTGGCGCAAATCCCCCTCAAGCTGGGCGAGATGCTCGTTGACCTGCTGAGGGTCGTAGCCACGCATCACCTTGGCGAACTCGCGCGGCTGGCTGTCTTCAAAGAAATTGGTGAGCTGTGCGTCAATGTCGGATTGCATGTGGCCTAACCCTGTTGGACGGAACGGCAGGCGGGGGCACAGGTAAGCATCTCGCCCTGACCGGCAGGCTCAGCCCCTGGGCACAGCGGCAGTACCTCACCCGGTCGTTTGGGACTTCTGCGATTTTCTCACCTGGTAGCAGGCAGACTACTCCGCCTTTGGGACGTTGTCGGTTCCTTCGGACTTCCAGCGGCGGATTCTCTTGCCTCGCCGCCCTGCTTCCGGCCGGTCAGCGCCATAACAGCCATAGATCGTATGTCTGCCCTGCATATCGGGTACTTTCGGGCGTCGTTCAAGATCATGCCGTGGTGTCCAGTGGTACTCCCGGTGTACGAGTGTCAGTGACCAGCCGCGGTTTCCGCCTCGCGGGCACTGCCCGGGCCACCACCGCGACGGACGCGGCCGAAGCCGGGTCAGGGGCGGTTCTCGCCGGTCCGGCCCGAGTTTCGGTCACGATTCGCCGCCGGATCGTCATCGCCCATAATCCGTCCTCTGATCCGCCGGATGCTCCACCAGTTCGGTCAGTACCCCGCCGAGATCCGCCGGATGGAGGAACGCGATCGAGGCGCCCATGGAGCCGTGCCGCGGGCGCTCGTCGACGAGCCGGATTCCGGTCGCGCTGATCGCGGCAAGCGCGGCGCGGACGTCGCTGACGCCGTACCCGATGTGATGAATCCCTTCCCCGCGCCGGGCCAGGAACTTCCCGACCGGCGAATCCGGCCCGAGCGGCTCCAGCAGCTGGATATAGGAACCCCCGGCCAGATAGCCTCCCTGCCCCGGCCAGGGCGGTGCCACCGGCCCGGAACCAGGCGCGCCCCCCGGGCCAGAACCAGGCGCGCCCCCCGGGCCAGGCCCACCCTCGGCGGCCCGCAGGTCGGGGCCGGACGGCGCGCCCACGGCCGTCCCGGCGGCAGCTCGCAGGTCGGGCGGCCCGCCCCGCAACGCGCCCGGGCCCGGATCGGCCGTCGCGACCAGCAGCATGGCCTCCCGCACGCCCTGTTCCTCGTGAACTTCGCGGACCGCCACCGTGAGGCCGAACGTGGAGCAGTAGAAGTCGATCTTCTCCTCCAGGTCATGGCACGCGATCCCGACATGATCGATCTGGGTCAGCATGGTCCACCTTCGCCTCTGGCTCTACGGCCTCTGCCGCTGCGCTACGGCCGCAGCAGGATCGGCAGCCGCAGCAAGATCAGCAAGAGCCCTTCGGGTGTACTTTCTGCTGTGATGACAGCAGAAAAGTGCACACCTTTGGCCAGGCCCGGGTCGCTTCCTCTGGCCCGTGGCCGGGGCGGGACCGGTCCCAGGGCTGGGTATCGTGACTGGGACGGCGCCTGGGCAGGCAGAACGGCATGGCACCTGGCGGCATCGGGATGGGCGAGGCCCTGGCCAGCAGCACGGCAACCCCAGCCGGGCGTGCCCCCCGTCATCGTCAGCGGGGCCAGGACGGCGATCGGCCGCCTCCCCGGCTCGCTGGCCGGCTTCTCCGGCGCGGAGCTCGGCGGAGGCGCTGATCATCCGCGTTCCCGTACCAGCCGGGTAGCGACAGCGATATAGTGCCAGCCGTGTAGCGTGAGCCGCGTGGCCACGTCAGCGAGCAATATCACGGAAATGGTCGCCCGGGCGCACGACGGTGACCCGCGTGCCCTCGCGCGGCTCGTCTCGCTGATCGAGGACGGGTCCCCGGGGCTCCGCTCGGTCATGAAGGAACTCGCGCCGCTGGCGGGCCACGCGCGCGTGATCGGCCTGACGGGCGCGCCCGGCGCCGGGAAGTCGACGGTCACCAGCGCGCTCGTCCGGGCGTACCGCGACCAGGGCTCGCGCGTGGGGGTGCTGGCCATCGACCCCACGTCTCCCTTCACCGGCGGGGCGCTGCTCGGTGACCGCATCCGCATGCAGGATCACGCCACCGACCGCGACGTCTTCATCCGGTCGATGGCCACCCGGGGACACCTCGGCGGCCTGGCCGCGGCGAGCCCTCAGGTGATCCGGGCCCTTGACGCCGCGCGTTTCGAGGTGATCCTGATCGAGACGGTGGGCGTGGGACAGGTCGAGGTGGAGATCGCCTCGATGGCGGACTCGGTCGCGGTGCTCATCGTTCCGGGCATGGGCGACTCGGTGCAGGCCGCGAAGGCGGGCATCCTGGAGATTGCGGACGTCTTCGTGGTCAACAAGGCGGACCGGCCGCAGGCCCAGGAAACGATCCGCGACCTGCGGAACATGATCGCCATGGCCGAACGGGCCCCCGAGGACTGGAAACCGCCGATCGTCACGACCATCGCCACCACCGGCGAAGGGATAGCGGAGCTGGTTGGCAAGCTCGACGCGCACCGGTGCTGGCTGGATACCTCCGGCGAACGGGACCGCCGCAGAGCCGCCCGCGCGCGCGAGGAGGTGGCGGCGCTGGCCCTGGGCGCCCTGCGCGGCAGGATGAGCCGCCTGCCCGGAGACAGCGCTCTCGGCCCGCTCGCCGAACGCGTCGCGAGCGGCCAGATCGACCCGTACTCGGCGGCGGACGAACTCCTGGGCGCCCTCACCGACGGCGCCTGACGTGCACCGTCCCCCGGCCCGGACCGATACTGGCCCGGTCCATGCTCCGGACGGTACTCCGGGCGAGACGGCTGACCAGGAGCCCCCCGCGTACCGGCTGCACCGGGGGGACGCGCTGGAGGCGTACGGGTCCTGGCCCGCGCCTGCCGCGATCATCAGCGACGGCGCCTACGGCGTGCGCGGGTTCCACGGCGACACGACCGGCACCGAGGGGCTGCCCGGCTGGTACCGCCCGCACGTCGAGGCCTGGAACCGGCACGCCACCCCGGCCACCACGCTGTGGTTCTGGAACACCGAGCTCGGCTGGGCGACCGTGCATCCGCTGCTGGCCGCCAGCGGCTGGGACTACGTTCAGCTCATCACCTGGGACAAAGGCGTCGCCCACATCGCCGGGCAACGTCAACGGCCAGACCATCCGGCGCTTTCCCGTGGTCACCGAGGTGTGCGCCTTCTACCAGCGGCGCTTCCAGCCCGCCGGCGCCGACGGGCCGATGGGCGTGCAGCAGTGGCTGCGCCGCGAATGGCAGCGGTCCGGGCTCCCGCTGAACCGGGCCAACGACGCCTGCGGCGTGCGGAACGCCGCCACCCGCAAGTACCTGACCATGGACTGGCTCTGGTACTGGCCGCCCGGTGAGATGCTCCAGCGTCTGGCCGCGTACGCCAACGCCTACGGGGCCCGCTCCGGCTGGCCTTACTACTCACTGACGGCCGCGCGCCGGTGACGGCGAAGGAGTGGGACGCGCTCCGCTACACCTGGCGGCACGCGCACGGCCTGACCAACGTGTGGCCGCTCGCGCCGCTGCACGGGGTCGAGCGCGTCAAGGGCACCATGCGCCGGGCCGCCCCTCGCGTGCACAACCCGGGCAGCCTGTCCGCCGGGCACCTCAACCAGAAGCCGCTGGCCTTCATGCGCCGGATCCTGGCGGCGGTCACGGCCGAGGGCGACGTGGTGTGGGAGCCGTTCGGCGGCCTGGCGTCCGCTTCCGTCGCGGCGATCGGCGCGGGGCGCTTCGCCTGCGTCGCGGAAGTCGACCACGACTTCGCCGAGATCGCCGCCCAGCGCCTCGACGACGCCGCAGCCGGCGACCCCGAATCCTCCAGCTAGGCTCCCGCCCCCGCTGAGGCCCCCGCCGCTCCCCGAAGCCTCTTATGGTCGCCGCGGTCTCCACGATGCGCTGAGGACGCTGCCCACGTCCGAATCGCCCCGCAAGCGCGGGCCGGGTCCGCGGGTGGGGCGGCCGGTAGGGGACGCAAGGTATTTATGGGGCTGGTGCCCTCTGGCGAGCGGGCGGGGACGGGCGGCGCTGGCTGTGGGGGTCCCGGCTCCGCACTGGCTGTTATGGTGCACGGCGGCCCGTTCGGAAAGAAAATGTTCCCGGCCGTGCGGGATGCTCGCGGCCGTTAAGCCGGGCTGACCGTGGCGAGGCCGGCTTCCTCGGGCCGCCGCGAGCAAGCGCTTGTCGTAGGAGACAAAGGCCGTGAGGTCATGCCTGATGGTGAGCGCGGACGCCAGGTGAATTGCGTCGAGCGCGCGTAGTGTCATGGGCCGGGCTCCGGCCGCCCGGGTGAGAACGCTGGCCGTGAGGCGAATGTCCCGCACCCGGCGGACGACCGTGTAGGCCTGCGGTAGTGAACCTGGGTCCGAGCGCCAGACCGCCCGGGGGACCTCCACGCGGACGATCGGGCTGGACACCCGTATGACGTTGGCGCTGTGACCTAGCCACTCGGTCAGCGCGGCCGATTCGGGCTCGGTGACGGCCAGCTTCACCAGCGCCGAGGAGTCCAGGTAGATCAATACCGCTCCTCCTCTCGCATCTGAAGAAGGATCTCCGACGCGGTCGGGTGACCCGGCGGCACGGGAGGCCCTGGCTCGACGTCCAGGAGGTCACCCGGGATCCTCAGCGGGTTCGATGATCCCGGCGGCCATCAGGCGCTCCAGCGGACTCTCCGGCTCCCTGACCGGAACGAGCTGGGCTACGAGGCGCCCCCGGTTCGTGATGTCCACTGTGTATCCCCTCTCCACCAGGTCGATGTAGACGCTGGCGTGCTGTCGCAGCTCGCGAACCCCGATGCGCCGCGCGGGCGCTCTGGCGCCGGTGCCCGCGGCAGCAGGCGGCTGCGGATCAGCTGTGTCACTCATAAGGTAAACGTAGCACTTCGTGTGCTACCTACCAAGCGGCTATGAGAGCGGCTGGGCGGAGAGAAATGCCTCCCGGTGCCGGTCACGATGATGCCGGTCAAGATGCTGCGGGCATACGGCAGGATGGAAGCATGCAGTCGCGGGATTTTTCCATTTACGGCGCCGTCGACCTCGGCGCCCGGCAGGCCGCCGCTCAGCGCAAGCAGCAGGCGGCCGAGGCCGGCACGCCCGGCGGCACGGGGACCGCCGTCCTCGACGTCACCGAGGAGACTTTCAACACCCTGGTCGTCGAGCAGTCTCGTACCACGCCGGTCCTCATCGACCTGTGGGCGGACTGGTGCGAGCCGTGTAAGCAGCTCAGCCCGGTGCTGGAGAAGCTGGCCGGCGAATCGGGCGGGCAGTGGATCCTGGCCAAGATCGACGTCGATGCCAATCCGCGCCTCAGTCAGGCGCTGCAGGTGCAGAGCATCCCCATGGTCGTCGCGGTCATCGGCGGTCAGCTGGTGGACGGCTTCCTGGGCGCTCTGCCGGAGGCGCAGGTCCGCCAGTGGCTCAGCCAGGTCCTGGACGCGGCCGGGCAGCTCGGCGTCGGGCCTGGCGGGCCTGGCGGGGCCGGTGGGCCCGGCGCCCCGGGGGACGGAGTCAGGCCAGCAGCAGGCCGCCGATGCGAGCGCGCCCGGCGGCCCGCCCGGCCCCGTTGGTAGTCCCGGCGGCCCCGGCCCCGGCCCCGGCCCGGGTCCCGGCCCCGGTGGGCCGGCCCGGTCCCGGCGGCCCGGGACGGCCCGCTGGTCCTGGCGGGCGCGGCAGGCCCGGGGGGCCGGGTGGCCCCGGCGCTGCCACGGGCCCGGAAACCTCCAACCCGGCCTACGCCGAGGCCCAGCAGGCCATGGAGCGTGGTGATATGGACGCCGCGGCCGAGGCTTTCCGTAAGGTCCTCGCGAGCTCTCCCGCTGACCCGGTGGCCAAGGTGGGCCTGGCGCGCGTCGAGCTGTTCCAGCGCCTGGATTCGTACGACGAGGCCGCCACGCGCCGCGCCGCCGCCGAGCACCCCGACGACGTGGCGGCCCAGGCCCGCGTGGCCGACATCGAGCTGGCCGGGGGCAAGATCGAGGATGCCTTCGACCGGCTGCTCGGGGTCGTCCGGCGGACTTCAGGGGAGGAGCGGGACCAGGCGCGGGCGCGCCTCGTGGGTCTCTTCGAGATTTTCCCGCCCCGGGACCCGCGGGTGAGCAAGGCCCGCGCCGCCCTGTCCAGCCTTCTGTTCTGAACGGGCCGCCGTAGACGCAGCGCGGTAGGCGGAGCGGTATCTCTGCGGGCTGCCTTTGCGTGCTGCTATACGGGGGCGCTGGTCAGTTCTTCTTGTGGCTGGCTGGATGGCAACGTAGCCGCCTGCCAGATCCGGGCCGCCAGCAGGACCATCGCTGCCGCAAAGGGCAGCATGTACAAGATCACGACGGGCCCGGAGGATATCTGCTGCTGGGCGACTTCCAGGCCAGCGAAGAACAGGACCCCCAGCCAGCGCGGAACGCTCTGGCTTCGCCACAGGGCAATCCCCATGAGCAGCGGCGCGACGTAGATGCCGATGAAATATACGTACTCGGAACACCTGGCTGAACTCTGAATTGGAGGTCGTCACCAGGAACTGCGCCGCGGCGGCTCGTGTCGTGTGGGCCGTGGCGGCGGCGGCGAGGCCGGGGAAGACGAAGACGTTGGTGATGGCTCCGCAGAAGGCGCCGAGTCCCCCGATCAGCGCGGCGACCGTGGCGAGGGCTGAACGGCGGTTTCTGGCCAGGGCGGCGATCGCCGCATACGAGATGGCCTGGTGAACCTGGCTGGTCAGCAAGCACGGACTTGGCCTGTCCGGCAATGAGCGATGACAGAGATTAGCGGGAGCGGGTCTCACGGGGGTCGACCTCCGCGAGCTGCTCAAGCGCGGGCAGGGCCCGGGCCAGTGCGTCGATCTGCCCAGGCCGGAGCATGGTCAGGCTCTCGGCGAGCATGGCCGTGCTCTCGTGCCGGATTCGTTCCAGCACCTCGTGACCCCGCGGCGTGATCGCCAGCGTGCTGGCCCGTGCGTCACCCGGCACCGCGCACCGCTTGACGTACGCGCACTCTTCCAGCGCGGTCACGATCCGGGTCAGCGTCGAGGGCGCGATCCCTTCCGCGGCGGCCACGTCACCGAGCCGCAGCGGGCCCTGCTGCTCGACCGTGGCGAGCGCCGACAGCTGGGTGGGTGTCAGCCCGGCCAGCTCGTGATGGCGGAGCCGGCGGGAGAGCCGCGCGATGGCGACCCGCAGGCGCGTCGCATCAATTGACGGGGGGACGCCGTTCAGCGGGCGGTCCGCGTCGATCGCGGTCCGCATCGAGCCTGTCCGTCTCGGCCAGAACGTGGCCGGCGTGTGCCGGTGGCGGCTCCATCGCATCGGACACCGCAGTTTCCCGCGCCATTCTTGCAGAGTACGCGCTAGCGGCCGCCGTTAGGCACGGATCAGTGCCGCCACGAGGGCCCGGCGGCCGTCGTAACCTTGGTCCCGGGCGGCGCGATCGGCCACGCCGCGGATGAAGGCGCAGCTAGGGTCTGTTCAGTCAGAACCGGTGAGCCTCCGTTAACCAGCGAGCGGACGCGTGCCCTCCCGGGGCCGCGTGAGCGGCCGGCGACGAACCCGGTCGTGCCAGGGAAGGCGGAAGCATTATGGCCATGGCGCCGAGCGTCTCGTATTCCATGACCATGCGTCTGGAGGTCGGCTCGCGCGGGCGCGCCGTCAGCGAGATCACCCGTGCCGTGGAACAGGCGGGCGGCGTGGTCACCGCCCTCGACGTCAACGCCGCCGGGCATGAGCGCCTCCGCGTGGACGTGACGTGCGCCGCGCGGGACACCGCGCACGCCGAGGCGATCGTCGCCGGGCTTTCGTCGCTGCCCGACGTCACGGTGCACAAGGTCAGCGACCGGACGTTCCTGCTGCACCTCGGCGGCAAGATCGAGATGCGCTCGAAGGTGCCGTTGCGCACCCGCGACGAGCTGTCCATGGCGTATACGCCCGGGGTGGCGCGGGTGTCGCTGGCGATCGCCAGCAACCCCGATGACGTCCGCCGCCTCACCATCAAGCGCAACAGTGTCGCGGTCGTCACCGATGGCTCCGCGGTCCTCGGGCTCGGCAACATCGGCCCCTACGCCGCGCTGCCGGTGATGGAAGGCAAGGCCGCGCTGTTCAAGCGGTTCGCCGGCATCGACGCCTGGCCGATCTGCCTGGACACCCAGGACACCGATGAGATCGTCCGGACGGTGCAGGCCGTCGCGCCGGGTTTCGGCGGCATCAACCTGGAGGACATCAGCGCGCCCCGCTGCTTCGAGGTCGAGAGCAGGCTGCGCGGCCTGCTGGACATCCCGGTCTTCCACGACGACCAGCACGGCACGGCCATCGTGGTCATGGCCGCACTGACCAACGCGCTGCGCGTGGTGGGCAAGGACCTCCGCGCCGTCCGCATCGCGATGGCCGGGGCCGGCGCCGCCGGGACCGCGGTGCTGCAGCTGCTGCTCGCGGCGGGCGCCAAGGACCTCTGCGTCTGCGACGACCAGGGCGCGGTTTACGGCGGCCGGGCCGGCCTGGAGGCGAACGAGAACCTCCGCTGGATCGCCGGGAACACGAACGCCCCCGGCTACGCGGGCGACCTGGCCGGGGCCATCATCGACGCGGACGTCTTCATCGGAGTGTCGGCGCCCGGAGATCCTCCGCGGCAGCGACGTCGCGGCCATGAAGGACGACGCCATCGTCTTCGCGCTGGCTAACCCGGAGCCCGAGGTCGACCCGGATGAGGCGCGGGAGCACGCGGCCGTGATCGCCACCGGGCGCAGCGACTACCCGAACCAGATCAACAACGTGCTCGCCTTCCCGGGCGTCTTCCGCGGCCTGCTGGACGCGCAGAGCCGGACGATCACCGATGGCATGCTCGTCGCCGCCGCCCGCGCCCTCGCCGACGTGGTGACCGCGGACGAGCTCGGCCCGAACTACATCATCCCGTCGGTCTTCCACCCGGACGTGGCGTCGGCCGTGGCCGCCGCGGTCCGCGCGGCCGCGTCAGGCCAGCACCCGGTCCGGCCAGACGAAACCGTTAGGCGGGAACGATGATGGGCACATGAACGAAATGGCCACGGAGAGCCTGACCGGCTGCCTGCTCGTCGCCACGCCGGTGCTCGCCGATCCGAACTTCCGCCGCACCGTGGTCCTCGTCGTCGAGCACGAGCCAGCCGAGGGGACCCTGGGCGTCGTGCTCAACCGGCCCACCGATGTCCCCGTCGACCGGGTGCTCGAACCCTGGTCGGAGCTCGTGACGGGGCCTTCGGTGGTGTTCAGGGGCGGCCCGGTGGCCCCCAACAGCGCGCTCGCGATCGCGCTCGTGCCCGGCGACGCCGAGCCGCTCGGCTGGCACTCCCTGGCCGGTACCGCGGCCATGTCCCGCCTCGGGCTCGTCGATCTCGACGCGCCCCCGGACCTGCTCGCGCCGGCCATTAACCGGCTCCGGGTGTACGCGGGCTACGCGGGCTGGGCTACGGGCCAGCTGAAAGCCGAGATCGACGAGGGTGCCTGGTACGTGATCTCGGGCGAGCCGTCGGACGCCTTCGCGGGCGAGCCGGGGGGGCTGTGGTCCGCGGTGCTGCGCCGGCAGGGCGGCGAGATGGCGTTCACGGCCACCTTTCCTGATGACCCGGGCCTGAACTGAAGCCGTCTGCCCGGGCCGGCCCTAAACTCGGGTACATGAGCACCAAGACCGAGGTTCTTCCCGACAGCGGCATCCGCTCCGAGACCGATGTCCGGCCGGATCTTTCCCACGGAGACGGGGACCACGAGCGGTTCGCCCACTATGTCGACAAGAGCAAGATCGTCGAAAGCGCGGTGACGGGGGATCCGGTGGTCGCGCTGTGCGGCAAGGTCTGGGTGCCGAGCCGGGACCCCAAGCGTTTCCCGATCTGCCCGGAGTGCAAGGAGATCTACGAGTCGCTCCCCGAAGGCGGCGAGTGAGCCGCTGCCCGCGCGTAAAGGCCGGCCGTGCCCGCTCCACTCGAGCCTCCCTTAAGACACGGTGAGTGACGGCGGGCTGACGCTGCCATCAAGTAGCGAGGGCCACCATGCCCTCGTCCGGCGGGATCTGCTGGGCTCCCTGCGGACGTGGCAGCGCGAGGCCTGCGCCGAGTACTTCCGGATACCCCGGCGGGATTTCCTGCTCAACGCGACGCCCGGGCCGGCAAGACCGCCTACGCGCTGACCATCGCGGCCGAACTGCTCGCGCGCCGGGAAGTCGCCGCCATCACGGTCGTGACGCCCACCGAGCACCTCAAGCACCAGTGGGCCAGTGCGGCCTTGCGGTTCGGCATCTCACTCGACTCCTCCTACCGCAACTCCCAGGGCCGGGCGTCGGCCGACTTCGCCGGCGTTGCCGTCACGTACGCGCAGGTGGCGGCGCACCCCGCGCTGCACCGGCAGCGCACCGAGGGCCGGCGCATGCTGGTCATCTTCGACGAGATCCACCACGCCGGTGATGCCCTGTCGTGGGGCGACGCCGTCCGGGAGGCGTTCGACCCGGCCCGGCGCCGGCTCGCGCTGACCGGCACGCCGTTCCGCAGCGACACCAACCCGATCCCGTTCGTCAGCTACGGCGAGCAGCCGACGGGTCCCGGCGGAGCTCCTCCGATTACGTCTACGGGTACGCGAACGCCCTGGAGGGACGGGGTCGTCCGGCCGGTGATATTCCTGGCGTACTCGGGCGAGATGAGCTGGCGGACCCGGGCGGGTAATGAGATCACCGCCACCCTCGGCGACCCCGATGACCAGGGAACAGATCGCACAGGCGTGGCGGACCGCGCTCGACCCGGCCGGCGAGTGGGTCATCCGGGTGCTCGAAGCGGCCGACAAGCGGCTCACCGAGGTGCGCCGCGGCATGGCCGACGCGGCCGGGCTGGTGATCGCGGGCGATCACGAGGACGCGCGCGCCTACGCGGCGCTGCTGCGCCGGATCACCGGGAAGCGCCCGGTGGTCGTCCTGTCCGACGACCCGTCGGCCAGCCGCAAGATCACCGCGTTCGCCGCCTCCGACGACCGCTGGATGGTCGCGGTCCGGATGGTGTCCGAAGGCGTGGACATCCCCCGGCTGGCGGTCGGGGTCTATGCGACCAGCGTCAGCACCGCGCTGTTCTTCGCACAGGCCGTCGGGCGGTTCGTCCGCGCCCGCTGCCGCGGCGAGACCGCGTCGGTGTTTGTGCCGTCGGTTCCGGTCCTGCTCACCTACGCCGCCGAACTTGAGGCCGAACGGGACCACGTGCTGAGCCGTCCAGCGGAGGCGGCTGAGGAACAGGAGCTCGCCGAGGCCCAGCGGCAGCGGGACACCCCCGACGATCTGCTGGCCCCGCCCATCGAGGTGCTCCACGCATCCGCGCACTTTGACCGGGTGCTCTACGACGGGGGCGAGTTCGGTACGGCCACCGCCCCGGGTTCTCCGGAGGAGGAGGACTTCCTGGGCCTGCCCGGGCTTCTCGAACCGGAGCAGGTGGCCCACCTGCTCCGCAAACGCCAGGCGGACCAGCTCAAGACGCGCTCGCGGGCCACCGGAGACGGGGGCGGCGCTCCCGGCGGGACGGCCGTGTTCCCCGGGCCGGGTTCGGTGGTTCCCGGGCCAGCCGCTGCGTTTGGCGGGTCAGGTTCGGTGGTTCCCGGGCCCCGGTTCGTTCGTTTCCGGGCCGGGCCCTGCGGGTCCCGGGCGGGTGCCGGGGGTCCCGGGCCGGGCGCCCCCGCCGACATGGCACCCCCCGTCAGCCGCGAGGCGCTGGCCGCCCTGCGCAAGGAACTGAACGGCCTCGTCGCGGCGTGGAATCAGCGGACCGGGCAGCCGCACGGGGTCATCCACGCCGATCTGCGGCGGGCGTGTGGCGGCCCGCCGCTGCCGCAGGCGACCGCGGACCAGATCCGCGCGCGCATCGACACGATCCGTACCTGGGCGGCGGCCCGCCGCTGACCCCGGGATACCCGCCCCAGGCGGCTCGCTGGGGTGCTGACACCGGATAGGGCCCCGCCTCTCCGCGATCCGCCGGTGGCGATCCGGTGAAAGCGCTCGCCCGGGGTACCCCGCTGGGGTGCTGATGCGGGATCAGAGCAGGATGACGGCTCGCGGGTTCAGGCCAGGATGCGGCAGGCCCGGACGCGGCCGGCTGGGGTAGTGACCCAGATGAGAGCTAACCCCCGGGTCGGTTCGTCGGCATTAAGTCGTGCGGCGCGCCAAAGGACGGCGGACTGGGCCGCGAGGGAGGTTCCGGCCACGGCGCTGACCGGCGCCGCGAATATGGGTCCGCCGGCGGGGGAGGCTCACGCCGCGACGCCCGCCTGCCGCTGGCCGCTGGCTCCTCGGGCCAGGGCCGGAAGGGCGGTTCGGGGCGTGGCGCGGACGTGGGCTGCGGCAATGGCCTGGGCCGGGGCGCGGCCCACGGATCCGCCCCGGGACCGGAGAATGACCCGCTCCGCGACGTCAGCCGGTCCGCGGCCAGCGGCTCGGGCCGCGGCGGCGTTCCGGATGCGGCGGCGTGCCTGTTCATCAGCCAGCGGATGACGGTGATCGCCGCCGCGACCACGGTGGCGGCGGCCATCGTGACGAACCCGCCCGCGACCCACTGCGTCGCGCTGAAGGCGAGGCCCGTACGGGACGGCGCAGCGCCTTGCTCGTGCATCAGGCCGGCGGTCAGCGCGCCCACCAGGTAGGCCAGGGCCGGGACCGGGATGAGCTGGTAGACGGCCTCTCGCCGGACGGCCAGGGCCGCGACGAACGTCCCCGCGATGACCGCGCCGCCGAGCAGGTAGCCGGGATCGTGATGCGTCCCTACGGTGACGCCCGTGCCGAGGACCGCCGCAGCGAGCACGATCAGCGTCCCGCGCCCGCCCGATAGCTGGCCCCACCGCCACGACGGCCCGGCCGCCGAAGACCGCCGCCGGCGGCCTCGGCTGGCTCGCCGTGACCCCTGCTGCCGTGGCCCGGTCTGCTGCCGGCCTGATCTGCTCCGGCCCGATCTGCTCCGTCCTGGCGTGGTCCCAGTCACGGGAGCGCGGGCGGGGCCAGCCGGCCTCCCGCTGGGCCTGGGTGCGCAGGTCCCGGCCATAGGCGTCTGGTACACGCCGACCCTGATCGCGCGTGCCCGGCTCGCGGGTACCTGGGTTACGGAGACCCCGATCGCGGGTGCCCGGGTCGCGCCGGGCCCGGTCATTGGGCTCGGGGGCGGCCCGGCCGGTGGCCCGGCGGGCCCGGTCATCGGGCTCAGGGGCGGCCCAGCCGGCGTCCGGGCGGCCCCGGTCATCGGGCTCGGCGGCGGCCCGGCCGGTGGCCCGGCGGGCCCGGTCATCGGGCTCAGGGGCGGCCCAGCCCGCGTGCGGGCGGCCCGGTCATCGGGCTCAGGGGCGGCCCAGCCGGCGTCCACGGCGGCCCGTCTCACGCCGGCCCACGTCCCAGCGGCCCTGGTCGGGACCGCGCGGCTGTGAGCCTGGCTCAGCCGGGTAGAAGGCGGGCCCGTAGCGGGCCGGTACCGGCCGGGCGAGTAAGGCTCGGGATCAGAACGGGAGAGGCCGCCATCGCAGGGCCACCAGGACGATCCGCGATCCTGCCCGAAGGATCCGGGAGCAGCGTCCGGGCGCGGAGAGAAGGGATCCGGTGGGGGCGTCCGGCTGTGGCGGGCGCGTCGGGTCGGCCAGGAATTGGACCCGGGCGTGCCATCATACGGCGGGCGCGGATCCGTATCGTGCCTTCGTGGCTCGGTCATCTGCACCCAAATGTTAGCCGTTGCAGATCAATAGCACGCGCGTCCCGTAAATAACAACCATGCCCCGGTAGTCTTCGCGGCATGGATGGTGAGCCGGGTGCGGGGGGCGGCCTGTGTTTAGGGCGCGTACGGGTGCCCCGGCGCGCGCTTTCGGGCATACCACAGGATACATGCTGACCTGCGTCTTTTCTGCGCTTGTCCTGGCCGTCAGCGGCTTTTCCTATTTCGTCGTACGCGACGTGAACAGCATCGGGTCCTCGCATGCGATCGCCGGCGGCCCCTCCGTTGGCGCTCAGAACATCCTGCTGATGGGCCTGGAGAGCCGCCGGGACTGGAACGGCAACATCCTGCCGGACAACGTCCTCAGCGCCCTGCACGCCGGCAGCGCCCACGGCGTGGCCAACGGCGTCGGCGGCAACGACACCAACACGCTGATCCTGCTGCACATCCCGGCGGGCGGGAAGAAGGCGGTCGGCTTCTCCATCCCGCGCGACAACTGGGTCAACTTCGCCGGGACCGTGGGCTCCCAGCAGCAGGGCAAGATCGACCAGGCGTACGGCGTCAGCATGTACTACGAGCAGCAGCAGCTGAAGGCGCAGAACCCGGGCATCAGCCAGAACCAGCTCGCGTTCCAGGGCAACGAGGCCGGCCGCAAGGCCGCGGTAGATACGGTGGAGCAGCTCACTGGCGTGCACATCGATCACTTCGCCGAGGTGAACCTGGACGGGTTCTACGAGCTGGCCAACGTGCTCGGCGGCGTAGAGGGTCTGCCTCAGGCACGCGGTCAAGGACGCCAACTCCGGCGCGAACTTCCCCGCCGGATACCAGCACCTCGACGGCGCGCAGGCGCTGGCGTTCGTCCGCCAGCGGGATGGGCTGCCCAACGGCGACCTGGACCGGACCCACCGTCAGCAGGCCTTCCTCGACGCGGTCATGCAGCAGTTGCGCACCGAGGGAGTGATCGGCGACCTGACCAAGATCCAGGCGCTGCTGTCGGTGGCCAAGCAGTACGTCATCACCGACTCCGACTGGAACCTGCTGGACTTCGCTTCGCAGATGCAGAGCCTGACCAGCGGGAACCTGGTCTTCCACACGCTGCCCATCCAGGGCTACGCCACGATCGACGGCCAGGACGCCAACGTGGTTAACCCTGCCGCCATCAAGAACATCGTCCAGTCAGCGTTCTACCCCAAGCCTGCCGCGCCGGCCGCGCCCCGGACGCAGCCGCAGCCCGGTACTCCGGCCGCGGCCACGACCGTGGAGGTGCTCAACGGCGGGGGTATGCCTGGCCTGGCCTCGCGTGTCTCCCAGGCCATGGTCCAGGCCGGCTTCAAGGCCGGGCAGGCGGGGAATGCGACCCCCCTCAGCATGACCGAGGTCCGCTACGGGACGGGTGAGGCGGCCAACGCCAGCCGCATCGCCTCGGCGTTCGGTGTCACGTCCGCAGCCAGCGCATCGGTTGCCGCGAACCATGTCGAGGTCGTGCTCGGCGCGGGCACCACGACCGCACCGACCGTCAGCGCGGCCCCGGCCAGCGGGTCCACCGCGTCCAGTTCCCCGTCATCGATCATTCCCACCTCTGGCCCGCAGGGCGGCGCCGTCGGTGACCAAAAGGGCATCCCCTGCGTGGACTGAGTTCCGGGCTAGCACGGCAACGAGAAGGGGCTCGCGCCAGGTCTGCCCATCCATGACGGTGAATACGGCCGAAAGCACTCGTGCCAGGGACCAACGGCGGTATGCGGGGAGTTCGTTGAACCTACGACAGAAGGACCGGCGTCCCAGCGAGCTCGACGCCGGCGTCGCGCATTTCGGTAAGAGCGCGGGCGGTGCTGTCGGGGGCGACCCCGGCGGTGAGATCCAGCAGGACGCGCGTGGCGAACCCGCCGTCGGTTCCGTCCGTGGCCGTAGCGCGCACGCAGTGATCGGTGGCGATCCCGACGACGTCGAGTTCGGTGACACCACGTTCGCGCAGCCAGTCACCCAGCGGCGTGCCCGTATCGTCGGCGCCCTCGAATCCGCTGTAGCCGGCGCTATACGCGCCCGTGCGGAAGATCGCCTGGACCCGGCGGGTGTCCAGGTCGGGATGGAATTCGGCGCCCGGCGTTCCCGCGACGCAGTGCGGCGGCCAGGAGTAGGCGTAGTCCGGGTGGTCGGAGAAGTGGTCACCCGGATCGATGTGATGGTCCTGCGTGGCGACGACGTGCGCGTACTCGCTACCGCTGGTGTTCAGCAGCTCGCTGATCGAGCGGGCCACGTAGGCACCGCCCGGTACGGCCAATGAGCCGCCCTCACAAAAATCGTTCTGGACGTCCACGACGATGAGTGCCCGCACCCGTCCACGGTATCGTGCCGGAAGCGCTGCCGGCGAGGTCAGCGACGTCCTCGGGCGCGGACGAGGGGACCATGGCGGATTACTGGAATTACAACGTGCACTACCAGCCGCTCATCCTTGATGCGGTGCCGCCGGGCTGTGGCAGTGCGCTCGACGTCGGCTGTGGGGACGGACTGCTCACCTGCCGCCTGGCCGCGCGCTGCCGGGACGTCACGGGAGTGGACCGCGACAGCCACATGATCCGGCTGGCCCGCGAGCGCGGCCAGCATGTGCGCAACGTGGCCTTCATCGACGCGGAGTTCCCGGCCTTCCCGTTCGATGACGCCAGCTTCGACTTCATCGCCTCGGACACCGCGATCCACCATATGAACTTCGAGGCCGCCCTGATGGCCATGAGCCGCTTGCTCCGGCCGGGCGGCCAGCTGGCCATCGTCGGGCTGGCCCGCAATGCGACCATGGCGGACTGGATGCACGACGCGGCCGGGATACCGGTGAACGTGGCATACGAGCTGGCCCACGCCGCGCTGCGCGCTGCTCAGCAGGAACGTCCCGGTCCCGGTCAGCCGAGCAAGGAACCCACCATGACCTGGGACGAGGTCCGCACCGCTGCCCTGCGCCTGCTGCACGGTGCCCGCTACCGCCGCCACCTCCTGTTCCGCTACTCCCTCCTCTGGCGCAAGCCCGGCTGACCTGCGGGCCGCCCGGCCCGAGCCGCGCCAAGAGCCGCGGTGCCCCTGGCCCGCCCCGAAGCCGCGCCCGGGTGGCGCCTTGGGAAGCCGAGCAGGTCCGCCACCTTCGCCGTACCTCCGCGGTGCCCGCCGCCCCCGGGCGGATCTTTTATGACTTTTCCGCAGCGTGCGCGGAAAAGCCGCACGAATCGCGAGGGCTCCGGGGCCACCCACGGTCAGGAGGGCGGGGCGGGGCGGTACCCGGTGCCATTCTCGAAGACGGTCGGGATGGCGGGGTCGCCGCGGGATAGCTGGAGTGCCTGGGGCGGTAGTTCCGCCAGCACCTGACGGTGCCGTTCGCGCGCCGCCGCCAGGGGCTCGCGGCCCACGACCTCCCCGTCGCCGACGAGCGGGGTGAGCAGCACGCGGTCATACGGCCCCGGATCGGGCGGGGACAGCCGAATCTCCTCCGCCAGAGCCACCCCCGCTTCGTCCCGGTGCCGCAGGGCCCATTTCCGGCCGCCGCGCCCGGGCTTGCCGACCGAGCGCTTCGCCATCGGCCGGAGTGGGCTATCGGGGCCCGGGCGATCGGCTCGCGCCACGAGCTTGTACACCAGGGCGGCCGTCGGTGCTCCGGACCCGGTCACCAGGGAGGTGCCCACCCCGTAGCCGTCGACCGGGGCGGCGGCCAGCGAAGCGATCGAGTATTCGTCCAGGTCGCCGGTGAGCACGATCCGGGTGTGGGTCGCGCCGAGCTCGTCCAGCAGCGCGCGGACGTGGTGGGCCAGCACCAGCAGGTCGCCGCTGTCGATCCGCACCGCACCGAGGTCGGGGCCCGCCAGCTCGACCGCGGCCCGCACCGCGCGGTCCACGTCGAACGTATCCACCAGCAGTGTCGTGTCCTTGCCCAGGGCGTCGAGCTGGGCGCGGAACGCGTGCCGCTCGCTGTCGTGCACCAGGGTGAACGCGTGCGCGCTGGTCCCGGCCGACGGGACACCGTACAGGCGGTTCGCCTGCAGGTTCGACGTGGACGAAAAGCCCACCAGGTAGGCCGCCCGGGCGCTGGCCACGGCGGCCTGCTCGTGCGTGCGCCGCGACCCCATCTCGATGAGTGGCCGCCTCCCAGCCGCGGTAACCATCCGGGACCCGGCGGACGCGATCGCACAGTCGTGGTTGAGGATCGACAGAGTGATCGTCTCGAGGATGACCGCCTCGGCGAACGTGCCCTCGACCACCAGGATCGGCGAGCCGGGAAAGTAGCAGTCGCCTTCGGCATAACCCCAGATGTTCCCGGTAAAACGGTATGATTCGAGGTAACGGAGCGTGACATCGTCTAGGATGTCGGAGGCCCGGAGGAAATCAAGATCAGCGGCGTCAAACCTGAACTGTTCAAGGGCATCGAGCAGCCTGCCAGTACCTGCGACGACGCCGTACCTTCGGCCGTGCGGCAAGTGCCGGGCGAACACCTCGAAGATCGTGCGGCGCCCGGCCGCCCCGCTGTGCAGGGCACCCTGGAGCATCGTCAGCTCATACTGATCGGTGAGCAACGCGGGACCGTGCCCGGGCATGGGACGGCTATCAGATGGAAGAGACATACTGTCCGCCGAATTCGTCACGAATGGAAGACTACGGACCTGGAGGTAAGCAGCCGTGAGCGTGGCACCCTCTGAGGTCGAGCTGCCGGAGTCCGGTGAGCAGACCACGCCGGACAAGCCCTGGCTGACGATCGTCTGGAACGACCCGATCAACCTGATGGACTATGTGACGTACGTGTTCCAGACTGTGTTCGGCTACCCGAAGTCGAAGGCGAAGAAGCTCATGCTCGACGTGCATTACAAGGGCAGGGCGGTGGTGGCCGCCGGCGCGCGTGAGTCGATGGAGCACAACGTCGAGGTACTGCACGGGTACGGCCTCTGGGCGACGGTCTCCTCCGACTCGTGAGACCTCGCAAGGCACTCGTGAGACGCTGGCTCCTGACCCTCGCCCGGACGAGATTCGTATTGGTGGCGCCTTCCTGATGGATGCTTTTCGCCGGACCAGCGGCCGCGGCGTGCGGGCCAGGTTCGACGCCCCGGAAGCGGTCCTGCTGCGCAGCCTGATCGAGCTGGTCGTGGACCTGCTGACCGACCCGGACGCCGGCCCGGCCAGCGGGCCCGGCTCGCCCGGCTCGCCCGGCTCGCCCGGCTCGCCCGGCGTACAGCCCGGACGGGCCGGGGAGACCCTGGACCCCGGTACGCCGGGTGTACCCAGCCCGGCGGAGCTGGAGGCGATGTTCGGCTCCGGCCGTCCCCCCAGACGCCGCAGGACCCGGCGCTCGCCCGGCTGCTGCCCGACGCCTACCGGGACGATCCCGACGCCGCCGGGGAGTTCCGCCGCTTCACTGAGGAGAGCCTGCGCAACGCCAAGCAGGCGAGCGCGCGGATCGTGCTGGACACGCTGCCGGCCGACGGCGGCCCGGTCAAGCTGTCCGGGGAACAGGCGCAGTCCTGGCTGCGGGCGCTCAACGACGTCCGGCTCGCGCTGGGCGTCCGGCTCGGCGTCACCGAAGAGTTCGAGGAGCAGTGGCAGGAACTCGATCCGGTCGATCCTCGCTGGGCCGCGTTCGAGGTGTACGCCTGGCTGGGCGCCGTCCAGGAATCACTGGTCCAGGCCCTGACCTAGCCGGGCCGGGCCGGGCCAGGCCCCGACCGGAGCGACCCCGGTGCCAGGCCCTGGCCTGGCGGGCCAGGTACCAGAGCCCTGACGGAGCCGGGCCGGGCCCGGCGGGTACCCTCACGTTATGCTCTCGATCCGCCGCGAGCTCCTCGACAAGATCGTCGCGCACGCCCGCGCTGACCACCCCGATGAGGCATGCGGCGTGATCGCCGGCCCGGCCGGCCACGACCGCCCGGAGCGCTTCGTCCCGATGCTCAACGCCGCGCGGTCTCCGACCTTCTACGAATTTGACTCCACGGAGCAATTCCAGGTCTGGAAGGAGATGGACGATCGGGACGAGGAGCCCGTCGTCATCTACCACTCGCACACCGCGACCGAGGCCTACCCGTCCCGGACGGACGTCTCCTACGCGGGCGAGCCGGGCGCGCACTACGTCCTCGTATCTACCCGCGCCGAGGACGAGACAGAGTTCCGTTCCTACCGCATCATCGACGGTGTGGTCACGGAGGAGCCAGTCGCGATCACCTGAGAGTATTGACCGGCCCTCCTCCCGTCGGTGATCCCGGCCGTCGGTGGAAGGATCCCGGCGCCCAAGCGGAAGGATCCCGGGGCCCGTGGAATGATCCCGGAAGGCTCCGGGTTGGATCGCTAGGGACCCGGAATACAGCACGCTCGGGCTGAACCGCCGCCACCCGCCCGCTAACCGCCGCTACTGCCGCATCCGCACACTATGGAGTGTTCTGATGGCCATCGAGGTTCGTATCCCGACGATCCTGCGCACGTACACGGGCGGCGCCAAGCAGGTGGAGGGCGCAGGCTCCACGCTGGGCGAGCTCATCGAGGACATCGACGGGCGGCACAGCGGGCTGCGCGACCGGCTCGTTGACGATGGCGCCCTGCGCCGCTTCGTCAACGTGTACCTCAACGACGAAGACGTGCGCTTCCTGGGCGGCCTGGAGACCCCGGTCAAGGACGGCGACACCGTGACGGTACTCCCGGCGGTCGCCGGGGGCGCCTCCTGATCGGCGTCCGGAGCTGGTATGCGTTACGACTCGCTGCTCGACTCGGTAGGCCGCACCCCGCTGGTGGGCCTGCCCGGGTTGTCGCCGTCGCCCGACGTGCGCCTGTGGGCCAAGCTGGAGGACCGGAACCCGACCGGTTCGGTCAAGGACCGTGCGGCGTTCTACATGGTGGAGCAGGCCGAGAAGGAAGGGCTGCTGCACCCGGGGGCGACGATCCTGGAGCCGACGTCGGGTAACACCGGCATCTCGCTGGCCATGGTGGCCAAGCTGCGCGGGTACCGGCTGACCGTCGTCATGCCGGAGAACACCTCGGCCGAGCGCCGCCAGCTGCTCGAGATGTACGGCGCGACGATCATCTACTCGCCGGCGGCGGGCGGCTCCAACGAGGCCGTCCGTGTGGCCAAGCGGCTCGCCGCCGAGAACCCGGACTGGATCATGCTGTACCAGTACGGCAACGAGGCGAACGCGCGGGCCCACTACGAGACCACCGGCCCGGAGCTGCTGGCCGACCTGCCGGAGATCACGCACTTCGTGGCCGGCCTGGGCACGACCGGCACACTGATGGGCACCGGCCGGTTCCTGCGCGAGCACGTCCCGGGGGTGAAGATCATCGCCGCGGAGCCCCGGTATGGGGAGCTGGTCTACGGGCTGCGGAACGTCGACGAGGGCTTCGTCCCGGAACTGTACGACGAGTCCGTGCTGACGACGCGGTTCTCGGTTTCCTCCGCCGACGCGCTGTCCGCCACCCGCGAGCTGCTCAACACCGAGGGCATCTTCGCCGGGATCTCGGCCGGTTGCGCGCTGCACGCGGCGATGGCGCTGGGCGCCAAGGCCGCCGCGGCGGGGGAGCGCGCCGACATCGCGCTGATCGTGGCCGACGGCGGCTGGAAGTACCTGTCGACCGGCGCCTACGGCGGCACGCTGGATGAGGCCGAGGAAAAGCTCGAAGGGCAGCTCTGGGCCTGACGCCGCGCCCGCTGGCCCTGACCCGGCGCCCTTGACCCGCGCGCCGCTCGGTTCTCGCCCTGACCCGGGCGCCGCCCCGGCCGCGCACGCTGCGCAGCAAGCCCCTGACTCCGCGCGTCACCCGCAGCGGCCCTATTGTGGTCTTTCGTGCGGCTGACCATTATCGGATGCTCCGGCAGCTTCCCCGGGCCCGACAGTCCGGCGTCCAGCTACCTGCTGGAGGCGGAGGGCTTCCGGATGCTGATCGACCTCGGCAACGGCGCGCTGGGGGTGATGCAGCGGCACGTCGGGCTGTTCGACATCGACGCCATCGGCCTGAGTCACCTGCACGCGGATCACTGCCTCGACCTGGTTTCTTATTGGGTGGCCCGCCGGTATGCCCCCGGGGGGCCACAGCCGCCGATCCCCGTCTACGCCCCCGAAGGCGCCGCCGAGCGGATAGCCCTCGCCTACGGCCTGGAGCCCGACCCCGGTCCCGCCGTGACCGACGCCTTCAGCTTCATCACGCTGACCCCGGGGACCCGCCGGATCGGGCCGTTCCTGATCACCGCGCAGCGGATGAACCATCCGGTCGAGACGTACGGCTTCCGGGTGGAGCACGGCGGCCGGGTCCTGGCCTACTCGGCCGACACGGGTCCCTGCGAGGCGCTGGTCGAGCTGGCCCGCCGGGCTGACCTGCTGCTGTGCGAGGCGTCCTTCCTGGATGGCCCGCATGTGCCCGGCAACCTGCACCTGACCGGGCGCCAGGCCGGCGAGCACGCCGAGCGCGCCGGAGTGCGGCACCTGGTGCTGACCCACCTGGTGCCGTGGAACGACAAGGAGCGGTCCTTCGCGGAGGCGAGCGCCGCATTCACCGGGAAGCTCTCGCTGGCCGCCCCCGGCCAGGAGTTCGACCTCACCCCTTCCGCTCCGCTTCCGATGTAAGCCCCCGCTCCGCAGCGCCGATAGTCTGGCGGGCATGGCCCGACCTGACGGACGTTCCGACACTGAACTGCGCCCTGTGAAGCTGACCCGCGGCTGGCTCGATCACGCCGAGGGCTCCGTGCTCGTGGAGTTCGGCGCCACCCGCGTGCTCTGCGCCGCCAGCGTCCAGGAGGACGTGCCGCGGTGGCGGCGGGGCAGCGGGCTCGGCTGGGTGACCGCCGAGTACGCGATGCTGCCCCGCGCGACGAACACGCGCAACGACCGCGAGTCGGTCAAGGGCCGCGTCGGCGGGCGCACCCACGAGATCTCCCGCCTGGCCGGCCGGGCCCTGCGTGCCTGCGTGGACTTCAAGGCGCTGGGCGAGAACACGATCGTCATCGACTGCGACGTGCTGCAGGCGGACGGCGGGACCCGGACGGCCGCCATCACCGGCGGCTACGTCGCGCTCGCCGACGCGGTGGCCTGGCTGCAGGGTCGCCACCGCTGCCACGGCGACCCGCTGCCCACGTCGGTGGCCGCGGTCAGCGTCGGCATCGTCGACGGCCAGCCCCGCCTCGACCTCTGCTACGAAGAGGACGCAGCGGCCGAGACCGACATGAACGTGGTCTGCACCGGCGATGGCAACTTCGTCGAGGTGCAGGGAACGGCCGAGCGCGCGCCGTTCAGCCGGGACATGCTCGGCCGGCTGCTCGACCTCGCCGTCGCCGGCTGCGGCAAGCTGACCAGGCTGCAGCACGATGCCCTTTCCAGATAGCCGAACGGAGATGGGTGACCCTGCTCCCCTGCGGCTCGTGCTGGCCACCCGCAACGCCCACAAGGTCGTCGAACTGCGCCGGATCCTTGCCGCGGCGGGGGTCCCGGTCGACCTGACTGGGCTGGACGAGTTCCCCGCCGCGCCGGACGTGGCCGAGACCGGCCTGACGTTCGCCGAGAACGCGCTGCTGAAGGCGCGGGCCATCGCGCAGTTCACGGGCCTGCCGTCGGTCGCCGACGACTCCGGCCTGTGCGTCGATGTGCTGAACGGCATGCCCGGCATCTTTTCCGCGCGCTGGTCCGGCCGGCACGGTGACGACGCCGCCAACCTCGCCCTGGTCCTGGCGCAGCTGCCGGACATCACCGACCCGCACCGGAGCGCCCATTTCGCCTGCGCGGCCGCGCTGGCGCTCCCGGACGGCCGGGAGCGTGTCGTCGAGGGCCGCCTGGACGGCACGCTGACCATGAGCCCCCGCGGCACGGGCGGGTTCGGCTACGACCCGATCTTCCTGCCCGACGACCCCAACGGGTCCGCTGGGCTGACCACCGCCGAGATGACGCCCGAGGCCAAGGACGCGATCAGCCACCGCGGCCGCGCCTTCCGCGCCCTCGTCCCCGGTCATCGCCGGAGAACTCGGATGCCGGGCGAACTGCCGATGTCCTTGCCGGAGCCGGGCGCTCACCCGCGCGGAGTTCAGCGCATTCCCAGGACGGTGCGGTCTGCGAACCGGGCGGCAGGGTCACCACGACCGGCTGATCGGCGCGGTTCGCTCCGGAACGGACCTAACGGGACACGGCGTGCCGCGTCCGGCGGGGCGATAACGTGGGGGCAGAAGGCCGCCGATAAGACCCGGAGGATCACAGTGACCGAGCAGCGGCTGGCGCCAGGCGACGCGGCGCCGGATTTCACCCTGCTGGACGCGGACGGCAACTCGGTGAGCCTGTCCTCATACCGCGGCCAGCAGGTGATCGTTTACTTCTACCCGGCCGCGATGACCCCGGGCTGCACCAAGGAGGCGTGCGACTTCCGTGACCGCATGGGCGACCTGTCCAAGGCGGACACCGCGGTCCTGGGCATCTCGCCGGACAAGCCGGAGAAGCTGGTCCGGTTCCGGGACAAGGAAAGCCTGACGTTCCCGCTGCTGTCCGACCCCGACCACGCGACCGGGAAGGCTTACGGGGCCTACGGCGAGAAGATGATGTACGGGAAGAAGAGCGTCGGCGTCATCAGGTCCACGTTCGTGATCGACGCCGACGGCAAGGTGGCGCAGGCGCTCTACGGCGTCAAGGCCACCGGTCACGTCGACCGTCTCCTCCGGGACCTGGTGGCAGGGTAAGGGCACGTCCCAGCCGGGACGGGCGGGCGTGGCGAAATAGGCATACGCGACAGGTTTAGGTCCTGTTGGTGGAGACACCGTGGGGGTTCGAGTCCCCCCGCCCGCACACCATCTCCGCGCCTACATTTCGCGGGGTTCTAGATAGCGTTTGACATCCGGCAGCGACTGGATGAGCGCCGCCAGGGCCACTGCGATGACGACCGCTGTGATGAGCCTGCTGATCATGCCTTTCCTCCTTCTAATCCGGTTTCCGGACCGGAACCTTCTCTGTACTGACGCATCCCGGCCGCCGAACGCGCGCCGATCGGCTCGAGTTCGTCCGGGGCGAAGTAGAGAAATCGTCCGTGGGTTCGCTGCAGTTCGGCGACGGGATCGGCGACCGGGCTTACCGCCACGTGCACCTTCCCGTCCACGTCGTGCAGGACCGCTTCCACCAGCGCCTCCCGCCCGATGAGGAACAGGTCCTGGGCGTCGGCACGCCGGGCGCCGGGCCGCATCCGGACCTTGCTGCCCCGGGCCACGGTCACCCCATCGATGACAACGTGGTCGGTCTCCGGCGAGACGGACGTGTCGGCTCCGGGATCCCACCAGGGAGCATCGGGCGTCTGGAACACCGGCACGTCGTCCGCGGCCGGCGCCCCGGGAAACGGCCCCATCGGCTCCGGCTCCCGCCCGGGTGCCCGTCCGGGTGCCCGTGCCCTGGGTGCCCGGGTGCGCCCGCGCTGGGCTCCAGGTACCGGATGGCGCCGTGCAGCTTCTCCAGCATCTCCGGCGGCAGCCCGTCCAGCCGGTCGATCAGGTCGGCGGCGCGCGGGTCGGTCGCCCGGGCCTCGCGCTTCTCCTCGTCCGTCAGCGCCATCGTCCGCAGCGTAAGGATTTCGTCGATCTCCGTCGCGTCGAACAGGTCACCCGCGCTCTCGGGCGCGATCTCCGGGTGGTCGTACAGGATGACGGGGGAGGACAGCACGAGGTCGTGGCAGTCCGCCGGGCCGGCCAGCACGGGCCAGGTGCCGACGTTCGTGCACGCGGCGACCTCCGCGGCCGCCCATTCCGGATGGTCGGTCATGGAGATGAACGACCCGCCCGGGATGCCGATCAGCGTGTGCGCCGCGACCAGGGCGTAACGCAGGCCGTCCTCCCGCGTCGCGAGCAGGCCCCGCGCGGGGTCCGGTTCCGTCCGGTTCTCGACCCGGACCCGCAGCCGCAGCGCCTGGTACGGGCCGGCGACCCGTTCGCCCTGCACGCGCAGCACGCCGTCGAGGGTGTCCCACCGGTGGATCAGGCGCCCGGCCACCGCGCCGTGCGCGTCGGTCAGGTCCTCGGCGGTCTCACCGCCCTCGATGTGGAACGGCAGGACGGCACCCTCGCCGTCCAGGCTCGCGACGGCCAGGTCCGCCCGTTGATCCCGCTCGGTGGCCTCGGTGAACCGGGTGAACTCGGTGCCGTCCACGTTCAGGACGGGAACGTCCCGCCACTGGGCCTGCTGGGCTGGCCCGGACTGTGCTGGCCCGGACTGTGCTGGCCCGGACTGGGCCGGGCCGGCCGCTTCCTGCACCAGCCGCTGCTGGACGTGCAGGAAGCGCAGCAGGATCTCGACGCGCGCGCCGGCGGCGCATTCGGCCAGGCACTCCGTCTGCGATGCGGACGGCTCGTTGGCGTCCACGGCCGCGTACGCGGGCGGCATCAGCACGCCGAACTGGAACCGGGCCTGGTTCTTCCGGGACGACTGGCGGTACGGGTACAGCAGGTACCCCTCGTACAGGATCGCGTCCGCAACCGCGCGCGCGTGCGCGATGTGGTCCGCCGGCCGGTTCATGGCTTCCGCTCCGTTGCGCGCGTCCGTGCCGGCGCTCGTGTCCGCGTCCGTGCCCGGCGTCCGTGTCCGTGCCGGCGTCCGCCGACTCGGCCAGCAGTGCGGTCACGGTCGAATCCCAGGTCGGCAGGGCCCGCCGGGTCTTGAACCGCTGCAGGTCGTCGAACGTCTGCCTGCTCATCGTGATCCAGGCGCTGTTCGGGAAGTGCACGTCGACGGCTTCCCGCCAGACGCTGACCGGAAGGCGGTAGACCGCCTCCTTGCTCCACGGCACCTGCTGGACCTGGAACCGGCCGTCCACGACCGAGAAGATCGTGCCGCTGAACAGCAAGAGCAGCGGGATCTCGCCGGATTCCAGGCTGGCGAAGTACCGCCCGGAGCCCACCTCCAGGTCGTAGCTGAAGTTGATCGGGATCTGCACCTCGATGCTCCCGGTAAAGCTGGTCACCATCGTTGACACGTTCGTGAACTGCATCGGCTTCAGCGTGTCGGCCCAGCGCGCCGTGTCGCCGAAGAGGTCGTGCAGGCGCTCCTCCTCGGCCGGCGTGTAGCGGCGGCGCGCGGGCTCGATCCGGATCTGGGTGCGCAGCGCGATCGTGTCGATCCGCTGCCTGCTGGTCTCGCTGATCCGTAGCGTCAGGGTGATCGTGGGCATGACCGCGTAACGTTCGGCCTGCGCCCCGATGCAGTCGAAGGTCAGGTCCGCCATCTCAGTTCCCCGGCCCTCGCTCAGCCTGCTCGGGCAGCGGCAGGAACCGCGCCCGGGACCGCACCGAGTCCAGGAACTCGGCGATACTCTGCCGGGCCTCGGCGCCGCCGTCGAAGCCGCGCCAGTACAGCCGCATCCGCCCGGCCAGCTCGTAGCACGCGTCGATCGGCACCAGGAAATGCTCGACGGTATCGTCCGTCCGGGAGATCAGCGTCGCCTCGACGTCCGGCTCCATGGCCTGCAGCAGCGGGTGCTCCGCGGACAGCTGTGCCCAGGCCGTGAGGTCGAGCCGGCACTCGGTGGCGCCCGCCGGGCTCGGGTAGAACGCCCCGACCTCATCCCGCTGCGAGCTGCGCAGGAAGAAGGCCAGCCCGACCGGGATCTCGAGCTCCTCCCATTCCCGCGTGGCCATCGGGTGCACCGGGTCGTGCAGATACCGGTCCGGGACCGCGCGGTACCGTCCCGGCCGGTCCGGGTGCTGCCTGGCGCTGGGTGAAGAGCAGGTAACAGGCGCGGCAGGCGCACATCAGCGACGAGTTCTCCAGGTCGGCGACGTGCGAATGCTCCGCCGGAATCCGCTCCGCGCACATTTCGCAGTGCTCGCCCTGGGGGGGCGACCCCCCTTGCCCCTCCCGCGCGCTTCGCGCCCCCGCTGCGGTTCCCGCCGTAGCACCGCCGCTCGACCGGGCCGCGAGGACCCGGTTCGCTGGGCGGTCGGAGCTTCGCTGCGCCACTCGCCGTAGCCCGCTGCCCTGCTGCTGGCGCCTGCTGTCCTGCTCCTGGC
>CAWELT010000033.1:0-148737 GCA_963809975.1 uncultured Actinomycetes bacterium
ATCCTCCTCTGCCCGTGCGGCAGTGCCGACGTCAAGGTCCTGTCCGGCCAGCAACTCACCATCACCTCGGTAAAGGTGGCCTGATCATGTGCGCGACGTGCGGCTGCACCGATGACCTTGGCGAGCTGGGTGACCTCGGCGAGCTGGCTAGCCCCGGCGAACCTGGCGAGCTGGACCTGCTCGGCCATGATCACGTCCACGAGCATGATCACGACCACCCGCACGACGACGGCCGCACGGTGACCCTCCAGCAGAAGATCCTGGCCAAGAACGACGACCTGGCGCAGCGTAACCGCGAGTGGCTGCGGGAACGCGGGATTCTGGCCGTCAACCTGATGAGCTCACCCGGCTCCGGTAAGACGACCCTGCTCGAACGGACCAGCCAGGACCTGGCCGGGAAGCTGGCTCTTTCGGTCATCGAGGGCGACCAGGAGACTGCCCTGGACGCCGACCGTATCCGCATCGCGGGCAGCGAGGTCGTCCAGATCAACACGGGGGCCGGCTGCCACCTGGACGCAGCCATGGTCGCCCGCGCCCTCCGCAGGCTGGATCCGGCTCCCGGGTCGGCCGTGATCATCGAGAACGTCGGCAACCTGGTCTGCCCTGCCCTGTTCGACCTGGGCGAGACGGCCCGTGTGGTGCTCGCCTCCGTCACCGAGGGCACCGACAAGCCGCTCAAGTACCCGCAGATGTTCCGCAGCGCGGATCTGGTCGTCATCACCAAGACCGACCTTGCCCCGTACGTGAACTTCGACGTGCCCCAGTTCGGGAAGTTCGTCGGCCAGGTCAGCCCGCGGGCCATGATGGTCAGCCTCTCGGCCGTGACCGGCTCCGGCACGGGCTGCTGGTACGACTGGCTGACCGGTATGATCCCCGCGCCCGCTCACTGAGCGTCCCGCGCTGCCGCCACCACGGCCTGGCCGAGGCTGATTCCCCCGTCGTTGCACGGCACCCGCGCGTGCGCGAGGACCCGGAAACCCCGCGCCTCCAGCCGCGCCACCGCCTCACCCAGCACGGTCAGGTTCTGGAACACCCCGCCCGACAGCGCCGCCGTCTCCAGCCCGTGCCGGTCGCGGATGGCTGCGCACCCATCTTCAATGAGCCGGATGATCCCCTGCTGGAAGCGCGCCGCGATGATGGCGGGTGCCGTGCCGCGAGTCAGGTCCCGCGCCGCCTCCCGGATCAGGTCCGCGCCGGCCACCTGAAACGGCTCACCGGGGGAGACGCCGGCCCGGTAGCCGCCCGGTTCCGCCGGGTCGGCGAGCTGCTCCAGCTCGATGGCGGCCTGCCCCTCGTAGTTGATCGTGTCGCGCACCCCGAGCAGCGCCGAGGCGGCGTCGAACAGACGGCCGGCGCTGGAGGTGACCGGGGCGTTGATCCCCCTCCGGGCGAGCGCCAGAATGCTGTCCCAGCGATCCTGGTTCCGCCGGGCCACGTCTGGCTCGCCGGGCAGGCCGCCCGGGAACGCGGCGTCCAGGTACGCCGCGGCCATCCGCCATGGCTGCCGGACCGCGGCCGCGCCCCCGGGCATCGGGACCGGCGCCAGGTGCCCCACCCGCCGGAACTCGGCCAGGTCCGCGACCAGGAACTCCCCGCCCCAGATGGTCCCGTCCGGGCCGTAACCGGTCCCGTCGAACGCGACCCCGATGACCGGCCCGGACTCGCCGTTGTCGGCCAGGCAGGAGGCGATGTGCGCGTGGTGGTGCTGCACCCCCACCAGGTCAGCGCCGTCCAGATCCAGCGCGTACTTGGTCGACAGGTAGTCCGGGTGCAGGTCGTACGCCACCACCTGCGGGTCGATGCCGAACAGCCGGCGGAAGTGCTCGATGCCCTCGGTGAAGGAGCGCAGGGTCTCGGCGTTCTCCAGGTCCCCGATGTGGTGGGAGACGAAGGCACGGTTCCCTTTGGCCAGGCAGAACGTGTTCTTCAGCTCGGCCCCGCAGGCCAGCACCGGGCGCCGGAACGCCGCCGCGACGGTCACCGGCTCCGGTACGTAACCGCGCGACCGCCGCAGCACCATCTCCCGGCCCCGGAACGTTCTGGCCACCGAGTCATCCGTCCGGATGTGGATGGCCCGGTTGTGGGTGAGGAAGGCGTCCGCGATCCCGCCCAGCCGCGCGAATGCGTTGTCGTCCTGGTATGCGATCGGCTCGTCGGACACGTTCCCGCTGGTCAGCACGACAGGTCCGGCCATCGCGCCGAGCAGCAGATGGTGCAGCGGCGTATACGGCAGCATGACCCCCAGCTGCCGGTTCCCCGGCGCCACCGCCTCCGCCACGATGGTCCCGGGCCGGCGCGGCAGCAGCACGATCGGCCGTCGCGCGCTGCTCAGTACGCGCACCGCGGCGTCGTCCACCTCGCACAATTCCCGCGCCGCGGCCAGATCCGGCACCATCACCGCGAACGGCTTGTCCTCGCGGTGCTTGCGTTCCCGCAACGCCGCCGCGGCCTTCTCCGAGGTCGCGTCGACCGCCAGGTGGTAACCGCCCAGTCCCTTGATCGCCAGGACGTGCCCTTCCCGCAGCATCGCCGCCGCCGCGGCGAGCGCGTCTGCGGCCGCGCGGGCGCCCGCCGGGCCAGGACCGTCCGGGGCACCGCCGGATGGGGCGCCGCCGGCCGCCGTACCGTACGACAGCGCGGTCCCCGGCCGGCCAGCCAGCGCCAGCGCCGGGCCGCACGCGGGGCAGCATGTCGGCTCGGCGTGGAAACGCCGGTTCCCCGGGTTCCCGTACTCCACCGCGCACGCCGGGCACATCGTGAACCGGGCCATCGTGGTACGGGCCCGGTCGTACGGCACGTCCCGGATGATCGTGAACCGTGGCCCGCAGTTCGTGCAGTTGATGAACGGATAGCCGAACCGCCGGTCCGCCGGGTCGGCCAGCTCGCGCAGGCAGTCCGCGCACGTCGCCGTGTCCGCCGACACCAGCGCCTGGCGCGGCGCACCGGGCCCGTTCGGCTGGCTCGCGACGATCGAGAACCCGGCCGAGCCATCCGGTTCCACGGCCCATGTCCGCACCCGGTCCACCCGGGCCAGCGGCGGCGCGTCCGTCTCCAGTCGGCGCAGGAACTCGCCGATCGCCGCGGGTGGCCCCTCGACCTCTGCGAAAACCCCGTCGGCGTCGTTGCCGACGAGGCCGCCCAGGCTAAGCCCGGACGCCAGTGCGTACACGAACGGGCGGAAACCGACGCCCTGGACGATCCCCTCCACCCGGACAGCCGTCCGGACCCGTTCGGTCACCCTTCCAGTGTGGCGGGGGAGTCTATCAGGTTCCAGTGTGATCACTATCCGTCCGGGGCGCAAGCTCGCGGGTGCCCCCCGCCGGGCGCCGTTCGGCATGATGATGGCCGGAGCGGCGCGCGGTGAACAGCTTCTTCAGCGCCGGGACCTCATCGGGATCAGCGAGCACCAGTACCTCATCGCCCGGCTCCATCCGCGTGTCAGAGCGCGCCGGGACGAGCCGGCCGTGCCGGATGATGAAGATCACCCAGGCGTCCTCACCGCAGGGCAGGTCCTCGATCGCCCGGCCGGCGGCCGGTGCTGCCCGGGAGACCCGGAAGCGGTGCAGGCCCTCCGGTTCCTCCCGGAAGCGCACGCCCAGGCTCCACGGTTCGGGGTCGATGGTGCGCAGCGGGACGTCCAGCCGGTGCGCGAGCGCGGGCACGAAGCCGCCCTGGACCACCACGGAGAAGGCCACGACGACGAAGATGATCTCGTAGGCGCGGCTGGCCCCGGCGATACCCGAGCCGACGATGAACGTACCGAGCAGGATGGGGACGGCCCCCTTCAGCCCGGTCCACAGCAGGAACAGCCGTTCCCCGCGTCTCAGCCGGATCGGCAGCGTGAGCAGCCCGACGAAGACCGGCCGGATTACGAAGGCGAGCAGCGCGCCGAGCGCCAGCCCGATGATCCAGGCGTGGCCGGCGGGCAGATCGCGCAGCCGCACGGTCAGGCCGAGCATGATGAACGCGACGATCTCGGCCAGGCTGGCCAGGGACGAGTGGAACCGCTCGATCTCCCGTTTGTACGGGGCGCGCTCGTCGCCGATCAGGATGCCGGCCGCGAACACGGCCAGGAACCCGGACCCGCGGGCCACCGTCGCCAGCCCGAAGATCGCCAGCACGGCGGCCAGCACGCGGAGCGAGTACAGGCCCTCGTTCGGGAGCGGAACCCGGCGCATGAACTCCAGCAGCAGGCGGCCCCCGGCGATGCCGATCCCGGCGCCGATCGTCATCTGCAGGACGAACGTGAGCGCGATGTGCCCGGCCGCCGCGGCCGGGGAGCCGGTCGCCGCGAGCAGGGCCACCAGCAGCGCGATGCCCACGGGATCGTTGGCTCCCGATTCGCCCTCCAGCATGACACCGGTGCGCCCGCCGACCTCGCGCCGCCCCAGCACCGAGAACACCACCGCCGGGTCGGTCGGTGCCAGCGCCGTTCCCAGTAGCAGCGCGAGCCGCCAGCCGATCCCGAACAGGAAGTGCGCCGCCGCGGCCGTGATCCCGGCCGTCACGAGCGTGCCCGCGATCCCGAGCCACCCGATGGCCAGCGCCGCGCCCCGGAATCGCCGCCACCCGACGTGCATGCCCCCGTCGAACAGGATGAAGGCGAGAGCGATCGTGACCACGTGCTGGACGGTGCTCCCGGAAACCCGCGCCAGCTTCGGGAACAGGTCGGACGCCGCGGCGGCGAAGACGAGGAAGAAGGCCGGGGCGGGCACCCGCAGCCGTTCGCTCAGCCGGTTGGACAGGACCGCTGCCGTGCCGACCAGGCCGATGACCAGAATGACCAGCCCGAACGGTTCAATATCGGTCACCGGCGTCCTCCGTCCAGGGCGGAATCACGCCGACCAGACTTCCCGGCACCCCTCACGCCACCCTAACGGTTTGCCTGCGCGCGGGCGGAACGCCCGCGCCGCCCTGACGTGGCGCCGTGGAACGATGAGGACCATGAGGCTTTCCGCACCGGATGCGCGGCGCTGCCTGGCCAGCTCGCGGGTGGCCCACCTGGCTACCGCCGCGGCTGATGGGCAGCCCCACGTCGTTGCGGTCACCTTCGCCGTCGACGGCGACGTCATCTATACGGCGGTCGATCACAAGCCGAAGACGACCACCAACCTCCGGCGGCTCCGCAACATCGCCGAGAACCCCCAGGTCAGCCTGCTCGCCGACCACTACTCCGATGACTGGACCACGCTCTGGTGGGCTCGCGCCGATGGCCACGCCGCGATCCTCACCCACCCGGACGAGACCAGCAAACCGCTGGCCTTGCTGGCCGCGCGCTACCCGCAGTACCGGGCCAGCCCGCCCGACGGCCCGGTCATCGCCATTAGCGCCTCCTCCTGGACCGCCTGGTCTTTCACCTGACCGCCGCCTCGTAACGGATTCGGGTCATCCGCCGCCCGCCGGTGGGCGCCCTGACCGTCCGCGCGTCCTGATCCTCGGCGCGCCGGCGCCGCGGATCAACGCTATCTTCGGAAACCGTGGTCACGGCGATCAGCGGGGCGCACCGGCCAGCCGGACGCGCTGAACGGGCCGCGGGCTGACGAAAACTGACCGTTTGCCTGAGAGACTGACGAGACCAGGGTGAGCCAAGCGACTTATGACAGTGATTTGTTACGCAGGCCGATTTCGTACCCAGGCAAGTACGCAGGCAAGGCGGAAAGGGAGCTCGTGATGGCCGGTCAGGACCAGGTGCCCAAGGCGGTCGGGCAGAAGGCGACCGTCAGGGAAATCGAGGAGGCCCGGGAAGACCTGGCCCGCACGATTGACTCCATCGCCGACATAGTAAGCCCGGCCAATGTCGCACGGCGTACCGCGGGCAGGCTCAGGCAGCGCGTGCAGTCACGTGTGCAGTCAGTGGATCCCAGGCTGGCCGGGGCCGGGGCGGTGGTCGTGGTGAGCGCGGTGGGCGTGGTCACGTTCCTGGTCTGGCGCCGCCGCCGCTGAGGTGGCCTGACCTGACTTGGCTTGGCCACGGGCCGGGTCCGCCGCCGGGCGGAGCCGGCCCATCGTCACGCCGGCCGGCCGTCAGTCGCTGTCCTTGGTGAGCTCTTCGTAGTCGGCGGGTGTCAGCAGGCCCGGCGGGAGTCCGTCATCGCCGGAACCGGCGGCCAGCCGGACCTTGAACATCCAGCCCGCCCCGTACGGGTCGGCGTTGACGAGACCGGGGTCGTCTTCCAGATCGTCGTTGACGTCGG
Source organism: uncultured Actinomycetes bacterium (assembly GCA_963809975.1). Lineage (GTDB taxonomy): Bacteria > Actinomycetota > Actinomycetes > Streptosporangiales > Streptosporangiaceae > Bog-532. The sequence goes on from CAWELT010000033.1 coordinate 6,195, forward strand.
TGACCTCGCCGTCGACGGGCGAGTACAGGTCGCTGACGGACTTGGTCGACTCGACCTCCCCGCACGGCTCCTCGGCGGTGACGCTCGCACCCTCTTCGGGCAGCGATACGTAGACCACGTCGCCCAGCGCCCGCGCGGCGAAGTCGGTGATGCCGACCGTCGCGGTCGGGCCGTCAACGGATACCCATTCATGCTCTGCGGTGTAACGCAGCCCGGCAGGAACGCTCATGCTCGAGATCTCCTATAAAAAGGCAGGTCAGTAAGGTTAGCTGAGTCCGCCCGGCCCCTGATGTCCACGGCGAGCCGGGGCTTCGGGTCTTGGGTGACGTACGGTTCCAGGTAAGCCATCGCGATCGGCGTGCCCAGGGTCGGTGAAGGCGCGCCGCTCGTTACGGTTCCGCAGGGGTGGCCATCGGCCAGGACCGCGTACCCGTGCCGGGGGACCCGCCGGGTGGCGAGGGTGAGCCCGGCGAGGACCTTGCGCGGTTTGGCTTTGGCCCGCTCGGCGAGTGCCCCGGCTCCGACAAAGCCGTCCGGCTTCTCCAATTTGACCACTCGTCCCAGTCCAGCGTCATACGGCGTCACGTCTGGGCCGAGCTCATTGCCGTACAGCGGCATGCCGGCCTCGAGGCGGAGCGTATCGCGTGCGGCCAGGCCGCCGGTACCAGGCCGGCCGGTGCCCCGGTGCCGGCCAGTGTGTTCCAGATCAGCTCGGCATCTTCCGGCCGGCAGAAGATCTCGAAGCCGTCTTCGCCGGTGTAGCCGGTGCGGGCCAGCCAGACCGGGCGTCCCGCAACGGAGGCCCGCTGGCCCGCGTAATACTTCAGGTCGCCGGGGGGCGTGTCGGTGAGCGAGGCGAGGATGCCCGCGGCCTCCGGGCCCTGGATGGCGATCAGCGCGTAGTCGGCGGTCTGGTCGGTGACCTGGGCGTCGAACCCGGCCGACCTGCGGCGCAGCTCGCCATCGACGATGGCGGTGTTCGCGGCGTTCGCGACAACCAGGAACTCCTCGCCGGCGAGCCGGTAGACCACGAGGTCGTCGAGTACCCCGCCATCTTCCGCGCACATCATCGTGTAGCGGGCGCGTCCCGGTGCCACCGCGGACAGCTGCCCGGTGAGAGCGTGATCGAGCGCGGCGGCCGCGTCCGGGCCGCTCACGGTGATCTCGCCCATATGGGAAAGGTCGAACAACCCGGCCGCCCGGCGGACGGCCAGGTGCTCGGCCGTCTCGCTGCCGTACCGCAGCGGCATCAGCCAGCCGGCGAAACCGGTCAGCGTAGCTCCGAGCTGCCGGTGTACGGCACTTAGGGGCGTCGGGCGCGCTGGGCGCGGTCCCTCGGGGGGGTTCGGTGATGATCCAGGCACGACCGAATGGTATGCCGGTTGCATGGAGCTTCTCACAGATGACCAGATCACGGCCGAACTATCTGAGGCGCCCGGCTGGACCCTGGAGGGCGGTCAGATCCGCCGGACGGTCCAGCGGAAGGACTTCAAGGACGCGATAATTTTCGTCGGCGGCGTGGCCTTCCTCGCCGAGCGGGCCAACCATCACCCCGACATCCTGATCCAGTGGAACAAGGTCACGCTGACCCTGTCGACGCACTCGGCGGGCGGCCTCACCGCGGCCGACTTCAACCTGGCCCGCCTCATCTCCGGCCTCGGCTAGATCCTGCTCCGGCCCCGGCTAGATCCTGGCGCCCGCCCCGGCTAGATCCTGGCGCCGCCCGGCCGCCGGGATCGTCCGGGATCGGCCGAGGATGGACGGGTCCGGGAACAGGGGCGCCCCCAGGGCGGATAAGCTCATCATTCCGTGAGGGGACTAGCGCTGGACGCGCGATCGCGGCGGGCGGCCGGGCGCGGGAACCGGGCTTGCGTCGCGGGCCCGGAACGGCGGCGGCGCGCGCCAGGCCGCCGGCGGCTGCTCCTCGTTCTTCCCGCGCTCACCGCGGCCCTGGTCCTGCTGGCCGGGTGCTCAGGGACAAGGGCTGGTCCATCCCACGCGGCGGGCACGGCATCGGCGGCCGCCGCGGCGACCAGTTCCCCCTTCTCCGCCGCCATCCCGAGGCGGGGCTTGGTCCGGCTGGTCGTCCCGGCCGGGCCCGTTCAGAGCGGGAACGTCGACCCCAAAGCCGACTGGGTGACGGCGTTCGAGCATCAGACCGGCTGCCAGATCGAGCTCAGGAACGCTGGCACCGACGCGCAGGCTCTGGCCGACATCACCCGCGGCGTCGGCCGGTCCTTCTACGACGGGATACTCGCCTCGCCCGAGGCGGCCGGGCAGCTGATCAAGGCCGGGGCTGTCCGGCCGCTGGACGTCCAGCGCATCACCGGCTACACGCAGCTCAGCCCCACGTTGCGCAACGCGCCCAGCGAGGTGTCCGGCACCCGGGTCTACGGGATGCCCTACAGCTGGGATTCGTACGTCACCGGATACGACGCGGACAAGGTGAAACCCGCGCCGCAGAGCTGGAGCGCGCTGTTCGCGCCGGCCTCCGCCGCCCGGTACGGGGGAAAGATCAGCGTCCCCGACGCCCCGGTGACGCTCGCGCTGGCCGCGCTCTACCTGAAGTCGGCCCAGCCCTCGCTGGGCATTACGGACCCTTTTGAGCTCACCGAGCCCCAGCTCACCGCCGCGGTGCAGGCCGTCACGGCGGTCCGGCACAATGTCGGCACCTTCTGGACCCAGGACAGTCAGGTGATGGGCCAGCTCGGCGACGGCCAGGATGTGCTCGGCGCGGTGCTCACCCACCAGATCGTGGAGATGGCCCGCGCGGGCCTGCCGACCGCGGGTGTGCCCGGCCACGGCCGCCGGGCCGGGTACGGCGGTCGGCAGCGTGCTGTCCTGGATGATGACCTCCCAGGCGCCGGAAACCGCCTGCATGTACCGCTGGCTGTCCTGGTCGGCGTCCGCCTCCGTGCAGGAGCGCGTTTCGGCGTGGACGAACACCGCGCCCGCGAACCCGGCGGCCTGCACCGGACCCGCCGCGGCTAACTGCAGCGAGTTCCGCGAGGCGGGCCTGGCCACCGCGCGGAACCTCGTGTTCGATCACCTGCCGGACAGCGACTGCGGCGACGGGAAGACCGGCTGCGCCGATTACGCGCAGTGGCAGACCGCCTGGCAGCGCATCACCGGCGAGCCCTCCCCCAGCACCTGACCGGCGCCGGGCCAGCCGCGCCGGGGGACGCCGGGCCAGCCGCGCCCGGGCTGCTGGCGGCCGCGTCACCAGGGGTAACCGAACACCCACGTCCGTTCGGGAAGAGCGGGCCCCGTGCGGCGGGTTCGCCGTCGGGGCACGGAAAGGCCAGAATGGGTCCGTGGAAGCTTCCGGAGGCGGCGCGGCCGCCCACGGCGCCCGGCCGCGCGACGTCGTTATTCTCGGCTCGAACCGGGTCGATCGGTACCCAGGCGCTCGACGTGATCCGGCGCAACCCGGACCGGTTCCGGGTGGTGGGGCTGGCGGCCGGGGGCGGTAATCCGGCCCTGCTCGCCCAGCAGGCCATCGGATTCGCCGCGGCGTCGGTCGCGGTGGCCGAGCTGAGCGCCCAGGCCGACGTACGCGCCGCGCTGGCGGCCGGGGCAGCCCGGGCCGGGGCTCCCGTCCCCGAGGTTCTCGCGGGCCCCGATGCGGTCCCCGCCGCCGCGGCATGGCCGTGCGACGTGGTGCTGAACGGCGTGACCGGCGCGGTCGGCCTGGCCGCGACGCTCGCCGCCCTGGATGCCGGGCGCACCCTCGCGCTGGCCAACAAGGAATCGCTCATCACCGGCGGATCGCTGGTCACCCGGCGGGCGGCGCCCGGGCAGATCGTCCCGGTCGATTCCGAGCACTCCACGATCGCGCAGTGCCTGCGCGGCGGCACCCGGGACGAAGTGCGCCGGCTCGTGCTCACCGCGAGCGGCGGCCCGTTCCGCGGCTGGAGCCGGGACCGGCTGGCCACGGTCACGCCCGAGCAGGCGCTGGCCCATCCCACCTGGAACATGGGGCCGTCCAACACGCTGAACAGCGCCACCCTGGTCAACAAGGGCCTTGAACTAATCGAGGCGCACCTGCTGTTCGGCGTGGACCTGGACCGCATCGCCGTCGTCGTCCATCCCCAGTCGATCGTGCACTCCATGGTCGAGTACACCGACGGGGCGACGATCGCGATGGCCAGCCCGCCCGACATGCGGCTGCCCATTGCGCTGGCCCTGGCCTGGCCCGACCGGGTACCCGGCGTGGCCCCCGCGCTGGACTGGTCGAAGGCGGCCACCTGGACGTTCGAGCCGCTCGATGAGGAGGCGTTTCCCGCCGTCCGGCTGGCCCGCGAGGCGGCCGCTGCGGGCGGCACCGGGCCGGCCGTCTACAACGCGGCGAACGAGGAATGCCTGGATGCCTTCATGGCCGGGAAGATCCCTTTTACCGGGATCGTCGACACGGTGGCCCAGGTAATCTCGGAGCATGACACGTCCCGGGGTGGCGCTGCCAGCCTGGAGGACGTGCTCGCGGTCGACCAGTGGGCGCGGCAGCGGGCACGGGAGCTAAACAGCGAGGGAGAGACCGCTCGATGAGGCAGGAGCTACCGTGAGCCTGCTCGGCTGGGTCATCTTCATTGTCGCCCTGCTCTTTTCCGTGATGCTGCACGAGACCGGGCACTTCGTCACGGCCAAGAAGTTCGGCATGAAGGTCACCCAGTACTTCGTCGGCTTCGGCACCACGCTGTGGTCCACCCACCGGGGCGAGACCGAGTACGGGATCAAGGTTCTGCCGTTCGGCGGATTCGTCAAGATCACGGGTATGACCTCCATGGACGAGGTCGATCCGGCCGACGAGCCGCGCTCGTTCCGCCGGCACCCGGCCTGGCAGCGCCTGATCGTGCTGTTCGCCGGGTCGTTCATGCACTTCGTCCTGGCGTTCGTGCTGCTGTTCCTGCTGGCCGGCGTGATCGGGCTGGACGACAACAACACCACGCAGCTCGGCCCGGTCAGCCCGTGCGTGCCCGCGAGCGCCAAGGCCTTCGGCGCCGGGACGTGCACCGCGGCGGACGCCCCTTCTCCCGCGAAGGCGGCCGGCCTGCAGGCGGGCGACAAGGTCGTCTCGTTCGACGGCAAGCCGGTGAGCACGTGGACCGCGCTCGGCAACGACATCCGCGACACGCCGGCGCACCGGACGGTACCGGTTGTCGTGATACGGAACGGATATCGGCAGACGTTGCACGTCACGCTGGCCGCAGTCAGCGGGAGGTCCGGTTCCTACCTCGGGGTCGAGGACACTAACGTCTTCCAGCGCTACAACCCGATCCGCTCGGTGACCTACGCGGGATCGACGTTCGGCCAGGTGCTGACCGGCTCGGCCAAGGAGATCGGCCAGCTGCCGTCGGCCATCCCGCACCTGTTCGCCAAGAACCGCGCGAGCACGTCGGCAGGCCAGGTCACCAGCGTGGTCGGCGCGGGGGAGATCACGGGCTCCGTCGTGTCGGCGAACGTCGGCTGGCAGGTCAAGGTCGACTACGTACTGCTGATCATGGCCTCGCTGAACATCTTCGTCGGCGCGTTCAACCTGGTGCCGCTGCTGCCGCTGGACGGCGGGCACATCGCAGTCGTGATCTTCGAGCGGGTGCGCGCCTGGTTCGCGCGCCTCCGCGGCCGGCCCGACCCGGGTCTGGTCGACATGACGAAGCTCGTCCCGGTCAGCGTGGGCGTGTTCGGCATCCTCGTGTTCTTCGGGCTGATCCTGATCCTCGCCGACGTCGTGAACCCCATCCACCTCACCTAGGGTGGCCGGGGGCGGTGTCTGTCGCGCGAACAACGGCGGAAGGCTCCGTGACGCGAGCGTCAGGCAAGACCGGTGTGCCGTACGTGATGGCAAGCTGGTCCTGAGAGACTGGTAGGTGGGCAGGCAGACGCCGGGTGCCGGGCTCCGGGGGGAGCGCCAGTCCGGCCGGCGGGCCTGGCCCAGGGACATTACCGCAGGGATACCGACTAATCGATCGGATGGGGAAGATGAGCATTGACCTCGGTCTGCCGGAGACGCCGCCGAGGCCGCTTGCCGAGCGCAGGGTCTCACGGCAGGTCATGGTGGGGTCCGTGCCGGTGGGCGGTGCGGCGCCGGTCTCGGTTCAGTCGATGGCGACGACGCTGACCGCGGACGTGAACGCCACGCTGCAGCAGATCGCCGAGCTGACGGCTTCCGGCTGCCAGATCGTCCGGGTGGCCGTTCCCTCGCAGGACGACGCGGATGCCCTTCCCGCGATCGCCCGGAAGTCCCAGATCCCGGTGATCGCGGACATCCACTTCCAGCCGAAGTACGTATTCGCCGCCATCAACGCCGGCTGCGCCGCGGTGCGCGTCAACCCGGGCAACATCAAGGCCTTCGACGACAAGGTCGGCGAGATCGCGCGGGCCGCCAAGGACGCCGGAATCCCGATCCGGATCGGGGTCAACGCCGGATCGCTCGACAAGCGCCTGATGGCCAAGTACGGCAAGGCGACGCCCGAGGCCCTGGTGGAGTCCGCGCTGTGGGAGTGCTCCCTGTTCGAGGAGCACGGCTTCCGCGACATCAAGATCTCGGTCAAGCACCACGACCCGGTCGTCATGATCAACGCCTACCGCCTGCTGGCCCAGCGCTGCGACTACCCGCTGCACCTCGGCGTGACCGAGGCCGGCCCTGCCTTCCAGGGGACGATCAAGTCGGCGGTCGCATTCGGCGCGCTGCTGGCCGAGGGCATCGGTGACACCATCCGCGTCTCGCTGTCGGCCCCGCCGGTGGAAGAGGTCAAGGTCGGGATCGGCATCCTGGAGTCCCTCGGCCTGCGCCAGCGCGGCCTGGAGATCGTGTCCTGCCCGTCCTGCGGGCGCGCCCAGGTCGACGTCTACAAGCTGGCCGACGAGGTGACGGCGGGCCTCGAGGGCATGGAGGTTCCGCTGCGGGTGGCCGTCATGGGCTGCGTCGTCAACGGCCCCGGTGAGGCCCGCGAGGCCGATCTCGGCGTGGCGTCCGGCAACGGCAAGGGCCAGATCTTCGTCCGCGGCAAGGTCATCGCCACGGTGCCCGAGTCCAAGATCGTGGAGACCCTCATCGAGGAGGCCATGCGCCTCGCCGAGGAAGAGGATCTCCCCACCGGCGAACCCGGCTCCCCCTCCGTCACCGTCTCCTGACCCACCCCCGCGCGGGCCACCCGCGGGGCCCCGTGTCACCCGGTTCCGCCTCGTCTCATGGTCAGCCTTGCCCCGCCAGGGCCGCATGCGACTGTGGAGCACGGATCGGTCGTATTCGTGGCGACTTTTCCGCGCGGTCTGCGGTTTTCTCGCCACGGATACCGGCACACGCGGAGAGAGGGGGCGCACGCGGAGAGAGGGGCGCACGCGGAGAGAGGGGGCGCACGCGGGAGAGGGGGCGCACGCGGGGGAGAGCGGCGTGACGAAGTAGCGGGGCCACCCATGCGTGACCCCGCCCCCCATCGACCCAGGCCTGGCGCCGTCCGTTACCGCGCCTGCCTAGGGCCCCTGCCTACCGCCGGTGGTGACCGGCTTTTACTGCCTTGCCAGCTAGCCGCTTAGCCAGTCGGCCCTAAAGCGTTAGCCAGCTTGCCACCAGCCGCTCAGCCGCGGGCCATCCGCGCTGCGGGCATGCCTTCGGCCACGATGATCTCGCCAACCTTCTCGGACGCCGCATCGCGGATTCCGGACGGAAGCTCGTCATCGGTAACCAGGACGTCGACCTCGTCGAGACTCGCGAACGAGCTCAGGCTGACCAGGCCCCACTTGGTGTGGTCAGCCACGACGACCACGCGCCGGGCCAGCTTGATGAACGTGCGGTTCGTTTCCGACTCGGCCAGGTTGGGAGTGGTGAGCCCGGCGTCCGGGTCGATCCCGTGGCAGCCGAGGAACAGTGTGTCGAAGTGGAGCGACCGAACGGTCAGGTCGGCGACAGGACCGACGAGGGCGTCCGAAGGAGTGCGGATGCCTCCGGTCAGGATGACTGACGTGTGTGACCCGTTCGTCGGCCGCGCGCTGCTGAACAGGTTCATCACGCGCAGCGAGTTGGTCACGATTGTCAGTCCGGGGACGTCGAGGAGGCACTGGGCCAGCGCGAACGTCGTAGTGCCGGCGGACAGGGCGATTGCGGTGCCGGGCTTGACCAGACTGGCCGCTGCCCTCCCGATCGCTGCCTTCTCCGGCTGCTCGAGCACGAGTTTGGCCTCAAAGCCGGGCTCGTGACTGCTGGTAGGTGTTCCGGGCAGGACCGCTCCGCCGTGAACTTTCTCGATCAGGCCGTCCCTCGCGAGGGCCTCGAGGTCCCGGCGGACGGTCATGTCCGAGACCCCGAGTTGCTGGGTAAGATCACTGACCCTTGCGCTGCCGTCGCTGCGGACAGCTTGAAGGATCAGCGACTGCCGATGCCGGGCAAGCATCCGTAGCCTCCTCTTTCATGCGGAGACGCCGCCGGGCCCATGCCCCGGCTGCGCCCAAGTCCGCCATCCGTCTTCTCTGAGACGTTCATATTCGCTGTTCGGTTCCGGTTGCGGCTGTCGGATGCACAGAGTGACCACTTGCGCTGCTGTGAGCAAACACGACTCGCCGTCGCCACACTCATTGTGGACCCTCCAGAAGCCAAAATTGTCCTCTTCTGAGGATAATGACGTGCGACGGCGATTATTCTTGTGCTATTCGCCGCCGTAACCCCGCTCCGGGCGATACGGTTACTGTGCGAAGTTAAGTAGTTATCTTCTGACAACAGTTCGAATCTAGTGACATTGTCTCTGAACAACCTCTGAACTAACAGAGTGCACGCTCAAAACATCCTCAGGCCGGTCAGCGGCTGTTTCGGGGGGCCATCAGTATCGCTGCTCAGCGTGGCGATTGTGTTTTGCGTTCGTTGCCAAACAGTTATTTGTTAGCGCTAACATCCTGATAATGTTTAACTCTGTTACAAGTGAGACAGAGGTTGCGTCGTGGTTACGTTGAGCTTTCTGGGGCTCATGCGCACCGTGACTTCGCTGTGCCCGGTCGGCGGGTCCGCGAACGGCGGCCCTGGACCATTTCCCGAGGTCAGCGGCGGTTGGCTACCCCGTGGAGCGTTCCGGCGTGAGTACCGGGAGGCATGCCGCCCGGTCGCGAACCAGTGCCGTCCGGCTAACCGCGCGTCCGCGACGGCCGGTCCCCGTCCGCCCCGCCCCGCTCTCACACCCACTCCCGGCCATCCGCGACGGCCGGAACCCATCCGCTCCGCCCCTGCTCTCATTCACGTCCGTACGCAGCTCTTTCCGGCCGACGGCCACGTCCCGGATCAGACCCGGGACATGGCCGAATCTGTCCCGTCCGGGGCTTGCGTGGTGTCTTGACATGCGATCATGAGCGGCTTTAGCGTCTACGGCGTTCCGTCGGACTTGAGGCCTATCCCGATACCGGCCACGAATCAGCGATATGCCGTCCCGCACAAATACGCGAGGCCGGAGAGCGGAAGCGTTTTCCGCCCGCGCCACGACTTCGTTCGGAAATTCGCCGGAAAACGCTGTCACCCAGCGGGTCCGCCTCGGGACAGTGAGTGTCCCGAGACAATTCCATGGAGGTCCACATGAAGGAAAAAGTCGACCCAGTTGTCGACGAGGCGATAGAGACCCTGAACATGCAGGACGGGCCCGCGCGCCGCAAGCTGCTCAAGGGCGCGGGACTGTTCAGCGCGACGGCGGCGGCCTCGGCGCTGATTTCGGCCTGCAGCTCGTCGTCCAGCAGCAGCGCGAGCGCCACGAAGAGCACGGTGGGAAACTTCCCCAGCACGCCGAAGTGGCAGTTCTGGTTCGTTAACCACGTCACGACAAACCCGTTCTTTACGCCGACCCAGTATGGGCTGGCGGACGCCGCGGCGCTCCTTGGCCTTCCCACGCCAAAGTGGGGTGGCTCGGAGACCTCGAACGTCTCGCAGATGACGAACTACATGAGCACGGCGATCTCCGCGAAGGCCGACGGAATTGCCGTGGCGGTCATCGACGCGAATGCGTTCACCTCGCCGGTTGCGAGCGCCTTGAATGCGGGTATTCCGGTGCTTTCGTACAACGCGGACGGCACCTTCGTGAACGGCCAGCCCAAGATCGGGACCAACCGTCTCGCCTACGTCGGCCAGGCGCTCTACATCTCGGGCCAGCAGATGGGCGCGGAGATCGCCAAGCTCATCCCGGGCGGCGGCGACATCGCGATCTTCATCGCCACGCCTGGCACCGGCAACATCCAGCCGCGGTACGACGGCGCCGCCTCGGTGCTGAAGCCCAAGGGCTTTACCATCAGCGAGGTCGCCACGGGTGCGACGACATCCGTGGAAGGGCCGGCGGAGAAGGCGTACCTGCTCGGCCACAAGAGCATCAAGGGTGCCTTCGCGGTGGACGCGGGATCGACCGAATTCCTCGGCCCCTCGCTGCAGAGCGCCGGCCTCAAGATCCCGTCCGGCGGGTTCGACACCCTGGGCAACACGCTGTCCAACATCCAGAGCGGCCTGATGGACTTCACCATCTACCAGGACCCGTACCTGCAGGGCTTCCTGCCGGTGCTCTACATGTACCTGTTCAACATTTCCGGGGGCACGCTGGCACCGCCGGACACCGACACCGGCCTGACCATCATCACCAAGAGCAACGCCGGCCCGTACACGACGGCCAGCCGGTACCAGGGCTCCACGACGGCGCAGAAGTACATCCCGCGCCCGTCCGGCCCCATCAGCTCGCCGCCGGCCACCACGAGCACGTGACCCCGCGCCGACGGCAGGCGCGCCCCCGTCCGCGAACCGGGTGGGCCGCCTGCCGCCGGCGTCTGGCCCACGTCACCGTCCGGGCCGATGATGGGTGTAAGACTGGCTTTACGTAGCCCGGCGACCCCCTGGTCCCGCCGGGACCAGCGGCTTCGCGGGCTCCGCAGCCTCACATGCGCAACGGCCGGGACCGCCTAGGACCGACGTAGAGAACGGAAGAGCAAAGTGAGCGAAGCCGTAGACAAGAGGACTGATCGGCCGAGCGGCTCCCCGGGCGACGACGCTCCTCGAGGGCCAGGGGCCTTCGGCTTCGTCAGAATGAGCGGCGGCGCGTTCCTGCGCCAACGGGAGGCGACCGTGCTGGTCGTCACCATCGCGCTGATCATCTACTTCTCGCTCGCGTCGTCCAACTTTCTCGGCAAGTCCAACCTCATCACCTGGCTGTCGGAGGACTCGGCGTACATCATCATCATCGCGATCGGTGAAGTGCTGCTGCTGATCTGCGGCGAGATCGATCTCTCCGTCGGGTTCGTCTACACGTTCTCGGCCTTCGTAATGCATTACCTGATCGACTTCTACCATTTCCCCGGCATCCTGGCCATCCTCTGCTGCCTGCTCATGGGGCTCGTGGTGGGCTGGGTGAACGCGTTCCTCACCGTCACGGTCGGGCTGCCGTCCTTCATTACCACGCTCGGCACCGGGTTCGTCCTGCTGGGCCTGGTCAACACGACCTCGCACGCGCAGCCGGCCAGCGTCCCGGCCTCCGTGCAGGGCATCGGGCACTGGATCGGCAGCTACGCCTGGTCGGAGATCATCTGGGCCGTGGTCCTGGTGGCCATCTTCCACGTCGTGCTCACCCGGACGAGATGGGGCCTGCACACGGTCGCGGTCGGCGGGAACCTGCTCGGCGCGCAGGAGGCCGGCATCAAGGTCAAGCGGATCAAATACGGCAACTTCATGATCACGGCACTTCTCGGCGCGTTCGTGGGCCTGCAGGTGGCGTTCCAGACGAACACGATCGACCCGACGGCGGGCGGCTACCAGCCCATGTTCTACGCCGTGACCGCGGCGGTCATCGGTGGCACGGCCATGCTCGGCGGGGTGGGCACGATCCTGGGCGCCTTCCTGGGCGCGATCGTGCTGGGTACGCTGACCGACGGGTTCAGCATCATCGGCATCAGCGCCAACCCGCTGGACATCATCTTCGGCGGCGCGATCCTCATCGCCATGATCGCGAACGTGCAGCTCGCCAAGCTGCGGGAAGCGGGACGAAGCTAATGACCACCACCACCCCCGAGGGTGCCGCCGCGAGCGCGGCGGCGGGCGATGACATCCTGCGCGTCGAGCACCTCTCCAAGCGGTACGGAGCGGTGACCGCCCTGACCGACGTGAGCATGCAGCTGGGCCGCGGCGAGGTGCTCGGGCTGCTCGGCGACAACGGCGCCGGCAAGTCGACCCTGCTGAAGATCCTCTGCGGCTTCCAGCCGCCCACCACCGGGCGGATTCTGCTCGAAGGCCAGGAGATCGTCTTCAAAAGCGTCGACCACGCCCGCTCGCTGGGCATCAACGCGGTCTACCAGGACCTCGCTCTGGTCAACCAGCTCAGCGTCTACCACAACATGTTCCTGAACCGGGAGCAGATCAACGGCCCGCTGCTCAACAACCGGTCCATGCGCAAGCTGGCCCGGGAGCACCTGGACGAGATGGGGATCAAGATCCCGTCGGTCAACGTCGAGGTGGCCAAGCTGTCCGGTGGCCAGCGCCAGGCGATCGCCGTGGCCCGCTCGGTCTACTCCAACCCGAAGATCCTGCTCCTGGACGAGCCGCTGGCCGCGATGGGCGTCAAGGAGGGCGCCATCATCCTCAACCTGGTCCGGGAGCTGAAGGAACAGGGCAACGTCTCGATCATCATCATCGCGCACAACTACGGCCAGGTGCTGGAGGTCTGCGACCGGGTGAACCTCATCCAGCACGGCGAGATCACCTTCGACAAGCGCAGCGCCGACACCTCCGTCACTGAGCTCACCGAAATGGTTGTGGCCGAGTACCGCAAGGCGCTCGAGGAACGCCACCGGCTCGGCCAGGTCCCGCGTATTTCGTGACGGTCCCTCCGGAGGGCGCGCCCTCCCTCGCGGCCCACCCTCCAGGGGGCCGGTGCGCCTCCGGGGCCGGGACGCGTCTCGTCAGCGGTGGTCTCTGCATCGGGCGCGTTCGGGCAAGATGGCGGCATGCTGCTCCGTCAACGGTTTCACCGGATACGCCCGGCCCTGCGGGCCCGCCACGCCGTCACGCTGACCGCCGCCCTGTCGGTGGCTGGCGCCGTCGCCCTGGCGGGCTGCACGTCAGGTTCCTCCGGCTCGCCGGGCTCAGGCTCCCCGGCAGCGGCGCGGCGAGCTCCGGAAGCGGGGCGCGGCGCAGCGCCGGCCGCGCTGAAGTGGGGTTCCTGCACCATCAGCGGGGTGCAGGGGGTCCCGATGAAGTGCGCGAACCTTCAGGTCCCGGTGAACTACAGCGATCCCGGCGGGCGGAAGATCACGCTCGCGCTGTCGGAAGTCCCGGCGACGGCCCCGGCCAGCCAGCAGCAGGGTGACCTGCTGGTCAATCCGGGCGGCCCCGGGGCCAGCGGCCGGTCCCTGGCGGCGGCCGTGGCGGAGGGCATCAACCCGAACGTGGCCGCCGAGTACAACATCATCGGCTTCGACCCGCGCGGCGTGGGCGCCTCGGTGCCCGCGCTGCAGCTGCGACCCGGGGTTCTTCTCCGGCGTGCGGCCGGACTACATCCCCGCCAGCGCGTCCGCCGAGCAGGTTCTGATCAACCGGGCCAAGGCGTACGCGGCCGGGTGCGAGCAGCGGTTCGGCTGGCTGCTGCCCTACATGACGACCGAAGACGTAGCCCGGGACGTCGATTCCATCCGGGCCGCACTGGGCCAGCAGAAGATCAACTATTACGCCTTCTCCTATGGGACCTACATCGGCCAGGTGTACGCGACGCTGTTCCCAAACCGGGTGCGCCGCATGGTGCTGGACAGCACCGTCGACCCGCGCGGCGTCTGGTACACCGACAACATCGACCAGGACTACGCCTTCCAGGCCCGGATGGAGGCGTTCTTCGCCTGGGTGGCCCAGTACAGCAGCAGGTATCACCTGGGCTCCACCGCCGCGCAGGTCCAGCAGGAGTGGTACACGGCCAGGAAACGCCTGCAGGCGAGCCCGATCTCCGGGCCGAACGGCCCGCTGATCGGCGAAGACGAGTTTGACGACACGTTCCTGCTCGGCGGGTACGACGACACGCTGTGGCCCGGGCTGGCCCAGGCCCTGTCGTCGTACCTGCTGCAGAACTCGACGAGCGCGATGCTCTCCCAGTACGAGCAGAACGGCGTGCAGAACGAGAACGAGTTCGCCGTCTACAACGCCGTACAGTGCTCGGACGTGAACTGGCCGCGCAGCTGGGCCAGGTGGAACAGCGACACCGAAAAGGTCTACCAGACCGCCCCGTTCCAGGCCTGGGACAACACCTGGTACAACGCGGCGTGCGCGTTCTGGCCGGTGAAGGGGTCCGCCCAGCCGCTGAAGATCGGGGCCAGCGGGCTGCCGGGGATTCTCATGCTGCAGGGCACCCTGGATGCCGCCACGCCGTATGCCGGGGCGCAGGCCGCCCACCAGGCGCTACCGACCGCCCGGATGGTGGTGGTCGAGGGCGGCGGCAACCACGGTCAGTCACTGGAGAATCCACCGGACAACTGCGTGCAGAGCTACCTCAACAACTATCTGGCGACCGGAGCCCTGCCCGAACATCCGGGATCCGTCAACGCCACCTGTGGGCCCGCCCCGGACCCGACCCCGGCAGGCTGACCTCGGTCAGCCGGGGCCACCCTGAGCCCCCCGTGCGGCGCTGTCGCCAGTCCGTGATCACCTAGTCGGCGCATCGCTGACCATGGCGCGGCCGGGCCCAGCTACGCTGGAGTGGTGCTCCGCGTGAAACCGGCACGGCCCGGGCCGCTGCGCATCCTCGATGATCGCGACCGCGACGAGGTGCTCAGTATCTGCGACCAAGAGCCGGTTACGAACGTCTTCGTCGGCGCCCGGGTCCATGCCGTGGGCCTTAATCCCGCCCGGCTGGGCGCGCAGATCTGGGGTCACTATTCCGGCAGCCGGCTGACTTCGCTGTGCTACGCCGGCGCCAACCTGGTTCCGGTCGCCGCGACCCCGGACGCCATTACCGCGTTCGCGGAGCGGGCCCGGAACCAGGGGCGCCGCTGCTCGTCGCTGGTCGGCCCGGAGTCCGACGTCTCCGCTCTGTGGCGGCTGCTGCAGGCGCACTGGGGACCGCCGCGGGACGTCCGCGCCGTGCAGCCGGTGCTGTCCATGTCCGGGCCGCCCGCGTGCGCGGCGGACCCGCTGGTCCGCCGGGTACGGCCGGATGAGCTGAACGTGCTGATGCCCGCGTGCGTCGCCATGTTCACCGAGGAGGTGGGGGTCTCGCCGACGACCGGCGACGGCGGCGCCACCTACCGGGCCCGGGTGTCGGAGCTCATCCGGGCCGGGCGGGCCTTCGCCCGGATCGAGAACGGCCGCGTCATCTTCAAGGCGGAGATCGGCTCGGTCACCCCGCACGCGTGCCAGGTGCAGGGCGTCTGGGTCGATCCGGAGCGCCGCGGCGCGGGCCTGGCCGCGCGCCGGCATGGCCTCGGTCGTGCGGGAAGCGCAGCGCAGCTTCGCCCCGGTGGTGTCGCTGTACGTCAACGACTTCAACGCCCCCGCTCGCGCCGCGTACCGGCGGGTGGGATTCGCGCAGGTCGGGACGTTCATGTCGGTGTTGTTTTAATCTCCCGAACGGGCGGCTCCGGGAGTCTCCCCACCGTCCGAACCCGTCCGCCCGCGCGCCCCCGGGACGCGGTCCCTGCCCCCAGCCCTACCCGCGTTCGTGCCCGCGTACCGTGCCGCGTTCGTGCCTCCGGTCCCGCCGATGGCATCGCCGCGGCCCGCCTAGTCGCGTTCGCGGACCTTCCGCAGGTGCCCGATCACCCCGGCGTAGCCTTCCCGCAGCGCGGTGAGCTGATCGACGTCGAGCAGGTTGATGAAGTGGCGGCGGACACTTTCCACGTGGTGCGGGGCGACCCGCTCGATCGTGTCCATCCCCGCGCCGGTCAGCACCGCGAACAGCCCCCGCTTGTCACCCGGGCAGGAGTCGCGGCGCACCAGCCCGTTCGCTTCCATCCGGGTGATCTGGTGGGACAGCCGGCTCCGGGACTGGGCCGTCGCGTCGGCCAGGTCGGTCATCCGCAGCCGGTGCTCAGGAGCCTCGGACAGCACGACGAGGATCTCGTAGTCGTTGATGCTCAGCCCAAACGGGTGCAGATCCCGGTCCAGTTGCCGGGTCAGCAGCTTGCTCGTGGCCAGGTGCGCGCGCCAGGCTTCCTGTTCCTCCGCCGACAGCCAGCGGGGCGGTCCGGAGCATGGTGCCTCCGGGCCGCCGCCCACGCCGCTGGCGTCCGTCTCTGTCTCCGGCGTCCCCATAACGGGAAACCTACCCTCCGTCGCAGGCGGAACAGCCTGCTGATCAGACCGAGCTGACCGCATCCTCATAATCCAGCCGGGGGGCCCGGCCGTGCCAGGCGTCCTCGCCGGGCTTGCCGATGTTGACGACGGCGAGCACGGTGTAGCGCCCGTCGCCGAAGAACTCGGCGTTGATGCCGTCCGCGTCGAAGCCCGTCATCGGGCCCGCCGCCAGCCCCGCCGCGCGGATGCCGAGAATGAAGTATCCCAGCTGGAGTGTGGCGTTGAACCGCGCCGACGCGATGCGCTTGGCCTCGTCGGCGAAGGCGTCCTTCGCGTCCGGCCGGTGCGGGACGAGCTTCGGGAGGTGCTCGTGAAAGTCCAGGTCGGCGGCAAGGAGCGCGACCAGGGGTGCGGCTGCGGTCTTCGGCTGGTTACGATCTGACATGTGCTTGACCAGGCGCTCGCGCGCTTCCGGCGAGCGCACCAGGACGATTCGCAGCGGTTGCTGGTTCATCGACGTCGGCGCGAACTTCACCAGATCATAGACGGCGCGCATCTGCTCGTCGCTCACCGGTTCGCCGGTGAAGGTGCTGGCCGTCCGGGCCTCGCGGAAAAGCAGGTCCTGAGCCTCGGTGCTGAGCGCGAGCCCGGCATCCGGCCCGGTGAGAGTAGCGGTCATCCCGGGATCCCTTCTACGTATCTACATCGTGTCCGGGTCGTGGCCGCCTTCCTGCGGCTGCAGCCCGTACAACCTTCCAGCGGCTGCGATCGTGACAACTTATATGAAGCTTCAAGTATTTCCGCGACGAGGGTGACGGAACGGATGCGAGGGACGACCGAGCCGGTCGCCGGCGGACGAGCCGGTCAGGCGGCGGACGAGCCGGTCAGGCGGCGGACGAGCCGGTGAGGCGGCGGATAAGTTGTGCGCGGGCGTGACACGATCAGAGGGTGGGACTCGACATCGAAGGGGCGACGACCAGTGCGGACCTGCGCGCGCACAACTTGGCGCGCCTGCTCCGGGCGGTGCACGACGGTGGCGGGATACGAACCCGCGCCGAGCTCACCCGCCAGCTCAGCCTGGCCCGGGGTACGGCCACCGTGCTCGTGCGGGACCTGGCCGACCGTAACCTCATCGAAGAGCTCCAGGTCAAGGGCGATGAGGCCGCGCACCGTTCCCGCGGCCGGCCGACCGGTGTGCCGTCCCCGCACCCGTACGGCCCGGTCGCCCTGGCGGTAGATCTCCGCGACGATTCCTTTTCTGTCGCATCCTTCGAGCTCACCGGGCGCGGGACCATGCTTGAGCGGCAGGAGCGCCAGTCCGCCTCCGGCTTGGACCTGCTGAACCGCCTCGCGCAGCGGCTCGCTGTTCACCGGACGGATCTCGGCCCGCGCCTGATCGGGATCGGCGTGGCCGTGCCGTCGCCGGTGAGCCAGGGCCGCATGGTGCAGCCCGGGCTGGCCGCCTGGGATGGGGTGGACGTGTCGGAGGTTCTGGACACCGGACCCGTCGGTGCCGTGCCCGTGCTGGCCGGCAACGACGCGCGGCTGGCCGGCCTGGCCGAAGCCCGGCGCGGCGGGCTCCGTAACCTCTCGGTGGCACTGCACCTGCACCTGGCCACCGGAGTTGGCGGCGTGCTGCTGTCCGGTGGCGTCCCGCTGACCGGGGCCCATGGCGCCGCGGGAGAATTTGGCCACCTGCCCCTCACCGGCGGCACCGAATCATGCCGGTGCGGCTGCGTCGGTTGCTGGGAACTGGACGCGGGCAGTCACGGCCTGCTCCGCCGGGCCGGCCGCGCCGAGGAGGGGGACCGGGTGGAACTCGCCCTCGGCGTCATCAAGGACGCCGCGCGTCACCCTGGGTCTGCCCGCGCGCTGACCGAGGTGGCCGGGGCGCTGGGCCGCGGCATAGGCTCGCTCGTCAACGCGCATGACCCCGAGGCGATCGGTCTTTCCGGCCTGGGCCGCGACATCTACCAGGCCGCGCCCAACGCCGTCCACGCCGGTTACGCGTCCACGCTGATGCGGTTCCGGCGGGATGCGCCGCCGCCACTGATTGCCTCACGACTAGGCGACCTGGGTGTGCTGACCGGGGCGGCGGAACTCGTCTTCGACGCCTTCCTGACCCCGCGTGGCCTTCTGGCCTGGCCCGCGGCCGCCATTCCGGCCGTCGCCCCGCTCAGCTAGCGTCCCGCCCCTCAGCAGTGTCCCGCCCCGCCGCGCCCATCCCGCACCCTGAGGAACGCACCACCCGCGGTAGCGCGCACTGCGGGCGGAAATCCGCTGGCTGGCGGGAAGTTCCGCGAATTTTCCGATCTGCGTTGCAGCCGCTACGTGCCGGCGGCATCCTGGAATGCGCTGATACGCCCAGCAGCAACCGGTTCACCAGGAGTGACGAAATGATGACGGCCGAAGCTCAGCGGATGCGCGAGGCGAGCGAGGTACAGCTTGAGCACCTCGAGAAACTGGGCGAGGAACTGACCCGGCGTGGCATGCAGGTCCGGATGGTGCTGCCGCCCGGCCGGGTTCCCAGCTTGTACGTGGTCAATCCCGAGGCCCGCGCGCTCGAAGAGCACATCTACGCCGGCTGTGGCAGCGACGGCACCTGGTGGTTCTGGTGGTCGTGGGCCGAGCGCATCTCCGCGACCAAAGACCTGAACCCGGCGGCCACCGCGATCTTTCGCGTCCTGGCCAGCCATCCGTCCGCCTGAGCCCGCTGGGCTCGGCACCGCGGTAATCGTCCCAGCGCCGCCCGTTCGGCTAGCCGGATTTCAGGACGCTGGCCGGCAGGCCAGGGAACGCGATCGTGCTGCCCCGCCAGGATGCGGCGCGGATGGCCGCCGCCTGCGTCCCCTGGGCGCCGAAGGTCCGCAGCGCCTGATCCTCGAGGGCGACCAGGCCCAGATAGGCCCGGGCCACACCGTCCTCCAGCGCCACCGCCAGCGACACGGCCGCGCCCGCGCTGTTCACGGGGAAGGGGGCCCGGTAGGCGACCGCCGCGGCCCCGGGCGTCGCCCCGCGCTCCGTGATCATGGCCGACAGGGTTGCCCGGGCCACCCGGTGCACGGACCAGTCCCGCTGCGCGGCACTGAGCAGGCCGCCGGTGAGCTGCGCGCCGGCCAGGCCGTAGCCGTAGATAGCCGCGTTCTCGGCCGCTAGTACCGACTGCAGTGCCGCGATGTCCGCGGGGCAGGCCGCGTCCTGGCGGCCTGGTGCGCTCGCCGCCATCAGCCGCCCCCCGGATTCAGCGCGGACAGCGCCACGGCGTGCGTCGCCTCGGACGCCGCGATGCTGGCCAGCAGCTGGGCCAGCGAGGGAGTGGCCGTGGCGAGCCGGCCCAGCTGCGCGCCAGCAGCGGAGCGCTCGGCATCGCCGAGCATGGTGACAGCGGCGCGGGCGGACGCGGGCGGCCTCGCGGGCGCCGACGGTGCGGGCAGTGGGGTCGCCTTGACGTGCGGCGGGATGATCAGCCGGCTTTTCAGCTCGGCCAGGTGCTGGTCGTGCTGGCTGAGGAACGGGTGCAGCATGACGGTCAGCGCCGGGTACGCGGCCAGGACCCGGTGGTACCCGTCCACCAGAGACTGCTCGGCGGTGATCGAGGCGCGCAGCGTGCGCACGCTGGGCGATGGCCCCGGTGGCGGCGCGAGCGGATCCGGCGCGCCGCAGGACGCGGTGACGGCGACCGGCAGCATCATCGAGGACACGGCGAGTATGCGGCGCCGCGAGAACGTCCGCGCAGCCGTGCGCCTTTCCGTCACTGTCCGGTACCCTCTCCGGCCGTCCAGCCAGCTGCCTGGCCGCGCGCGGCCGCCTACATGTGCCTCACCCTGCGGGCATAAGGATGCCATGGTGCGGTGACCGGATCGCAAACCGCCGCGACAATGAAAGGCAGCCGATCCGGCCGGCTGCGGATAGGCTAGATCGCACAACGGAACAGTGCAGGTCATGGACGTGAAGGAGGCCGTGGTGCGAGGTGGGTCCCGTCACGTTCCGGCGCGTCCCGGGCGCGCATCCGGACGTTCTCCGGCCCGGAAGCCGGGCAAGGCGTCCGCTAAGCGCGGCGACGCGGCCACGGACAGTGCCTCCGGCCCCGCCGCGCCGGGCGGCCGCGAGGCGGCACCGGCTGTGGCTCCCGACACCGACAAGATCATCAGGGTCGCGGAGCCGGTCGTTCACGCGCTCGGGATGGACCTGGAATCGGTCAAGGTGACAACGGCCGGGCGGCGCCGGCTCCTCCGCATGGTGGTGGACAGCGACGGCGGGGTGAGCCTGGACAACGCCGCGCTGGCCAGCCGGGAAGTTTCGGTCAAGCTTGACGCCTCGGACGTCATGGGCGACATGCCCTATACCCTGGAGGTCTCCTCTCCGGGGGTGGACCGCCCGCTCACGGAGCCGCGCCACTGGCAGCGGGCGGTGGGCCGCCTGGTCCGCGTCCCCCTGACGGCCGGCCCGGGCCAGGCGAAGTCGGCAGCCGGCCACCTCAAGGCCAACACCGGCAAGGCGACCGCGGGCACGGGCGCGGGAAAGCCCGGCGCGGGCCAGGGCAAGTCTGGTCACGGCAAGTCCGGGGCCGCAGCGGGTGATGCCGCTCAGGGCCGGGTGGTGGCCGCCGACGCGGGCGGGGTCACCCTGGAGATCAACGGAGAACAGCGCCGGTTCGGGTACGCGGCCCTGGGTGCCGGCGTGGTTCAGATCGAATTCGACCGGCCGGGGGATGCGCCGGGGACGGGGACGTCGCCGGAAGACCGGGGGCCGGAATCACGGGGACCGGGAGCAGAACCCGATGGACATTGACCTCAGCGCACTCCGGATGCTGGAGAGTGAGAAAGACATCTCGATGGACACCTCGGTGAAGGCCATCGAGGACGCATTGCTCGTCGCCTACCACCGCACCGAGGGCGCCGCGCAGGCGGCGCGTGTTCAGGTAGACCGGAAGACCGGGCACGTGACCGTGTGGGCGACCGAGGCGGCCCCGGACGGGGCCGTGGCCCGGGAGTACGACGACACACCGGACGGATTCGGCCGGATCGCCGCCACCACTGCGCGCCAGGTGATCTTGCAGCGTCTCCGTGACGTCGAGGACGAGATGACCTTCGGGGAGTACGCAGGCCGCGAAGGGGACATCGTCGCCGGGGTCATCCAGCAGGGCAAGGACCCGCGCTCGGTCCTGGTTGACCTCGGCAAGATCGAGGCCGTGCTCCCGCCCGCGGAACAGGTTCCCGGCGAGCGCTACCTGCACGGCGAGCGGATCCGGTGCTACGTGCTGCACGTGCGCAAAGGACACCGCGGGCCCTCCGTCACGCTCTCGCGCACCCACCGCAACCTGGTCAAGAAGCTCTTCGCGCTCGAGGTCCCGGAGATCGCCAGCGGCGCCGTGGAGATCGTCGCGATCGCGCGTGAGGCCGGCCACCGCACCAAGATCGCGGTCCGGTCCAACCAGCCCGGGATCAACCCCAAGGGGGCCTGCATCGGCCCGATGGGCAGCCGCGTGCGGAACGTCATGGCCGAGCTGCACGGCGAGAAGATTGACATCGTGGATTATTCCGACGATCCAGCTTGTTTTGTGGCTAACGCCCTCTCACCCGCCCGGGTGACAGCCGTGCACGTGATCGACCCCGACGCCCGCGTCGCGCAGATCGTCGTCCCCGACTACCAGCTCTCGCTGGCCATCGGGAAGGAAGGCCAGAATGCCCGGCTCGCCGCCCGCCTCACCGGCTGGCGTATCGACATCAGATCCGATGCCCAGCCCGATGGCCCCAAGGGGCCTAGTGGCGACAGCGGGCCCGGCGAATCCGGTGCGCCCGGCGAATCCGGTGCGCCCGGCGAACCGGTGGCTGGCCGCGCGGTCGGGGAGCACGGCGCCGCGGACGCCCCGGCGCGGTAGAGTGGGGGGTGGAATGGCCGGTTCATCCGGGCGGGCCGCGCGCAGCGCGCCTCCGGTGCGTATGTGCGTGGGCTGCCGGGAACGTGCAGCCAAGTCCGGCTTGCTCCGCCTCGTGGCCGCCGGGGACCGCCTGGTTCCCGACCCCGGGGCGCGCTTGCCTGGCCGTGGTGTATATCTGCACCGCAGCCAGGAATGTTTGGAGCTTGCGCAGCGCCGGCGGGCGTTCACGCGTGCCTTGCGCGCGGGGGGACCGCTCGGCGTCGCGGAGGTGAGTGAGTATCTCGGGAGCCAGCCCGCGAGTACGTCTCGGGCCCCGCCCGCGAGATTCTCAAGAATCGGTAAAGCGGCACCCTGGAGGCTTGCCCTTGCTCGGCATAGCATAAGGGCGGGTGGCTAGAGCCGCACTGGTTCTGGACGTTCCCCCGGGAGCGTCACGTCCTCCGGTTCGACGTAGCCCGGCGAACCGGGCAAAGTGAAAGGCAAGAACGGCAACCTGTCGGGAAAGCAGGTCGAGACAGCGATGAGCGCTCGATGAGCACAAGGCGATGAACACCACAGGCTGACGTCAGCCCGGAGCACGCTCTGCCCCGGACTGGCGCGATAGTCCGAGGTAAAAGGCCCGGTAGTCCGGGCCGGGTAGAGGAGCGTAGTGGCGAAGGTCCGGGTTTACGAACTCGCGAAAGAGTTCGGTGTTGAGAGCAAGACCGTGATGGTCAAGCTACAGGAAATGGGCGAGTTCGTGCGTTCGGCGTCCTCGACGATCGAGGCGCCGGTCGTGCGCAGGCTCAAAGAAGCTTTTGGCCCCGAAGGGGGCAAGCAGAACGCTGGGCGCGGCGCCGGCGGCTCAGCCGCGCCACGTGCGGGCCGGCCTGGCGGGCCATCGTCCGGTAACGAGCAGGGGAACCGGGGCGCAGGCCGCCCGGGCGCGCCGCAGCCCACCGCGGCCGGCTCAGCGGAGCCGGTAGCCGCATCGGGGCCGGCCGCGCCCGCGGCCACTGGTCCTGCGAGTCCAGCGACGCCTGCGGCGAGTCCGGCTGGCCCGGCGACGCCTGCGGGCGGCACGCCGTCGGCCGGCGGTGCCGTGCCCGGCGACCATACCGAATCTCCGCGTGCCGCGGCGGCCTCGGCGCCCGCACGCCCGGCGGCGCCGCGGCCCGTTCCGCAGGTGCCCGGTACGTCCCGCCCCAGCCAGGGCAGGGCCGAGACCGCGGCACCCCAGGGCGGTACCGGTGCCCCCAGTGCGCCACGACCGGCGCCCCGGCCGGTGCCGCAGGTCCCGCAGAGCCCGCAGGTCCCGCAGAGCCCGCAGGTCCCGCAGAGCCCGCAGGGCGGCCGCGGTGGCCAGCCCGGCGGTCAGCAGGGAGGCCAGCACGGCGCAACGCGCCCGGGCGGCAGCCCGCGCCCGGCGCCGCCTGGCCGAGGTTCCCAGCGTCCCGGCCCCCGGCCGGGTAACAATCCGTTCAGCTCCACGCCGACTGGCATGGGCGCAACGCCGCCACGCAGCGGTCCTGCGCCCGCGGGCCAGCAGGGTCACGGCCCGGGCGCCCCGGCCGGACGGCCGGGCGCCCCGTCCGGCGGCCCACGGCCCGGTCCCGGGCGTGGCCAGGGCCGCCCAGGCGGCCCGGGCGCTCCCGGTGACGGCGGCCCCCGTCCGGGCGGCCCCCGTCCCGGTGGCCCCCGGCCGAGCCCGATGAACATGCCGTCCCGCCCGGCCGCGTCCGGCCCGGGCCGTGGTGGCCCGGGTGGCCGCGGCGCGCCCGCGGGTGGCCGTGGTGGCCCTGGTGCGGGTGCGGGTGCAGGTGCCCGTCCCGGTGGCGGCGGCCGTCCCGGAGGTGCAGGCCGTCCCGGTGGCGGCGGCGGAGCCGGCGCGGGCGGCGGTGCGCGGCCCGGTGTGGGCGCTCCGGCTCGTCCCGGTGGCGGCGGCCGTGGCCGCAGCGGCACGCAGGGCGCCTTCGGGCGTCCCGGTGGCCGTCCGTCCCGTGGCCGGAAGTCGAAGAAGCAGCGGCGCCAAGAGTTCGACA
Source organism: uncultured Actinomycetes bacterium (assembly GCA_963809975.1). Classification (GTDB taxonomy): domain Bacteria; phylum Actinomycetota; class Actinomycetes; order Streptosporangiales; family Streptosporangiaceae; genus Bog-532. The sequence goes on from CAWELT010000033.1 coordinate 30,310, forward strand.
ACATGCAGGCCCCGTCGATCGGCGGCGTGCAGGTTCCGCGCGGCAACGGGCAGATCATCCGGCTGTCGCGAGGTGCGTCGCTCAGCGACTTCGCCGACAAGATCGGGGCCAACCCGGCCTCGCTGGTTCAGGTCATGTTCCACCTCGGTGAGATGGTGACCGCGACCCAGTCGGTCAACGACGAAACGCTGCAGCTGCTCGGGGCCGAGCTCAACTACAACATCCAGGTGGTCTCCCCGGAGGAAGAGGACCGGGAGCTGCTGGAGTCGTTCGACATCGAGTTCGGCGAGGACGAGGGCGGCGACGCCGACCTCGTGGCCCGGCCGCCGGTGGTGACCGTGATGGGTCACGTCGACCACGGCAAGACCAAGCTGCTCGACGCGATCCGGCACACCAACATGGTGGCGCGCGAGGCCGGTGGCATCACCCAGCACATCGGCGCCTACCAGGTGACCGCCGAGGTCGACAACACCGAGCGGAAGATCACCTTCATCGACACGCCCGGTCACGAGGCGTTCACCGCCATGCGTGCCCGCGGCGCCGAGACCACCGACCTGGTGGTCCTCGTCGTGGCGGCGGACGATGGCGTGAAGCCGCAGACCACGGAGGCACTGAACCACGCGCAGGCGGCGGGCGTGCCCATCGTGGTGGCCGTAAACAAGGTGGACAAGGAGGGCGCCGACCCGTCACGGGTCCGGGCCCAGCTCACCGAGTACGGTCTCGTGGCCGAGGAGTTCGGCGGCGACACCCAGTTCGTAGACGTGTCGGCGACCAAGCGAATCGGGCTCACCGAGCTGCTCGAAGCGATCATCCTGACCGCCGACGCCTCGCTGGACCTGCGGGCGAACCCGGCGCAGGACGGGCAGGGCGTCGCGATCGAGGCGCACCTGGACAAGGGCCGCGGCCCGGTGGCGACCGTGCTGGTTCAGCGCGGCACGCTGCACGTCGGCGACTCGATCGTCTGCGGCGAGGCTTTCGGCCGCGTGCGGGCCATGCTGGATGAGAACGGTGACCAGGTGTACGAGGCGCCGCCGTCCCGGCCGGTGCAGGTCCTCGGCCTGACTGCCGTCCCAGGCGCGGGCGACAACTTCCTGGTGGTCTCCGACGACCGGATGGCCCGGCAGATCGCCGAACGCCGCGAGGCCCGCGAGCGCAGTGCCCAGTTCGCCCAGCGGCGGCGGCGCGTCACGCTCGAGGACCTCGATTCGGCGCTCAAGGCCGGCGAGCGCGAAGAGCTGCTGCTCATCATCAAGGGTGACGTCTCCGGTTCGGTGGAGGCCCTGGAGGATGCGCTGCTCAAGATCGATGTCGGCGAAGAGGTCGGCCTGCGCGTGATCGGCCGCGGCGTTGGCGCGATCACCCAGGACGATGTCAACCTGGCCATCGCCTCCGACGCGGTGATCATCGGCTTCAACGTCCGGCCCGCGGGCCGGGCGGGTGAGCTGGCCCAGCGCGAGGGTGTGGACATCCGCTACTACTCGGTCATCTACCAGGCGATCGACGAGGTGGAAGCCGCGCTCAAGGGCATGCTCAAGCCGGAGTTCGAGGAGGCCCAGCTCGGCACCGCAGAAATCCGCGAGGTGTTCCGGGTGCCGCGGATCGGCAACGTGGCCGGCTGCCTGGTGCGGTCGGGCGCGATCCACCGCGGCAGCAAGGCGCGCCTGGTCCGGGACGGCGTGGTCGTGTCGGACAACCTCACCGTGGATTCGCTCCGCCGCTTCAAGGAAGATGCCACCGAGGTCCGCGAGGGCTACGAGTGCGGTATCGGCATCGGCTACAACGACATCAAGGTCGAGGACGTCATTGAGACGTACGAGATGCGGGAGAAGCCCCGCGCCTGATGCCGCTGATCGCCGGGGCCGAGCACCCGGACCGGGGACGCTGCTCATCCGGCAGCTCCCCGGCCGGCCGCCGGCCGGAGGATTCAGTATGTACGTGGCGGCTCTGACCCTGGACGTACTGCTCGGCGACGTGCGCTCGCTGAAGCAGAAGCGCTCCGTCGTCCGGCCGCTCGTCGCCGAACTCCGGCGGCGCTATCCCGGCGCCTCCATCGCCGAGACGGGGCACCTCGACCTGCATCGGCGGGCGGAGATCGGCGTGGCGGTGGCCTCGGCCACGGCCACGCACGCAGCCGGCGTACTGACCGAGTGCGAGCGCATGGTGGCCGGACGGCCCGAAATCGAGCTGCTGTCGGCCCGGCAGCGGCTCTTCAGTGAAGAGGAGTGACGGACCATGGATGCTGCCCGGGCACGCCGGCTAGGCGACCGGATCAGCCAGATCGTGGCCGAAATGCTGGAGCTGCGGATCAAGGACCCGCGGCTGGGCTTCGTCACCGTCACCGAAGCCCGGCTGACCAATGACCTGCGCGAGGCGACCGTCTTCTACACCGTCTACGGCTCGCCCGAACAGCAGGCGGACACGGCCGCGGCGCTGGAAAGCGCCACCGGCGTGATCCGTTCCGAGGTCGGCAGGCAGACCGGCCTGCGGCACACTCCCTCGGTCACGTTCGTCGCCGACGCGGTGCCGGACAACGTCCGGCACATCGAGGAGCTGGTCGAGGCGGCCCGGCATGCCGACGAGAACCTAGCCCGGATCCGGGAGGGCGCGGTGCCCGCGGGTGACCCGGACCCATACCGCAAGCCGGCCAGCGACGAGGACGAATGACGGCGGCCCGCGGGCCCGGCGGGCCCGGCGGGCTTGTGATCGTGGACAAGCCCGGCGGGATGACGTCCCATGACGTCGTCGCGCGGATCCGCCGGATGGCGGGGACCCGCCGGGTGGGGCACGCCGGCACACTCGATCCGATGGCGACCGGTGTGCTGGTCGTGGGCGTGGAAAAGGCCACCCGGCTGCTCGGGCACCTGAGCCTGGCCGACAAGGAGTACCTGGCCACGATCCGTCTTGGCCAGGCGACCGATACCGACGACGCCGAGGGAGCCGTCATCGCGAGCGGCAGCGCCGCGGCTGTCTCCGAGGACGCGGTGCGCGCCGCCGATCGTCCCGCTGACCGGCGAGATCCAGCAGGTCCCGCCGGGGATCAGCGCGATCAAGGTGGATGGCAAGCGCGCGTACCGGCTCACCCGCGAGGGAGCCGCGCCCGAGCTGAAGGCCCGCCCCGTCACGGTCGCCGCGTTCGAGATCACCGGGATCCGCCGGAACGGGGACCTGCTCGACGTCGACGCGGCCGTGACCTGCTCCAGCGGTACCTATGTCCGCGCCCTGGCCCGCGATCTGGGGGCCGCGCTGGGCGTGGGCGGCCACCTGACCACGCTGCGCCGGGTCCGCTCCGGGCCCTACCGGATCGAGACGGCGCAGACCCTGGACGAGCTGGCCGCGCACTTCACGGTGACGCCGCTGGCCGACGCGGCCGCGGCCGCGTTCCCCCGGCTCGACCTGACCGAGGAGCAGGCCCGCAAGGTCGCCCACGGCGCCCGCCTGCCCGCTGCCAGCCTGGGCGCCGGCCTCGCTGCGGGCCTGGGTGACGGCGCGGACGACGACCCAGCCGATGACCGGGACGCCGGCCGCGCCACTGGCCTCAGCGACGGCCCGGCCGCGGTATTCGGCCCCGACGGCATGCTGATCGCCCTCATGCGCGAGGAGGGAGGCCAGGCCCGCTCCCTCGCCGTGTTCGTGCCCTGATCCGCCCGGCGCGGCCAGCCCCGCCGGCCCCGCCAGCCCCGCCCGCGCCGCGCCCCCGAACGGCCGCCCGATGGCGCGGCCAGCGTCATTCTCATGGCAGGCTTGGACCGAGGGCGACGTCGCCCGGAAGGACCCACCGATGATCGCCGGAAGGAGCGGAGCGTGCACCGCTGGTACGGCCTGGATGAAGTGCCGGAAGACTGGGGTGCGTCCGTCGTCACCATCGGCGTGTTCGACGGCGTGCATCGCGGCCATCAGCGCATCGTCGGCCGCGCGGTCGAACTGGCCGCCGACCGGGCGGGCCAGGGCGCGGGGAACGCGCGGCTCCCGGTCGTCGTAGTGACCTTCGACCCGCACCCGGATGAGGTCGTGCGGCCAGGCTCGCACCCGCCGTTCCTGTCTACCGCGCGCCGCCGCGCCGAATTGCTGGCCGGCCTCGGCGTGGACGCCGTCTGCATGCTGCCGTTCACCTATGAGTTCTCCCAGCTTGGCCCGGATGAGTTCGTGCGCACCGTGCTCGCCGACCGGCTGCACGCGGCCGCCGTGGTGGTGGGGGAGAACTTCCGGTTCGGCCACCGGGCCGCCGGCGACGTGCCGCTGCTGGCCAAACTGGGCGAGAAGTACGACTTCAGCACCGAAGGAGTCCCGCTGCTCGTGGCCGACGGGATCACGATCTCTTCGAGCTACATCCGCGAGCGACTGGAGGCTGGGGAGGTCCGGGTCGCGGCCGCAGCGCTCGGCCGCCCGCCCCGGGTGGAGGGGGTAGTCGTCCGCGGGCACATGCGCGGGCGCGCGCTCGGCTTCCCGACCGCGAACCTGGAGTGCCCGCCGCACACCGCGGTCCCCGGGGACGGCATCTACGCGGGCTCGCTGCTCAGCCTCACCGCCGATGGCGAGGAAGACGGCCGCTGGCCGGCCGCGATCTCCATCGGGCCGAACGCGACGTTCGGCGAAGCCGAACGAACCGTGGAGGCCTACGCCCTGGACCGCGACGATCTTGATCTGTACGGCGCGCACGTGGCCATCGACTTCGCCGCCCGGCTCCGCGGCACGGCCCGCTTCGATTCGGTCGAGGACCTGGTCGAGCAAATGCACCGGGACGTCGACGAGGCCCGCGAAATTTTGGTCGCCCCCAGCGAGTTATCGCTACCGGTGAGCCCTGGACGCGGATTACGGCGAGGCGCTCATACCGGCCCAGCGAGTCCGGGCCTTGTGCCCGGCGAGCGGCGGGTTCCGCAGCCGGGGCGCGAAGCGCGGCGGGGGGTCCGGGGGTCGTCCCCCCGGGTCAGCACGGCGAGTCCGGGCCGGTGTATCGGCGGGTTCCGCAGCCGGGGCGCGAAGCGCGGCGGGGGGTCCGGGGGGTCGTCCCCCCGGGTCAGCACTTGTCCCCCCGGGTCGCGCAGCGTGATACCGTAAAACGTTGCTGGCTTGCGCCGGCAGGGTTTGCTGCACCCTCATGCGGCAGCCCAAGGGACCAGCCTGGCCCGGAGATCTCAGGCGGCTAACGGCCGCGGGGCCCTTCGTGAAACGGCGGTCTTACCACCGAAAGGCCCCCAAACGGCGTCCTGCGCGGCAGCGGACGGCGCCGGGACGGGCCGTACCGACAGATGCGAGTCTTAAGGAGCCACGTGCCGCTCGACATTGCCGTCAAGAGGGAGATCATGGCGGAGCACGCGACCGCTGAGGGTGACACCGGTTCGCCGGAGGTCCAGGTCGCACTGCTGACGCGCCGGATCAATGACCTGACTGAGCACCTCAAGGTGCACAAGCATGACCATCACAGCCGCCGTGGCCTGCTCCTCCTCGTGGGGCGCCGCAGGCGGCTGCTGAAGTACCTGGCCAAGAAGGACATCACCCGCTACCGTGCGCTTATCGAGCGCCTGGGCCTGCGCCGGTAACGGCGCGGGGGCCGGGAGCCGGGCGGGTCCCTTCCTGCCCGGCTTGGCCAGGTCGAAGGCCCCGGGTGCCAGTCGGCACCAGGGGCATCTGTTGCGCAGCCGCGCACGTACCGCAGAGACACATAACTACATAGACGAATAAGAGAGACATCCCGCGGCCCGGTTCCGAGCGATGGGCCGGTCCTCGGTAGTGGTCCTCGGGTCCGCCCTTCGCGGACTGACCCGCGGGCTTCAATCGAAGACCGGCCGCAGGCCCAGGCGGGCGATGCCCGCTGTGTGGAGTTCTGGGTGGTTATCCGCCCCGGCCGCGCCCTTCGCAGGGAGCCCCGGGAGGAAACTGCTCCCGGCCAGACGGCCATCCAAAGCGGAACGGGCAGTGCGGGATTCACCGCAAGGAGGTCTCACCCGTGGAGGGTGTGCATATCGCCGAGGCCGTCATCGACAACGGTTCGTTCGGCATTCATAAGCTCAGGTTCGAGACGGGCAAGCTGGCCCGCCTGGCGGCCGGATCAGCCGTCGCGTACCTGGACGACGAGACGATGGTCCTGTCCGCGACGACCGTGGGCAAGCAGCCCCGTGAGGGCTATGACTTTTTCCCGCTCACCGTGGACGTGGAGGAGCGGATGTACGCGGTGGGCCGGATCCCCGGCTCGTTCTTCCGCCGCGAAGGGCGGCCGTCTGAGGACGCGATCCTCACCTGCCGCCTCATCGACCGGCCGCTGCGCCCCTCGTTCGTGAAGGGACTGCGCAACGAGGTCCAGGTCGTCGAGACGATCATGGCTCTGAACCCCGATCACCTGTACGACGTGGTGGCGATCAACGCCGCCTCGCTGTCGACCCAGCTCTCCGGGCTGCCGTTCTCCGGCCCGATCGGCGGCGTCCGGGTGGCGCTCATCAAGGGCCAGTGGGTCGGGTTCCCGAACCACTCCCAGCTCGAGGAAGCCACGTTCGACATGGTGGTCGCGGGCCGCGTCATCGAGAGCGGCGACGTCGCGATCATGATGGTCGAGGCGGAGTCCACGCCGAGCACGCTGGGCCTGCTCGCCGCCGGTGACGGCAACGCGGTCGCGCCGACCGAAGAGATCGTCGCTCAGGGCCTCGAGGCGGCCAAGCCGTTCATCAAGGTGCTCTGCGAGGCGCAGCAGCGGATCATCGAGCAGGCGGCCAAGCCGACCCAGGAGTTCCCGATCTTCCTGGACTACATGGAGGACGTCTACGGGGCGCTGGCCAGCGAGTTCTCCGACGAGCTGGCAAAGGTGCTGACGATCGCGGGCAAGCAGGAGCGCGAGGCCGAGACCGACCGGGTCAAGGCATTGGCCGTCGAGCGGCTCGGCGTGCGGTTCGAGGGCCGGGAGAAGGAGATCACGGGGGCGTTCCGCGCCCTGACCAAGAAGCTGGTGCGGGAGCGGATCATCCGCGACGGCGTCCGCATCGACGGCCGTGGTCTCCGCGACATCCGCCAGCTGTCCGCCGAGGCGCACGTGCTGCCCCGGGTACACGGTTCCGCGCTGTTCGAGCGCGGTGAAACCCAGGTGCTCGGCGTCACGACGCTGAACATGCTCCGCATGGAGCAGATGATCGACACGCTGAACCCCGAGCGCACCAAGCGCTACATGCACAACTACAACATGCCGCCGTACTCGACGGGGGAGACCGGCCGGGTCGGCTCGCCTAAGCGCCGCGAGATCGGTCACGGCGCGCTGGCCGAACGGGCCCTGCTGCCGGTTCTTCCGCCGCGTGAGGAGTTCCCGTACGCCATCCGCCAGGTGTCGGAGGCGATCGGCTCCAATGGCTCCACCTCGATGGGCTCCGTCTGCGCGTCCACGATGTCGCTGCTGGACGCGGGCGTGCCGCTGAAGGACATGGTGGCCGGCATCGCGATGGGCCTCATCCACGAGGGCGGCGAGTACGTCACGCTCACCGACATCCTCGGCGCCGAGGACGCGTTCGGCGACATGGACTTCAAGGTCGCCGGGACGCAGGACCTGATCACCGCGCTGCAGCTGGACACCAAGCTGGACGGCATCCCCGCCTCGGTGCTGGCCTCGGCCCTGACCCAGGCGCGCGCGGCCCGGCTGACCATCCTCGACGTGATGCGCGGCGCCATCTCCGCCCCCGCCGAGATGAGCCCGTACGCCCCGCGGATCATCACGATCAAGGTCCCGGTGGACAAGATCGGTGAGGTCATCGGCCCGAAGGGCAAGATGATCAACTCGATCCAGGACGACACCGGCGCCGAGATCACGATCGAGGACGACGGCACGATCTACGTCGGCGCCACCGACGGGCCGTCTGCGGAGGCGGCGCGCAACGCCATCAATGCGATCGCGAACCCGCACATGCCCGAGATCGGCGAGCGGTTCCTCGGCACGGTGGTGAAGACCACCACGTTCGGCGCCTTCGTCTCGCTGCTGCCCGGCAAGGACGGCCTGCTGCACATCACGCAGATCCGCAAGCTGCACGGCGGCCGTCGGATTGAGAACATCGACGACGTCATCAAGGTCGGCGACAAGATCCAGGTCGAGATCCGCGAGATCGACGACCGGGGCAAGCTGTCGCTGGTTCCGGTCGAGGTCGTCGAGCGTGAGGCGGCCGGCGAGGACCTGTCCGGGCCCCGGCGGCGACGGTGACCGGGGACCGCGGGACGACCGCGACCGCGGTGACCGGGGTGACCGCGGTGACCGCGACGGCGCGCATCGGACCCGGCAGCGCAGCCGAGGGCACCGCGACCAGTGAGCGGCCCAGAAGGCGGCACTGACATCGGGGCCGGCGTGCCCGCCGACGGCGTGCCCGCTGACGGCGTGACCGTGCGCCAGACCGTACTGCCCGGCGGGCTCCGTGTCATCACGGAGTCCCTGCCGGCGGTGCGGTCTGTCGCGCTCGGCATCTGGGTCGGCGTCGGGTCCCGGGACGAGGACGTCCGGCACGAGGGCGCCACGCACTACCTGGAGCATCTGCTTTTCAAGGGCACCAAGCGGCGCACGGCGATGGAGATCTCCTCGGAGATGGACGCGGTCGGCGGCGAGATGAACGCCTTCACCACGAAGGAGTACACCTGCTACTACGCGCGGGTGCTCGACGCCGACCTGCCGCTGGCCGCTCGACATCCTGTCGGACATGGTGACCGACTCGCTGATCACCCCACAGGACGTGGACGCCGAGCGGGGCGTCGTGCTCGAAGAGATCGCCATGAACGACGACGATCCGACGGACACGGTGCATGAGGCGTTTGCCGCGCACCTGTTCGGCGACACCCCACTGGGCCGCCCGGTGCTCGGGACCGTCGAGTCGATCAACGCGATCACCCGCGACCAGATCTACGAGCACTACCGGGCCAGGTACAGCCCGGAGCACCTGGTCGTGGCCGCGGCGGGCAGCCTGGACCACGAGGATCTGGTGGAGCAGGTCCGGCAGGGCTTCGGCCCGGCCCTGCACGGGGACGTCGAGCCCGCTCCGCCCCGGCTCAGCGGCGAGTACGCCCGGCCGGGGCGCAGCACGGGCACCGGCCTGCGGCTGGTGTCCCGCGGGATCGAGCAGGCCAACCTGGTGCTCGGCTGCGAGGGGCTGTCCCGCAACGATGACCGCCGGTACGCCCTCGGCGTCCTGAACGCGGCCCTCGGCGGTGGGATGTCCTCCCGGCTGTTCCAGGAGATCCGGGAGAAGCGGGGCCTGGCCTACTCGGTCTACAGCTTCGCGGCCCAGAACGCCGACACCGGTATGTGGGGCATCTACGTCGGCTGCCTGCCGTCCAAGGCCGACGAGGTGCTGGCCATCTGCATCAGCGAGGTGGACAAGCTCGTGTCCGGCGGCCTGACCGACGCCGAACTGGACCGCGGCAAGGGCCAGATGCGCGGCTCGATCGTGCTCGGCCTGGAGGATCCGTCCTCGCGGATGAGCCGGCTTGGCAAGTCCAAGCTGGTCTACCCGAGGCTGGAGCCGGTCGAGGAGACGCTCGGGGCCATCGAGGCGGTCAGCCACGACGACGTGCGGGCGGTCGCCGCCGAGGTCCTGGGCCGGCCCAAGGCACTGGCCATTGTCGGCCCATTCGACGACGGCAGCCCCTTCGCCAGCGTCCTCCGCTGACGGCCCGCCTATAGAGTGAGCGTCATGATCAGGGTGGGTGTACTCGGCTCACGCGGCCGGATGGGGACCGAGGTCTGCCAGGCGTCGCCGGGACCAAGGGTCTCGCGATCGCTGCAGACGTGGACGAGGGCGACGCGCTGGACGTGCTGACCCGCTGCGACGTGGTCGTCGACTTCACCCATCCGGGCGTGGTCATGCACAACCTGCACTGGTGCATCGAGCACGAGCTCGACACCGTGGTCGGCACGTCCGGCTTCAATGAGGACCGGCTGGACCAGGTACGCCAGTGGCTGGACGAGGCCCCGGCCGCGCGGGTGCTCATCGCGCCGAACTTCTCCGTCGGTGCCGTCCTGATGATGCGCTTCGCCGCCCAGGCCGCGCGCTTCTTCGACTCCGCCGAGGTCATCGAGTTGCACCACCCCGGCAAGGCCGACGCGCCGTCGGGCACCGCGCTGCGGACCGCCGCCATGATCAGCGAGGCCCGGCGCGCCGCCGGGCTGGGCGCGCCGCCCGACGTGACCGCCTCCTCCCTGCCGGGTGCGCGCGGCGCGGTCGTCGACAGCGTGCACGTGCACGCGGTCCGGCTGGCTGGCCTGGTGGCGCACCAGGAGGTGCTGCTCGGCGGGCACGGCGAGACGCTGACCATCCGGCACGACTCCCTGGACCGCGCGTCGTTCATGCCCGGCGTCCTGCTCGCCGTCCGCCAGATCGGCTCGCTCCCGCCCGGCCTGACCGTCGGCCTCGAATCCCTCCTCGGCCTCGAGTAGTCCCAGTCCGGCCGGATCAGGCCTCACCCGATGGGATGAGCTCAGACCTCACCGAACAGCCGGTCGCCGGCGTCGCCCAGGCCCGGGTAGATGTACCCGCGCGAGTCCAGCCGGTCATCCACCGCGGCGGTGACCACGCGGACGACCGGCTGCCCCGCCTGGTTCTGGCTGGGGAAGGCCTCCTCCAGGCGCTTCAGTCCTTCGGGCGCCGCGAGCAGGGCCACCGCGGTGACGGAGGTGACCCCCCGCTCGACCAGCATGGCGATCACGGTTTGCAGCGTCCCGCCGGTGGCGAGCATGGGGTCCAGTACGAACGCCTCGCGGCCGGTGAGGTCCGCGGGCAGCCGATCGGCGTAGGTGGACGCGACCAGCGACTCCTCGTCGCGGACGAGCCCCACGAAGCCGACGTCGGCCATCGGCAGCAGCCGGATCATGCCGTCGAGCATGCCGATGCCGGCCCGCAGCACGGGCACGATGAGCGGGGGCGGGCTGCCCAGCTTGACCCCGGCCGCGTCGCCGAGCGGGGTCTGCACGGTGACCGGCTGGACGCGGATCTCCCGGGTCGCCTCGTAGGCGAGCAGGGTGACAAGCTCGTCCGTGAGCCGCCGGAAGGTCGCGGTCTCGGTGCCCTTGTCCCGCAGCGCCGTGAGCTTGTGAGTGACCAGCGGATGATCGATAACCAGAGTCTGCACGGGTCAAGTGTGGCAGGCCGCCCGCCCGCAGGGCAGTGCCGGGCGGAGGTCACGGCGCCCGGCGTGCGCCCGAGGGCGCCGCCGACTGGCGCAGGTCGGCTTCTATCTCGCGCGCCGTCCGCAGCAGCGGTTCGAGCAGGTCGTCGATGACGTCGGCCACGCTGCGCCGCCCGGCGTGCGTGGAGACGTTGACCGCTGCGATCGCCCGGCCCTCGCCGTCGCGGATCGGCGCCGCGACCGACCGGAGCCCCTCCTCCAGTTCCTGGTCCACCATGGCCCAGCCTTGCGAGCGGATCCGGGCCAGCTCGGCCCGCAGCACCGCTGGGTCAGCCATCGTGTGCGGGGTTAGCGGCAGCAGCGTGACCGACGAAAGGTACGTGTCCAGCCAGTCGGGTGACTTGTCGGCCAGCAGCACCCGGCCCATCGAGGTCGCGTAGGCGGGGAACCGGGTGCCGACGCTGATGGCGACGGTCATGATGCGCCGGGTCGGGACACGGGCGATGTAGACCACGTCGTCCCCGTCGAGCTCCGACACCGACGACGATTCGCGGACCTGCTCTACCAGCTGCTCGAGGTGCGGCATCGCCACCTCCGGCAGGGACAGGCTGGACAGGTAGGCGTAGCCGAGCTCGAGGATCTTCGGCCGCAGCGAGAACTGGCTGCCCTCCAGGCGCATGTAGCCGAGGTCCACCAGCGTGTGCAGGAAACGCCGGGCGGCGGCCCGGCTCAGGCCAGTCCGCACCGCCACCTCGCTCAGGCTGAGCTTGTGGTGTTCCGCGTCGAAGGCACGGATCACGGACAGGCCACGCTCCAGGGACTGGATGAAGTCTGCGTCGCGAACGCCGTCATCGCTCAACGGAGGACTCCTGACCATGAAGAACCGCCCGCGCGAGCGGATCGAGCGGACGTGCGCAGGGTCTGCGCAGCCTTGTGCGCGTAGCGCACAGCAGAATGAACATACGCGCCGGGCCCGGGGTGAGGGAAATCTCCCGGCCAGTCCTTTGACAGCGCTAACCCTTCCCCCTATGTTCGCCAACAGAACCTTCGTGCGTAGAACGCACATCAGAAAAGTACATCACCGCCACGGTGGCCGGGACGAGATGCCGGGCGGGACGAGATGGAAGCGCAGCTGCAGCTCCCCGGCTGCGGTACGTCACCACGTCGCGGGCCGCGGCCACGATGCTGGCGGAGAACTACTGCGGGTACCCGCCGCTGCGCGGCGGTCTTATGTCCTGAGCGGGTTACCCGAGGCCGACGTGGTGCCGGGGCCCGCGAGCCCGGGCCCGCAGTGCGGCCAGCGCCGCCTGCACGCCGGTCTCGGTGAGCGTGAGCGGCTCCCGGGAGGCGCGCCCGGTGTAGAGCAGGTGCAGCGCCCACAGCCGGTGCCGGAGCCCGTGGATCTCCTGGCGCACCGCGTCGCTGACCCCCCCGCGCGAGGTCCAGCCTTCCTCGGTGTGGATCCGGGTCAGGTGCCGGGTCAGCTCCTCGTATCCGGCTGGCCCGCTGACCAGCAGGAACAACAGGCCGGCCTCGCGGACGGCCACCGCGAAGTCCGGTCGCGCGCCGTCGTCGGCGCCGACCAGGGCGGCGGTGCCGATCCGCCACCGGGCCTCGCGGTCCTCGGTCATCAGGCGTCCCGTCCGGCTCAGCACCAGGCTGGTGCCGCTGCGCCGGATCGCGCCCATCTCGCCCTGGGCCAGCCCGCGCAGGGTGTGCAGCGGGAACACGTCGAGTTCCTGTTTCAGCGCGCCGGCCAGCTGCTCCCGCCAGCCGAACATGTCCACGGCCTCGGTGACCAGCGCGGGCGGGATGTAGTGCCGGGCGGTCAGCCGCAGGCCCAGGTCGGCGTGCCCGAGCAGCCAGCCGAGGGTCGGCAGCGCGCCGTCCGGCGCGCCCGCCTCCTCCAGCAGCCGGGGCAGCACGGCGGCCGCCAGCCGGGAACGCTCGCCCGGGCGGCTGTTCGCCCACGCATCCATCCGTTCGGTGTGAATCCGGGCCAGCCACGTCCCGCTGACCCCGGGCGCGTGGTGGGCGCCCGCCCGGTGCCGTCCTGGCTGGCTGCGGCCCTCACCGGCCGGCCGTCCGCCCGCCGGGTGCCCGCGCGCCGGGTCGTTCCAGCCGGTCTGCCCGTCCCGGGCCGGCGGCGGGGCCGTGAGCCACCGGTCGATCAGCGCGGTGCGCTTGGCCCGCCAGCCGCGGCTCCCGGGCGGCAGGTCACCCGAGGCGATCGCGAGCTCGATGGCGGCGGCGCAGGCGTCATAGGCGGCCCGCTCGTCCGGGCCCATGACCGATCCCCAGGCCAGCAGGCCGGTGTCGGACGGTGCGGTGCTGGAGTTCTCCACGGCCTCCGCGTACGCGGCGATGCCCGTCTCGTGTCCGTCGCCGTAGGCGGTGAGGATCTTCTCGGTGCCCGGGCACATGCAGACCGCGGCGTAACGCTCCATACCGAGCATGGAGAACAGCCGGCCGAGGGCCCGGGTCACCGCGATGAGCTCGCCCGTCGTCATCGGCCATTTGACCGGCAGAGCGTACCAGACGAATTCCTGCAGCTTGAGCTGGGAAACTGTCTCCAGCCCGGCGCCGTTGGTGAGCCAGCTGAGCGCGGCCTTCGCCTCGTCCGCCGCCTCCGGGTCCTCTCTGGCCAGCGCGTTCAGGGCCTGGGCCTCGGTCATCATGCGGCCAGTTTGCCGCAGGAACACCCCGGGCGGCTAGACGGGGATTCCAGTCGTATCGCGGGTTCCGGCACAATGGCCGGGTGACCGGAATCTACGACGAGCCGGAGATGTACGAGCTCGCCTGCGCGTACCGCGATGTCCGCGGTGAGGTCGACGCCCTGGAGCGCTGGTTCGCCCGGCACGCTCCGCTGGCCTGGGAGGGCTCAGCGGGCTCAGCGGGCTCGCAGGACGGGGCCGGCTCAGCGGGCGGGCAGGGTCCCGGATCCGTGCTCGAGCTCGCGGCCGGCCCCGCGGAGCACGCCCTCGAGCTGGCCCGGCGCGGCGTCAGCGCGGTCGCCCTGGACCTGAACCCGGCGATGTGCGCCCGGGCCCGGGACAAGGCGCAGGGGGAAGGGCTGGAGCTGGATGTCGTGCACGCCGACATGCGTGACTTCGCCCTCGGGCGCCAGTTCTGCCTGGTCATCACGATGCTGAACTCGGTGTGCCACCTGATGAACCTCGATGACCTGGTGGCGCACCTGCGGGCGGCGGCTGCGCACACAGCGCCCGGCGGCCTCTACATCATGGAGCTCGCGCACCCGGCGGACATCCTGACCATGCTGCCGCGGACCAGTTCCCAGTGGGATACCGACCTCGGCGGTCGGCACGTGCACGTGCGCTGGGGCGGCGCCGACGACGCGATCGACCCCGTGACCCAGGTGACCAGGGAGCACGTACTGGTGACGGTGCGCGACGTGAGGGGCTCCCGGACGCTCGCCGACGTGGTGCCAAACCGGTTCTGGACCGGCACCGAGGTCACCGCAGCCGTCCGGCTGGCGGGCGGCTTCACGGTGGCCGGGTGCTACGGCGACTTCGCGGACGAGGTCTCTGTGTCCGCCCCGTCAGCCTGGCGCATGATCATCGTCCTGCGCCGGGAGTAAACCGCGCCCGGGCTGCCCCGCCGGAGGCCGTCCCGCCCATCGGGTTGTCCTGCTCCGAGCCGGGGTTGTCCGCCGCCAGGAGTAACCCGGCGGTCAGGCGCCCGGCACCGGGTAACGGAGCAGCGCGCCGATGTCATCCCGCAGCGGACTGTCTCCGGCCGGCACCATGAACAGCTCGGCGTCCGTCCCGGTCACGGCGCGCACGATGGCGGCGTCGGCCCGGTCCCGGGCGACCTCGGTCAGGCCGCGCTCGCGCAGGTCCGCCGCCGACAGGCCGATGTCGGCCAGCGCGGGGCCGATCCAGGCCGGCGCGGAGGACCAGGCCGGCCCGGGCGTGTCCGGGTCGTCGGCCAGGTAGTCGCCGCCGAGGAACAGTTCGGAGACCTGCCCGTCGCGCACCGCGGCCACCGTCTCGGCCAGGCCCTCGGTCGCGCCGCCGGCGCCGAGCCGGCTGCGGAACGTCTCCAGCCGCCGCCGGCAGTCGGCGTCCTCCAGTTGGCGCAGCACCCGCTCCGCCGCCGCGGCCAGCTCGGGCGAGTCCACGGGCACCTCACGGTCCACGATGACGGCCTTGCTGGCCAGGTTGGCGGGCAGCTTGTCGACCAGCATTTCCCGGGCCCGCACGTCGCCGGCCACGATGATCGCCTCGGGTACTTCGCCAGCGGCCGCGCTCACCACCGTGCCGGCGAGTTCCTTCGCGTTGGTCTCCCACGCTTCCTCCGCCGCCCGCTGGTGCTCCAGCTGCGCCCAGCCGCCCGACTTGGTTTTGTGGACGGGCCAGCCGGTCCCCTGGACGTGTTGCCGGGTGACGTCGTTGGCGGTACGGATGGTCAGCACGTCGCCGCCGGCCCGGGTCGCGCTGACCAGCAGGTGCGGCGGGCGCGGCGGGGACTGGATGAGCAGCGGCAGCAGATCCGGCAGCCGGGCCCACCGGGCCATCTCGCGTAGCGGTCCCGCGGGCAGCCGTACTGCCAGCGGCACGGTGCCGTCCTGGCCGAACGCCGCCGTCCCCGGCGCCGTCAGGCCCGGTCCGGTGAGCACTTCACCCAGCGCGTCCAGGGTTGCCGCGTCCACCCCGGCCAGGGACAGCTCCTCGCGCAGGTCCCGCCAGCGGATCTCCACCGCCTTAGCCTGCGGTCCGCGACCCGTCCCCGACGTGTCCAGGTACACCGACGCGAAGCCGCCTGCGTTTGTGCCCGCGTTTGTGTCCCCGTTTTTGCCCGCGTGCGCGTACAGCGGTCGAACGAACGTCAGCTTCACCTGCGGTCGCCTCCCTCGTATGGAACCTGGGACTCCTCCTCGCGCTTACCCGGGCCCCTCCGCCGGCAAACCGGTGACGGGGCCAGCGGGCGGTGGCCCGGGAACCCCGCGGCAGCTTATCCTGCACACATTCCGGGCCCGCTGAACCTGGAAGGGAGGGGCGGGATGGCGGGAACGCTGGTACTGGTGAATGGGCGGTTGTGGTCCGCGGACGGCGCGGGCGCGGGCCGCGATGCGATCGTCGTGGCGGACGGGCGGATCTCCGCGGTGACCCGATCCGCCGACGCGCGCAACATGGCGGGCCCCCGGGCGCACGTGATCGACCTGAAGGGACGCCTGGCCATCCCGGCGTTTGGCGACGCGCACGTCCATCCTGTTGGCGGCGGCCTCGAGAGCCTCCGCTGCAATCTCGCCGGCCAGCGCAGCCGCCCCGAATACCTCGGCATCATCGCCGAGTACGCCCGCGCTCTCGGACCGGGCGACTGGGTGCTCGGCGGGGGCTGGTCCTTGGAGGCGTTCCCGGGCGGTATCCCGTCCGCCGCCGACCTGGAAGCGGTGGCCCCAGGCCGTCCCGTCTTCCTGCCGAATCGCGACCATCACAGCGCCTGGGTCAGCCAAGCAGCGCTCACCCGGGCCGGGATCACCCGGGACACACCGGATCCCAGCGACGGCCGGATCGAACGCGACGAGCGGGGTGAGCCCTCCGGCGCGCTGCACGACGGCGCGATGCGCCTTGTCTCGCGCGTGCTCCCGCCTCCGGTGGCCGCCGATCTGGCTGCCGGGCTCCGCGCGGGCCAGGCCCACCTGCACGCGCTCGGCATCACGCTACTGGCAGGACGCCATCGTCGGCGAAGCCCCGGAACATCGGCATCCCCGACGCCTACGCCACCTACCGTGCCGCCGCGGCCGAAGGCTGGCTGACCGCGCACGTCAACGGGGCCCTGTGGTGGGACCGGACCCGCGGCGTCGGCCAGATCGCCGATCTGCTCGGCCGGCGTGAGCACGCGGCGTCGGGGCGGTTCCGTGCCACCTCGGTTAAGATCATGATGGACGGGGTGTGCGAGACCCGGACCGCGGCGATGACCGAGCCCTACGACGACCACCCGCCCGGGCAAGTGCCCGGGCACTAGCCCGGGCGCTTGCCCGGGCACCGCGGCAGCCTGTTCGTGCCGCCGGAGGCAGTTGCCGAAGCCGTTCGCCTGCTCAGCCAGGAGGGGTTCCAGGTTCACTTTCACGCGCTCGGGGACCGGGCCGTGCACGTGGCCCTCGACGCGCTTGCCAGCGTGGGCGGCCGGCCCGCCGACCTGCGGCACCACCTGGCCCACCTCCAGTTCATCCGACCAGACGATCTGGACCGGTTCCGCGACCTCGACGCGGTGGCCAACTTCCAGCCCTTGTGGGCGTGCCACGATCCCCAGATGGACGACCTGACGCTACCGATCGTCGGCCCGGAACGCGCCGCCTGGCAGTACCGGATCGGCACGCTTGCCCGCCGCGGCACCCGGATGGCGTTCGGCAGCGACTGGCCGGTGTCGAGCGCCGACCCGCTGCAGGAGATCCACGTCGCGGTCAACCGGCGGCTGTCCGGCCGGCTTGGCCAGCCGGGCACGGCCGAAACGGACCGGCCATTCCTGCCGGATGAGGCCATTCCCGTCGCACGGGCCCTCACCGCATTCACTGCGGGCGTGGCCTACGTCAACCACCGCGAGGCGGACCTCGGTTCGCTGCGGCCCGGCCACCTGGCCGACATCGCCGTGCTTGACCGTGACATCCTCACCATTCCGCCCGGTGACATCGGCAGCACTCGGGTCGACCTGACGCTCGCCGGCGGCCAGTTCGTCCACGGGGCGGAATAGCCCCTATGGCCCGGGTTCAGATATCCGTTTGGCCCGGGTTCAGATATCCGTCAGCTGACGGATGTCTTGCTCTGCAACTTGCATGAGACTTGCCCTGCAACTGACAGTGACGAGCTGCCGCTGTTCTTCTACTCCGACCTGTTCCTCAAGCACCCGGAGCGGCCTGGGTCTGGTCGGGGCGTATCGGGACCGTCGAAACGATGCAGAGAGCAGAAAATCCCTAACGGAGAGTGACATGTTGATCACTTATATGTCATGTTAGGGCCAGGGTATTTGCGTCCCGCACATCCAACCGGAGGCACTATGACCTTGCCGCGCCCGAACGCCCTCGCGGGCAGGCCATCACACGTCCCTCACGCTCTGCCGCCCGACGCCTGGTGCAAAACAGAGGGGAGGTCCACCGTGACTCACGCGGCCGCATCCGATGCCTCGCCCCCGGCGGGCGATTCCGGACGGGACGCAGATTCCGGGCAGGACACCAATCTGGGGCCGGGCGAGGTTCTGGGGCGGGGGGCGGAGCCGGGGCAGAGCACGGATTCCGGCCGCCCCCATGCCGAACGGGTGTGGGAGCAGCGCCGCGCCCTGGGCCGGCGGCTTGCCGCGCTGCGGAGCCGGTCGGGCTTCAGCCAGTGGGAGTTCGCGCCGTTGACGGGATACTCGCGCAGCACGCTGTCGGACGCGGAACTGGGCCGGCACCGGCTGCGACGGGAGTTCTGGCAGCGTTGTGACGAGGCGCTGATTTCGGAAGGTGTACTGACGGCGGCCTATGACCGCATCGAGGTGCTCGCCACGGCCGTGCGCCGGTCCGCGCGCAGCCAGGCGCAGGCCGCACGGGAGGAACAGGCGTCGCGGCGGCTCCGGGCGTTGCTCCCCGCCTCCAGCCCTGCGGGCCCGGGCCCTGCGGGCCTGGTCGGGTTGCCCCCCGCCGGGGCCGTCCCGCCCGCCCCCCGAGTCGCTCCAGACGGTCCTGTACTGGGCGGTCCTGTACTGGGCGGTCCTGCTCCAGCCGGTTCCGCTGCAGCGGCCCATACCTCCCCCGGGGCCGCGGCCCACCCGGACACAGCCGCCCAGCCGGAGGGCGAAGCGGCCCCGTCACCGCCGGCCGTGTTGGAGCGGTGCCCGCACTGCCACCAGCTGGTCGCCGTGATCATCATCGCTGCCGCGACGCCGGCGGGCAGTCCGGACGGCTAGGCACGTCCTACATCGAGCCTGCGGCGTTCGTCATTGGCGGGCATGCGTGCGTTGCGCCAGCGCCGCCGCCGAGGGCAGCATCCCGCCTTCGGTAAAGGAACCGGATTCCTATCTGGTGGCGCAGGATGTCAGCGAGCTGCTTATAGACAGGACGGTCGGCGCTTGCGCCGATCATCTCCCCACCCTCCCGAGAAGTTTAGCGGCGTGCAAGGCATTGGCCCTATAGATTCTCAAATGGCGTGAACGGGATTTGCGAATACATTGATCTGGCCATGCGCTGTCAGCCGGCTACCCAAATTCTCCTCACCAGGCACCCGGGTTTTCGTTAATCCGTCACGGCGCTGGCAGCAAGCTGTTGCCATGGGAGTTAAAGGCCTGTAGGCTGCCCGCCCTGACCTCAGGTTATGTACGGTATTGCCCGTGCCGCGCGCGGCAACGCAGGACATGTCCCGGTGATACTCGCCGACGGCCAGAACGACGCGCCCGACGGCAACGCCGCACGGCCCGGACTGTCGTGCGGGTGCCGTCCCCGCTGTGCACGGCCATCTGCGCGTGCCGCGTGGGTCGGCGCACCCGCTCCCGGGCAATCTGGGCATGTTTGTCCGGTAAAGCATGTCATATCTGTCCAGGCGCCCGAGTAACACCAATCACAGCAGGGGCAGTAACATTTTTCGGTGCTTCACTAAGCGTGCCTCTGTGCATTTGCAATTTCATCAGCAGCTTTCACTGATAATTCTTTCTGCCGAACTTCGTGCCGGCGGTTTCCGACATTTATGTCGGCAACTAATTGTTTCTCTCATGTCTACGTTGTCCCGGATGTTGATGAAGCAGCCTAGATGCCGTCATATGGCCGTATCGATCACCGTCCTGGTTGCCCTGGTGAGCGCGGGATGCGGATCCCGCCCAGCGGCGACGGGATCACCCTCGCTTGAAAAGACCAATCTGACCATTGCCACCATGCCTACGGCCTCGTCGGCCGGGCTGTACGTCGCGCAGCATGACGGGTTTTTCCGGCAGGCCGGCCTGAACGTGCGGATCGTCAATGCCGGATCGGGTGCCGGTGTCACCACGAGCCTGCTCAACGGCAGCATCGACGTCCTCAGCGGGGCCTACGCCGGGTTCATCGAAGCGCAGGTGCACGGGGCCGGAAGGTTCCACATCCTGGCGGACGGATACGCCGGGGCACCGAGTGTCGACGAGATCGTCGTTCTGCCTGGGTCGGGGATCACCTCGCCGAGGCAACTGATCGGCCGGACCATCGCGGTGAACGCGCTCGACAGCATTGCCGCGCTGCTGGTGTCGTCGGCGCTCGAGTCGCAGGGCGTGCCGCCCTCCCAGGTGCACCTGGTCGCGATGCCTTTCCCGGCCATGCCTGCCGCGCTCAAGGCACACCGCATTGATGCCGCGTACCTGCCCGAGCCGTATCTGAGCGAGGCCGAGATACAGATCGGCGGCGAGGAGCTGGTCGACGTCAACGAGGGCGCGACGCAGAATTTCCCGATCGATGGCTACGTCGCAACGGAGGATTGGTGCCAGCGGTACCCGAAGACCGCCGCCGCAGTTGCTCAGGCCATCGACCGAGGCCAGGCCATCGCCGACGTTGACCGGCCCATGGTCGAGAGCGTGCTGCACACGTACACGACGATCAACGAGCAGACCGCCGCGATCATGGCTCTGGGGGATTTCCCGACCCGGGTCAGCGCGGTCCACCTGCAGCGGGTTCCCGACCTGATGCAGAGCTTCGGCCAGCTCAAGCAGCGATTCAATATCGCGTCCATGACCAATCCGGTAGGGAGCTGACATGCCCGGGCCAGCCAATCAGGTGCTCGACATTGGGTGCGGCGCCGGTGCGGTCACCATTCGTTCGGCCCGCACGGTGTCGCCCGGCGGCCATTGCGCCATCGCGCGCCGGCCGCCGGAGAGCCAGGGCACGGGAAAGGCGGCCGTCCGGTGAGGGCCTTCAGTGAGGCCGGGCCGCCGTTCGCCGGGCCTGGCTACCCCGCGGGCCGGACTCGCCGGGGCCGGACCGGATGCGCCCGGCGACGCCGAGGCGGTAGCGCAGATGCGCCGGGCACTGGGCCAACAGCTAGCGGCCATGCGGAACCGGGCTGGTCTGAGCCAGTGGGAGCTGGCCCCGCTGACCGGCTACTCACGCAGCACGCTGTCAGATGCCGAGCTGGGCCGTTACCGGCTCCGGCGGGAGTTCTGGCTGCGCTGCGATGAGCTGCTCAGGGCGGACGGCCGCCTGGTGGCGTCGTATGACCGGATCGAGACAGCCGCTGCCATCATGCACCAGCACGCCCGCAGCACGGCGGAACTGGCCCGCGACCAGGACGCGGCGGCCCGGCTCCAGGCCGTCCGGCCGGCCCCCGCCCCGGTCCCCGTCGATGAAACGAGCCGGCACCCGGCTGACTCGCTGGTCGCCATGGAAGCCTGCCCGCACTGCCGCAGGCCGATCGCGGTCCTGGTTGTTCCGGCTGCGGCCGGTCCCGTCCGCCGTGCGTAGCGCACTACCCCATCCGGACTGAGCGGTCGCCGGAACTATCCGGTGCGTGCGGCTAACCCGGCCGCGCTGACGGCGGTCTTCCGGAGGAGGCCATGGGGGTGTTCCGGCGGTGCCCTTCGCCCCAGGACCGGGGTATGCCGGGCATTTTGCCCAACCGTGCAATTACACGAGAGACACTTGCGTCTAGATATCCGTCGGCTAATACTGGGAGGCGTTCGCGCATCCTGGACCACCTTGCCTGGTAGGTTGGCCAAGGCCAGTGGACAGTTCTGGGCATAAGGCGTATGCCAGACAAATCCACTCCGCAAGTGCAGAATTTTACGCAAGTGCGCGGGAAGCACTTGCAGTGCCTTGTATACGAATCCATACTGGGGACATAGATGAACACGAACTGCCTGAACGTGCGGTTAGCTCTGCCTACGGTCCATGCGGGTCTTTGCCGTAAGGGGTGACGAATGGTTCACGCACGCGGCTCCGCGCATCATGATGCACAGGCCGGCGAATCACCACGTCCGGACAGTTCTGACCGGTGGCAACGGCTCTTCCGCGGTCAGGAGAGCGAACTGCGGCAACTCCGGCGCTGGCTGACCGCCCTGCTGCCGGACGGTCCCGCCCGCGACGATCTCATCTCCGTGGCGGTGGAGCTCGGGACGAACGCGATCCAGCACACCTCCAGCGGGCAGGGCGGCTCGTTCTCGGTCGCGGTGGCCTGCCAGGGCGCGGTGGCCCGGATCGACGTGACAGACGAGGGTGCCCCGTGCGGGCCACAGGTCACCGATGACCCGATGAGCGACTGCGGCCGGGGCCTGATCATCGTCCGCGCCCTCTCCGAGAGCTGCGGTGTCCGCGGCGACGCCCGCGGCCGGACCGTATGGGCCGAAGTGGCCTGGGCCTCCCATCCGGTCCCCGCGCCCCGCCCGGCCATCGCTCCCGTGCCCGTCGCCAAGGGTTACCCCACCCTGAACGGCCACCACTTCACCCGCCCGGCCGGCCGCCCCGAGCCCAGCGCCTCCTGATCGTGCGACGTTCGCACCGTATGCGCGGGGTTCAGCGCAGGGCTCCTGCGGGCCGCGGTGAGCGGCAGGGGCCCGCTTGCCGAGGCCCTGCCGCTGGCAGGGCTCAGCCGGGCGGTAGCAGGGCTCAGCCGGAATCCTTACCGAAGTCTTACGTAGCCGCCGCCACCCGTCCGGCCTCGGCCTTCCGCCCGTATTAGAAGGAAAGGCGTAACACCCGTTACCGCCACCTGACCCCTCGGGGCGGCTCGTACATATCCAGCCTGCTGTCCCGAGGCGGAAGGCCGTGGCCAAGCCCGCCCGTATGGGGCCACGGCCCGTCCCCGGTGGCCGGGGCTGCCCGCCAGCGGCCCCGGCCACCGGCCCGACCTCCTCCCGCGCCCTCGCGCCGCTCCGCACGGGCGGGGCGAAGTTAGTGTTCCGGGCAGCGTTTCAGCGAATTGGCCTGAGAACGCTGCTCACACCGGCGGTCAGTGGGCGCACACCGCCACCTCAGGACCACCTGGACTTCGGCGGTCCGGGAGACGCCGTCGTCGATGATGCCGGCGCGCTCGATCTTCGGAATCTCCGGCAGCGGCGGGACAGCTTTGCCACGGATCCAGCTAACCTGGCCTCCCGCGGACCATCTGAAATGAGTCATAATGCACTGTGCATTTGCACACTCATTTACGTGAATATTCAACGAAAACGGCACCGGCGGGAGCAAGCGGTAACGCGATTAGAGCCGCTGCCGGGGGTCGGCCGCAGCGGCCATGTGGAGAAGCTGATGACACAGCCAGAAGCTGACGACGCCAGCGACCCGCACTCCGACGCCAGCGACCCAGCGGGGCGGACGGACCAGCCCCGTGCCGAGCCGGACGACCCCCATCCTGAGCCCGACGAGCCCCGGATGGACATCGGTATCCTCGTGACCATTCGCTCGCTGCTGCCGAATCTTGCGCCCGTCGAGCAACGGGTGGCGCAGGCGGTCCTGGACGACCCGGGCGGCGCCGCGCGCCGGTCTATCTCGGAACTTTCCCGCTCCTGCGGGACCTCGGCCACGACCGTGGTGCGGTTCTGCCGGGCGGTCGGACTGCGCGGCTACCCGGAGTTGCGGCTGGCGCTGGCCGCGGCGGTCGCGCACGGCGACGCCGGCGCGGTCGCGGCGGTGTCCCACGATATCAGTCCGGGCGACGACGCCGCCCTGATCGCCAAGAAGATCGCCTACGCGGACGCCATGGCCGTCACCGAGACGGCCAACCACCTCGACGTCAACGCCCTTGTCGACGTGGTCAACTTGCTGGCCACCGCGAACCGCATCGACATCTACGGCGTGGGCGCCAGCGGCTTCGTCGCGCTCGACCTGCAGCAGAAACTTCAGCGCATCGGCCGCCCGGCGTTCGCGTGGCCCGATCCGCACATGGCCATCACGTCCGCGGCGCTGCGCGGGGCAGGCGACGTGGCCGTGGGCCTGTCGCACACCGGGACGACCGTCGACACGATCGACGCCCTGCGCGAGGCACGCCGCAACGGGGCTACGACGGTCGCGGTGACGAACTTCCCGTGGTCGCCGATCGCCGAAGTCGCGGACTTCTCTCTGCTGACGGCGGCGCGGGAAACGGCGTTCCGGTCCGGCGCCATGACGAGCCGCATCGCCCAGCTCACCGTGGTCGACTGTCTCTTTGTCGTGCTGGCTCAGCGTGACCTGCCGACGACGGAGGCCGCGCTGGAGCGAACCTTTACCGCCGCCCAGGCCAAGCGCACGCGCCGTGCCCGCCGCGCCGCCCCGGCCCTGCCCGGCGACACGGCTCCCGCCCCGCCCGGCGACACGGCTCCCGCCTCACCAGCGACTTAGCGGCCGCTGCTGGGCTGACTTCGGCGGAAGTGCCCCTTTTGGGCTTTTGGTGCTCCGTTTTCGGGTACCGTCGATTGCCGTGTCCAGTGCCCCCGCGCAGTTGGTGACCGAGCCGACGCCCGCCGAGTCTGTGCCCGCAGCTGCCAAGGGGCGGCGGCTGGCATGGCTTGACGCGCTGCGCGGGTTCGCCGCCCTGTGCGTGGTGTTCGACCACATGAGCACGCTGGTGCTGCGGCAGGTCCGCGGCGACGTGTACCTGTGGTTCAACGGCGGCCAGTACGGCGTTTTCGTGTTCTTCCTGGTCAGCGGGTACATCATCCCGGCGTCGCTGGAACGCAAGGGCAGTGTCCGCGGCTTCTGGGTGAGCCGGGCGTTCCGCCTCTACCCGCTGTACATCGTCGGGATCGCGGTCTCGCTCCTGGCCTGGAAGACCGGCTTCGGCCCGATCCACGGTGCGGACACCCAGCCCAAGACCTGGGTGTACTCACTGCCGTTCATGATGTCCAACATGATCGACGGCGCCAACGTGCCGAACGTCATATGGACCCTGTCCTTCGAGATGGTCTTCTACCTCCTGCTGTCGGCACTGTTCACCTTCCGGGTGCACCGGCACAGCGCGGGCTACGCGCTGACCGCGGCCATCGGGGCCGTCGTGCTCGGCGGCATCCTGCCGATATCGGGCCTGAGCCACGCCATCGGCGACCGCCGGGTGGCGATCGCGGCCGACATATTGCTGTTCATCGGCCTCGCGCTCGCGGTCAGCGGGCGCCGGGTAGCGCGCGCGGTGGGCGGTGCCCTGGCCGCCGCGACCGGGCTGACGCTGCTCCTGTTCAACACGAGCTACCCGTACAACTGGAGCGGGCTGACGATCCTCGCGCTGATGTTCACCGGCACCATGCTCTACCGCGCCGAACGGGCGAGTTCGGGCGCATCAAGGCGGTGGTCATCGCGGTCGTGGTGTTCGCGCTGGCCATTGCGGCCGGAGTCTGGCACAGCATGATGTGGCACATGAACGCGGCCGATCAGCGGCAGTTCGACCTGCAGTGGATCAGCTGCCTGGTACTGGCGGGCGGGACGTTCGCGGTCGGGCATGGCGCTCCGGCACCGGGCGGTCCCGCGCGCGCTGGCCTGGCTGGGCCTGGTCAGCTATTCGGTCTACATACTGCACCCGATCGTGCTGAACGCCTACCGGTCCTTCTCCGTTTTCCGCCGGCCCCACCCGTTCCCGATCCAGGTTCTGCTGGCCGCGGGCATCGTCGCGGTCGTGCTGGCCTGCTCGGCGCTCACCTACCACTTCGTCGAGTCCCCGATGCAGCGCGTCGGCCACCGGTTCGCCCGCCTGCTCCAGGCCCGGTTCGGCCCCGATGCCATCACCGAGAGCGTTCCGGTGCCGGACGCCCCGGCCGTGCCCGCCGAGGCGGAGGCGAACGCCGAGGCGGCCGGTGACCCGATGCGGGACAGCCCTCAGAACCACACCGGCCCCCACCGCCCGGCCGGCTCTCACGGCCATGCTGGCCCGCACGGCACGCCAGCTTCCACGGCCAGGCCGGCCCCGTGCCCCGGGATGCCCGCCGGATAACCTGATCGACTGTGGGAGAAACCCCCGGCACGACGTCGCTGTACCGCAAGGTCGCCGATGATCTCCGGGCGGCTATCGCGGCCGGCAGCTACCCCCCGGGGACGCGCCTCCCCTCGGAGAGTGACCTGGCCGAACGCTACGCAGTGTCCCGCGGTACCGTCCGGCAGGCATTCGCCGCCCTGCGTGCCGACGGGATGATCGCCTCCCGCCGCGGCGCGCGCCGTATCGTGCTCGGCGGCCCCCAGCTGCAGAGCTTCGGCGAGCTGCTGAGCTTTTCCCGCTGGGCCAAGGCCATTGGAGAACGGCCGTCGGGCCGGGTGGTCGACATCACCCGGCGCGAAGCCAAGCCATCCGAAGCCGAGCAGCTCGGGCTCCCGTCCGGTGCGGTGATCTACCACCTGACCAGGGTGCGGATGCTGTCCGGGCAGCCGGTGATGATCGAGCGCACGGCCTTCCCGGAACGGGTCGGCGCGCTGGTCGCGGGGATCGACGCGGACCGCGAATCGATCTACGAGCGCCTGGAGGAACTCGGCGTGGTCTTCGCCGACGCGGAACACGTCATCGACGCGGTGCCGGCCTCCACCGACGACGCGCGGCTGCTCGGCTGCCGGCCGCGGGCCCCGCTGCTGCGTGAGCGGCGCCGCACCACCGACCGGCCGGCCTGCCGCTGGAGTGGTCCGAGGACCGCTACCTGGGCAGCGCGGTCGCCTTCACCGTGCACAACTCGGTCGCGGTCAGCGCGCTCTCCCGGCTGCCCTCCCACCCCGCGACGTGACCCAGCCGGGCCGTGACCCAGCCGGGCGCGGCGAACGGGCACTAAGCGCCGCCGGAGCAGGCTGTGCAGCAGCGGCCGGAAGTGGTCGAAATCCGGGCCGTCGCTGACCGGGTCCTTGGCCGCCTCGTCCCAGCGCCGGACCGCGACCGCCGCGCCCGCGTGCGGCAGCGTCTCGAACTCGGCGGCCTCCTCGGTGGTCATCGGGCCGCCCTGGACGGCCAGGCTGTACACCGACGCCGCGGACAGCTTCCCGTAGTAGCGGGGGACGACGGCGCACAGGTAGCGCTTGGCCGCCACGTGCAGCCGGACCGGCTCGGTCACGTCCTCCGGGAACCACTGGGCCAGCCACGTCGCGCCCGTCTCCTCGTGCCGGTTGCCGGTGCCGGCCTCAGCCGCCGCCCGCTGACGGTCCCCTCGCAGATGTGCCCCACGTCGTGCAGCAGCGCGGCGGCCACCTGGGCCTCCGGCGCGCCCGCGGCCTCGGCCAGCGCCGCAGCCTGCCGCATGTGGACCGCCACGCTCATCTCTTCGCCCAGGTAGCCCCGGGCTCCCTCGCCGGAGAACAGGCCGGCGATGATGTCGATGGCCCTCACGCCGCCTCCTCCTGACGTTCCAGCACGGCCAGCGAGCTGGTCAGCGTATTCAGGTCCGCGTGCCAGCCCCGCTGATGGCGGCCGTCCCCGCTGATGAGCGCCGTCCGGCCGTGCGGGTCGAGGTCACCCCCCGCCGCCCGCGCCCCCACTGCCGGTCGCCCTCCCTGCGTTCGCTGCTAACCGTAAATTGGCTATACAAGTTGATACATGGCTATACTCGACCGCTCGCCGGATCAGGCGATCGCCAGCGGCTTCTTCTATGTGTTTCCTGTGCCGCTGGCCAGTGGGCGGCTGGCGGCTGACGACGGAAGGACGTGCAGATGAATTAAGCTCGCGGGGCGATCGCCGCCGAAGTCCCCAGCGTGGGGTTCCGCCCGCACGGTTCCCTGACCCTGGCCGCGACGACGCCAGGATGAGCCTGATCAAGGAGGGGTCCGCGCTTCCGGACGCGGCCCGGCGCGGCTACGAGGGTCCTCGGCGGCGAGGAGGCCGCGGTGGACGCCAACCAGGCCTTCGAGCACCACTACGCCGCCGCCGTCCGGGCCGGTGAGGTCGCTCCGCTGCCCGGGGCCGTGCCGGTCATGACCGCGCTGCGCGCCGCGGGCGTCAAGGTCTGCCTGCTGACCGGGTTCTCCCCGGCCACCCGCGATGCCCTGATCGACGCGCTGGACTGGCCCCCGCTGATCGACCTGGCCCTGTTACCGGCCGACGCGGGACGGGGGCGCCCCGGGCCGGACCTCCCGCTCACCGCGCTGCTGCGACTCGGCGGCGGCGCCGTGAGCGAACTGGCCACCGTCGGGGACACGCCCAGCGATATCGAGTCCGGCCTGCGGGCGGGCGCGGGCATTGTGGCCGGGGTGCTGACCGGCTCCACCAGCCGTGCGGAGTTCACCCAGGCCGGTGCGCCGCACATCCTGGACACGGTGGCCGGGCTGCCGGCCCTGCTCGGCCTGGCCGGGTAGCCCTCGGGGCGCCGCCGCTGCGCGGTCTGCCCGGGTGGCCCGCTGGCTGCCCTGCGGCCGTTTCCCGGGCGCCTAGCCGGTCGGGCCGAACCGCTCAACCCTGATTCGCTGGACCGGCATCCCGGCCTTGCGGAGTACGGCCGTCGCGGCGTCGGCGAAGCCGGACGAGCCGCACACGTACCCGGTGGCCTCCGGATTCAGCGGCCCGGCAGGTCAGCGGGGGCAGCCGCCCGGCCGGGCGGGGCCAGGACGGCGGGGTGGAACGGGTGTAGATGATCGTCGTCTCCGGGCCCGGCAGCTCCGCGGCGTAGTAGAGCTCCTCCGGCAGGCGGACCGAGACGACCAGGTTCACCAGGTCGGCCCGCCCGGTCTGGCGCGCGAGCCGCAGCATGGCCATGAGCGGGACG
This sequence comes from uncultured Actinomycetes bacterium, assembly GCA_963809975.1. Lineage (GTDB taxonomy): Bacteria > Actinomycetota > Actinomycetes > Streptosporangiales > Streptosporangiaceae > Bog-532. The sequence continues at coordinate 58,960 of CAWELT010000033.1, forward strand.
ACCCCCGAGCCGCCGCCGATCAGTACGGCCGGTGTGTCCCCCCGCCAGACGAACCAGCCGCCGATGGGGCCGCGCACCTCAAGCTCGTCCCCGGCCATGACCACTTCGTGCAGGAACGAGGAGACCTCGCCGTCCGGCAGATGCTCCACGGTCAGCTCGATCTCACCGGAATCGCCGGGTGCGGAGGCGACCGAGTAGGAGCGCTGGGCCCGGTACCCGTCCGGGGCGGTGAGCCGGATGAGGAAATGCTGGCCGGCCAGGTAAGGCGTCGGCTCGCTCAGCGCCAGCCGGAACGTCTTGGCCGTCGGTGTCTCCGGGCGGATCTCGGTGACCCGGGCCAGCTGCCACTTGCCGGGCGGGGGAAAGGAGCCGGGCGGACCAGACTCGCTGAGCTGCTCGGTCACGGCGCCGGTCAGTCCCCTTGGTAGCGCTGCTCGAGCCAGGGGTCACCGCGGTCGTGATAGCCGTTGCGCTCCCAGAAGCCGGGCTCGTCGTGGTCGAGCAGCCGGAGCCCGGACACCCACTTGGCGCTCTTCCAGAAGTACAGGTGCGGGACGAGCAGCCGGGCCGGGCCGCCATGCTCCTTGGCCAGCGGCCGCCCTTCGAAGTCCCACACCACCCACGCCTTGCCGCCGGTCACGTCGTCCAGCGGGAGGTTGGTCGTATAGCCGGTGTGCGACGTGGCCAGCACGAAGCTGGCCGACGGCATCGGCCGGGCTGCCGCCAGCAGCGTGTCGACGGACACGCCCTGGAACGAGACGCCCAGCTTCGACCAGGTCGTGACGCAGTGAATGTCGCCCGCGTAGTCAGAGCCCGGTAGCGCCCGGATCTCCTCCCAGGTCCATTTGACCGGCTGTTCGACCAGCCCCTCGATGTTGAAGGACCAGGTAGCGGTGGACAGGGTCGGGGTGGCTTCGGCGGTGAGGACGGGCCAGTCCGCGCCCACGTCGTACTGACCGGGTGGCAGCCGCGGGTCACGAGGCCGGCGCCCGCGGAACCCTCTCGTGAAGACCATGCCTTAACTTTCGCTGCGACGTCTGATCAGCCTATCTTGCCCTGTCGCCCTCCCGCCGCACCAGTTCGCCCCGGTCCGCGTTCTTCGCCCGGCTCCGCTGCGCGCCGGGGTCGCCGGTGCGGGCCAGCGCACCCCTTCCGGTGTGCCGGGTCGCCTCCTTCTCGTTCCGTGCCCAGCTCAAGCTCTGCCTCCTTCGCGCCGTGCCCGCCGGGAATCAGCCCGTGGCAGGCGGTGAAGATCTTGGTGAAGTCCGGCGGCGACTGGCTGATCTCCGAGCACTCGGGAAGGCCGTTGGCGCTGGCCGCGGAGCGGAATCGATGCCAAGCTGAGCGGATGAGCAGGGACGACGAACGGGACGGGGTCCCGCTGACCAACCTTGACCAGCCGCTCTTCGGCGAGGCGGAGGCCACCAAGCGGGATCTGGTGGACTACCTGGACGCGGTGCGCGACCAGATCCTGCCGGTGCTGGCCGATCGGCCGCTGTCGGTGATCCGGGCGCTGCGGGGCCAGGCGCCGTTCATGCAGAAGAACGTGCCCAAGTACACCCCGTCGTGGGTGCAGACGGTCACTGTGTGGGCGGAAGCCTCCAAGCGCGAGGTTTCCTACGCACTGTGCAACGATCGCCGGACGCTGCTGTGGTTCGCCAATCAGCGCGCCGTCGAGTACCACCCCGGCCTCGTCCGGGCCGGGGAATGGGACCATCCGACCCACCTCATCCTCGACATCGACCCTCCGTCCGCGGACGCGTTCGGCCTGGCGGTTCGCGCGGCGCATGCTGGTCCGCCAGGCGCTGGCCGACGTGGGCCTGGCGGGTGCGGTCAAGACCAGCGGCGCCAAGGGCGTGCACGTGTTCGTGCCGCTGGAGGGTGCGGTGACGGCCCTCGACGCGGCGGCGGCCACCCGCGCGATCGGTGCCCGGGCCGAGCGTCTCGATCCCGCGCTCGCGACTATGGCCTTCATCCGGGACGACCGTGAGGGCAAGGTGTTCATCGACTCCACCCGGGCCGGCGGGGCCACAGTCGTGGCCGCGTACAGCCCGCGCCTGCGGCCGGGCACGCCGGTGTCGTTCCCGGTCCCCTGGGAGGAGCTGGACCGCGTGACGCCCGGCGATTTCACCGTGCACACGGCGGTCCCGCTTCTCGCCGGGAGCGATCCGTGGGCCAGCCTGATGCCCGCACCGCAGCCGCTCAGCGCCGAGCTGGTCGAAGAGGGGCACACCATCCCCATCGCCCGCGTCCAGGCCATGCACGAGGGCAAGCGCCGGGCCCGCGCCCGCCGCGCCTGACGCTGGGCGAAACCCGCGGCTGACCCCACCGCCTAAGCGGCCTGCGGGGTCCGCCGCCCGGTCACCGACGTCGGGCGAATCCGGATCCAGAACGGCCGCTCCACATTGCTGACCCACGACCGGAGGCCGGCCCGGCCGAGCCGGTCCACCTCGGCCTCCTCGTCCACCGGTTCGGCCCGGCCGTTCATGACGACGCTCCACCCGGAGTGCGTCTCCTCGTCGTAGTCGTCGGCTTCGAACGTGATCGGCTGCTGCCCCTGCGTCGCGGAGAGCTTCGATCCGTGCGCCGTACGGAAGATCACATCCTGCCCGTCGACAAGATGGTTCACCGGCAGGACCTGCACCTCGCCGTCGGCGAGGAAGCCGACCCGCCCGACTGGCACCGACGCCAGCAGCTGCAGGCAGGTATCGAAGGAGAGCGTCTCAAGCCCAGCGTGATCGATCGAATTAACTGGCATAGCGGTCTCCCGGAGTAGACCCGGCGGGCTCAGCGAGCTTGGGGCCGGGTACCTTTCCTTTCCTTTCTTTTAGCGTGGCCCGCGCCCCGCGCCCGTAACAGCTGGCGAAAGTCCCCCCGGCCGGGGCCGTTTGGCTCCTTGCCGTAACACTATTTCAGCCTCATTTCAGGACATTTCAGCGCCGTTCCGTGACCAGCACCGGCGCGTCCGTCATCTTCACCTCCACCGGTGCCCCGGGCCCGGGCGCCTCGGTGCTGGGCAGGTCAACCTGGACCGTCACGTCCTCCGACAGCAGTACGCTGACCCGGGTCAGTGAGCCGAGGAAGGTCGCGATCGTCACGATGCGCTCCCGGCCGACGTCGCCGTGAGGCGCAGATCCTCCGGCCGGACCAGCACGTCCACGGGACCGGACCTGCTGGCCCTACCGGGACCGCTGGCCCCCTCCGGCCCGCTGGCCCCTCCAGTTCCCTCGGACCCGCTGGCCCTCCCGGACCCCTCGGGCTGGTCTCCCTTGATTGGCAGCGCCGACCCGAGCACGTGGACGCGCCCGTCACCCGCCAGCTCCCCGGGGATCCGGTTCATCGTGCCCACGAACTCCGCGACGAACGCCGTGGCGGGGTGCGCGTACAGCTCGCTGGGCGCCGCGACCTGCTCGAGCCGGCCGTCACGCATCACACCGACCCGGTCCGCCATGGACAGCGCCTCTTCCTGGTCGTGCGTGACGAACAGCGTGCGGCCGGCAGGTGGATGAAGACGTCCCAGATGCAGCATCTAGGCGCCGAGAACGTCGAGGACCTGCTGCCCGTACCTTGACAGTTTGACCTCGCCGACGCCATTGATGCCAAAGAGCCCGTTTAGCGTCGATGGTTTCTCCGCCGCGATCTGCCGCAGCGTCGCGTCGTTGAAGATCACGTAGGCCGGGACGTTCTGCTCCCGCGCCGTGCCCGCGCGCCATTCGCGCAGCCGCTCGAAAACCTCGGCCGCCTCCGGGGTCAGGTCCGCGCCGGCCGCGCCGCCGGTCCCGCCCGTCGCGCCTGCGCCCGTCGTGCCTGCGCCCGTCCCGGCCCGCGACGAGCGGCCGGGCCGGGACGCCCGGACCCGCTCGGGCTCGCGCCGCAGCATGATCTCGCGTTCCCGGCGCAGCACGGCCGCGCTGGCCCCGGTCAGGGTCAGCACACCGAAGTCGCCCTCCACGCCGAGCAGTCCCTGCGCCAGCAACTGCCGCGCGACGCCCCGCCACTCGGGCTCGCGCAGGTCGGTGCCCACCCCGAAGACGCTCAGCCGGTCATGGCCGTATTCGGCCACCCTCGGTGTCTTCTTGCCGGTCAGGATGTCGATGATGTGGCCGGCGCCGAACTTCTGGCCCCGCTCCCGGGCCAGCCGGTACACCGCCGACAGGAACTTCTGCGCTGCCACCGTGCCGTCCCAGACCTGCGGCGGCGCCGTGCAGGTGTCGCAGTTGCCGCAGACGGGAGCCTGCTCGCCGAAGTACGCCAGCATCTGCGCCCGGCGGCACTCCGCCGTCTCGCACAGGGCCAGCATCGCGTCCAGGTGGGTGGCGAGACGGCGGCGGTGGGTGTCGTCGCCGGGGGAGGTGTCGATCATCCGGCGCTGCTGTACGACATCGGACAGCCCGTAGGCGAGCCACGCGACCGACGGCAGCCCGTCCCGCCCGGCCCGGCCGGTCTCCTGGTAGTAGCCCTCGACGGATCGCGGCATGTCCAGGTGGGCGACGAACCGCACGTCCGGCTTGTCGATCCCCATGCCGAACGCGATCGTCGCCACCATGATCAGCCCGTCTTCGCGCAGGAAGCGCGCCTGGTGCGCGGCGCGGGTGCCCGCGTCCAGTCCCGCATGGTAGGGCAGCGCCGGGATCCCCTGGCCGGTCAGGAACTCAGCGGTCTTGTCCACCGATGCCCGGGATAGGCAGTACACGATGCCGGCCTCACCCGGATGCTCCCTGCGGAGCAGGTCCAGCAGTTGCCTGCGCGGCTCGTTCTTCAGCACGATCCGGTAGCCGATGTTCGGCCGGTCGAAGCTGGAGACGAAGTGGCGGGCCCCGTCCAGGTTGAGCCGGGTCGCGATCTCGGCCCGGGTGGCCTGCGTGGCCGTCGCGGTCAGCGCGATCCGCGGCACGTCCGGCCAGCGCTCGTGCAGCGTGGACAGCTCGAGGTAGTCCGGCCGGAAGTCGTGCCCCCACTGCGCCACGCAGTGCGCCTCGTCGATGGCGAACAGCGAGATCTTTCCGCGGTCGAGCAGCCGCACGGCCGACTCGGCCCGTAGCCGCTCCGGCGCCAGGTAGAGCAGGTCGAGCTCGCCGCGCCAGGAACGCGGCTTCGACCCGCCGCCGCTCGCTGGCGTCCTGGGTGGAGTTGAGGAAACCGGCCCGCACACCCAGCGCGGTCAGCGCGTCCACCTGGTCCTGCATCAGCGCGATGAGCGGCGAGATGACCACGCCGGTGCCCGCCCGGACCAGCGCGGGGATCTGATAGCACAGCGACTTGCCGCCGCCGGTCGGCATGAGCACGAGCGCGTCGCCCCCGCCGGCCACGTGTCCGATGATCTCCCGCTGCCGGCCCCGGAACCTCTCGTACCCGAATACCCGGCGCAAGATCTCCAGCGGCCGGTCATCCGCCGCCCCCGCGCTGCCGAAGCCGGTCTCCGCGACTGCTGCCACGCCGCGATCCTACGGCTCGCCACCCTCAGCGTGGGCCAGCGCCCGCAGACCAGGGCACCAGCCGAGACGGCGATTACCCGGGCGACCGGCGGGAAGCAGTACCGCCAGCTGTCTGGTAATCCCGCCGGGCTAGCATCGCTCACGTGAGCGAGCTTGATGCGGTGGCCCGGGTGCGGGAGATCTGCCTCGCGCTGCCCGAGGCGACCGAGAAGTCGTTCGGCGGTCATACGTCCCCGGCGTTCCGGGTCCGCGACAAGATGTTCGTCATGATCGGCGAGGATCGAACCGTCATGACGTTCAAGGCCGCCGCCGGGGTTCAGGAGGCGCTGGTCGGGGACGATCCGGAACGGTTCTACGTGCCCCCGTACGTCGGCTCCAAGGGCTGGGTGGGCACGCGGCTGGACGTCGGCCAGGACTGGGACGAGATCGCCGAGCTGCTGGTCGACAGCTACCGGCTGATCGCGCCCAAGCGGCTCGCCGCCCTCGCCGACGTTCCGCGCCCGGCCCCCTAGGCGCCTCGCCCGGCGTCCAGGGACATGGCTGCCACCGCTGCCGCGCCGGATCAGCGGCCGCCGGGGCCCCAAGGGTCATAATCAACTTCGAGTGGCTCCTGTGACGGGCGTTCGGCTTCCGGAACGTGCTGCAGATTGAGCCGGATCCGCGTCCAGCTGTAACTGCGGCCGCGCATCGAGTCCACGAGCACGTCGGCGGGAGCCAGGTGCGGCCAGACGTCCGGATGCCGGCCCTTCCAGCGTTCCAGGCCCTCCATGGCCTCGGCCTTGGTCGCCGCGCGGGCGACCTCGATCAGCGGCATCTTGGACTGCCGCCGGCCGGACGGGGCGGCGGGCGGCCGCGGCGACGCGTCACCGCCCGCCTGGTCCGGCGCCGCCTGGACCTCTTCCCCCTCGTCGGTCTCGCCGGCCGCCTTCCGCCGCCCGCGCGCCCCGTTACGGGGGGGATCTGATCCGGCTCCATCTGGTCCGGCGTCCGCATCGGCACCGTCCGCCGCCGTGTCGCCGGACGCGGCCGCCGTCTCCTGGGCCGCCGCCCTCTTGCCCGCAGCACTCCTGGCCGGGGCCTTGCCGCCCGCGCGCCGCTTGGACGGCTGGACGCGAGGCTCCTCGCCGTCCTGCCGGACGAAATGCGGGGGCCACGGCGCGTCGGGCAGTCCCGCGGCCTCGTCCCGTTCGGCCAGGCCGAGCAGTCCCTCGATCGACCCCACAGCCGGATCCATGTCGGCCCACGGATCACCTACCTCGGCAAACCGCGCCGGAACGGTGCCGATGGTGAACGCGGCCGGATCACATCCGGCTACCTCGTCCCAGCGCAGGGGCGTCGATACCCGCGCGTCCGGCAGCGGGCGGATCGAATACGCCGACGCGACGGTCCGGTCCTTGGCGTTCTGGTTGTAGTCGACGAAGACGCCGTGCCGTTCCTCTTTCCACCATTTGCTCGTCGCGATATCGGGAGCGCGGCGCTCGACCTCGCGGGCGAGCGCGACCGCCGCGCGGCGGACGTCGGCAAACGGCCAGCGCGGCTCGATTCGCGCGTAGATGTGGAAGCCGCGGGAACCCGACGTCTTGGGCCACGCCGTCAGCCCGAAATCCTCCAGCACCGACCTGGCCACCATGGCTACACCCATGATCTGCGGCCACTCGACGCCCGGCACGGGGTCCAGGTCCACGCGGAGCTCGTCCGGGTGATCAAGATCCTCGGCGCGTACCGGGTGCGGGTTGAGGTCAATGCAGCCCAGGTTGACCACCCAGATCAGCTGGGCTGCGTCGCGGACCACGACCTCGCTGGCCGTGCGGCCGGACGGGAAGCGCAGTTCGACCGTCTCGATCCAGTCCGGCCGGCTCTCCGGCGCCCTTTTCTGGAAGAACGGCTCGCCCTCGGCGCCGTTCACGAAACGCTTCAGCGCCATCGGCCGCCCGCCGACGCCGCGCACCGCGCCGTCCGCGACCGCGAGGTAGTACCGGACAAGATCGATCTTGGTGTGGCCGGTACGCGGGAAGAAGACCTTGTCCGGGTTGCTGACGGTCACTTCCCGGCCCGCTGCCTCCACTACCGTTTTAGCCCCCGGCATGTGGCTACTGTACGTGAGCCACGGCCGGTTCGTCGCCCCTGGTCAGAAGGCCGCCAGCAGCCGGGAGCCGGCAAACCCGGGCCGCGTCTGGGAAGATGCGAGGGTGCGCACTCATGTGGCCCTGCTGCGCGGTATCAACGTCGGCGGGAACAACAAGGTCCCGATGGCCGACCTGCGCGAACTGATGACCTCGCTCGGGTATACCGACGTCGCGACGTATATCCAGAGCGGCAACGTCGTGTTCACCAGCCAGGAAACCGACAGCGGGAAACTGGCCGACGTGCTGGACGAAAAGATCGCCGAGCGTTTCGGCGTGCCCGGCCATGTGGTCGTGGTGTCGCGCGACGAGCTGGCCCGGGTGATCGCGGGCAACCCGTATCCGGACGAGTCCAATCCCAAAGCCCTGCATGCGGTTTTCCGCAAGTCGGACCTGACCGCCGACGATCTCGACCGCGTCGAAAAGGCCAGGCAGCGGGCCAGCGATAAGGGTTGCCACGACGAGGTCACGGTGGCTGCGCGCACCCTGTTCCTGCATGCCCCGGACGGGATCGGGCGCAGCGAGCTGGCCATCCAGCTGTCCCGGACCAGCTCGATGAAGGCCGGCACCGCCCGTAACTGGGCCACCGTGACCAAGCTGATGGCGATGCTCGACGAGTGACCGGCCGGCGCCGCTGACGGCCCTGACGATGCCGAACGGACGTATCTGCCCGCACATCCTGTTGATTCGGCCGGCCTGGCTCGCTGAGCCAGGCCTTACGTGCGGCGTTTGCGGCGGCGTGCGGGGCGCGCCGGGCGGGTCGGGGTCGTGTCACCGAGGTTGACCTCACCGGACGGCAGGCCGTGCCGCAGGTAGTAGTCCAGGATCCTCTCGATTACCTGGCTCAGCGAGTTGCCCTCCCGGATCGCCTTGCTCTGCGCTGCGGACCGGAGCGCGTGATCGATCTTGACCGTGAGGTGGGGACGCCGGCCACTCGCCAGGGCCTGCCGCCGCCGGGGGAACGCCGAGGGCGGGGGCAGGTCCGGCACCTGGGACCGCAGCTGAGGCGGGACCGCCTGGCGGATCCGGGCCTGTACCGCCTGGCGGCTGATCCCCAGCGCGACGGCCAGCGGGCGCAGCGGCCAGCCGACGTCGCGCAGCCTCGCCAGCGTGGCCGACAGCATGTCGCTGTGCCCGGAAGCGCGCAGGTCACAGAGGTAACCGGCGACCTGATCGGGCAGGACCAGGTCACTCACGCTCGCCACCACGGTGGTCCCGGCCGCCGGATCCGCAGCCGTGCCCAGCTCCGCGACCGCCGACCCGACCTCAGCGCCCGCCGGGACCCCAGCGTTCGCCCTCACCTTAGCCTCGGCCAGGAATCCGGCGCCGGCCTCCAGCAGCTCGGCGGTCGCCGGGGCCCTGGCCCCCACGGCAACCTCAGATCCGCCGTCAACCTCAGATCCGCCGTCAACCTCAGATCCGCCGTCAACCTCAGCCCCAGCAGGAATCTCAGTCCCAGCAGGAATCTCAGTCCCAGCAGGAATCTCAGCCCTAGCAGGAATCTCAGCCGCAGCCAGGGTCTCAGGAATCGCAGGTGCCTCAGCCGATTCAGACAGTTGAGTAACCTCAGGAAGCGCAGGCGGCGCATCGGTATCCGGGTCCAGTTCGAGCGGGCCTGATCCGGATAGCCACGCGCTCCGCTGGACGTACAGATGGAGGCCCCGGATCACAACTTCGGACATGGTCCGGCCCTCGCCCGCCAGCCTCGCCTTCAGGCGCTGCCGGAGGTCCCCGTCGAGGCGGAAGGTCAGCAGCCGACGGGATCGGCTCGGTGGCTCAGTTCCCATGACGGCGCCCTCCTTCCTGGCCGGGCGCCCTCATTTTATGGGGAATTGCTCTCCTCGCAGCGGGGTGCCTGTCACCCGGCCGTCTCGCGCCCGGCAGTGGCCACCCCGGTCAGCTCGGTCAGCGCCCGGGTGTCGGCCTCGAGGAGCTCGAGGTACTTTTCTGTCTCCGCGGCGCGCCGCCTGCGGTCCCAGCCGAGCAGGCCGCCCATGATGTCCGTCACCGGCCCGACGGCCTCGGCCCCGCACGCCCCCGTCTCGATAAACAGCCGAACTCGCCTGACCAGGACATCTTCCAGGTGCAGGGCCCCCTCGTGGGTGACCGCATAGGCCACCTCGGCGCCGAGGTAGGGATGGCCGGCGGCCACCGGCTGGGCCAGCGCCGGATCGTCCCGGACCAGCTCGAGGACCTCCTCGGAGAGCGTCCCGTACCGGTCCAGGAGGTGCTCGAGCGCCGCGAGCGGCACTCCGTAGTCCTCGGCCAATCGTTCCGCTTCGGCCGCTGCGGCGGCGAGGCCGTTCGCCCCGAGCAGCGGCAGCTGGTCGGTGACCGAGGCGGGCACCCACTTGCCGAAGTCGGCCAGCGCCGCGTCGATCACGTCGCGGGCCATCACCCGGTAGGTCGTGAACTTGCCGCCGGCGATGCTGGTCAGGCCGGGAACGGGCGTATCGACCACGTGCTCGCGCGATAGCTTGGTCGTGGGCGTACTGTCGCCGGCCGCGATCAGCGGCCGCAGTCCCGCATAGACGCCGATGACATCCGAACGGGTCAGCGGGCGGGCCAGAATGCGGTTGGCGTGTTCCAGGATGTAATCGATGTCCTCCCCGGTGGCGGCGGGCTCGGCCCGGTCGCCGGTCCAGTCGGTGTCCGTAGTCCCCACGATCCAGCGCTGTCCCCACGGGATGATGAACAGGACGCTCTTCTCGGTCCGCAGGATGATCCCGGTGTCCGACCGGATCGCCTCGCACGGCACCACGATGTGCACGCCCTTGGACATCCGCACCTTGTATCCGGCCTGGACGCCGCTGAGCTCGTGCACCAGATCGGTCCACACCCCGGCGCATACGACGACCCGCCGGGCCGAGACGTCGACGTCGCGCCCGGACTCCTCGTCGTGCACACGTGCGCCGGTCACCCTCGCTCCGTCCGGGCTCCGCAGCAGCTCACGCGCGCTGACCTGGGTGGCGATCAGGGCGCCGTGCGCGGCGGCGGTCCGCGCGACGGTCAGCGTGTACCTTGCGTCGTCCGCCTGCGCGTCGTAGTACAACAGCGCCCCGGCCAGGCCGGACGGCTTGAGGGCCGGCGCGAGCCGCAGGGCCCCGCGCACGGTCAGGTGCCTGTGGTGGGGGACCGGCCGCTTGGTCCCCTCCAGGGCGTCATACAGCACCAGGCCGGGCGCCCACGTAGGGGCGCTCGACCACCTTGCGGTGCAGCGGGTAGAGGAATGAGACCGGCTTGACCAGGTGCGGTGCCAGCTTGGAGACGAGCAGGTCGCGCTCCCTGAGCGCCTCCCAGACGAGCTTGAAGTCGAATTGCTCCAGGTACCGCAGGCCCCCGTGGATCAGCTTGCTCGACCGGCTCGAGGTGCCGGAGGCGAGGTCGCGCGCCTCGACCAGTGCGACCCGGAGCCCGCGGGACGCGGCGTCCAGCGCGGCGCCCGAGCCGGTCACGCCACCGCCGACCACCAGGACGTCGAACTCCGTGCGGGCCAGACGATCCAGGACCGGCGCGCGGTCACGGGCGTCGAGCCTGCCGTTGTTGGCCATGAGGCGCTTCCTTCTTCCTGATACCAAAGACGTACTTTTGGAATGGACATATCGCACTGGCCTTGCCGTCAGTGTATGTACATCGTCAACGTATGTACATCGTCAATCTCATGCTCGGGGCCTCTCTTGGCCTTCCCGGGCGACGTGAGTGCCGAGTTCGCGGGCACGATGATCCTGATCTTGTTCGGGAACGGAGTGGTGGCCCAGATCATCGCGGGCGGCCTCGGCCTCGGCAGGATCGCCAGGCCTGGGGCTTCTGGGTCACCTTCGGTGTGTTCGTGGCCGGCCGGATCAGCGGCGGACCCGCAGCACACGATCATGACCCTTCATCGCCTTCGCCACGCTGCGGGCCAACTGGAACCGGCCGAAGCGCTGGCAGCCACCTGGAACGACGAGCAGCGGGAGGAGGGGCACGGCCGGCTGGCGGAAGGCCGTCCAGCGCCCGATGGGCTGGGCCGACGTCGGCTCTAGGCCAGCTCTAGGCCGAGGTTCCGCCCGCGTCAGCTGAGGCCCCTGCTCACCAGGGGAAACTTGGGATCCAGGACCACGGTAGGCATGTATGTTCCGCACTGAGGCTCTATGACCTGGGCGAACATGCCGGGTCCTATCGGCTTGGGGGAACCTCGGTCTGGGAGGCCACTCAATGATCCTGTTTGCGATCAAGGAGCAAGCAGCTGACCGGCGGCTTTTCGACATTGATCATGTGAAATGGGACTTATTCAGCGGGCTCCTGGGGGCCCTTGGCGGACAGGATCTCGGCCAGGTTGAAGTTGACCGGCTCCTCCAGCTGGGCGTAGGTGCACGAGGTGGGCTCCCGGTCCGGGCGCCACCGGACGAACTGGGTGGTGTGCCGGAAGCGGGGGCCCTCCATGTGGTCGTAGCGGACCTCGACCACCCGCTCAGGCCGCAGCGGGACGAAAGACAGGTCCTTGCCCGCGTTCCACCGGCTGGCCTCCGCCTTGCGCGGCGTCCGGTTGCCCTCCTCCTGCCGGGCCCAGTTCCACGGATGGTCCTCGAAGCTCGTGACCAGCGGCTGCAGCTCGGCCATCAGCTCCCGGCGCCGGGCCATCGGAAACGAGCCAACCACGCCCACGCTGGCCAGGCTGCCCTCAGGGGTGAACAGGCCGAGCAGTAGCGATCCGACCGCGTCCGGCCCGCTCTTGTGGACGCGGTATCCGGCCACCACGCAGTCCGCGGTGCGCTCGTGCTTGACCTTGAACATCACCCGCTTGTCCTCGACGTAGGTCCCCTCCAGTGGCTTGGCGACCAGCCCGTCGAGCCCGGCCCCCTCGAATTGGCTGAACCAGCCCGCGGCGGTGTCCCGGTCCGTGGTGGCCGGGGTCAGGTGCACCGACGTGCCCGCCCCGGCCAGGGCCTGCTCGAGCGCGGCGCGGCGCGCGGCGAACGGCTGGCCGGTCAGGTCCTCGTCTCCCAGGGCGAGCAGGTCGAAGGCGACGAAATGGGCGGGGGTCTGCTCAGCCAGCAGGTTGATCCGGGACTCGGCGGGGTGGATGCGCTGCAGTAGCGCCTCGAAGTCCAGCCGCTGTCCCGTGCTGTCCGGGATGACGATCTCGCCGTCGACGACGCTCCGCTCCGGGAGTTCGGCCTTGATGGCGGCCACCAGTTCCGGGAAGTAACGGGTCATCGGCCGCTCGTTCCGGCTGCCGATCTCGACCTCCTCCCCGGCGCGGAACACGACCGCGCGGAAGCCGTCCCACTTGGGCTCGAAACTGAACGGCCCGTCGGGTATCTCCCCGACGGCCTTGGCCAGCATCGGCGCGATCGGCGGGTTCACCGGTAGATCCATGTCCCCATCTTCTACCAGCCGCTACCCCGGACCCGGGCCGGCTCGCGGGCAGGTCCGTTCGGCGGTCGCGGCCGAGGAGCAGCTGCCCATCACGAAGTGGGGAAGCCGAGGTGGCCCGCGGGCTGGAACTGGGCCGGCCAGGGCGTGCGCGATGGCGCCAACGGGCATGCCGGCATGAGAAGTTGAGCGGAGAGGAGAGGCGGATGGGGAGTGGGGTACGGCGGATCGTTCCGCTGACGCTGGGCTGGGCGGACCTGCCGCTGAGTGTGTCGATCTACGGCGCATCCTCCGCCGACATGCTCCGCGAGCCGGTGCCGGGTTGCCGCTGCGGTGCGACGGCGGCTGGCTGCTGCTCGACACTGGCTTCAATACGGCCCTGATCACAGATCCGGCCCTGCGCCGCCGCTACCACGGCGACCCGCTCATCCAGCCCGTCCTGCCCGGTCCCGGCGAGCCGATCGAAGAGGCGCTCGCCGGGACCGGGATCGGCCTGGGCGACATCCAGGCCGTGGCCGTCAGCCATTTGCACAACGATCACGCCGGCGGCCTGAAGCTGTTCGCCGGGCGGGTCCCCGTGCACGTCCAGCACACCGAGCTGTCCTAGCCGCCCGCCGGACTGTCCCGCCGTCCGGTTAGCCGCCCGTCCGCCCGTCCCGCCGTCGGGTTAGCCGCCCGCCCGTCCCGCCGTCGGCTAACTGCTCGCTGACCTGCGCTGATGCGGCCACCCAGGGACGCCCGTGGCGCCCGCGATGCCGCTTTGAAACGAGCCCTGTGGTGCCAATGTGATCTGAGTAAACACAGTTGTGTTTTTTATCTCGTGGTTCAAATGCCCTATTTGAAATGTGATTTACCTAACAGTGATCGGCGAAATAGCGGCTTATTAGCCGATTTACCAGACTTTCGGGCCGTGCTGTGGTCATGCTGCTCCGGACGCCTAGTTAAGGGAGTAACCGTGACAATCCGACATAAAGTAGGCACCATCGCCGGATCGATGGCAGTACTTCTGGCCGCGTCTCCAGTAATGGCTAACTCAGCTGCCAATGCCAAGAACACTGTCATTGAACAGAGCAACATCCGCCTATGTGGAAACGTTTATCGGACGTGTCCCGTATCGTTACGGTGGCAGTTCTCCCGGCTCCGGATTCGACTGCAGCGGCCTGACGCAGTACGTCTACCGGCACTACGGCAAGTCCATCCCCCGCACCGGCGACGCGCAGTTCCGGTACTTCCGCCGTGAGAGCCGCAGCCGGGCGTGGGCCGGGGACCTCGTATTCTTCCACGGCAATTCAAGCCCCGATAGCTCCGTGTACCACGTCGGTGTTTATGAGGGCAGTGGGCACATGGTCTCGGCAGTCGGCCCGGGATCCGGCGTCCGCTGGACGTACATCTGGTCGGCGGACGTGACGTTCGGAACGATCAGTCACTAGCCCCTCGCTGCCGAACGGACCTGAGTTGGGGCCGCCCCCGAGGCGGGGAGGCAGAGTCGCCGGCGCAGGGCGAGTGCGTCACCTGCCAGGGCAGTGATCAGGACTGCGGGGGCCAGGTAGCGCATGACCGCGACGCCCAGGCCGTAGCCGGACGGAATCTCCCGGGCCGGCCGCGCCACCCAATCTGGCCCGGCCCCATCAGGTTCGGCTCCATCCGGTTCGGCCTCACCAGGTTCAGGCCAATCCGGTTCAACCCAGTCCGGATCAACACAGAGCAGCGGCCCGGCCGTGCGCTGACCTGCCAGCACGGCCGGGCCGAGGCTCGCCTTATCCGTGCCGCTCACGCCCAGTTCGTGCGGAGTAGCGGAACCCCCGCCAGATCGGCGCGCAGCCGCGTCCGGCCCGTTGCGGGTGTCGGGCCGCTTCCCGGTGTCGGGCCGCTTCCGGGTGTCGGGCTCCTTCCGGGTGTCGGGCTCCTTCCGGGTGTCGGGCCGCTTCCCGGTGTCGGGCTCCTTCCGGGTGTCGGGCCGCTTCCCGGTGTCGGGCTCCTTCCGGGTGTCGGGCCGCTTCCCGGTGTCGGGCTCCTTCCGGGTGTCGGGCCGCTTCCCGGTGTCGGGCCGCTTCCCGGTGTCGGGCCGCTTCCCGGTGTCGGGTCCCTTCCCGGTGTCCGGTCGCTTCCCGGTGTCCGGCCGCTTCCCGGTGTCCGGCCGCTTCCCGGTGTCCGGGCCCTTCCGGGTGTCGGGCCCCTTCCCCGTATCGGGGCGTTTCCCTACGTCCGGGCTCTTACCTGTGTCGGGCCGTTTCCCGGTGTCCGGTCTCGTCCCAATGTCTGGGCCCCGGCCAAAATCCGGGCGCTGCCCCGTGTCGGGTCTCCGGCCCGTGTGGGGACTCTTGCCCACGTCGGGCCCCCGCCCCGTGTCGGGCCCCTTCCCGGTGTCCGGACGCTTTCCAGTATCGGGACCCTTCCCAACCTCGGGTCCTTTTCCCGTGTCCGCGCCCCGGGCTCCCGCCATGTCCCGGGCTGCCCCCGTCCCCTCTACCCAAACGTGGGCAGTTTGGGCTGCTCCCACAGCAGAAATCGCCCACATTTCGGCCGGTGCGCCCACCGGAACCGGGAAAAGGGCCATCAGAACAGGAAGTAGCGCTGGGCCATCGGAAGCTCGGCGGCGGGACCCTCCTCGATGACCTCACCGTCGATCCGCACCGTGAACGTGTCAGGCTCGACCCGGATGTCGGGCAGTGCCAGCACCGCACCGTCAGCCGGCGACCCGAGGTCCGCAGAGCCGCCGTCCGCAGAGGCCGTCCCCTCCAGCCGCCGCCCGCCCAGCATGCCGGAACCTTAGCGCGGCGACGTTAAGCCCCGGTAACTAGACGTCACGCAAGATTCGGAAAGACCTTAAGGAAATCTAACGGTCGCCTCGCGGGCGCCCCGATGTCTCTAACGTGTAACGAGAACGCGGACGCACCGTAACCGTGCCCGAGCATCACCGTCAGCATCACCCGTCCCGTGCGGACAGAGCCGGACAGAACGGTGCGCGGATAGGGCCGATCGTGTGGAGCGGGCGAGAAGGGAGCTTCCGATGGCCGTGGAGCGCCGGAGAAAGGCCGCAGCGCAGGGCAGGATGCAGTGCGGCCGGTACGGAAGGCGAAAGCGCCCGGGCCGCCACCGGCTCTGGCTCCTCGCGGCCGGCGGCTGCGCCGCGCTGCTAGCGGTCGCCGTCCTGCTCACGTCTCCCGCGCCGGAACGGGCGGTTCGCGTGGCCAGTGAGACTGGTGTGGCGTCGCCCGCCTCCGGATCAGGCGGCTGGGCGAGCGGCCCTGGAGGCCCGATGACAGGAGGATCGGGACCCACTGGCGGCTCAGGCTCCGCAGGCGCCGGCTCTGGCTCGGATGGATCGGGCGGCTGGGCCGGATCCGGTGGGCGGGGCCCAGCGGGGCCGGACGGATCGGGCGGCTCCGCGGGCGGCCCGGTCAGCGGTAACTCCGCGACCGCAACCGCCGCGACCAGCCAGAACTGGGCGGGCTACGCTGCGGCGGGTACCCCCGGCACGTTCACGAGCGTCTCCTCCGCCTGGACCGAGCCGGCCGTGACGTGCACCGCGCAGCAGACGTTCTCCAGCTTCTGGGTCGGTCTCGACGGTGATGGCACGCCGACGGTGGAGCAGACCGGCACCGAGGCGAACTGCAACAATGGCAACCCGAGCTACCAGGGCTGGTTCGAGATGTTCCCCAGCGCACCGGTCTTCTACAACAACCCCGTCACTGCGGGCGATGCGATGAGCGCCTCCGTCGTCGCGAACGGCGGCGGCGCCTTCACGCTGACCCTCAGCGACCAGACACGGGGCTGGACCAAGATCACGAACCAGACGTCGGCGACCGCCCAGCTGGGCTCCGCGGAGATCATCGCCGAGGCGCCGAGCGACGCCGCCAGCGTGCTCCCGCTGTCCAGCTTCGGCACCGTGAACTTCACCGGCGCGCAGGTCGACAATGCGGGGCTGGCCAGCACCAACCCGGCCGAGCTGGTCATCGTCTCCGCCGCCGGGGTCACCGAAGCCACCCCCTCCGCCCTCGCCAACGGTGACAGCTTCTCCGTCACCTGGGACAGCAACGGCACGACGGCCAGCCCGGCGCCCGGCTCGGCGGCCACCGTCTCACCCGTTCCCGCCGCGGACCCCGCCAGCGCCAGCACGAATCCCACGGCCAGCCTGAGTACCGGCGACGACGGGTAGCACCACCGGCAGCACCACCCCGGTTACTAGCCACCTGCCCGCCGCTACCCTGCCCGCCGGCCGCCGCGCTCTTCGGCGGCCGAACCCCCTTGACGGCCGACCCCCTTGGCGGCCCCCTTCAGCGGCCGACCACGGTCAGCGGCGGGAGGAGGCAGCCGCCCGCGGCGGTAGGCTGGCCCCCCGGCGGCACCGGGGTGACCGGCAGCGGATGTGCCTGTGCGGCCAACGCCAGCAGTACCGCGGCGTCGGTCCAGGCCAGTGGCGCCACCGAGGCGGGCTGGCCCGCCGCGGTGACCTGCTCGGGCAGGGCTCCCAGCGACGTCCGGTGGGCGGCCAGCCAGGACAGCAGCGTGGTGGCCCGGCCGTTCTCACCGGTGGACAGCGTCGAAAAGCGCGAAGAAGGCGGTCTCCGCGGTCCAGGCCGTCGCGGTGTTCCCGGGCCAGTCGGCGCCGGGCCGGACACCGCCGCCGGGCAGCGTGAGGTCACGCTCAGCGGCGTCCTCGGCGCGGTTTAGCGCCGCGCCGCCCACCCCGAACGGCGGCCCGAGAAACGTGACCGACGCATCCGGCCCGGAGGAGTCATCCGGCAGCCGGTTGAATCCGTAGCAGCCGAACGATGCCTGGATCGCCCGGGCCAGCCGTGCGGAGTCGTCCGCCCAGCCCTGGGCCGCCTGCGCCCGGCCGAGGGCGGCCGCGATGTCGGTCGCCGCCCGAAGGCCGGTGAGCAGGGGTGCGGCCGTGCCCAGCGTGACCTGCGTGCCGTGCTCCCAGTAGTCGGTGGCGGCGGTGGGCAGGCCGCCTGGGCTCAGTGACCGCTGGGCCGTGCCGGCCGCCGCGCTGACCATCGGCCAGAGCGTGGCCAGCTCGTGACGCGCCGGGTGGTCGGCCTCGTACCAGGACCAGACCGCCCATGGCACCCAGCCGGCCGCGTCCAGCTCCGCCGGCAGGCCGTCGCGAATCGCGCCGCGGCCGTCCGGCTGGTACCGCGCCGCCCACGTGCCGTCCCGGTTCTGCTCCCGCTGCAGGAACGCCAGCACGCGGAGCGCGTCCGCGCTGTGGCTGGTGACCGCGAGTGCCACCGCCGCCCAGCTCGAGTCGCGCGGCCAGGTGTAGTCCCAGCCGGGGTACCAGCCGGCGACGACTGCGCCGTCCGGCCGGGTGGACAGGTGCAGGTCCAGCAGCGCACGCTGCGCCATGGATCGCGTTGCCGGATTCATCCCCGGAACGGACCCGGCCGCGAGCCACCTCCGGTCCGCGGCCGCATCGCCGGAGGTACACCGACTCGTCGGCGCGGACCCATCACTGCGGCCGGCTGCTGGCCCGGAGCCGGTGGACAGCACGCTGCTGTCGTCGCCGTCGTAGCGGGCGTCGCGGTGTGCCGGGACGATGATCACCTTCTGCGGGGCGCACGGATCGGCCGCGATACCCTCGGTGAGCAGCGCGGGCGCGCGGGACGTGTGCATGACCCGCCGGACCCCGGCCCCGGTGACCAGGAACACGGCGAGGATCGCGGCGAGTAGGGCCCAGGCGGCCGTCAGGCGCACGAGCCTTCTGACGACGTTCGCGGCGGCCCGGCCCCGGATGTGTCGCTTGGCTCTTATGAACCGGAATCCTAGCCGCTGCCCAGCTCCTTACCGGGACACGGTCGCTGATCTTCTACAGTGCTTCTACACTGGCCGGGTGGTTAACGACCGCCGTCTGCTCAGCCGGCTCACGACCCCGGGCGCGCTCCGCGTCCCCGAGATCACCGTCTACTTCTGGGTGATCAAGGCCCTGTCCACGGCCTTGGGCGAATCGACGTCCGACTACCTCGTGCACGTCATAAGTCCCGTGATCGCTGTCGGTCTGGGTTTCGTTTTCTTCGTTGGCGCGCTGACCCTGCAGTTTTCCGTCCGCCGCTACATCGCGTGGACGTACTGGCTGGCCGTGGTCATGGTCGGAATCTTCGGCACGATGGCCGCGGACGTGCTGCACGTCGGCTTCGGCGTCCCGTACACCGTCTCCAGCCTCCTGTACGCCGTGCTGCTGGCGGCCGTGTTCATCGTCTGGAGCCGCACCGAGAAGACGCTGTCTATCCACACCATCGACACCCCGCGCCGGGAGATCTTTTACTGGCTGGCCGTCGTCGCGACGTTCGCGATGGGCACGGCGCTCGGCGACTTTACCGCGACTACCCTCCACCTGGGTTATCTCGCCTCCGGCGTGCTGTTCGCCGCGGTGATCGCCATCCCGGCGATCGGTTACCGGCTGCTGCGGTGGGACGCCGTCTTCTCGTTCTGGTTCGCCTACGTGGCGACCCGTCCGCTTGGCGCCTCGTTCGCCGATTATCTGGGCAAGCCGAAGAGCGTCGGCGGCCTCGGCCTGGGCGACGGCCCGGTGACCCTGGTCCTGGCCCTGGCGATCTTCTGCCTGGTCGCCTTCCTCGCCGTGACTCATCGCGACGTGCAGGGCGCGACCGTCGCGGGGGCCCACGGCCGTGGCACGCGGCTCGCCGGAGCGCGTGTCCCCGCCGTGGGCGCCTCGTCGCGCCCCTACCCGGGCGCCCACGCGCAGGAGTACCCGGGTACTCCTGCTGAGGGTTACGCCCGCCCCTATCCGGGCCCCTCCGCCGGGCCTGGCGCCCGCCCGTATCCGGGCGCCTCCGGCGAGGACTGCGCGCGCCTCCGCCCGGGCGCCCCCGCCGACCGGTACGGCCGGCCGGACCGTCCGCTGATGGACCACCCCCGACCGAGCCCCGACGACCCGACGAGGGAGCCGCGCCGCCCGCGCCCGGGCGCCCCGGGATAGGAATCCCCGCGCCGGTGGCCGGGATCCCCCCGATAGAACCCTCTCCGCCGGGCGCCGGGCCGGCGCTCAGAACTGCGGATAGAGCGCGATCACGCCGCCCGACAGCCTGGCCTGCAGCCAGCAGCGGCCCGCACCCACCCGGCGCCCCCCCGGATCTGATCCCCCGCAGCCCCACCGGCCCCACCCGCGCGCCGCTGCTACTCGATCCCTCCCGGCACATGCTGCGGAAGACCAGTGCCCGATCATGAACAGGACCCGCAAGCGGCGCCCGGGAAATCCCGGAACGGGGGCGATAGGACGCGACTCGCTAACTCTCATCAGGGGCAGGCGGGTTCAGGGGATCCATGCGCCGGATGAACGTGATGGCGGCGTCGGCCAGGACGTCGGCCTCCTGGCGGGAGGAACTGGCCGCGATTTCCCGGGCCGTCTCGCCGATGATCGTGGTCAGCAACGTGACCGTCATCCGGTCCACGGGTTCGGCGCCGGCCCGAGCAGCACCGCGTTCTGCCGGACCCATTCGTGGCTGCGGGCCCGCCTCATCATCTCGAACCCCGGCGGCCCGTCGCCCGTCAAGAACAGGCGGGCCACGTCGCGGTGTTCCCAGGAACCGCCGAAATACGCCCGCGCGCCGGAGATGAACAGCGTGAGCAGGTCTTCCTCGCCGTCTGCGCGCGCCTTGGCCACGGCACTGACCACCCGCTGCTCCTGCCCGTCCTGGTGGTCCTGCCATAGCGCGACGAACAGTTCCGCCTTGCCGCCGAAGTGGTGGTAGAGGCTGCCGACGCTGGAGCCCGCGCGCTCGACGACGTCGGCGATGCTGGCGCCGTCGTACCCGTGCACGCCGAACACCTCGCGGGCAGCCTCGAGCAGGACGCGCCGGGTCTGTGCGGACCGGCTCCATTGCCAGGCGTTGCTCGTCGGCTTACGTCCCATCCGCCCGTCCGTTGAAGAACTTCCGTCGAAAGAACTTTGACGTTGAGGCCGCTCCTCAGGAGCGGCCGGTGAAGACCTGAGCCTGCGCCAGTTCGACGACAGCGTGCACGTCGCGGGCCACGTCCAGGACGCCGAGGCTGGACACGAGCACGACGCCCGCGACTGCGGCCACCAGCAGCGGGCGGATCCGCGGCGGCGGCGCGAGCAGCGCGGCGACCCGGCGCGGCACCGGGCCCGCGCCGCCCACCCCGAACACGTCACCGAGCCTGGTCATCCGCCCCAGCCTGGTCAGGCCGGGAAGCCTGGTCACCCCGCGCAGCCCGATGATGCTGCGCACCCTGATCATGCCGCGCAGTTGGCCGGCGCGGCGGGTGAAGGTGGGCCCGGCGATGCCCATCGCGACGGTCCGGGGGCGGACGGGACCGCGCGTGCTCCGCCCGGCTGAGGCGAGGGCCGCCTTGCCGATGGCCCGGGCCGCCAGGCGGCGGTCGCCACAGTCCCGTGCGGCCGTCTCGTCGGCCCACCGCTCAACCGTGTAGGTCACCGCGGCCGCGACCGGGCGCAGCAGCGGGTTGGCCGCCGCCGCCAGGCAGGTGAGCGCCGTGAACAGGTAGTGGTGGCTCTGGGCGTGCCCGCGCTCGTGCGCGAGCAGCACGCGGCGCTCGTCCGGATTGAGCGCGTCCAGCATGCCGGCGGTGACGACGATCCGGCCGGGCCAGCCGGGCACGGCGTACGCGTCCGCGGAGCCGTCCGGTACCACGACGACCTGGCTGGAGCCGGGCAGGCAGCGGGCGTGCCGCGCGGCGGAGACCAGGGCCCTGGCCCGTCGCCAGGTGGCGCGGCCGGCCGCCACGACGGCCACCGTGAGCAGGGCGGCGCCCCCGACCGCGGCGGAGAGGGAGGCGGGGTCGTTACGCCGGATGACCTGCACTGACATGTGGCCGAGCGTGGCCACCAGCGGAATGCGGAGGATCGCGGTGCAGGCCAGCAGCCCCAGGACGGCCGTGCTCAGCGCGGCCAGCGCGACCGCCGCCCCGGTTAGCAACCAGGTCGCGACCTGCGGGGGCAGCCCGGCTGGCGATGGTACGCGCGCCCGCGGCCGCGCACAGCGGGACGGCGAGCGGCAGGTAGATAGCCCACACGGCGAAGCTCCCTCAGTCGCTCCCGGCGTCCTCAGTGCCGAGCATACGGCGCAGCAACTGTTCGTCCGATTCCGATAGGCCCGAGACGAACCGGGCCAGGACGGCCTCGCGGTCGGCCTCGCCGGCCAGTACGGTGGCCATCCGGCGGGCCGCGAGGCCCGGTTCGTCGGCCACGGGCGCGTACAGGTACGCGCGTCCGGCCCGGGCCCGCTCCAGGACCCCCTTGGCATGCAGCCGGGACAGGATCGTCACCACGGTGGTGTAAGCAAGGTCACCACCGAGACGCTCCCGGACGGCGCCGGGCGACAGCGGAATGCCCGCGGCGTGCAGGACACCCAGCACTGCGCTTTCCAGTTCGCCGGCCGCGCGGCGGAGCCGGCGTCGGCTCCGCCGTCGTGTGTGTTCATGAATCCGCGTCCATCTTCCCGGGCAGCAGGCTGTAATCTGCAAGCGTGTAGAACTTCTACGTGTACGTAGAAGCTATCCAAGAGGAATTCTGCCATGCTACGTCCCCCTGGGCCCCCACCGCCCGGCGTCAGACCGGGGCGTCGCCGCGGAGGAACTCGATGTACCGGCCGGCCGAGCTTTCCAGCACCTGGCGCGCGTTCTGGCGGATGGTCGGGGCCCAGCCGCCGTAGATCCGGCCGAACGCGAAGGGGCTCACCGCGCTGACGATCCCGCGGACCGCGGCCTCCGGCAGCGGCAGCCGGTTCGGCGCGCTCCAGACGAAGGTGATCCGGTCTTCTCCCGGCGTGACGAAGATCGTATCGCCGGTCAGCAGGGCCCCGGCGCCGTCCGCGCCGCCGGCCCAGTGCACGACCGCGCTGCCGGGAAAGTGGCCCCCGCACTGGACCAGGGTGAGCCCGGGCAGCACCGCCTCGCGCGAGGCCCAGGTGCGGATCGCGGGATCGGGCGACGTCACCCACGCCACGTCCGCCTCCGGTACCAGGATGCCGGCGCCGAAGGCCCGGGCCCATTCGGCCATCGCCCCGTAGAAGTGCGGATGGCTGGCGGTCACGGCGCGCAGTCCGCCGGCCTCCCGGACCCGCTCGACGGCGCGGTCATCCAGGAAGCCGGGCGGATCCCAGAGCAGGTTGCCCGCGGGCGTGCGGACGATGAGGCCGCGCTGGCCGATGCCGACCGGCGGATTCACGCCGACGGCGAGCAGCCCGGGCTCCTCCTCCCAGATCTCACACTGGCGCCCATCCGCGGCCAGTTCCGCCATCGTGGTCCACCGCTGCCCGGACGGGGCCACCCACTGACGTTCGTCGGTGCAGATCAGGCAGGACGCGGGCGGCGCCTCGGTGCCCGGGTAGTGGTTGCCGCAGGCTGCGCAGATCCAGCCAGCGCTCACTCCCGGTCCAGCATGCTGCGGTAGACCGCGATCAGGGCGGTGCGCTGCGCCTCGCTGAGGCGCTGGTCCGCACGGATGGCCGCCTCGGTCTGCGGCGGCGGGCCCTGCGACCCGTCGCCCTGTTTCCGTTTCCGGGTAGCCATCGCGTCCACCAGGCCCGCCTCGGCCAGCAGTGTCTCGGCCGACACGTCGAGCGCGTCGGCGATGGACTTCAGGGCCCGTACGGATGGCTGGTGCAGGCCGCGCTCGACCTGGCTGAGGTACGGGTTGGAGAGGCTGGTCAGATCGGCCAGCTGGCGCAGCGAAAGATTGGCCAGCTTGCGCTGGCTGCGGATGAAGGCGCCGAGCGCCTCCCGCTGCGCCTGCCACGGATCCGTCATGATCAGTCCCTGCGATGTGCGCCGATGTTCCGCTGGATATAGTACGCACGCAGCGGCGGCGACCCGGATCGCCCGGCCCGCCGCCTGACTGTTTGTGCGGCCACCCGTTCGGGGGCGGTGCGTACTTTCCTTACTTGGCCTCGCCCTTGCCCTCTTCCTTGATGGGCAGTAGCGGGCTGGTCGCCCGCACCAGCTCCTCGGCGAACCGGCGCTGGCTGGCGAGCAGCTGCTCGGCGAAGTCGTAGGCGCTGGCCACGAGCTGCTCCGGCTGCGGGAGCTTGCCGGCGAACGGCACGTTCAGCGGCGGCAGCTTGGGTGTCAGGGCCTGTACGGCGTCCGCCCAGTCGCGGATCGCTTCGATAACCGCGTCCTGGCTCTGGTTGACGGTCTTGATGATCTCGCCCTGTACGTCGCGTGCGGCGTTCTGAGTCTCTGTCATGTTTATTGTCCTCCTCGGGTGTCTGGTGCTAACTATATCAAGCGCTTGGGCAGTTTGCCAAGCGCGGGTCCACCTGGTTGCGTCACATGTCCAGGCCGCCGTTGACGGCCCAGATCTGCCCGGTGATGTAGGACGAGTCGTCCGAGGCCAGGAAGCAGACCACCCGCGCGATCTCCTCCGGCTTGCCCAGCCGGCCGACCGGGATCTGGCTGCGAATATTGTCCAGCACGCGTTCGGGGACGCTGGCCAGCATGTCGGTGGCGACGAACCCGGGCGTGACCGCATTGACGGTGAGCCCAATGCCCTCACCGGGCGCCATCTGGGCCTTTTTGAGGTGGAAGAGCACCTCCCGGGCCAGGGTCTTGGTCAGCCCGAAGAGCCCGGACTTGGACGCCGCGTAGTTGGCCTGCCCCACGTTGCCGATCTCGCCGATGATGGAGGAGACGTTGATGATCCGGCCGGTGCCGCGCTCCAGCATGTGGTCCAGGGCGGCCTGGGCCGAAAAGAAGGCGCCGGACAGGTTGATGTCGATGACGTGCTGCCAGTCGCGGTCGGTCATCTTGGTCACGGTCCGGTCGATGGTGATCCCGGCGTTGTTGACCAGGATGTCGAGCCGCCCGTGCTGGTCGATGACCTCCTGCGCGACCCGCCGGCAGTCGTCGGCGAGGCCGATGTTGCCCTGATGGACGGTGACGCGGCGGCTGGGATACGCCTCGGTCATGTCCTGGAGGTACTTCTCCGCCCGCGGCGTGTCCCGCGAGTACCCGGCGGCGACCGACGCTCCCTCCTCGGCGAGCAAGCGGCAGATGGCGGCGCCGATGCCGGCCGTTCCGCCGGTCACCATCGCCACCCGGTCCCGGATATGCGCCAGTGGCTCCTGCGCTATGTCGTCGTGGACACTCATGCGGTGACTCCCATCGCGGTCACGGTCTCTGTTGTGGGCAGGCCCGTGGCCAGTTCCTGAGAGGAAGTCGGCTACTTCCGGGAGGAATGCGCGGTGACCGCCGGGCTCGGCTGCTCCGAACGTAGGCGGGCCGGGGGCGCGGCGAAACCTGCCATTGGTCCCCGTCCCTGGTGACGGAAGACCGCAGTTAGCGCATTAAGCGCCGGCGTTGTCTTGACTTCTCGCGCCCCGGTGCGAGCTTATGAAGACATAGATTCCCATACCTAGAGGAGGGACAATGGGCCGCAATGACGCGCCCTCTCCAGCCGACGACAGTACACTGCCCGCATCGGCTGGCGCCTCCGGTACGCCGCTCCCCGACGCCGGTACGCCGCTCCCCGACGCCGAGCCGGAGCTTCCGGTCGGCGGCATGATGCCGCCCGGCACCCCGCCCGACGCGGCCGGCATGCTCCAGTCGGCCATGGACCTGCTCAGTCCGGCCGAGGCCGCCAAGCAGCTGCCGTGGCTGGTCGGCGAAATGACCAAGATCGCCATGGGCCAGTCCGACCTCGAATACAGTCCGAAGGACGCCCGGTTCAAGGACCCCACCTGGACCGCCAACCCGGCGTACCGGTGGCTCGGCCTGTCGTACCGGCTGTTCGAGGAATGGGCCGCGCGGATGGCCGACGCCGCGGGCACCTCGTGGGAGGGGAAGGCGCGGGCCAGCTACCTGGCCAACATCATGACCGCGTCGCTGTCCCCCACCAATTTCCTGCCGACCAACCCGGCCGCGCTCAAGCGCGCGTTCGAGACCGGCGGGCTCTCGCTGTTCAGCGGCGCCCAGAATATGCTGCGCGACCTGGCTGGCGGCGGCATGCCGAAGATGGTCGACCGGGACGTGATGAAGGTGGGCGAGCAGCTGGCGTGCACCCCCGGCTCGGTCGTCTACCGCGATGACATGTTCGAGCTGCTCGAGTACGCGCCGTCCACGCCGAAGGTGCGCAGCCGGCCACTGCTGATGGTGCCACCGGAGATCAACCGGTACTACGTGCTCGACCTCTCGCCGGGGCGCAGCATGGCCGAGTACGCGGTCGAGAACGGCCTCACGACCTTCATGGTGAGCTGGCGCAACCCGCGTGAGGAGCTCGGTCATGGGCGCTGGGGTTTCGATGACTACGTGGCCGCCGTGCTCCGTGCGGTCAACGTCGTCAAGGACATCACCCACAGCGAGACCATTAACATGCTCGGGCTGTGCGCCGGCGGCATGACCAACACGCTCGCCCTGGGCGTGCTGGCCGCCAGGGGGGACTCGTCCATCAATTCGGCGACGTACCTCGTCACGATGATGACGAACACGTCCCCCAACGCGGTCGGCATGCTGAGCACCGATGACTCGCTGAAGATGCTCGAGCAGGCGGCCGCGGCGGACAAGATCATCCCGGGTTCGACGATGAAGACCACGTTCGCGTGGCTTCGGCCCAACGACCTCGTGTTCAATTACGCGGTCAGCGGCTGGCTGCTCGGTGAGGACCCGCCCGCCTTCGACGTGCTGGCCTGGAACGACGACGCGACCGCGGTGCCCGCGAGGTTGTCGGCGGACACTACCAGGATCGCGCTGAGCGGCAGCGCGGCCGTCCCGGGCGGGATCACCGCGCTGGGCACGCCCCTCGACCTGGCCAAGGTAACCTGCGACAGCTTCCACGTGGCCGGGTTCACCGACCACATCACACAGTGGCGGGCGTGCTACAACCTCACCCAGCTCCTCGGCGGCGACAAGGAGGTGGCCCTCGTGAAGTCGGGTCACATCCAGTCGTTCGTCAACCCCGCCAAGACGGCGAAGTACGGCTACTGGACGGCCCCGGCCGGCGACCCGGACCCCGATGCGTGGCAGGCGACGGCCGACTGGCACGGCGGCTCCTGGTGGCCGCAGTGGATCGAATGGCTCCTGCCCCGCTCCGGCGAGGAGAAGAAGGCCCGCGCCGGGCTTGGCAACCGGAAGTACCCGCCGCTCGGCCCGGCCCCGGGCACCTACCCGCTGGAATAAGAGGCCCTTTCGCGTCCGCGCACAGCGGGCGACCGTCCGCCGCACGGCGGCCCCCCAGCCCGGGCTCCGTGCGGCGGCTCTTACTCAGGCGTGGTTGTCCCGGTATCCAGCGTCGGCCGGCGCGGCTCACCGGGTGCCCACGGACGAGGTTCCTCCGGGCTGGCCGGCACGTCCCGCAGCCGCAGGTGCCACCAGCCCACGTCCCGCCAGGCCCCGAGCTTGTAGCCGACGTTGCTGAATACCCCGGCCGGGCGGAAGCCCATGGCCTCGTGCAGTCCGACGCTGGGCTCGTTCGGCAGTGCGATACCGGCGAACAGCGACATATAACCGAGGTCCCGCACCTCGCTGATCAGGCGCTCGTACAGCAGGCGCCCCAGCCCGCGGGCATGGTACGCCGGGTCGAGGTAGACCGAGGAGTCCGCGGACCAGCGGTAAGCCGGCCGCTGCCGGTGCGTGGACGCGTACGCGTACCCCGCGACGCGACCCGCGTCGTCGGCGACGAGCCAGGGCAGCCGGGGGCTGGCCAGCATCCGCCGCCCGATCTCGTCGGGCCCCGGCGCCGTCTCCTCGAAGGAGATCGCCGTCCCGGTGACTACGGGCGCGTAGATCGCCGCCACCGATTCGGCGTCGGCAGCCGTCGCCGCGCGCACGCCGATCCTGGCCGCCACGGTCATCAGGCAATTATGGCGAGCCCCGGCCGGGCGCGCTCATCCGGATTCGGAAGCGGCCGGCTGCGCCTGCCCGGTGGCCAGCAGCGGCTAAGCTGCCCGCCGCGCCGAAGCCTGCAGGCGCACGTAATCCACCACCGGTTCCGGCAGTCGCGCCGCCACCTGATGGACGGCTTCCGCGCGCTCCGCCGCCGGTACCGATTCGAGGACGGAGCCCAGCACCACGGCGGCCAGGAAGGCTTCCAGTTGCGGGCCTGGCTGCAGCCGGGCCGGGTCGGGTACGTGAGCCACGTCGGCGTCGGCAAAGCCGGCTGCGGTCAGCCGGCGGCCGAATCTCATTATGCGGATATGACACGGCCAGGCTCAGCCGCCCTCGGCCAGGGCCGTGTCGAGGTCCGGGCAGCTGGCGGGTGTTCATGTCGGACTCGCCCGCCAGCACGACCAGGGTGCAGGAGCCCCCGGCGCTGACCGACGCCTTCAGCTGATCCACGCCCATCCTTGTACCACCTTCCCGCGGCGCCGGCACTGACTGCGCCGGTTCGGGCGGCCCGCGGCGCCGGGACCGGGCCTGCGCCACCAGGCCTGGCCGGCTCCCGAATCCGCGCCAGTGGTGACTTTCACGCCCGGACGAGGATGCCCTGCCGCCGGCTGTTTCCGGTACCGTGCGGGGATGGCGGCTCGCTGGTCTAGCCCTCGCCGGCGAATTTCCCGCGCAGCCGGTTGGCCCCGGACGGGATGTCCGCGCGAAACCTGGGCAGGGAGCCTCGTGTCGGCATGAAGGTGGCGTCACTAGTTGCTTCCAGGGTAGGTGGGGGTGTGAAAGACGGCTCGCCGCCGCGCGCTCGCGGAGCGTGGCGCCCTGCGCGTCCGGAACCGCACGAAATGAACTTCACCTCCACCGATCTTCCACGGGTCCGCCGGCTCACGGTGACCTGGGCCACCCGGGCGGGCATGTCGGCGGAAGCGGCCGACGACTTCGTGATTGCGGTCAACGAGATCGCCACCAACGCGGTCCGGCACGGATCACCGCGGGCCTCGCTGCGGCTGTGGGTCAGCGGCGGCGCCGGGATGGCGGAGATCCGCGACAGCGGGCACTGGGCCGCCGCGGCGGCGCCCACACCCTCCCGCGCCGCCGGCCGAACAGGGCGGCATGGGCCTGGAGGTGGCCCGGCTGGTCTGCGATGACCTGCTGATCAAGGCGACGTCGGCCGGCACCGCCGTGCTGCTGCGGATGGCCCTCCGGTAGGCTGGCACGCCCGCTGTCACGGCGCGGACTGCGCTGTATCGTGGGAGCTGTCCTGCCGTCATCTCCCGGGGGTAGATCCCGCATGCTGTCCCTGTCATCGGAGCGGCGTGGCCCTTATACGGTCGTCAAGGTGGCCGGGAATCTCGACCTCATCACCCGTGACCAGTTCGATCAGTTCATGACCAAGGCCCGCCGCGACAACAGCCAGGTCATCATCGACATGTCGGCGGTCACGTTCATGGACACCGGCTGCCTGGCCGTCATCGTCGGCCACTGGAAGAAGCTGCTGTCCGGGTCGGGAAACCTGATCCTCGCGGGTGCCCAGTACCGTCCGGCCAAGGCCTTGTGGATCACCGGCCTGGCCTACCGGCTTCCGCTGTACGACAGCGTGGACGAGGCGGTCGCCGGGGCTGAGGCCATCACTCCTCCCACCGGCAGCCCCACTGTGGAACGGCCCTGACCACCCGCCGGGGAACTCGCCGGGCCGCATCCAGCGAAGCGGCCAGCTCCTGGCCGTTTGGCGCCCACGCGAGGCGTCCATGGACTCGGCTGCGGCTGCTGCCCAGGAACCCACCGGAGCGCGGCGTGAGCCGCACCGGAGGAATCCCGCTTTCAGGCCGGGGAGGACGTCAATCGTCGGGTCCGAGATAGCTCCACACCGCGGGGAAGCGCCCGACGTCGATGCGGCGGCAGATTTTCTGGGCCGCCATGCTGACCGCTTCGGTGAAGGTGGGAAAGGCGAACGGGAGCTCGCCGATTTGCTCGACGCTCATGCCGGCCGTCATGCATGCGGCGATGACCTGGATGATCTCGGCCGAGTACTCCCCGATGACGTGGCCGCCGAGGATGGTGTGCTGGTTCCGGTCGGCGATGGGTTTGCAGAAGCCATCGGGACGGCCGTCCGCCACGGGACGCAGTAGGTCGTCGTAGGTCGCGATCCCCACCTCGATCTCGTGGTCTTCCGCCGCGGCCCGTTCGGTCAAGCCGACCTGGCCGTATTCCGGGTCGGTGAAACTGGCGCTGGGCACCACGTCGTAGTTGATCTGGCGGGTGGGCCCATGCACGGCGTTCTCGGCGGCGATCCGGCCCTCCTGCCGCGCCACCTGGACCAGCATGGCGTGCCCGTTGACGTCACCGGCGGCAAAGATGTGCCCGGCGTCAGTGCGCAGGAACGCGTCCACCGGGATGGTGTTGCGCTCGCGCGGTGATGCCGGCGGTCTCGAGGGACATGTCGACATTGCCAGGCCAGCCGACGGCGAAGAATACCGCGTCGACGGTCGTCTCGGCCGTCGCGCTGCCCGGGCTGGCCGGTTCGGAGACGGCCCTGTGCTCAACCGTGACCCGGTCGCCGCGCCGGTACAGCGCTACGGCCAGGGTCCCGGTGCGCGTCTGGATACCCCGGCGGCTGAACATCCGGTCCAGTTCGGCGGAAATGCTGGCGTCCGCGTTGGGCAGCAGCGCGGGGCCGGCCTCGAACAGGGCGACGCTGACGCCCAGGTCGGCCAGGATGGATGCGATCTGGCAGCCGGTGTCGGCCGCGCCGATGACGGCCGCCGCCGTCGGCAGGGCGCTCAGGGCGGGAATATCTTCGTAGGTGAGGGCAAGCTCGTGGCCGGGAATGGGCAGGCGGGCGGCGTGACCGCCGACGGCGAGGATGATGTGCTCGGCTTGCCAGCTGCGGCCGTCGCCGGCGCGCACCGTGTGCGGGTCGCTGAAGCGGACGGGTCCGGTCTGCTCCACCAGGTCGATGCCGTGCTGACGGAGGCGGTCGGACATGTGCTTCTTCTCGTGCGCGTACCGGGCCACCCGGGCGCTGTTGGCCAGGATGGCGGGCAGGTGCGGTATCGGAGGGGGCCCTTCGAGGCCGAAGCCGGCCCATGAGGACCAGTCCCGCGCCAGCCGGGCGGCGCGCGCGAGCGTGCGCACCAGCGCCGGCCCGCGGTTGAAGCTGGTGCCGCCGACCTGGCTGGCCTCGAGCAAGGTGACCTTGGCGTCCAGCTCCCGGGCCTGCAGCGCCGCGGTGACGCCCGCCGGGCCGCCGCCAACCACGAGCAACGCGGTTCCGGTAGTCACTGGGTTGCCACCTCCCTGGAGCGGATCCCAGCTGCCGAGGCAAGCAAGGCCCCTGGCCGATCTCACCATAGGAATCCTGAGGCCGCCAGGTGCGGAGGGGCCAACCGGAGCTGAGGTGGCCAGGCTGACGTGATATGCGTGCGATGTATTTCGCGTCGGCGCACTGAAGGCAGCCCCGCCGCCCCGGCCGCCCGCACGGTCCCGCTTGGCCTGGCCGCACCAGACGCAACTCACGGCCGCGCCGGTCAGCTGTATGAGTGGATGAATGCTCGCCGCGACGCTGACGCGCGCGGTCGGCGTCTACCTTCTCGTCACAGGGATCAGTAAGCTTTAAGGCACCCAGGCTAGGGACGGACGGGACGGATGGTGCAGCAGAAGGCCCGAATCCTGAACGGCTGACAGTGACCCTGTGTGGCTTCCCTGGAGACGCATGAGATCTGCATTCCGGCCGGGCAATGGCTGAAGACCTCCTGGAGAGTGCGGCCTCCGTTCCCGAGCCGCATGTCCTGCGTGGCTGGCGTTCGGTCATGTTCGCTCCGGTCGGCGACGGCCAGCGACGGCGGCGCGGGACCGACGGAGCGCGCCTGGCCGGTGCTGTCCTCGCCCTGCTGTGCTGCGTGCTTGTCATCCGCTACAACTCCCGCATCGACCAGGCCATCGTCCAGGTCATCCATCCGCCGCCGCGGAGCATCACCTGGCTGGTGACGGTGGTCTACGACGCTGGCGCGTACGGCGTGACGATCGCCCTGGTGGCACTGGCTCTGGTCGCGCGCCGCTGGGAGGTCGCGCGTGACATCGGGTTGAGCGCCGCCGGTACGGCGCTGGTGACCGGGATCCTGATCCTCCTGCTCGGCAGCCGCGGCGGAAGGCCGAGCGGAATCGTGATCGACGGCTACTACATGCGTTTCCCGGTCCTCCAAATCGCTCTCTTCATGGCGGTCGCCACGGCGACGTTGCCCTATCTGGCACGGGGCGTGCAGCGCCTCATCGAGGGCTTCATCGCCTTGGTGGCCTTGGCCTCAGCGGTCGGAGGTCACGGGCTGCCGCTCAACGTCCTCGGGAGCCTGGCCATCGGCTGGGGGATGACGGCGGTGGTCCGGCTCATTTTCGGCTCACCTCTCGGCCTGCCGTCGACTGATGATGTGCAGCTGCTGCTGGAGGAGCTCGGCATCCGCTCGAGCGACGTGCAGGCGGTCGCCCGGCAGGTCTGGGGAGTAGCGAAGTACGAGGCGACCGAGACGCGGGCAGACTCGTCCGGTCAGCGCATCGGTATAGCGGTATACGGCCGGGATGCTGCCGACGCCCGGCTCCTCACCAAAACAGGCCGGTTCCTGTTCTACCGGGACTCCGGCCCGAGCCTCATGCTTACCCGGCTTCAGCAGGTCGAACACGAGGCTTACCTCACCATGCGGGCTGGCCAGGTCGGCGTGGCCGCGCCCGAAATCGTTGCGGCCGGAACCGCGGGACCGTCCAGGGACGCGCTGCTCGTCTACCGCCGCCGCCGGGCCGACGCTGTCCGAGGCTGACGCCGCCGACATCAGTGACGCCGTTCTTGACGACCTCTACCGTCAACTGCTGATTCTCCGGCGGGCACGCATCGCGCACGGCGCCATGAGCGGTGACGTACTGCTGGTCGACCCGGCCGCGGGGACCGTCGTGGTGGCGGACTTCCGCAACGCCACCTCGAACGCCTCGCCGGACCAGGTCAATCGCGACATGGCCGGCGCCATCGCGGCGGCGGCGGTGGTGGTGGGCGCCGAGCGAGCCGCCGGCGCCGCGGCCCGGTGCCTGGATGCGGAGACGCTCGAAGGCGCCCTTCAGCATCTCCGGAAGGCTGCGCTCGACCCCGCACTCGGCCGGAGTCTGCGCCGCCAGCGTGGGCTCCTGGAGGACGTCCGGCGACGCGCCGCCCAAGCCAAGTCGATCGACGTGCCGAAATTGGCGGAGCCCCGCCGGGTGAGCTGGCCGACGCTGATCATGGTAGTCGGCACGCTCATCGGCGGCTGGGCCCTCATCGGTGTGCTCATCGATGTCTCCAAGTCCTTCGACACCGTGATCGGGGCCAACTGGCTCTGGGTCATCATGGCGTTCATCCTGGCCCAGCTGGCCTACGTGGCGTCGGCCGTCGAAACCGTCGGCAGTGTGTCCGGGCCGCTCCCGTTCGGGCGGGCGGTGGCGGTCGAGGTCGCCAATGCCTTCAGCGCGCTAGCCGGCGGGACAGCGGCAGTCTTCGCCACCCGGGTGCGCTTCTACCAGCAACAGGGCTACGACGCCACGGTGGCGCTGAGCTCGGGCGCCATCATGGCCGCCTGTAGCTGGATCGCCATAGCGGTGCTGTTCCTGGTTTCGCTGCCGTTCGCCTGGGGGTACATCCACCTCGAGGCCACCCCCCAGTCGGGCGGGAACTCGAGACTGGTATGGATCATCTTGGCCGTCGTGGTGGTGGTCGCCGTGGTGGCCGGCCTGATGCTGGCCGTACCCCGGCTCCGCAGGCTGGCCGCCGCGAAGGTACGCCCCAAGGCCCTCGACATCTGGGGCAACCTCAAAGTGGTAGCCAGCTCCCCGCGCAAGCTGGTGCTGCTGGTGGGCGGCTCGTTCGGCTCGGAGCTGCTGGTGGCCCTGGCCCTGTCCGTGTCGCTGCGGGCCTTCGGCGACCATCTCCGGCTTCCCACCCTGATCGTGGTCATCACCCTGGCCGGCATTATCGGGGGCATCTCGCCGTCGCCCGGCGGCATGGGTGTGGTGGAAGCGGGCATGATCCTCGGCCTCACAGCGGCCGGCGTCTCGGAGTCCGACGCCACCGCCGCGGTCTTCATCCAGCGCCTGTTCACGTCGTACCTGCCCCCCATCTGGGGCTGGGCCGCCCTCGTCTGGATGCGGAAAAGGGAATACCTTTAACCTCGGGCCGGCGGCTGATGACGTCGCTGCCCACGCCGGCCACCCGCCGCGCACCGCGCTGGTACGGCTCCACCCGCCGCGTACCGCGCTGGTACGGCTAGCGGATCCGGACGGTGACCAGGCACGCGTCGTCACCGGTGTCGGAGGCCGCGTGCGCCAGGACGTGATCGGCGAGCACCGCGGCCGACGGCTGCGGGGCGGCCGCGCGGCGCGCGAACTCGTCCAGGGCCTCGTCGATCGGGACGTCGCGGCGCTCGATCATGCCGTCGGTGAACAGCAGCATCGTGTCCCCGACCGCCAGTGACGTGGTGAATTCCTCGTAGGCCGCGTCAGGGGCCGTGCCGAGGAGCACCCCGCTCGGCAGCGGGAGGGCCGTCGCGGTCCCGTCGCGGATGACGATGGGTGGCAGGTGCCCCGCGCGCGCCCATCGCAGCACCCGACGGGCGGGATCGTAGAGCCCGCAGACGACCGTGCCGACCACCCCGTCAGTGAGGTGGCAGATCGCGCTGTTGAGGAAGCCGACCAGCTCGGCGGGTCTCGCGCCGGTGACGGCCAGCCCGCGCAGGCAGTTGCGCGCGGCTACCATTCCGGTCACCGCGTCGATCCCGTGCCCGGCGATGTCCCCGACCACCAGCAGGACTTCCTGGCTGGGCATCAGCAGCGTGTCGTACCAGTCCCCGCCGACCAGGTGGCCAGGGCCGGCCTGGGCGGTACCGGACGGCGACCTCGATCCCGGCCGCCGCAACCGGCTCGGCGCTCGGCGGCATGATGGCCCGCTGCAGGCGCACCGCCAGCCGGTGCTCCTCCTCGGCGCGTTGTTCGGTATCGGCCAGCTGGTCGCGGGTGGCGGCCAGCGCGACCTGCGTCTGGTACTCGGCGGAGATGTCCTGGAAAGCTCCCCGGACGGCCTCGATCGTCCCGGCCGGGTTCAGCACCGGCTCGGCGAACACGCGCAGCTGCCGCACGCTCCCGTCGTCGGCCCGGACGATGCGGAACGTCGCGCCCGTGGGCTCCTGCCCGCGCAGGAGTGACTCCCGGAACCGCCGCACCGCCGGGACGTCCGCCGCGATCACGTAGCTATGCAGGTCAGCGACGGGGATCGCGGCGCCCTCGCGGGCGGGCAGGCCGAACAGCGCGAATGCGGATTCGGTCCAGTCCGCCCTCCCCGTGACCAGGTTCTCCTCCCACGCGCCGATCCGGCCGAGCCGCTGGATCTGCTGCAGCCGTGCCATGAGCCGGTCGACCTCACCGGCAGGCCGCCAGGTAAGGACAACCCCGTCGAAGAAGCGCGCGATCCGGATGTCGGCGATGGCGCCCGTCACCTCGCCGGCCGGGGCGGTTACGAGCGGGCCGGGAACATGCCGCGCCTGGCCGGTGGTGAGGACGCGGGCCGCGTGCTCGAGGACACCGCCCACCGTGGCCGCCGTGGGGTAGGCCTCCAGCAGCGTGCGGCCGGTGAGCTCATTGGCGTTCCGCCCGGCCGGGTCGCGGAAATTCTCCCCGGCGTATTCGATGCGGAAGTCGCTGATGCGACCCTCCCCGTCCCGTACGGCCGCGGCGATCATCACCGACTCCAGCAGGCTCTCCAGCAGGCCGCGCAGCGCCGGGCGGGAGCGGACCAGTGCGAGATCACCGCGCGCGGCCCGCGCGCTGAGCAGCTCCGCGCACGCCTCGGCCAGATCTGCGACCTGCTGGCGCAGCGTGTCCGGGAAGGCGGCCCGCGGCTGCGGCCAGCACACCTCCATCACACCCAGCAGGACCGAGCCGCGGTCGCGGAGGGCGGCCACCGCATGCGCCCCGCCCGGCCACCGCCCGATCAGCGGGGAAATGCCCGGACGAGAGCCCGGGGAAGTGCCCGCGGAAGTGCCCGGGTCTGGGGGACCGGCGGCCCACCATAGGTCGGGACCGTCGTGGGCGACGCGCTGGGCCGGACAGTCCATCTGCGGTGGGATCCGCCGCCAGCGGCTCGCTTCGGCCGGCCCGAGCCCGGCTTCGCCGAACAGGTCCAGGGCGCCGTCCGCTCTGATCACCCACAGCGCGACGGCGGCCGCGCCGAGCGGCGCCAGCGCGTGGTCCAGGACGGCGGCGGCGATCTCCCCGCCGTCGGCGGCCAGATCCATGGCCGCCCTCGCGAGCTGGTGCCGCAGCGCCCCGGTACTTCTCGCGTCGACCGGCGGAACAAGGACCGGGGCAAGGGCCGGGGCAAGGGCGGGGGCCGGGACAGGAGCCGGGCCCGGGGCGCGGCCGATGATCGCGGCGGCGATCTCCGCTACCGGCCCCCCCGCCTCGCTGGCGAGCGCGGTCAGCTGGCTGGCAGCCTCGGCCGCCGAACAGCCCAGCCGCTCGATGAGGGCACCCTTGGCCATGTCGATGACCGACCGGGCCGCCGCGCCGGAGCGCACCTGATCCAGCTCGCGCCGCTGCCGGTCGATCACCGCCGCCAGGCGCAGGATCTCGTCGCCGCTGCTCGGCACCGCTCACCGACCTTTCTTATGCCACAACCGGCGGCCGGGGCCGGAGCGGTCGGCCGTGATCCTCCGCTCGCACACGCTCCCACGCGTGCAGGCCCCCGCTCACGCGTGCTCCCACTCGCGCGGGCTTCTCCGCCCCCGCAGGCTATGCGAGCATGGATGACCATGTACGCGCGATCGCCCCGGTCCCGGCACCACTAATGTTGCCATGCGGCAAAAGTTCAGGTTCGCTGTTAACGCGTGCGCCGCGCCTCTACCATCGGCACGTGCCCACGCCGCTCCGGAAACAGTGCCCCGGGAGGCATACCGGTAGCGGTACGGAAGCCACACCGGACCTTCTGGCCCGTCCCGGGCCGCGCACGCCGTCACCATGATGGAGAGGGCTGATGACCGACGTCATGCAGGCAGGCCGCAAGCTGGACGAATCGGGGCTGGAGCAGCTCCTGGCCGGCCTCACGGCCGTGCGCGGCGGCGACTTCAGCACCCGCCTGCCCGAGAGCGGCGACCCGCTGATGGACCAGATCGCCACCGTCTTCAACGGGATGGCCGATCAGCTCGACCTCTTCACCTCCGAAGTCACCCGGGTGGCGCGTGAGGTCGGCACCGAGGGACGCCTCGGCGGCCAGGCCGACGTCAAGGGCGTCTCCGGTACCTGGAAGGATCTGACCAACTCGGTCAACGCCATGGCCGGGAACCTCACCGGGCAGGTGCGCGATGTCGCCCAGGTGGCGACGGCCGTGGCCAAGGGCGACCTGACCCAGAAGATCCGGGTCGACGCGCGCGGCGAGATCCTGGAGCTGAAGGAGACCATCAACACGATGGTCGACCAGCTGTCGGCGTTCGCGGACGAGGTGACCCGGGTCGCGCGCGAGGTCGGCACTCAGGGCAACCTCGGCGGCCAGGCCGTCGTCCGCGGGGTCTCCGGCACCTGGGAGGACCTCACCGACAACGTCAACGTGATGGCGTCCAACCTGACTGCCCAGGTGCGGTCGATCGCGCAGGTGGCCACGGCCGTGGCACGCGGTGACCTGAGCCAGCAGATCACGGTCGAGGCCAAGGGCGAGGTCGCCGCGCTCGCCCAGGCCATCAACGCGATGGTCGGCACGCTGTCCACGTTCGCCGGTGAGGTGACCCGGGTGGCGCGCGAGGTCGGCACCGAGGGCATCCTCGGCGGCCAGGCCAACGTGCCGAACAAGGCCGGCACGTGGAAGGACCTCACGGACAGCGTCAACTCGATGGCGACCAACCTGACCAGCCAGGTGCGGAACATCGCCCAGGTCACCACGGCCGTCGCGCAGGGTGACCTATCCAAGAAGATCGACGTGGACGCGCGCGGCGAGATCCTGGAGCTGAAGACCACCATCAACACGATGGTCGACCAGTTGTCCGCGTTCGCCGACGAGGTCACCCGGGTAGCCCGCGAAGTCGGCAGCGAGGGGCGCCTCGGTGGCCAGGCCGAGGTCGAGGGCGTCTCCGGCACCTGGAAGCGGCTCACCGAGAACGTCAACGAGCTGGCCGGGAACCTGACCCGCCAGGTCCGCGCGATCGCCGAGGTGACCAGCGCGGTCGCGGCCGGGGACCTGACCCGCTCGATCTCGGTCGAGGCGCAGGGCGAGGTCGCCGAGCTCAAGGACAACATCAACGCCATGGTCCAGTCGCTGCGCGAGACCATCCAGGCCAACCAGCAGCAGGACTGGCTCAAGTCCAACCTGGCCCGGATCTCCGGCATGATGCAGGGCCACCGGGACCTGGCCGTGGTCGCCGAACTGATCATGGACGAGCTCGCGCCGCTGGTCGGGGCGCAGCACGGCACGTTCTTCCTCAGCGAGACGGCCGGGGGTGACACCCAGCTGCGCCTCATCGCCGGCTACGGCCTGCGCGCCGACAAAGAGGCCCCGCCGCAGTACCGGCTGGGCCAGTCGCTGATCGGGCAGGTGGCCAAGAGCAAGCGGTCCATCGTCGTGGCCGACCTGCCGGAG
Organism: uncultured Actinomycetes bacterium; assembly: GCA_963809975.1. Classification (GTDB taxonomy): domain Bacteria; phylum Actinomycetota; class Actinomycetes; order Streptosporangiales; family Streptosporangiaceae; genus Bog-532. The sequence goes on from CAWELT010000033.1 coordinate 97,329, forward strand.
GGGTACGTCAAGATCTCTTCCGGCCTGGGTGAGGCGTCGCCGTCCAGCCTGGCCGTGCTCCCGATCCTGTTCGAGGACCAGGTGCTGGGCGTCATCGAGCTGGCGGCGTTCACCCCCTTCACCCCGGTGCAGACCGACTTCCTGGGACAGCTCACCGAGACCCTCGGCGTCAACCTCAACACGATCGTGGCCAACTCCCGCACCGACGCGCTGCTGGACGAATCCCAGCGGCTGACCGCCGAGCTGCAGGCCCGTTCGGTCGAATTGCAGGCCCAGCAGGACAAGCTCCAGCGGTCCAACGCCGAGCTGGAAGACAAGGCCGAGCAGCTCGCCCGCCAGAACAGCGACATCGAGACCAAGAACGCCGAGATCGAGCAGGCCCGGCAGGAGATCGAGGAGCGCGCGCAGCAGCTCGCGCTGGCCTCGAAATACAAGTCGCAGTTCCTCGCGAACATGTCGCACGAGCTGCGCACCCCGCTGAACAGCCTGCTGATCCTGGCCCGGCTGCTCGCTCAGAACCCGGGCCGGAACCTCACCGCCAAGCAGGTCGAGTACGCCAACGTCATTCATTCGGCCGGGTCCGACCTGCTCCAGCTCATCAACGACATCCTGGACCTGTCCAAGGTGGAGGCGGGCCGGATGGACATCCACCCGGAACGCTTCGCGCTGCGCGCGCTGCTGGAGGACGTCCACGCCACCTTCCAGCCACTGACCGCGGAGAAGGGCGTGACATTCGCGGTCGAGGCGGCCGCCGAAGCCCCCGGCGAGATGTTCACCGACCGGCAGCGGCTGCGCCAGGTCCTCGGCAACCTGCTGTCCAACGCGGTCAAGTTCACCTCCAGCGGCCGCGTCGTGCTGCGGGTCGGCCTGGGCGTGCCCGCGCCGGGCGGCAGCCCGATCGTCACGTTCTCCGTCACCGACACGGGCATCGGCATCGCCCCGGAGAACCTGAACACGATCTTCGGGGCCTTCCAGCAGGGGGACGGCACGCTCAGCCGCCGCTACGGCGGTACCGGGCTGGGACTGTCCATCGCCCGTGAGGTCGCCGCGCTGCTCGGCGGGGACATCACGGCCGACAGCGAGCTGGGCCGGGGCAGCACCTTCACGCTGCATGTGCCGCGCTCGCTGCCGGGCGCGCAGGAAGCCGGAGTCGACAGCGCGGACCCCGCAGTGACCAGCGGCGCCCCCACCGGGGACGCCCGCCGGGCGGGGCGCCGCCGCCGACGGCGGGAATGCCGATCCGGCCGCTCCCGCCGGGGCCGCGGCCGAGCACCGCGTGCTCGTGCTGGAAAGCGCGCGGGGCGGCCTGCTGACCCTGCTGGCCTACAATGCCGCGTCCGACCTGACCGACCTGTACGGGGCGGTCCGGGTGCAGACCGTCGCCGGCCCGGACGAGGCCATCGAGGTGCTCCGGTCGGCGCCGCACCGGTGTGTCGTCCTCGACCTGGGCCTGCGCGATGCGGCCGCGTTCGCGTTCCTTGAGCAGCTGCGGGACGAGCCGGGCCTGGCCGGCCTGCCCGTGCTCGCGCACACCCGGGACAAGCCGGACAGCGCGCAGAACCGGCTGGCCCGGCTGCGGTTCGGAAACGGGGCGCTGGAGCTGCTGCCGTCGCTTGACGACCTGCGCGAGCGCATCACCGCGTACCTGTCGGCGGCTGGCCCGCAGGAGCGTGCGGCCCAGCCCGGGGACGGCAGCGTCGCGGGTATGCCGGTGCCCCCGCCGAAACCGCGCGAGGCGCTGCGCGGGAAGCGGGTCCTCGTCATCGACGACGACGCGCGGAACGTCTTCGCGATCACCAGCTCGCTGGAGCAGCAGGGGATCAGTGTCCTGCGCGCGCCGGACGGCCGCCAGGGCATCGCCGTCCTGCTCGCCGAGGAGGACGTCGACCTCATCCTGATGGACGTGATGATGCCGGAGATGGACGGCTACGCGACCATGGCCGCGATCCGCAACATGCCCCGGTTCGCGGGCCTGCCGATCATCGCGGTGACGGCGCGGGCCATGCAGGGCGACCGGGAGAAGAGCCTCGACGCCGGCGCCAGCAACTACGTCACCAAGCCGGTCGACACCGAGGAGCTGCTGGCCTGCATGGAGCACTGGCTAACCGCCCGCGCCTAGCGGGTCAGCCTTCTGCCGCCGGGGGCACCCCGGCTGGCGTCCGGGTCGCGGTCTGCCCCGCCTCCCGGGCGATAGCCGCGAACGCCATCGCGTCGTAGATCGCCGCCCCGCCGGGATCATTGTTGAAGTACACGTACACGTTGGCGTCGCCGGGCCATCCGGCCGACAGGCGTTCCGTCCAGGCCCGCAGGCCGTCGCGACGGTACCGGGGCCAAGGCTTTCCCGCTCCCTCGTGCAGCCGCAGGTAACCCCAGTCCGTGGTACGCCACAACGGCCCCATCGGTGACTCGCCCCGGTCCGTCCAGGCCAGTGCGGTACCCCGGTCGGTGAGGACCTGCCGGATCTCATCCGTCCAGCAGGACGCGTGCCGCATCTCGACCGCGATCCTCAAGCCCGCCGGCCCGGCCCGGCGGAACTCGGCCAGCGTCTCGTCCAGCAGCCCCGGATTCCCCTTCCACGTCGGCGGAAGCTGCAGCAGGATCGGCCCGAGCCTGGCCCCGAGCCCGGCGGCCGCGCCCAGCAGCCGGCTCACCGGCTCGGCCGGGTCCTTCAGCCGCCGGACGTGCGTGAGGTACCGGCTCGCCTTGACCGCCATTACGAACCCCGGCGGGGTCCGTTCCGCCCACGCCTCGAACGTCTCCTTTGACGGCAGCCGGTAGAACGCGTTGTTGTTCTCCACCGCGGCGAAGTGTTCCGCGTAAAACTCGAGCCACCGCCGCTGCGGAACCCCCGGCGGATACAGCGCCCCCCGCCAGTCCCGGTACTGCCACCCCGACGTCCCGATCAGCCACGGCATGACACCCCACCCTAGACACCCCTGCTGTTCCCTGCCGTTCCCGGTTTGCGCCACCGCCCTGCGCACGGCCCGGCAAGGCAGGCCTGCCCGAGCCAGGTCCTCCGACTGCCGGGTGGATTCGTGGCGACTTTTCCGCGGCATCTGCGGAAACTCGCCACAGATCCTGGGGCCGAGTCGATCAGGGCCGCCGGGGGTCTCAGTTCCTCGAACGGGGTCCGCTCGAAGATGTAGTAGATGGCGACCAGGGCCGTAATGATCACCGCAACGGGTGCACTGACGAACGCCACGCCCACGGCGATCAGATAGGGCAGCTGCCCGATGTAGAAGCGCGTACGGACGGCTTGCCTGGCCGCCGGGGGAACAGGCTGGTGCATCCGCTCGTCCTCGTGCAGCGCCCATTCCAGAAGACCGGTGAAGGCGAGGCCCATCAGCTCGAAGGTGCCCGCGTACAGGGCCGCCGCGACATGCGCGTCCTCGCCGCCCGTACCGAGATAGGCCGCCATCGTCGCGGTGACGAACGGGATGGCCACGATGATCAGCAGCAGCAGCAGGTTAAGGAAAAGCAGGGTCCGGTTCACGACCGCGATGTTCGCGATCAGCGTGTGGTGGTTGACCCAGATGATCCCGATCGTGAAGAAGCTGATCACGTACGCCACGAACGACGGCCAGTGGTGCCCGAGCTGGTGCAGCAGTGTCGTCCCGTGTCCGGGTCCCTCGACGGTCAGGTCCAGCGCCAGCAGCGTGATCGCCACGGCAAACACTCCGTCGCTGAATGATTCAAGCCGTGAGCGGTCCACCGCTGCCTTCCCGTGACCAGAGAGCCGGTTGAGTGTGTCACAAACGTAGCCGGAATGATCCCATCCGGCGGTCCTGCGGTGACTAATGTCCCTGCCCCGGCCGGGCCGGCCGCGGCAGTCTGGCCGCAGGGCAGGGAGGCAGTCTGGCCATAGGGCAGGGAGGCAATGATGAATAGCTTCACCCGGCTGGTAACGGCTGGCCCGCTGTTCTTCGTCAGCGCGTGGCTACTGATGATCTTCGCAGGCATCGTCCACAGCGACGTGGGCATTCGCCCGTTCGGCTATCTAACTTCCCTGGTGGTGACCATCGGCCTATGGCTCGTGATGGCCCCCGCTATCGGTGCCGTCTCCCACGCCGACGGCGGCAAGAAGTCCCCCGCCAAGTCGTGACCGCCGCCCGGCGGAGGTTTACGGTCGCTTTGGTCTTCGGCTTCAGGGTGGCGCTTGGCTTGCCCGTGACCGTAACCAAGCCGGGTATCTGGATGAGTGAAGTGACCAAACTCTTGCCGGGCGCAAGCCCCGTCCTTCAGGGCGGTGTTAGCCCGGGTTAGCCCGGCGTGGCGCGGACAGCCCGTCCAGGGCGTGGCCGGTGGTCACTGGTGCCCACCGCAGCCCGGTCGCGCGGGAAACCCGGTGTCTCTCCGCTGAACACCTGATCTGCCATTAATTGCTGCTGCAACCGGTCTGCAACTGGCTGCGATCTGCGCTGCTACGGCCGCGCACGAATCTGAAGCCATGAGAGCAAATCGCGCCGCCGCCGCCATATCCGGGATTGCCATCGCAGGAATTGCCGTCATCTCCGGGTTCGGAATAACGCACCAGCACGCGGCGACCGCGACCCACTCCGCTACCACGGTATCCAGCCAGGCTCACATTAACCGGGCCAAGGAAAACGGGCACCGCACCAGCGCCGACCCGTCAATGGTCTGGCTGGAATCAGCCGGGGGGCAGGCCCAGGTAACACTCAATAACGAGATCGCCACCCTGGCCGCCGCTCTCGTGACCGAAAACAGCGCGCCCACCGTCGCCAATCACCTGGTCTTCGAAACCGACGCCCGCATCGTCCGGGCAGAAGCACAAAAGATCCTCGCCAGCCCGGCCCTTCTGCCGACCGTTAACCGGGCCGCATACCAGGCAATGCTGAACGACTTCATCGTGGTGGCAAACCTGCTCCAGCCCGGCCCCGGCTACGGCACCACCCCCCAGGATTACACCGCCTGGAACACCGCGATCCAAGCCACCAACATCAACGTTTCCTAACCCGCGCAAAAGCAACAAGCCCACCCCGGTAAATGACCACCGTTATTTCACCTGCCGCGTCGTGCCGCCGGGATCAGGGCGCCGGATGTACCGGACGGCCCGCATCCCATATCAGCGCGGCCGCCTCCGCGTGCGCCGGGCAGGGCAAGTCCACCCCGCCTCGACAATCCTCGGGCCCGGCCGATCATGGGATTCCTCCGGTTGAGTTACTATGTGTTTAAGAATGCTTACTGAAAGTAGCTGTATGACATGACGTCCCTCGGAGGGCGAGCACATTGAGCGAGAGCCCACGGACCCTGCGGGTCCTGGTCGTCGATGACACCGAGGAAATGCGCAAGACGATCCGCCGCGCGCTCAGCGCTGGGGGCTACCAGGTTGATGTCGCCGGCACGCTCGCGGAGGCGGAGGCTAAGGAGCCGGGCGGGTACGATGCCGTGCTCGTCGACGCCCAGCTGGGCGGCGAGAGCGGGATCGACCTGGTGGAAAGACTCCGGTCGAAGGACCGGGCGGCGGCCGCGCGATGCGTACTGATCAGCGGCGGAATCCCGGAGCGGCTTCCGGAGGGCACCGCGTACCTGGCCAAGCCGTTCAGCATAGGGGACCTGCTCGAGGCCGTCCGCCAGGCCGGCCGTCCGCGGCCCGGCCCGTGGCCGCTGGTGGGGCCTGATCCTGGTGGGCTGGCCGGGCCTGTCCCCGGCCGGTCGCGCGGCGCTGAGGGTACGCCTGCCGAGGGCGGGTCTGCCGAGGGCGGGTCTGCCGAGGGCGGGTCTGCCGAGGGCGAGCCGCCGGCCTGGCTGCTGCTCGCCATGGATCGCCAGCTGCGCGCGCGGGAACAACATACGCTGGCCGCCTACCTGCATAACAGCCCGATGCAGGAGATCTTCGCGGCCAGCCTCGAGCTCCAGCTCCTGCACCGATCGCACCCGGCCCTGCCGCCGGGGATCTTCGACAGGGTATTCCAGCGGCTGGACGCGGCGGCGGCCGCGCTGGACCGGCTCCCCGGCGGCTTCCCCGCTGAGACCGGGCCGCTGGACCGGCTCCCCGGCGGCTTCCCCGCTGAGACCGGCCCGGTGGCCGGTGTCCTCGAGCGGCGGACGGCCTGGCTGCTCGCCGGGCCGCTGACCGTGGACGCCGGAGTGGGGAACGAGGGCCTGCACGCGGCGGAGATACCCGTGGTCGCCGACGTCATCGAGCTGGCTCTGCTCGGGACCGTGCCCGAGGGGCGCTGGGTACGCGCCTCCGCGGCGGTACGGGCCGACGGGCACCTGATCCGGATCGAGCTGACCATCACCCCGGCGGCGGACGACGCTCATGAGATTGGTGACGTGGAATTGGCCCGCGCCGGGCTGGCGCGGGTGGCCGCCGCCCTGGCGGCGAAAGCGAGTGGCGACCTGCGTGCCCGGCGGTGGCGGCTGCGGATCACGCTGCCGCGGAATCACCCGGCGGGCAGGGATGTCCCGTGAACGGCTGAGCGCCGTTCACTCGCGCTCGACTCGTGCGGGTTCCGCTGGCCGGGCGCTGCTGTCCTCGCCCGCACTGTCCGCCAGCGCCTGGGTCACCCTGGCCAGCAGCGCGGCCCGGGTGAATGGCTTAGCGATGACCTGCGTCTCCGGGCCGGGCCAGCCCTCCGCGGCACCGTGTCGCTCATAGCCGGACATGAACAGCACGGGGAGCCCCGGACGAAGGGCATGGGCCTGGGTGGCGAACGCCTCACCCGTCATTCCGGGCATGACTATATCCGTCAGGACCAGGCCGACGGTCCGCTCGGGGTCCCCGAGAAAGCAGAGCGCCTCTTGCCCGTCCGCGGCTGTCAGGACGCGGTAACCGGCCCTGGCCAGAACCCGGTACGCGACGTTCCGTATCGCGGCGTCGTCGTCGACCACGAGCACTGTGGCGGTGTGCTCTGCCGCCCACCCTTGGTGCCCGTCCGGCGCTGCGCTGGCCTGGGCCGCGGCCGGTATCATCACCGTTACGGTGGTCCCGCGGCCCGGTTCCGACCGCAGCCAGGCCTTGCCGCCGGCCTGCGTGGCGAACCTGTGCACGGCGGCCAGGCCGAGTCCCGCCGCCTCGTCTCGGCTCTTCGTGGTGAAGAAGGGCTCGAAGGCCTGTTCCGCGGTCAGCGCGTCCATCCCTGCTCCGGTGTCGGTAATGCGAAGCCCGACGTAGCGTCCGGGGAGGAGCTCGGCGAGATCTGCGGCATCCGGCGAGTCAGCCTGGTACCTCGCCGGGTCGATATTCGCGGTCTCGATGGTGACCTGGCCGCCTCCCGGCATGGCGTCGCGGGCGTTCAGGGCGATGTTGACGATGACCTGTTCGAGCTGCGCGCGATCAGCTTGCAGCGGCCAGAGGCCCTCGCCCGTTCGGGTGATGACCGGGACGTGCTCGCCCAGCACCTCGCTCAGCAGCCCGGTGACCTCATTGACGGTCTGGCCGAGGTCCACCAGCACGGGCTCTGCCTCTTCGCGCCGGGCGAAGGCCAGCATGTGCCTGATCAGTCTTCTGGCGCGGTCGGCCGAGTCTTCGATCTGCTCCACGTCCCAGCGGACGGGTCCCCATCGGGCCGCGCTCTCCGTTGCCTCGGCGACGATCAACTCGTCCCGGATCAGGCTCGCGTAGTTGGCGATCACCGTGAGCATGTTGCTGAAGTCGTGCGAGATTCCGCCGACCAGCTGCCCCAGGCTCGCCAGCCGCCGCGATCGCTGTAGCTCGCGCTGGAGCCGATCTCGGCCCGCGCCTGTTCGGCCGCCGACGTGTCCTCGATGAAGACCGCAAGGTAACGCTCGCCAGTGGGCGGCCGGATCGCCGCCCCGGTCAGCCGGCAGTAGACAATCTCGCCGTCCTTGCGGACCAAACGCGCATCCGTCCGGATCAGGCTGGTCACGCCAGATATGACGTCCTGGATCAGGGTCTCAAGGGCAGCCTGGTCTTCGGGGTGAACATCACCCAGGAAGTCCCGTCCGTCCAGTTCCCCTAGGAGTAGCCCGTCAGCTCACCGTACGTGTCATTAACCGTGAGGTAGAGGTTACGCCGCCCGGCGGCCAGGCTGAACATTACCCAACTGGTAGGGACGCGCCCGAACTCCCGCTCGAGCTGCTGCTCGCTGGCCCGCAATGCCCCGGCGGCGATATCGGCCACCGTCGGCCGCTCATCCTGGGCGGCGTCGCCGTCGTGTGTCACACGTGCCCCTCTCGAACCGAGTCTTACCCCTGACGCGAATGCAGAACTGATCCCGGCAGGCCGGCTATATCATAAAGTAATCAGACGATAGCGGTATGTAGCAATAGGCTCAAGAACCAAGATCTGCCCGGCGGGAGACCCCGCGCGGGACGCGGCCCGCTATCTCATCCCCGCGGGCACCGGGCCGCGGTCAACCGTGCCCTCCGGGGTGGCTTTCGGCGGCTATCCGCCTCGGTCGCCGGTGAATCCCGCTGAGGATAGGTTAACCGCGCAGCGTGCACTAAGTTTGACCTTGAGTAACGATATTGCCTGCCTCCCTCCGTCCCCACCGACGGCCCGCACTGGCACGTGCGCACGCGTTCGCGCTGCCCGGGAGGCTCGCTACCGGTCTTTGCCGCGTGACCCATCTGAGTCTCCGGCGAGCGGGCGTCCGCAGCGCCAGCTAGGGGGAGATTTGCCGTGCAACTCACGGATCACTTGCTGCTCGGGCTGATGGAGGCGGCTCCGGATGCGGTGGTGTCCGTGGACGCCGGCGGCCGGATCGTGCTGGTGAACGCGCAGACGGAGCGGCTGTTCGGCTACCGGCGGGACGAGCTGGCCGGCCAGCCGGTGGAGATCCTGGTCCCGGACGCGATCAAGGCGGTGCACCCGGCGCACCGGGCCGGGTATGTGGCTGATCCACAGCCACGGCAAATGGGCGCGGGGATCGAGCTGGCCGGGCGCCGCCGTGACGGCAGCACGTTCCCGGCGGAGATCTCCCTGTCGGCCATCGACACCGGCGAGGGCATCCTGGTGTCGGCCGCGATCCGCGACGTGACCGAGCGGCTGGAACTGCAGGCCGAGCGGGAGCGGCTGAAGGCCCAGACCGAGCGGGACCGGCTGGAGCGCCAGCTGCACCAGTCGCAGCGCCTGGAAAGCCTGGGCCAGCTGGCCGGCGGGGTCGCGCACGACTTCAACAACCTGCTCGCCGTCATCTCCAACTACGCCGCGTTCGTCGCCGAGGAGGTAGCCAAGGCACCGCAGGAAGAGTGGCAGTCCGTGCGCGAGGACATCCAGGAGATCCAGCGGGCGGCGGAGCGCGCCGCCGGGCTCACCCGCCAGTTGCTGGCCTTCGCCCGCCGCGATGTCATCCAGCCACGCGCGCTGAGCCTCAACGACGTGATCGAAGACGTCGAGCAGCTGCTCATCCGTACCCTGGGTGAGCACGTGGAACTGTCCACTGACCTGGCCGCCGGGCTGGGCCGGGTGCTGGCCGACCCGGGCCAGATCGAGCAGGTCCTGGTCAACCTGGCCGTCAACGCCCGCGACGCGATGCCCGCCGGCGGAAAGCTGATCGTCGCGACCGCCGGCACGGGCATCGACGCGGATCACGCGGCCAGCCGCGTCGGGCTCGGACCGGGCCGGTACGTCAGCCTGAAAGTCAGCGATACCGGCACCGGGATGCCACCGGAAGTCATTGAACGGGCGTTCGAGCCGTTCTTCACCACCAAGGCCAAAGGCGAGGGGACGGGCCTGGGCCTGGCCACCGTGTACGGCATCGTCACCCAGGTCGGCGGTTACGTCCAGATCTACTCCGAACCTGGCCTCGGTACGACCTTTACCATCTTGCTGCCCGAGACCAGCCAGGTCGGCCAGGAGCGATCGACCGAGCGCGCAGCCACTTCAGGGGGGCGCGGCGAGACCGTGCTCGTCGTCGAGGACGAGGCGGCAATGCGCCAGGTGACCAGCCGGATCCTGGCCCGCAACGGCTACCAGGTGATCACCGCCGTGAACGGGCTCGACGCCATCGAGGTCGCCGCCGGCCACCCCGGGTCCATCGACGTACTGCTCACGGACGTGGTCCTGCCGCAGATGCTCGGCAAGGAAGCCGCGAGCCGGATCTGCGCCCTTCAGCCGGCCGTAAAAGTCCTGTTCATGTCCGGCTACACGCAGGGAGTCCTGGATACCCGGGGGGTCCTCGCGGCCGACGTCAACCTCATCGAGAAGCCGTTTACCGAAGCGGCGCTCCTCGCCAAGCTGCGCGGGGTGCTATCCAGCCCTCTCGCGAACGGACCGGGCTGACTGCGAAGATCGGCGGGGCGGCGCTCTCAGGTGCCGGTGATGTCCTCCGGGCGGACCGGGACCCGGGCCAGCGGACGTCCGGTGGCGGCGCGGATGGCGGCCACGATGGCCGGGGTGGCGGAGATCGTCGGCGGCTCCCGGCGAGGACACCATCGCCCGCGACGCCACCGCCCAGTCCCGCCGCCTCTACGACCGCGCCCGCTAGCCGGCCAGGCGAACCGGCGCCCTAGCCCATCCCGGTGGCCGGATCATGATGATGATCGAACACCGTGTCCCTGAGATCACGGATGGCCAGGTCCAGCTCGTCAATCGCATGCTGGATCTTGCCTGCCGCATGCTGCTCCCGCACCAGCCCCAGCGCGGCTTCCAGGTCCAGGGCCGCCGAGAACAGCCGGCGCACGACGATGTTGTTCATGCCCTCGGCGATCCGGTCGCGCTCTTCGAGCAGCCGGAGGGTCATCTCCGCGGAGTCGCCTGCCCTTCCGGCCGGGGGACCGGGACGCGGCTGAACGTCCGGCTCAGGCCGTCCCGGTATTGCTGCGGCGCGGCTCACGCTGGGTGTTTCGTGCATTGATGCGGTACCTGGTTCCATTCCGGCCTAACTGGCCGTGCCGCCAGGCTCTGGAGCGACGCGGTCATCTGCACCCTCGCTCTGGCCGGGTGCACGCTCGGTCGGGGACACTTCCGCTCCCGACACTACGCTCTGGCTGCGGCGGTGGGTAGCCACGCGGGCCGGGACGCGACGCCTGCGATCGCCTTGGAGCAAATCCCGACACGACGCTCTGGCTGTGGCAATGGGTTGCCACGCGGGCCGGGACGTGACGCGTGCGACCGCCCGGGAGCCAACGCCCGCGCCTGGGGAAACCGCTCGCGCCGGGACTCTGTCACCCGATTCGCGGAATGCTGAGTGGCGCCGGCGCACCCAGGCCTACGTTCGCGTCACGGCGGCGTGAGCTTGATGGCCAGGCGGGTGCCCGGGCCGAGCAGGTGGGGCTCACCCCGGATGCTGACCTCCAGTGGATCGCCCTCGTCAACGAGGTAGCTTTCCTCGTCGTGGGTGAGCCTGACCCGGATCTGCCGGCCGCTGAACCGAAGTGAGAACGCGAGCTCGTTCCAGGCGTGTGGCAGCCGGGGTGCGAAGGACAGGCGGCCGCCGAAGTCCCGGACGCCGCCGAAACCGAAGACGAGCGTTGACCATACGCCGGCGGCGGCCGCGATATGGACGCCGTCGGAGGCGTTGCCCGCCACGTTCCCCAGGTCCATCAGCAGCGCGTACTGGAAGTATTCCAGAGCCTGGCGTTCCCGGCCGATCTCCGCGGCGATGATGCTTTGCACGCACGCCGACAAGGACGAGTCGCCGGTGGTGAGCGGGTCGTAATAGTCGAAGTTGCGGCGCTTCTGCTCCTCGGAGAACTCGTTGCCGAGCAGGAACATCGCCAGTACGATGTCGGCCTGCTTGAGTACCTGGTGCCGGTAGATCACCAGCGGGTGGTAGTGCAGCAGCAGCGGGAACTTCTCCCATGGCGTGGCGTCGAGGTCCCACCCCTCGCGGTCGAGGAACGTGTCATCCTGGGGGTGGATGCCGCGCTTCTCGTCGAACGGTATGTGCATCGCGGCCGCCGCGCGCTCCCAGGACTCGACCTCTTTGAACTGAAGCCGGACCGCGTGCACCAGCGCGGTGTATTCCTCCGGCCGCTCCCCGCGTAGGCGGCGGACGGTGTCGGCGGCGAAATTGAGATTCAGCCTCGCCATCAGGTTGGTGTAGGCGTTGTCGTTGACCACGGTGGTGTACTCGTCGGGCCCGGTCACGCCGTGGATGTGGAAACGCTTATCGGCGCCGTAGAAACCGAGGTCCGCCCACAGCCGGGCGGTCTCGACGAGGATCTGGGCACCGATCTCGCCAAGCATGCGTCCGCTGCCCTCCACCTGGGCGTAGCGCATGACCGCGTAAGCGATATCGGCATTGATGTGATACTGAGCGGTGCCCTGCTGAAAGTTGGACGAAGCCTCCTCGCCGTTGATGGTCCGCCACGGGAAAAGCGCCCCGCGCTGGCTCATCTGCCCCGCCCGCTCCCGCGCGCGGGGCAGCATGCTGTGCCGGACCGCCAGCAGGTTCCGGGCGATCCTCGGCTGGGTGTACGTCAGAAACGGCAGGACGTAGATCTCGGTGTCCCAGAAGTAGTGGCCCTCGTAGGCCTGCCCGGTCAGCCCCTTCGCCGGGACTCCGGCCCCTTCGGCGCGCCACGTCGCCTGCGCGACCTGATAGAGATTCCACCGGACCGCCTGCTGCTGCCGCACCGGATTGAGCCGGGCCTGCACCTGGACGTCGGCGCGGTCCCAGAACCGGGCGAGGTTCGCGCGCTGGGCCGTGAGGAGTATGTCGAACCCGTCGCGGACCGCGCGGTCCAGCGTCCGGCGGCAGCGGTCGACGAGCTCGGGCACCGGGATGCTCCGCGAGGCCTGGTAGGTCGCGTACTTGGTGACCCGGATCGGCACACCTGGCAACGCATCGGCCGTGAGGAGGACCTCGCCCGTCTGGTCGCCATCGAGGGACCCCACCGCCTGGGAGGAACACGCCGCGTCGATCACATGGTCGACGCCTACGCCGAGCGTCATCCCGCTGCTGGTCGTCTGGTAGCCCAGCAGGATGCGTCGGTCGGCCAGCTCGGCCGCCCGCACGTTGAGCACCCGGTGCGGCAGCATGGTCGCCAGGCGGGGATCTCCCGGCCGGTGCTCGGGCAGGCCGTCGGTCTGGCTGGCGTCCTGGCGGTTGAGTACCAGTGAGGAGATCACGATGGGCGCCGGCTCGTCGAGCATCGTGACCTCGTAGGTCATCGCGATCAGGTGGCGATATTCGAGTGAGACGATCCGGCGCGAGCGGATCCGGACATGCTTTCCGACACCGGTGACCCACACCACCTCACGCGTCAGCGTCCCGGCCCGCATGTCGAGGACTCGCTCGTAGTCCTGGATGCGCGCAGTCGGCAGGAAGAAGGGTTCGTCGTCCACGTAGAGCTTCAGGATCGTCGTGTCGGGCACGTTGACGATTGTCTGGCCAGTCCTGGCCAGCGCATGCGCCCCTTCGGCGTGCATGATCGGCCAGGTCTCATGGAACCCGTTGACGAACGTCCCGGGGACCAGCGCCGGGCGCCCCTCCTCGAGGCTGCCGCGGACGCCGACGAATCCGTTGCCCAGCGAAAAGACGGTCTCAGTGAGACCGACGAGGTCATCCGAGTACCGCGCCTCCACGATGCGCCATGGGTCCGCTGGGTAGAGGTGTACCGGCGGCAGCTCAATTTTTCGCTTGAGCACGATTTGACGGTACTCCCGCGCACGAAATGAACACAGAGCCTTTCGGCCTTGGCCCTCCGGGCGGGGGTGCGCCGAAGGCAGGCGCACCGGCGGCCACTTTGATAGCGCGGCGCGGCCTGTAGGGTGCGTCCCATGCCGGACGCCCCGCCCCGCCCCGAGCCGTTCACCCCGGTGACCGCCCCCGCGGCGCTCGAGGACCTCCGCGCGCGGCTCCGCGCGACGCGCTGGCCGGACACGCCCGAGGACGCCGGGTGGTCGCTCGGGACCGACCTCGCCTACCTTCGCGAGCTCGTCGCGTACTGGGCGGACGGGTTCGACTGGCCGGCGCAGGAGGCGGCGCTCGCCCGGCTTCCCCGTTTCCGCGTCCCGCTCGGGGACTTGCGGATCCACTTCGTGCACGTCCGGGGCACTGGGCCCGCCGGGTCGGCCGGGCCCGTCCTGCCGCTGGTCCTCAGCCATGGCTGGCCGGACTCGTTCTGGCGCTACGCGAAGGTCATCGCACTCCTCACCGACCCCGGCGCGCACGGCGCCGACCCCGCCGACGCGTTCGACGTGGTCGTGCCCGACGTGCCGGGCTACGGATACTCCGACCGCCCCACCGGCCCGCCCCTCGACGCCATCGCCGTCGCCGGCCTGTGGGCCGAGCTCATGGGCGTCCTCGGCTACGTGCGGTTCGGCGCGGCGGGCGGGGACATCGGCAGCCACGTGAGCCGCTACCTCGGGCTCGATCACCCCGACCGGATCGTGGCCGTCCACCGCACCGATGCGGGCTTGCCCGTCTTCACCGGCGACCCGGCGGATCTCGCGCCCGAGGAGCGCGCCTGGCTCGAGGGCGCCGCGGCCTGGGGTGCGACCGAGGGCGCCTACGCCGCGATGCACCGCACGAAGCCCCAGACCGCCGCCTTCGGGCTCACCGACTCGCCAGCCGGGCTCGCCGCGTGGATCGTGGAGAAGCTCCGGGCGTGGAGCGACTGCGACGGCGACGTCGAGCGGCGCTTCACCAAGGACGAGATCCTCACGAACGTCACGCTCTACTGGCTCACGGGGACGATCGGCTCGTCGATGCGCATGTACCGCGCGAACGCTGCGATCCCGCCCGCGCAGCACGCCCGCCGGGTCGAGGTGCCGTCCGGCTTCTCGCTCTTCCGCGGCGACATCGTCCGCCCGCCGCGGGCGTGGCTCGAGCGCACGGCGAACGTCGTGCGCGTGACCGAGCCCGCGCGCGGCGGGCACTTCGCGCCGTTCGAGGAGCCCGAGCTGTACGCGGAGGAGCTGCGCGCGTTCTTCCGCCCCTACCGGGCGGCGGCGACGGGCTGAGGGCGCGGCCGCGCGCGCCTCCGGGCCGAGCGCGAGCTCGCCGGTCCCGAGACGGCGTAGATCGCAGAACGCGGCCTCGTGGCCCGTCGTCCAGGCCGAAGGTCACGCCGGTAGGGCTGCCGCGGGTCGGCGGGAGCCCCGCCAGCTGGGCCGCCCGGCCGTTCACGGGCCGGAGCCGTTCACTCGCTCAGGGCGGCACGGGCCGTCTCCGGCAGCAGAGCCCACCGCCCGGAACCAGCCGCGGCGATGTCGCCCGCGCGGGCGGCCGGCAGGCGGCCGCGGGCGGCCGGCAGGCCGGCGGCGGCCAGCACGTCCGCGGCCTGGGCCGGGGGCAGCGCGTCGAGCCAGCGTGACGCGGCGGCCCGGTGCGCGGCGGGGGCGGCCTCACCCCACAGGCGGAGCCGGGCCAGCCCGCCGTCAGGGTAGACGTCCAGCCGGGCCGTGGCCACGGCCGGCCGTGTACCGGTGCCCGTCGGTGACCTCGAACGCGTTGCGCGCGTCGCCGTTGGCCGCCGAACGGTCCACGACCGTGGTCCACCGCGCCCCGGCGAGGTCGGCGAGGTCGGCGAGGTCGGCGGGGGAGGGGTGGCCCTCCGCGCCGGTGGCCTCGACCGAGATCTCGGGCGGGTAGTTGCCGGTGAAGAACGACGTGTCGGCCACGACGCCGCGCATGCGCCGGCCGGGCCGCCGAGCGTGGCGCGGTAGGCACGCCACCCGCTGCCTCCGTCCAGTCCGGGCCGCCACAGGCCCGCGCCCTTGATCGTTCCCCAGCCGGTAGCGGTCGACGCATTACCCCGGGCGCCAGCCTCGGGCTCGCGGGTGCCCAGGGCAATCAGAGCCTGGACGCGGCTAGGTGACATCTTCCGGCTCGTACCTTGGCCGCGAAGCGCGACCGCCGCTAGCCGGGCCGCGGCCGGGCGGTCACGGCGGGGGTCGCTGTCCGTAGCTGGCGAACTTGCGCACCACGCGGTCAATCTCCGCGGCGGGCAGCAGGCGCGGGTGCCGGCGGCGGCCGCCCGCAGGTAGACATCGCACAGCCATTCCAGCGACACGCTGCGGGTCAGCGCCGTGGCCAGGTCGGGCCCGATCGTGACCGCGCCGTGGTTGGCCATCAGGCAGGCGGACCGGCCGTCCAGCGCGTCCACGACGTTCGCGGCGAGCTCGTCCGTGCCGTAGGTCGCGTAAGGGGCGACGGCCACCGGCCCGCCGAACGACGCCACCTGATAGTGGATCGCCGGCACTTCCTCGACCAGCGCGGACGTCGCGGTCGCGGCGGGGGAGTGGGTGTGCACGATCGCGCCGGCGCCCGTCGCCACGTAGACGCTCAGGTGCAGCGGCAGTTCGCTGGTCGGCTGCAAGGGAGCCTCCACTGGTGAGCCGTCGAGCCGGTGCACCCCGACCAGCCCGGCCGTCAGCGCGGCGTAGTCCAGCCCGCTGGGCGTCACGGCCACCAGGTCGCCGTCGCGCGCGCTCACGTTGCCGGACGTTCCGGTGACCAGGCGGGCCGCGGTGAGCTGGCCGCACACCGCGGCGACCTCCGTGCGCAGCTCACCGAGCAGCATTGCGCATCCCTTCCTCGGGTACCTTCACTCGTATGCAGTCCGGTTCCGCTCGCCCCGGCGGAGCGCTGGAGGTCCTGGGCTGGCGCGACGGGCACATCGTCGCCATCGACCAGACCGCGCTCCCGCACGAGGTCCGCATGCTTCATCTCACCACGGTCGATGAGCTGGTGGACGCGATCACCCGGCTGGCCATCCGCGGCGCGCCGGTGCTGGGCGCCGCGGGCGCGCTCGGTGTGGCCCTGGCCGCCCGGCAGGCGCAGGAACAAGGCTGGGACGACGACCGGCTCGCCGCGGCGGTCAAGCGGATCGGGGACGCCCGGCCGACCGCCGTCAACCTGCGCCGCGAGGCGGAGGCCACCGCGGCCGTGATCCCGGACGGGGCGGCGGCGGTGGAGGCCGCGGCGCTGGCCACGGTGGCCGCGACCGTGACCGCGACCCACCGGATGAGCGAGCGAGGGGCCCGCTACCTGCGGGAGACGTGCGGGCCCGAACCGCTGCGGATCGGGACGCACTGCAACACCGGCAGCCTCGCGTGCCTGGGCTGGGGCACCGCGCTCGGCGTCATCCGGGCGCTGAACAACGACCGCGCCGTCCGGCACGTCATCGTGGACGAGACCCGGCCGCTGCTGCAGGGCGCCCGGCTCACCTGCTGGGAGCTCGGCCAGCTCGGCATCGCGCACTACCTCATCCCGGACGCCGCCGCCCCGTTCCTGATCAGCCGGGGCCTCATCAACGCGGTCGTGGTCGGGGCGGACCGGATCGCGGCCAACGGTGACGTGGCCAACAAGATCGGCACCTACAGCCTCGCGCTCGCCGCCCGGTACGCCCGGATCCCGTTCCTGGTCGCGGTGCCCGAGTCGACCATCGACCGGGCGACCCCCGACGGCGGCCGGATCACCGTGGAACAGCGCGCCGAAGACGAGGTCACCCACGTGCGGGGTGTCCCCGTGGCCCCGGAGGGAACCCGCGCGCTGAACTACGCGTTCGACATCACCCCCGCCGAGCTCGTCACCGCCGTGGTGACCGAGGATCGCCTCATCACCTCCGGTGCCCGAACATACGCCGGAGCGACGCGGGCCGCCCGGCGCGGGTGAATCGTTAACCTCCCCGGGGCCGGGTAGTTAGGCGGCCCGGTGGCCGGGTAGACGCACGCGGTAAGCGATGCCGGGAATCCGGAGACGACGACCGAGGAGGGGCGCCGTGAGGCTGTCGAGACGAGAAACGTCTCCGCCGCGGGAAGAAGAAGAGCGGTCAGGAAGCGGAGTGGTCCCCCACCAGCGGACGCGCCGTCGCAAGAGGATCCGTCCGGCGAGGCGATCCCGCCGGTACGCGACATGGAGGGCGGCCCGGACAGCCCGCTGGAGATCGGCAAGACCGGCTGGATGAACACCTTCAAGCGCGCGGCGAAGAAGTTCTCCAAGGACCGCTGCTCCATGGCCGCGGGCAGCCTGGCCTACCACTGGTTCCTGGCTCTGTTCCCCGCGCTCATCGCCCTGCTCGGGCTGGTGAGCCTGCTGAACCTGGACACGACTCAGGTGGACAACCTGGTCAAGGGCCTCGATAAGGCCCTCCCGGGCAGCGCCTCGCAGGTGTTCGACCAGGCAGTCACCTCCGCGATCAGCCACAAGTCCGGTTCCCTGGTCACGGTGATCGTCGGCCTCGTCGTCGCCGTGTGGGCCGCCTCCGGCGGCATGGTGGCCCTGGAAACCGCGCTCGACGTCGCCTACGAGGTCCGCACGAACGCGAAGTTCGCCAAGAAGCGGATCAAGGCGCTCATCCTGATGCTGTGCACGGTGGTGTTCGGCGGGATCGCGTCGGTCTTCATCGTCGAAGGTGGCCCGCTGGGGACCGGGATCGAGTCGCACATGCCGGTCCACGGCACCGCGTTCCTCGTGGTGTGGAACATCGTGCGCTGGGCGGTCACGGTCATCCTGGTCTCGCTGCTGTTCTCCTGCTACTACTACTTCGGCCCCAACCGGGAGTCCCCGAAGTGGCAGTGGGTGAGCCCGGGCGGCGTCCTCGGCACGGTCATCTTCCTGGCCGCGTCGCTGGGGTTCTCCTTCTACGTGGCGAAGCTGGGGAACGCCTCCTACGCCAAGACCTACGGCGCGCTGGCCGGGGTGGTCCTGCTCATGTTCTGGCTGTACCTGACGGGTATCTCGATCCTGCTCGGCGGGGAGATCAACGCCGAGGCCGAACGGGAGGCCGCCGCGCAGGCGGGCCACCCGGGCGCCCAGGCCAGCGCCCAGACCGTCGAGGAGAGCTCCGCGTCCCCCAGCTCCAACCGCTCCTCGAGTTAGCGGCCGCTCGGGTGAGCTGCCGCTGCCGAAGGCGCCGGCCTGCCTGCGCGGGCCGGGCGCCCGCGGTCATCCCTGGCCCCAGCTCGTTTCCGTGAGCTCGGCGAGCCGGGGCGGATTAGCGCCCGCCCGCTCGCAGGTCATCGCCGACACCACGATCGCGTCGTCCAGCACCGCTGACAGTTCCGCGGCCGTGCATTCCGCCAGCCGCGCCGGGGTGTGCCACTGCCGTCTCATGAGTGAGGCCAGCAGGCCGGCGGTGAACGAGTCGCCGGCCCCCACGGTGTCCACCACTTCCACGTCGCGCGCCGGGCGGTGCAGCGGCGGCCCCGACGTGCTGAAGGCGCCCGCGCCGTTGGCCCCGTCGGTGATCACGGCGACCGTTACCCCCAGCTGGTGCCAGTG
The DNA here is from genome assembly GCA_963809975.1 of uncultured Actinomycetes bacterium. Lineage (GTDB taxonomy): Bacteria > Actinomycetota > Actinomycetes > Streptosporangiales > Streptosporangiaceae > Bog-532. The sequence continues at coordinate 116,432 of CAWELT010000033.1, forward strand.
CCGCGCGACGTGTTCCGGCGGCTGGCCGGGATACAGCCACCCGATGTCCTCCGCGCTGGCCTTGGCCACGTGCGCGACCCGCAGCCCGCGCTCGACCATCCGCTGGGCCTGGTCACGATCCCCCAGCAGGCTGGGCCGGATGTTGGGGTCGTAGCTGACCAGGACGTCACCACGGTCACGCATCCGGCGACCCAGCTCGATCACGCGGGCGGCGCCGGGGGAGGTCCACGACGCGATCGACCCGAAGTGCAGGACGGTGGTGCGGCCGGGCACGCGCCTGGTCTCCTCGGCGGTCCACTGCCAGTCGGCCGTACCGTCGAAGTAGAAGTCGTAGGCCGGCGTGCCCGTGGCGTCGAGGGAGACGACGGCGAGGGTAGTCGGCTCACTCGCGTGCGGCGCCGCGTCCAGGTCGATGCCCTCGGCAACGGCGCGGTCCCGCAGGATGCGGCCGAACGCGTTGTCAGCCAGGCGTGCCATCAGCGTCGTGTCCTGCCCCAGCCGGGCCAGGCCGATGGCCACGTTGTACGGGCTTCCCCCGGGAGTGGCGCGGTACGCCAGCGGCGCTTCCCCGGGAACGAGGTCGATGAGGGCCTCACCGATGACGGTCACCTTCGGGTTCTGCATTCCCGCCTCCAGCCGCGCCCTGACCATGCCGGTCGTCACCCTACTGGGGCGGGCGGGTGCCCTACTGCGGCGGGTTCGGTGGCCCCGTGTTCAGTGGCCCCGGGTTCAATTCAGCAGCGCCGTCGCGCCGGGTAAGTGGATTGTGTCAGCGGGTTGTTCAGCTGGCCCAGGTCCGGGTGAGCTGCGCCGTCGCCGTCGCCGAAGGTCAGCGGGATCTCGGCGGAGTCGGTGAGCCGGAGCTTGCGCCGGGCCCGCTGGTAGAACGTGGTGCGGCCGAGCCGGATGACGCTCGCGGCCTGCGGGCGGGCCCGCATCGTCACCTGGTCGCCAGGCTCGGCGTACCCCTCGACCAGGCCGTCGACCTCGACGGCCAGCCGCCCGCTGGTCGGCAGCATGACCAGCTCCACCGTCTCGTCGACGGACAGCACGAAGCCGCGGTTGTAGGCCGAGTGCGGGGCGGCCGGCGTCACCAGCAGGGCCTCGACGGCGGGCTGGACGATCGGGCCCCCGGCGGAGAAGCTGTAGGCGGTCGACCCGGTCGGGGTGGCGACGATCACGGCGTCCGCCGCGTAGCCGACGAACGGCTGGCCGCTGACGTTCACGGACACGACGGCCGACGGGTGTCCCGGGACGCGGACCACGGCGACGTCGTTGAAGGCGGTGACGGTCTGCCCGCCGAACGTGGCGTCGATCGCGAGCCGGGGCTCGATGGTGAACTCCCGGCTGTCGATGGCGGAGAGGGCGTCGGGCAGGTCGGGCACGTCGACCTCAGCCAGAAAGCCGAGCTTGCCCAGGTTGACCCCGAGCACCGTGGTTTGCTGGCCGTCGGCCAGCCGCATCGCCCGCAGCATCGTCCCGTCGCCGCCCAGGCTCACGATCAGGTCGGCCCGCTGGCCCAGCTCCCGGTCACTGACCGGCAGCGCCGCGCAGTTCAGCCGCACGATCTCGTCCGCGATGCCGTAGACGGAGATACCCCGCTTGCCCGCCCAGCCCAGCACCGCCTCGACGGCTTCCGCGGAATCCCGCTGCGGATGCAGCACCAGTCCCACCGAATGCATGCAGCACGCCCTTCGCTAGTCTGCGGTGGCCGCTGTCCAGTATGCGGGTTCAGGGTGCGGCCCGGTACGGGCATTCACGCCCACCGGCTCAGATTCGACGATCGCCGCCGTCAGGCCGACCCTGACGGCCCTGACCGCGGCGTTTCCGCCGGTGGGCCCGGCGCCGATAACCACCACGTCGTATTCGTCGGGCACGGGCAGGCCTCCCCGGACAGCGGCTGCGCGCCGAGTCTATCGATCAGTGCCCGGCCGGCTGCGGCCCGTGCCGGGTGCCGCCTGCCCGATCGCCAGTTAAAACAACGGATGAACGCTGCGCTTCTCACCCTCAGCGGGTGTTCGGCCCGGGCCGGTCCTGTGATGAGCTAGGCAGATGACGAGCCACGCCATTCCCGAACCGCGCGCTCTGCCGTCCCCGTGGTCGAAAGAGCCCGGGGACCTTGCCGTCCTCGCCGGGATGAAGGTCATCGACGATGACGACGACGACCCGATCCTGTTCTGGCCGGACGGCCGCCCGGTGGACACCTGGCGGGAGGAATACCCCTACCCGGAGCGGCTGAACCGGCACCAGTACGAGCACACCAAGCGCCTGCTCCAGATCGAGCTGGTCAAGCTGCAGAACTGGATGAAGGAGACCGGGCAGAAGCTGGTCATCGTCTTCGAGGGGCGGGACGCGGCCGGCAAGGGCGGCACGATCAAGCGCTTCATGGAGCACCTCAACCCGCGCGGCGCGCCCGTGGTCGCCCTGGAGAAGCCGAGCGAGCGGGAACGGACCCAGTGGTACTTCCAGCGCTACGTGACCCACCTGCCGGCCGACGGTGAGATGGTCTTCTTCGACCGCTCCTGGTACAACCGGGCCGGCGTCGAGCGGGTGATGGGCTTCTGCACCCCGGGCGAGTACCTGGAGTTCATGCGGCAGGCGCCGGACGTCGAGCGCATGATGGTCCGGTCGGGTATCCACCTGACCAAGTTCTGGTTCTCGGTGTCCCAGAGCGAGCAGCTGACCCGGTTCATCATCCGCCAGATCGATCCCGTCCGGCAGTGGAAGCTCAGCCCGATGGACATCCAGTCCCTCGACAAATGGGACGACTACACCGAGGCCAAGGAGGCCATGTTCTTCTACACCGACACGCCCGACGCGCCGTGGACGGTGGTCAAGAGCAACGACAAGAAGCGCGCCCGGCTGGAAGCGATGCGGCACGTGCTGGCCCAGTTCGAATACCCGGGCAAGGACACCAAGCTGGTCGGGTCGCCCGATGACAAGATCATCGGACCCCCCGCCCTGCTGTCCGAGCGGCAGTCCACGCAGCCCTTCCCGCAGCTGTAACCGTGGCCGGAAGCCGTAACCATGGCCGGGCCCGCGCCCGCGCGTCGGCGCCCTTATCGCCGCCGGCGAGGGAATCCGGTTCGACGCGGACAAAGGCACCCCGATGCAGGAGTGGCTCAGCCTGGACGCGGCCTCCGCGCTGCCTGGCGCCCGCTCGCGGCGGAGGCCCGGAATTCGTCCGCGGGGCCCGCTGACGGGGCCCGGCTGACGGGGCCGGTTAAACTGATCGCCCATCCGCTGACAGGATCGCTTGGCCCCCTTCGCCCGGCCCGCTGACCGGGCCGACTGCCCTCTCGCCCGGCCCCGCTGGCCGGCCCGGCGGCCCCCGTGTTCCCTCAGCTAATTCACGGCTGCTGTTTACCTGATTGAAACACCGGTTGATCTACCGTCAATAAGAGGTACATAGGCCTCCGCGCCGGCAGTGCCGGTTGCCAGTACGACGTAACTAAATAGGTCAGGCTAGTCGAGATCTCCCCGCTGGACTTGTCTTCCGCGGGCCTGAACGAAAGTCGTACACATGAACATTACTGTGTGGGAATGGTTTGAGCAGCGCTCATTTCACTTCCGTGACTTCCAGAGTCTCGCCGAAGGCGGCGCGACAAGGAACCCGCTCACTACGACACTGGTCCTGCCCACCCGCAATGTGGCGGATACCATCGGCCCCATCCTGGATACGGTCGCCCGGCTGAACGCACGCACCGGGCTGATCGAGCAGGTCGTGGTGGTCGACGCCGACTCAGCCGATGGCACGGCGGACATCGCCCGGGCCCGCGGCGCCGAGGTCTACTCCGAAAACGAGCTGCTCCCGGAGTACGGGGGCGCCCACGGCAAGGGCGACGCCATGTGGCGCAGCCTGTCGGTGGCCCGTGGCGACATCGTCATGTTCGCCGACGCCGACTCGACCGACTTCCAGGAGCATTTCATCTACGGCACGCTCGGGCCGCTGCTCACCGACCCGGGCATCCAGTTCAGCAAGGCGGCGTACCGGCGCCCGTACACGGCGGACGGCAAGTCGGTCGTCGACGGCGGCGGCCGGGTCACCGAGCTGATGGCCAAGCCCCTGCTGAACTTCTACTTCCCGGAGCTGACCGGGTTCGTGCAGCCGCTCGCGGGCGAATTCGCCGCCTACCGCGAGCTGCTGTGCAGCATCCCGTTCGTGACCGGCTACGGGGTCGAGATCGCGATGATGATCGACGTGCTGACCGAGGCGGGGCTGCCCGCGATGGCGCAGGTCGACCTGGAGTACCGGCAGAACCGGCATCAGCCGCTACGGGACCTGACCCGGATGAGTTCCGCGGTCCTGCGCGCGCTGGGCCGCCGGGTCGACGTGCCGGAACGGGAGCGGGTTCCGCAAGCGCCGGAGGACGTGCTGGCGCTGCCGCGGCCCGACATCTACCTGCACGCCGTCGCCACCGAGAACGGCCTGCGACTGGATGAGCACCTGAACGAGCAGCTCGAACGGCCCGCGCTCACCCACGTCCTGTCGTCCGGCCAGGAGCGGGACACGGTCGCCTGAGGCCGGCCCCCAAGGCTCGCCAGGCACCACGGGGTCCACCGGGTCCGTGCGGGGCCGGGCCGTCCGCCCGGTCCCGCACGATCAGCTCAGCGGTGGCCGCCCCACGTCCAGGCGTAGCCTCCGTCGTCGGAGGCCGTGCCGCCTTCCCCGAGCTCCAGCGGGCGGAACGTGTCGACCATGACCGCGAGCTCGTCGAAGTACTCCGCGCCCAGGCTGCGCTCGACCGCGCCCGGCTGGGGGCCGTGACTGTGCCCGCCCGGGTGCAGGCTCACCGAGCCCGGCCCGATCCCGGAGCCCTTGCGCGCCTCGTAGTCCCCGCCGCAGTAGAACATGACCTCGTCGGAGTCCACGTTGGAGTGGTAGTACGGCACCGGCACCGACAGTGGGTGGTAGTCGACCTTGCGCGGCACGAAGTTGCAGATCACGAAGCCGTCGCCCTCGAACACCTGGTGCACGGGCGGCGGCTGGTGCACCCGGCCGGTGATCGGCTCGAAGTCCGCGACGTTGAACGTGTACGGGTAGAGGCAGCCGTCCCAGCCCACGACGTCGAACGGGTGGGTTGCGCAGACGTACCGGGTGCCCACGATCGCGCCGCGCGACGACCGGTGCTTAACCAGCACGTCCACGTCGGTGCCCGCTGCACGCACCGGCTCGCCCGGCCCGTGCAGGTCTCGCTCGCAGTACGGGGCGTGCTCCAGGAACTGCCCGTACCGGGACAGGTAGCGCTTGGGCGGCGCGATGTGCGAGTTCGCCTCGATCACGTAGCAGCGCAGCGGCCCGGGCCCGTCCGGGAGCCAGCGGTGCGTCGTTGACCGGGGCAGGACGACGTAGTCGCCCGCCCGGACCGGCAGCGCGCCGAACACCGTCTCCACGGTGCCCGCCCCGGCCTCGACGTACACGCACTCGTCCCCGGCCGCGTTGCGGTACAGCGGGGAGGTCTCCCCGGCCACCACGTAGGAGATCCGGACCTCGGCGTTGCCCAGTACGAGCCGCCGGCCGGTGACCGGGTCCACGGCCTTCCAGTCGTGGGCGGGGAACAGGTCGTGCAGCTTGAGGTGCCGCGGCTTGAGCGGGTGGTTCGGGGTGGTGGCCAGGTCGCCCGGCTCCCACGTCATCGCGTCCACGATCGCCGACGGGATCCCGGTGTGGTACAGCAGCGAGGAGTCCGAGCTGAAGCCCTCCTCACCCATCAGCTCCTCGTAGTACAGCCCCCCGTCCGGGCGCCGGTGCTGAGTGTGCCGCTTGGGCGGGATGTCGCCGCAGCTGCGGTAGTGCGCCATTACAGGTTCCCCCGCTTCTCCTGCTCGCGCTCGATCGCCTCGAACAGGGCCTGGAAGTTGCCCTTGCCGAAGCCGAGCGACCCGTGCCGCTCGATGAGCTCGAAGAAGACCGTGGGCCGGTCGCCGATCGGCTTGGTGAAGATCTGCAGCAGGTAACCGTCCTCGTCCCGGTCCACCAGGATGCCGCGGGACTGCAGCTCCTCGCACGGGCACGCGGACGTTGCCGATCCGGGCCCGCAGGGCGGCATCGGTGTAGTAGGAGTCCGGGGTGTCGAGGAACTCGATGCCGTTGGCGCGCAGCCCGTCGACGGTGGCGATGATGTCGTTCGTGGCCAGCGCGAGGTGCTGCGCGCCGGCCCCCTGGTAGAACTCCAGGTACTCGTCGATCTGCGACTTGCGCTTGCCGATGGCCGGCTCGTTCAGCGGGAACTTCACCCGGTGGTTCCCGTTCGCGACCACCTTGCTCATCAGCGCCGAATATTCCGTCGCGATGTCGTCGCCCACGAACTCGGCCATGTTCGTGAATCCCATGACCCGGTGGTAGAAGCCGACCCATTCGTCCATCTGGCCGGGCTCCACGTTGCCGACCACGTGATCCAGCGCCTGGAAGTACCGCTTCGGCGCGCGGCGAGCCGGTGGGCCGGGCCGCCCGGTTAGCGGGCACCGACCGCCGCGCCACGTAGCCGGGCAGGTAAGGACCGTGGTAACGGGACCGGTCGACGAGGCTGTGCCGGGTCTCACCGTAGGTGGCGATCGATGCCAGCCGAACGGTCCCATGCTCGTCACTCACGTCGTGCGGCGCCTCCAGGATCGTGGCGCCCTGACCGCGGGCGCGCGCCACGCACCGGTCGACGTCCGGCACCTCCAGGGCGATGTCGGTGATCCCGTCACCGTGCCGCCGGTGGTGCTCCGCGACCGGGCTGGCCGGGGGAGACCGCGCCTTTGACCACGAACCGGACCGCCCCGCTGCGCAGTACGTACGCGTGGTGGTCCCGGTTGCCCGTCTCCGGCCCGGAGTAGGCGACCAGTTCCATGCCGAAGGCGAGCTGGTAGTACAGCGCGGCCTGCGTGGCGTTGCCGACGGCCCACACCACCGCGTCCCAGCCGGTGACCGGGAACGGGTCCCGATCGGCATCGTAGGCGACCAGGCCGACGAGCTGCCGGAGCTGATCCACGTCGAGTTCAGCCAGCTGTTCCTGGCTGGTCAAGGTCTGGTCGATGCTCACCGCTGGCCTCCTCATGCGCTGGGTTCGCCTGCAGGTACAGCCCCCCGGCGCCGTTGGCGGGGGACTGGACGTAAGGCCATCACAACCCGCGCGTACTCAGCTGCGCAAGTAAGCCCGCCAGGACTGCACATGTTGGTCAATCTGCCGGGTCAGGCCGCATAATAGCTAGGCAGATTGCTCATATAATGGGACCGGAGCTGCAATGAGCGACGAACCTGTCCTTGACGCCCTCGACCTGGCCCTGCTGACCGCGATGCGGCAAAGCCCGCGCGCGGGCATCCTGGAGCTGTCGCGGATGGTTAAAGTGGCCCGGGCGACCGTGCAGTCACGGCTGGAGCGGATGGAACGCGCGGGGGTGATCACCGGGTACGGCCCCGACCTCGACATCGCCGCCGCCGGGTACCCCGTCCAGGCGTTCGTCACCCTCGAGATCGCCCAGGGCTCACTGGACAAGCTGCACCGGGACCTGTCGTCGATTCCGGGCGTCCTCGAGGCGTACGCGACCACGGGCACGGGGGACGTGCTGTGCCGGGTGGCGGCCGCGTCCAACGCGGAGCTTCAGCAGACCCTGCTGCAGCTCAACGGCTCGGCGTGGGTGGCCCGATCCACCAGCGCGGTGCTGCTGTCCACGGTGGTCGCGCCCCGGGCCATGCCGCTGCTGGCGTCACGCCCGCGCCCGTCCGCGACCAGGGCTCCCGCCTTCCGCGATCCGAGGGCGTGAGCCATCTCAGCGGCCCTGCATCTCCTGCGCCGGGTTACCGTGCCGTTAAGAGCGCCGGGCCGCCGCGTCGTGCTGAGTCGAAGTCCCCGGTGCCGTCCGCGGAGTGCTGCCCCCGGCGCTGCGGGTAGGACCGCCTGCCCTGCGCCGGCACCGCCTCGGGGTGGCCCGTTCCCAGGGAAATCTGCTTGATCTTCGCGAAGCGGAGTATGTCCGTCCAGCCGCCGGCGATGGCGGCGCCCAGCGCGACCGGGACCCCGAGCCACAGCACCTTGCGGATCATCTGTTTCCTCCCGTTGCGGGGGCCCGCCCGCCGTCACGGTCACTGAGCACGAACCGGACCGGATCACCGGAAGCGGTCGACTGTGTCCTTCCCCCTGAGACGGAAGTTAAGCGCGGGGCGCGGCGATGTTTTGCCCGGCCAGCCCGCGTTCGTGCGCACACCCGCGCAGGGCCGCCACCCCCGGCGGAGACAATCCTGCTGTGACGTCATCCCGGCCCGGCGTCGCCTCTGCTGTCCGGGGTGACGGTGTGGGCCCGGAGACCTGACCCGCTGCGCCAGTTCCTGCGGACCGAGACCGGCAGCGCCGCGTCCTGCTGGCCGCGACGGTGGCCGCGCTGGCCTGGGTCAACATGCGCCCGGAACGTACGAAGTCGTTCTGGGAGACACGACGCTGTCGATTCATCTCGGCCACGGTCGGCCTGTCCGCAGGACCTGCAGCGAGCTGGGTGAACAGCGGGCTGATGACGTTCTTCTTCCTGGTGGTGGCGGATGGAGGCTCGGCGGGAGTTCGACATGGGCGAGCTGCGCGAGCGCAGCCGCCTCGCGCTGCCCTGCTGGCCGAGATGGGGGGCATGATCGTCCCGATGCGATCTACCTGGCGTTCACGGCCGGGCACTCGAGCTCGGCGCACGGCTGGGGCGTGGCGATGTCCACCGACACGGCGTTCGCGCTGGGCGCGCTGGCTCTCGTCGGCCGTCGGCCTTCCGGACCGTCTGCGCACGCTACCTGCTCACCGTTCTCGGTGGTCGACGACGTGGCCGGCATCGTGGTCATCGCAGTGGTCTACAGCGGCGCCATCGGCGTGCAGCGATGGCGCTCGCGGTCTCGGCGTCGCTCTGATGCCTCGGAAAGCGCTGCGCGAGATTCCGCGAGCGTCCGGTATGGGTAGGCTCTCACCTGCTGCTCGGGGCGGCGCCGTGGATCGCGCTCTACGAATCAGGCGCTGGATCCCGGTGTGGTGGGCCTGGTCACTGGGCCTGCTCGCCTACGCCGAGACCGGCCGCCGCGGAGGACCTGGAGCAGGCGACGGACCTGTTCCGGCTGTTCAGGGAGCAGCCGACGGCCGGAGCTGGCCCGGTCCGCCCAGGAGGGAGTGCGCGACGCGCGATCTCGCCGAACGACAGGCTGCAGCAGATATCCACCCTGGAGCAGCTACGTCATGTCCCGCTGTTCGCGCTGGCCAACGCGGACATAGTGACGTCAGCGGCGGCTTCCTGGCCAGCGCTTACACCTCGCCGGTCACGCATGGGCATCCTGATCGGCTACGTGAGTCGGCAAGCCGGCTCGGAAGACCGGGATCGGCTGGCTGATCAACGCGGATCAGCCGCGGGCGAGATGCGGCCGCCGATCGGCTGGGCCGCGAGATGGCCGGCAGCTGGGGCCAAATCGCCGGAATGGCTTCACCGTGTCGCTGCTGATGCGTCGCTGGCGTTTTGCGGAGAGACGCGCTGCAGGAGGCCAAGCTCGTGAGTGCTCTCGGCTGTGCTGTGTGCTCCACGCGCTCAGCTGGATCGTATTCAAAGTCGGGCGATGCTGCCGAAGCAGGCTAGAAGATCCGCGCCCTGATGGGCACGTCACGACACGTATGATCGACCTGGCCGTGGCGGTGGACCCAGCGCCGCGACCACCAGCGCGGCCCGAGCGCACCCGCCGGTGACGTTGGTGGAATACGGCGACTTCGAATGCCCCTACTGCGGCCACGCGGAGCCGATAGATGCGTGAACTGCTAGTCGACTTCGGTGATGTTCGGTACGTATGGCGGCACCTGACCGTTGATCGACGTGCACCCGCACGACGCAGTTCGCGGCCGAGGTAGCCGAGACCAACGACAGATCAAGGGAGCGTTCTGGCCCATGCACGACCTGCTGCTAGATCATCAAGGCGCGCTGACCGTCCGGGATCTGCTCGATTACGCCAGCGCAGATAGATCTGGACAAAGAAATAGTTCAAGAGTAGATATGAAGGATGCACACCGGGGAGGGATAAGTAGAAGAGGATGTGGATTAAGCTGATATGTAAGGGGTATAAGGAAGAAGAGTTATTAATAAGGATGACCACCACGGCGCGTACGACATCGGGTCGCTGTCGTCCGCGGTCCGCAGCGCGCGGGCGCGGGCTACCCTGGACGCCGCCAGACGCACCCCGCGGCGCCGCCTAGCGGTTCTGCTCGTCCTCGTCGGTGAGATGCACGGCCGCTTCCTCGGCACCAGCCGCTCCGGCGTCGATGCCGACGTCGCTGGCGACGAGATCCGTCTCCTCGTCCGGATGCGTGCCCTCGTCCTCGGCTACCAGGCGGCCCGCGCGCGGTTCAGGCAGGTCGTCATCCTCGAGGAACTCGTCCTCGGTGTCGGCTTCCTTGTCTTCCCGCTCCGCCTCCGCGTACGGGTCGACGTCGGGCTCTTCCTCGGACAGCAGCTGGTCGAGCGACTCGCCGGCCTCTTCCTCGGCCTCGGTGGTCCCGTATCCCTCGCCCGCCGACCACTTGTCCGCCGGGATGATCCCCGTATCGAGCGGATCACCGGTGGGACCGCCCTCGAGCGTGTCCGACTCTTCCAGAACGCCCTCGTTCTCGGAACCGGTGGACAGGTCGTCCACCTGATCGAGACCCATGGGGTCGTCAGGCTCGCTGTCAGCCATATCGGGTGCCGTCTCCTCCATGCCCGGATCGGTACGTCGGACCCGGATCGCTGCGTCGGATAGGCCAGGTTATACCCGGGCCTGGCGGACTCGTTCCGCAGACGTGCGCTGCGGTCCTGCAGCTGGCCGATGAGCTCCGATGCCTGTGCCTCGGACAGGTCCCCGGGCACGTCTTCCCCCGCCTCACGTGCGAGCCTGCACAGGTAGGACTCCTGCCGCCTGATGTCAGCCCTCCGTGGCCACGATGACGTCCGAGGCCTTGATGACGGCCGTGACGGTGCTGCCCTCTTCCAGTCCCAGCTCGCGGACGGCTTCGACCGTGATCGAGGCCACCAGGCGCACGCCGTCCGCATCCATCTCGATGTTCGCGGTGGCCTGGCCACCGTTGATCTTGGTGATCCGCGCCGGGATCTGGTTCCTCGCGCTCAGCTTCACGCTCAGCCTCCTGTGGACGACGGCCGGTGGATGGTGGCCGGTGGACGGTGTCGCGTGTGCACGTTAGCCCATAGCCCGGGCCAGGTGACGGAGCACGGGCCCACGGCGATCGCCCGGTTCCGTTCGGCCCGAGAATCGCCCGGAAAATCAGCGTCCGGCGACGGTGATCATGCGGCGGTGTCCGGCGGTCAGCGCGGTGCCGTCCTCGCCGTGACCGCTGACGCTGCCGAAGCCCGCTTCGTGCCGCCAGCCGCGTCGGACAGGCCTTCGGCGTCGCATGCCTTACTGCGCGAGCCCCACGGCGCCGAAGTTCTCGCCGCGCTCCAGAAGCTCGGCCGCGCCCCGGATGACGCAGCGGAGCGGATCCTCCACCACCACCGTGGCGATGTCGGCGGACGACTCGATCCTGCTGGCCAGGCCGGGCAGCAGGGCACCCCCGCCCGCGAGGCGGATCTTGCCGCGCACCACGTCCTCGGCGATGCCGGGCGGGATGTCGGACAGGATGTCCTGGACCGAATTGATGATCGCGGCGACGGTATGTTCCACTGCCTTGGCCACCAGCTTGCCCGGGACGCGCTCGACCCGTGGCGTGCGGCGTGCGGCATCGATGCCGATCGTTTCGGCCCAGCCGAGCGTCCCGCCGGTGAGGCCCAGCGCCATCTTCAGGCTGGCCGCCGCCTTACGCCCGAGGATCAGGCCGAGTTCGGTCCGGGCCGCGTGGATGATCGCGTCGTCCAGGGCGTTGCCGGCCAGCCGCAGTGACCGGGCCCGGACCACGCGCGCGCCGGAGACCACCGCGATCTCGGTGGTGCCGCCGCCCACGTCCACGATGAACGTACCCGCGCCCCCCGCGAGGTCGATGCCCGCCCCGGCCGCCGCCGCGACCGGTTCGTCAATCAGCCGGACCCTCGCGCGCGGCCGCCGCGCTTCGAGAGCGGCGGCCACCGATCGCCGTTCCACCCACGTCGCGCGGCTGGGCACGCAGACCAGGACTGACGGGCGCAGCGGGCCGCGGTGCCGCCTGGCGCGGTGCAGGAAGCCGTTCAGCATCAGCGCCGTCGCGTTCAGGTCGGCGATGACCCCGTCCCGCAGCGGGTAGATGATTTCGATGTCTTCGGGTTCCTTGCCGGCCAGGGCGTCGGCCTGCTCGCCGATCGCCGCGACCTTGCCGTTCGTCGCGTCGAGGGCGATCGCGGACGGCTCGTCGATCACGAGTCCACGGCCCGCCACCCAGATGAGGGTGTTGGTCGTTCCCAGGTCGATCGCTATCCGTCCCCGCAAGCCCATTGTGGTCATCCCTATTATCGGAAATGCAGTATGCCACCTTAGTATGAAGATGGACTTCATAACATGATGTGTCCCATTCCGAATGTCTAGCCCGACGCTTCCGCGGAGGCGCTGGCCCGCTCGCGGCCGGGTCCCCGCTACGGCCAGATGGCGCGTCCCGCCCGGCCGCTCCGCGGCCGCCAGACGGCGTCCCCGGCGGACCCGCCGCGACGGCTGGGAACCAACCGCCAGCCCGCCCGCGAAAACTCACGGGAATGTTTTGACGGGACGGCGGTGTTCTGCTGTATAGTTATTCCAGGCGAGAGTTCTGCGGTATGCGACCGGAACCCACCGGGGGATTTAGTTACTGCTCCGCCAGGCCCGCGAAATCCGGGTCCGACGTCGAGCGAATTCACATCGGAGCGCACCCTGTCCAGGTGATCCCGTCCCGTTGAGCCGTCCGTCCTGGCTGCTCTTTCCTGGTAAACGGCCTGCTAAGAGGCCTCCGCCTGCTGGCCATGCCACACGCCTGCCGACCGCGTACGCGCCGGTCTGCTTGTTTCCGCCGATCCCAGACGGATCCGTTCCGCCACGCTTTCTATTGGCGTGCCTAAATTCATTGCCCCCGAGAGGAAAATACCATGACGGCAACCGCCGCCGAAGTCAGGCAGACTTCGGCTCCACCCAGAACGCGCCGGGTTCCGGCCCAGGCGCAGCCTCCGGAAACACCCACCCAGAATGCCGTCTCCGGCATTCTCGACACCACCGGTAACAACAGCGCGTTCCTGCGTACGGCCGGCTACCGGCTCAGCCCGGACGACGTCTCTGTGCCCGCCTCCCTCGTCAGGCAGTACGGCCTGCGCCGCGGCGACTATATCGCCGGGGCCGCCCGGGCGCCCGGGGATGCCGCTCCGGGGCGGGGCAGTCAGCCCCGGGCGCGCGCCCAGCACGACGTGCTGGCCCAGGTGGACACGGTGAACGGGCTGCCTGCCGCGCGCGCTCACGACCGCCCGTCGTTCGACGCGCTGACCCCCCTCTACGCCGACGACCGGCTCCGCCTGGAAGACGGCTCGGCCTCCGCGACCGCGCGCATCATCGACCTGGTTGGCCCCATCGGCCGGGGGCAGCGCGGCCTGATCGTCTCCCCGCCCAAGGCGGGCAAGACCATGGTGCTCAAGGAGATCGCGGCCGCGATCGCCCATGCCTACCCTGAAGTGCACCTCATGATGGTGCTCGTCGGGGAACGGCCCGAGGAGGTCACCGACATCCGCCGGTCCGTCCACGGCGAGGTCGTCTTCTCGACGTTCGACCACAACGCCCAGGACCACATCCTGGTCGCCGAGCTCGCCATCGAGCGGGCCAAGCGCCTCGTCGAACTCGGCCGTGACGTCGTCGTCCTGCTCGACTCGATCACCCGGCTCGCGCGCGCCTACAACGTCGTCGCGCCCGCCAGCAGCCGCATCCTGGCCGGCGGTGTCGCCGACCTCCGCGCTGCAGCCGCCCCGGAAGTTCCTCGGCGCGGCGCGCAACCTCGAGCACGGTGGCTCCCTGACGATCCTGTCCACCGCCCTCATCGAAACCGGTTCCCGGATGGACGACATGCTCTTCGAGGAGTTCAAGGGCACCGGCAACATGGAGCTCCGGCTCCGCCGCGATCTGGCCGAGAAGCGCCTGTTTCCCGCGATCGACGTGACCGCCTCTGGCACCCGGCGCGACGACCTCCTGATGGCGCCGGACGAGTACGCCGCCGTCGGCAAGCTGCGGCGCGGCCTATCCGGCCTCGACGCCCAGCAGGGCCTGGAACTGCTTCTCGAGCGGACCCGCGACACGTCCTCGAACGCCGAGTTCCTCCGCCAGGTCCCGGGCGCGGACACCTACGCCTGCCGCTAACGCCCGCCCTGCTAACGCCCGCCCCCCCCAACGGCCGCCCCGGCCGACCGGCGTCACCCAACCGGGCCGCTAGCGCACCCCCCGCGGGCGGAACTGCACGCTGATCCGCGGCCCCACCGGCCGTGCCGTCTTTGGCACGGCGTGCTCCCAGGTCCGCTGGCAGCTGCCGCCCATGACCAGAAGATCACCGTGGCCGAGTTCGTAGCGCAGCCCCGGCCCACCTCCGCGCGGCCGCAGCAGCAGCGCCCGCGGCGCGCCCAGCGAAATGATCGCGACCATCGTGTCCTCCCGGCGCCCCCGGCCGATGGTGTCGCCGTGCCAGGCCACGCTGCCACAGGCCGTCATGCCGCCATCATAGGCGATTCTTTTCAAACTTAAGTTCGATCACATGACGAGGTGCCCGGTGTCGCCGGCCATGGCGGACGGGTCGACGATCCGGTCGAAGTCCTCGGCGCTGAGCTATCCGCTGGCGCAGCGCGGCCTCACGCAGCGTCGTGCCCGTCGTCGGCCCGGTGCGCGATCGCCGCGGCCTGGTCGTAGCCGATGACCGGCGAAGCGCGGTGACCAGCATCAGCGACCGGTCGACGTAGCTCGTCGATCCGCGTCGCGGTTCGAGCTCGGTGCCCTCGACGCAGAACTCGGCGGAGCTTCCCGCACGCGTCGGCCGAGGATCGTCGCCGAGTGCAGGAAGTTGTTGATGATGACGGGCGCATCGTGTTGAGCTCGAAGTTGCCCTGCGCAGCCGGCGAAGGCCGACCGCGGTGTCCTCGGCCGATCACCTGGATGCACACCATCACATGGCCTCGCACTGCGTGGGGTTCACCTTGCCCGGCATGATCGAGCTGCCCGGCTCGTTGGCCGGGCAGCGTCAGCTCGCCCAGCCCGCAGCGCGGGCCCGGAGGCCAGCCAGCGGATGTCGTTGGCGATCTTCATCAGCGGCACCGCCAGGCCGCGCAGCGCCGGCGAGGCGGCGACCATCGCGTCGAGCGCCGCCCAGCGCGGCGAACTTGTTGGGCGCGGTGCAGAACGGCTGGCCGGTGACCGCGGCGATCTCGGCGGCGATCGCCTCGGCGAACCCGGGCGGGGCGTTCAGGCCGGTGCCGACGGCGGTGCCGCCGGCGGCCAGTTCATGCAGGCCCTCGGCGGGCGCGTGACGCCGGTCCAGTGCGCCCGCGTCAGCTGCGTGGCGTAGCCCGGACCATTCCTGGCCGACGGTCAGCGGAACGGCGTCCTGCAGGTGGGTGCGGCCGATCTTCACGACGTCGCGCCACAGCTCCGCCTTGCCGCGATGGCCTGCCGCAGGGCCTCGACGCTGGGCAGCAGGTGGCTCGTGCGAGCTCGCAGCACCGCGGCGATGTGCATCGCCGTCGGGAAGGTGTCGTTGGAGGACTGGCCCATGTTGACGTCGTCGTTGGGGTGGACGGCGTCTTGCTGCCGAGCGTCCCGCCGACCAGCTGGATCGCCCGGTTGCTGATGACCTCGTTGACGTTCATGTTCGTCTGGGTGCCGGAGCCGGTCTGCCAGACGTAGAGCGGGAAATGCTCGTCGAGCTCGCCGGCGATCACCTCGTCGGCGACCCGCGCGATCAGGTCGGCCTTCCAGCCGCGCAGCCGCCCGGCGCGGCCGTTGACCAGCGCCGCCGCCTTCTTGACGTAGCCGTAGGCGTGGTAGACGGCCTTCGGCATGCGGTCGTCGCCGATGCGCAGAAGTGGATCAGCGAACGCTGCGTCTGCGCGCCCCAGTAACGGTCCGCCGGAACCTCGATCGCGCCCATCGAGTCGGTCTCCCGCCGGGTCCCGGTCTCCGCCGAGGCCGACCGGGATGTCCAGGATCTCCGGGCCCTTCCGTCCACTGCTCCTCCTCCGCGGCTTCGCCGCCCTTCCCGTCCCGGCCAATTTTCGCCCTACCCGCCCCAGATCCCTGCCCCGCCCCAGACCGTCCGGCCCGACTCTGCCAGCCCGACCCCGTCCGGCCGACCACTGCTCAAACGCGCCGGTCGGGGACAGGTCGATGCGGTGTGCTCCCTGGTGCCGGCGGGAATTTCGGCCACCAGAGAGCACACCGCCGGGAAAGCGACTACCAGCCGCGCCAGGTCGGGCCGCGCCAGTCCTGGCCCTGCCAGCTGCCCATCCGGTCGCGGAAGACCCGGCGGGTCCGGTGCCGGAACACCGCCGCGCCCACGAGGCCCATCAGCGCCACCACGAGCCAGAACAACAGGAAGACCTTCAGCAGCGCGAAGAAGATCCAGCCGCCGGGCAGCAGGAGCGCGGCGAACAGGATGAGCAGCAGCACCGGCAGGAGCCGTGGGCCGCGCGCCGGTACACCCGCGGCGGAGCCGCGAGCGGCGGCGTGTTCGGCGCCCCCGCCTGCGCGGGGGAGGGGTTGGGCAGGTCGGCCATGAGCCGCCGGAGATCACCGGCGGTCTTGGCGCTCAGCGCGGCCGTGACCCGCTCGTCCAGCTCTTCGGAGGTGAGTCGGCCCTCGGCGTAGTAGTCGCGCAGCTGCGCGGCGACGCGATCCCGGTCGCTATCGGATATGCGCATCCGGTCGTTCATATTCATTTCGGACCCCGTTTTCCCGGTGTTCTTCTCGTGCCGTTCGTCCGGCGGCTAGTCGCCTGCGTCGCCGGGCTCATTGTCGGTGGTGTCTTCGTCAGCCAGGAACTCATACAGCGTGCGCCTGGTCTGCTTGAGCAGCCGCTCGGCCCTGCGGATCTGGTCGGGCGTGCCGGCGTGGGCCGTCTGGGCGATGGCCGCGCCGAGCCGGGCCGCCTCGCCGAACAGCCGGGGGAGGTCTCCCGGGCCGCCTGCGGCGTCCGCATCGGCCATGGCCTCCCAGGCGCCCCGCGCCATATCGGGATTGTTCTCGATGTAGTCACGCCCGGCATCCGTGAGGCTGAACGTCCGGCGGCCGCCGGCCTCTTCCCCGATGATCAGGCCTTCGTCGGCGAGCAGCTGAAGCGCCGGGTAGACGGCGCCCGGGCTGGGCCGCCAGGCGCCATGGCTGCGCTCCTCGATGTCGGACATGATCTGGTAGCCGGTGCGCGGTCCCTCGGTGAGCAGCGCGAGGATCGTCGCCCGCACGTCGCCGCGCGACGCCTTCGGCCGCCGCGCCGGCCACCGGGCCCGCCCGGGCCGCGGCGCCGTCCGCCCGGGCCCTGCCACCAGCCGGCCCGCGGGCCGCCGAAGAATCCGGCCCAGTCTTTCCCGCTGAAGCCGCGTCCCCACGGCGCCCAGCCCCAGGGGCCGGATTCCTCTCCGGGACCAGGTGCGGTTTCCTCGTCGCCGGGGCCGCCGAAGCCGTGATACCCGGGCCCCATGTGTGCCTGATGCCCCGGTCCGGCGAACTCGTGATGGCTGGTGTGCGCGTGGAACCCGGGCCCTGCGTGCCCGTGGTGCCCCGGTCCGGCGTCCTCATCATCGCCGGGCGGCGGGCCGCCGAACTCCCCAGGCCCAGGACCGTGATGGAAACCAGGCTCCTGACCGGCCGGCCGGCTGGCGGTCATGCCCCCAGTGGCGTAGACGTTCTTGAGCAGCTTCCGGGCGCGGTCGATGGCCTCGGACAGGCCCGCGTCGAAATCTTCTGCCCCATACCCGAAACCTTGCATGGTGCCTCCACCGTCGCCTTTGAGATACGGTCTCGATATATCTGCAATGTACGTCAACCGTCCCTCTTTGACAAGATATAACGTGTTTCGCGTTATGCGCGCCGCATCAGGGCGATCCCTACGCCGCCCCCCTCTGGGGCCCCGAGCATGATCGGGGAACGCGCCCGGGGAACCCGGCGAACCCGGGGAAGCTGGCCGTTACCGCGATCGGGACCACCCGGGGGCTGCCGGCCCCACGGGTTAGGGTCGCCTTTATTGAGCGAGGAGCGGAAGCCGCGACCCGGGAGCTATTCATGACCCAAGGCAGTGAAGGCATCAAGGCAGACATCGGCGTCACCGGCCTCGCCGTGATGGGCCGGAACCTGGCCCGCAACCTGGCCCGGCACGGCTACGTCGTCGCGCTGCACAACCGCTCGCCGGAACGTACCCACAGCCTGGTCAAGGAGCACGGCGACGAGGGCACGTTCATTCCCGGCGAGTCCATGCAGGACTTCGTGGCCAGCCTGGAGCGGCCGCGGGCGATCATCATCATGGTCCAGGCCGGCCCGGCGACCGACGCCGTGATCGATGAACTGGTGCCGCTGCTGGAGGACGGCGACATCGTGGTCGACTGCGGCAACGCGCATTTCATGGACACGCGGCGGCGTGAGGCCGCGCTGCGGGAGCAGGGCCTGCATTTCGTCGGGTGCGGGGTCTCCGGGGGCGAAGAGGGAGCGCTGAACGGCCCGAGCATCATGCCCGGCGGGTCCAAAGAGTCCTACGAGAGGCTCGGCCCGATCTTCGAGTCGATCGCGGCCCAGGTGGATGGCACCCCCTGCTGCACGCACGTCGGCCCGGACGGCGCCGGGCATTTCGTCAAAATGGTGCACAACGGCATCGAGTACGCGGACATGCAGCTGATCGCGGAAGCCTACGACCTGCTGCGGAGCGGCCTCGGGGAGTCCCCGGGCGAGATCGGGGAGATCTTCCGCACCTGGAACGAGGGCGACCTCGACTCCTACCTGATCCAGATCACCGCGGACGTCCTGTCCCATACCGACGCGGAGACCGGCGAGCCGTTCGTCGATGTCGTGCTCGACCAGGCGGAGCAGAAGGGCACCGGCCGCTGGACCGTGCAGAGCGCGCTGGATCTCGGCATCCCGATCACCGGGATCGCCGAGGCGACGTTCGCACGGTCGCTGTCCGGCCACGGCGAGCAGCGCCAGGCGGCGCGCGAATCATTCGGAACGGACCTGGCGCCGGTGCACTACGATAACCGGGACGCGTTCGTCGAGGACGTCCGCCGGGCTCTCTACGCCTCCAAGGTCGTCGCGTACGCCCAGGGCTTCGACCAGATCGGCGCGGGCAGCGGCGAGTACGACTGGAACATCAACCGCGGTGCGATGGCGACGATCTGGCGGGGCGGCTGCATCATCCGGGCCCGTTTCCTGGACCGTATCCGTACCGCCTACGACGAGAACGCCGGCCTGCCAAGCCTCATGGTCGCACCCTACTTCGCGGCCGCGATCCGGGACGGTGTGGACAGCTGGCGCCGGGTCGTGGCGCAGGCCGCGTCGGCCGGCATCCCGACGCCCGCGTTCTCCTCCTCGCTCGCCTACTACGACGGCCTGCGCAAGGAACACCTGCCCGCCGCGCTCATCCAGGGCCTGCGCGACTACTTCGGCGCGCACACCTACCGCCGGGTGGACCGGCCCGGTACCTTCCACACCGATTGGTCCGGCGACCGCCGGGAGCACCCCGCCTGAGCGCCGAATAGGCTCGTGGCGCCTCGAAGTGCGTCACAATAGCCATGTCACGGGCCGTAGGCTCGGCTCCTGGCGTACGGGTGATGAGCGGCACCGTGCCGGCCTGGGAGACGGGTCCGCGACCGGAGCCAGAAACGGGAGCGGGTGTGGTGGGTCGGCGATGGTCATGGTGACGAATTCGATCGTCGTGAGCGACGGTGACCTCGAGAACACGTTCGAGGGCCGTGATCACGAGGAACTCGACCTCGGTTCCGTCGCGGGCGTCACCGACCGCGGGATCCGGCACGAGCGGAACGAGGATGCGCTCGCGCTCGCGACGATCGAGGCCCCTAGCGGACCGGCCGTGGTCGCCGTGGTCTGTGACGGGGTATCCAGTGCCGACCGCCCGGCCGAGGCGTCGCTGGCGGCGGCGCGGGCCGCCGTGCAGAAGCTGGCCGGGGCGGCGGAAGCCGGCGCCGATCCGGTTGAGGCGTCGAGACAGGCGGTCGTCTCGGCCCGGGACGCGGTGATCGCCCTGGCCGAGGTCCCCGCGGAGGCCCCGGCGGCGACCTACATTTCCGCGGTCGTCGCGGACGGGGAGGTCACCCTGTGCTGGATGGGGGATAGCCGCGCCTACTGGCTCGCCGCCAAGCCCGAGCCCATGGCGCAGCCGCTGACCCGGGACGACTCGCTGGCCGAGGAGATGGTCGCGCTGGGGCTGCTGTCGGAGGCCGACGCCATGGAGTCGCCGCAGGCGCACGTGGTGACGCGCTGGATCGGTATCGGGGCCCGCGACGCGGAACCGCACGTCGCGCAGTTCTCGCCGCCCGGCCCGGGCGCGCTGCTGCTGTGCTCCGACGGCCTGTGGAACTACGACCCCGACGGCGGGGAACTCGCGGCCCTGGCGATGCCTGCCGCGCTGGACAATCCGCGCGCTGCGGCCACCGCGCTCCTGCTGTTCGCGCTGGAAGCCGGCGGCATCGACAACATCACCGCCGCCGTCGTGCCCTACCCCATCGCCGGGCCGGACCCGCAGACCGCCGCTAGCTGAAGTCTAAGCGTGCTGGGCCCCGGCCGCCTTCTGCAGCCCCAGCAGCTCGATCGACCGCTCCCGCATCTCGACCTTGCGGACCTTGCCGGTGACGGTCATCGGGAACTCCTCGACAATGTGCACGTAGCGGGGGATCTTGTAATGGGCGACCTTCCCCGCGCAGAACTCGCGCACGTCCGCGGCGGCGAGCGGGCTGGCGCCGTCGCGCATCCGCACCCACACCATCAGCTCCTCGCCGTACGTCTCGTCGGGCACCCCGATGACCTGGGCGTCCAGCACGTCGGGATGGGTGTAGAGCAGCTCCTCCACTTCGCGCGGGTAGATGTTCTCCCCGCCGCGGATCACCATGTCCTTGATCCGCCCGGTGATGTTCACGTACCCGTCGGCGTCCATGACCCCCAGGTCGCCGGTGTGCATCCACCGGGCCGGTCGATTACCTCCGCGGTCTTCTCCGGCTGCTCCCAGTAGCCCAGCATGACCGAATACCCCCGGGTGCACAGTTCTCCCGGTTCGCCGTGCGGCGCGGTCAGCCCGGTCGCCGGATCGATGATCTTGACTTCCAGGTGCGGCCCGGCCCGCCCCACGGTGGAAACCCGGCGCTCGATGGAGTCGTCGAACCGGGTCTGCGTCGATACCGGGGACGTTTCGGTCATGCCGTAGCAGATGCTGACTTCGTCCATGTGCATCCGCTGGACGACCTGCTTCATGACCTCCACCGGGCACGGCGAGCCGGCCATGATGCCGGTACGCAGGCTGGTGAGGTCGCGGGCGGCGAAGTCGGGCAGCGCCAGTTCCGCGATGAACATGGTCGGGACGCCGTACAGCGATGTGCACCGTTCTTTTTCCACCGAACGGAGCGTGGCGGGAGGATCGAACGACGGTGCGGGGATCACCATGCAGGCGCCGTGACTGGTCGCCGCGAGGTTGCCCATGACCATCCCGAAGCAGTGGTAGAAGGGCACCGGGATGCAGATGCGGTCCTGTTCGGTGTACCGGCACAGTTCCCCGGTGAAGAAGCCGTTGTTCAGGATGTTGTGGTGGGAGAGCGTCGCGCCCTTGGGGAACCCGGTGGTCCCCGAGGTGTACTGGATGTTGATCGCGTCGTCCGCGCTCAGCGCCGCCTGCGCCTCGGCCAGCGCGGCCGTGGCCGTCCCGTTGGCGGTGCGGTCCCCGCGCGACAGGGCCTGCCATTCCTCGCCGCCGAGCAGCACCACCGCGCTCAGGTCCGGGCAGCGCGGGCGCACCTCGGCGATCATCCCGGCGTAGTCCGACGTCCTGAGCTTCGGCGCGGCCACCAGGGTCCGGATCCCGGACTGGCGCAGTACGTACTCCAGTTCCCGGGAGCCGTACGCCGGGTTGATGTTGACGAGAATGGCACCGATCTTCGCGGTCGCGTACTGGACCATGGTCCATTCCGCGCAGTTCGGCGCCCAGATCCCGACCCGCTCACCCTTGGCGACCCCGCGGTCCAGGAACCCCAGGGCCAGGGCGTTCACGTCGGCGGCCAGCTCCCGGTACGTCCACCGGCGCCCGGCGGCGACGTCGACCAGGGCCTCGCGGTCACCGAACCGGGCGACGGTCCGGTCGAGGTTGTCGCCGATCGTGTCGCCGAGCAGGGCCACCCCGAACGTCCCGGATGCGTAGCTGCGCCCGGCTGGTGCGCTGGACTGAGACACCGTCGTCCCCCCTCGCTGTGCTGGTCCGCAAGGCTGGTTCGCGTTATGAACGATCACACCGGCGGGGCACGGTGTCAACGCTTCCGGACAGGGACGGGCGGGGCACGGTGTCAACGCTCCCGGACAGGGGGGTGAGCCCGGAGGGTCAGACGGTCCCGGGGTCTTCCTGGGCCGCGTTTTCCTGGCCCGCGTGTTGCTGCTTGGCCACCTCGGCCCGGACCTCCTCCATGTCCAGGTCGCGGACGGCCTTGATGACCTGCTCGAGCGCGGGCGCGGGGAGCGCGCCGGGCTGGGCGAAGACCAGGATGCCGTCGCGGAAGGCCATCAGCGTGGGGATCGAGGTGATCTGCGCCGCGGCCGCCAGCTCCTGCTGGTCCTCAGTGTCGATCTTGCCGAACCGGACGTCGGCGTGCTCGTCGCTGGCCGCCTGGAACACCGGGGCAAACATGCGGCACGGACCGCACCACGATGCCCACCAGTCCACCAGGGTGATGCCAGGCTGGGTGACGGTCTCCTCGAACGTCTCCTTGGTCAGTTCGATGGTGCTCATAGCTCCTCGTTCAGTCGGTAGCGTGGAAAGCTCTGCGTATAACGCAGCCGGGCTGCTGGAATTCCTGCCGCATCCCGGGGAAGGCTGGCCTGCGCGGGCGCGTTAACCTGCCTGAAACAGTCCATCCGCGACCGGAGGTGAGGAATCCGTGGCGCTGCCCTTTGACTCCGCGGCCAAGTTCCAGGAGTACGCGCACCCGGAGGTGCTGGTCTCCACGGAGTGGCTGGCCGAGCACCTCGATGACCCCGGTCTGGTCGTGGCGGAGTCCGACGAGGACGTGCTGCTGTACGACACCGGGCACATTCCGGGCGCGGTCAAGCTGGACTGGCACACCGAGCTGAACGACCCGGACACCCGGGACTACGTTGACGGCCAGGGCTTCGCGCGGCTGATGTCGGAGAAGGGGGTTTCCCGCGACACCACGCTCGTGCTCTACGGCGACCGGAACAACTGGTGGGCCGCGTACGCGCTCTGGGTGACCACGCTGTTCGGCCACCCGGACGTCCGCCTGCTCGACGGGGGGCGGGCCAAGTGGATCGCCGAGGACCGGCCGCTCAGCAAGGACGTACCGGAGCGCCCGCAGACCGGCTACCCGGTGATCGACCGGGACGACACCCAGATCCGTGCGTTCCGGTCCCAGGTCGAGGAGCACCTGGGCGAGCCGATGATCGACGTCCGGTCGCCGGGGGAGTACAGCGGCGAGCTGCTGCACATGCCCGACTACCCGCAGGAAGGCGCCGTCCGCGGCGGCCACATCCCGGGCGCGAAGAACGTGCCCTGGGCGCGGGCCGCGGCCGAGGACGCCACGTTCCGCGATCACAAGGAGCTCGAGGGCATCTACACGGGCGAGGCCGGGCTGCACCACGGCGACGACATCGTCGTCTACTGCCGGATCGGCGAGAGGTCCAGCCACACCTGGTTCGTGCTGCAGCACCTGCTCGGCTTCCCGCACGTCCGCAACTACGACGGCTCCTGGACCGAGTGGGGCAACAGCGTCCGGGTCCCCATCAAGCGGGGCGAGACGCCGTGACCACCAGCACACTCAACCCGCGCCTGGCCGAGATCGTCGACGACTTCACGTCCCTGCCCGGCAAGGAGCGGCTCCAGCTGCTGCTGGAGTTCTCCGACGACCTGCCGGCCCTTCCCGGAGCGTTACGCCGGCCATCGGGACCTGCTGGAACAGGTGCCCGGAGTGCCAGTCACCGCTGTTCCTCGCGGTCGAGGTGGACGACGGGGACACGGTTCACCTGTTCTTCGACGCGCCGCCGGAGGCGCCGACCACGCGGGGGTTCGCCGGCATCCTGCAGGCCGGGCTGGACGGCCTCGGCGCGGACGAGGTGCTGGCCACCCCGGCCGAATTCACCGGTCAGCTCGGGCTCAACGACCTGGTCAGCCCACTGCGGCTGCGCGGCATGGCCGCCATGCTCTCCCGCATCAAGCGCCAGATCCGGAACCAGCGCGCCTAGCGTTCCCGCCTCCGCCGGACCAGCTCCAGCTCGCTGGGGCCGGTCAGGTGCCCGGCGGCGCAGCGCAGCTCGACCTCGACCGGTTCACCGCAGTCCTGGTGCCGCAATTCGATCGGGCCGCCGGATGAGCTGAGCCAGCGGTCGCCCCACTGCATCAGGGCGGCGAGCGCGGGGAACAGGTCCGTGCCCTTGTCCGTCAGCCGGTACGCCAGCCGGGCCCGCTGGCCGGGTTCGCGGTACTGCTCGCGCGTGAGCAGCCCCGCGTCAACCAGTTCGCGCAGCCGGGCGGCGGCCACCGGCTCGCTGATGCCCGCCCGCTCGGCGAAGTCGTCGAATCGAGCGGTGCCGTAGAACGCCTCGCGCAGCAGCAGGAAGGCCGAGCGCGTGCTGACCACGTCCAGCGCGCGGGCCAGCGAGCACTCACTCGCCGTCCACGCGCCCCGGGGGTCGAGCGGCCCGGTCAGCCGGGGAAGTTCGGGAGCCGTACCTGCCATGTGCTCATCGTACCTGACTTGTGCTTAGCTAAGTCAGTACTCTACGATCTAGCTATGGCAGAGCTAAGTCAGGCAACAGCGGGCTCCACTGGGACCGCTGGCTCCCCAGGGCGCGCCAAGCCCGCCGGGAGCCCTGAGGTCCTGGTCATCGTGTGCGCCGGGGTGGTGCTGGCGAGCCTCGACCTTTTCATCGTGAACGTGGCCCTGCCCGCGATCGCCCGTGACCTGGGCAGCCGCAATCTCGGCGAGCTGTCGTGGGTGCTGAACGGCTACGCGATTGTGTACGCCTCGCTGCTCGTGCTGGCGGGCAAGCTGGCCGACCGGCACCGGCGCAAGTACGGGTTCCTGCTGGGCGTGGCCATCTTCACCGTGGCGTCGGCCGCGTGCGGCGCCGCCACCAGCGTCGGCATGCTGGTCGCCTTCCGGCTGGTGCAGGCGGCCGGGGCGGCCCTGCTCACCCCCACCTCGCTCAGCCTGGTGCTCGCCTCCTACCCGGCCGAACGGCGCGGCGGGGCCGTTCGCGCCTGGACCGCCACCGGCGGCGTGGCCGCCGCCTTCGGGCCAGTGATCGGCGGCCTGCTCGTCGCGGCGAGCTGGCGCTGGGTCTTCCTGGTCAACGTGCCCATCGGGATCGCGGCCCTGGTGGTGGGCTGGCGCCGGCTGCCCGATGTGCCCGGCCACCCGGTCCCGCGGCCCGACGCGCTGGGCGCCGTTCTGGTCACCGCGGGCGTGGGCGCGCTCACTCTCGGCCTTGTCCAGGGCGGCGGCTGGGGCTGGGGATCGGTCCAGACGGTCGCGGTCCTGGCCGCCTCGGCCGTGCTGCTCGCCTCGTTCGTGCTGCACTGCGCGCGCGCCCGAAACCCCCTGGTCGAGCCGGCCCTGTTCCGGGCGCGCAGTTACGTGGGCGCGACGGCGGTGATGCTCCTGTTCTCCATGGCGTTCGGCGCCATGCTGCTCTCGATCGTGCTGTGGCTGCAGGACGACTGGGGCTGGTCGGCGCTGCGCACCGGGCTGGGCGTCGCACCCGGGCCGGTCATGGTGCCGCTCTTCTCGTTCCTCATCGCGGGGCGCCTCATCGCCCGCTTCGGGCCGGCGTGGTCGTCGCCGCCGGGTGCAGCGTGTTCGCCTCCGGGGTCATCTGGTGGGCCCTGGCCATCGGCCTGGACGCCGATTACCCGGGCGGTGTCCTCGGCGGCATGCTGCTAACCGGCGCCGGCGTCGGGCTGACCCTGCCCACACTGATGGCGACCGCCGCGGGTTCGCTGCCCGCCCACGCCTTCGCCACCGGCTCGGCCGTGGTCAACATGATCCGGCAGGTCGGCATGGCCATTGGGGTCGCCGTCCTGGTCGCGGTCCTCGGCGAGCCGGACACTTCTGCCGGGCGCCTGATTGCGTTCCAGCACGGCTGGTGGGCGATCGCCGCCATGGCCCTCGCCGGAGCGGTCACCGCTCCGCTCCTGCGCCGCCGGATGAGCCCGCCCGTGACCGCGATCAGCCCGCCCGCCACCGCGCGCTCGCCGGACCAGCCAGCCCCCTGACCGCTCCCGCACACTGTTGCTGCCCGCGACCAGGCGCTGACCAGCCCGTTTGCATGCTGTCCCGCAAAAATTACCGGCCGTCCTGCAAATGATTGCGGGGGCGTGCATACGATTGCAGCTCCACGGGCGTTGCTGAGAATGGGGTTAGCCCTATTTTCGGGCGCCAAAATGCCTGCCAAATTAGTACTAAATTCCGCCTGATGTGTGCGGATATCATTGCTCGTCCCCGGCCCGCCCTCCGAAAGCCGGCCCGGAGACGACGAGCGCAATTGCGCGGGAGGGCGTGCCGCCGTCCGGCCGGCGATCGGGAGCAATGCGGAGAAAAGCCGCAGGTAGCCTACCAGCGGAGATTCGGGAAGTACCGCGTGGCGTGGGCATCCGGTACAAGTGTGTCGGGTCACCTCTGACCTGCGTTTTTGCAGACAATGCGAGCCCATTCGGCGCTATGCTCATTGCGTTCAACAGCTCTACGGGTTGGGATGGCCCGCGTTATTTGGAGTTGATCGGCGGCGCGAAGGGGATCGCACAGCCGCCGAGGGGCAGGTGTGCGTCATTGAACTGGGTCAGTTCTTGCTCTCATACGAAAGTGGCAGTCTCGTGAGCCCTGATTTTGTCCCGGTCGGCGGTCGTCCTCAGCCGCGATCCGCGGCGGACGAGACCGTCGCGCGGGCCACGAGGGCGGCTACGGCCACCGGCGCAGCCGCCCCAGATCGGCCCGCGGTGACGTTCCGCCCGCGCGTTACCAGAGCCGACGCCGGGTTTTTCAGCTGGGACATGATCGCTAACGAGGTCGTCTGCGAACCGGGGACCTATGCGCTGCACGGCCTCCCCGAGGACGGCCCGGCGACAATGGAGACGTTCCTCCTCCGTGTCCCGGAAGAAGACCGGGCCGACCTCATCACCGCGTTGCGGCAGATGATGAGCTCGTGCGGCACCTACGAAATTGAGTACCGGGTGGCCGCCCTCGACGGCTCGCTTCGATCGATGGAGGCCCGCGGCCGGGTCGTGCCCGGTCCGGACGGCCAGCCGGCCCGGCTGAGCGGTCTGGTCATGGACACCACGACGATCTGGGCCAGTCGTGAGGCCGAACGGCGCCGGCTGCATGAGGGCGCCGAACGGACGTCGCTGACGCAGAAGTTCACCGCCGCGCTCGCTTCGGCCGTCACCGTGGACGCCATCAACGCGGCCGCGCAGGCCGGACTGGCCACCTACGGCGCGAACAGCCTGCTGATCGTCACCGAGCATGACGGGCTTCGCGCCCCGGTCACCTCGTATGGCGTCGGGACGGAGGCCGCCCGCCTGCTCGGTGACCCCGCGCCGTCTCCCGGCTCGCCGGTCGCCGATGCCATCGTGGGGGGGACCGCGGTGTTCATTGGTTCCGCCGAGGAGCTGGCGTCCCGATACCCGCACCTCGTCACGGCGATGGCCGGCCTGCCGCAGCGCGCCTGGGCGGCGGTGCCGGTTCCCGACGCCAAGGGCAGGACCGGCGCGTGCCTGATGGGGTTCGCCGGGCCGCGCCGCTTCGCCGCCGAGGAACGCGCGCTGCTGGTCGCCACCTCGGCATTGCTGGCCCAGTCGCTGCAACGGGCCCGGATGTACGAAACGGAGCATGCGCTGGCGCGTGACCTGCAGCACGGGCTGCTGCCGCGTGGTCCCCTGCTGGCCTCCGGCGTCACCATTGCCGCCCGCTACCAGCCGCTGACCTCAGGACTGGAGATCGGCGGCGACTTCTACGACGCGATCGAGCTGAGCGACTCCCGCGTCGCCCTGGTCATCGGCGATGTGCAGGGGCACAACCCGATCGCCGCGTCCCTGATGGGGCGGCTGCGCATGGTCGTGCACGCCTACGCCCGCGAAGGACACGGGCCGGCCGAGGTGATGACCCGCGCCAACCAGTGGCTGACCGAGCTCAACACCGATCCGGACATGGCCCTGTTCGCGTCCTGCTGTTTCGTGGTGCTCGACCCGGCCAGCGGCGAACTCGAAATGTGCCGGGCCGGTCATCCGGCCCCGGTCCTCGTCTCACCCGGCACCGCGCCCGTGCTCCTCGACCAGGGTGACGACTTGCTGCTGGGCGTGGACCCCGCGGAGCGGTACACGACGGCCAAGATCCCCCTGCCGGCCGGGACGACGCTCATGCTGGCCACGGACGGCCTGCTCGAAGACGATGGCCAAGACCCCGACGGCAACCTCCGGGCCCTGCTCAGCGTGCTCGAGGACGGGGCCGGCGACGAGGTCGAGGCGCTCGCGGACCGGCTGCTGGCCAGCCCGCAGCGGCCCACTCGAGCATGGTGATGACATCGCCCTGATGGTCGCCCGGGTCAACGGCGCCGGCCGTCCTCGCCTCCGCGCGATTCCCGGCCTCTACGTCCCCCTCCAGCATTGCGAGCAGCGCCTGGGCTGAGCCCCGGCCGCTACCGCCCGCCGCCCGCCCCCGCGCCGCCCGCAGCCGGCCGCACCCCGCGCCGCCCGCGCCGCACCCCGCGCCGCCCGCGCCGCACTCCGCGCACTCCACGCCGCCCGCGCCGCACCCCGCCCGCGCCACCCCACTGCCCTAAGCGGACGATTCCGTCCTCATAGGCTAGACTGCGGACCCTGGCCTGCCGGACCACGGCTCGCCACCGGCACACGGCGAGGAGCAGCGCATGGACGTGCCCGCCACCGCGGCGGACGGCCTCGAGGTGCATCGCCCGGGCTCAGACCGTTACGCCCAGGCGACCTCACCGCACAACACTAGCGGGGCCCAGCATCCGGTGGCCGTGGTGGCCCCGGCCAGCGGCGCGCAGGTATCGGCCGCGGTCCGGCTCGCGACCGAGCGCGGCTGGATGATCGCGCCGCAGGCGACCGGGCACGGGGCCGCCGGCGACATCGGCCCGGACACGCTCCTCGCCGACACCTCCGCGCTGGACGAGATCACCATTGATCCCGCGACGGCCAGTGCCCGGACCGGGGCCGGGGCGGCCTGGGCGGCGGTGGAACAGGCCGCCGAGCCGCACGGCCTGCTCGGCCGGGCCGGTACCTCCCCGAGCGTGGGGGTGGCCGGGCTACACCTTCGGCGGCGGGGTCGGCTGGCTCATCCGCCCGCATGGCCTGGCGTCCGCCCACCTGCGCGCCGTCGACTTCGTGGACGGGGAGGGCCGCCCGCGCCGCGCCGCCCCGGACGCGGCCGACCCCGGCGACCGCGACGCCTGGTGGGCCTTCCGCGGGGGCGGCGGCACCGGGATCGCGGTCAGCCTGGAGTTCGGGCTGGTCCCAGTGGCGGACCTGTGGGCGGGCTACCTGCTCTGGCCTGCCCGCGAACTCGCCGCGGTCGCCGCGGCCTGGTCCCGTGCACTGCCGGCCGTCGGGCCCGCCCTCACCAGCGACCTCTCGCTGTTGCACGCGCCCCCCGGGCCGCCGTTCCCGCCGGACCTGCAGGGCCAGCCGGTGGTCCATCTCTCGCTGGCCTCGAGCGCCGGCCCCGCCGATGCGGCCGCGCTCTTCGGCGAGCTCGAAAAGGTGGCCGCGCCCACGGTCAATAGCTGGGGGCCAGCCAATGCCGAACGGCTGGCCGGGATTCACCTGGATCCGCCAGCCCGGGGTGCCGGCCTACGGCGGTGGCCGCTGGCTGGCAGGACGAAACGCCCGGCAGTAGCCGGGGACATCCTGGCGGCCGCGCTCGCCCCGGGCACGCCGCTGATGGTGATCGAGATCCGGCACGTCGGGGCCAGGGTCAGAGGTGGTGGGCGGCCGACGGGGCGATGACGCGCCCGCCCGGGCCGTTTCTCGGGCCACGGCGGTCGGGCCTGGGGCGGCGATCCCGCTCAGCGCGCCTCCCTCGATCAGGCCCTCCAGACGGTATGGGCCGCCGCGGCGACGGTCGACACCGGCCGCGCGGCGCCCCCGTTCGCCGAAGGCCAGCGGTCATCGGGAAGCCCGCTCTCCCCGTCCGATCAGTCCCGCCTGGCCGCGATCCGGTCCGCGATCGACCCCTACGGCATCATCCGCACCGCCCGCGAATAAAGGGCCCCTGAGCCCCGGATTCGTGGCGACTTTTCCGCAGTATAGGGAGACGAGACAAATGCGCGTGCCTTACCGCCACGCTTTTGACTTTGGGCAGGAGTCGGGAGGGGGTGTGGGGAACCGTGAACCTCGGGGCCTTGGGGTACAGGCTCGAGCCCAGTGAACGTCTGCGCTACTCAGCCCGGTCATGTGGCGCCGCCCGATTACCGCCCTTGTAGCGAGGTGGCAGTCCATCTATGGTGAGGAAGGCCCGCGAGCCTTCCAAGTCGAGACGGCTCAGCTCACGCCAGTGAACGGAACAATGATGGCTGACGTATCGCTGAACGATCTCGGTCCCGTCGACTACGTCGTCGTGGATTCCCGGCGGGCGCGAGCAACTTCACCGGGGAGATGGCGACCGAGCTGCTGTCGCTAGTCGACACGCGGACCATCCGCGTGATCGACATCCTCATCCTCACCAAGAACGAGGACGGTTCGGTCGACGCCCTGGAGCTGTCGGAGCTCGACGACCTCGGACCGTTACAAGTCCTCGAGGCCGAGCTCGCGGAGTTGCTGGCCGAGGACGACGTCGTCCATCTCGCCGCCGCGATGGAACCCGGCAGTACCGCCGGGGTGCTCATCTGGGAGAACATCTGGGCCGCGCCATTCGCCTCGGCCGCTCGGCGGTCGGGGGGCGAGCTCATCGCGAACGGAAGAATCCCCATTCAGGCGATCATCGCCTCCATCGAGGCCGACGACGCCACTGCAACTGAAGAGGGGAGGCTGACATGAGTAAGACCAGCTCGAGTCGGAAGAGTCGGCGTCATCGGCGCGCCGGTTGCAAGACGGCGGTTGTCGCCGCGGCAGTAACTCCCGGGCGGGCGCGCCCGTTGCCAAGACCGCGGTCGTAGCTGCGGCCGTGACCCCCAGGGTGGGCCGACGGCGAATCTAGCCTCAATTCACCTCGCCGAGCCTCACCCGCTATTCTCAGCGCGCTTCCGACCTGACGGTCCGGGTCGCCCGGACGAGCGGAGATGCCTTTTCCGGGTTTGCCCTGGCGCCGGTCCGGGTTCGGCGGGTGGGCGTTCCGGGTGGCGGGACAACCTCATGGTCTGCGCAATGGCGCCACCTGCCTAGGCCATCGCTTCGTGTCCGGCGGCCTGGGCAGGCAAGCGTTACATTTGGGCGGTCCACGAGAAGATCAGGCGACGGATGGGTCGGCCTAGGTAGGGATTATCTTAGTCTCCCTATGCGCGGCAAGTCGCCAGCGGATCGGGACCGGCCCTCCGCAGGCGCCCCACCCCTTTGCCTCGTGGGGTGCGGGATGCTTATGTCTCGTCGAGGGAGGTGTAGGAGCCGCGCCAGAAGAGCAGCGGGGAGGCGTCATCAGTCGAAGTCTCCGCGTACCGGAGGCGCCCGATAATGATCTCGTGGTCGCCCCCGGGCAGGCTGTGCTCCACGGTGCATTCCAGCGTGGCGAGCACCCCCTCCAGCCGGGGGCTGCCAGTCAGGCCCGGCCAGTGCTCCACGCCCTCCCAGAGGGCCTCGGCCCCCCGCCGGGCGAAGTTGGCGGCCAGTTCCCGTGTAGCAGGCGTGGCCAGCACGTTCACCACGAACGCGCCATGGCTGCGGATCGCCTCGAGGGTCAGGCTGGCCCGGTCGAAGCAGACGAGGATGAGCGGCGGGTCCAGGGATAGCGAGCTGACCGCGTTGGCGGTGGTGCCGACGGGCTGGCCGTGCGGCCCGACCGAAGTGACCACCGTGACTCCTGTGGCGAAATGGCCGACGGCACGGCGGAACTCTTCGCCGGTGATGTCAACGTCAGCAGAAGTGGATGCGGTCATCGGAATCGCGGCGTGGAGACCCCCGGACTTCAGGCCGGGAGGAACGCAGGCGCCCCTCGCTCGCGTGTCGCGCTTATCCGTTCGGCCGGATAGGAAAGCTTGGTTGTGGTGAGGACGG
>CAWELT010000034.1:0-24815 GCA_963809975.1 uncultured Actinomycetes bacterium
CCCCTGCGCGGGATTGCGGGCCGGGCCGGTGATAGTAACGGGCTTGTTCCAGCGGATTCCCGGGCTGCGGCTCGCCATCCCGCTGGATGAGCTGCCCGTCAAGGACGACGCGTTCGTCTACGGCCTCCACGAGCTGCCCGTCACCTGGTGAAGCCGGGACGTCCTCAGCCCGCCAGCGGTGCGGGACCGGCGGCCAGGGACACCGCGGCCGCAGCGCCGACAACGGAAGAAGCAGGCCAACCCGGGGTGTTGCCTCCTGTCGTGAGTGATCTGCCTAATGTGCCGTTGTCCGTGCTCGACCTGGCGCCGATCCCGGAGGGGGCGACCGCGGGCGACGCCCTGCGCGCCACCATCGACCTGGCCCGGCGGGCCGAGCAGCTCGGGTACCACCGCTTCTGGGTCGCCGAGCACCACAACATGCCGGGCATCGCCAGCTCCGCGCCCGCTGTGCTGATTGGCCATCTGGCCGCGGCGACGTCGACGCATCCACGTCGGGTCCGGCGGCGTGATGCTGCCCAACCACGTCTCGCTGGTCGTGGCCGAGCAGTTCGGGATGCTGGAGGCGCTGCACCCGGGCCGGATCGACCTGGGCATCGGCCGCGCCCCCGGCACGGACCCGGTGACGGCCGCGGCGCTGCGGCGCTCGCCAGAGGCGCTCTCGGCCGACGACTTCCCCGAGCAACTCGGCGAGCTGATCGGCTTCTTCGACGGGAGCATGGCCGGAGGGCCACCCGTACGCGGCCATCACCGCGGTCCCCGGCCTGGGCAACATCCCGTCCATGTGGCTTCTGGGGTCGAGCGGGTACAGCGCCCAGGTGGCCGGCCTCCTCGGGCTGCCGTTTGCGTTCGCCCACCACTTCAGCGCGGAGAACACGCTGCCGGCGCTGGCCCTGTACCGCCAGCGGTTCCGCCCGTCGGCGACGCTCGACAGGCCGTACGCCATGGTCGGCGGCCGCGGTGATCTGCGCCGACACCGACGAGCGCGCGCAATGGCTGGCCGGCCCGGGCGCCCTGTCGTTCCTCCGGTTGCGCTCCGGCCGGCCCGGGCGCGCTCCCGTCGCCCGGAGGAGGCGGCCGCCTACCCCTACACCCCGCTCGACCGGAGCGAGCATCCGCTCCCGGCAGGCCTCGAACATCATCGGCTCCGCCGAGACGGTCCGGCGCGGCCTCACCGAACTGCTGGCGGCCACCAACGCCGACGAGCTGATGATCACGACGATGGTGCACGACCCCGCCGACCGGCTGCACTCCCTCGAACTCGTCGCCAACATGGCGTCCCAGGCCCGCGCACAAGACGCCGCGGGCCTGACAAGTTCCACAGCGGACTTACGGCGAGGCCTCATACCGGCCCAGCGAGTCCGGGCCCTCAGGCCCGGCGAGCGGCCGATGTGCGCGCGAACCCACCGCGGGGCGCGAAGCGCAGCGGGGGGTTCCGGGGGGCGATGCCGCCCCAAATGGCACACGCCTACCTCAAGCCGACGCCTGGTGATCGAGTGGACTGCCGAACTCTGACCAGAGCGGGCAACGAAGGGGCAACAGCAGTGACACCGAGTTTTCCGGGTTCGCGCCTCATACTCAAGAGACCTTGCCCGACCTGAACTCCTCGGCGTATCGGCCCGGTCGACAGCGGGAAGCAACCGGGAGGCGGCGGCCAGCACGTGGCCCGCGCGCGTAACTCTCGTCGCCTCGCGGTCGCCGCCTGCTGTCAGCGGCGACACGC
The DNA here is from genome assembly GCA_963809975.1 of uncultured Actinomycetes bacterium. Classification (GTDB taxonomy): domain Bacteria; phylum Actinomycetota; class Actinomycetes; order Streptosporangiales; family Streptosporangiaceae; genus Bog-532. The sequence continues at coordinate 1,721 of CAWELT010000034.1, forward strand.
AGGACGACGCCGGCGAACCCTGATCGAGGCCCTCGGAGCTTGATACGAGCTAGGGCTGCGCTGAGCCGTTCTCGGGGCTGCTGACGGCGCTCAGCTCGCGGGTGCTGCCCGTCATCTGTACCTTGTTCCGGCCGTCCCGCTTGGCCTGGCACCGCAGCGCCTCCGCCACGGCGCAAACCTGGGTTGCGGCCCGAACGAGCGGCACGTGAGCGCCCCCAGCCTGGGCACGCACCCGCTACGCGACCCAAGCGCGCCCGAGGAGACAGGTCATGGAGCAGGCTGCGCAAGCGCCTCGCCCGGTCAACGCCGCCGGTGTCCGATCCACCGTCGTTGGGGTTCCATTCTTCTGCGCCGTCCCCGACATCATCAGGTATGACGTCGACACGATGGCGACAGCGGCCGATACGCCACGTCAGGCGAACCTCGCTCACAGGATCGCCAGCATCACGCTGGCCGTGCTCGCCATCTCCGGGCTGACAGCCACGATGGGTGTACCGGGCTTTACTCTGAACTTTCCAATCAGCGAGGCTATCCGGCGCATCAGGCAGCATCTCGAGGACAGGTACGCACGGAGCAGTGTGCCGACATCCCTGGATGAGGGAACAGCGATCGGGTACGTGGTGAATGAGTCCTACGAATCGGTCGACGAGTTTGAGCACCATCGCCGGACTCCCGGCTGAGCACGCGGGGCGCGTGGTGAGCCAGCCTCATGGATGATCAGGCGTGGCCGTTCCTCATCGGTCGTACCGCTGCGCCGACCGCCACTGGCGGGCACCGACGCGCAAGGGAACGGCGACCGTGGTCGACATCGGGGTGGCCATCGTCGTGATCGCGATCGCGGTCTTGCTCGCCGACCCGCTTGCTCTAGGCGACCAAGACCCGGGCCCACGTCAAATCTCCTGCGCGCACAATGGCCGCGCTGGGCAATGCACTTCAGTCCGGTGACCCCGGTCCGGGGCTACGCCACGACGACCAAGATGCCTACCAGTATGAGACGAGACCGAGCAGAAGTTCGCAGCCAGAGCTGCTGCCGCTCGGCAAGACCAGCCGCTCGATGCAGTGCCTTTACCGCCTCCAAGCGAATCCGGGGCCCACGACGGCCGCGCGGCCATGACGGTCGCCAAAGGAGACTCAGGCTCAATCCTGGCTGGTCACCCTGATCAAGGCGAACGGAAGAACCTCGGCAGGTCTGGACGATTCGCTGGACCGTGCACGAGATGCCCTAGCAGACACCAACAACCCCAGTGCCCGGCCTAGGCCGGATCGAGCCTGCCTGCATGCATGCAGTCAGCTTCGCAACCGGCGTGCTCAAACTCAGCCGGGCCGATGCGCACGCAATACGCTGCAGGAGCGTTGAGCGCGAGACAGCGTCCACATCGGCCCGGGTAGCCTTGTTCAGCCCGTGAGCCAGGATCTTGTTGACCAAGTCGTAGCAGCAGTGGCAACCATGCCAGGTCACGATGAGCGATCCACTGACTATCCCGTGATCCAGGCTCAGGCAGGCCGAACATCAGCGGAACACGAGCCTGCTACGGTACGTTACCCGTTCCGCTAAACAGTTCCCCTGACCCCCCACGACCAGGGGCCATCCAGGTCAGGAAGCGGGTCCAGCAGGACGGCGCCCACCCAGGCAAGATCAAGAACATGAAGAACAAAAAGCGTAGATCGAAGAGAACAAGAACATAGGGGTACTCACCGCCGAATGACCGTGGAAAGTCCAAGCAGGAACACACGGGTCCAGGCCGCAAGCGCTGCCGGAGGAAGCAGCGTGCCCTGGGCAAATGCCGGCGCCGCTATCCCGCCTGGAAGGTGCACGCCGCACAGGTACATGCAGAGGGCGCCTTTACTCGTCAGGCTTCCAGCGTTCAGGCAGGACGTGACGACCATGCCGACACGGGGGCCGGTTACGACGTACTCGTGCTGGGCTGACCAGGCATGGGCCCGCGCGACTGTCTCCTTGGCGACACCGAAGCGTTCGGCGAGGGACTTCACCCGGGACGGGGCTGAATTTCCTGCTCTCCCAGGTCCCGGCGCAGCATATCGGCCTCAATGATCTTGGCGACCTGAAGATACCAGGGCGACCCCGGACAAGTGGTCAAGATCATCCGTCATGGCAGTGACCCTAGTTGACCTGGTGCATGTGCACCGTTTCCACAGATTGAACCGAATGGACTAGGTGCACCGGATGCACTATTCTGGAGCGACCTGCCCGTGCGGTTTGCTGTGACCCGTGTGGACTGCGCGGGCAGGCCACGGGTGCTCCACGGGTCAGGCAAGGGATTCTCGCCGCTGTGGCACTGCGACTTGATGCAAGTTGTCAGGCAACGGCGCCCTTTCTTTCAGGCCCACCCCGAATGGGCCATCCACGCCCAGGACCAGGGCTCCCGGTTCACCGCCGAAAAGAACAACGGCCGAGAGTGTCATGTCGTGGCGGCCCTATCCCTGGGAAGAACTGCTCAACCGCCTTGATCAGATCGTGGCGGGCCAGTGAAAGGCGGATGATGACCGCGCCGACCCGGTTCTTCACCGAGCGATACGGTCAGCGCACCAGCCTGGGACACAGAGCTAGCCGCCCTCGAAGAACCCCCACCAGCAGGCCAGCGACCCCAGCTTGCTAAACGAGCTGCCGTTCCTGAGCGAGATCCTCACCAACGCCCCGCCGATCTGACCGAACGGCTCCTAGATGCGTTCAATGTCCAGACCGTCTACAACCGTGGGTCGTCCCCTGGGCCGACACGGCTAGCCTCGCTTTATGGCGCACCCGAGGCCGGTGCCGGAGCCGAAATCCGCGCCGCTCATCCAGTCCGTCGACCGGGCCATCAGCGTGCTCGAACTGCTGGCCAAGCGCGGCCGGGCGGGTATCACCGAGATCGCGGAAGAACTCGGTGTGCACAAGTCCACCGCCTCGCGGCTGGTCAGCGTGCTGGGGAACCGGGGGCTGGTCAAACAGCAGGGGACGCGCGGGAAGTATGCGCTCGGCTTCGGCATCGCCCGGCTAGCGGCTACGGGGACCAGGCGGCTGGATCTTCACCAAGCTGAGCCAGCCGGTCTGCGAGGACCTCGCGCGCCGCCTCGGCGAGACCGTCAACGTCGCGGTCCTGCACGACCGGACGGCGATCAACATCAGCCAGGGGGTCGGGTCCGCCACGGTCGCGGCCCAGAACTGGGTCGGCCGCGGACCCCGCTGCACGCGACCTCCAGCGGGCAGGTATTGCTCGCCCACCTGGATGCGGCGGACCGCGAGGCCGTGCTGGACCAGCCGCTGCGCCGGTACACACCGCACACGGTCACGCAGCCGGCAGACCTGGCCGCCGAGCTGAACCGCGTGCGGATGGACGGGTTCGCGGCCAGCTTCGAGCAGCTCGAAATGGGCCTGCACGCGGTGGCGGTAGCCGTGCTCGACCCGCGCGGCGAGGTGATCGCCGCGATCAGCGCGTCCGGGCCGTCCTACCGGCTGTCCCGCAGCCGCGCCGAAGAGATCGTGCCCGACCTGGCCACCGCCGCGGCGGAATTGTCCGCCCAGCTCGGCTACCTGCACTGACCAGTTCTCTCCGTTTTGCCCGCTGTTGAGCCTTGACGGGCCCGCGCAGGAGGGCAGACTTGACGGGCCCGAGCAGGAGGGCAGACTTGACGGGCCCGAGCAGGAGGGCAGACTTGACGGGCCCGAGCAGGAGGGCACGAGGAGCGGGCATGCCGTCCTATGACGTCATCGTGATCGGACTCGGCGGCATGGGCAGTGCCGCAGCATACCGGCTGGCCCAGCGCGGCCAGCGCGTCCTCGGGCTGGAGCGGCACACCCCGGTCCACGATCAGGGCTCCAGCCACGGCGGCTCGCGGATCACCCGCCAGGCCTACTTCGAGGATCCCGCGTACGTGCCGCTGCTGCTGCGGGCGGCGGAACTGTGGCCGGAGGTCGAGGGTGCCTCCGGGCGGACGATCGTCCACCGGACCGGCGGGGTGATGGTGGGCCGCGCCGACAGCCGGACCGTCGCCGGCAGCCTGCGCAGCGCGCAGGAATGGGGCCTACCGCACGAACTGCTCGACGCCGCCGGCATCCGCCGCCGGTTTCCCACCATGACCCCGGCGCCGGATGAGGTCGCGCTCTACGAGCGCGGCGCCGGGCTGGTGATCCCCGAGCAGTCGGTGGCCGCGCACCTCGCGCTGGCCGAGCGGTCCGGCGCCGAACTGCACTTCGAGGAGCCGGTGACCAGCTGGCAAGCGACCGGCGGCGGGGGGGTCTGCGTCGCCGCGGCCGCGGCCACGTACACGGCGGCCCAGCTAGTGATCTGCCCCGGGGCGTGGGCTCCGGAGCTGCTGGCCGATCTGGGCGTGCCGTTCGGCGTGGAGCGGCAGGTGCAGTACTGGTTCAGCCCGGCCGGGGACGTGGCCCGGTTCCGCTCGGACCGGCACCCGATCTACATCTGGGAGGCCGGCGACGGCCGCCAGTTCTACGGCTTCCCCTCGTTCCCCGACCCCCCGGGGGCCCCGAAGGAGGGGTCAAGGTCGCGTTCTTCCGGGGCGGACAGCCCTGTACGCCGGGGACCGTCGAGCGCCAGGTCCGTTCGGCGGAAATCGAGGCGATGCGGGCGTTCGTCGCACCGCGGATGCCGGACCTGCCCGCGACCTTCCTGGCCGCCGTGACCTGCATGTACACGAACACACCGGACGAGCATTTCGTCATCGCGCGGCATCCCAGTCACGAGCAGGTGATCGTGGCCTGCGGCTTCTCCGGGCACGGGTTCAAATTCGTGCCCGTCGTCGGGGAGATCATCGCCGACCTGGCCACTGACGGCCGAACCTCCCATCCCATCGGCCCGTTCGATCCCCGGCGGCTGGCCCGCCCCGTGAGAGGTCCGGCGATTGAGCCGAACGGCGAGCCCATCGAGCCCGGCGGCTCGGTCAGGAGCTGAGCTGATCCAGGCGCGCGGCCAGGAAGTCGCGCTCGACGGCGTTGCCGGTCAGCAGCAGCGCCTCCTCATACGCCAGGCGCGCCTCGCCGGTCCGGCCGAGGCGGTGCAGGAAGTCCGCCCGGGCGGCGGACAGGTAGCCGTAACCGGCCAGTTCCGGGCTGGCCGCCAGGGCATCCAGAGCCGCGAGGCCCTCGGCGGGCCCGTCGGCGAAGCCGACCGCCACGGCCCGGTTCAGCGCGACCACCGGCGACGGCCAGCGCCGCATGAGCAGGTCGTACAGCCCGACGATCTGCGGCCAGTCGGTGTCGCCGAACCGCGGCGCCTCGTCGTGCACGGCCGCGATCGCCGCCATCACCGCGAAGCGTCCCGGGGCGCCCTGCCCGAGGGCCTCGCGGACCAGGGCCACGCCCTCATTGATCTTGGCTGGGTCCCAGCGCGCCCGGTCCTGGTCGGCAAGCAGGACCAGCCGGCCAGCCTCGCCGACGCGGGCGCCGCGGCGGGCGTCGGTCAGCAGGATCAGGGCCAGCAGCCCCGCGACCTCGCCGTGGCCGGGCAGCAGCACGCGGAGCATCCGGGCCAGGTCCAGTGAGCGTTCCGCCAGGTCCTCGCGCATCAGCTCGTCCCCGGTAGGAGCGGCGTAGCCGGTGCTGAACATCAGGTGCACGACCGTCAGCACGGCGTCCACGCGGGCGGGCAGCTCGGCGCGGGGCGGCACGCGGTAGGGAATCCGGGCGGCGGCGATCTTCTTCTTGGCCCGGGTGATGCGGGCCGCCATCGTTGCCTCGCTGACCAGGAACGCGCGCGCCACCTCGGCCGTCGACAGCCCGCAGAGCAGCCGCAGCGACAGGGCGACCTGGGCGTCGGTCGCCAGCGCGGGGTGACAGCAGGTGAAGACCAGCCGCAGCCGGTCATCGGCAACCGCCGGGTCGGCCAGCTTCACTGGCACGGGGCCCGCCAGTCCGGGCCCGGCCAGTCCGGGCGCCGCCAGTTCGTCCGCTGCCGCGTCGGGCCGGGGCGCCAGAGCGGGGTCGGTGACCAGCAGCGGCAGTGCGCGCCGGGCGGTCGCGTCGCGGCGCAGCAGGTCCAGCGCACGCCGGCGGGCGACCGTGGTCAGCCAGGCGCCAGGACGGGCCGGAATCCCGGCGGTGCCCCAGGTGTCCAGCGCCCGGGCGTAGGCGTCCTGCACGCACTCTTCGGCCAGGTCGAGGTCGCAGGTGACGCGCACCGTCGCGGCGAGCACGAAGGCCCACTCGCGGCGGTGCGCGTCCGCGACCGCGGCGGCCACGGCCGCCGCGGTCGGGTCCACGTCCATCACGGTCTCGTCACCGCCTCGGCATCGGCCCGGGGACCGGGGTCACATCACCTCCCAGATCGGCCGGACCTCGACACCGCCGAACCGCATGGGCACCTCCCGGGCGATGGCGAGGGCCTGGTCGAGATCGGCCGCCTCGACGAGGTAGTAGCCGCCCAGGGCCTCCTTGGTCTCGGCGAACGGCCCGTCCGTGACCGCGAAGCTGCCGCCCGCGTCGGGCCGGACGGAGGTCGCCGTGGGCGAGGGCTGAAGAGCGTTGCCGCCGCGGATCACGTCCGCGTGGCGCTGACCGAACTCCGCGTGCTCCTTGGTGAGCTGCGCGGTCTCGCCCGGGGTCGCGTTCGCCCACTGGGCCTCGTCGGCGTAGATCAGGATCAGGTACTGCGACATGGTGCCTTCCCTCCGGTGCGCGGCCCGCCTGCCGGGCCCTTACTTCACCGACGCGCGGGCCCGGCTCGGATCGACACCCGCAGGGCTCATTTTTCCGCAGCTGCGCCGGAGATGGCAGCACGGTCAGCTAATCACAAAGGGTAATAGGTTTGGTTACTTTCCGTATTTGGCGACGTGGGGATGCCTCTGTGTCCGTGTCAGCGGTGTTGTTTATCACGGGAGGATCACGGAATTTCGTCGATTTGCCTGCGGACCCCCCTCCCGTCCTGCGATGCTCTCAGCGGCACAGAACACCGGCAAGGTGCGGCAAACGCCGCGAAAGATCACAAACGTGATCAGCGCTTGGCCGGGCCGAAAGCAGCTCCCGCGGAGCAGCGAGTAAGCGGTCATTAACACGACGATGGAGACTTTGTGGGTTCAGCGCACAGGCATGGCCGCAAGATGAAGGTCATGCGGTCGGGACGGCACGCAACGCCGTCGCAGGTGGAGAGGGTAGCGGAGAAGGCCGGGAAGGCCGCTCCGGCGATGGCAGTGACGGCGGGCGCGCTGATGGCCGTTCCGCACGGGCACGCCGCGGCGCCAGCCAGGCACGCCGCCGTGGCCGAGGCGGTCGTCACCGCGAAGACCGCGCACACCGCCGCTGCCGGCAGCTACTCCGCAGCTGAGACGCTCCTCGCCACGAAGGCTGCACTGGCCAGCTCCACCCGCCTGGACGCGACCCACGCCGCGACGGTCAGCCACACCTACGCGGTGCGCTCGGGCGACACCCTGTCGAGCATCTCCAGCCAGTTCTACGGGAAGTCGGGTGATTGGCAGTGGCTCTACCACGTGAACCACTCGACCGTTTCCGACCCGAACCTGATCTACGCGGGCCAGAAGCTGAACGTGCCGGCTGACCCGCCCGCCAACTACACGCTGCCCGCCTCGGACGGCGCCGGCCACCACGTCGAGCGTCACGAGCGCGCCGGGCGGGGGGTACCAGGCTAAGCACGCGGCCCCGGGCAGTGACGCCGGCGGTGACAGCGGCAGCAGTTCGGCTCCGGTGAGCGCGCCGACCACGGTCTCCAACCTCTCCCAGCGGGCCCGCGACGACCTCGGCTGGCAGCTACAGCTGCGGTGGCCTGGAGTCCCTGTGGGAGCAGGCCGGCGGCTCCGCCGGTGAGGCGGTGACGGCGGCGTCCATCGCCATGGCCGAGTCCGGTGGCAACCCGAACGCCATCAGCCCCACCAACGATTACGGGCTCTGGCAGATCAACGGCTCGCACGGCGCGCAGGCCACCCTCAACCCGCTGGGGAACGCCGAGGCCGCCGTCAGCATCAGCGGCAACGGCAGCAACTGGGCCCCGTGGACGACCTTCACCTCCGGCGCGTTCTCCGGCCGCTGCTAGGAGGCGCGGCACATCCGGCCGAGCGCGCTGAAGCCCCCGCGGGCAGCTACCCGCGGGGGCTTCAGTGTTTCCGCGACCGGGATGGCGCGTCGTCCTGGGCTGGGCTCGGCGGCCTGCGACCGGCCTCAGTGGTCGCGCCGAGGCGGTCCCATGCCGCCTTCAGGTCGCCGGCCTCAGGCCGCGGGGCCGTTAGCGAGGGTGACGGTGGCCGTCTGGCTCTGGCCGTAGGCGTCGGTCCAGCCGATGGTGACCTGGTCGCCGGGGTGGTAGGCCCCGAGGATCGTCTGGATCTGCGACGCTGAGGTCACCGACTGGCCAGCGAGGGAGGTAATGACGTCACCGTCCGTCAGCCCGGCAGCCGCAGCCGGAGAGCCGGACAGGGCCCCGGCGACGGTCGCACCCGACGTGGTGGTCCCGCTGCCGTCGGTGCCATAACCGCCGCCGAAGCCATAACCGCCGTTACCCCCACCGCCCAGGCCACTCCCGGAACCGGTGGCCGCACCGCTGACCTCGATACCGAGGAATGCGGTGGAGCCGAGGTGAACGGTGGAGGATGAGGTGCCCGCCTCGATCTGCGACGCGAGCGATTCGGCCTCGTTGATCGGGATGGAGAACGCCTGAGTCGCCTGGCTCTGGCCCTGCTGGCTCTGGCCCTGCTGGCTCTGGCCCTGCTGGCTCTGGCCCGGGGTCGCCGCCTGCGCCGTCGGCGTCGCGCTTGAGGTGGAGGCCGCGGTGTCGATCCCGATGACCTGGCCCGCCGAGTTGACCAGCGGCCCGCCCGAGTCGCCGGGCTGGATCGGCGCGTTCGTCTGGATCAGCCCGGTCAGCTGCTCCGAGTTGCTGGCCGAGCCCTCATCGCTGGCCGTGATGGACTGGTTGAGCGACGTCACGCTGCCGGTCACCACCGATGGCCGTCCGCCCTTACCCTCCGCGTTCCCGATGGCGACGACCTTCTGGCCCACGGTCACCGTGGAGGAGTCGCCGAAGGTCACGGTCTGCAGGCCGGACGCGTTCTGCAGTTGCAGTACCGCGATGTCCTTCGTCTTGTCGTAGCCGACGACGGTGGCCTTATAGCTGTGGCCATTTCCGATGTCGGTGACCGAGACGGAGGTCGCTCCGTCGATCACGTGGTTGTTGGTCAGTACCTCACCGTTCGAGGTCAGCACCATACCCGTGCCTGCCGCCTCGCCGTTCTCGTCACCAAGCGTCGACACCACGTCGACCAGACCCGGAGAGACCCTGGCCGCGATCTGGGAGGTGCTGAGGACCGTGTTGGCGCTGGTGGTCGCGTGGCTGGTTCCGCTGCGGTTGCTGTGCACGGCATCGTAGGAGCCGACCGCGGCGGCCGCGGCCAATGCGACCCCGGCGACCCCGAACGCGAGCCCGCGCCGCAGGCCCCGGTGCCGCGGGATGGGCGGTTCACCGCCGGACCAGTTCCCGCCGGACCAATGGCCGCCCGACCAGTTCCCGCCTCCGCCGGACCAGCCACCGCCGGACCAATCGCCGCCCGACGGGGCGCCGCCGCCCGAGCCGTGGGACCCTTCTGAGCTGCCCCCGTACGAGCCGTAGGGACCGCCCACACCGGGGTACGCCGAAGATGACGGTGCCCGTTCTGGTTCCGCCGAAAATGCCGAACCCTGGATGACGTTCATGGATCTGCCCACCTAGCTCCTTGGTCTCTGCTCTACGGGAATCTTCGGCGGCGAACCTGGGGCGAAGCTGCTGGTGGGCAAACGGCATACTGAAACATTGCTGAGGGTTTCCTGAAGACCCTAAGGTTCTGCGGAGGCACGCAGGGGCTGGCGGGTTTCCGGAGGAGGGCCGGGGCTGGCGCTGGGACCGGAGAAGCTGTCGTGACTGCGGTGGCCCGCCGCCGGGTACAGTCTCCGACCATGAAGAAGGTTTTGGAGCTTTTGGTCTGCTTCATTCACCCGGTCGCGGTGATCCTCATGTGGATCAACCTGGCCGGCCGGAGCGATCTCACCGGACTGGAGAAGGTGGTGTGGGCAGTATTCGGCCTCATTCCTCTCGTGCCATTCCTGTACGTGCTGGTCGGGGGCGACCTCTGGTAGGAGGCGCGGCGCGGCCGCTGCGACTCGCGGTGCCCTGATGGGCGGTGCCCGGGAGGGCTGCACCGTGGCGCTCGCCGACGTATCCGACTGCGCCGCCACGGCCGCCGAGGTGACGGCGCGGGGGCGGGCAGGCGCGGCCGTCGCGAACCGACGGCGCCGGCTTGGATGGGACGCATGAGCGAGCACCTGCCATCGGCGGAGACGCGACTGATCCATGCGGGTACCGAACGGTCTGCGGGTTCGCCCGCCGCGCCGCCGCTCGTCCCGGCCAGCGTGTATGCCTCCTGGGGTGACCCCGACCCGCCGCGCGCCTATGGGCGGAACGGCAACCCCAGCTGGGAGGCGCTGGAGCAGGCCCTCGGCGCGCTGGAGGACGCGGAAGCGGTCGTCTTCGCGTCGGGCCAGGCCGCGTCGATGGCGCTGATGCTCGCGCTGGCGAAGGGCCGCCAGCAGGTCGTGCTCCCCAGTGACGGCTACTACAACACGCGGATGCTCGCCGACTGGCTCCGGCCGCACGGCGCCGCGCCCGTCGCCGTCGACCTGCTCGACCACGCACAGGTAGAGCGTCACCTCGTCGCGGGCCCGTCGGTGCTGTGGGCGGAGACACCGACCAACCCACTGCTACGGGTTGCGGACCTGACCAGCCTCGCCCGGCTGGCTTCGGCCGCGGACGCGCCCATGGTCGTGGACAACACCGTCGCGACCGGCCTGCTGCAGAAGCCGTTGGACCTGGGTGCCGTCGCCTCCCTGTGCTCGCTGACCAAGGGGGCGTCCGGGCATTCCGACGTGCTGCTCGGCGCGGTCATGACCCGGGACCACCGGTTGACGGGAGATCTCAGGGGCTGGCGGTCGGTCGGCGGGGGCATTCCGGGGCCGTTCGAGAGCTGGCTGGCCCTGCGCGGGCTGAAGACTCTGGCCCTGCGCGCCGCCCACCAGTCGGAGAGCGCCCTCGCGGTCGCCCGGCATCTGGCTGGCCATCCGCGGGTCCGTTCGGTTCATTATCCCGGCACCGAACAGGCGACACTTGAGGTGGCCCGGCGTCAGATGCCGGGTGGGTTCGGCCCGCTGCTGTCGTTCGAGATGGACGGGACCGCCGCCGACGCCGACGCCGTGGTGCAGGCCTCGCGGATCATCCTCCCGGCTACGAGCTTCGGCGGGGTGGAGTCGGCGTGGGAACGGCGAGCCCGATGGGCATCGGAGGCGGCCCCCGAGTCGCTCATCCGCCTGTCCGTGGGGATCGAACCGGTGGAAGACCTGGTGGCCGACATCGACCAGAGCCTCGCCGCCATCGCGTGAAGAGAGAGCACGAGGGAACGGGCGCAGCGGGTGGAGCCGCCCGGTACAGGCGGTCCTGTTCGGGGGTGAGCTGCTGGCAGGCGAGCTGCCCCGGTATGAGGCGGGCCACCTGTGACCGGCTGTGACTTCGGGCCAGGCGGGCCTAATGGGACCTTCGTCCCTACCAGGCGGGAAACCGGGGCGGGCTGAATACCGCGAGCGGCCCGAGGCTGGGGGCCACGGGCCTTGGCGGACAACTGAGGGGAAGTTTCCGCCCTTTTGATTAGACGTGCACCCGCGCCGGCACCATCTGTGAATCACATCCGCCGGCGCAATCCTCTTACGCGCGGTGACTGGCCAGGGCCAGGCACCGCGCACATCATGTTCCGCCAATGCACATGACACTCTGAGAGGCTGCGATGGCCCAGCGCACGGCGGCGGGTAAAGGCCGGGTTAGGTGGGGCGCTGTCACGGTTTTGCTGACGGTCGCGGTGGGTGGCACGTTGTGGGTGCCGTTGTATGCCCGGTCGGTGCCGGGGCTGGGGGATTTCCCGTTTTTTTACTGGTATCAGCTGGTCTGGGTTCCGGTGACGGTCTGGTTGTGCTGGGTTTGCTATCTGCTGGTCAGGACCGCCCCGGTGCGGGGCCGGCGGGGCGCGGAGCGTGGCGGGGGCGGCACCGGTGAGTCATCTTGATGTGGTCCCGTTCGTCGTCGTCTGCGGCTCGTTCCTGGCCGTCACGCTGATCGGTTTCGCGTCCGCGCGGTGGCGCCCGGCCGGGGACCTGCTGCAGCTGAACGAGTGGGGTCTGGGCGGCCGCGGGTTCGGGACGTTCGTCAGCTGGTTCCTGCTCGGCGGCGATATTTACACCGCGTATACCTTCATCGCGGTGCCGGCCCTGGTTTACGCCACCGGCGCCGCGGGGTTTTACGCGCTGTCGTACACGATCATGGTCTTCCCGATCGTGTTCGTCTTCGCGCCAAGGCTGTGGTCGGTGGCGCGGGCGCATGGTTACGTCAGCCCCGGTGAGTTCGTCCGGGGCCGGAAGGGCTCGCAGGGCCTGGGGCTGGCGGTGGCGGCGACCGGGATCCTGGCCACCATGCCCTACATCGCGCTGCAGCTGGTGGGGATCGAGTCGGTGCTGACCGTCATGGGGATCGGCAGCGCCTCCGGCGGTGCCGTTATCCGGGATCTGCCGCTGATCATCGCGTTCGCCGTCGTGGCCGCGTACACCTACCTGGCCGGGCTGCGCGCGCCGGCCCTGATCGCGTTCGTCAAGGACATCCTCATCTACGTGACGGTCATCGTCGCGATGGTCTATATCCCGGGCCGGATCGGCGGCTGGGGGCACATTTTCGGCGCCGCCTCGGCGCACCTGAAAACGGTTAACCCCGCGACCGGCAAGCCGTTCGGCAGCATCGTGGTGATGCCGGCCGGGGAATGGGCCTACGCCACCTTGGCGCTCGGCTCCGCGCTGGCCCTGTTCGTGTACCCGCACGCGACCACCGGGGTGTTCGCCGCCAAGCGGCGCGACGTGATCAGGCGCAACGCGGCGATGCTGCCCGCCTACTCGCTCATCTTGGGCCTGATCGCCTTGTTCGGCTACATGGCGCGGGCGGTGCCGGCCGTCAACGCCGGCGTCAAGGCGGCCGGCGGCAACCCCCAGCTGTCGGTGCCGCTGCTGTTCGCGCGCATCTTCCCCGGCTGGTTCGCCGGCATCGGCTATTCCGCGATCGTCATCGGCGCGCTGGTACCCGCGGCCATCATGTCGATCGCCGCGGCGAACCTGTTCACCCGCACCATCTACAAGGAGCTCCTCAAGCCCGACGCCACCCCCGCGCAGGAGACGCGGGTGGCGCGGCTGGCCTCGCTGGTGATGAAAGTCGGCGCGCTGGGCTTCGCCCTCGAGCTGAACAAGACGTTCTCGATCAACTTGCAGCTGCTCGGCGGGATCTGGATCCTGCAGACCTTCCCGGCCATCGTGATCAGCCTGTACACCCGCTGGTTCCACCGCTCCGCGCTGATCTTCGGCTGGGCCGGCGGGATGGCCTACGGCACCATCCAGGCCTACCGCATGCCCGGCGGCGGCCAGGCCCACTTCGGCACCTCCGCCGCCCCGGTCTTCGGGCACCTCACCTACATCGGCATCACCGCCCTCATCCTCAACGTGACCATCGCCGCCCTGCTCACCCTGATCTTCCGCCAGATCGGCATGCAAGACGGATACGACCAGACCCGGCCCAGCGACTACACCGCTGACCCCCTACCGGTGCCACCCACCGCAACCGGGACCAGGACCCCCCGTCATACCGTCGGCCGGACGGCGGGCGCCGCGACCGGGAGAGCGGGCACCGTGTCCGAGCCCGCCCGGGCATCCGAGCCTGCATCCGCGTCCGTTCCCGCGCGCCTGAGCCCGTCCCTGCGGCTGAACCTCTCCGTCCGAGTCCGAGCCCGTCCCCACGGCTGAGCCGGAGCCCGTCGCCGCGCCGTGGCCCGCCCCCTCATCCTGGCCGGGCTCCACGGCGTGGGCCGACGCCGCGACAACCCAGCCGCTGGCATCGAGCCGCCGGCCCCGCCCGGCGGGCCGCTGCCGCCGGAACCCAGACCGCCCCGGAGGTTCGCTTTCATGACCCGCGAGCGTGCGGCTTCGAGACGGCCGGGCCGGTAGAAAGAGCAGGAGACGGAGTAGCCCGGCCGCATCTCCCGGGCTGGTAACGCGAGCACGAACCTCACCGGCCGGCCGGACACCCGCTCAGTCCCGGCAGCGCGGCAGGAACTGGACGGCCACATCGGGCGCCTCAGGCACTACAGCGACCTAGCCACCCCGGCCCGTCTCCCCTCACCGGGACCCAGGGGACCGCAGGCCACACCGCGCCCGTCGCCGTGACGCCGGCCCGGCCGGATCAGCTGTAACGCCTGTGGCAAGCTTGCCTCATGTCGGGGGAAGCGGAACGGACCTCGCAGGAAGGAAACCGGGACGCGATGACAGCACCGTCGCAGCCGTCGCCTGAGCCGCAGCCGGTCGTCACACCGCTCAGGACCGCGGCCATCTTCCTCGTCGTCAGCATCGACCCGGGCGGAGAGGCGGTCGCGCGTGATCTGCTCGCCGACGTATCCGCCATTCAGCGATCGGTCGGCTTCCGGCTCCCGGACGCGGAACTGGCCTGCGTGGCCGCGATCGGATCGGCCGCCTGGGACCGCCTGATCGGGGGGCCGCGCCCGGCCGAACTGCACCCGTTCCGGGCGCTGCACGGCGCCCGGCACCAGGCCATCGCCACCCCGGGCGATCTGCTGTTCCACCTGCGCGCCAGCGAGATGGACCTGTGCTTCGAATTCGCCACCCAGGTCATGAACCGGCTCGGCCGAGGCGCGCCACCGTGCGTCGACGAGGTGCACGGCTTCCGGTACTTCGACGAGCGTGACCTGATGGGCTTCGTCGACGGCACCGAGAACCCCGCCGGACGGGCGGCGCGGCGGCGGCGCTCGTCGGCGCCGAGGACCCGGACTTCGCCGGCGGCAGCTACGTCATCGTGCAGAAGTACCTGCACGACCTGAAGGCGTGGAACGCGCTGCCGATCGAGGAGCAGGAACTGGTGATCGGCCGCACCAAACTGTGCCGATATCGAGCTTCCCGACGACGTCAAGCCGGCCGACTCGCACGTCGCGCTGAACACCATCACCGACCCGGATGGAACCGAGCGGCAGATCCTGCGCGACAACATGCCGTTCGGGTCGGCCGGGCGAGGGCGAGTTCGGCACCTACTACATCGGGTACTGCCGCCAGCCCCAGCGTGACCGAGCGGATGCTGCGAGAACATGTTCATCGGCAACCCGCCGGGCAACTACGACCGGATCCTGGATTTCTCGACGGCGGTGACCGGCACTCTGTTCTTCGCGCCGTCGGCCGACTTTCTCGACGACCTGCCCGACCCTCGCGCCGGACGCTCCGCGCCGGCGCGCACCGGCCGCGCCGGCCGGGGACCGCTGCCGGCCCGCGGCCCGGCGCCCATCGTCTGCCCGGCCAACGGTTCTCTGGGAATCGGCGAGCCTGAAGAGGAGTACCCCGTCATGAACAACCTGTACCGCGAGCTGGCACCGATTACCGACTCCGCGTGGGCCAGCATCGAGGAGGAGGCCCGGCGCACGTTCGGCAGCTACGTGGCCGGCCGCCGGATCGCCGACGTCGACGAATCCGGCGGACCCACCCGGGCCGCGGTCAACACCGGGCATCTGGGGGACGTCGAGCCCCCCGCCGAGGGGGTCACCGCCCACCTCCGCCAGGCGCAGCCACTGGTGCGGCTGCGGGTGCCGTTCCGGCTGAACCGGGCCGACATCGACGACGTCGAGCGGGGCGCGCAGGACCCGGACTGGCAGCCACTGAAGGACGCGGCGAAGAAGATCGCCTTCGCCGAGGACCGCGCAGTGTTCGAGGGATACCCGGCGGCCGGCATCACCGGGCTCCGGGCGGCGACGACCAACCCGGCGCTGGCGCCTCCCGGCCGACCCGCACGATTATCCCGACGTGATCATCGACGCCGTGACCGCCCTGCGGCTGGCCGGGGTCGGCGGCCCGTACTCGCTGGCGCTGAGCACCGCCGCCTATGACGCGATCAGCGTGACCTCCAACCACGGGTACCCGATCCGGCACCAGATCGAGCGGCTGTTCGACGGGGAGATCCTGTGGGCGCCCGCGATCGACGGGGCCTTCCTGCTGTCCGCGCGCGGCGGTGACTACACACTGAGCCTCGGCCAGGACCTGTCGATCGGCTACCTGTCGCACGACGCGCAATCGGTCGAGCTGTACTTCCAGGAATCGCTGACCTTCCTGGTGTATACGACCGAGGCGATCGTGGCGATCAACCCGCGCCCATAGCGCCAACCGGCGCGAAACGGACCGCACGGGAGGCCGCCCGCGGTGCGGCGAAAGCCAGCACCCGGGGTGGCCTCGGCGGTGATCTGGTCGCGGTCGCGTGTCGGGACACGGCCGCCGAACAGTTCCCGCCCGCTGGACGACGGCCGCGCCGGAGCCGCTGAACGGCGACGGCGGCGAGCCGGCGGTAGAGGCCGAAGTTCCTCAGCCGCTCGCCGACACCAGCTCGGCGTAAAGGGCGGCGGTCTGCTCGGCTATCGCGCCCCAGCCGAATTCGGTGACGGCCCGCTCCCGGCCCGCGCGGCCCATCGCCTCGGCCAGGACGGGGTCACGCACCAGCGTATTCAGCGCGTCGGCCAGCGCCTCCGGGTCGCCGTGCGGCACCAGCAGCCCGCTGACGCCGTCCTCGACGACCTCGGGTATGCCGCCGACGCGGGAGCCGACGACCGCGGTCCCGCACGCCATCGCCTCCAGGTTCACGATCCCCAGCGGCTCGTACAGCGACGGGCAGGCGAACACCGTGGCGTGCGTCAGCAGCTGGATGACGTCCTGCTTGGGCAGCATCTCCGGAATCCACATCACCCCCGACCGGTCCGCGCGCAACCCGTCGACCAGCTCGGTCACTTCCGCCAGCAGCTCAGGGGTGTCGGCCTGGCCGGCGCACAGCACGAGCTGCGCCGCCGGGTCCAGCCGTGCCGCCGCGCGCAGCAGCACCGGAACGCCCTTCTGCCGGGTGATCCGGCCCACGAAGATCACATACGGCCGGCCCGGGTCGATGCCGTGACGTTCGACCACGTCCACCGCAGGGTCGGGAGCGTACTCACTCGTGTCAATTCCGTTACGGATCACCCGGACCCGTTCGGGATCGATATCGGGATACACGGCGAGGATGTCCGCGCGCATGCCGTTGGACACGGCGATCACGGCGGCCGCGCCGGTCGCGGACACGCGCTCACACCAGGACGACAGCGCGTACCCGCCGCCCAGCTGCTCGGCCTTCCACGGGCGCAGCGGTTCCAGCGAGTGCATCGTGACCACGTGCGGGATGCCGTACAGCAGCGACGCCAGATGGCCGCCCAGGTTGGCGTACCAGGTGTGGGAGTGCACGAGGTCGGCACCCTCGGAGCCGGCGGTCATGGACAGGTCGGTCGAGGTCGTCTGCAGGGCCGGGTTCGTGCCGGCGAGCAGGTCCCACGGCCGGTGCGCCACGGCGTCCGGGCGGTCCTTGCCCTGGCAGTGCACGGTGAGATCCACCAGCCCGGCCAGCCCACGGGCCAGGTACGTCACGTGTACCCCCGCGCCGCCGTACACCTCGGGTGGGTACTCGCGGGTGAGCAGCGCCACCCGGAGCCGGCGCTCCGTCGTCACGGGGTCACCGCCTGGCCCTTGCCGACCACCGTCACGCCGCCGGCCGACACGACGAACCCGCGGGCCCGGTCGTGCTCCTTGTCCACGCCCACCAGCACGCCCTCCGGAACCTCCACGTTCTTGTCGAGGATCGCGTTCCGGACCACGGCGTGGCGGCCGATCTTCGTGTTATGCATGATGACCGAGCGCTCGACCGACGCCCAGCTGTTGATCCGCACACCCGGTGACAGCACGGATTCGCGCACCAGGCCGCCGGAGACGATCACGCCGTTGCTGACCAGGCTGTTGACCGCACGGCCGACCCGGTCGCCAGATTCGTGCACGAACTTCGCGGGCGGCAGCGACGGCACGGAGGTCAGGATCGGCCACCGGTCGTTATACAGGTTGAACAGGGGCTGGATCGCGCACAGGTCCAAGTGGGCGTCGAAGTAGGACTCCAGCGTCCCGACGTCGCGCCAGTACGGGACGTCGTCTTCCCGGGCGCCCGGGACCCGGTTGCTCATGAAGTCGTACGCCTGCGCGGATCCGTCCCGGACCAGCATGGGAACGATGTTGCCGCCCATGTCGTGGCGGCTGGAGTCATCGGCGGCGTCCTTGCGCAGCGCATCGACGAGCACGTTGGTGTCGAACACGTAGTTGCCCATGGACGCGTAGGCCAGATCCGGGCTGCCCGGGATGCCCGGCGGGTCGGCCGGCTTCTCCAGGAACGCCTCCACCGTCCGGCCGTCCTTGCCCACGCCCACCACGCCGAACTCGGTGGCTTCCTCGCGCGGCACGGGTATGGAGGCCACGGTCACCCCGGCCCCGTGCGCGACATGCTGCTCGATCATCTGCGACGGGTCCATCCGGTATACGTGGTCCGCGCCGAAGACGATGACGTGGTCCGGCTTCTCGTCGTTGATCAGATTCATCGACTGGTAGATGGCGTCCGCCGAGCCCGTGTACCACTGCGGGCCCAGCCGCTGCTGGGCGGGCACCGGGGTGACGTAGTTGCCGAGCAGCGCGCTCATCCGCCACGTGGTGGAGATATGCCGGTCGAGGCTGTGACTCTTGTACTGGGTCAGGACACAGATCTTCCGGATGCCGCCATTGACCAGATTCGAGAGCGCGAAGTCGATCAACCGGTAAAGACCGCCGAACGGGACCGCCGGCTTGGCGCGGTCGGCCGTGAGAGGGCTGAGGCGTGTGCCTGCGCCCCCGGCGAGCACGATCCCGAGGACGCTCGGATCCGGCATGTCGGCCTCCTATCCGCGTGGATCACGGGCGGCGTCGCCCGCGACGTACCGCCATGCTCTCCTTGAATGCCCAGCCAGGGAAGCCTTCAACGAGCTAACCGCAAAAGAAGCAGCCGGCCTGCGCGGAACAGGCCCCGCGGCGGGGTGCCCTCCGGTGGATCAGCCGGGAGCCGGGATGCCTGCCGCGGTGGGGTTATGCGCCGGATGGACGGGTGGCGGGCGCGGCGCGGCCTGCCTGGTGACCTGGCGCGTGAATGCCTTCTCTGCGCCTGCGGGTAACTCGGAAGTGCCCAAATGTGCCGACGGCGGCCACGCGGCTGGTCACTGATACGAGATCATGACGGGCTGAGGGCGCTTTGACATGGTGTTTTGCGGGCTCGCCAGCGGGTGATCCTTCGTGAAGAAATTCTTCCAGCCGAAGAACACCCCGGGCGGAGCGGCCGTGGTAACCGCGTTCCAGGTGTCCTGCTTGACGCCCTGCGTACCCTGCCCGTCCATGTGGATGACGATCGCCAGGTCGCCGTAACTGGTGTCGAGGCGCCGCTCATCCTGAATCATCGACAGCTGGAACTGGTGCAGGACCAGAAGTTTCTGCGGCAGGCGGAGCTCGGCGGTCAGGCCGGCCAGCCACCTCACCACGCTGTTGACCTCGTTGATGCTGACGCTGCCGATCTGCCGTAGCGGCAACTGGCCCGGCTGCAGTTTCCACTCCGCGTCCAGGGCCAGCCCCACGTTGGGCATGGCCAGCAACGGCTGGTACATCCTGGCCTGATCGAGCAGGCTGGCCCGCCCCGGCTGCAGGTCCAGCACGACGTAGAAGCCGGCGGCGGTCGCCCGCTTCACCCAGGGGCGGAGGGAGGCCACGCTGGACACGCCCGAGTAGGTACCGTCCGGGCCGGGGAATCCCAGGGCCAGCGTCGCGATGATCTCGAACGCCGGGACGACGGGGACCCTGCTCAGCGCCTGGTAGGACGCGGCTATCTGCTTCGCCCGGGCGATGCTGGCCGGGAGGTCCTGCTGGCCGAGCGCGCCGAGTACGGGCGAGCCCGGGTGGCCGTACAGGGCGACCAGCCGGTGGCCGGGGAAGACGATCTGGCCGCCACCGGGCAGCTGGACGCCGGTCGCGGCGACGGCGACCCGGTCGGCGAGGACACTCGGCGGCCCGAAACCGGCCCCGGCCGCCACGACCCGGGCGGGCTTCGCCGCCGACAGCGCGGCGATCACAGTGGGGTCGGCGCGCGGGTCGTCACCGGGCACCGGCACCACGGTGGCCCCGGCGATCTGCGCGGTCTCGGTCATCGCCGTCGTGGCGGCGGCAGCGCCGGGTGGCACGAGGACGGCCACATGGCTGAGCGGCGGCGGAAGCGTCGTCGCGGGCAGCGCGCCGGGCCCCGCGACCACGTGGACCCGGGGCAGCTGGCCGGCCAGCACGCGCGCGGGCACCCCCACGGCCAGGATGTCGCGCGGGTGAAGGTCCTTGATCTCTGTGCGCAGAGCCGGAGTGATCGCACCGGGTGCGGTGGGAGCCTGGGCCTGCCGGGGGCCCGTGGACGGCGGGAGGCCGGGCGAGGGCCGCGGCCCCGCGGCGGCCGGGGATCCAGTAGCGGCCGGCGGGGGTCCAGTAGACGGTGCGGGCCCGGACGGCGGAGGTCCCGTAGACGATCGGGGGCCCGGACGGCGGCGTGACGGCCGGGCTGGCCGGCGCGGTCAGCAAGAGCGGCGCATTCACCCGCCGCGCCTCGGCGGCGGCGGCGTTCACCATAGCCGGATCGTCTGCGCTGATCACGACGACCGGGGCGGACCGGAACAGCTGCCGCGCCAGGCCGGCCGCGAGCTGGCCGGCGGACGAGCCCGTGAGGACGACCGTCGCCGAGGACGGCGGATGCGTCCGCGCTGCCACCGGATTGCGCAGGGTTCCCGGCTGTGGGCCCGCCGAAGAGGCCGCCTGGGGCCCGCCGCTCGAGCAGGCCGTGACGCAGAGCGCGAGGACGGACAGCACAGCCAGGACCATTCCGCCACGGTGCCCGCGTATCTGCCCGGGTATGCGCCCGCGTATATGCCTGCGTAGGTGAGACACGATTTCCCACAGGGTTCGCTCAGAGGGTAGGCCCGGATGGTGCGCCGTCGGACACCGTATCGCGTTCGGGGCGCCCGGTATGCGACCCAACGCGCGAGTTGACGATGGGCTTGTGGTCAATTCCGAAATTGAGCCGCCCCGGGCCCGGCCGGCGGCTAACCAGCGCAGGTGTGGAGCCGGCGGCGGCCCCGCGCCCACGCCTCCACCAGGCCCGGCAACCGGTCCCGCGCGATGTCGTTGTCGCTCAGTTCCTGATGAATGCGCAGTTCCCGGACCAGAATGCAGGCGAGGTTGACGGTGAACCCCGCGTCCGTCCCGGCCGACGCCACCGCCGCCTCGATGCGCGGCCGTATCGCGGGGGCGGCGTCGCCGAGCAGCACGTACAGCGTCGCCAGGTCATAACCGGCCAGGTATTGACCACCGAACTCCCAGTCCACCATCGTGCACGCGTGGCCCGCGCCGAGCAGAATGTTGGCGGGCAGCAGGTCGCCATGGGCGAACTCGCGCCAGTCACCGTACCGGGCCAGCAGGCGCAGGAGCGCCTCCCGGTCGGCCGCGGTGAAGAAGCCACGGCGATGGTAGCGGTCGATCCGCTTCTCATAGTCGACCATCACGCGCCGGGCCGGCGACCCGGGCACGGCCGGTTGCCAGCTGCTGATCGCCTCCGCCGCCCCAACGACCGGCGCGATGTCGCCCGCATCCAGCGGGCGGGAAAGATAACGGCCTTCGTCGGCCGGGCAGTCCCCGATCCATTCGAGGATCAGCGCGGTCTGGCCGTTCGTCCACTTCAGCTCGGGAATCCGGACCGGCGGCCGTTCGCGGGCGAAGGACCGGTAGATGTCAATTTCGTGCCGCCACCTCGCCACCCAGAACGGATCGGCGGTGAGCAGGATCTTGGCGATGACGGGCTCACCGTCCATCTCGCCCGCGACGAGCATCGACTTGCCGGTACCGCGGACAATCTGGGTACACTCCAGCCCCGCTTCGGCGGTCACCGCCGCCAGCAAGGTGTCCGGGGCGCTCTCCGTCATCCGGTGGCCGTCACGTCGCGCGGCGCCAGGCGACCCGGCTTCAGCGCTCGTGGTCGAGCGTGCTGGACTGGCCTCCATCCGGGACGATTAAGGTCCTCCTGATATGAGCCTGGGCGAGCTTCACGCCCTCCCGGTTGCCGCATGGTGCCTCGTCGTCGAACCGGTCCAGGTTGAACGTGCCCTCTGCTCGCCGCATGATCCTTAGTCTGTCGCAGGTCGCGGCGCATGGCACGCGTGTGTCGCAGGTCGAGACGCATAACACGCGCATACCGCCGGTTCGGGTAAGACAGGATATGTGGACCCGGCGCAGGCATTGCGGCGGATAGCGTTCGAGCTCGAGCGGGCCAGCGCGCCGGCCTACCGCGTCCGGGCATTCCGCCGGGCCGCCCAGGTCGTCGGCGAGCTGCCACCGGGGGAACTCGAACTGCGGATCAGCCAGGGCACGCTGCGCGCCCTTCCGGGGATCGGCGCGACCACCGCCGGGGTCATCGAGCAGGCCGCCAGCGGCCAGCAGCCCGCGTACCTGGCTAGTCTGCTCGCCTCGGCGCTTCCCCCGGTTCGGGCGGGACTGCGGGCGGCCCTGCGCGGCGACTGCCACACCCACTCGGACTGGTCCGACGGTGGCAGCCCGCCCGGGGAGATGGCCGCCGCGGCGCGCGATCTGGGCCTGGACTGGATCGCGCTGACCGACCACTCCCCCCGGCTCACGGTCGCTCGCGGGCTGTCCCCCGAACGGCTCGCCGCGCAGCTCAACCTGGTCACCAAGCTCAACGAGCAGCTGGCACCGTTTCGGATCCTGACCGGGATCGAGGTGGACATTCTCGAGGACGGTTCCCTCGACCAGCGTGATGACCTGCTGGCGGAGCTGGACATCGTGGTCGCCAGCGTGCACTCGAAACTGCGGATGGACGCCGCACCGATGACGATGCGAATGCTGGCGGCCGTGCGGAACCCGCTCGTGGACGTTCTCGGGCACTGCACCGGGCGGCTCATCTCTGGCCGTGGACGGCCGCAGTCGCAGTTCGACGCCCGCGCCGTGTTCACCGCCTGCCGGGAGAGCGGCACCGCGGTCGAGATCAACTGCCGCCCCGAGCGGCAGGACCCGCCCGACGACCTGCTCGGCCTGGCGGTGGACATCGGCTGCGTCTTCTCCATCGACACCGACGCG
>CAWELT010000035.1:0-87757 GCA_963809975.1 uncultured Actinomycetes bacterium
CGGCCGCTTCAGCGTCGTCTCCAGGCCGACCTCGACTTCGAAGAAGTCGGCCCGCTGGCTGAGCTGGAAACCGGTACCGCGGCCGTCCGCGCCGATGCCCACCCGCCCGGCGCCGCAGATGACCTGGCGGGAGACGAAAAACGGGGTCAGGTGCCGGTCGATGTCGGCGAACGGCGTGGCCCGGCGCATCAGGTAGTTCTCGTGGCAGCCGTACGAGGCGCCCTTGTTGTCGGTGTTGTTTTTGTAAAGCTGGATCGGCGCGGCGCTGGGGATGGTGGCCGCGCGCTCGGCGGCCTCGGCCATGATCCGCTCACCGGCCTTGTCCCAGATCACCGCGGACAGCGGGTTGGTGCACTCGGGAGTGGAGTACTCCGGGTGCGCGTGGTCCACGTACAGCCGGGCGCCGTTGGTGAGGATGACGTTGGCCAGCCCCAGGTCCTCGTCGGTCAGCTGGGTCGAGTCCGCGCTCTCGCGGGCGAGGTCGAAGCCGCGGGCATCGCGGAGCGGGTTCTCCTCCTCGAAGTCCCAGCGGGCCCGGCGGGCCCGCGCCGCCGTCGCGGCCTGGTACACGTTGACGATCTGGGACGAGGTCACCATGGCGTTGGCCCCTGGCTGGCCGGGAACCGAGATCCCGTACTCAGTCTCGGTTCCCATCACCCGCAGCACGCTCATGCCGCCAGCCTATGCCGCCCTGGCCGTGGCTACGCCGTAGACACACGACGCGGCACGCGGCCCGGGCACGCGCCGCGGTCGCGGCGCGTGCCGGCTCGTCCACGTCACAGGTACTGGCCCGTGTTGGCTACCGTGTCGATCGAGCGGCCTGCCTCGGTTCCGGTCTTGCCCGACACCAGGGTGCGGATGTAGACGATGCGCTCGCCCTTCTTGCCGGAGATACGTGCCCAGTCGTCCGGGTTGGTGGTGTTGGGCAGGTCCTCGTTCTCGCTGAACTCGTCGACGCAGGCGGACAGGAGGTGCGCCACCCGCAGGCCCTTCTGCCCGGTGTCGAGGAACTCCTTGATGGCCATCTTCTTGGCCCGGTCCACGATGTTCTGGATCATGGCGCCGGAGTTGAAGTCCTTGAAGTACAGGACCTCCTTGTCGCCGTTGGCGTAGGTGACCTCGAGGAACCGGTTCTCCTCCGATTCGGTGTACATCCGCTCGACCACCCGCTGGATCATCGCCTCGACGGTCCCGTGGCGGGAAGAGCCGTGCTCGGCCAGGTCGTCGGGGTGCAGCGGGAGCTGGGTCAGGATGTACTTGGAGAAGATGTCCTTGGCCGCCTCGGCGTCGGGCCGCTCGATCTTGATCTTGACGTCGAGCCGCCCGGGCCGCAGGATCGCCGGGTCGATCATGTCCTCGCGGTTGGACGCGCCGATGACGATCACGTTCTGCAGGCCCTCGACGCCATCGATCTCACTGAGCAGTTGCGGGACGATCGTGTTCTCCACGTCGCTGGAGACGCCCGACCCCGCGGGTCCGGAAGATCGAGTCCATCTCGTCGAAGAACACGATGACGGGCATGCCCTCGCTGGCCTTTTCCCGGGCCCGCTGGAAGACGAGCCGGATGTGCCGCTCGGTCTCGCCCACGTACTTGTTGAGCAGCTCGGGGCCCTTGATGTTCAGGAAGAAGCTGCGCCCCGCCGAGCCGGGCCCGGCGGTGCCGTCCGCCGCGGTCTTCGCCGCGACCTGCTTGGCCAGGGAGTTCGCCACCGCCTTGGCGATCAGCGTCTTCCCGCAGCCGGGCGGACCATAGAGCAGCACGCCCTTCGGCGGCCGCAGCTGGTGCTCGCGGAACAGGTCCGCGTGCAGGTACGGCAGCTCGATCGCGTCCCGGATCTGCTCGATCTGGGAGGCCAGGCCGCCAATGTCGGAGTAGACGATGTCGGGGACTTCCTCCAGGATGAGTTCCTCGACTTCGGCCTTGGGGATCCGCTCGAACACGTAGCCCGAACGCGGCTCCAGCAGCAGCGAGTCGCCGCTGCGCAGGGTGGACGCCCGGAGCGGGTCCGCGAGCCGGACCACGCGCTCCTCGTCGGCGTGCGAGATGACCAGCGCGCGCTCGCCGTCCTCCAGGAGCTCCTTGAGCATGACGATTTCGCCCGCGGTCTCGAAGCCCTCGGCGACCACCACGTTGAGCGCCTCGTTCAGCACGACTTCCTGGCCGGGCTTGAGCTCGCCGAGCTCGACGGCGGGGCTCACATGAACCCGCATCTTCCGGCCGCCGGTGAACACGTCGGCGGTGCTGTCGTCGCTGGCGGACAGGAAGATGCCGAAGCCCGACGGCGGCTGCGCCAGCCGGTCGACCTCTTCCTTGAGCGCGACGATCTGGTCCCGGGCCTCGCGCAGCGTGCCGGTCAGCCGCTCGTTCTGCGCGGTGACAGCGGCCAGGCTGGCCTCGGTCTCGCGCAGCCTCTCCTCGAGAAGCCGCGCCTGGCGTGGCGAATCCGCGAGCCTGCGGCGCAAAGCGGCGATCTCCTCGTCAAGGAAGGAGATCTGCGCGGTAAGGCCTTTGACCTCATCGTCATGCCGTGAGGCTCGTGAGCTTTCATCCCTGCTTCCCACGGCCCTCACCTCCTTCCGGTGCCTGAATTATCTAGACCTTACCTACCGCGGCGCCGTTCGTAACCTGGCGGTCCGCGTTATGCAGAGCACATTGGACACGGAATTAATGCCCGCCGGGAGGCCTCCGAAGCAGCCGGAGCGGCTGATCGTTACGGTTTAGACACTTCTCGTCATCGTAACGGGCCGGGGCTTGAGGCCGCGCAAGCCGGGGCGTAAAAACGCGCGAGTCCAGGGTAGTCCCGTGGGGTCTCAGGAGGGCACCTGCGCCTCATCGTCCTCACCGGGGTGGGCCCCCTTGGCCGGGCGCCGCCGCCGCGCCGGCGGGGTCACTCCGTCCGCCAGCCGCCGCGCCGTCACCAGGAACCCGGTATGCCCGATCATCCGCTGCTCCGGCCGGACGGCCAGGCCGTCCACGTGCCAGCCGCGCACCATCGACTCCCACGCGGTCGGCTCGTAGAACTGCCCCTGCGCGCGCAGCCCCTCGACGGTACGGGACAGCTGGGTGGTGGTCGCCACATAGCAGCAGATGACGCCGCCGGGCAGCAGGGCGCGCGCGGCGGCGTCCAGGCAGTCCCACGGCGCGAGCATGTCGAGGATTACGCGGTCAGCGTGATCCGCTGGAAGCGAACTCACGGCTCCCGCATCGAAGTCGCCGATGACCAGGCGCCAGGCCGCGGGCACGGTGCCGAAGAAGCTCGCCACGTTGCGCCGGGCGATGCCGGCGAAGTCGGTGCGGCGCTCGAACGAGGTGACGGACCCGCACTCGCCGGCGGCCCGCAGCAGCCAGCAGGTCAGCGCGCCCGAGCCGGCCCCCGCCTCGATCACCCGCGCCCCCGGGAAGACATCGGCCATCGCGACGATCTGCGCGGCGTCCTTGGGGTAGACGACCGCCGCGCCGCGCTTCATGGCCACGGTGAAATCCGCGAGCAGCGGGCGGAGCGCGACGTAGGGCGTGCCGCCCGAGGACGTCACCACGCTCCCGTCCGGCCCGCCGATCAGGTCGTCGTGACTGAGCGACCCGCGGTGGGTGAAGAAGGACTTGCCCGGTTCCAGGACCACCGTGTGGTGGCGGCCTTTCGGGTCGGTGAGCTGGACGTGGTCGCCTGCCTGGAACGGGCCGCGACGTGGGAGAATCATGCCGGACAGGCTATCGGCGGGGCGACGGCCGCACGCCCGCGAAGGCGCCGGGGAAAGCGCCGGACGCATGCGAAAGGCGCCGCGGAGGCGCTCAGACCCCTGCGAAGGCGCCGTCCAGGTCGCTGGCGGCCAGCACGCCATAGACCTGGCCGGTGGGCTCCACGACCAGGTACTCGCTCGCCGGGGCCTTGCGAACCGCGTCGATCAGCGCCATCCCGCCCAGGTCAGCGGACAGCACGAGGCTGGGACCGAGCTTGCGGGCCAGCGTCCCGGCCTCGATCCAGGGCCGGCGCTGCGGCGGGGTCGCCATCGCCGCCGACTCGTTCACGATGGCGATCGGGGTGTTGTCGTGGTCCACCACGACGAGGGCGCGCGCGTTGGCCTCTTCGGCCCGGCGGATCGCCTCCGCCAGGGGGAGGCTCGCGGGAATGGGGATGGCCTTGCGGGCGAGCCGCCGCGCCTGGATGCCCGGCAGCCGCTCCCGCACCCGGGTCGCCCGGATCGACTGCCCCGCGCCGACCCAGATGTACCCGGCGATGAACGCCAGCCACAGTATGCTCATCAGGTCCTGGCTCTGGCCGTTGGCCAGCGCGTACCCGATCGGCACGACCAGCAGCGCCACCGCCAGGACCCGGCCGGACCACGCGGCCACGATCGTGGCTGTGCCCGGCCGCCCGGTGACCTTCCACACGACGGCCCGCAGCATCCGCCCGCCGTCCAGCGGCAGGCCGGGTAGCAGGTTCAAGACGCCGACCAGGAGGTTGGCCCAGCGGAACTGGTTCACGATGATCCAGCCGATGGTCCCGTCCGGGACCACCTTCGTCAGCCCGTAGCCGAGAGCGGCCAGGACCAGCGAGAGCGCGGGGCAGGCCGCCGAGACGGTGAACTCCCGGAATGGCGTCTGCGGCTCGCGCACGATCTCGGAGATGCCGCCGAGGGGGTACAGCAGGATCCGCCGCACCGGCAGCCCGTAACCGCGGGCGACGAGCGAATGGCTGAGCTCGTGCACCAGGACGGACAGGTACAGCAGGATCACGAAGGCGGCGGCCACGACGAACCGGACGCCGCCGTTCAGCGTCCCGGCCAGGTCGTTCGCATCGATGACGATGAAGACGCCCGCGATCACGAACCAGTACGGGGAAATGGTCACGGGGATGCCGAAAGGGCGCGCGACCACGATCCCGGACCCCGGTTGCTTCGGCGGCCGCTGGTCTGGTTTGTCGGGCGTCATGCCTGCCACAGCATCGATGCTACGTGCCATCGAGGGCCCCGCGACCGGGATAAGGCCGCGCCGGACGGGGAACCGCGGCGAACGTCGGGCGCCCGTGCGGCCCGCGCCCGGCCGCCGGAACCCAGTCCCCGCTGGGGCCGCGGAAACCCGGCCGATTGTCAGTGCCCTCCCCTACGCTCGTGGGCGTGGATGAACTCGTCGCGGCAGAGATCGCCGACCCGGCCCCTCCGGATGATGGCCCGGGCACGGCGCGCGGACCGGCGCTATCGCCGTCCCGGGCCGCCGATTTCATGACCTGCCCGCTGCTGTACCGGTTCCGGGTGATCGACAAACTGCCCGAGCCGCCGAGCACCGCCGCCGCCCGCGGGACGCTGGTGCATGCGGTGCTGGAGCGCCTGTTCGACCTGACGGCGGCCGAACGGACGCTGGACGCGGCGCGCTCGCTGCTGCAGCCGGAATGGGACCGGCTGGCGGCCGCCGAGCCGGGCCTGGCCGCGCTGTTCCCCGGCGAGGCCGAGCGGGACGCCTGGATCCGCGACGCGGCCACCGCGGTGGACAGTTATTTCCGGCTGGAGGATCCCCGCCGCCTCGAGCCCGCGGACCGCGAGCTGTACGTCGAGGCCGAACTGGCGTCCGGGCTCCGGCTCCGCGGCTACATCGACCGCCTCGACATCGCGCCGTCCGGGCAGATCCGGGTCGTCGACTACAAGACCGGCAGGGCGCCACCGCAGGACTTTGAGGCCCGGGCGCTGTTCCAGATGAAGTTCTACGCGCTGGTGCTGTGGCGGGCGCGCGGGGAGATTCCGCGGCTGCTGCAGCTCATGTACCTCGGGGACGGGCAGGTCGTTCGGTACGCGCCCGACGAGGCGGACCTGCGGGCCACCGAGCGCAAGGTGCTGGCCCTGTGGCGGGCCATCGAGCGGGCCACCGATATCGGCGACTGGCGGCCGCGGCCGGGCCGGCTATGTGAATGGTGCGCGCATAAAGCACTGTGTCCCGAGTTCGGCGGCACCCCCCCGCCTCTTCCCGCCCCGGTGGCCGCCCCGGTGCCCGTCCCGGTTCTCCCGGCCGGCGGCGTGCCCGAGCCAGCGGCCGTCCCAGCGGACGAGAGGGGGCGGCCGGTCACGAGGAACTCGCCGGCTGACCCTGGCCGCTCCGCCACGGGCAGCTGGCGGAGCGCGTGGGGGCGGCGCCGTCCGGGCGGTTCATCCGGTCCGGAGGCTGTGCCACCATGGGTCAAGGGGCCGCTGCCCACCCGGGTACGCGTCGAGCTAGCGCTGTCGAGGTAGAGATGTCGACATACAACGCGATCGCCTGGCTGCCGCTCTGCGCCGGGCTGACCGGGATCGGACTGGTCGCAAGCTGGTTCGCGATGCGCAGACGGGGGCTGAAGGCCGGGCTTCGCGGCGCGGCCTGGTCTTTGCTGCCGCTCGCCGCCTACCTCACCGGTTCCATCGAGATGTTCTGGAAGATCGGCACGGCGATCGGCACCTTTGCCACCTCTTTCGTGTTCTCGATGAAGGTGTGGTCGGGGGTCGGCGTGGCCGTGCTGGCCGCGGTGCTGTTCGTGGTCTCCGCCGGCGGCCGGCGCCGGAAGCGGGCCCGCAAGGCCCGCGGAGCGGTGGAGGACCAGCCTGACCGGGCGGGCGCGGGCGGTGGCCCCGGCGACGTGGCAGCCGGGAAGGGCCCGGGCCGCAAGGAACTGGCCACCAAGCCCGCGCGGGCCGGGAAGGGCGCGCCGGACGACGATGACGATATGGCCGGGGTGGAGGACATCCTGCGCCGGCACGGGATCACTTAGTGCGCCGCATGGTCGGCGCTCCTTGGGGGCCGCCGGAGGGCCGGATCGATGGCGGGGAGGCCAGGCAGGAGCGGCCGGACACCTACCGGTCAGGCCTGGCCCAGCTGATCTGGTGGGTCTGGCTCGCGTTCGCGGTCGCCAACCTGATCGACATCGCGGTACAGGGGCGCGATCGTGTCTCGGTGACGGCCGCCACGGCGCTGCTGCTGGTCACCGGGATCATGTACGTCGCGGCGTTCCGGCCGCGGGTCATCGCCACTGACGGCGGAATTGTGGTGCGCAACCCGCTGCGGGACCACCGGGTGCCGTGGCCGGCCGTGACCAATGTGGACCTGCGCGATCTGCTCCGGGTGCACTGCGCGTGGCAGGAGCCCGCTGATAATGATCAGCAAGCGGCACTGCGCCCGGAACGTGTGCAGCGGACCAGGGTCATCCAGGCGTGGGCGGTTCAGTCGTCCCGCCGGGCCGCCGAGATGGGGATGCGGTCCTCGTTCGGCCGCCCCGACCTGGCCCGCCGCTCCGTCGGCGGTGCGGCGGCCACCGCGGATCCGCCCAGCGCCGTGCACCGCAAGGAGACCGAACGGATCGCCCGGGCCCTGGCCGAGCGGGCCCGCCGGGAACGGGCGGACGCGGCTAACGGACCGAAATGGCCCTCGCGCCCGGTCTCCACATGGCACTGGCCGGGCGTGCTGGCTGTCGTGGTCCCGGCCCTGCTGCTGGTCGCTGTGATCCTCGCTTAGCCGGTGGCCGCCGCGCTTGGCCGGTAATTCTCGCGTGACCGTGTTCACTCTGGCCCCTGGCGCAATGGGCGGCCGCGTTCTTTGTCCCGCGGTTGCCTTCCCGGCGCTTTCCGGTGATTAACTTCGGTGCGCGGGGAGTTTCCCCGAGGCCAGCCCCGCGGAGAAGGTGGTGGGTGCCGTCGGTACGCTGGCCGGGAAATCTTCCCGGCCAGCCTGATCATGGCGACCGATGGTCCGCCGGGATGCCGGGACGCGGCAAGTTTCTCTGGGCGCGCCCGGGGACGAGTGCTGCGAAAACGTAACAGAACATCGGCTGTACTGAAACGTATTCGCTGCTCAGGGGGTGTCACTATTACGCAGGTGTCACGAACGGGGAGCGACCCCGAATGACGTTTTGGGGGTTACGGTCGCATCGTGATACGTAGGACATCGACTCGCAGCAGAGCAGGTCGGCGTGCCCCAGAACGGCCGGCCGCTCCCGACGACTAGAAGGAGCTTGCCGCATGGGAGGACATCCCGCCCAGCAACGGGCACGACGGCTCTGGTTCACCGGCCGTATGCAGGCCGGTAACCAGGCGACCCCCGGCGGGCGGCGCCCGGGCCGGGGCCGCCGGGCCCGCATGATCACGATCGCGGGCTGCGGTGCCGCGGCGATCGCCCTGATCGCGGGCGCCTGTAGCAGCAGCGGCAGCTCGTCGTCGGGCGGCACGAAGGTGGCGGGCGGCACGGCCTCCTATGCTCTCCCGCCGGCGACGACGCCGAACTACATCTTCCCCTTTTCCAACAGCACCTTCTTCAGCGTGGTGAACATTTCGTACCTGCAGGAGCTCCTGTACCGCCCGCTGTACTGGTTCGGCAACGGCACCCAGCCGACGATCAACCCCTCCCTCAGCCTGGCCGACCAGCCCACCTACAACGGCAAGCAGGTCACGATCACGCTGAAGAACTACAAGTGGTCGAACGGCACGGCGGTCACCGCGCAGAACGTCCTGTTCTGGATCAACATGCTGCAGGCGGTCGGCTCGACCGAATGGGGCGCGTTCGTGCCCGGCGGGTTCCCGACCAACGTGACCAACGTCAAGGCGACCAGCCCGACGACGCTCACCATGACGATGAACAAGGCGTACTCGCCGACCTGGTTCACCTACAACGAGCTGAGCCAGATCACCCCGATGCCCAAGGCATGGGACCGGACCGCCTCCGGGCCGAGCGACTGCACCGACACCGTCTCGGACTGCAAGGCCGTCTACACCTACCTCGACAGCCAGTCCAAGGCCATGTCGAGCTGGGCGAGTTCCCCCGTCTGGAGCGTGGTGGACGGCCCGTGGAAGCTGCAGAGTTTCAACGCGGACGGCAACGCCTCGTTCCTGCCGAACAAGTCCTACTCCGGCCCGGTCAAGGCGACGCTGAGCGAGTTCAAGGAGGTGCCGTTCACCACGGAGTCGGCCGAGTACAACGTGCTCCGCTCGGGCAACGGCAGCCAGCAGCTGAGCGTCGGCTACCTGCCGACCAGCGACGCCCCGAAGAAGCCGGCCAACGCCACGGTCGGCGCGAACCCGGTGCCGGGGTACACGCTCGACCCGCTGTACTCCTGGAGCATCAACTACTTCGTGCCCAACATTGACTCCACCACGCCGGAGGGCGCCGTCCTCAAGCAGCTGTACTTCCGGCAGGCGCTGGCGTCCCTGATCGACCAGGAGGCGGTCATCTCCGGCCCGCTGCGCGGGTACGGCACCGTCACGGTCGGCCCGGTCCCCTCCGATCCGGCGACGTACCTGTCCGCCCAGGGCAAGAAGGGCGATCCGTTCCCCTACGACCCCGGCAAGGCCAAGCAGCTGCTGTCCAGCCACGGCTGGAAGGTTGTCCCGAACGGGACCAGTACCTGCACCAACCCGGGCCTGTGCGGCGCGGGCGTCAAGCAGGGCCAGGGCCTGTCCTTCACCCTGCCGTACGCGACCGGCGTCAACTGGCAAGAGTCAGAGATGACGCAGCTCAAGTCGAACGCGTCGGCGGCCGGCATCCAGCTGAGCCTGCAGCCGAAGCCGTTCAACCAGGTCACCGCGATCGGCGGCGGCGGCTGCGTCGCCACGCATGCGTCCTGTGCCTGGGACTTCGCCAACTGGGGCGCCGGCTGGATCTTCTCGCCCGACTACGAGCCGACCGGTGAGACGCTGTTCCAGAGTGGTTCCGCGGCGAACTCTTCCGGCTACACCAACAGCCAGAACGACAACCTGATCAACCAGACGCTGACCAGCAGCTCGCTGACGCCGCTGTACAACTGGCAGGACTTCCTGCAGACGCAGGTTCCCGAGATGTGGCAGCCGAACGGCGTCTACGAGCTTTCGGAGATCGCCAGCAACCTGCACGGCGTCACCCCGCAGGCGCCGACGCTTAACATCACCCCGGAGAACTGGTACTTCACCAAGTGATCATGATTCACGTGCACGGTTCCGCTGCGGCCGCGGCTCCGCCGCGGCCGCAGCGGGACGGGTACCGGGTTCGCCGACGACGTATGGTGCGCCCGGGAGGGCGGGGCAGGGCAGATTCTCTGGCGATGCCCGGGGCAGCAGCTGCGAAAACGTAACAGATTATCGGCTGTACTGAAACATATTCACTGCGCAGGTGGTGTCACCATACGCAGGTGTCACGAGCAGGGACCGATCCCGAATGACATTTTGGGGGTTACGGTCGCATCGTGATACGCAAAACATCGACTCGCATCAGAGCAGGTCGGCGTACCCCAGAACGGCCGGCCGCTCCCGACGACTAGAAGGAGCTTGCCGCATGGGAGGACATCCCGAGCAGCAACGGGCACGGCGGCTCTGGTTCGCCGGCCGTAAGCAGGCCGGTAACCAGGCGACCCCCGGCGGGCGGCGCCCGGGCCGGGGCCGCCGGGCCCGCATGATCATGATCGCGGGCTGCGGCGCCGCGGCGATCGCCCTGATGGCGGGCGCCTGCAGCAGCAGCGGCAGCTCGTCGTCGGGCGGCACGAAGGTGGCCGGCGGCGTCGCCACGTACGCGCTGCCGCCGTCGGTGACGCCGAACTACATCTTCCCGATGACCAGCAGCACCTACATCAGCGTGTCGAACACGGCGTACCTGCAGTACTTCCTGTTCCGCCCGCTGTACTGGTTCGGCAACGGGACCCAGCCCACCCTCAACCCCTCGCTCAGCCTGGCCGACGCAGCCCACCTACAACGGCAAGCAGGTCACGATCACGCTGAAGAACTACAAGTGGTCGAACGGCACGGCGGTCACCGCGCAGAACGTCCTGTTCTGGATCAACATGCTGCAGGCGGTCGGCTCGACCGAGTGGGGCGCCTTCGTGCCCGGCGGGTTCCCGACCAACGTGACCAACGTCAAGGCGACCAGCCCGACGACGCTCACCATGACGATGAACAAGGCGTACTCGCCGACCTGGTTCACCTACAACGAGCTGAGCCAGATCGTCCCGATGCCGAAGGCATGGGACCGGACCGCCTCCGGGCCGAGCGACTGCACCGACACGGTGAGCGACTGCAAGGCAGTGTTCACCTACCTCGACAGCCAGTCCAAGGCCATGTCGAGCTGGGCGAGCTCCCCGCTGTGGAGCGTGGTGGACGGCCCGTTCAAGCTGCAGAGCTTCAACGCGGACGGCAACGCCTCGTTCGTGCCGAACAAGTCCTACTCCGGCCCGGTCAAGGCGACGCTGAGCGAGTTCAAGGAGGTGCCGTTCACCACGGAGGCGGCCGAGTACAACGTGCTGCGCTCGGGCAACGGCAGCCAGAAGCTGAGCGTCGGCTACCTGCCGACCAGCGACGCCCCGAAGAAGCCGGCGAACGCCACGGTCGGCGCGAACCCGGTGCCGGGGTACACGCTCGACCCGCTGTACTCCTGGAGCATCAACTACTTCGTACCCAACATTGACTCCACCACACCGGAGGGCCCGGTCCTCAAGCAGCTGTACTTCCGGCAGGCGCTGGAGTACCTGGTGAACCAGGAGGCGGTCATCGCCGGCCCGCTGCGCGGGTACGGCGCCCTGACGGTCGGCCCGGTCGGCAGCTACCCGTCGACCCAGTACCTGTCCGCCCAGGGCAAGAAGGGCGACCCGTTCCCCTACGACCCCGGCAAGGCCAAGCAGCTGCTGTCCAGCCACGGCTGGAAGGTCGTGCCGAACGGGACCAGCACCTGCACCAACCCGAGCCTGTGCGGCGCGGGCGTCAAGCAGGGCCAGGGCCTGTCCTTCACCCTGCCGTACGCGACGGGCACGGACTGGATCGATTCCGAGATGACGCAGCTCAAGTCGAACGCCTCGCGCGTCGGCATCAAGCTGAGCCTGCAGCCGAAGCCGTTCAACCAGGTCACCGCGATCGGCGCCGGCAACTGCAAGGTCGTCGGCTCCTCGTGCGCCTGGGACTTCGTCAACTGGGGCGGCGGCTGGGCGTTCGCGCCCGACTACGACGCCGACCGGTGAGACGCTGTTCCTGAGCGGTTCCGCGGCGAACTCTTCCGGGTACACCAACAGCCAGAACGACAACCTGATCAACCAGACGCTGACCAGCAGCTCGCTGACGCCGCTGTACAACTGGCAGGACTTCCTGCAGACGCAGCTTCCGGAGATGTGGCAGCCGAACGGCGTCTACGAGCTGACGGAGGTCGCCAGCAACCTGCACGGCGCCATCCCGCAGCCCACCACGCTCTACCTCAACCCCGAGAACTGGTACTTCACCAAGTGATCATGATATACGTGCACGGCTCCGCCGCCGTGGCGGCGGGACGGGGGTGCCGGGTTCGCCCGGTGCCCCCGTCGGCACGCCAGAGGGGATCGCGTTGATAGCTTTTTTCGTGCGCCGCCTGCTGCAGGCGGTCATCGTGATCCTGCTGGTCACGATGATCACTTTCGGACTGCTCCGGGCCATCCCCGGTAACGTCGCGATCGCCATTCTCGGGCCCACCGCCTACCGCAACCCGGCGGTGATCGCCCAGTTCGATGCCCAGTACGGCTTCAACAGGCCGTGGTTCGACCAGTACTTCCTCTGGCTGGGGCACCTGGCCCAGGGCAACCTCGGCTACTCGTGGAAGCTCAACCAGAGCGTCGCCTCGCTGCTCGGCAGCCACCTGCCGAAGACGATCATCCTGGTCGGCATCTCCACCGTCATCGCGCTCGCCGTCGCCATCCCGATCGGCGTGTGGCAGGCGGTCCGGCGCAACAAGGCGGCGGACTACACGTTCACCGCGCTTTCCTTCCTGTTCTACGCGGCGCCGACGTTCTTCGTCGGAACCGTCCTGATCATGCTGTTCGCCGACCAGATGCACCTATTCGGCGCCGAGGGCCCGCAGGGCGGCCTGGTCAGCGACTTCACCGACTGGAAGGACCTGACCCTGCCCGTCGTCACCCTGGCCCTGGTGACGTTCGCGCTGTTCAGCCGGTACATGCGGTCGGCGGTGCTGGACAACATCACCGAGGACTACGTGCGCACCGCCCGGGCCAAGGGTGCCTCGGAACGCCGCGTGCTCATCCGGCACGTGCTGCGCAACTCGCTGATCCCGATCGCGACGCTGGTCGGGCTCAGCCTGCCGGCCATCGTGGCGGGCGCGCTGATCACCGAGTCCGTTTTCAACTACCCGGGTATGGGGTACCTGTTCTTCCAGTCCGCCCAGCAGCAGGACTACCCCACCCTCCTCGGCGTCCTGATCGTGGTCGCGATCGCGACCGTCGTCGGGTCACTGCTGGCCGACATCGCGTACGCGGTGCTCGATCCCCGTGTGAGGTACGTGAGCTCATGACCATGCCGCCCTCCTCGTCAGAGCCATTTGCGCCCGGCATCAATACCCCGCTGGCGCCTGGGCTCAAGGGCATCGTTCCCGACGAGTTCGAGCCCGATGATGCCGCGCCGGGGACACTTCCCTCCGGCAAGTCCCGCAGCATGTTCGTGCGCGGCCTCGAGGTGTTCGTCGAGAACAAGCTGGCCATCGTGGGCGTGGTCATCCTCGTGGCGATGGTGCTGTTCTGCTACCTCGGGCCGTTCCTGTATCACACCGATCAGATCCACACCAACCTCGCCATCGAGAACCAGGCGCCGGGGGCGGGCCATCCGCTCGGCACCGACTCCAGCGGCTACGACGTACTCGGCCGGCTGATGGTCGGCGGCCGGGTGTCCCTGGAGGTGGGCCTGGCGGCGGCGGTCCTGGCCACCGTGGTCGGCACCCTGTGGGGAGCCATCGCCGGCTACCTCGGCGGCGCGGTGGACGCGGTGATGATGCGCCTGGTGGACGCGCTGCTGGCCATCCCGACGCTGTTCCTGGCCCTGGTCGTCGTGTCGATGTACCCAGCCAGCGAATTGGAGCTGATCATCGTCATCGCTCTGACGTCGTGGCTGACCACATCCCGGCTGATCCGCGGCGAGGCCCTGTCGCTGCGGGTCCGGGACTACGTGCAGGCGATGAAGGTGATGGGCGGCGGCGGCACCCGCGCCGTGCTCCGGCATATCGCTCCGAACGCGGTCGGCACCATCATCGTGAACGCCACCTTCCAGGTGGCCGACGCCATCCTGCTGGTGGTCGCGCTGAGCTACCTGGGCCTGGGCGTCCCGCCGCCCCAGACGGACTGGGGCGGGATGCTCAGCAACGGCGTCCAGTACACCTACGACGGATACTGGTGGCTGATCTACCCGGCCGGTATCGCGATCGTCCTGGTGGTCATCTCCATCAACTTCATCGGCGACGCACTGCGGGACTCGTTCGAGGTCCGCCTGCAGCGGCGCTGACCGCACCTGACGTACGCGGAGCCGGCCAACCCGGCCGGCTCCCCTCCGGATAACGCACGACGAGGACGCATGGCACCCCTGCTCGAAATAATGGACCTGCACACCGAGATCCGGCTCCGCAGGTCGACCGTGCACGCCATCGGTGGCGTCAACCTCACCGTCGACCCGGGCGAATGCCTCGGCATCGTCGGCGAGTCCGGCTCCGGCAAGACGATGACCGCCCTGTCCGTGATGCGGCTGCTGCCCAACGGCGGCCACATCACCGGCGGCAGCATCGTCCTCGACGGCCAGGACATCACGCATTTCGACGACGAGGCGATGCAGGAGGTCCGCGGCAATCTGGTGGGCATGATCTTCCAGGACCCGATGACGTCGCTGAATCCGACCATGACGATCGGTGACCAGATCGCGGAGAGCGTCCGGCTGCACCGGGGGGCCGACAAGCAGGTCGGCCTGGAGCGCGCGGTCGAGGTGCTCGGCCTGGTCGGCATGCCCAAACCGGCCGAGCGGATCGGGAACTTCCCGCACCAGCTCTCCGGCGGCATGCGCCAGCGGGTCATGATCGCCATGGCGCTGGCCTGTGAGCCGAAGCTGCTGATCGCCGACGAGCCGACCACCGCCCTCGACGTCACCATCCAGAAGCAGATCCTCGAGCTGCTCGACAACCTCCGCCAGCGGCTCGGCATGGCGGTGATCCTGGTCACCCACGACCTCGGGGTCATCGCCGGTCGCGCCGACCGGGTAGCGGTCATGTACGCCGGCCGGGTCGTCGAGACGACGGACACGGAAACCCTGTTCGCCAACCCCCGGCACCCCTACACGGAGGCCCTGTTCGAGGCGCTGCCGGACAAGATCGTGGAGCCCGCCGGCGTCGCCAAGCGGCTGTACAACATTCCGGGCCAGCCGCCGGACCTGACCAACCCGCCGCAGGGCTGCCGGTTCGCGGCGCGGTGCCGGTACGTGCAGGACCCGTGCCGGGAAACGGAGCCCGATCTGAAGGGCGACGTCCCGCTGCACAAGTACCGCTGCTTCTTCCCGGTGGGCAAGGCCGCCCTCGACGCGCCCGCCGAGGGCGCGGACGCGCCCACCGTGGCGGCCGCCGAGGCGGAGGCGGAAGCCGAGGCGGCCGGGGGAACCATCCCGGTCCTCGCTTCCGCGCCTTCGGTGAACGGCGCGGCAGCCGACGGGACGCTGCTGAGAGTCGAGCATCTGGTCAAGGAGTTCCCGGTCACTGCGGGCGCCATCATGCAGCGCCGGGTCGGCAGCGTCAGCGCGGTGGCCGACGTCAGCTTCGAGGTGCCGCGGGGCAAGACGTTCGGCATGGTGGGTGAGTCCGGCTGCGGCAAGACCACCATCGGCCGTCTCATCGTGGGCCTGGAGAACGCGAACTCCGGCTCGATCCTCTTCGAGGGCCAGGACCTGACCAAGCTCAGCACGCGGGGCCGCCGGCGGAACAGCGGCAAGATCCAGCTCATGTTCCAGGATTCCTACGCGTCCATGGACCCGAGGATGCGGGTGAGCACGATCCTGCGCGAGCCGCTGGTGATCCAGCACCAGGGCAGCCGGAAGGAACAGGAAAAGCGGGTCGCCGCGATCATGGACGAGGTGGGCCTGCCCCAGGCCGCGCTGGACCGCTATCCGCACGAATT
Source organism: uncultured Actinomycetes bacterium (assembly GCA_963809975.1). Taxonomy (GTDB): domain Bacteria; phylum Actinomycetota; class Actinomycetes; order Streptosporangiales; family Streptosporangiaceae; genus Bog-532. The sequence goes on from CAWELT010000035.1 coordinate 15,867, forward strand.
CTCCGGCGGCCAGCGGCAGCGGCTCGGCCTGGCCCGGGCGCTCATCCTGCGGCCGGGCATGATCGTGGCCGACGAGCCGGTGTCGGCGCTGGACGTGTCCATCCAGGCGCAGATCCTGAACCTGATGCTGGACCTGCAGCAGGACAACGGCCTGACCTACCTGTTCATCTCCCACGACCTCTCGGTGGTCCGGTACCTCTCGGACACCATCGGGGTCATGTACCTGGGCAAGCTGGTCGAGGTCGGCCCGGCCGACGACGTGTACTTCGGCCCCGTCCACCCGTACACGAAGGGCCTCATCGACACGGTTCCGGTCGCGGATCCCCTGCTGGAGCGGGCCAAGGAGAGCCAGGGCGTGATGGGCGAGCTCCCGTCGGCCGTGGCCCCGCCCTCCGGCTGCCGGTTCCGCACGCGGTGCCCGTTCGCTCAGGATCTGTGCGCCGAGCAGGAGCCGCCGCTGCGGCCGTTCACCGCGAAGGGGCATCTGGCCGCGTGCCACTTCCCGCTGCGTGAGCCGGAGGCGGACGCCGGTGAGCCGAGCGTGGCGAAGACGGCCAGTGGCAGCGCCCAGTGACACTGCCTAGTAATACTGCCCGGTAAGACCGTGGGCCCGGTAAGACCGGGCCGCACCGGGCGATGCGGTAAGTCCGGGCGGCCGGCCCAGTTCGTCCGGAGCCAGCTGATGCTGATGCCGCGCAGGGAACGTACCACCCGCCGGCCGGGCCGCGGCTCGATAGGACGCAGGGCAGGCACGGCGACCACCTGGCACCCGGCGGCCTCGGCCGCGGTGACGCCGATGATGGAGTCCTCCAGGACGAGGCACCGGCCTGGTTCAGCGCCCAGCCGCTTCGCGGCGAGCAGGTAGGATTCGGGGTCGGGCTTGCCGTGGGTCACGTCGTTCGCGCAGACCACCACGGGAAAGCGCAGGCCGGTCCGGGCCAGCACGGCGTCCACGACCCGGCGCTGGGAGGAAGTGACCAGCGCGGAGGGCAGGCCCGCCGCCTCGACCTCGGCCACCAGTTCGGCGGCGCCCGGCATGATCGTGACCCCCCGCTCACGGACCTTGGCCACGATCCCGCCGATCATCCACTCCGCGATCTGGGCCGGATCGGCGGGCGCGTTGGCCCGATCCAGGAAGTAGCGAACGGAGTTGGGCAGTGAGCTGCCGAGCAGTTCCTGCTGATCGGCCTCGGTCCAGGTGCCGCCGAGCCGGGTCATCACGTCCGTCTCGACCTGGAACCAGAGCGGTTCGGAATCGACGAGCAGCCCGTCCATGTCGAACAGGACGGCCTGCGGTCCCATGTCCTCGTCGTCGTCGGCCGCGTCCTTGCCCGCGTCCCCCATGGTGCCGTTGGGCGTGGCCGTACCGGGCGCGGCGGATACCACGGTGTACTGGGCGTCCGTCATGTGCTGAAGTATTTCGCCTCGGGGTGATGAACCACGAGCGCGTCGGTGGACTGCTCGGGAACGAGCTGCATCTCTTCGGTCAGCTCCACCCCGATGTCGGCGGGCCGCAGCAGCCGGGCGACCTTGGCGCGGTCGGCCAGGTCCGGGCAGGCCGGGTAGCCGAACGAGTACCGCGCGCCCCGGTAGCCCAGCCGGAAGAAGTCCTCGATGTTGGCCGAGTCCTGCGCGCCGAAGCCCAGCTCGCTCCGGATGCGGGCGTGCCAGTACTCGGCAAGCGCCTCGGTGAGCTGCACGGACAGGCCGTGCAGCTCGAGGTAGTCACGGTAGGAGTTCTTCGCGAACAGCTCGCCGGTGGCCTCGCTGACCCGCGATCCCATGGTGGCGAGCTGGAACGCCACGACGTCGGTCCGGCCGGATGCGCGGGAGGCGAAGAAGTCGGCCAGGCACAGCCGCCGGTCCCGCCGCTGCCGCGGGAACGTGAAACGCTCGCGTTCCTTCCCGTCGTCGTCCAGCACGATCAGGTCATTGCCCTCGCTGACGCAGCGGAAGTAGCCGTACACCACGGCCGCCTCGAGCAGGCCCTCAGCCCGGGCGCGTTCCAGCCACATCCGCAGCCTCGGCCGGCCGTGCTCCTCCACCAGTTCCTCGTACGTCACCCCGCCGTCGCGGCGGGACGGCTTGAGGCCCCACTGCCCCATGAAGGTGGCCCGCTCGTCCAGGTAGGCGGCGTACTCGGCGAGCGGAACGCCCTTGATGACCCGCGTGCCCCAGAATGGCGGGTCGGGCACCTCGGCCAGCTCGGCCACGTCCGAGCGGGCGGTCCCCTCGCCGTTCGGGGAAACAGCGCCGTCCGGCAGGGAGCGCAGCGGACGGCGTACCTGCCGGGTCCGGCGCTCGGGCAGCTGCGCCCCGGCCTCGCCCCGCTTGACCGCCATCACCGCGTCCATCAGCCGCAGGCCCTCGAACGCGTCCCGCGCGTACCGGACCTCGCCGTCGAACAGCGCGCCGAGGTCCTGCTCGACGTAGGCGCGGGTCAGCGCGGCGCCGCCCAGCAGGATGGGCCAGCGGGCGGCCAGGCCGCGGGAGTTCAGTTCGGCCAGATTGTCCCGCATCACGACGGTCGACTTGACCAGCAGCCCGGACATGCCGATCGCGTCAGCGGCCGACTCCTCCGCCGCGTCGATGATCGCGGAGATCGGCTGCTTGATCCCGATGTTCACCACGTCGTAGCCGTTGTTGGACAAGATGATGTCGACCAGGTTCTTGCCGATGTCGTGCACGTCGCCCCTGACCGTGGCCAGCACGATCTTGCCCTTGCCGTCCTCGTTCGTCCGCTCCATATGCGGTTCCAGGTACCCGACGGCGCTCTTCATCACCTCGGCCGAAGCGAGCACGAACGGCAGCTGCATCTGCCCGGACCCGAACAGCTCACCGACGGTCTTCATGCCGTCGAGCAGGGTGTCGTTCACGATCTCCAGCGCGGGCCGCTGGGCCAGGGCCTCGTCCAGGTCGGCCTCCAGGCCTTTCCGCTCCCCGTCGATGATCCGGCGCTTCAGCCGGTCCCACAGCGGCAGCGCGGCCAGCTCGGCCGCCCGGCTCTCCTTGATCGCGGCCATGTCCACGCCCTCGAACATGTCGAGGAAGCGGCCCAGTGGGTCGTAGTCCGGGCGGCGCCGGTCGTAGACCAGGTCGAGGGCGACCTGCCGCTGCTCGTCCGGGATCCGGGCCATCGGCATGATCCGGGAGGCGTGCACGATGGCCGAATCGAGCCCGGCCCGCACGCATTCGGCCAGGAACACCGAGTTGAGCACGGCGCGCGCGGCCGGCTTGAGCCCGAACGACACGTTGGAGACGCCGAGCGTCGTCTGCACGTCCGGGTAGCGCCGCTTGAGCTCGGCGATCGCCTCGATCGTCTCGATCGCGTCCCGCCGGGTTTCCTCCTGGCCGGTGGCAATCGGGAAGGTGAGGCAGTCCACGATGATGTCCGACCGGTGCATGCCCCAGTTACCGGTCAGGTCCTCGATCAGCCGGGTCGCGACGGCGACCTTCCAGTCCGCCGTGCGGGCCTGGCCCTGCTCGTCGATGGTGAGCGCGATGACCGCGGCGCCGTGCTCGCGCACCATCGGCATCACGCACGCGATCCGCGACCCGGGCCCGTCGCCGTCCTCGTAGTTGACCGAGTTGATCACCGCGCGTCCGCCGAGCAGCTCGAGCCCGGCCTCGATGACCGGGGGCTCGGTGGAGTCCAGGACGAGGGGCAAGGTGGCGGCGGTGGCGAAGCGCCCGGCGATTTCCCGCATATCCGCCACGCCGTCCCGGCCGACGTAGTCGACGCACACGTCCAGCAGGTGGGCCCCGTCCCGGGTCTGCGCCCGGGCGATCTCCACGCACTCGTCGTACCGGTCGGCCGCCATGGCCTCACGGAACGCCTTCGACCCGTTGGCGTTGGTCCGCTCGCCGATGGCCAGGAACGTCGTGTCCTGCTGGAACGGAACGTGGGCGTACAGCGAGGCGACGCCGGGCTCGGGGCGCGGGCGGCGCGGGCTGGGGGCGCGGCCGCCGACCCGCTGGACGACCGCGGCGATGTGCTCCGGGGTGGTCCCGCAGCACCCGCCGACCAGCGACAGGCCGAACTCACCGGTGAAGCGCTCGTGCGCGTCGGCGAGCTGGGCTGGCGTGAGCGGGTAACGGGCCCCGCTGGCCGTCAGCTCGGGCAGGCCCGCGTTGGGCATGCAGGACAGCGGGATGCGGGCGTGCGCGGCCAGATAGCGCAGGTGCTCACTCATCTCCCCGGGGCCGGTGGCGCAGTTCAGCCCGATGACGTCGATGCCGAGCGGCTCCAGGGCGGTGAGCGCCGCCCCGATCTCGCTGCCGAGCAGCATGGCCCCGGTCGTCTCGATCGTCACGTGCGCGATCAGCATGACGTCGGTGGACGCCGCGGCGATCGCCCGCCTGGCCCCGATGATGGCGGCCTTGGCCTGCAGCAGGTCCTGGCAGGTCTCGATGATGAGCGCGTCGGCGCCGCCCGCGAGCAGGCCAGCCGCGTTCTCCTCGTAGGCGTCACGGAGGGTGGCGAAAGTGACGTGCCCCAGCGTCGGCAGTTTGGTCCCTGGCCCCATGGAACCGAGCACCCAGCGCCGGCCGGCCGGGCTCGGACACCGCGTCCACGGCCTCGCGGGCGATGCGCGCGCCCGCCTCGGACAGCTCGGTGATCCGGTCCGCGATGCCGTACTCGCCGAGGTTGGCGAAGTTGGCGCCGAACGTGTTGGTCGTGACGCAGTCCGCCCCGGCGGAAAGGTACGCGTCGTGAACCGAGCGCACGATGTCGGGGCGCGAAACGTTGAGGACCTCGTTGCAGCCCTCGTGCCCCTGGAAGTCGTCCAGCACGGCGTCGCTGGCCTGCAGCATGGTGCCCATGGCGCCGTCCGCCACCAGCACGCGGCTGGCCAGCGCCGACCGCAGTGCGCCGCCCCCGTGTCTTTTCGCTGCATCTGTCTCAGGCGCGTTCATCGTGCCCAGTGTACGGATCGGAGCTTGCTGCATAGTACTCAAGAGCAACCGGGACGGACCGGAGATACGCGTTGCGCATGCCGATCACGGCCAATACGGTCCTGGGGTGGGGGCGGATGCTGCCCGCAGCTCCGCCGACAACGTAGGCTTGGGCACACGGCAGCGCTCGGTGACCGCGCGCGTCGTGCCCCGTGTCACCGGCCCGATGCCGCTGGCACAGCCAAACTTGGCCGGGGTGGAGTGGCGCGCGCGGCCCGCGCGGCGCGCAGGTACAGGGAGGAGGGGAGAGACATCGAGTTCGATCGTCTGGGCAAGCTCACCTCACCCGTCGCGATTGCCGCCTTCGAAGGCTGGAACGACGCCGGGGAGGCCGCGAGCGGCGTAATCAGCCATCTGGGGATCGCCTGGCAGGCGCAGCCGATCGCCGCCATCGAACCCGAGGACTTCTACGACTTCCAGGTGACGCGGCCGGTCGTCGAGATAACGGAGGGCCGGATCGAGCGGCTCGTCTGGCCCACCACGCGACTGTCGGTGGCGCGCGCGGGCGCCGCACCCGGCCCGGCCGCGGCCGCCGGCGACGGGACGGATGCCGCGGGCGCGGTAGACGGCGAGGAACGCGAGAGCGCGGCCACCGGAACGGGCCTGGACAAGGACATCGTTCTGGTGCACGGGATCGAGCCGAACATGCGCTGGCGCACGTTCACCAGTGAACTGGTCCAGGGCCTCATCGATCTGAGGGTCGAATCGGTCATCCTGCTCGGCGCGCTGCTGGCCGACGCGCCGCACACCCGGCCGGTACCGGTCTCCGTGGGCGCGTCCGACCCCAAGCTGTCGGCCACCGTGACCGCGCCGTTCTCCGACTACAAGGGACCGACGGGCATCCTGGGCGTGGTCCAGCACGCGCTGGCCGGGGCGGGCATCCCGGCCGTGTCGCTGTGGGCATCGGTGCCGCACTACGTGGCCACGCCGCCGAACCCCAAGGCCACGCTGGCCCTGCTGCGGGGCGTGGAGGACATCCTGGACGCTTCCCTGCCGCTGGCCGACCTGGCCGAGGAGGCCCGGGCCTGGGAGCGCGGTGTCGACGAGCTCGCGCAGCAGGATTCAGAGGTCGCCGAGTACGTCCGCACGCTCGAGGAGGCGAAGGACGCCACCGACCTGCCGCAGGCCAGCGGGGACGCTATCGCGCGCGAGTTTGAGCGGTACCTCAGGCGGCGCGGGCGGCCTGGGGAACCCGGCGGCATCTGAGCCGCTGGCGCCGGGGTTAGCTCTGGCGCCAGGCGGGCTTCGCGGCGTGCCGGTTCGGCATCATGGTTCCGACCGGACGTCAGTAGGGCGGCCAGGGAATGGCGGGCCAGCCCTCCGGCGGGTAGGGATGCACGCGGTGCTTGAGCAGCTGTTCCACCCGGACGCTCATGGCCGCCAGTTCCCCGGGGCTGAGCCACTGGGACAGCTCGCCGGCCAGCTCGCCGCTTTCCAGCAGCGCGTACAGCCGCCGCAGGGCCTCCACCGCCCGCTGGGGCAGGCTCTTGCCGCGCCACTGCCACAGCACCGTGCGCAGCTTATAGTCCTCGGCGAAGCAGACGCCGTGATCGCAGCCGAACAGATGGCCGCCGCCTGCCGGCAGCAAGTGCCCGATCTTCCGGTCGGCGTTGTTCACGACCGCATCGAAAACCGCCAGGTCACGCAGGCCGGTGTGGTCGCCGCGGCGCGCGAGCTCGATCAGGTCCACCTGCGGGTCGATGTCGATCCACAGCTGGCACATGCCCGGGCCGTAGGGCCCGTCGCGCATCACCGTCGGCGGCACCACGTCCCAGCTCGCCGCGCGGGAGACGACGTACGCGGCGACCTCCCGCCCGGCCAGCGTCCCGGTCGGGAAGTCCCATAGCGGGCGCTCCCCCGTGACCGGCTTGTAGACGCACGCGGCCTGGTAGTCACCCGAGCTGACCGCGCAGTACCAGGTCTGGTTGGACGCCTCGACCAGCCGGCCCAGGATCTCCAGGCTGCCCTGCTCCAGCAGCTGCAGGGCCGCCTCGTCCCCGGGTACTGATCCCGGACCGGAACCGTTGCCGTCTGCCCCGGGCGCTGCGGCCCGGTCGCGGCGCTTGGCGCCCGCGCGCCGGCCGGCGCCGGTCGGCCGGCGCCGTGGCGGACTCGCGAACCCGTCAAGCACCGGCGCGGTGCCCGTTCTGCCGTGGGCAGATGTGCCCATCGGCGCTCAGCGGAAGCCCGCACAGCGGGCACGGCGGCCGGCCAGCGGCCACGATCCGCAGCGCGCGCTGGGCGAACGCCCGGGCCGCGCGGGGGGTGATCCGCACCCTCAGCACGCCTGGCCCGTCGGCCGGGACCTCTTCCGCCAGCGGCTCAACCGGCTCCTCCGTCGCCTCCTGAGCCTCTATGACGACCCGGCCGTCGTCCCCGTCCCAGGCCAGGGCGATCGCTCCGACCCGGAAATCCTCCGTCACCGGCATGTCAAGGGGCGCGTCATCGTCCAGGCCGGTCGACGGTGCCGCTGGGACCTCCGGGGAGGCGCCGCGCCGCAGCACCTCGTCGAGTAGCTCGTCGAGACGTTCCGCAAGCAAGCTGACCTGGAATTTCTCCAGCGAGACACTCGTAACACGACCGCGGGAGGTGGCCTGGAGGTAGAACGTCCGGTCCCCCGGCTGCCCGACGGACCCGGCCACGAACCTCTCCGGCGGGTCATACATGTAGACCGGCATCCTCCTATCCTCGCGCGTCCGCTGACGGTTCGCGAACGGCAGGTGCCCCGGTCCTTGCCCCGGTCCTTGCCCCGGTCCCTGTCCCGGTCTGGGCTTCTGACGGAATGTTGCCCGGATTGGCCCCGGCTCCGCCGCCCACCACGGCGTCACTCTCATCGCGTAGGCCATTCCCGTCCGCGTTCTTGCCCGCGTTCCTGCCCGCGTTCTCTGCCCGCGTTTTCCGAATCCCGTTCACCGGGGGTCCGCGGCATCAGGTCCTCGATGCCGCCGCCGGTGTCGTTCATCCGCAGCAGGAAGGGCCGCAGCGGCGTGTAGCGGATGACGGTCAGCGAGCAGGGGTCAGCCTGGATTCGCTGGCTGAGGTCGAGGTGCAGTCCGAGGCAGTCGGCGATGATGCCCTTGATCACGTCTCCGTGCGAGCAGATCAGGTAGGTCGCGCCGGGGCCCAGGGTGGCGTTCCACTCCCGGACGGCGGCGACCGCGCGGTGCTGGGTGTCCATCATGGACTCCCCGTCGGGGCCGGGGAAGCGGACGGCGCTCGGGTGGGCCTGGACGACCCGCCACAGCGGCTCCTTAACCAGCTTCCGCAGCGGCTTGCCGGTCCAGTCGCCGTAGCGGCACTCGCCGAGCCGCTCGTCCTGGCGAATCTCCGGGCCGCGGCCGTCCCGGGCGGCGGCGACCGCCTCGGCGGTCTGGCGGCAGCGGTCCAGCGGGCTCGTGACGATCGCGTCGAGCGGCAGCCACGCCAGCCGGGTGCCGATCGCGCGGGCCTGCGCGCGGCCGCGGTCGTCCAGCGGTATGCCCGGCGTCCATCCCGACAGCGTGTGGCCGGTCGCCGCGGTCAGGCCATGGCGCACCAGCAAGACGGTCGTCACGAGTCTGACTTTAGCCGGACCCGGGACCAGCTAGATCCGGCCAGGGGGCACCGGCGTCACGCTGATCAGCGCAGATCACGAACACCGCCGACCCGAACGCCAGCCGGTCCCCGGCCTGCACCAGCACGGGGTCACGGACCCGCCATCCGTTCAGCCTGGTGCCGTTGGTGGAGCCGAGGTCAGTGAGGAGCCAGCGGCCCGCCGCGTGCTCCAGCCGGGCGTGCGACCTGGACACGGACAGGTCCTCGATCAGCAGGTCACACGCGCTGTCCCGGCCGATCGTGTACCGGATGCCCGGGGCCGGGCGGGGGAAGGACAGGGCGGCCGGGACGCGGGCGGTCCTGGGCCGGGAACCGGGGCGGGAACCGGGGCGGGCCCCGGAGCCCTCCCGGGCCGCTCCCGACAGCGTCTCGATCTCCGCGGCCAGCATTTCACGCCCGCGCCGGGCGCGCTCCCTGATCGAGGCGCGCAGGCTGGACAGGGCCCCCAGGCCGGAGCGGCGGCGCGGCAGGTCGGTGAACAGGCCGTCCAGCTGCCGGCGGTCCCGGGCCCCGAGCGCCTCGTCCATTCGGTGCATGAACGTGTCGTGGGAGAGCCGCCCCTCCGCGAAGCGCTCGCCCAGCTCGCTGACCGCCTCGTCGCGCTCCTCATCGGAAGCGCGGAGAATGACGTCCGGGGTGGTGGGCGCCTCCGGCGATGAGCCTCCCATAACAGGAGTATCCGTGCGGGATCCCCGCATGGGCAAGCAGAGCGCCCGATTGACGCGGCGGCTGCGTCCCGCTCGGAGGTCGGTGAGAACGTCGTGGGGCTGGGCTACGCTGGCCGGGATGTCCACCATGAGTGACGAAGCAACCGCCGGGCTGTTCGGCGAGTTCTGCCTCGCCGGGCTGTGGCCCGGCGTCGGCCGCGCCATGGTGGAGAAGCTGCGCGCGGCCGGGATCACCAGCCCCGCGGACGTCACCGCCGGCCGCCTGGAGCTGGTGGAGGGCATCGGGCCGAAACGGGCCGCAAGGCTGGCCGCGTCCTTCACCCGGGTGCGCCCGGCCTACGAAACGGCCGAGCTGCTGATCCAGTGCCGGGTCCCGGCGCGCTTCGCGGGCTCCGCGGTCGCGCTGCTCGGCCCGTCCGCCGCCCGGCAGCTGCGCGACGATCCGTGGAAGCTGCTGCTGCTCCCGCAGATCCGGCCCGATCAGGCCGACTGGTTCGCCCGCAGACTGCTGGCGGGCCAGGCGGACCGGCAGGACCCGCGGCGCGGCCGGGCCCTCGTCGTGCACTTGCTGGTCAAGGCGTCCCGGGACGGGCACACGGCGGTGCCCGCAGACGCGGTGATCACCGCGCTGGGCACGTTCGGTGTCGATGATCCCGGGAACGCGGTCCTTGCGGCGATCGATGACGGCGCGGTGCTGCCCTTCGAGGTGTTCGGCGCCGGGCCAGACCCCGGGGACGGGGACGGCGCCGGGAAGTTCGGGCCCGGGGAGTTCCGGACTGCGGAGTTCGGGGCGGCGGGGGCGACCGCCGCCGCCGACGTGGGCGCCGCAGGCGCGGGCGCCTCCAGCGTGAGCGCGGCAGGCGCGGACGTGGGCGCCGCAGGCGCGGACGTGGGCGCCGCAGGCGCGGACGCCTCCAGCGTGAGCGCGGCGGGCGCGGACGTGGGCGCCGCAGGCGCGAATGCCTCCAGCGTGAGCGCGGCAGGCGCGGACGTGGACGACGGTGACCTGGGCCCGGGACACGGGACGCTGCTCGCGCTGACCCCGTACGCCATCGCCGAGGAGTCCGTGGCCGAAGGGCTCCAGCGCCTCGCCGCGACCGCCGAGCCGGTCGACGTGGCCAGCGCCGGGGACTCCGGCGAGGTCAGCGGGCACGCCGGGGACTCCGGCGAGGTCAGCGGGCACGCCCGGGCCGCCCGGGCCGCCCGGCCTGGCGACGCCGAACTTGATGACCGCCAGCGCGCGGCCGTGGAGGCGGTCGCCGACCACGGCGTCTCCGTGCTGACCGGCGGCCCGGGCACCGGCAAGAGCCGGACGGTCGCGGCCGTCGTCTCGCTCGCCGCCGAGCGGGGGCTGCGGGTGGCACTGGCCGCGCCCACCGGCCGGGCCGCCAAACGGCTGGAGGAACTCGCGGGCGCACCCGCCACCACACTGCACCGGCTACTGGGCGCACAGGGCCGGGGCATGTCCCGCTCCGGCGCGGCCGGCGCCGCGGACGGCCTGCTCGCGGACGCCGGCTCCCCTGGCCCGGGCGGCAGCGGCGCCGACGGCGGGGGGTTCCCGGGGACACCGTCGCCGGGCGGGCCCGGCGTGGCCGGGAGCGAGCCCGGCGGCCGCGAGGGCAGCTGGGTCTTCGCCCGGGGCGAGGAATGGCCGCTGGACGCGGACCTCGTGGTCGTCGACGAGAGCTCGATGCTCGACGTGGAGCTGGCCGCGGCGCTCGTCGAGGCCTGCGCGGACGGCACCCGGCTGCTGCTGGTCGGCGACCCGGCGCAGCTGCCATCGATCGGGCCCGGCCGGGTACTGGCCGACATCATCGACTCCGGCGCCGTCCCGGTCACCGAGCTGACCACCCTGTACCGGCAGCGCGACGGCGGGACCATCGCCAAGCTGGCCACCGCGGTCCGGGGCGGCGACCTGCCCGCGGTGGACTCACCCGAGCGGGAGGTCGTGATCGTGACCGCGCGCGGCAGCGCGGAGGCCGCGCACCGCGTGGTCCAGCTCGTCACGGACTCCATCCCGCGGGCGCTGGGCATCGCGGCCGAGGAGGTTCAGGTGGTGACGCCGGTGCACAAGGGGCCGGCCGGGACGGTCGAGCTGAACCGGGCGCTGAAGGCCAGGCTCAATCCCGGGCCCGGCGCGCACCGGGGCTTCGACCCGGGCGACCGGGTGGTGGCGATCGCCAACCACGCCGACGAGGGGTTCGCCAACGGCGAGGTCGGCACGGTCACCAGCACTGACGGCGAGGGCCTCACCGTGTCGTTCAGCGGCCTGCCGGTCACGGTGCCGTTCAAGCTCCTCGGGGACCTCCGGCACGGCTGGGCGCTCACCGTTCACCGGGCCCAGGGCTCGGAGTGGCCGGCGGTGGTCGCGGTCTTCCCCGCCGAGGCGTCCGGGATGCTGTCCCGCCCGCTCGTCTACACCGCCCTGACCCGTGCCCAGCAGCACCTGTCCGTCGTCCACGGCGCTGGCCCCGCCCTCGCCCGCGCCGTCCGCACCATCGGCGAGCGCCCCCGCGAAACCAGGCTGGCCGCCCTGCTCACAGACAGCTAAGGGGCCCGGCACGGGTCAGCACCGGGCACGGCCACCCCCCCCGGCGTTTAGGGCATCCTCCGCTGCGCCCCCGGGAAGAATTCCGTTGCAGGCCCCAGGGGGCCGGACCGTGCCTGACCTTTCAGGCGTGGGTTGAGGTGCGGAACCAGGACTCGGCGCGGCCAGCGGCCAGGGCGATGAACGCGCCGCATAACGCCTCAGACCGTCGCCAATTAATCGCGGGAGAGCTGAACCGCCAGGACAAGTGCCAGGGGCCGCGGGCCACGTCCGTGAGCACCGCAGGGACCTGCTCCGGCTCGCTCACAGGAACCTGCTCCGGCTCGCTCACAGGAACCTGCTCCGGCTCGCTCACAGGAACCTGCTCCGGCTCGCTCACAGGAACCTGCTCCGGCTCGCTCACAGCGATACCTGCTCCGGCTCGCTCGCAGGATACCTGCTCCGGCTCGCTCACAGGAACCTGCGCCGGCTCGCTCACAGGAACCTGCTCCGGCTGACGCTCCAGAACCTCGGCTACGGCTCGCTCACAGGGACCTGCTGAGGGCTGTATTCATAATGTGCTGGTCGCGGTCATGAGTGTGCTCGGTCGGATAGCTCGAGAGCGCGATGGCAACACCGAGGACATCGGACGGTGAGGGTACCGATCCGGCAGATGTGATCGCGGAAGGCGTCGAGGCGGGGGCCGTTGATAGTTTGTCCAGCTGGGCCTCGAAATCAGCGATTGTGCCGAGGCCCGCGTGCGGGCGTGACCGCTGCGGGTGGGCGGCCTCCAAAAGCAGGATGGCAGCGGTGGCGACTCGCTCGGAGGAAGGTCCCCCCTGACGCATTGCTTCCGCGGACTGTCCGACCGGGTGAGACCATTGCGCGGTTCCGGGTGCCGTGCTTAACGCGCGGCTCGGGCCGACGCGCAGAGCCAGCGCGGAGGATCGAGGCTCGCCGCCCATGGCGTGGGCGCCGCCGTCGACGTGGACGATCTCCCCGGTCGTCGCGGGGAACCAGTCGGACAGCAGCGCGACGCACGCGCGGGCCGCGGGCTCCGGGTCGGTGATGTCCCAGCCGAGCGGCGCCCGCTCGCCCCACAGCTCCTCGAACCGGTCGAAGCCGGGGATGCACTTGGCCGCCATCGTGCGCAGCGGCCCCGCGGACGACCAGGTTCACCCGGATGCCCTGCTCGCCCAGGTCGCGGGCCAGGTAGCGGGAGCACGACTCCAGGCCGGCCTTGGCCACGCCCATCCAGTCGTAGCCGGGCCAGGCGACGCTCGCGTCGAAGTCGAGGCCGACGATCGAGCCGCCGTCCGTTCATCAGCGGCAGCGCGGCCATGGCCAGCGACTTCAGCGAGAACGCCGAGACCTGTACGGCGGTCGCCACGTCCTCCCAGGCGGTGTTGAGGAAGTTGCCGCCCAGGGCGTCCTGCGGCGCGAACGCGATGGCGTGCACCACCCCGTCGAGCCGGTCGACGTGCTCGCGAGAGCCGGTCGGCCAGCGAGTCGAGATGACTCGGCGTCGGTCACGTCGAGTTCCAGGACCGGCGGCGGATCCGGCAGCCGCTTGGCGATCCGCTCGACCAGGCTCAGCCGCCCGAACCCGGTCAGCACGACGGTCGCGCCCTCCTGCTGCGCGAGCTTGGCCACGTGGAAGGCGATCGAGGAGTCGGTCAGCACGCCGGTGACCAGAATGCGCTTGCCCGCCAGGATTCCCATGCCGGTCAGTGTCCCATGCCGAGGCCGCCGTCCACCGGGACGACCGCGCCGGTGATGTAGGCCGCGTCGTCCCCGGCCAGGAACGACACCACCCCGGCGACCTCGTGCGGGGCGGCGTAGCGGCCCAGCGGGACCGCCCCCAGGATGGTCGACTTCCGGTCCTCCGACAGCGCCGCGGTCATGTCGCTTTCCACGAAGCCGGGGGCGACCACGTTGGCGGTGATGCCGCGCGAGCCCAGCTCCCGGGCCAGCGAGCGGGCGAAGCCGACCAGGCCGGCCTTGGACGCCGCGTAGTTGGCCTGACCCGCCGAGCCGTACAGCCCCACCACGGAGGAGATGAAGATGAGGCGGCCCCGCCGGGCGCGGACCATGCCGCGGACCGCCCGCTTGGCGACCCGGTAGGCGCCGGTCAGGTTGGTGTCCAGCACGCTGGTGAAATCGTCCTCACTCATCAGCGCCAGGAGCTGGTCGTGGGTGATGCCGGCGTTGGCCACCAGCACCTCGACCGGCCCCTGCTCGGCCTCGACCTTCTTGAAGGCGGCGTCCACCGACGCGGTGTCCCGTACGTCACAGGGCACCACGGCCAGCCCCTCGACGGGCTCCCCGGACCGTGAGGTGACCGTGACGCTCTCACCGTCCTCGGCCAGCCGCTGCGCGATCGCCAGCCCTATCCCCCGGTTGCCCCCCGTCACCAGGACCGAGCGTCCCATCTGCCGTCCACCTCCACTTCGAGCGTGCGGACAATCGTGGTGAGCGTACCGGTCCCGCCGTGATCCCGCCCGCACCTGGTCCGCCGCCCGGGAACGCTTTCGGGCCGGCCAGGGCCAGACGGCGCCGCGGTAGTAGGTTGCTGGCGTGACTCACGGCAGGCAGCACGACATAGATCCCCAGTTCACGGCGCTCCCGTTGCGGACGCTGGCCGACGCCGCGATGCAGCAGGCGACCGACCTGGGGGCCGGGCACGCGGACTTCCGCGCCGAGCAGATCCGCAGCGCAGACGATCGGGCTGTCGGACGGCAACCTGGAGACGCTCTTCGACGCCGGCGATATCGGCCTGGCCGTGCGCGTCGTGGTCGACGGCACCTGGGGGTTCGCCTCGGCCGTCGACCTCACCCCCGACGCCGCGGCCCAGGCGGCCCGCGAAGCCGTCGAGGTGGCCAAGGTTTCGGCGGCCATGAATACCGAACGGATCGAGCTGGCGCCCGAACCTGCCCACGGCGACGTCACCTGGGTATCGGCCTACGAGATCGACCCGTTCGACGTCAGCGCGGCCGACAAGACGGCGCTGCTGGCGGACTGGAGCAAGCGCCTGCTGACCCGCGACGGCGTCGACCACGTGGACGCGCACCTGCTGCAGATCAAGGAGTGCAAGTTCTACGCCGACGGCGCCACGACCGCGACGCAGCAGCGGGTGCGGCTGCACCCCACGCTGACCGCCGTGGCGGTGGAGAAGGATGGCCGCTTCGAGACCATGCGCACGCTGGCGCCCCCGGTGGGGCGGGGCTATGAGTATCTGAACGGGACTGGCTGGGACTTCCAGGCCGAGCTCGAGCAGATCCCGGCCCTGCTGGCGGAGAAGCTGGCCGCGCCGACGGTCCGGCCGGGCCGCTATGACCTGGTGATCGACCCGTCCAACCTCTGGCTCACCATCCACGAGTCGATCGGGCACGCCACCGAGCTGGACCGGGCGCTCGGCTACGAAGCGGCCTACGCGGGAACCTCGTTCGCCACGCCGGACAAGCTCGGCACGTTGCAGTACGGGTCGCCGCGCATGCACGTCACCGGGGACCGGACCGCCGAGCACGGCCTGGCCACGGTCGGCTACGACGACGAGGGCGTGGCCGGCCAGTCGTGGGACCTGATCACCGACGGCGTGCTGTCCGGGTACCAGCTCGATCGCCGGATGGCCGCGCTGCGCGGCCTCGGCCGGTCCAACGGCTGCGCCTTCGCCGATTCGCCGGGGCACATGCCGCTGCAGCGGATGGCCAACGTGTCCCTGCAGCCCGCCGAGGGCGGCCCGTCCACCAGCGAGCTGATCGCCGGGGTCGAGGACGGGATCTTCATCGCCGGCGACAAGAGCTGGTCGATCGACATGCAGCGGTACAACTTCCAGTTCACCGGGCAGCGGTTCTACAAGATCACCGGTGGGCGGCTGGCGGGCCAGCTCCGGGACGTTGCCTACCAGGCGACCACCACCGACTTCTGGAACGCCATGGAGGCCGTCGGCGGCCCGCAGACGTACGTGCTGGGCGGCGCGTTCAACTGCGGCAAGGGCCAGCCCGGACAGGTGGCCCCGGTCAGCCACGGCACTCCGTCGGTCCTCCTGCGCGGCATCCGGATACTCAACACGGTGGAGGAGGCGGCGTGAACCAGCGACCGCAGGACATGGTCGAGCAGGCCCTTTCGCTGGCGACCTGCGGCGACTGCGTAGTCATCGCCGACGAGAACTCCACGGCCAACCTGCGCTGGGCCGGGAACACGCTCACCACGAACGGGGTGGCCCGCTCCGCGCCGGCTGACCGTGATCGCGATCGACTGGCGCGGGGCCGGGGCCGCGGTCGGTGTGGTGTCCCGGTCCGGGGTTCACGGCGACGAGGTGGAAGCCATCGTGCGCGCGGCCGAGAAGGAGGCCGCCGAGGGCTCCCTCGCGGAGGACGCGAGCCCGCTGGTCGACCCGAGCTCAGGTCCGTTCGGGAGCATTGTGTCCGGGCGCCCGGGGTGGGACGATCCGGCGGAGAGCACCGGGATCGGCGTGCTGGAGGGGTTCGCCGGGCAGCTCGGCGACACGCTCCGCGAGGCCAGCTCCAGCGGGCGGAAGCTGTACGGGTACGCCGAGCACGACCTCACGTCGACGTTCCTCGGCACCTCCACCGGCCTGCGGCTGCGGCACGACCAGCCGACGGGCAAGGTTGAACTGAACGCGAAGTCGGATGACCTCACCCGGTCGGCATGGGCGGGCGAGGCGACCCGGGACTTCGCCGACGTGGACGTGGCCGCCCTGGACCGCGGCCTGGCCGAGCGGCTGGAGTGGGCGCGGCGGCGGGTCGACCTGCCGGCCGGGCGGTATGAGACGCTACTGCCGCCCACGGCCACCGCGGACCTGCTCACCTACCTGTACTGGTCGGCGGGGGCCAAGGACGCGCTGGACGGGCGGACCGTGTTCAGCAAGCCCGGCGGCGGCACCCGCGTCGGGGAGTCACTCACCGGCATGCCTGTGACGCTGCGCAGCGACCCGTGGCTGCCCGGGCTCGCCTGCACGCCGTTCGTCGTGGCGCACGCCTCCGGCCGCGACTCCTCGGTGTTCGACAACGGCCTGCCGCTAGGCCCGACGGAATGGATCCGGCGGGGCGAGCTGGCCGCGCTCACGCAGACCCGGTATTCGGCCCGGCTGTCCGGCCTGCCGGTGACGCCCGCGATCGACAACCTGATCTTCGAGATTGACGCCCCCGGCGCGCCCAGCATGGCGGAGATGATCGCGCGTACCGAGCGGGGCCTGCTGCTCACCTGCCTGTGGTACATCCGGGAGGTCGACCCGCAGACGCTGCTGCTCACCGGGCTAACCCGGGACGGGGTCTACCTGGTGGAGAACGGCGAGGTCACCGGGGCGGTGAACAACTTCCGGTTCAACGAGAGCCCGGTCGGGATGCTGACCCGGCTGGCCGAGGTGGGCGCGTCCGTCGCCGCGCTGCCGCGCGAGTGGGGCGACTACTTCAGCCGCGTGGCGATGCCGCCGGTACGGGTCGAGGGCTTCAACATGTCCTCGGTGAGCCAGGCCAGCTAGTACCGAGGACCGGACCGACGCCGGATCCCTGGCGTGGCCTGGCCCGGGCCGGGACCGGTTCCCAGCGGGCCGTGACTGGCCTTCAGCATGCTCCAGCATCAAGCGCCGGGGGCTTCGCTCAGAGCGCAGCGGCCGCTGCGGACCCGGGTGCGTGTTCGCGCGGGGCAGGGATACCTTGGAAGGATGAGGATCGCAGGGCGTGACCGCAACCGAAACGTTCCGTTGGTCACGCAGGCCCGCCGCCCGATGTCCGAGGACATCGCCTACCGGCAGCGCAGATACCTCATCATGATGTCCTTCCGCGCCATCTGCTTTGGTATCACGATCCTCCTGTTCCTCAACCACTTCGGGTGGCTCGCCGCTATACCCGCCGTTTTCGCGATTTTCATCCCGTACGTTGCGGTCGTTTTCGCCAACGGGGGACGCGAGCCTGACAACGTTCGTGGATTCATGGAGTATCGGCCAAACCTGCCGGAACGGCGCATTCCGCCTAGTCAGACTAGCTCGGGAACCGGACATCACGGCGTTGGCGACCCGTCCGCACACAGTTAACGCGCGACCTGCACGCGACAAAGCCGCACGGCTCCGCACTTCTCCCGAGATGCGCTCGTAATTGGGTCTTGACACGTACCGGGGGGTTTCCGTGTAGCATTCATATCGGTGCTCTGGTCCCCCGTCGGAGCACCGCTACCGGCGTTCCGGGCCCCCGTCGGAACGCCGATGAATGCGACGCCGGGTGGTTTGCCCCCGTAGCCACCCGGCGTCGCCCCATGCTCGGACCCTCCGGGTCCTCCCGGGTGGCTCGCAGTATCTGCCCGGGGGAGCGACCCCCCGGACCCCCCCCCGCCGCCCCATGCCCGGACCCTCCGGGTCCTTCGGGGTGGCTCGCAGTATCTGCCCGGGGCGACCCCCCGGCGCTAAACCGCGGGCCGCGGTCCGCACCCGGTGCGGGTGCGGGCCGCGGCGGTGCGGATCCGGCGGCGGCTGCTGCCCGTACGGGCCGAGCGGCGCGCTGGTCCGCATGTCACTGCTGGGAGCTGCCCGCTCCGGCCTCGTCATCGGCGGCGAGGATCCGGTAAAGGGCGCGGCGCGTGTCGGTGAGGACCTTGCCGGCCTCCTCCACCTGCGCCGCGGAGCCAGCCTGCCCCACCTGGGTCACGGCCATGATCACCTGGCGGATCAGCCCGCGCAGTTCGACTTCCGCGTCGTCCACACTGCCGGTCACCGCGTCCCATGACGCGCTGAGCTCGTCGGCGTGCGATTCGGCGTAGGCCTGGCCCTCGTCGGTCAGCCTGAACGCCTTACGGCCGCTCTCGCTGGTCTCGGCGCGGATCAGGCCCTCGTCCTCCAGCTGCTGGAGCGCCGGGTAGACGGACCCGGGACTCGGGCGCCATACGCCGTCCGTGCGCTCGCTGATCTCCTGGATGATCTGGTAGCCGTTGCGGGGGCCTTCGGCCAGCAGCGAAAGCGCCGCCGCCCGGACGTCGCCCCGACGTACCCGTGGCCCGCGTGCGAACCTCGGGCCGCCGAACGGGCCGCCCCTCATCATCATTTCCGGCGGCGGGCCACCCCAGCCACCGCGCTTGGGGCCGCGTCCGCGACCCCGGTGCCCGCCTCTGCGGGCCCACTCTTCTTCGTGCATTTGCGTGTACTCCTTCGATGTTTCTGTTGCCTGCGCTAGACGCGGGGCCTAGTCCGGCATACCTGCGGACCATCTAGATAGCCCCATTACTGTCTAGTTAGGTCAAAGATATATCGATAGTGTACGTAACGCAAGTCCGTGAGCGCCGGTGGTTCCAATGGGCTCCGGGAGGGGGCCGCGGCGGGACCGCCGCGGTCGGCGCGGAGGCCAGGGAAGTGGCACTGTGTACCCGTGAGGCGGCTGTGACCCACGGGACGGAATCTCGCGCGGCGCGGTTACCCGTAAAGGCGCCGTTGGGCACGTTCGCTTGACCCGGGATCGGCCCGCTCCACCCGGGGCCGCGACTGTCAGGGCGAAGTGGCTACCGAACGGACGTGCGGAGAGGCAGGTCGGGATGCTGGAGCCGAGGCGGGACAGGTCGGCGCCGTGGATACTGCACCGAGACGGCGATGCGGCGCCGCTGTTGCGCACGCGGTGAATGTCGCCCGGCGGCGCGAAACCGGCAGCTACCTACCCCGGGTCAACCCATAGCAGTGATGAGATCCTCAGTAAACCTATAGACACGATTGATGTACCTGAGGACGCGCCACACGCCGTGGACACGCCACAGGCGCGGGTCGCGTCAGACTGAGGGCATGCCGGTTGTAATTTGGGTCGCCGAGAACACATGGCAGGCGTGCGTGGACGCCGCGCTTTCGCTGGCTCCGCCAGACGCCGGGATCACGCTGCTCGCGGTGGTCGACAGCGCGACCGCCGAGACGGCGCACGGCGCGTTCGGCGGCCTGCTCGGCCGCGGCGGGGCTGACCCTGCGCAGCGGCTGCTCGCGCGGGCCGAGCAGGCCGCCGGCGAACTGCTCGGCCGGGCGCAGGCCCGGCTTGGCCGTGACGCCGACCAGCTGCAGCTGAACGGACGGGGCAAGCACGAGATCGCCGCCGCCGTCAGCGGCGCCACCATGCTCATCGTGGCGCGCGATGGTCACGGCCCGGGTCCCAAGAGCCTGGGTAAAGACGTCCGCTTCGTCGTCGACCACGCGCTGTGCCCGGTCCTGCTCATCTGGCCCGGGCCACCGCCGCCCGTACCGCCCACGCCGCGGCCCGGCGAGCGCCCGCCTCCGCCGCCCCCGGATGCGCACCAGCTTCCGGGCGCGCACCCACCGCCTCCGCGCTAGGCGGTGCCGGCCAGGCCGTAGGTCGCCGCTGGTGGCGTCGGTGGCGCCGGCGTTGCCAGAGCCTGATCCGTGAAATTTGCTCTGGGCGTGTTAAAAATTCAGAAACCTCACGGTTATGCCGCGTTGATCCGATTGACACACCGGCCAATGGTGACCTGCCGGATGGTGACTGGAAGGAATGGCGGAGAAGCAGGATGCCAGGACGAACGGGCAACAGGCAGCGCTCGGTTCCGGCCGGTCGCGCTCTCGGCGCCTTGCGCCTCGAGGCCCCATCCTCGCCGGAGTACGACTGGGGCTAATCAGTAACCGCGGTGTAGGCGATCACGCCGCGGCGGATGGTGTCGATCGCGGCGCGGGCCGTGGCCCGCAGGTCACGGCCGGCGGTGCCCGGTACGGGCGCGGCCGCGATCTGGTCCAGCAGGTCGATGAGCTGCTTCACCGCTCGGACGAAATCACCGGGAGTCAGGT
This sequence comes from uncultured Actinomycetes bacterium, assembly GCA_963809975.1. GTDB lineage: Bacteria > Actinomycetota > Actinomycetes > Streptosporangiales > Streptosporangiaceae > Bog-532. The sequence continues at coordinate 36,394 of CAWELT010000035.1, forward strand.
CGGCTGACTCGAGCACGTCCTCCAGCCGGGCACCGCCCGCCCACTGGTAGGCGGCCGAGGCGAAACGCAGGTCGGGCTCGCGCAGGAACGAGACCCCCTTCTCCTTCTCCAGTTCATCGAGCTGGCCCCAGGCGCGCACCATCCGCCCGAGCACGTCGCGGACCTTGGCCGACGGCAACCGGGGCGCGGCCGCGTCGTCGGTCTGGCGCGACTCGAACGACAGCGCCGACACGCAGGCCGTCAGTTCCTGGGTGTCGAGGCCGGTCCAGTAGCCGCGGCGCAGGCATTCGGCGGCGAGCAGGTCCAGCTCGGTATACAGGCCGCCGAGCAGCCGTCCCTCCGCGGTGACCGCGTCCCCGGTGAGGTAGCCGAGATTTTCCAGGACGGCGCATACCCGGTCGAAGGTTCGCGCGATGACGTGCGAGCGGCTGGCCACCTTCCGCTCCACGGCCTCGGTTTCCCGCTTCAGGCGTGCGTACCGTTCGGCGTACCGGGCGTGCTCCTCACGGTCGGGGCAGCCGTGGCTGGGATGCCGGCGTAGCCCGCGCCGCAGGTCAGCGATCTGATGATCCGGGGAGCTGAGCCCGGCGCCGGCCGCGTCCTTCCCGGCGGGGCCCGCCTGCCCGGCCCCGGTCCGGCCGTCCGACCCGGGCCGGTCTCCGGCGGCGCTGTCGTTCCAGTCAGCCACGCGCTGCGGGCCGGCGATGTCGCGGCCGGCCACCCGGTTGCGCACGGAGGCAGCCAGGTCCCGGCGGTGCTGCGGGGAGCGCACACTGAAGGAGGCGGGAATCCGGATCCGGTCGACGGGCTCCACTGGGACCGGGAAATCGGCCAGTGACAGCCGCTTGACCTGGCGGTTTGCCGTGAGCACGAGGGGCCCGTGACTGGCCAGCGCGGCCAGCCGGGCGGCCTCCGGGCTGTGCCCGCTGCCGCGGGCGTCCTGGGTGCGGCCGTTGCGCCGAGCCTTCTGGGAAGCCCCGTTGCCGCGGGAGTCCTGGGTGCGGCCGTTGCCCCGGGCGTTGTGGGGCGCGGCCGCCGCGGGCGTCCGGGCTGCGGCCGGAGCCCGGACCCGGCTCGAGGACGACCGCCATGCCGGCCCGCTGCCGCCGGGAACCCGGATGATGTCGCCGCGGCGGAGGACCTCCAGGGACCGGGCCGCCTCGGTGCGGCGGGCCACGGCCCGGCGCCGCGACAGGTCACCCTCGAGATCCGACATATCCCGGCGCATAGCCGCGTACTCGGCGAAATCGCCCTGGCCGCACGCCATCTTCTCGGCGAGCTCAGCCATGGCTTCCTTGTTGCGACGGACCTGCCGCGTCAGATCCAGGACGCCGCGGTCCGCCTGGAACTGGGCGAACGACGACTCGAGCAGGGCGCGCGGCCCGGTCCCGGCCGACCTGGCCCGATCAGGTTGACGGCCATGTTGTACGACGGCCGGAAGCTGGAGCGCAGCGGGTAGGTCCGCGTTCCGGCGAGGCCGCCGACCGCCTGCGGGTCGATGCCGGGCTGCCACAGCACCACGGCGTGCCCCTCGACGTCGATGCCGCGGCGCCCGGCCCGCCCGGTCAGCTGGGTGTACTCCCCCGGGGTCAGGTCGGCGTGCGTCTCGCCGTTCCACTTGTCCAGCTTCTCGATGACGACGGTGCGGGCCGGCATGTTGATGCCCAGCGCGAGCGTCTCGGTGGCGAACACCGCGCGGACCAGCCCGGCCGAGAACAGCTCCTCGACCACCTCCTTGAAGGTGGGCAGCATGCCGGCGTGGTGCGCGGCGATGCCGCGCTGCAGGCCGTCGAGCCAGTCCCGGTAGCCGAGCACGGCGAGGTCCTCGTCGGGGATATCCGCCGCGCGCCGCTCCACGAACTCGGTGATCGCGACGGCCTCGTCGGGCTGGGTGAGCCGGAGCCCGGCGGCCAGGCACTGCTGGACCGCGGCGTCGCAGCCCGCCCGGCTGAAGATGAATGTCGATGGCCGGCAGCAGCCCGGCCGCGTCGAGCCGGGAGACGACCTCGGGCCGGAGGGCGGCCGGGCCGGCCCGGTGACGGCGCGCCGCCCGGACCTGCCCGCGTCCTTGCCCGCGTATCTGCTCCGGCCGCCCGCGTATCCCGCCCCGGCCGGACCGGCCGCCGGGGTGACCGCGCCGTCCGCCGCGGCCGGGCGGCTCCGGCCTGTCAGCGGGACCTGCTGCGCCCCCCGGTCTCGCTGCTCCAGCCGCATCAGCTCCGGGTTGACGCGGGTGCCCGCCGGATCGGTGAACAGGTCATACAGCCGGTTCCCGGCCATCATGTGCTGCCACAGCGGGACCGGCCGGTGCTCGTCCACGATCACGGTGACGCCGCCGCGCAGGTCGTCCAGCCAGTCGCCGAACTCCTCAGCGTTGCTCACCGTGGCCGACAGCGCCACCACCCGTACCGACTCGGGCAGGTGGATGATGACCTCTTCCCAGACCGCGCCGCGGGAGCGGTCAGCGAGGTAGTGCACCTCGTCGAGGACCACGTAGCCGAGCCCCTTGAGGGTGGCCGACCCCGCGTAGAGCATGTTCCGCAGCACCTCGGTGGTCATGACCACGATGGGCGCTTCGCCGTTGACGCTGTTGTCGCCGGTGAGCAGGCCGACGGTCCGGCTGTCGTACCGGCGCACCAGGTCGGCGTACTTCTGGTTGGACAGCGCCTTGATCGGCGTGGTGTAGAAGCACTTAAGGCCGCGCTCCAGCGCCAGGTGGACGGCGAACTCCCCGACCACGGTCTTGCCGGAGCCGGTCGGCGCGGCGACCAGCACGCCGTTACCCTCGTTCAGCGCGGTGCAGGCCTGGACCTGAAAGTCGTCGAACTCGAAGTCATACAGCGCGTGGAAGCTGGTGAGCTCCGGGTGCGACTGACGGTCACGGAACTGCGCGTAGCGCTGCGCGGGGGTCCTTGCGTGAGGTTCCGCGGAGCCATCGTCTCCCCGGTCGAGCGCAGGGGCCATTCCCCCAGCCTAGGCGTCAGTTCAGGCTGCTGTGGTCGGGGCCGGTCCCGTTGTCGCTCATCTCCAGCGGCGACGCCTCGCCCATGTCCAGTGGCGAGGCCTCGTCATCGGCCAGGCCCGCGTACGGGTCCGGGATGCGGGCGCGGCGCCGGTCGTTGGCCCAGATGATCACCTCGGCCACCTCGACCAGCACCACACAGGGCAGCGCCAGCATCAGCATGCTGATCGGGTCCGGGCTCGGGTTGGCGATGCCCGCGAACAGGAAGGCGCCGAAGATCATGAGCCGGCGCCATTTAGCGAACCGCTCGTGGGTGAGGATCCGGGCCATGTTGAGCATGACGAGGGCGAGCGGCAGTTCGAAGGCCAGGCCGAAGCCCAGGATCATGGCCTGGAAATAGCTCAGGTAGGTGGTGATCGTCGGCAGGTTGCTGACACCCTGCGGGGTCAGGCCGAGCAGGTAGTGCAGGCCCCGGCTCATCGCGTAGTAGGCCAGCACAGCGCCGGTGGCAAACAACGGGACGGCCGCGCCCACGAACAGATAGGCCCACCGCTTCTCCCGGCGGTAGAGCCCGGGCGCGATGAAGGCCCAGATCTGGTACAGCCAGACCGGCGAGGAGATGATCAGCCCCACGAAGAACGCGATCTGCACGCGGAGCATGAAGGGATCGAAGATGCCGGTGACGACGAGCCGGTCACCATATACCTTGCAGCCGGTGTGGCCGTTGATGACGGCAGAGCAGAACGGATGGCTGACGAACTTCCAGATCGGGTCGAAGAAGACGAACCCGACGACCATGGCCACCACCAGCGCGAGGGCCGCCTTGACCAGGCGGTTACGCAGCTCGCGGATGTGCTCCATGAGCGGCATCCGGCCTTCGGGGTCGTGCTTCCTGGACGCCTGCAGCATGCGGCTGCCGACGACGCGCGCACCGGTCACCGTGTCAGCCAGCTTTGGCATTTCCGGTCCCTGGAGTGTGTCCTGCTCAGACGGGCTTCTTGTCCGTTTGCACCGATGCGGTTTGCTTGCCGGACGAGTCCTTCAGCTCGCGGATCTGCCGCTGCAGGCTGTCGATCTGCTCCTGGGAGGCCAGCTGCTGCGCGGCGGCCGGCGGGGCGCGGGCACCGGCGTTGCGATCTGCTGCGGCGCCACCGGGACCGGGACCGGGGTGGAAGAAGCCTGCTCGGCTTCGGCGTCGTCGTCATGCAGACCAGAGACCTCGGACTTGAGGATCCGCATCGACCGGCCGAGCGACCTGGCCGCGACCGGCAGTTTCGCGGATCCGAAGAGCACGATGAGCACGACGGCGACAATCAGGATCTTCCACGGACTGTCAAATAGGTCGCCTATCATTTCCGTCCTCTTTGGCGGGGATGAGGCCCCCCCGCGGTCGGGGCTTTTCATGGCGAGTGTACACGTCGGGCCGCTGGCACAGGAGCCCCCGCGAACCGCGTGGCGGATGCGGTCAGTCAGCATTTCGGGCCCCTGGTGCCGCTGTGACACCCGGAACCGGCCCGGTGCTGTACGGGGCTGATCGGGCTATTTTGTCCATTTCGCCGCCAGGAGGCGCGGTGCGACTACGGCGGGACGCCCTGGGGACGGCAGACTGGATCCGGCCCGCCGGCAGCGGGGCCAGTACCTGCGACGTCTGGGCCGGATCGTCGTCGCGACCTACGGCGCCGAGGCCGATGGCGAGCTGCGGTGGCAGGAAAGCGCCGGTACCTCCGGTACCTCCGGTACCTCCTGGTGCTCGGCGTCCCAGTCTGGGCGGTATCGACCTCGATGAGATGGCGTTTTCTGTGGAACCGGGGTCGGTCACATTCTGTGACCGACCCCACCGGGCGCGCCAGCGCCCGGACGGCCGATCTGGTGATGCCGCCCCGGCGTCCTGATAAGGGGCCCTCAGCCGGAGGCGTAGGCGGCCAGCGCGGCCGCCGCGTCCTCCCGGATCTGCACCCGGAGGTCGTCCGGCGCGATGACCCGGCCGTCCTCCCCCAGCCGCAGCGCCAGCCGGCGGACCCAGCGGGTGTCCGGGGTGCGCAGCCCGATGCGGAGCCAGCCGTCGCCGAGTTCCTCGGCCGACTCGCACGGGTAATACTCCGCCACCCAGCGGCCGGCCGCCGAGACCTCGATCGTGACGTGCACGTCGTCGGCCGACGGCCGGAACAGGCCCTGATCGACGTCTACCGGCTGCGCGTCCTCCGGCACCGCGGCCGGGACGTCGAGCACGTCGATGCCGAGGATGCGGTCCAGCCGGAACAGCCGGACGCCTTCGGCGCGGCGGCACCAGCCCTCCAGGTAAGCCCGGCCCTCGACGACAAGCAGCCGCATCGGGTCCACGTCGCGCTGCGTCGCCTCGTCCCGGCCGGGCACGTAGTACCGCAGGTGCACCCGGCGCTTCCGCTCCAGGGCGTCCCGGATCTGCACGATCGCCTGGTCCCCTGTCGGCTTGTCGACCTGCACGGCGACCTGGGCGCTGGGCCCGGCCGCTTCCCCCGCGGCCGCCTCCAGCTTGGCGATCAGCCGGCTGAGCGCGGACCTGTCTTCCAGGCCCGGAATGTCGGCGAGCATCCGCAGCGCGACGAGCAGCGCGCTGGCCTCGTCGACGGCCAGCCGCAGCGGCCGCCCCATCGACTCCGCCTGGCTGACCACGATCTCGCCGCCCTCGTAGGACAGGTCGATCGGGCAGTACGGGTCCGGGTTCCGCAGCTCCACGCACCAGAGCAGGTTGAGGTCGTCGACGAGCTGGCGCTCGCTCAGGCCGAACGCGGTCGCGGTGTCGGCCAGGCCGACCGCCTTGCGGCTGATGACGTAGGGCACCAGGGCGAGGAGCCGCTGCAGGCGTTCCGCCGAGGTGGCCGCCTGCCCGCGGGGCCGATGCGCCGTGCCGGGGACGGCGGCCGCACCATGCGCACCGGACTCGCGGGACTCGCGGGGCCCGCGGACTCGCGGGGCCCGCGGGGCCCGCCGGAACCGGCGGGCGCACCCGGCGCCTTCTCGCGGGGGCTCACGCCAGCACCCCCTTGAGCCTGCTGATGACCGCGTCGCGCAGGTCAGGCGGGTCGGTGACCACGACATCGGCGCCGAAGGACGCAACGTGGTCGGCGAACCACCCGACGTCGGAGTAGGGCACGGTGATCGTGTCCCAACCGGCCTGGGCTGAACCGGCCTGGGCTGAACCGGCCTGGGCTGAACCGGCCTGGGCTGAACCGGCCTGGGCTGAACCGGCCTGGGCTGAACCGGCCCGCGCAGAATCAGGCGAAGCCGAATCAGGCGGGGCAGAACGCGCCGGGGACGAATCCGCGTCCGGCGGGCTGGTGGCATAGCGCCGCAGCCCGTACCCGGCGCCGGGGCGCACCCGCAGCACGGCCGTGTTCTCCCGCGGCGGCACCGAGTCCCAGGTGCGGACGACCTCCCGCACGTCCGTGCTCGCCGGGACGGTGACGGTACCCGACGGCCCGGAAAAGCGGACGTCCCCCTCGATCCGGCCGAGCCGGAACACCCGGACCGCGTCCCGGCCGCGGTCCCGGCCGGCCACGTACCAGCGGCCGTGCCGGTTCACCACGCCCCATGGCTCCAGCTCGCGGACCTGCGGCTCGCTGCGCCCCGCAGCACGGTAAGCGAAGGTCACGGGCAGGCGGTCGCGGACCGCCTCCCACAGCGGCCCGAACGCCGACTCGGTGGTGTGTACCCGGGGCTCGATGCCCTGCCGGGCGCCGGCGTCGGCGTCCCGGTCGTCGGTGTCGATGCCGGCGGCCCGCAGCTTGAGCAGCGCGCCCGCCGCCGCCCCGGCCAGCTCCGCGTGCCGCCACACCCGGGCCGCGAGGCCGAGCACGGCCGCCTCGTCCGCCTCCAGCCGCAGCTCAGGCAGCTCGTAGGCTTGCTGCTGAACCCGGTAGCCGATGTCCTCGCCGTCCAGCGGGCTGAGCGAACCAGTTTCCAGCGGGATGCCCAGCTCGCGCAGTTCTTCCTTGTCCCGCTCGAACATCCGCTTGAAGGCCTCGGGCTGCTCCGGGTACCCGGCCACGGCCTGGCGGATCTGTTCGGCGGTTAGGTAGCGCCGCGTGGACAGCAGGCAGACCACCAGGCTCAGCAGCCGCTCGGTCTTCCGCCGCGACATCGGCACTCCTCTTCCCCGCCCGATTCTTCCCCGCCCGATGAGTTCCGCCTACATTCTCACCTACCGAACCGGGTAGGGGCGCCTATTCACCGCCCCGGTTACCGCCACTTGCCCGCGTCCTCGCCCGGCGTCCTCGCCCGGCGTCCTCGCCCGGCGTCCTCGCCCGGCGTCCTCGCCCGGCGTCCTCGCCCGCCGTCCTCGCCCCGCGTCCTCGCCCCGCGTCCTCGCCCCGCGTCCTCGCCCCGCGTCCTCGCCCCGCGTCCTCGCCCGGCGTCCTCGCCCCGCGTCCTCGCCCGCGTCCTCGCCCCGCGTCCTCGCCCGGCGTCCTCGCCCGGCGTCCTCGCCCGCGTCCTTGGCCGCGCAGGGCCCCGCCTCCGGGCCTTCGGCGCACAAGGTTACGCTGGCCGGATGATCACGTGGAGGAACGGAACGGTCACCCGGATCCGGAGGGAATGGCCGGGGGCGCTGGAACTCGAGGTGTCGGTCGGCCGGGAGCCATCTGCGCAGGTCACGGCGCTGGCCTACCCCGCGCTGACGGGGCGGCCCGAACCGGGCGACCGCCTGCTGCTGAACACGGCCGCGCTGGACCTGGGGCTGGGTACCGGAGGGTACGCGCTGGTCGTCGCGGTGCCGGACCGCCTGCCGCCGGACCGCTCCGGCCCCGGTCACCTGGTCAAGGCGCGGTACACGCCGCTGCAGGCGGTGGTGCTCGGGGCGGATGAGCAGGACTCGCCCTACCACGAGACGCTGCGCTCCGCCGACGACATCGCCGCGATGCCGGTGGTGGTGGCCGATCTGCATTCCGCTCTCGCGCCCGTCTTGGCTGGTCTCTATTACGATGCCGAACGGGCCGCCGGTGACCGCTCTCCGGCCGCAGACGCCGGCAGGCCCGAAGCGGCCGCACCGGGCCAACCGGGCGTGCCGGGTGCATCTTCTAACGGACGGGCGGGACAAGGACCCGGCAGGCCGGGGTGCGCGTCGCGTATGTGATGACCGACGGGGGCGCGCTGCCGGCGTGGTTCTCCCGGACCTGCGCCATTTTGCGTGAGGCCGGCTGGCTGGCGGGGACGATCACCGTGGGTCAGGCGTTCGGCGGCGACCTGGAGGCGGTGACCCTGCACAGCGGCCTGCTTGCCGCGCGGCACGTGCTCGGGGCGGACGTGGCCGTAGTGACGCAGGGGCCGGGCAACCTCGGCACGGGCACGCGGTGGGGGTTCTCCGGCGTGGCGGCCGGCGAGGCGGTCAACGCGGTGGCCGTCCTCGCGGGGCTGCCGGTGGCCGCGCTGCGGGTCAGCGAGGCGGAATCCGCGCGAGCGTCACCGCGGCATATCGCACCACAGCCTGACGTCCTACGGGCGGGTGGCGCTGGCGCGCGCGGAGGTGGTGGTACCGATCCTGCCCGGTGATCTCGGCGCGCAGGTGGCCGAGCAGGCCGGGCCGCTCGGGAAGCGGCACACGCTGGTCCACGTCGCCGTGGACGGCCTGGACGAGGCGCTGCGCCGGTGCCCGGCGCCGCTGTCGACGATGGGCCGCGGGCTGGACGGCGACCGCGCCTACTTCCTGGCCGCCGCCGCGGCAGGCCGGCACGCAGCGGTCCTGTTGCGGAGTGCCACAATAGGGCGCCTCCACTGAAATCGAACCGAGCTTTGTCAAGAGACCCGTGCGGGGAGAAGATATGAGACTTCCAGTGAGGCTTCACCACCTGCCGCAGCGGATGGCTACCGGCGCGTTCATCCTCAACTCCGGGATCAGCAAGCTGTCTGCGGACGAGGAAGCCGCTGCCCAGCTGCACGGATTCGCGGTCGGCACCTACCCGTTCCTGGCCAAGCTGAAGCCGAAGGACTTCGTCCGGCTGCTCGGCGGCACGGAGATCGCGCTCGGCTCGGCGCTGCTGCTGCCCGTCGTCCCGTCGGTGGTGGCCGGGGCGGGCCTGGCCGCGTTCTCCGGCGGCCTGCTCGGGCTGTACGTCAAGACGCCGGGGATGCGCAAGGAAGGCACCCCGTTCCCCACCCAGCAGGGCATCCCGCTGGCCAAGGACGTGTGGATGCTGGGCGTCGGCCTCGGCCTGGTTATCGACGACCTGACCAGCGGTGCCTGAGACCGGCGGTGCCTGAGGCGCGCTGCCCGCAGGCCGGCGGCCGCACAACCATGGCAGGCGGCCACGCACACCTATGGGCACGCCCGCCGGCCGGCCGTTCCACGTGATGGCCCGTCACCGCCGGTAGGACCCGCGCCCGCGCTCTTGGTCCGGTACGCTGTGCGCGTCCTCGGGCGTTCCCGCCACGGGCCCCGCATTGGACGTCACACTCAGGGCGGAGGCCGCACGTGCACCTGGCGTCAACCACGTCCAAGGACGCCGACCGCGCCGGCCCGGCGCCCGGCGCTCCGCCGGATGACGGACCGGCCGGCCGTGCCCGGGGATCCTCTTCTTCCTGGCCGCGCTGGCCGCGATCAAGGGCCGGCTGGTGCTGCTGGACCACCGCGACATCACCGAACTGCTGCGGGTCGGGTCGATGTACGGCCACCCCGGACAGGTCCCGCGCGGGGTGCACGTTTTCCTGTACACCGGCTATGACGGCCAGTTCTATTACCGGATGGCGCTGGATCCGGCCAATCTGCACAAGACGGCGTTCGGCATCACCATGGACGCGCCGTACCGGTTCATGAGGATCGGCTACTCCGCGCTGGCGTGGCTGGTGTCGCTCGGCCAGCACGCGGCGGTGCCGTACACAATGGTGGCGATCAATGTCGCGGCCCTCGGCGCGCTCGCCTACCTGGGCGGCATACTGGCCCAGGAGGCGGGGCACGCGCTGTGGGGACTGCTGCTGGCGGGTTACTTCGGCCTGATGGACAGCCTGTCCCGGGACCTGACCGAGCCGCTCGGCGCACTGTGCCTGATCGCCGGCATCCTGGCCTACCGGAAACGGCATCCGCTGCTGGCCGCCGCGGCGTTCGGCTACGGCGTCCTGACCCGGGAAACGGTCCTGATTGTGCCGGCCGTGCTCGCGGTCACCCGGATTATCCAGATCGCACGCGGGCGGGCCCGCCCGGGAGCAGATGACCTGGCCTGGATCGTCCCGGCCGTGGTCTTCACGGGCTGGGAACTGGCGGTGAAGGCGGCCACGGGGGTCTTCCCGATCCTCAGCGACAGCGGGAAGAACGCCGGCCTGCCGTTCTCCGCCGCGTTCTCCGCCATCGCCCACAACTTCGCCCACCCCAGTACGCCGGTGCCGTCGGCGCCCGGCGCGGTCATCATCTGGGACATCGAGTTCGTCGTGCTGGCGCTGTTCGCGGTGGCCGCGCTGCTCTCGCTGCGGGCCACCACCGTCCCGGTGTACGAGCGGGCCTCCTTCGTGGTTTACCTGGTGGTGGTCTTCTGCCTGGCCCCCACCAACTGGGGCGGTTACGCCGACCTGCGGTCCTTCGTGGAGGTCTACCTGCTGGCCGTGCTGATCCTGCTGGCCACGCCGCGGTGGCGGCTAGCGTCGCTCGGGCCGCTGGCGGCGTGCGCGGCGTCGCTGGTCATACTCGTCGCCCTCTACCGGACGCAGATCTGGTAAGAGCACTCCACCCGGCCCCTGGCGCGATGGCCCTGGCGCGATGACCCTAGCGCGGTGATATGGCCGGGCCGAACCGCTACGAGGTCACCGCGGTCCCGGCCGTCCCGGCGGTCCCGGCCCGCGCGGCCCACACGTGCAGGGCGTTCATCAGGTTCTGCTGGTAGACCAGCACCGTGTAGGGGCCGGTGTGGAACGTCTGCTCCGGGGGGCCGAACGTGGCGAGGGTCTCGCGGGCCGGCTGCCAGTCGTTGAAGAAACCCGCCTGGTTCTGCAGCACGACGAAATTGGCGTACTGGGTGCCCGGGTCATACCAGGGGGACTTGGCCTCCCACTGGTACGGCATCAGGCCGCCGTCCGCGGTGGACACCGCGCGGATCGTGACCCGACCGGCGGTGCCGACCGTCACCGCGCTCGCCTGCCAGTACCCGCTCAGCCCGTGCGTGAGGTGGTGGGCCTGCAGCCATGAGGCGAGCCGCGCGTCGGCCGGCGGGGACACCGGCTGCGCCAGCTCGTACCCCAGGCAGGCCCCGTTCCCGGCCAGCGCGGTGCCCGCGAGGACGGTCAGCAGCAAGCGCGCTGAAACCTGCGCGGGCAACACGCGGGCAACCACGCGGGCCTGGCCGCCCGCGGCTGGAGGGCCGCCAGCAACCCGGGCGCCAGCGAGCGCGCGGCCAGGGCCGCCCCGAACGGCAGCACCAGCGCGATCTCCCGGCCGTTCAGTACGCCCGAGGAGAAGCTGCTGAACAGGTACGTCGCCAGGTTGACAACGATGGCGGCGGCGAGAACCTGGTCGATCAGCCCGCAGGAGGCGAACCGCCGGAGCGTCCGTCCCAGGGCCCACGCCACCAGCGCGAGACCCGCGAGGTGGAGCACGGCGAACGCGACGGCGGCGCCGGGGTGCAGGCCGCCGAAGCTGGCGCCGAACAGCGCCAGCAGGCTGTCCCCGGTGGTCGCGGCGTGAACCCCAAGCGTGGCCGGGGTGACCAGGCTGAACGGGATCTGGTGCACGGTGTAGCCACCGGCGGCGCGGATCGCCCGCTGTAGCAGCCACGAGATGCCGGACGCGGTGATCGCCGCCCCGGCCAGCGACAGCTCATACCACGCGGACCGCAGCCGCTGGGCCGTGCCGGGCTCTCCGTAGGTACCGGGCTTCCCGCCGGTGCCTGTCTCGCAGCGGCCACCAGAGCGCGCGGGCCACACCGACCAGGGCCAGCGGCACGATGGCCACCACGAGGATGAGGGAGTCGGCGACCATCGCCCAGCCGAGCAGGCACGCGATGATGACCGGGACATACCAGCGCCGCGGCGCCCGGTCCAGGATCAGCCACGCGGCCAGGGCGGGCACCGCGGTACCGATGTGCCCGACCGACAGCAGCAGGACGAAGACGCCCACGCCCAGCTGCGGCGCCAGCATGATCCCGCCCGCGATCAGGGCGCGCACCGCTCCGTCGCGGGCTGTCGCGCGGCTCCTGGCCAGCAGGACGGTGAGCACCAGCACGAGCGTGTAGGTGAGTGCGGCCGCAATGTGCGCCACGTCCGGGCTGAGGCCGCGGATCGCGTCGATCAGCATGTACCCGGGCAGCTCGGTCGTGTAAAAGGACACGTCCGACATCCACCAGCCGTGCAGCAGCAGGTTGCCGTGCAGCATGTCCCGCGACATGAGCACGATGTTCGCCCCGTCCGAATTGACCGGATAGGTCGCGGAGAGCCGGATGTACGCGGCGAACAGGGCGATCGCGGCGGTGGTGAACGCGGCCGCCCAGAGAAGCCGGGCCCGCCGGTCCCGCCGAAGGCGATGGGCGGCACGCCCGGCGGGACGCGGTGTAGCCGCTCCCGTCCGTTCTGTAATGCCCGGTTCCGGCGCGGGCGCAGTCCCTGCCACCTCCTGCGCCGGACCCGCCATCGTTACCTGTCCGGTCAGCTTGCCGAGCCGGGGCTCACGGCGCTGATGATGTCGACCACGAACACGAGCGTGTCGGTGCCCTTGATACCGGCCTGCGACTGGCCCGCGCTGCCGTAGGCGTCGGCCGGCGGGATGATGAGCAGGACCCGGCTGCCGACGGTCTGGCCGACGAGGCCCTTGTCCCAGCCGGGGATGACCTGGCTGGGGGTCGCCCCGATCTTGAAGCTGTAGGGCAGGCTGCGCTGCCAGGAGGAGTCGAAGACCATCCCGGTCCGCCAGTTGACCCCGGTGTACTGGACGACGACGGCCTGGCCCTTGGTCACGACCGGCCCGGACCCCCTGATCAGGGTCTTGCTGACCAGCGTCTTCGGCGGGGTCACACCCTTGGGGATCGTCACCTTGGGCGCGGTGCCCTGGGCCGCGCTCACCGACGGGAGGCTGCCGCCACCGCTGGACACGGTGGCCCCAGAGGCCGAAACCGTCCCAGATGGGTACTTCTGGATCAAATCCATTACAAATACCAGCGTATCGCTACCCGTCACACCCAGCTGTGAATTGCCGCTCGAACCGTAGCCCTCTTTCGGCGGGATGACGGCCAGGACCCGGCTGCCGAGTTTCTTTCCCGTCACGGCGTTCTGGATGCCGGGCAGCAGCGCTGCGGGGAGCACCTGCGGCGAGCTGGAGTAGGTCGAGTCGAGGAGCTTGTTCGTGGTGCCACTCCACACGTAAATGGTGAAGTTGGACAGGAACAGGTCCGACTTCTTGATCATCGCGCCGTCGCCCTGGATCAGGGTCTTGACCGCGAGGGAGCCGGTCGGCTGCTGCTTCGGGATCGTGATCGACGGCGAGGCGCCGAACGAGCCCTTGGCCGTGACCGAGGCGTTCGGGGAAGAGGGGGCGGACGAACCGCAGCCGGCCAGAGCCAAGCCAGCGATCAGCGGGATAACGAATAGCGCAACGATGCGTCGCATGTGTGAGGACCTCAGGATGGACGATGAGAGCGCCGCCAGCCTACTGGGGCGGCGGCACTACCGAATGTCGGCCAGCAGATTCGTGTGCCAGAGCAGGACGGTATAGCCGGCCGGGCGCAGCGTCCCCGACGGCGGCCCAAAGGCGCGGAAGGCGGCGGCGCCCCAGCCCCCCGCGCTCTTGTCGCGGGCCACCATGAAGTCCGCGTAGGAGGTCGCCGGGTCGTACCATTCAGGCTTGAACCCCCAGTACAGCGGGCGTGCCAGGGTCCCGTGGCGCAGTGACACCTGCCGGACCGTGATCCGCCCGCCGGTGTCCAGCGTCGTGCTGTTGGCCACCCAGTAATCGGGGGAAGGCCGGCGGTCAGGTGCCGGGCGGCGAGCCAGCCGGCCAGGTTCTGGTTCTGCGCGGGTACCGGCGGCTGGAGGGTGTGGTAGCCGAGCGCGACGGCGCAGGCCAGGGCGGCGGCGGACAGTGCGGGCATCAGCCGGGCCCGCACGATCGGGGGGCCCAGGATCCGGCCGGCCAGGACCGCCCCGAACGGCAGCACGGCGGAGATCTCCCGCGTGCTGAGCAAGTTCTGCACGTAGGAGGTGGGCAGGTACGCCGCGACATTGAAGGCGATCGCAAGGGCCAGCGCCGGGACGGCGGGCTCGGCACCGCGGCCCAGCCGGCCCAGGGCAACGACGAACGCCACCGCGACCACGGCCACCCCGGTCAGGTGCAGTGCGGCGAAGGCCAGGCCGGCGCGGGAATGCGGGCTGAAGAAGTCGGCGCCGAAGATGGCCAGCAGACCCTCGGCGGTCAGTTTGACGTGGTGCGGCATGGCCGGCAGCCCGGCGAGCTGGGTGGCGACTGGCTTCAGCACGTAGCCGCCGCTCAGCCGGATGACCGCCTCGGCCGCCCGCGCGATAACCGCGGCGGAGATCGCGGCCACGGCCAGGGCTGTGTCCGGCCAGGGCGATTCGCCCAGAACCCGGCCTGAGGAGGCGCCCGCGCCGGCGCGACGCGCGGTCCCGCCACGCCGGCTCCCGCCACGCCCGGTGCCGCCCCGCCCGGCCTTGCGCCGCCCCGCGACCCAGGCGCGCGCACCGCACGCGAGGGCCATCGGGGCCACGCCGGTGAGCAGGATCAGGCCATCGGCCACCTGCCCCCAGGCCAGCAGCAAGGCCACCACGACCGGCACGTAGCAGCGAGCCCAGCCCGGCCCGCCCGCCGGGCGCGACGGCAGGCGCTCGGCGGCCAGCCAGGCCAGCAGCACCGGGACGGCGCTGCCGAGGTGATCGGGCGTGATCAGCAGGGTCGCGCTCGCGCCGGGCGCCGGGGCCAGCATGATGACCGCTGCGACCAGCGCCCGGACGGCGCCGTCCCGGCCGGTGGCCCGGCCGCGGGCCAGGTACGCGGCGAACAGGATCAGCAGGGTGTAGGTCATCGCCCCGCCGATATGGATCACGTTGGGGCGGAGCCCGTACAGCGCCTCCAGCACGACGTACTGCATGAGCTCGGTCGGCCAGAACGACACGTCCGACATGGCCCATCCGTGCAGCAGGAAGTTGCCATGCCGCATGTCCCACGCCTGCAGCGCGACCGACCCGGCGTCGGAGCCCACCGGGACTCGCTGGGACTGGCGCAGGTAAGCCAGGAACAGCAATCCTGCCGCCAGCGCGATCCCCGCCGCCCACGCCGCTCGCGGAACCCATCGGGCACCCGGCGTGCGGAGACGAACGCGCTCCGCGCTGGCGGCGATGGAGGTCGGGACGGGCACGTGAGGATTCCAGTCCGAGTCGAGTAGCGGCGGGATCACAATCCGTAGATGACCATAGCGGCGGGCTTGGCCGCCCGAGGCCAGATTGAGATGACCCGGTCGCAGAAAGTCGCGACCAATCAGCGCACGAACGTGCTGACCCGAAGTTCCCCCGGCGTCAGCTGAGGCCCCTATTCACCAGCGAAAACGTAGGTTCCCATGACTACGGTAGACATGCATGTTCCGCGCTGAGGCTCTATGACCTGGGCAAACATGCCAGGTCCGGTCGGCTTGACGGAACGTCGGTCTAACCGGGGCAAAGAGGGTGGCGCGGTGCACGCAGGGGCGCCGCCGGTCCGGGCCGTCGGCCATCGATCGGGCGACGGCAGTACCGAGGGCGACTACTGAAGGCCGGCCAGCAGGTTCTTGTGCCACACCAGGACGGTGTAGCCCGCCGGGTGCAGCGTCTGCGCCGGCGGCCCGAACGTGCGCACCGCGGCGGCCTGCTCGCTGGAACGGGCGGGGTTTATGTCGCTCGCGACGTAGAAGTCGGCGTACTGGCTCGCCGGGCTGTACCAGCCGGACTTGAGCTCGCGGGGAAGGGGCCGGGTCAGGGCCCCGTTGCTCAGCCCGACCTGCCGGACGGTGATCCGGCCACCGCTATCCAGGGTCGTGATATTCGCTACCCAGTAATCCACCGCCAGGCCGCCGCTCAGGTGCCGGGTCGCGAGCCAGACGGCGAGGGACTGGCCGTGCGCGGGCTGCGCCGGCTGAGCGGCGTTGTAGCCGAGTGCGGCGGCGCAGGCGACGGCGAAGATCGCGAGCGCGGCGGTCAGCCTGGCCCGGAGCAGCGGGCCGGCCAGCAGCCGTCCCGCCAGGACCGCGGCGAACGGCAGCACTGCGGAGATATCCCGCGTGCTGAGCAGGTCCTGCACGAAAAGCGTCGGCGCGTACGCGACGACATTAAGGACGATCGCGATGGCCAGCCCCGGGACGGCCAGTTCGTCGTCCCGGCCGAGGCGGCGGAGGGCCAGGAGGAAGGCCAGGGCTGCTGCGGCTGCGACGATCAGGTGCAGTGCGGCGAAGGCGAGGTCCGGGCGTGAGTGGGAGCCGAAGAAGTCAGCGCCGAAGAGGCCGAGCAGCCCCTCAGCAGTGAGCTGGAGGTGGTGCGGGAGCGCGGCCAGACCGGCGAACGCCGTCGGCACCGGCCTTACCGTAAATCCCCCGCTATGCCGGATGAGGGCCGTGGCCACCTGGGCCAGCCCGACGGACGCGATCGCCGCGACGGCCAGTGAAATCTCCGCCCCGGGCCAGCCGCGCGGCGCCCCCTTCTCTGGCGCCTCCCTTCCTGGCGCACCGCATCCCGGCCGGCGGTGCCACAGCTTCACGGCGGCGCGCACACCGCACACGATGACCATCGGCGCCACGCCGGTGATCAGGATGAGGCCGTCGGCGAACTGGCCCCAGGCCAGCAGGATGGCCACGGCGGGCGGCACGTACCAGCGGGGCCGCCCGGCCTGGCGGCCGGGCAGCAGGTCCACGGTCAGCCAGGCCAGCAGCACGGGCACGGCGCTGCCGAAGTGATCGGGGCTCATCAGCAGCGTGGGGCTCATGCCCGGCGCCGGCGCCAGCATGACGACCGCCGCGACCAGCGCCCGGATAAGGCCTTCCCGGCCGGTGGCGCGGCCCTTGGCGAGCCAGGCGGCGAGCAGGAGGATCAGCGTGTACGTCATTGCCCCGGCGATGTGGACCACCTCGGGGCCGAGCCCCCGCACCGCCTCGATCAGGGCGTACTGGACCAGTTCGGCCGGGTAAAACGACACATCCGACACGGTCCAGTCGCGCAGCAGCACATTGCCGTGCAGCATGTCCCAGGCCTGCAGCGCGATCGACCCGCCGTCCGAGCCGGCCGGGACCCGGTCAGACAGGCGGAGGTAGCAGAGGAAGAGCACGACCGCGGCCACCGCGATCCCGGCGGCCCATCCGGCCCGCTGAGCCCGGCGGGCGGCAGGGGCCCGGGAGCCCCGCCCGGTTCCGCGGCCTTCCGGCAACCCGGCACCGGGTACGCCGCGGCCGGCGCCGAACATCCGGTCGTGCGCGGTCACTTCGGCTCCCTCAGAATCGGGTCACGGGCCGGCGACGACATCTGAGTGGCCCAAGTGCAGGAGGACCGGCGTGGACGAGGGCGCGTGGGGCGAGTCGAAGGTGTAACGGACCCCGCCGGCCGCCTGCTTCGGGGTGCAGATGAACTGCCTGGTCATCATGAAGGTCCAAGACGGCTCATTCACGCAGGCCCGCACCCGGGCCCGTTCGGCCTGGACCAGAAAGCCGGTGGTATCGATCCACGCCTGATGCTGGATGGACAGCACGATCTCCCGGCCGGGTGACCGCGCCGCGAGGACGGCGACCGCGTGCGGCAGCCCGGAGTCGGTGTCCTCGGTACTCGTGCGCATCCCCGGCACCAGCGCGAACACGGCCAGGGCGGCGACGGCGCCCGCCGCGGCCAGCGCCGTGCCCGTGCGGACGCCGAGTGCCTGGCTGACGCCGACCGCGATCACGAGCAGCGCCAGCAGGGGCGCCGACCAGTAGAAGTACGCGATGTAGTACTGGTTCAGGAAATCGATGCCGGCGGCCGCATAGAGGCCGACCGCCACCGACGACACGACATTGATGGCGAGCAGCATGAGCAGGAAGCGGCGCAGCCCGCCGCGGGCAGGTACGCGGGCAAGTACGGGGGCAGGTACGCGGGCAAGTACGGGGGCAGGTACGCGGGCCAGCCCGAGGGCCACTGCGATCGCGGCCGCGTACAGCAGGAGCGGGACGGCCCAGGCGTGCCGGTACGGCCACCAGAACCACAGCGCGTACCGTGCGATCTGCATCGCGCTGTGGCCGCCCGCCTGGCCGGATTTGCTGTAGGCGAAGTACTTGCCGAAGTCGCCGGGCCAGTGCAGCGCCAGGTTGATCACGATCGGCAGCACGAACAGGGCGCTGATGGCCACGACCGGGATCCAGGCCCGGCGCTCGTGGCGGAGGAAGCGCCGCAGCGACACGGCCGGCGTCCGCCGGTGCGGCCAGGCCAGGACCGCGATCACGGCCGCGGCGATCACCGGGACGATGACCAGGAAGCAGGCGTGCCCGTGGATCAGGAACCAGCCGGTCAGCGCGAAGATCCACGCGTCCCGGACGTGTCCCGCCGCGACCGACGCCGCCGCGACGAGGAAGACGCAGTACATCACGACGTACAGGTACGGCATCCAGTCGGAGTTGATCGCGGGCGGATGCACGGCCCCGAAGATCCCGATGACGGCCAGGCATGCGGCGGCGGCGCGCAGCGATCGTGTCCAGCGGTAGACCATGGCCACGACCAGGGCCAGCAGGGCGCTGTTGAGCACGAAGACGGCCAGCAGATGCGCGTTCCAGGCCGTCGGCACCACGTGCAGGCCGTACTGGAACAGCCACTGGCCGAAGGCCTGAACGTACATGTACGCGGGCCCGGGATGGCTGAACCCCTCCCGGGAGTAGTTGCCGATCAGCAGGGTGAAATGCATGGCCTGCTCGATCCGGATCGAGTTCGCGGCGGCGTCGCCCTGCTCGTGGAACTTCGTGGTGAACAGGAACCGGTTGCGCACCAGCAAGATGGTCAGCAGGACCGCGAACGGCACCGCCCACATCAACCATGGGCGGCTCCACCACGGGTGGCGCGCCCGGCCCGCGCCGTCCGCCGCCTCGGCCGGCGGCCCGGCGGGCGCGGTTGTCGCGGCCCGGTCACCGCGGATGCTCATGACGGGTTCCCCGGGATGTCCGGCAGCAGGTTCCGGTTCCAGACCAGCACCGTCCAGGGCCCGACGTTATACGTACGGGCCGGATCACCGAAGTACCGGTGCACCAGGGCGCGTGGCTCCCAGTGATAGTAAAAGCCGGGCAGCCTCTCGAAGACGATGAAGTTGGCGTACTGCCCGCGCGGGACGTACCAGGCGTACTTGGACTCCCACAGGTCCCGCTGCATGGTGAACTGCAGCAGCGCGCGGACCCTGACCTGGCTGCCGGAATCCACCGTGACGATGCTGCTTTCCCAGTAGCCGCCGAGCCCGTAGGTAAGGTGGTGCGCCGCGAGCCAGGACGCGAGCTGGGTGTTCTGCGCGGGCACGGCCGGGTGGCGGGCCTCCCGGGCCAGGCCGGCCAGGTACCCGGCCAGCACGAGCGCCCCGGCGGTGGCCAGCGCGGCCCGGGCCACCGTCGTGATCGTGCCGCCGCGTTCCGCGGTGCGGGGTCCGGCCGGGGTGCGGGGTCCGGCCGGCGGGTCCCGCGGAGCGGCCCGGACGAGCATCCGGCCGGCCAGCGCCGCCCCGCAGGGCAGCACGACCGCCATCTCGTGCGGGTTCAGCGAGGGCATGTTGCTGATTACGTACAGCACCACGTTGATCGAGATGGCCGCACCGAGCACCTGGTCGACCAGAGTCGCCCGGGTGAAGAAACGCCAGGCCAGCAGGACGAGCGCCAGCGCGACCAGGGCCACCCCGGCCAGGTGCAGGAGGGCCAGGTCCCGGTCGTAACCGGAGGGCAGGCCCGCGTAATTGGCCCCGAAGATCACCAGCAGGCCGCGCCAGGTAGCCGCGACCTGCGCGCCCCACGTGCTGACCGGCTCGATCGTGAACGTGACCGCGTGCAGCGTGTAGCCGCCCAGCGCGTGGATCAGCCGGACCAGGACCTGGAAGACGACGGCCGAGGCGACCGCGGCGGCGGCGAGGCAGACCTCGAACCGGCGGGTCTCCCTCACGTGCCGCACACGCGCCCGGAAAGCGCCCCGCGGGCCGAGCGTCCCTTCGACGCCGAACAGGCCCCGGATGACGCGCACCCCGCAGACCAGCGCGAGCGGCAGGGACCCCACGGCCAGGACCAGGGGGTCGCCGACCGCGCCCCAGGTCAGCAGGATCCCGGTCGCCACCGCCAGCCGCCACCCCGGCCGCGCCCGGTCCAGGACGAGCCAGGTCACCAGGAGCGGGATCGAGGTGCCGATGTGCCCCACGGTCAGCAGCAGGACGAAGACCCCGAAGCCGAGCTGGGGGGCGAGCATGATGCCGTCGGCGATCACCGCCCGCAGGATTCCGCGGCGGCCCGAGGCCCGGCCCCGGGCCAGCATCGCCGCGAGCAGCAGGGCCAGGGTGTAGGTCATCGCCGCCGCGGCGTGCAGCATGCCGGTGTTCAGCCCGAGGATCAGCTCCAGCAGCATGTACTGCGGCAGCTCAGTGGTGTAGAAGGACACATCCGACAGCACCCAGCCGTGCAGCAGCAGGTTGCCGTGCAGCATGTCCCACGCCTGCAGGCCGAGGTTGGCCTGATCGGAGTCTTCCGGGTAGGTGTTCGCCAGCCGCAGGTACACGGTGAAGAGCAGTACCCCGGCGGCCGTCAGCCCGGCCGCCCAGAGCCACCACCCCGCGCGCCCGGTAAGGCCGGCCGCCCAGGCCGGCCCGCCCGGTAAGGCCCGGGCCGCGGCCCGGGGCCGGGGATGCCCCTCGCTGGGACGCCCCTTCCCCGGGGCCACCGTCAGGCCCTGGGCCGTGTCGCTTCCCGACGCCGACATTGCTCCCCGCTCAGGTCAGGCTCAGATGGTGCCGGATTCGACCGCGTTACTGATCCACGGGATGACCTCGTCCAGGATCTGGTCCAGACTGGTCGTCGCCTCGAAGCCGAGGAGGCGCTTGGCCTTCTCGACGGCGGGTACCCGCCGCTGGACGTCGTAGGTGAACGGATCATCGTTGACGATCCGCAGCGGCACCCCGTTCCCCTTGATCTTGCCCCAGATTGCCTCGGCCAGCTCGAGCACGGTCGTGCTCTCGGCGGTGGACAGGTTGAAGTCCTCGTTGCGGGCGTCCGGGTGCTCCATCGCGGTCACGATGCCGGCCGCGAGATCCCCGCCGTAGGTGTAGTGCCGGACCTGCTCCCCCGAGCCGAGGATGTGCAGCGGGTCCTGGCCCTTGAGCACCTTCTGTGCCAGGTCGGGGACGACGTGGCTCATGGCCAGCCGGACGTTCCCGGACAGGATCTCCTCATCGCCCAGTGCCCGGCTCTCGCCGATCCCGACGCAGTTGAACGGGCGCGCGATCGTGAACGGCAGCTGGTACTGATCCCACGCGGCCTGGGCGAAGTACTCCACGGCCAGCTTCTGGAAGCCGTAGGACGACAGCGGCGGCGGGATCTCCCGCTGCTGGCCCTCGTACGAGGGCCATTCGTTCGCGGCCTCGAAGACCATCGAGGAGGACAGGTAGGTGACCTTGCGCAGCCGGCCATCCCGGTGCGCGGCGATGGCCGCGTCACAGGAGGCGGCGATGATCCGCTCGTTCGTCGCGAGCAGATCGTAGGGGTAGGTGTGGAAGTAGGAGATGCCGCCGATCATCGCCGCGCCGGCGATGAAGTGGTCGCAGTCGATGAGCAGGCGCGCCATCAGGTCCACGTCGCGGGCGTCGCCCTCGACCAGCTGGTAGTGCGGGTGGTCGTCGTAGGACTTCTTCGCCCGGCCGTACTTGGAGAAGTTATCCACCCCCACCACGGCGTAACCGCGCCGCAGCAGTTCCTCGGCGACGTAACCGCCGATGAACCCGGCCGATCCGCTGACCAGAACTTTCTCCATCAGTTCCCTCTATTTCCCTTCTGTGCCGGACGCGGGGCCGGGCGGGCCGGGCGGGCCAGGCGGGCCGGCCTGGGCGCGTATCTGCTCAGCGGACATGCGCGGCCCGAAGGCGAATTTGTACCAGCGCAGATAACTGGGAATCCACTGCGCGACCTTGAAGTTGGAGACGCCGGCCTGCCGGTCCAGCCAGATCGTCGGGATCTCGGCGACCGGGAGGCCGAGCCGCTTGGCCTTGGCGGTGAGCTCGATGCCAATCTCGAAGCCGTCGCGGGAGTCGATGCCGACCTCCCGCACGAACTCCGTCGAATAGGCCTTGAACGAGTTGGTGGCATCCCGGGTTCCGACGTGCGCCAGGATCCGCAGCGAGCGGCCGGCCGCCCGGGACAGCGTGCCCTTGAGCACCGGGCCGCCGACCTGCTGGCCGCCGGCCATGTAGCGGGACGCGGCGGCCACGGCCACGCCCCGTTCCACCAGCCGGGCCAGCTCGTCGATCTGCCGCGCGTCGTCGCAGCCGTCCGCCATGGTCACCACCGCAACCGGGGCCCGGGCCGCGTCGATGCCGAACCTGATCGCGTTGGCAGGCCCAGGGCCGTAGCCGTTGACCAGGCAGCGGATCCGGTCTTCCTTCTGCGCGTACTCCTCGACCACCTGAACCGTCGTGTCGGTATCGCTGTCCACGATGACCAGGACCTCGCACGGCAGGCGTACCGATTCGAAGAGCCGGTCCAGGATCGGGACGATCTGCTCGTCCTCGTTGTAGGCCGGGATGACGATCGTGACCCGGGGCGTGTCCGGTGTCATATCCGTACGCCCTGTCCCAGGATGTTCCAGATATCCGCGACCGGTTTGCCCGTCACGAGCTCGCGGTACTCGGGATGCGGCGCGGCGATCACCAGCAGGTCCGACTGGCTGATGACCTCAGGCAGCGGCCGCAGGGCCGGGTCGGTGGTCACGTACGGGTCCGTGCACAGCACCGAGCCGGCCTTGAAGGCCAGGATCCGCTTGAGCTTGTACGACAGGCTGGACCGAGCGTCGTCCGAGCCGCCCTTGAAGGCCATGCCGAGGATGCCGACCGTCAGGGACGCCAGGTCGAAGCGCTGCTCCAGACGGTGCACCACGTACAGGGGCATGCCCTCGTTGATCGTCATCGCGGTGTGGCCCAGGGCGAAGTTGTTGTTGTTGAACGCCGCGAGCTGCATGGTGTCCTTGAACAGGCATGGCCCCGCGGCAAAGCCCGCGGCTGGCATGTCGGCGGCGCGCGGGTAGTCCTCCCCCAGCCCCTGCCGGATGCGCTCGAAGTCCAGGCCGCAGTCGTTGGCCATCATGTAAAGCTGGTTGGCCGTCGCGAACTTGATGTACCGCCACACGTTGGTGAAGAGCTTGGCGAGCTCGGCTTCCTCGGGCGTCATGATGACGAGCTGCCCGGTGAGCCGGCGGAACAGAGCACTGGCGCGCTCCACACCGCGCGCGGTCCGGGCCGAGATGATCTGCGGCAGCTCGAACAGCTCGGTCATCGCCTTGCCCTCGGCGATGCGCTCCGGGCAGAACGCCACGTCAAGCTCGACGCCGAGCCCGGCGACCGTCTTCTCCACCAGCGCCGTCACCCCGGGGTAGACGGTGCTGCGCAGGATGAGGATCTGCCCGTCGCTCAGGAAGTGGGCGCAGCCGCCCAGGGCGTTCGGGATGGCGGCCTGATCCGGGTTGAGGTGCTCGTCCACCGGGGTGCCGATCACCACGATCACGTGCTCGGCGGTGGCCACGATGGCGGGGTCGGCGGACGCCTCCAGCCGCCCGGCGGCGCGGGCCTCGCGCAGCGGCTCCGCCGCGCCCGGCTCGGCGAACGGCAGCCGCCCGGCGTTGACGGTTTCCACCGCCGCCTGGCTCACGTCGTAAATTCCGACCCGCGCTCCCCGGCTGGCGAGCGCGATCGCGAGCGGCAGGCCGACATGGCCGCATCCGCCGATGACCACGGCGTCCAGCTCGAACACGCCTTCCGGCGTAGGTCCGCTCACCACATCTGTCCTTTCCGTCGCAGCAGGCTGGGCCGAATATACCGGCACGCCTGTTACCCGTAGATGACGGCGCGCGTGTGCCGGGAGTCAGCAGCGGCAAGAATGCACCGTGCACAGGGTGACTCGCGCCTCAGCGGCCGATTATGCCGTGTGCACGCTGAGGCTGGTGCGGCTTTACATCCCCGCGATGAGCTTTTCGACCCTTTCGTCCACCGAACGGAACGGATCCTTGCACAGGACCGTCCGCTGGGCCTGATCGTTGAGCTTGAGGTGGACCCAGTCCACGGTGAAGTCGCGGCGCCGCTCCTGCGCACGGCGGATGAACTCGCCGCGCAGCCGGGCCCGCGTGGTCTGCGGCGGAACGGATTTGGCCTCGAAGATGTCCAGGTCGCGGGTGGCCCGGTCCACCGCACCGTTGCGCTGCAGCAGGTAGTACAGGCCGCGGCGGCGGTGCACGTCGTGGTAGGCGAGGTCGAGCTGGGCCACCCGCGGCGAGGACAGCGGGAGGTCGTGCTTGGCCCGGTAACGCTCGATGAGCTGATATTTCGTTACCCAATCGATTTCCCGGGCCACCTTGTCCAGGCTCCCGCTCTCGATCGAGTCCAGCGCGCGCTCCCACATCATGAGCACCCGCTGGGTGGTGGCGTCCGCGCCGTTGCGGTCGGTGAAGTCCTGGGCCTTGGTGAGGTATTCGCGCTGAATTTCCAGCGCGCTCATTTCCCGGCCGTTGGCCAGCCGGACCTTGCTCCGGCCGGTCATGTCGTGGCTGACCTCGCGGATGGCCCGGATCGGGTTGTCCAGGGTCAGGTCGCGCATCACCGTGCCCGCCTCGATCATGCGCAGCACCAGGTCGGTCGAGCCGACCTTGAGCAGCATGGTGGTCTCGCTCATGTTCGAGTCGCCGACGATTACGTGCAGCCGGCGGAACCGCTCGGCGTCCGCGTGCGGCTCGTCCCGGGTGTTGATGATGGGGCGCGAGCGGGTCGTCGCGGACGACACGCCCTCCCAGATGTGCTCGGCCCGCTGGCTGACGCAGTACACGGCACCGCGCGGGGTCTGCAGCACCTTGCCGGCGCCGCAGATGACCTGCCGGGTGACCAGGAACGGGATCAGGATGTCGGCCAGCCGGCCGAATTCGCCGTGCCGCCCGACCAGATAGTTCTCGTGGCAGCCGTAGGAGTTCCCGGCGGAGTCGGTGTTGTTCTTGAACAGGTAGATGTCCCCGGCGATGCCCTCTTCGCGCAGCCGCTTGTCGGCGTCGACGAGCAGGCCCTCGAGGATCCGCTCGCCCGCCTTGTCGTGCGCGATGAGGTCGGTGACGTTGTCGCACTCGGGCGTTGCGTACTCGGGGTGGCTGCCCACATCCAGGTACAGGCGCGCCCCGTTGCGCAGGAACACGTTGCTGCTGCGGCCCCACGACACCACGCGGCGGAACAGGTAGCGTGCCACCTCATCCGGCGACAGCCGCCGCTGCCCACGGAACGTGCATGTCACGCCGTACTCGTTTTCAAGCCCGAAGATGCGCCGGTCCACAGGGTCAGGCTACGTGCCTGCGGCGGCGGTGGCGACATGTGGCGCGCTCCAGTCTCGCCGGGAGGGCCCGGTTACGGGCCGGCCCCGGTCCCCGGTCCCCGGCGGGTGGGGCTGCCCGCCAGCCCAGGGCGCGCTGCCCGGTTTGGGTACTTTCGCGGCACGGATGCTGTGAACCGGCTGAGAGATGAATGCGAGAACCAAGATCGCCAATCCGGCGGTCCGTGACGCTGATCACCGAGGCACGCGAAAGCGGCCGCAGCGGCATCGCCCGGGCCGACGGCCACGTGCGGACCGACGTACTGTCGGCCGTCCTGCGGGCGATCGATCCCGCCCTGGTGATGTTCGAAGCCCCGACCAAGGACCTGCAGGTCGAGATGGTCCGTTCGGTCGGCCCGGGGGTCAACCTGGGGAACGTGGCCGCCACCGACGTGATCGGCCGCGCACTGGACCGGATCGCCGCGTCGTACCGGCAGCCGACCTGATCATCGTGACCCACGGCGGCCCGGTCCGCGTCGCCACGGCCGCGCATCCGCCGGAGCCGGGCCGGGCGTTCCCCCGCACCGTAGTCGGCAACGCGTCCATCACGCCCTACCGCCCTCCGGCGGCCGGGGCGCGCCCCACGGATCTCCCTAACCACGCGAGCACCCGCCCCGCTGGGCCTCCTGCGTAGACCCGGATGCGTAAACGAAGCCCGGGCGTAAGGCTGAGGCGCACTTTCTGGGGTGTATGAGCCTCGTGTGACACCGCATCAGATCGCCTTCGGGATTCGTGGCGACTTTCCGCGGTATGTGCGGAAAGTCGCCACGATCATGGACTTAACCCGTGGCGGGGGGTCGGGCGCGGGGTCACCTCGGGGGCTCTGGTACTTGGGTGGCTCGTGTGAGGACGACGGCGACGAGGCTGGGCCTGGGACGGCTGCGGCCACCCGGACCGGAAGGGTTGGCACGCGATGGGCCGGGACCCAGGGCCGCCCAGGGGCTGCGGCCGCCTCAGGCCCGCGCGGGGTCAGACGGCGAAGATGGCGCCGTGGGCGTCTACGGCGCTGGCGCCGTCGTCGTCGAACCAGAGGCCGCCTTCGGCCAGGTAGCGGAAGCGGAGCGTGCTCCCGGGCGGGGCGCTCACCACGGCGCTGCGGGTACCGTTTGAGCGCTTCCGCAGCGGATGGGCAAAGGGGTCCCAGTTGTTGAAGTCACCGACCAGGGACACGGCGCCCGGTGGCTCGTTGGCCGGCAGGGTGAAGGTGACGCGCACGGAACCGTTTCGGACTGGCTTTGATACCTTGATCATCTAACTCTCCACATAGACTTGCTCATCCTCCGCGATGAGGGATCACGCTCTGCCTACGGCAGATTTATCCCCTGATGGCCCATCGACTTTATCCCCTGATGACCCATCGGCACTATGTTCGGACAGGGCGCCCGAGTTGGTCGCTAATACGTTCGGACGGAATGGGCGTGTCTGCCATCGCGCATCACGATGCAGCGGCATGGCAGCCGAGCCGTCCACCCCCCACAGCCTCGTCGCTCAGGGCCTTTCTCCTCGCTGAGTGAAGGCCAGGTCAGCCGGTGGCGTGCAGTCAGCCGGTGGCGTGCAGCCAGCGTACGGGCGCGCCGTCGCCGCCGCAACGGAATGCATCCAGTTCCTCGTCCCACGCCCGGCCGAGCAGACGGTCCATCTCGGACCGGAGCGAGGAATCCGTCTGGGACATGGTCAGGGCCGCCCGCAGCCGTCCCTCGGGGATCAGGATGTCCCCGTTTCCGCCGGTCACCGCGGTGAACAAGCCGAGGGTCGGCGTGTAGCTGTGCCGTACCCCGTCACACCCCTCACTGGCGTCCTCGGTGACCTCGAAGCGCAGCCGGTTCCAGGCCGCCAGCGCGGAGGTGACCGCCCCGGCCGTGCCCGGGCGCGCTTCCCAGCTGAGCTCGGCCCGCACCGTGCCGGGCGCCGCGGGCTGGCCGACCCACGGCAGGTCCACGGGCGCGCCAATAACACCCGCCACGGCCCACTCGATATGCGGGCACAGCGCCGGGGGCGCTGAATGAATATGCAACACGCCTTGTGCATACACCGTTCCTCCTGGCAGACGACGAGGTTCGCCTTCCCCTGCGCCCTCACGCCCGTCCGAAGAAACCGCCTGTATGAAGAGCTAGCCGGGTACGTGCAACCCGCTGCCCGGCTCATATTCTGCCTTATCTCCGCCGGGGGCACCACCCTTGCCGCGACCGCTCCGCCGCCGGATCGGCACGGCCAGGGCGAACAGCGCCACGATGGCCACCGCCGTCCACGGCACGTAGTCGCCGAGCCGGTCATACGGGGTCCCGGAGGTAGCCGCCGGGAGCGTGAGCCGGGCCGCCGTGACCCCGCGCTGCGACTCCCCCATCCAGGCCACCACCCGGCCGCGCGCGTCGAACGCGGCCGAATCGCCCGTCAGCGCGGCCTGTACGACCGGCAGGCCGGTCTCCGCGGCGCGCAGGGCCCCGAGCCGACGCGTGCTGGGCCAGCGCGCCCGTGCCCTGGAACGTCGAGTCGGCCGTCTGGTAGACGATCACCTGCGCCCCGTGGTCAGTGTCCGCCCGGGCCATGTCCGGGAAGGCCGACTCGAAGCAGATGAGCGGGCCGATCGTCAGCGCGCGCCCGCCCGGCTCGGTGACGCGCAAGGTGTGCGCCCCGTCTCCGGGCACCATGTTCACCGGCGCCGCCTTGCTGATTGCGGTCAGCCAGGACAGCGCCGCGCGGAACGGGATGTACTCGCCGAACGGCACCAGCCGGGTCTTCGTGTACGCGCCGTCGATCCCGGCCGGCCCGACGAGCACCGCGACCTTGCTCTGCTTCCCGTTGGCGCGCGAGTCCTGGTTGACCAGGATCTGCGCGCTGCCGGCGGCCGACAGCTTCTCGATGCTGCGCAGCAGCGCCCGGTCGTCCTGCAGGCGGAAGGAGACGCTGCTCTCGCCCCAGACGATCAGGTCCGGCCGCACCCAGTCCAGGCTGCCGTCCCGGCTCAGGCTGGCGGTGAGCTGCTGGCTGGCGTCGACGCCGGGCACGGGGTTGTTCACCACCCCCTGCTGCACCAGCGCGATCGTCGTGGCACCCGCCGTGGGGGCCGGCGGCGTGAGCGCGAAGGCCACCGGCCCGGCTGCCAGCACGGCTGCGGCCGCGGCCGCAGCCACCAGCCTGGACGCGAGCCGGCCGGTCAGGATCGCGATCAGGACCGCCACGTTGACCGCGACGATCGCGACGCTGACCAGCCACACCCCGCCCACCGCGGCCAGCGCCAGCACGGCCGGGTGCTGCCACTGGCTCGCGCCGAGAACGGCCCACGGCCCGCCGAGAGCCTGCCAGGAGCGCAGCCATTCGGTGACCAGCCAGTAGCTGGGCACGATGACGAGGGCGGCCAGGGCCCGCGGCACGGTGACCGGCGGCCGCAGTAGCACCCAGATCATTTTCCCGAACGGACCTAGCAGGGCTCCGAACACAATGGCGACGAGGATGACCGCGGGACCGATCTCCGGGGCCAGCCAGTACATGGCGCCCACGAAGTAGCCGCAGCCCAGCCACCAGCCCCGGATGGCCGCCTCGCGTGATGTCGGCGCACGGTGGATCAGCAGCATCCCCGGCACCAGCGCGAACCATGCGAGGTAGGACAGGTCCGGCGGCGGAAAGGCCAGCAGCGGCAGCGCCCCAGCCACCAGGGACCCGCACCGGGCGGCCCGCTTCACGGACCGGGGGGAGCGGGGCACGCGCATAGGCCGATTCTCCGCCGGACCGCGCCTCCGCGCGAACTCCCAGCTCAGGTCGGGCATTGATTATCTGCCGAAGTCTGCTGTCGGTGGCGCCGCCGGCGCGCGGGCTGAGGATCGGGTCGCGGCTGCGCAGGCGAATGCCTCGGGTTCGCACGGGATGCGGGCTACCCGGAGATCATGCTGTGGACCACGGAAATGTCTCCGTATCGCAATGTGGCGAACGGGATGGGCGGATTCGGTGCATTATGTGCATCAGCTATGACGGTGCGCGAGCGGCCCATCGGTCCCGCCAGCGCCGGCCCGCGCGGCCTCGGCGACCGGGACATCGACGCCATGCTCTTCACCGCCGAGATGTACGGCCTGCAGCTCGACCTGCTGGCCGCCGTCCTCGGCGGCACCGTGCCGCGGGCCCGAACCGCCACGGCCCGGTGGCGGCGGCTCGGCTACGCGGACGCGGGCCGGCTGGGCCCCGGCGCCTCCTGGGTCTGGCTGACCCGCGCCGGGCTGGCGGCGTGCGGCGTGCGGTACGCACCCAACCCGCCCGCGCTGTCCCGTCTGGCGCATATCAGGGCGGTCACTTCGGTGCGGCTGGCTCTAGCGGCTACCGCTGGCTATCAGCAGGCGGGGGCGTTCTGGCGCGGGGAACGCCGGCTGCGGGCCCGGGCGGGCACCCGGGCCGGGCTGCGGGAGCACCTGCCGGACGGCGAGGTGCACTGGCCGGACGGCGCCACGGTGCCCTGGGCCGGGGAATGCTGGGCGATCGAGGCCGAGCTGACCCGCAAGACCGTCACCCGGACGACCGCGATCATGCGCGAACTGCTGTCCCGGACCGGCGACTACGGCTGCCCCGCGGCCGACGCCGCCGTGCCGGGCGGGCCACGCGGCACGCGCGGGTCCTGTACGTGTGCTCGGCGGCGGCGCGGCCCACCGTGCTGCGGGCCCGTGCGGCGCTCGGCCCGCTGGGGGGCCGGCTGGAGATCCGGGATCTGCCGGCGCAGGCGCCCCTGGACGGCCCACCTCCAGCCGGCCGGGAGCGGGCATGCTGATCCGCCAGTACCTGGCCTTACTACTGCTGCGCGCCGCGGCCCGAATGCTGTGGCGGCTGATCAAGGTGGCTGCGGCGGTCTCGGTGATCGTCGCGGCGGCGCCCGTCTCGGTTGTCGCGGCCGGCGCGGTGGTGGCCGCCTGGACGTGCGGCTGGCCGCCCCGCCGGCTCTGCGGCGCCGCGCTCTGGTGCCTGCCGATGCTCGCGGTCTGGCTGACCGCCGCCGCGCTGTCCGCGCCCGGGTCACGCGGCGTTCCGGGTGGCCCCGGCGAGCCCGGCGGGCCCGGCGGGCCCGGCGCCCCGGCCTGGTTCCGGGCGGCGACGGCGCCGTACCGAGCGTGGCTGGGCATGTGGCGGCTGGGCGCGTCCGGGCACGTGGCGGCGGCTGCGGTCGGCATCGCGCCGGCCGCGATCCCGGCCGGCCTGCTCATCGGCGGCCTGGCCTGGGCCGTCCGCATCTACTGGATGGAGACCGGCACGGGCGGCCTGTCCCCCGGTTCGGCCATCAGCTTCGACCGGCGCCAGTGGCGGCGCCAGGTCCGCAGCGCCCGGGCGCGCATCGCCGCGCCCGGGTCGGTCCCGCTGACCTACCGGAACGGTTCGGTGGCGGTCGGCGGCACGATCCGGGCCGTCCGGCACCGGGCGACCGCCGTCACCGCCCTGCCGTACGAACGCCTGCGCTCGCACCAGGTCGTGATCGGAACGACCGGCACGGGGAAGACGACCCTGCTGTTGCGACTCTGGGCGGGGTTCATGGCTACGGCGCTGAGCCATCAGGCGGCCGGGACCGGACGGCGCCCGCTGCTCGTCGTGCTGGACTGCAAGGGCGGTGCCGATTCGCGGCGCATCGCCGACCGGGCCCGCCGGGTGCTGAGAGACGCGGGCGCGCGGGCCACGGCCATCTGGCCGGACGACGCGAGCCTGTCGCTGTGGGATTTGCCGCCGGGGCGGCTGACGACCACGCTGCTGGACCTGATCGAGCACGGGCGCGGCGCAGCGGCCTACTACACCGACGTGATGGAGGCGATCGTGGCGCTGGCCGTCGGGGCGCCGCCGGGCCCCCGGTCAATTCGGCGGATTTCCTGGCGCGGCTGGACGCCGACTGGCTCGCCGCCGCGTACGCGACCGGGGATGCGGACGCGCTCGCCGCGCTGCGTTCGGGCGCGCACCTGATCCCCGACGTGGCGCTGCGGTTCCGCGGGCTATGGCGCCGTCTGGGGACCGGCTTCGAGCCCGCGGGCAGTTTCGCCGACGCGGACGCCTGGTACTGCATCCTGGAGGGCACGGCGGAAACGTCCGTGGCCGAAGCGCAGGCCCGGGCGCTGGTGGACATGCTGGCCAGCTACATCAGCGGCCCGGGGCGGGATGCGGATGTCCTGCTGGCCGTCGATGAATTCAGCGCCGTGTCCCGGCGGCTGCCGATCTGGGCCCTGTACGAGCGGGCGCGTTCGCTGGGACTGGCCGTGCAGGTGTCCGCGCAGTCCTGGCCCGGGCTCGCCGCCGACGAGGACGAGCGGTACCGGATTGCGGCCACCGCCGAGGGCGGCATCTGGCTGCTGCGCACGCCGTATCCCGATCCCGTCGTCGGGCTGGCCGGGACAAGGAAATATGTCGACAGTACGCGGCGGCTGATCGGCGCGCCCCCGGCCACCGCGGCTGCGGCCGGGGCGGCCCCTTGCCCCGGCCCGGTGGAGCGGCGAGGGCAGTTCCCGGGTGCGGCTCATGCCCGTGCTCGACCCGGACCTGGTGCGGGGGCTCGGGGTGGGGCAGGCCGCCTACGTGCATCAGGGCGGGGTGACCTACGTCCAGGTGAAACGGCTGGTCGCCGCGCGGGCGGCGCTCCCCCGCGCGGTCGCCCGGCGCGCGGAGGGGCCCGCGCCGCCGCGTCCGGGCGGGGCGGGCACGGTCCCGGCGGATGCGGTGGGCCAGCGCCGGGCCCAGCCGATGGCCGACGTCAGTGCCTTCCTGGACCAGGCATTCGGCCGGGAGCGATCTTGAGCGATGCCGATCCGTTCGCCGTGCTGGGGCTGCCGGCCCGGCCGGACCTGAGCGACGACGATATCCGGGCGGCGTGGCGGCGGATCGCCGCGGCCGTCCATCCCGACCGCGCGGACGGCGGCGACCCGGCCCGGTTCGCCGGGGCAGCCGCCGCCTACACGACGCTGCGCACGGTCACCGGGCGCCGCGAGGCCTACGCCGATCTGGCCGCCCGGCGAGGTAGTCCCGGCCGGATCAGGCGCGGCCGACCGGCCGTCCTGGCCCTGCGCCTGGCCGTTGCCGCCGGGATCAGCGCGGGTGCGCTGGCGGTGGCGGGCCCGGGCCGGCCACCTTCGCGCTGATCGCGGGCGCACTGACCTGGCTGGCCCGCACCGGGTACCGCGAACTGGCCCCGCCCACCCGGCCAGGCTGTTCAGTTCGGTCAGATCGTCCCCCTCAGATCGTCCCCGGAGACGGTCAGCGCGGCACCGGAGACGTCGACGCGAAGATGCGCCACGGACGAGGTACCCGCGATGAGCAGAATGTTCGGTGAACGCTGCGGCAGCCACGCCAGCGCGACGGC
This sequence comes from uncultured Actinomycetes bacterium, assembly GCA_963809975.1. Lineage (GTDB taxonomy): Bacteria > Actinomycetota > Actinomycetes > Streptosporangiales > Streptosporangiaceae > Bog-532. Next base: position 69,170 of record CAWELT010000035.1, read on the forward strand.
CGGCAATGCGGCCTGATCGGCATTCACGGCGAAGCGAAGCCGGGGAACGGTCAATCCATCCCGGGTTCCGCGGTGTGTTGGCCGAAGCGTCAGTGCCGAGTGTCCTCAGTGGTGATGAGCGGTTTGACGGCCGCGCCCGTCCGGGCGGGCGCCTCCGCCTTCGCAGCGCTCATCGCGAGCACCTGACGATCAGTTGCGGTGAGTTGGCCACGCGGCATCAGCGCGTCCACAATCTCAGCCGTACCGCTGTCATGGACGATCGCGACAGTGGTGAGTTCTTCATCGATGAGTCCGGCTCGATGACTCATGTTTCCTCATCCCTGTCCGGCGGGGCAGGCGACGCTTGCGGGGAAGGACGCGCCAGCCCCCCGGCTTCGCGGATCATCTGTGGCATGGTGACGCCGCCGGCGTCACCCGCTGCGGGATGTTGTGCCGCATGACGGCACCCCGCTTTATCCGCTAACAATTCCGATCTACGCCCCCACCAGGCTCGCTGTCAAATGGCCGCCGGGAACGGGGACGCCGGATGCGGCGGATTGTCATGCTTTAGGCCCGCGCAATGCTCAGGTCCCGGCCCGTCAAACCGCGCGAGCATGCGCCCGGACATCATCGCGCTGGTGTAACCATCCACCCGTTACTGGAAGGCCGGTCACGGCGATGTCAGTTGACCGGCATGGTGAGCATCGGGATGAGCTGGTCAGCGGCGGTCAGCGAGCCGTGCATGCCGACGAGCGCCGACTCCCTCGGCTCCGTCTCGGTGGCCACGATGGCCCAGTTCCTGGCGGGAGCGGCAACCACGTCGCCGATGCGGGGGGCCATGCCCGGATCCACCGGGCCGAACCAGCCTTCCTTGATGGCCTCGTCGCGCGAGGCGACCCAGGCCCGGTTGCCCAGGATTTCGCGCCAGATCGCCAGCACGTCGGCAGCGGCGCCGGGGCTGGGCGTACACGTGCCGGGCGCGTCCCTCGCCGCCGAGCAGTGCCACGCCATAGCGCATCTCCGGCTCGACGTCGACGTCGATGCGGTCCTCGGGTGGTACGTCGACCATGCCGTGGTCGGCCGTCACGTACAGGGCCGTACTGTCGGGCAGTGCGCCGGCGATCTGCTCGGCGAGCTTGTCCACGTGGGTGAGCTGGTAGTACCACGCCTCGGACCCGACGCCGAAGGCGTGCCCGGTAGCGTCAAGGTCGCCGTGGTAGACGGTCACGATGGCATTCTCGGAATCATTGAGCGCCAGCGCGGCCTCGCCCGCGAGGGCACCCATGCTGTCCGCGGGGCGGTACCGCGCGCCGCGCATCGCCGCACGGGTCAGCCCCGACCGGCGGAACGCCCGCGAGGCCACGTAGTACGCCCTGATGTCGGCGGCGACCGCGCGCTCGTAGATCGTGGGCTGCGGCTGCCACTGCTCCGGATCGAACGTGGTCGTCCCAGCGCAGGCCGTTCAGCAGCCGGTTCTGGCCCGGAATGATGACCTGGTAGCCGAGCGCGCCGTGCTGGCCCGGCGGGCGGCCGGTGCCCAGCGTGGTCAGGCTGGTCACGGTGGTGGCGGGGAAGCCGGCCGTCAGCGGGCGGGCGTTCATGGCCAGCTCGGACAGGAACGGCGCCGCGGCGGGATGGGCGCGCAGCAGTTCCCAGCCGAGGCCGTCCACGATCAGCAGGCAGACCCGGCGCACCTCGGGCAGCCCCAGGACGTTCCTACCGGAGCCACCGACCGACGCCAGGATGGACGCCCCGAGTTCGGCGAGTGTTCCGGAGCCATACGACGGTACGAGGGGGGCGCTTCTGGGCTCGGGCGTCATGCGGTAATGGTCCTTTGCCTGCTGCTTTGGCCGGAGCCAGCCTGTCGATCGGGCATCTGGCTCGTACTGCCGGAACATGCTGCCATTTAGGGAGCGTAACGGCAACGAACCTCAAGCGCATTATGGGCACCAATGTGCTCTTTTATGCCATACTTGTGGGCTTCCGGTCGTTCCGGGCTCGGTGCGGCCCGGGTGCGCGGTCAGCGGCCGGTCCCGGCCGTGGCGTCGGAGAGGGCCACCGCAAACGCGAGCACCTGGCGGATCCCGTCCGCACCGTCGGCCGCCTCGCTCCACCGCAGCGTCAGGTCATCGGCGGTGATCGTGCCCATGTAGCCGTGGTCGGCCTCACAGTTCTCGTCACCACAGTGAGCGGGTTCCAGTTCCACGTGCGACAGCACGTTCCAGCCGATGGTCAGGACGACCTCGCTCGGCATCGTCACGCCGGCCACGTAGGACCCGGGATCGGGCACGACCCGGGTGAGCGCGACCGACGAGACGCGGGAGAAGCGGACAGCCTCGGTACTGGTTTCCGCCTGCGGCCGGCTGTCCGGCTCCTCGGCGGGATGCTCGTCTGTGTGGGAGTAGATCAGGCGGGTCGGCGTGAGCGCGAGGACGGTGATGTGCCGGCGCACTTCCATGCCCGGATCGAAGATCGCGTCATGCTGCACGACGTAGGCCTGGACGGGCTCGGGGCCGAGCGACGACCAGACGGCGTCGGTAACCAGCCCGGGGTAATAGCCCGTGCGCTCGATTGCGGCGCGCAGGTCGTCCGCCGAGACTCGTGTATCCCTCATGCGTTCCATCCTGCCCCGTGCCGGGCGGTGAATTCACCCAGAGTGGGCTACGGTGGCTTTACCCCAGGTCACAATCCGATGCCAAATTGACGCAATAGAACCCGGGCGCGGACGCGGGCAGGGACGCGGCCAGGGATGCGGGCAAGTACGGGGGCGGGACTCGGGCGGGCCAGCCTGGTGCGGACGGCACCAGGCCATTGTGCTTGGTCAGAATCCCGGCGGCGCGCTTGGTCAGAATCCCGGCGGCGCCGGGGCACCCACGCCCGCCCATTCGCGCGGTTCGGTCTCCGTGACGTCGAGACGCTGATCTTCGGTGGGCTCGGCCAGGGCCATCGCCCCCGCGCTCGGCTTCGGCCCGCGGCGCCGGGGCCAGCGGGATCCGGAGGAGCCGCCGCGGCCCCGGTAGATGATGAGCCCGTTCACCGGGTCCGGCGCCGCATCCAGGGCGGCGGCCACGGCGGGCAGCGCGCGGAACGCCTCCCACCCGGCGTCGTCGCGGAATGCCACCTCCAGGACCACACCCGTGGGGTGCTCGTGCCAGGCCCAGTTCAGGGCACCGTTCGCCAGGGCCGCCTCGATGAGCGCGCCCTGGTAGGAATCCTTCCACTGCCGGGCCGTGGACAGGTCTGCATGGAAGACCTCGATTGACCACCATTCCGCCATAGTTTGAGATAGTACGTGTTTGTCACGTGCTGCGGAAGGGCCTGCCGCGCCGGATCGGGGCGCTTAGTCTGAACCGCCATGCGCCGTGATGCCCTCAGGCTCTCGATCACTCTGCTCAGCGTGCTGCCCGCCGTTGGCCGCAGCCGCGAGGCGGGCAGTTCGCCCCCGGCGAAAGACGCGGCGAACGCCGCGCCCGCGTCCTCCCCGGACCGCGAGACCGCCGGGGAGGCCATGGCGTGGGCCCCGGTGGTCGGCCTGCTGCTCGGCGTGATCACCGCCGCCGTGCTGTACGTGTCCGGTCATCTGCTGCACACCGGGTCGCTGGTCGCGGCCGCGCTGTCGGTCGGGTCGCTGGCCGTGCTCACCCGCGCCCTGCACCTCGACGGGCTGGCGGACCTGGCCGATGGGCTGGGCAGCCGGAAGCCCGCCGCCGACGCGCTGGACATCATGCGCCGCTCCGATATCGGGCCGTTCGGCGTGGTCACGCTGGTCCTGACGCTGCTGCTCCAGGTGGCCGGGCTCACCCAGGCGGACGCGGCGGGCCGGGGCCCGGCCGCGGTCATCGTGGCGGCGGTCACCGGCCGCCTCGCGCTCACCTGGGCGTGCCGGCAAGGGGTGCCCGCCGCGCGGGCCGACGGGCTCGGCGCGATGGTGGCCGGCACCCTGCCCCGGGTCGTTCCGGCGCTGATCACGGCGGCAGTGCTGGCGGTCACCATCGGCGGCGTCTACCTGGCCGCCGCCGTCGCCGCGGTACCGGTCGAGTGGATCCTGCCGGTCGCGGAGGCGGCCGGGCTGCTGGTGGCCCTGGCCCTGGCCCGGCACGCGGTGCGGCGACTGGGCGGGATCACCGGTGACGTGCTCGGCGCCCTGGTCGAGACGGCCACGGCCGCCTGCCTCGTGGTCACCGCGATGAGCTGAGCCGCCCCGGACGACCCCAGGCCGATGAGTTTCCGGCCGGTGCCCGGTCAGCATCAGTAGCTCCGTGGTCGGCGTGGCCGGGGCAGCGTAGCCGCTAGGGGCACGTGCGGCAGGCAGAAGGTTCGCCGTACGGCGGGGAGGACGGGTCCGCCTGCGGGGGTGACGCGGCCAGGTCTTCGGGAGGGCATCACGTCGGCCGGCACCCTGCGAGCCGGTTGCTCAATCGCCCGCCGCGGAGCCGGGGCCGGCCGTACCTCCTACGCCCGGTCCGCGGTGGCGCGGCGCAGCGACCAGCCAAGCGCCAGGAACACGCACACCGGCAGCAGCCACCAGGCGTTGACGTGCGCCACGTGCACGAGCAGCGCGGTAGCGATGAGCGCCGCGACGGTGACCACCGCACCGCGCCAGTCATCGCCTACCACGAAGTCGTAAGCGAAATCCCAAACCGAACGGACCTTGCTCAACGTGTCACTTCCTCCGGAGGGTCCCGGCTGGTCACTTCCTCCGGACGGTCCCGGCCGGGCACCGGAACCGGCTGGGGCTCAACGGACGGGGCGGGGCGAAGCCGCCGCAGCAGGGCCAGATAGCCCAGCGAGACCACCGCGACCGCGGGGATGACGCCGAGCAGCGCCGCATCGTGACCCGGCCAGGCCACCCCGGCGCCCTCCGCGCCCCAGAAGATGCCGAACGAGGTGAGCATGATGCCCACCGCGAACTTCATCGCGTTCTCCGGCACCCGCGCCAGCGGGGCGCGCGCCGCGATCCCGACGCCCGTGATCACCAGAACCGCGGCGGCGGCGGCGATGACCGCCAGGCCGATGTTGTGCTGGTTGGTCCCGAAGGTGATCACGATGAAGACGACCTCGAGGCCCTCAAGCAGCACACCCTTGAAGGACAGCGTGAACGCGTACCAGTCGCGCACGCCGTGCCGGGACTGCCGCTCGGCTTCCCTGGCCGCCGCCACCTCCCGCAGGTACGCGCTCGCCTCGTCGTGCAGCGCCTTGTACCCGGTGGCACGCAGAATCGCCTTGCGCAGCCACTGCAGGCCGAAGATCGCCAGCAGCGCGCCGACCACCAGGCGGAGCGCGCCCAGCGGGACGAGAGTGAGGGCCGGGCCGAGCGCCGCGACCACGATCGCGAGCACGGCGAGCGCCGCGGCCATGCCCTGGAAAGTGGACCGCCATTCCCGGGTCAGGCCGGCCGCGAGCACGATGGTCAGGGCCTCGACGGCCTCCACGGTGCACGCCACGAAGACGGTCAGGGCGAGGGCAAGCTCGTTCACTGGACCTCCAGCCAGGCTGGTGCGAAATCGACGTTACGTCCCACCGCGGGCCCGCAGGGCCATAGCACCGTAGTTCCCAGCGGATTGAAGTGGGTATTCGCGCGCGGACTTGAATCACACGGGGCCTGGTGAAATAAGGTCTATTTCGATTAATTGCGCCAGCCGTCCCGCTGGCTGCAGGCGTCGTTCTACCGGCATCTGTCCCCCGCCAGCGCACGCGGTACGCAAGCCCCCGTCATACCGTCCGGTCCCAACCGGCAGAATTCGGGCCTCATAAAGCGGCTGGAGCAGGCATGACGCCCGAGCGGACATGGCCGGCGCGCACCGGTCAGGCGCTAGCATCGGCAGGGTGACGATGACGATTCATACCAGCGAGACGCCGGCCCGCGCCCTCGACGCGGACGCGCTCATCGTCGGCGTGATCCAGGGGGTGGACGGGCCCCGCCCGGCCCCGGGATCCGGCGAGGTCGACGACGCGCTCGGTGGCACCCTCACAGACTTGCTCACGGCCCTCGACGCGACGGGCCGGGCCGAGGAGATCACGAAGATCCCGGCGGCCGGGAGGCTCCCGGTGCCGGTCATCGTCGCGGTGGGGCTGGGCGGGGGCAGCGCCGCACCGGACGGCGGGGAGAGCCGTTTCGAGCCGGAGACGCTACGGCGCGCGGCCGGCGCGGCCGTACGGGCGCTGACCGCCGCGCGTCCGGCCACCCGGCTGAATGACGGCAGCGGCAATGTGCCGGGCAACGGGAAGCGGCACATTGGGCTGGCTCTGCCGGCCCGGGACACCGGCGAGGTAGCCGCCGTCGCGCTCGGCGCGCTGCTCGGCGGGTACGCCTTCCGGCGCTACCGGACGACGGGCACCACCCCCGATGCGGTGCTGACCCTGCTGACCAACGTCAGCGGACCGGAGGCTCAGGCGCTCGCGGACCGGGCGCAGGTGCTCGCCGACGCCGTGACCCTGGTACGCGACCTGGTCAACACCGGCCCCTCGGACCTGGTACCCGTCACGTTCGCGGCCGAGGCGCAGCGGGTCGCCGCCGCCTGCGGGCTGGACATCGAGGTGCTGGACGAGAAGGCGCTGGCGGCCGGCGGCTACGGCGGCATCGTGGGCGTCGGCCAGGGCTCGGTGCACCTGCCCCGGCTCGTCCGGCTCGAATACACCCATCCCGACGCCACCCGCACGCTCGTGCTGGCGGGCAAGGGCATCACATTCGACTCCGGCGGGCTGTCGCTCAAGCCGCCGAAGTCGATGGAATGGATGAAGTCCGACATGGGCGGGGCCGCGGCGGTGCTGGGCGCGCTGCAGGCCATTTCGGCGCTGCGGCCCGCGGTCAACGTGGTCGGCTATCTGCCGCTGGCGGAGAACATGCCGAGCGGATCCGCGCAGCGCCCGTCGGACGTGCTCACCATGTACGGCGGCAAGACGGTCGAGGTGCTGAACACCGACGCCGAGGGACGGCTCGTGCTCGCCGATGTGCTGGCCCGCTCCGCAGCCGACTCCCCCGACCTAATCATCGATATCGCGACGCTGACCGGGGCGCAGCTGGTCGCGCTCGGTCCCCGGGTGGCCGGCGTGATGGCAAAGGACGACGCGCTGGCCGCGGAGGTCGCGGCGGCGTCGGGCCGGGCCGGCGAGGCCGCCTGGGCCATGCCGCTGCCCGGTGAGCTGCGCAAGGGCCTGGACTCGTCCGTCGCCGACCTGGCCAACGTCTCGGGCGACCGGAACGGCGGGATGCTCGTGGCCGGCCTGTTCCTGCGCGAGTTCGTCCCGGACGGCGTGCCGTGGGCGCACTTCGACATCGCCGGGCCGTCGTTCAACGAGTCCGACCCGTTCGGGTACACCCCGCGGGGCGGTACCGGCGCGGCGACCAGGGCCCTGGTGCAGATCGCCGAGGACGTCGCGGCGGGCACGCTCCCCCGCGGAATGAACGCCTGACCGGGCACGCTGGTTCGTGGTGTGGCGTACCGGGCGGCCGGGCGGGGGGCCAGGGCGGGCGCGCGCGGCCGGGTGGCAGCGTGGGCGGGCCGGGGTAAGCCCGCCCATCGTGGGCAGACTCACTCCGGAGGGCCGCGTCGCGCTGCGGAAACTCACCTCCGGGCGGCCCCCGCAGGGTGAAATGATGGAAGCAACTGTGAATGACAGATAGGGAGCGTTCCGTGGCAGAAGGCATCGTTGCCTACGACATCGTCGTGCTGGGCGGCGGCAGCGGAGGTTACGCATGCGCGCTGCGCGCTGCCGAACTGGGCAAGCGCGTAGCACTGATCGAGAAGGACAAGGTGGGCGGGACCTGCCTGCACAAGGGATGTATCCCGACCAAGGCTCTTCTGCACTCGGCTGAGGTCGCTGACCAGGCGCGTGAAAGCGAATCGTTCGGCGTCCGGTCCAGTTTCGACGGCATCGACATCTCGGCGGTGCACGCGTACAAGAACAAGGTCGTCGACCGGCTCTGGAAGGGCCTGCAGTCCACGATCGCCAGCCGGAAGATCGAAACCATCGACGGCTGCGGGCGGCTCATCTCGCCGACCCAGGTCCAGGTGGGCGACATGGTCTACGAGGGCGAGCACATCGTGCTGGCCACCGGGTCGGAGCCGCGGAGCCTGCCCGGCCTGGACCTCGACGGCGACCGCGTGATCTCCAGCGACGACGCGCTGCGGTACGGGCGCGTGCCCAGCTCGGTGGTCATCCTGGGCGGCGGCGTTATCGGGGTCGAGTTCGCGAGCGTGTGGCGCTCCTTCGGGGCCGAGGTCACGATCGTGGAGATGCTGCCGCAGCTGCTGCCGCTGGAGGACGAGTCGAGCGCGAAGCTGGTGCAGCGCGCGTTCCGCCGCCGGGGCATCGGTTTCGAGCTGGGCGCCCGGTTCGAGAGCGTGAAGCACACCGACACCGGCGTGACTGTGACGCTGGCCGGGGGCAAGTCGCTCGACGCGGACCTGCTCCTGGTCGCGGTCGGCCGCGGCCCGGTCTCAGCGGGGCTGGGGTACGAGGAAGCCGGCGTGGAGATGGAGCGGGCGTACGTCAAGGTCGACGAGTACTGCCGGACCAGCGTGCCGACCATCTCCGCGGTCGGGGACCTGATCGCGACGCCGCAGCTCGCCCACGTCGGATTCGCCGAGGGCATCATGGTTGCCGAGCGGGTGGCGGGCCTGGATGTCATCCCCATCGACTACGACGGGGTGCCGCGCATCACCTACTCCGACCCGGAGGTGGCTTCGGTGGGGATCACCTCGGCGGCGGCCGTCGAACGCGGCATCGAGATCACCGAGTTTTCTTACCCGCTCGGCGGGAACGGCAAGAGCGTGATCTTGCAGGCCCAGGGCGCGGCGAAGGTCATCGCGGCCAAGCGGGAGGACGGCACCCCGGGCAAGGTCCTGGGCATCCACCTCGTCGGCAGCCGGGCCGGCGAGCTGATCGCCGAGGGCCAGCTCATCTACAACTGGGACGCCGAGCCAGGCGACGTGGCACAGCTGATCCACCCGCACCCCACCCAGTCGGAGATCATCGGCGAGGCGATGCTGGCGCTGGCCGGCAAGCCCCTGCACGTCCACGCGTGAGCGAAAACCCCTCCGCGCGCTTTCGTGAGCGGCGGACAACGAAGGAGTTACGGGAACAATGTCGGTCTCGGTATCCATGCCCCAGCTCGGCGAGAGCGTCACTGAGGGCACCGTCACACGCTGGCTGAAGAAGGAAGGCGAGCGTGTGGAGGCGGATGAGCCGCTTCTTGAGGTGTCCACCGACAAGGTTGACACCGAGATTCCGTCACCGGCCGCCGGCGTCCTGCGGGACATCGCGGTCGGCGAGGACGAGACCGTGGAAGTGGGCGCGCAGCTCGCGGTGATCGAGGAGGGCGCGGACGCGCCGGCGGACGGTTCCGCCGGGGCCGGCGGCCCTTCGGAGTCCGCGGCCGCGTCCTCCCCCGCTCCCGAGCAGGAGGCCGCACCAGCGCCGTCCTCCGACGGCGGGCCCTACGGAGCCTCGGGCAACGGCTCGGCGGGAAGCCAGGCGGCTCCCTCCCCGCCGCCCTGGTCGCCGCAGGCCCAGCCCTCCGCCCCGCCCCAGCCGGCCCCAGCGTCGTACCAGCCGCAGGGGTCGTACGGGTCACAGCCGTCCTACGGGTCGTCGCAGCCGACCTACGAGTCGCGGCCGACCTACGAGTCGCAGCCGACCTATGCGTCCCAGCAGGCCGCGCCCCCGCAGGCCCCACCGCAGCAGGCCCCTAGCGCTCCGCAGCCGGCGGCCCCCGGCCCGGGGGCCCCGGCCCCGCAGGGATACCAGCAGGATCAGGGCGGCCAGTACGCGGCCCCCACCCCGCTGCCCAGCGGCGGCGACGGTCCTTACGTGACGCCGCTGGTCCGCAAGCTGGCCGCCGAGCACGGCGTGGGCCTGAAGTCCGTGTCGGGGACCGGCGTCGGCGGCCGGATCCGCAAGCAGGACGTGCTGGACGCGGCCCGCGCCCAGCGTGCGGCCGAGGCGACCCGGCAGGCCGCGGCGCCTCCCCCCGCTACGCCGGCCGCCCCCGCGGGGGCCCCGGCGGCGGCCGGCCGCGGCGCAGTCCAGCCGGCGGGCCAGGCAGGCCCGGCGGCGCCGTCCCGGCCGGTCATCGTCCCGTCCACGCTGCGCGGCACCACCCAGCGGATGTCCCGGCCGCGTCAGATCATCGCCCAGCGGATGGTCGAGTCCCTGCAGACGTCGGCCCAGCTCACGACCGTCGTCGAGGCGGACGTGACCGCGATCGCGCGGCTCCGGGAGCGGGCCAAGCGGGACTTCGAGGCCCGCGAGGGCGTCAAGCTGAGCTTCCTGCCGTTCTTCGCGCTCGCCGCGGTGGAGGCCCTGAAGGTCTACCCGATGGTGAACGCCGTGATCGACACGGCCAGCTCCCAGGTGACCTACCACGACGCCGAGCACCTCGGCATCGCCGTGGATACCGAGCGCGGCCTGACGGTCCCCGTCATCCACAACGCCGGCGACCTGAACCTTGGCGGCCTGGCCCGCAAGATCGCTGACCTCGCGGCGCGGACCCGGTCCGGCCAGGTCAGCGTCGATGAGCTGTCCGGCGGCACGTTCACGCTGACCAACACGGGCAGCCGCGGCGCGCTGTTCGACACCCCGATCATCAACCAGCCGCAGGTGGCCATCCTCGGCACCGGGACCGTCGTCAAGCGCCCGGTCGTGGTCGAGGACCCGGCCCTCGGCGAGGTCATCGCGGTGCGGTCGATGGTGCACCTGGCCCTCACCTACGACCACCGGCTCGTCGACGGCGCGGACGCCGCCCGCTTCCTTTCCACCGTCAAGGAGCGCCTGGAGGAAGGCAGCTTCGAAGCCGAACTCGGCCTCTGACAGGCGATTCGTGGCGATCCGGTCATCCTGGGTCAAGAACCGCGGTGATACCGGACCGGATTCGGGAACGATCATCCCGCCAGCATCGAGGGCACCGTGACGCGCACCATCACCGTGGGCGTCGGCCCGGCGGGGGTGGCGGTGGATCCCGCCACCGGTCGCGGGGCAGCACCGGGCCGCGACGCCCGGGGCGGGTCAGACGGTGCCGATGATGTGCTTGGCGTAGGACGCCAGGGTGGCGTCGGCGTCGTCGTGCATCAGGTAGACGCTGAAGTTGGACGCGCCGATCTCGCGCAGCTCCGTCAGCCGGTCGACGTGGGCCCCCGGCGGGCCGAGCAGGCAGAAACGGTCCACCACCTCGTCGGGGACGAACGTGGTGGACGGGTTGCCCGCCTTACCGTGGTGGGAGTAGTCGTAGCCGTCGCGGGCCTTGATGTAGTCGGTCAGCGCGCGCGGGATCGTCTCGCCGGAGTCCCCGTACCGGGCGACCAGGTCGCGACGTGATTGCCGACCATGCCGCCGAACCAGCGGGTCTGGTCGCGCATATGAGCAATGTCCGTGCCGACATAGGCGGGCGCCGCGATGCAGATGGTCACGTCTTCCGGGTCCCGGCCGGCCTCGGCCGCAGCCGCGCGGACGGAGCCGACGGTCCAGCGCGCGATGTCCGGGTCGGCGCACTGCAGGATGAAGCCGTCGGCCTCCGCGCCGCACATCCGCAGCGCCTTCGGCCCGTATCCGGCCATCCAGATCTCCAGCCGGCCGTCGCGCACCCACGGGATCCGGACCGGGGTGCCGTCGAAGTCGACCGAACGCCCCTCGGCCAGGTCCCGGATGTCCCGCATGGCCCGCGACAGCACCGCCAGCGACGCCGGGCGCCTGCCCAGCACGCGCAGCGCGGAATCCCCCCGCCCGATGCCGCATACGGTCCGGTTCCCGAACGTGTCGTTGAGCGTGGCGAACAGCGACGCGGTCACCGACGGGTCCCGGGACAGCGGGTTGGTGACCAGCGGCCCGACCATGACCCGGGAGGTCTGGGCCAGGATCTGGGAGTAGATGACGAACGGCTCCTGCCACAGTACGTGCGAGTCGAACGTCCACACGTGGCTGTAGCCGCTGGCGTCGGCCCGCCGGGCCAGCTCGATGACGCGCTGCGCCGGCGGGTCGTTCTGCAGGACGAGGCCGATGTCCATCTGCGCTCCCTCCCTGGAGGATGGCTAGCCGAGGTACTGGCAGGTGCCGCGGGGCAGGAACCGGCCCCGGCCGGCCTGGCCGAGAAACTCGCCGTTCTCGAGGATGATCTCGCCGCGCGACATCACCGTGGTCACCTGGCCCTGCACCTCGCGGCCTTCGTAGGCCGAATAGTCCACCGCCATGTGGTGCGCGGAGGCGGACAGCATATGCCGGGCCGCCGGGTCGTACAGCACGATGTCGGCGTCCGAGCCCGGGGCGATCGTGCCCTTGCGCGGGTACAGGCCGAACATCCGGGCCGGGGTCGTGGAGTTGACCTCGACCCACCGCGCCGGGGACAGCTCGCCGTCCACGACGCCCTGGTGCAGCAGGTCGATGCGGTGCTCGATACCCGGGATGCCGTTCGGGATCTTGGAGAAGTCGCCCCGGCCCAGTTCCTTCTGCTCCTTGAAGCAGAACGGGCAATGGTCGGTGGACACCACGGACAGGTCGTTGGTCCGCAGCCCGCGCCACATGTGCGCCCAGTGGTCCTTCGTGCGGACCGGCGGGGAGGCGACGTACTTGGCGCCCTCGAACCCGGGGGCGTCCAGGTCGTCCTGGGACAGGTAGAGGTACTGCGGGCAGGTCTCGGCGAAGACCGGCGCGCCGCGATCCCGGGCCTCGGTGACGGCGTCCAGGGCCTGCCGGGCCGACAGGTGCACGATGTACAGCGGCGCGCCCGCGACCTGGGCCAGCCGGATCGCGCGCGAGGTGGCCTCACCTTCCAGGTCCGGCGGCCGGGTGCGCCCGTGCCAGCCGGGATCGGTGTGGCCGGCCTCCAGGGCCTCGGCGACGAGCGCGTCGATCGCGATGCCGTTCTCGGCGTGCATCATGATCGTGGCCCCGTTACCGGCCGCCTTCTGCATGGCCTGCAGGATCTCCCCGTCGGTCGCGTAGAACACGCCCGGGTAGGCCATGAACATCTTGAAGCTGGTGACGCCCTCGCCGACGAGTACGTCCATCTCCTTGAGCGTCTGGGTGTTCACGTCCGAGACGATCATGTGGAAGCCGTAGTCGATGCTGGCCTTGCCGTTCGCCTTGCCGTGCCAGGTGTCCAGGGTCTCGGCCAGGGAGGTGCCCTTCTTCTGCACGGCGAAGTCGACGATCGTCGTGGTGCCGCCCCACGCGGCCGCACGGGTGCCGGTCTCGAAGTCGTCGGAGGAGAACGTGCCGCCGAACGGCATCTCCAGGTGCGTGTGCACGTCGATGCCGCCCGGCATGACGTACCGCCCGGACGCGTCCAGCGTCCGGTCGGCCGTCCCGGTCAGCGCGGCCGTATGGGCGGGATCCAGGAGCGCGGCCACGGTCTCCCCGTCGACGAGCACGTCGGCGGGGAGCGTCCCGGTCGCGGTGACCACGGTGCCGCCGCGGATGAGGGTGCGCAGTGCGCCTCCTTACAGTCCTTCGTGCTTATTTTTTTTGGCGGCGGTTACGGCTCGACGAGCGGGCGGTAGGAGTCCGGGCGCCGGTCGCGGTAGAACTGCCACTGGTGCCGGACCTCTTGCAGCAGGTCCAGGTCGAGGTCGCGGACCAGGACTTCCTCCTGGCTGTCGGACGCCGTGCCGCCGATGATCTGCCCGCGCGGGTCGGCGAAGTAGGACTGCCCGTAGAAGTCGTCGTCGCCCAGCGGCTCGACGCCGACGCGGTTGATGGTGCCGACGAAGTACTCGTTGGCTACGGCGGCCGAGGTCTGCTCCAGCTTCCACAGGTACTCCGACAGCCCGCGGCTGGTCGCCGACGGGTTGAACACGATCTTCGCGCCGGCCAGGCCGAGCGCCCGCCAGCCCTCGGGGAAGTGCCGCTCGTAGCAGATGTAGACGCCGATCCGGCCCACGGCGGTGTCGAACACCGGGTAGCCGAGGTTGCCGGGGCGGAAGTAGAACTTCTCCCAGAACCCGGTGACCTGCGGGATGTGGTTCTTGCGGTGCTTGCCGAGGTACCGGCCGTCGGCGTCGATGACCGCGGCGGTGTTGTAGTACACGCCCTCCTGCTCCCGCTCATAGACGGGAACGACGAGGACCATGTTGTGCTCGCGCGCGACGTCCTGCATGAGCCGAACGGTCGGGCCGTCCGGCACGCCCTCGGTCCAGCGAGTACCACTGCGGGTCCTGCACCTGGCAGAAATAGGGGCCGTAAAACAGTTCCTGCAGGCACGCGACCTGCGCGCCCTGGCTGGCCGCGTCGCGCAGCGCGGAGACGGCGTTCTTGATCATCGAGTCCTTGTCGCCGGTCCACTTCTGCTGGATGAGCGCGGCGCGTACGGATCCCATCGGGGTCTCCTATCTGTGCGGTGCGGGCTAGGCGGGCATCTCGGCGAGGATGGCGGCGGTCCGGGACAGGCCCAGCCTGGTCGCGCCGGCTTCCACCATGGCGATCGCCTCAGCCGCCGAACGGATCCCGCCGGAGGCCTTCACGCCGAGGCGGCCACCCACCGTGGCGGCCATCAGCGCCACCGCCCTGGTGGTCGCCCCGCCCGCCGGGTGGAAGCCGGTGGAGGTCTTCACGAAGTCGGCGCCGGCGGACTCCGCGGCGCGGCAGGCCGCGCGGATGCCTTCGTCGTCCAGCAGGGCCGATTCGATGATCACTTTCAGCAGGGTGGGGCCGGGCGCCGGCCCCCGGACGCCCGCGATCTCTTGCTCAACCTCTTTCCAGTGGCCTTCCCGGGCCAGCGCGAGGTTGATGACCATGTCGACCTCGTGGGCGCCGGTCGCGGCGGCCTCGCCCGCCTCCTCGGCCTTCAGCCTGGCGTTGTGCGCGCCGGACGGGAAGCCGGCCACCGCCACCACCCGGACGAAGCTCCCGGCCACCCCGAGGGCGGCCACGGTGGTCAGCGTCGGGGATATACACACCGCGTGCACGCCGAGCTCCTTGGCCTCGGCGCACAGGGCGCCGATGTCCTTCGGGGTCGCCTCCGGGGCCAGCAGCGTATGGTCGATCATGGCGGCCAGCTGGCTCCTGGTCAGCGCCGGGGAAGTCGTCACAGGTTCAGCACCTCCGTTACCTCCTCGCGCAGGCGCGCCAGCCGCCGGGCCGCTTGCGCGCGCAGCGGCCCCAGGTCATCGTGGCCGGCGGCGGGCAGCACGACCTGCAAGTAGATCTTCACCTTAGGCTCGGTGCCGCTCGGCCGCACGGCCACCTTGGTCCCGTCGGCACAACGCCAGATGATCACATCGGAGCGGGGCAGCGCGAGCGGATCCCTGGTCCCGTCCGGCCGGGAGCGCAGGCCCAGGCCCAGGTCGTCGACGACGGCGACCGGCTGGCCGAGCAGCGACACCGGCGGCTTGGCCCGGGCCTCCTCCAGCAGGCCCGCACCCTCGTCCTTGCCCGCGTCCTTGCCCGGACCCGCGTCCTTGCCCGCACCCGCGTCCTTCCCCCGCGTCCTTGCCGCCGGCCAGCTCCACGGAGAACTGCCCGGTCACGAACAGGCCGAACCGGCGGGCCAGGTCGTCGAGCCGGGTGGCCAGGGAGCCGCCCTCGCTCTTGGCTTCGGCGGCGGCGTCGGCCAGGACGATGGCGGCGGACATCCCGTCCTTGTCGCGCACCTGGTCGGTCACCGCGTAGCCGAGAGCCTCCTCGTAGCCGAACAGGAACGACCGGCCCACCTCTCCGTCCGCGGCCCGCATGATCCATTTGAAGCCGGTGAGGGTTTCCGCGTACCCGGCGCCGGCCGCGGCGGCCATCCGGCCGAGCAGGTCCGCGGAGACCACCGTGGTGACGAGCAGGCGGCGGCCCGGCTGGCTCTCGTGCCGGAGCCGGTGGTCCGCCAGCAGCGCGCCGATCTCGTCGCCGGTCAGGACGCGCCAGCCGCCGGCCGGGCCGGGGATCACGGCGGCGAGCCGGTCCGCGTCGGGGTCGTTGGCCAGCAGCAGGTCCGCGCCGCTCCGGTCGCCTTCGGCCATGAGCAGGTCGAGGACGCCCGGTTCCTCGGGGTTGGGCCGGGGCAGGGTCGGGAACGCCCCGTCCGGCTGGGCCTGCGCGGCCACCACGGCCGGCTCGGCGAACCCGGCCCGGGCGAAGGCACGCAGCAGGGTGTCCAGGCCGACCCCGTGCAGCGGCGTATAGGCCACGCGGAGCGCCTGGCGGGCCGCGACCGGATCGCCCGGGAGCGCCCGTGCGCTGGGGACCGCGTCCCGGCGGCCGGCACCCGGGACCGCCCCGGCGCCGTGGTCCGCATCCCGGCTCCCATCGCCCGGGACCACCCCGGTGCCGGGGAGAACGTCGCGGTAGGTTCGTTCGGCAGCAGTATTTCGCACCCGGCGGCCGGTCAGCGGGCAGCGCGGCCGGGACCACGGCGTCGAGGTAGGCGTCGATCACCTCCGGGCCCAGCGGCTCGCCCGGGCCGCCGAGCGGCACCGCGGCCAGCGGCCCGGCCTGCTCCGCGGCCGCCGCGATCCCGGCATCGACCGGCGGGATGATCTGGGCGCCGTCCGCCCAGTACACCTTGGCGCCGTTGTCCTCCCGGGGGTTGTGGCTGGCCGTAATCATCAGCCCGGCCGCGGCGCGCAGGTGGCGGACCGCGAAGGCCAGTACGGGCGTCGGGACCGGGGCGCCGAACGACAGGACCCGCAGGCCGGCGCCGGTCAGCACCGCGGCGGCCTCGGCCGCGAACGGCTGGGAGCCGCGGCGCGCGTCGAAGCCGATGACGACCGGCCGGCTGGCGAGTTCGGGCCCGGCGGCCCGCAGGTACCGGGCCAGGCCGGCCGCCACCCGGCGGACGGTGGCCCGGTTCATCCGGCCCGGGCCGGCCCCAGCGGGCCCCGGATGCCCGCGGTGCCGAACGTCAGCGGCTGGGCGAACCGCGCCGCGAGCTCGCCGTCGTCGCCGGCCTGCAGGAGCGCGCTGAGCTCGGCGCGGTCCGCCGGGTCGGGATCGTCCGCGATCCACGCCCGCGCCGCGGCGCGCAGCCCGTCAGCCTGATGTCGCGCCAGCGGGTCAGCCCTGCTGCCCGGCGTACGACGCGCGGCCGGCCGGCTGCCGCCCCACCGAGACCATCGTCAGCCCCCAGTAAAGGACCAGTGCCACCGCGAATCCCACCACCCAGTTGTAGTTATAAAGCGGCTTGAGGACCGGGATCAGGCCGCCCTGCGGGAACGGGCCCTGCCCCGGCGCCGACCACGCGCCGCCGACGGCCAGCAGCGCGCCCACCCCGAGCGCGACCACCGCCCGCCAGTTCCAGCCACCGTTGTACCAGTAGGCGCCGCCAGCGGCGGTAGAGGTCCGCCAGCCGCAGTTCGGAGCGGCGGACCAGCCAGTAGTCGGCGATCAGCACGTCCGCGACCGCGCCGAGCAGGCCGCCGTGGCAGCCCAGCCAGACGAAGACGTAGACGTGCGGGTTGGCCAGCAGGCGCCACGGCTGGCTGAGGATGCCGATGACCCCGGTGATCAGGCCGCCGGTGCGGAAGCTGACCAGCCGGGCCGACGCTGGATCAGCCGCCGGCTGGTGCGGCCGCTGGGTCTTCTGGCCGTGCCGCGGGCACTGGCTGGACGCCGGCCAGGTCCTGGCGCCTGACCCGGATCATGGCGATCGTCACAATCAGTGCCAGCAGCATGATCGCGGCCGATACCTCGAACCCGCGGGAGAATCCGACCGCCAGCGCGTGATCGTAGATCGCGGCCGCCGCGTGCGCGGCGTTGACGTGCACCGGGTGGCCAGCCTTAGCGGCAGCGACCGCGGCGGTCCTGGCGGCGGCCGCCGAGCTGCGCGCGGTATCGGCGACGACCGTCCAGGCGACGGTGCCGAGCACGGCGAGCCCGATCGCGCCGCCGACCTGCTGGCCGGTGTTGACCAAGCTGGAGGCCAGACCCGCGTCGCGGTCCTCGACCTTCGACAGGGCGACCAGGGTGGCCGGCATGAAGAGCAGGCCCAGGCCGGCCGCGGTGACCAGCATCGGGCCGAGCAGGCCGCCTACGTAGGTGCTGTGCTCGGTGATCCGTGACAGCCAGAACATCCCGCCCGTCGTGATCGCCGAAGCGGCCAGCAGCAGCGGCCGGGCGCCGATCCGGGGCACCAGCTGGGTGCTGACGCCGGCCATGGCCATCATGACGGCGACCATCGGCAGGTAGGCGATGCCGGTTCGCAGCGGGCTGTAGCCCCAGACGGTCTGCACGAAGATGGTCAGGAAGAAGAACATCCCGAACAGCGCGGTGCCGACGCAGAGCATGATCAGGTAGGCGCCGGATCGGTTGCGGTTGCGGAAGATCCGCAGCGGCATGAGAGCATGCGGGGTGCGGGACTCGATGAGCAGGAACGCCGCGAGCAGCACGACCGCTGCGCCGAGGGAGGCCAGCGTCTTGGTGTCGCCCCAATGCGAGACGCCGTTGGGGGTCGTGCCCGCGCTGGTCAGACCGTAGACCAGTGCGACCAGCCCGAGGGTGCCGGTGACCGCGCCGGGCAGGTCGAACCGGCCCGGACGGCGCTGCGACTCCGCGAGCGCCCGCGGTGCCATCAGCGCGACGACGATTCCGATCGGCACGTTGACGAAGAACACCCAGCGCCAGGACAGGTAGCTGGTAAGCACGCCGCCGGCCAGCAGGCCAACCGCGGCGCCGCCGATGCTCATCGCCGCGTAC
>CAWELT010000036.1:0-20894 GCA_963809975.1 uncultured Actinomycetes bacterium
ACTACACCCGCATCAAGCACGTCATGAGCTACATCGGCGAATAGCCCCCGCGTCCCCGCGAGCCCGGGTCCCGCGAGCCCGGCGGGAGGGCACTATCGGGGGAGTGGGCGGGATCGGCGGGACGGGCGGGGCGTGTGGTGCTGGCACCCACGCGGCGGCGCCTATGTCCCACCGGCCTCCCGCGTCCCACCGGTCTCCTGCGTCCCGCTGGTCGCGGCGGCTCACCGGCTCCTCGCCAGCCTGCTCCAGCGCCTCGTTAGCGGCGTCCTGGGCCATCTCGGCCCGTTCCTCCGCCTCCGCCTCCGCGGCCGCGTCCTCGGCTTGGTCGGCCCGCTCCCGGGCCAGCTCGAACGCCTGCTGCAGCGCCTCGGCCCGGGCCCGCATTCGCTGCTGCTCGGCCGGGTCGGCCCACTCCTCGGCCTGGTCCGCGGAATCCGACGCCCGCATGGCCCGTTCCTCGGCCTGTTCGGCGGCTGCCTCGGCGCGGTCGGCTCGTTCCCGGGCCTGCTCCGCGGCATACCTCGCGCGGTCGGCAGCTTCCTGGACCCGGAAGGCGGCCGTGCGCGCCTCTATGTCGGCGGCGCTCAGGCCAGTTGCCGCCGCGTCACGCGCGAACTGCCCCTCGGGCGAAAGTTGCTCCCGGGCCGACATCGGGTCCCCCGATGCGCCCGAGTCGTCCATGGGGCTGGGATCGTCCATGGGGCTGGGATCGCCCATGGGGCTGGGGTCGCCCATGGGGCTGGGGTCACCCATGGGGCTGGGGTAGCCCATGGGGCTGGGGTCGCCCATGGGGCTGGGATCGTCCATGGGGCTGGGGTCGCCCATGGGGCTGGGGTCGCCCATGGGGCTGGGGTCGCCCATGGGGCTGGGGTCGCCCATGGGGCTGGGGTCGCCCATAGGCCCCGGGTCGCCCATAGGCCCCGGGTCGCCCATCGGCCCCGGGTCGCCCATCGGCCCCGGGTCGCCCATCGGCCCCGGGTCGCCCATCGGTCCCGGGTCGCCCATCGGTCCTGGGTCGCCTATCGGCCCCGGGTCACCTATCGGGCCCGGGTCACCTATCGGGCCTGGGTCACCTATCGGCCCCCGGTCGTCTGTCGCGTCCGGGTCGTTTATCGAGCCTGGGTCGCCTGTTCGCGCGCTCCCGGCCACGGTCGAGCGGCGGGCCACACTGTACGGTGCGCCGGTCTGCGCCATCCGTTCGCGGGCGGCGGTCTTCGGGGCCTTGTTCCGTGTCATGATCATTTCTTCCCGGCGAGGCTGCCCGCGTCGGCTCGCCAAGACCTATGACCTGACAGGACTGCGCCAAGACTCATGACCTGACGAAATGCGCCCGCGAGCGGCGTGCCCACGAGGCTGTGCCCGCGAGTCGGGGACCCTTGTCCTCGTCGCCGCCGGGGCGCGGGCCACCGGCAGCTCGGAAGCGGGCAGGCGGTGCACTGCCACTGCCAGAAATCCTACCATCGCCGTGTGACGCGGGCCACAATGACGTCCGCTAGTAACAGGAACCTAATCGAGGAAACGAGGCGCGATGATCCCGAACGAACCGGACGGCGGGGCTTACCCGGGACCGGGCCGTCCGGGCGCTGGCCGGGGCGCTGCCGCAGCCGTTCTGGACCAGCCAGCCCGGCGCCCCGGCCCCCGCGCCCGCGCTGACCGGCCACCTGACCGCGGACCTCGCGGTGGTCGGCGGCGGGTTCTCCGGGCTGTGGACCGCTCTGCTCGCGCGCGAGCGTGATCCATCCGCGGATGTCGTCCTCATCGAGGCGGACACGACCGGGTGGGCGGCGTCCGGGCGGAACGGCGGGTTCTGCTCCGCCAGCCTCACCCACGGCATCGGCAACGGCCTGGCCCGCTTCCCCGGCGAGATGCCGCTGCTGGAAAAGCTGGGCGCGCAGAACCTGGCCGAGATCGGCGAGACGATCGCCGCCCGCGGCATCGACTGCGGCTTCTCGCCGGCGGGGGAACTGACCATCGCCACGCAGCCGTGGCAGCTCGACGACCTGCACGAGGAAACCGGGGCCGCCCGCCGTCTCGGCCACGACGTGACCGAACTCGACGCGGCCGGGTGCGCGGCGAGCTCGATTCCCCGTTCCTGGGCGGGGCCTGGTACCGGGACACCTGCGCGATGGTCGACCCGGCGCGGCTCGCGCGCGGCCTGCGCCAGGCCTGCCTGGACGCGGCGTGCGCCTGTTCGAGCACACGCGGTCGGCGCCATCCGCGACGACGGCGCCTGGTGCTGACCACCCCTACGGCCGGCGGGCCCGCCAGGCCGCGCTGGCCACCGGCGCCTACAAGCCGCTGCTGCGCCGGATCGGGAACTACTTCGTCCCGTCTACGACTACGTGCTCGTCACCGAGCCGCTGTCCGCCGCCCAGCTGGCCAGCCTGGGCTGGCGGAACCGGCAGGGCGCCGCCGACGCGGGCAACCAGTTCCACTACTTCCGGCTCACCGACGACAACCGGGTCCTGTGGGGCGGCTACGGCGCGATCTACTTCAACGGCGGACGGGTCAGCCCGGCGCACGACCAGCGGCCCGCGACGTTCGCGCGCCTGGCCGGGCACTTCTTCACCACGTTCCCCCAGCTGGAGGACGTGGCGTTCGAGTACGCCTGGGGCGGCGCGATCGACACGTGCAGCCGCTTCTTCGCCTTCTACGGGACCGCGCGCCGCGGCCGTCTCGCCTACGCGTGCGGGCACACCGGCCTGGGCGTCGGGGCCAGCCGCTTCGCCGCGAACGTGATGCTGGACCTGCTGGCCGGCCAGCGGACCGAACGGACCGAACTGGAGCTGGTCCGCTCCCGCCCGGTGCCCTTCCCGCCGGAGCCCGCCCGCTCCGCGGTCGTCCAGCTCACCCGGGTCGTCGCTGGCCCGCGCCGACCGTGACGCCGGGCGGCGGAACCTCTGGCTGCGTACGCTGGACCGGCTCGGGCTGGGTTTCGACTCCTAGCGCACGCCCGTTCGGCAGCAAGATTTTTCACCGCCAAGCCGCGAGGCCGTAGCGCGCGCGTTCACCGGCGCATGAAACGATCTCGTCGGAGCACAGTGCTTACCGGGGAACGGTGCCAGCCGTGGATGGGCTAGCCGTGGACGGCTAGCCGTGGACGGGGCCGGACGAAGGAGGAGACATGTCAGCGATGCCGCTGCGGGAACGGAAGGCGTGGCAGGCGCTGCAGCGCCACTATGACGAGATCGCGGGGCGGCACCTGCGTGACCTCTTCGCCGGGGACCCCGGCCGCGGGGAACGGCTGACCGCGGAGGCGGCCGGGATCTACCTCGACTACTCCAAGAACCGGATCACCGACGAGACCATGCGGCTGCTGGTCGAGCTGGCCGAAGAGTCGCGGCGTGCCCGAGCGCCGGGACGCGATGTTCCGCGGGGAGCACATCAACGTCTCCGAGGACCGCGCCGTGCTGCACGTCGCCCTGCGCATGCCCGCGGGCGAGTCGCTGATCGTGGACGGCGTGGATGTGGTCGCCCAGGTGCACGAGGTGCTCGGGCGGATGCGCCAGTTCTCCGACCGGATCCGGTCGGGGGAGTGGACCGGCTTCACCGGCAAGCGCATCCGCAACATCGTCAACGTCGGCATCGGCGGTTCCGACCTCGGGCCGGTCATGGCGTACGAGGCGCTGCGCTACTACAGCCAGCGCGATCTGACGTTCCGGTTCGTCTCCAACGTCGACTCCACCGACTTCGTCGAGGCCACCCGGGACCTGGCCGCCGACGAGACGCTGTTCATCATCTCCTCCAAGACGTTCGGCACGCTGGAGACCCTCACCAACGCGAACTCCGCGCGGGACTGGGTGGTGGGCGCACTCGGCGACGAGGCCGCGGTGGCCAAGCACTTCGTCGCGGTCTCCACCAACGCCGAACGGGTCCGCGAGTTCGGCATCGACACCGCGAACATGTTCGAGTTCTGGGACTGGGTCGGCGGCCGGTACTCGATGGACTCCGCGATCGGCCTGTCCATCATGGTGGCGATCGGCCCGGACCGGTTCGACGAGATGCTCGCGGGCTTCCACGAGATGGACGAGCATTTCCGCACCGCGCCGCTGGCGGGGAACCTGCCGGTCCTGATGGGCCTGCTGGCCGTGTGGTACCGCGACTTCTTCGGCGCCCAGACCTACGGCGTGATGCCGTACGAGCAGTACCTGAAGCGGTTCCCCGCCTACCTGCAGCAGCTCACGATGGAGTCCAACGGCAAGCACGTCACGCTGACCGGGCGGCACGTGGACTACGACACCGGCGCCGTGTTCTGGGGTGAGCCCGGGCACCAACGGGCAGCACAGCTTCTACCAGCTCATCCACCAGGGCACGACGCTGATCCCGGTTGACCTGATCGGGTTCGGCAAGTCGCTGAACCCGCTGCGCGACCACCATGACAAGCTGAACTCGAACGTGTTCGCGCAGGCCCAGGCGCTGGCGTTCGGCAAGACCGAGGAAGAGGTGCGCGCCGAGGGAACACCGGAAAGGGTGGTGCCGCACCGGGTGATGGAGGGCAACCGCCCGACCAACGCGATGCTGGCCGAGATCCTCACCCCGCGGCTGCTGGGCGCGCTGGTGGCCCTGTACGAGCACAGCGTGTTCACGCAGGGGACGATCTGGGACATCGACTCGTTCGACCAGTGGGGCGTGGAGCTCGGCAAGGTGATGGCCCAGCAGATCATCCCGGAACTGGAGAGCGAGCAGGAGCCGGAGCTTCACCACGACTCCTCCACCAACACCCTGATCCGCCGTTACCGCATCGCTCAAGAGCGCTGAAGAAACGGGGAGGCTGACTTCCATGCCAACTGACAAGCCGATGCAGCTGGGAATGATCGGGCTCGGCCGGATGGGCGCGAACCTGGTCCGGCGGCTGATGCGCGACGGTCACCACTGCGTCGTATACGACATCAACGCCGACGCGGTCGGCACGCTCGAGGCCGAGGGGGCCAAGGGGTCCACCGACCTCGCCGCCTTCGTCGAGCATGATGGAAAAGCCGCGCGCGATATGGCTCATGGTGCCGGCCGGGATCGTCCAGCCCACGCTGGACAAGCTCGTCCCGCTGCTGGAGGCCGGCGACATTGTGATCGACGGCGGCAACTCCTACTACCGCGACGACATCATCCGCGCCAGGGCGCTCAAGGCCGACGGCATCCACTACATCGACTGCGGGACCAGCGGCGGGGTGTGGGGGCTGGAGCGCGGCTTCTGCCTGATGATCGGCGGGGAGGACGAACCGGTCGCGCGGCTGGATCCGATCTTCAGGACGATCGCGCCGGGTAAGGGGGACGCCCTGCCCACCCCCAGCCGGAAGGAAGACCGCAGCACCGCCGCCGAGGGGTACCTGCACTGCGGGCCGAACGGCGCCGGGCACTTCGTCAAGATGGTCCACAACGGCGTCGAGTACGGCATGATGGCCGCGATCGCGGAAGGGCTCAGCATCATCGAGCACGCCGACGCGGGCAAGCACATGGACGAGATCGACGCCGAGACCACCCCGCTGCGCGACCCGTGGGCCTACCAGTACACGATCGACGTCGGGGAGGTCGCCGAAGTGTGGCGGCGCGGATCGGTGATCAGCTCCTGGCTGATCGACCTGACCGCCGACGCCTTCGCCAAGTCGCCTGACCTCAGCGACTACACCGGCCGCGTGTCCGACTCCGGCGAGGGCCGCTGGACCGTCCAGGCGGCCATCGATACCGGTGTCCCGGCCGCGTGCCATCACCGCCGCGCTGTACGAGCGCTTTGAATCCCGCGGCGACGGCGTGTTCGCCGGCAAGGTGCTGTCCGCGATGCGCTCCGGATTCGGCGGCCACCAGGAGAAGAAGGCGGACTGAGCCGATGACCACGCAGAGCCAGCCCGCGCCGCAGTCGCGGCGCCGCCGTGCGGACCGGTCCGGGCCGCGGCCCGACAACCACGTCTTCGTGATGTTCGGGGCCACCGGCGACCTGGCCAAGCGCAAGCTGCTGCCGGGGGCGTTCCACCTGGCCGCGGCCGGCCTGCTGCCGGAGCGCTACCGGATCATCGGCTCGGCCCCGGCGGCATCCGCGATGAGCACCGAGGCGTTCCGTGCGTACGCGCGCCAGGCGGTGGAGCAGTTCGGCAACAGCAAGCCGACCGGGACACGTGGGACGCGTGGGACGCGTTCGCCGCGTCCCTGTCGTTCGCCAGCGCGGACCCGGACAACACCGCCCCGCTGGCCAGCGCGGTCCAGGAGGCGGAGAAGGAGATCGGCGGGAACCCGCGCCGGCTGTTCCACCTCGCGGTCCCGCCCGCGGCGTTCGAGTCGGTGGTCGCGATGATCGGCGCGATGGGCCTCGCGCCGGGCTCCCGCGTCATCGTCGAGAAGCCGTTCGGCCACGACCTGGCCTCGGCGCGGGAACTGAACGCCAAGCTGCACGCCGTCTTCGACGAGTCGCAGATCTTCCGCATCGATCACTTCCTCGGCAAGGAATCGGTCGACAACATCCTCGCCTTCCGGTTCGCCAATGGCCTGTTCGAGCCCATCTGGAACCGGCAGAACATCCGGTACGTCCAGGTCGACGTGCCGGAGACCCTCTCGATCGAAGGGCGGGCCCAGTTCTACGACCAGACCGGCGCCTACCGGGACATGGTCGTCACCCACCTGCTCCAGGTGCTGGGCTTCATCGCGATGGAGCCACCCTCCTCGCTCGAGGCCGAGCCGCTGCGGGCCGAGAAGCGCAAGGTCTACGACGCCCTCCGGCCCATCGACGTGCGGCACGTGGTCCGCGGCCAGTACGAGGGCTACCGCGACGAGCCCGGCGTCCCGCCGGACTCCCAGACCGAGACGATGGTCGCGCTGCGGGCCGAGATCGACAACTGGCGCTGGGCCGGTGTCCCGTTCTTCCTCCGTTCCGGCAAGAACATGGGCGCGAGCCGTCAGGTAGTGACCCTCGGCTTCCACGAGCCGCCGCTGAGGATGTTCCGCATCGACCGGAAGGACGCGCCGGCGGGCTCCTACAACGAGCTCATCATCGACTTCGAAGACCCCGGCTTGATCGCGCTGCGGTTCCTGGCCAAGGAGCCGGGCCCGGAGATAGAGCTGGGCACCGCGTCGATGGTGTTCCGCTACCAGGATTCCTTCCAGCAGGCGATGGCGCTGGAAGGGTACGAGCGCCTCATCCTGCTGGCCATGCTCGGCGATCAGTTGCTGTTCACCAGCTCGTACAGCATCGAGCGGCTGTGGGAGATCTCCGAGCCGCTGCTGCAGAACCCGCCGCCGGTCAAGCCGTACAAGCCGGGGACGTGGGGCCCGCAGCCCGACACGGATCGCCTCATCGCGCCGTTCCACTGGTACCTGCCCGACGGCCACTGACCGGGCGGGGCGGCCGGGGCGGCTACTGACCGAACGACGCGCGGCTGGGGCAACCGCCCCGGCCGCGGTCAATCCGTTCCCCGGGTGGCCGGGCCCTCCCGCCAGGCGGCGTCCCTGGCCAGCTTCTCGGCGATCCGGTCGTGAAAGCTCTTGCGCCGCAGCGCTTCCTCGATGTCGGTGACGACCCGGCTGAGCGGGTAGGCGATCTCGGCCTCGATCTCGGCGACGGCGGCCTCGGTGGCCCGCCACTCGGCCGCCAGCTGGCCGACCATGCGGCGAGCCTTCGGCGTGAGCTCCACTTTCTTGCTCCGCGCGTCGGTCCCCGGGGTGGTCCGGACCAGGCCCGCCGCCCTCATCGCGGCGACCTTCTGGCTCATGGCCGAGTGGCTGCGCTGTACCGATGCGGCCAGCTCGGTGATGGTCATCGGACCGCGAAAATGCAGCCGGATCAGCTCCATGACGAAGCTCGGCTTGAGCCCATCGATGCCCGCCTCGGCGTAATTCCGCGCGATGTCGGCGTCCATCGCCTCCTGCAGCAGCCGCAAGGGGCGCCAGAGGCTGTGCCCGGTCGGGTCGGTGGCGTTCTCTTCGCTCATCCCGCTAATATAACAGCACTTATATTAGTGCTGTTATATCGGTGGAGGTCCGGGACATCGTCCGGGGGACACGGCCGCTCGCTGACGTCCGGCCGCTGCGGGAATCCGCGGCGTTCCGGCGGCTGTGGGCCGGGACGGCCCTGTCGTCCGTCGGCAGTTCGCTGACGAGCTTCGCGGTCATCCTCCAGGTCTGGGAGCTGACCCACTCCTCGTTCGCGGTCGGCGCCCTCGGGGTGGCGCAGATGGTGCCGAACCTCGCGGTCGGCCTGCTCGGCGGCTCGCTGACCGACGCGGCCGGCCCGCGCAAGGTCGTGCTGGGCAGCAGCGCGGCGCTGGCCGTCGTGTCGTCGGCGCTCGCGGCCCAGGCGTTCGCCGGGCTGCGCCTGGTCTGGCTGCTGTACGCCCTAATCGCCGTGCAGGCCGCGCTGAACGCCGTCAACTACCCGGCCCAGCAGACGTTCCTGCCGCGTCTGCTGCCTGCCCGCCTGGTGCCGCCCGGCCTGGCGCTGAACCGGCTCAGCTTCCAGGTCGTGCTGACCGCCGGGCCCGCGCTGGCCGGTCTCATCGCGGCCACGCCGCGCCTGGGGCTGCGCGCGTGCTACCTGATCGACGTTGTGACCTTCGGGGCCGCCCTCTACGGGGTGGCGCGGCTGCCCGCCATGCCGCCACATCCCGGCGCCGCCCGTCCGGGTACCTGCCCGGGTACGCGCCCGGGACCACGCGCAGTCGCCGAGGGAGTCCGCTTCATCCGGCGCAGCCAGCCGCTGGCCGGGGCGTTCCTGATCGACCTCAACGCTACGGTCTTCGGGCTGCCCGTCGCCCTCTTCCCGGCCATCAACGCGGAGCGGTTCGGCGGCCGTCCCGGCACTCTCGGCCTGCTCACCGCGGCCATCGGCCTGGGCGGGCTGGTCAGCGCGGCACTGTCCGGCCCGCTCCGGCACGTCGCGCGTCACGGCCGGGCCATGCTCGTCGCGGTCGCAGTGTGGGGCGCGGCCTTCGCCGGATTCGCGGTGGCCCCGGGCCTGGGTCTGACGCTCACCCTGCTGGCGCTCGCGGGCGCCGTGGACACGTTCACCGTAGTGTTCCGGCAGTCCATCCTTCAGGCGGTGACGCCGGAGCCCCTGCGCGGGCGCGTCCTGGCCGCCGACCACGTCGTGGGCGCGGGCGGCCCTCAGCTCGGCAACCTGGAGGCCGGCGCGCTGGGATCGCTCACCACGCCGGTCATCAGCGCGCTGGCCGGTGGCCTGGTCACCGTGGCGGGCGCCCTCGTGATCGGCGCCGCCGGCCGGCTTTCCGCCGCTACCGGTGGGAGCCGGACGCGGCCGCCGAGCAGCGTACGCACGTCACCGCGGCCGAGGCGTGAGCCTGTGGCCGCTGTCTCGGCCCAGCGCGGCGGGCCGTCGGCACGGCGTGATGGACAGGGGAGACCATGTCAGGCTTTCCGGGCCAGCCGGATATGCGCTGAGCCCATCATGGGCCGGTCACGGCGGACTTGTGAATACGCCTGCGGCCCGCGTCAGCAGCTATCTTTTGCCGATTCACCTAAGCTGCTGGCTGGATGACCCGCAGTGCGATCCCAGGCTGCCGCGATGCCTGTCGCGCGGCGCTCCTACGCTTGCGCGAAGACCCCGAAGACCCCCCGAAGACCCCGAAGACCCCGAAGACCCCGAAGACCCCGAAGACCCCGAAGACCCCGAAGACCCCGAACACCGGAGATCCCGATGCCCCTTGACCCATCCACTGCCAGCGGGCTGAAAGACGCGCTGGGCACGGTGGTCGTCATCCCCGTGACGCCGATGCGCCCCGACGGCAGCCCCGAATGGGGCACCTACGCGGACCTGATCCGGCGGGTCGTGGACGCCGGGATCACCGTGATCACGCCGAACGGCAACACCGGCGAGTTCTACGCGCTGACCGAGGCCGAGGCCCGGCAGGCCACCGAGGCGGCGGTCAAGGCGGCTCACGGGGAGGTCGCGCTGGGGGCCCGGGCCCACGTCCTGGTGGGCGTCGGGCACGATACGGCCAGCGCGGCCGCGGCCGCCCGGCACGCGCAGGAAGCCGGCGCCGAGATGATCATGATCCACCAGCCGGTGCACCCCTACCAGGCCGCCGAGGGCTGGGTGGACTACCACCAGGCCATCGCCGATGCGGTCCCGGACCTGGGCGTGGTGCTCTACGTCCGGAACGAGCGCGTCACCGGGGCCCAGATCGCCGACCTCGGCGAGCGCTGCCCGAACGTGATCGGCGTCAAGTACGGGGTCAAGGACGCCACCCAGTTCGCGGCGGTGGCGCGGGACGCCGGGCTGGACCGCTTCACCTGGCTGGCCGGGCTAGCCGAGCCCTACGCCCCCGGGTACTGGGCCTACGGCGCGCGCGGGTTCACCTCGGGCCTGGCCAACGTCAACCCGGCGCTGTCGCTGTCCCTGCTGGGGGCGCTGCGCGCCGGCGACCTCACCGGGGCGATGGATGCGTGGGAGGACATCCGGCCGTTCGAGGACCTGCGCGCGGCGAACGGGGCCGCGGACAACGTGAGCGTCGTGAAGGAAGCGCTGGCGCAGCTGGGCCTGTGCGGCCGGGATGTGCGGCCGCCGAGCCGGGTCCTGCCAGCTACCGAACGGGCGGCGGTGGGAGCCATCGTGCGGCGCTGGGACCCGTTCGCTGCCGGTGAGACGGCCAGTGAGACGGGCGGTACCGCCGGCCGCGGAACCGGAGCGAACGACGCAGGAAGGACGCGCCCGTGACCGGTCCCCCCGAAGAGAGGACACCCGGACAGCTCCGCAGCCACGCCTGGTTCGGCAGCGAGCGGATGGGGGGCCTGCGGTCCTTCGGTCACCGCTCGCGGATGCGCCAGCTGGGGATCTCGGCCGACGAGTACCTCGGCAAGCCGATCATCGCGATCCTCAACACCTGGTCGGAGATGAACCCGTGCCACATGCACCTGCGTGAGCGTGCGTCGCAGGTCAAACGGGGCGTGCTGGAGGCCGGCGGCTTCCCGGTGGAGTTCCCGGTCGCCACGCTGTCCGAGACGTTCCAGAAGCCGACCCCGATGATGTACCGGAACCTGCTGGCCATGGACACCGAGGAACTGCTGCGTTCCTACCCGGCCGACGGCGCGGTGCTGATGGGCGGGTGCGACAAGACCACCCCGGCGCTGCTGATGGGCGCGGCCAGCGCGGGCATCCCCGCGATCTACGTGCCCGCCGGCCCGATGCTGCGCGGCAATTACCGCGGCCAGCCGGTCGGCAGCGGGACCGACGTGTGGAAGTTCTGGGACGACGCGCGGGCCGGCCTGATCGGCGACTGCGAAATGGCCGACCTGGAGGGCGGCATCGCCCGCTCACCCGGTCACTGCATGACCATGGGCACCGCCTCCACCATGACGTCCGCGGCGGAAGCACTGGGCATGACACTGCCGGGGGCCGCGTCGATCCCGGCCGTCGACTCGGCGCACTACCGGATGGCCGCGGCCAGCGGGCAGCGGATCGTGCAGATGGTGTGGGACGACCTCAGGCCCGCGGACATCCTCACCCGGGAGGCCTTCGAGGACGCCGCGGCCACCGTGCTCGCGCTCGGCGGCTCCACCAACGCGCTCATTCACCTGATCGCCATGGCGGGGCGGGCGGGGGTGGAGCTTACCCTGGACGACTTCGACGAGATCTCCCGCCGGGTCCCGGTCCTGGCCAACATCCGGCCCAGCGGCACGTACCTGATGGAGGACTTCTACTACGCGGGCGGGCTGCGCGCCATGCTCGGCCAGCTTGCTCAGGTGCCCGGTGCGCTGCACCTGAGCAGGCGTACGGTCACCGGGGCCACGTTCGGGCAGCAGATCACCGAGGTGCCGGTACACGACGAGGACGTGATCCGCTCGCCGGAGCACGCGCTGTCCGCCGAGGGCGGCGTGGCCGTTCTGCGCGGCAACCTGGCCCCCGACGGCGCGGTGATCAAGCACATCGCCGCCGAGCCGCGGCTGCTCAAGCACACCGGGCCGGCCGTCGTGTTCGACAGCTACGCCGAGATGCAGCAGCGGATCAACGACCCGGCGCTGAACGTCACCCCCGACTCGGTGCTGGTGCTCCGTAACTCGGGTCCCAAGGGCGGCCCGGGCATGCCCGAATACGGAATGCTGCCCATCCCGGACTACCTGCTGGCCCGGGGCGTCCGCGACATGGTGCGGATCTCCGACGCGCGGATGAGCGGCACCAGCTACGGGGCGTGCGTCCTGCACGTCGCGCCGGAAGCGTTCGTCGGCGGCCCGCTCGCGCTGGTCCGTACCGGCGACGCGATCACCCTGGACGCCGCCGCCCGCGAGCTGCGCCTCGAAATTCCCGAACGAGGAACTGGCGGATCGCCGCGCCCAGTGGCAAGTGCCCGCGCCGAAGTTCGAGCGCGGGTACGGCGTGCTGTTCACCGAGCAGATCACGCAGGCCAACGAGGGCTGCGACTTCGCCTTCCTGGCCCGGCACGGCCACAACCCCGACCCGAACGCGCAGTAGGCCGACGACGATCGGGAGATGTGCTGCTGACATCCTTACCGGGCTGCCACCGCATGCCCTGCGGCGGGTCCGTGGACAGTCCAGTTGTACGGCGCCGTACCAGGCGCTCCTCCCCGCCCGGAACGGCGGGGTTTCCGCGACGGGAGTTTTTGATGATTCAGGGGTTCAACCCGCGGACCGGGAAGGCCAGGCAAGCCGGTGGCCGAGACGGCCGACGCCGAGGTCGGCGCGGCCGTGCAGGCGGCGGCCGCGGCGCTTCCGGAGTGGGCCGGGCTCGGTGGCCAGGAACGCGCGCGGGCCCTGGCGGCGGTGGCGGACGCGCTGGACGCGCGGGCTGGAGAATTGGTCCCGCTGGCGGATGAGGAGACGGCGCTGGGGGAGACCCGGCTGGCCGGTGAGGTGGCCCGGACCACGGGGCAGTTGCGGCTGTTCGCCGGGGTACTGCGGGACGGCGGCTACGCCGACGCCGTGGCCAGCCCGCCAGGGGGCGGTATCGCGGAGATCCGCCGGATCAGCCATCCGGTCGGGCCGGTGGCCGTGTTCGCGGCGTCCAACTTCCCGTTCGCGTTCTCGGTGGCCGGCGGGGATACCGCCGCCGCGCTCGCCGCCGGGTGCCCGGTCGTGGTCAAGGCGCACGAGGGACACCCGGGGACCTCGGTGCTGACCGCGCAGATCGTCACCGGGGCCCTCGACCAGGCCGGGGCGCCGGCCGGGGTATTCGGGCTGGTCCACGGGTTCGAGGCCGGCGTCCGGCTGCTCACCCACCCGGCGATCAGCGCGGCCGGGTTCACCGGCTCCACCCGCGCCGGGCTCGAACTGGCCCGGATCTGCGCCGAGCGGGAGGTCCCGATCCCGTTCTACGGTGAGCTCGGCGCGGTCAACCCGGTCGTCGTGCTGCCCAGCGCGGCGGCCAGCCACGGCGAACAGATCGCGTCCGGGTACGCGGGCTCGCTGACGCTCGGCGCCGGGCAGTTCTGCACCAACCCGGGCCTGCTGTTCGTGCCCGCCGGTGACGTGGCGCTGTCCGCCGCGGTCACTGACGCGGTTGGCGCCGCCAGCGGCGCGCCGATGCTGTCCGAGCGGATCTACCAGGGGTACGAGGCGTCGCTGGCCGAGATCGAGGCCCACCCCGCCGTGACGGCGGTGGCGGCCGGGACGACCGGGGAAGGCCCGTGGGCCGCGACCCCGCGGTTGTTCTGCACCAGCCTGGCGGAATTCGCCGCCGACATCCCGGTCCTGTCGCGGGAACGGTTCGGGCCAGCTGGCCTGATGATCACCTACCCGTCCGTCGATGACCTGCTGCCGGTGCTGGCCACGCTCGGCGGTAATCTCGTCGGCTCCGTACACGGGGACGCCGGCTCGGCGGCCGACGTGGCGGCGGCGCGGCAGGTCGTGGCCGTGTTCGAGCGGACCGTCGGCCGGGTCGTCTGGAACGGCTGGCCCACCGGCGTGGCCGTGAACGCCGCGCAGCACCACGGCGGGCCGTGGCCCGCCACCACCGTGCCCGCCTACACCTCCGTGGGATCCGCGGCCATCCGCCGCTGGCTGGTCCCGGTCGCCTACCAGAACTTCCCGGCCGAGCTCTTGCCGGAGGAACTGGCCGGGCGGGGCGGACCCGGGCAGGCCAGCTGAGGGCGACCCGTCGAGGACGGCATTGATGACCAAACCCTTGCCGGGCGTAGGCCCCGTCCTTCGGGGCGGGGTAAGCCCGGCGCGGCGCCGCACACTTGAAACAGCGCCATGGTGCGAGACCGCGCCGCATGTGGTGCTGGGAGGCGAGCGTCTCTGACACAGGAACCTTGGCCCGTGACGCTGTACCACGCCGGGCTAGCGTCCGCTGACGACCACACCGCCATGCGCGAGGTGGCCAAAGCGACTTGATCGCCGGCTTGTAGGGTGGGCCGGGTGAGCCCGCAGATCGCGACCAACACCACCGTCGGCCGGGACGAGCTCCTCGACTTCATCCGGCCTCGCCACCAGGCGATCATCATTACCCAGCGGGCCGGCGGCCGCCCGCAGGCCTCACCGGTGACGTGCGGGGTCAACGCCGGCGGCCGGATCGTGGTGTCCACCTATCCCGAGCGCGCCAAGACCCGCAACGCCCGGCGGGATCCCCGGGTCAGCGTGCTTGTCCTGTCCGACGACTTCGGCGGCCCGTGGGTCCAGGTGGACGGGGACGCGGAAGTGATCGACATGCCGGAGGCCGCCGACGCCCTGGTCGACTACTACCGCGCCATCGCCGGTGAGCACCCGGACTGGGACGAGTACCGGCAGGCCATGATCCGCCAGGGCAAGTCCCTGCTGCGCATCACGCCCACCTCGTGGGGCCCCGTCGCCACCGGCGGATACCCGCCCCGGCTGGCGGTGTTAGCCCGGGGGGACGCCCCAGTGTCACCGGTCAAATGGCTGACGGGATCTTGAGGGGCCGTCCCGGGGTCTGATGCTGGTGGGGTGTTGTGGTCGGCGCGGGGGTCGGCTAGCAGGTCGCGGAGGGCTTGGGGGGTGGCCTCGGTGATGGTGGCGTGGATGGTGACTTGGTGTTTGTCCCGGTTGTAGACGGCCTGGACGTCGAAGGCGTCGATGAGCAGCCGTGCCGAGTTGCGGATACGTCAAGGCCGCCTTCACCTGGTGTGAAGGCGGCCTTTGATCGCCGGGCTGAGCGCTGGTTAAGTCACTGGGTTCACTGGGCTTGATGTCCTCGGGTGAACGTGTGCCACTGGCTGGGTGAGAACAGCAGTACGGGTCCGTCGAGGGTTCTTGGAGTCTCGCAGGGCGTGGCGGCCGCCCGGCATGTCGGCTATCTCCACGCAGTCGCCTCCGGTGCCGTTGCTGTAAGTGGACTTGCGCCACGTGGCACCTGTAAGGTCCGCGTCCACTTTGCACCTCCATAGGGATCACGCCAGATCTTCGGCGCTTCGTGCCAGTAGCCTTCGGGTCTCGTCGGGAGACAGTGCTACGGCGCGTAGATGGTCAAATGCCAGCCTATATCGGGCTACCTCGTCCGGCTTCTCCAAGTACAGGGCGCCGGTCGGGTACTCGAAGTAGCACCACGTCGCCTGCTGCTGGCCGGTCGAAGGTCAGCATGGAGAAGGCTGAGTCCATGGCCGGATGCGCGCCAGCGGTGAACGGCAGGACTTGCAGGGTGATGTTGGGAGCGTTCGATTCGGTCGCTCAGCTTCACGAGCTGTTCGTGCATCGTTGCCCTGTCGCCGACCAGACGCCGGATCACGGCCTCATTGAGGACGACCCAGAGCTGAGGTGCACCGTCACCGGTGAGGCGAGCCTGGCGTTCCATCCTGACGGCGACCTGCTGTTCGATCTCCTGGCCGCTGGCATTCATCCGGGCGGCGCTGTGCACCGCGATGGCGTAGTCACGGGTCTGTAGCAGCCCGGGGACGTATTCAGCCTGGTAGCGAGCTATGGCGGCTGCTTCGGCCTCCAGGCCCACGTAGGTCTGGAACCACTCGGGGACCGCTTCGCCGTACTGCTGCCACCAGCCGCGCTTGCGGGACTGAGCCGCCAGGGCCAGCAGGGCCTCGCGTTCTTCGCCCTCGCCGACGCCGTAGGCGGTCAGCAGGTGCCGGACGTCCCTGGGCAGCACCGAGACCCGGGCGTTCTCGATCTTGGAGACCTTGCCTTGCGACCACTCCAGCTGGTCGGCCACTTGCTCGATGGTGAGCTTGGCGGCCAGGCGCAGGCGGCGCAGTTCAGCGGCCAGCTGGCGGCGACGGACGGTCGGGGACGACTCGACAGCCATGTGAACCTTCCGGGGAAAGTTTCCGATTCTACTTGCGCTAGCAAACTTTCTAGGGAAAGTATGGCACTACTGGCCCCTGATGCGAAGGACATCCGCCTGACATGGCGGAACGCGGCCCCGAACGGCGTCCGGCCCTGAGAGGTGAGTAATTGTGACTGTCCCGAGTGATGAGCTTCCGTACCCTGAGCGGGCGCAGGGCGTGACGTTCCTGACGCTGGCGGCCACACCGACGGCCGTCGGCCACAGCCGGCAGCTGGTGCGCCTCGCGCTGAACCGGTGGGGGCTGGCCGCGCTGACTGAGGATGCGGAGCTGGTTGTCTCCGAACTCGTTACCAACGCCGTGCAGGCGACCGGGGTGACCGATCCGAGGCGGCATGGGCTGATCTCGGCGGGCTCGGCGACGATCCAGGTGCGCGTGCTGATGTACCAGGCGGGCATCGTCATCGAGGTCTGGGACCGTGATCCCGGGCGCGCCGGCTACGGCCAGGAGGCGGCCTCTGATGAGGAGGGCGGGCGCGGCCTGATGATCGTCACGGCGCTGTGCAAGCAATGGGACTACTTCGGCGCGGCGCGCGGCGGCAAAGTTGTCTGGGCCGAACTTGCGGTACCGGCTGGCCTGCCGCGCCGGACGGGTGGCACGCCCGTTGCGGCCAGGGACCGGGCCGATTTCCTCTGTGATCCCGGGCTGCTGCGACGGGCACATCGCGGCCTGAAGGACCTGTGAGCAAGGCCGCGCGCGGCCTTGCTCGCACCTTCCATGGTCATTTATGCCGGTACCGGGGTGCTGTGCTGCTAATGAGTGGTGATCTGCTGCGGACAGCTGCCCCGGTGAAGCTGCACCTTCCCGCGCCGGGCGGGGTGGCCGGTACCGGGGTCCGTGGCTGCTTCCATGGTCACCGCTGTGGCGGGGTTGTTAGCGGCGTATTTATCTGGGCACGGATCGATGATCAACCGCAGCGTTATTTCGTGACGGGGCTGCCCCGGGCTGGCTGTCAGGATCGCGAAGAGATCCGAGACCGTGTGCGTGCAGAACGCCGTCAGTGAGTGGCTGATGGCGGCCAGACGCCACTTCCGTGGCCGCCATCACGGAACGTGACCGGCACAGCGGGCGACGAGTCCGCGCGGAACGCCGATTTGTGCGGCACTCCTCCCCTGGGCGTGAGCGCGGGTCCGAGCACAGATCAGCCAGTTCGGGACATGTCCGGCCTCGCCAGGCGATCGGCTATACGGACCGCGCACGCGACGATCCCTCCTGCTTCCGCTTGCTCGCGCTGGCCGCCGACTGAGTTG
Source organism: uncultured Actinomycetes bacterium (assembly GCA_963809975.1). Classification (GTDB taxonomy): domain Bacteria; phylum Actinomycetota; class Actinomycetes; order Streptosporangiales; family Streptosporangiaceae; genus Bog-532. The sequence goes on from CAWELT010000036.1 coordinate 17,454, forward strand.
GCCGACCGGCTCATCGGGTTGCTGGAGGGGGACGACCGGTCTTTCATCCCATCGGGGGGATGGAAGTCGCCCCGGCTCGAGGTGGAATGGTGCCCGACGGCGAGGGAAGTGCATGGGCCAGACAGCGAGATTCCAGGAGACTCTGCGGAGGCTCGCGATGATCGACGAAGGCTTCGTCGGAGACGAGGCCGGGCTCGGGCTTGGCCCGGCCTGCACACCGGCGCTGGATCCCAAGACCGCGGCGTTGCTGCAAGTAGGGGTGTCGGTGGCCATCGGGTCGCCGGGGGTCTGCCTGGAATGGAGCGCCAGCCGGGCGCTGGCGGCGGGCGCGACCGAGGACGAGATCGCCGACGTGCTGCTGGCGATCGCCCCGGTGGCCGGGCTCGGCCGGGTCGTCGCCGCCGCTCCCGACGTGGCGACCGCACTGGGCTATGACATCGCGGCCGCGCTGGAGGAACCAGACGGTTACTAACGGCTCCTCAGCTGGTCACGTCACCCCGCTAGCAGGCCGGCGGATGAGCATCCCCGGAGGCTGAGGATGAACGGCCCCAGCGGCAGGCAAGCGTGTCCAGCGCAGCGACCGCAAAGGAGGCGGGCATGGCGACCGGTGAACAGGCCGGCAATGACTGCACTGCTATTCTCCGGCGGCAGCCCATCCGCATTGCGGCGGGCCGTCCGGAAGGCGGCTATACCAGCTCGTTTGAGGTCATCTGCTTTGACTGCGGTGATGATCCCTGCCGGGATTACCGGGAGGTGTCGCCGGAGCTTCAGCGGATACGCGGGCCCTACCCGATGGAGGCGGGCATTGCCGCCTATGCGGAACACCTCGGGCTGGTGCACCACCCGCCGGGGCCCATCACGGATACTGGCTGACCGGCGATGAACGCCGAATTCTTCGCGCTGGCGTTCACCGCGGCGCTGAACCCCAAGCTCCTCGCCCTCGACCTGCTGCTGATCGAGAACCGGCGGCCACGGGCGATGTTCTTGTGCGTCCTGCTGGGCGGCATGACCGTGGCCCTGACGATCGGCCTGCTGGACGTGCTCACCGTCCACGCCGACGCGATCAAATCAGCGTCAGGTGTTGCTTGCGGCCATGTCTGCTGGGTCTCGCTGATCGCGGCTTTCAGCGTCGGTGCAAGCCAGGCGGCATGAGCTGTGCCGCATAGCCGAAGTGGGATGACCTTTGGATCTGCGCACCGGGCGCGAGCAGATCAGCCCAAGCTGCTGGGCTCGGCGAACCGCCTCGCCGCGGCGAGGCGTCGTCGGTGCCCGGCCGTCAGCACAGCCACTGCGCGTAGGACCTGGATTCATCCGGGCCGGGTTCCAGACCACCGGGCAGGGCCTGGGCGAACACCAGCGCCGCGGTGGCCTGGAGTTCGCTGCGGAGCAGATCGGCGGGGCCGGTCGCCTCGAAGCCCAGGGTCCACCAGTCCTGGCCACGGGTGCGGACCTCGGTGAGTTCCGCCTCGCACCGCGGCTCGCCGCCCAGCCTCGGCGCGGGTGCCACGATCTGCCCGCTGGCCCCTGAGAACCAGCTGATGCGCCGCCTCTTGCGGACCGTCCTCCAGCCGGCCGGGTCGCCGCTGTCCTGGTGGAGCGGGCTGAAGGGGAAGGACCACTTCTGCCAGGACTCCAGGCGTCCGCGGGCGCGTCCGGCCACCTCGAAGTTCCCTGGGCTGCCGCGGTACATCTTCACCTCCAGCGCCCCGCCCCCGCGGACCTTCACCGACAGCCCGCGCAACTGCGGATCCAGCAGGTAGGTGTCCTCTCGGGCCTCGGTCCGGGCCGGGAACCGCCCGAACCATCGGGCCACCGCGGCCTCCAGCTGGCCCGGGAAGATCCAGCGCACCTCCAGGCTGCGGACTGCTTCGGTGACCGGGTTCTGAGGCGGTTCAGCCGTCATCGTGACATGCTCCTGGCACTGGCCGGCGGTCGTCTCCGTGCACTCCGGCCGCATGCCCGCGCCTCCGCCAGGCCAGCCGGGTGCTGCGCGTGGACGCGCGCGGGCAGCACCCCGAAACCGCGGGTGCGGGGCCGAGCAGGATCATGGTGTCCCTCCTTGGGTCCCGGGGTGCTGGTGTGTGTGACCGGTGCCAGGGTGTCGTTCGCCCGTACCAGGAACAGCAGGTCGCTGCCGGCCGGGATCCGCCGTCAGTCGGCTGGGTGAAGATCGGTGCTCTCCCGGCGTTTCGGTGGCCGACGTCAGGCCGGGTCGAGCCGACGTCAAAGCCGCGCATGTTCGCCACCGCCGTCCCCATGACAATCGCGGCCAGCGGCCCGGCGTCCTCACGCACGATGTCACAGGCAGCGGCAACGCCGATCACGCAGGCGAGCCCCATGGACTAACTGGCACTTCGCCCAGCCGGAGCTGGCCTGCCTTCTCAGTGGCCGTCCGGGGCGGGGGTGCCGCGAATCGGCAGGGCACCGCCCTGGGCGGCGTCTCGCTCCTCCTTGTCGGGCAGTCCTCGGACGGCGCCGATGATCGCCACGGCGATGGCGGCGCCGATCACCGGGCCGGCGATATACACCCACCAGCCGGTGTAGTCGTTGCCGACGATGTTCCGGGCCCAGGGTGCGGGCCGGGTTGATCGAGGCGCCGCTAATTGGGCTGGCGAACAGGCCCAGCAGCGCGACGGTGGAGCCGACCGCGATGGCGGCGTTGTGGCCGATGCTGCGGCCGCCGGTGGCGGTGTTCAAGATGATGCTGACCAGGATCGCGGTCAGCACGGTTTCCATGACCAGCGACCGCCAGTCCCCGCCCGGCCTGGCGATCGGGTAGTTTCCGCCCGCGCTCACGTCACCAAACATGGCCTGCAGGAACAAGGCGGCCGCGATGGCCCCGGCGAACTGGGCGACCCAGTACGGCACCACCCACCCGGCGGGGAACACCCGGCGGCTGGCAAAGGCAAAGGTCACAGCCGGGTTGATGTGCAGCCCCGACAGCGGACCCCAGGCGTAGATCATGGCCATCACCACCGCGCCGGGCGCGATCACCGCAGCGGTCCGGCTGATCGGCCCGCCGCCGACGTAATGATTGATCACCCCGGAGCCGGCCGCCACCGTCACCAGCACGAAGGTGCCCACGAACTCGATGATCAGCCGGATCCACAGTGGCCGCGGCCGGAGGGTATCTTCCTCGAATTGGATCAGGTACCGGCGCCGCAGCGACGCGGCATGTTCGGCATCCATATCGGCGGTGGCGTCTGCCATCGCACAACCTCCATATTCTCCCCGTACTGAATGGGCGGACCTGGATCCGGTCTTAGATTTCGGTGGTCGCCTCGGCTCTGCCGTCCTTGACCGCGGTCTGGAGCGCGGCGTAGTCGCGTTCGTTCTGGTCGGCGTAGGTTTCGGCGAAGTCGGCGATCGCTTGGTCGAATTTCGCGGAGCCGCCGAGGTAGGCGGCCAGGGCGATGCGGTCGCCGGAGCGGGCGTGTGCCC
>CAWELT010000037.1:0-75781 GCA_963809975.1 uncultured Actinomycetes bacterium
CACGGGTACTTGAGCGTGGCGTCGAGCGACGCGCGGGTCAGGTTGAGGCCCGCGCCGGCCACCTTGGTCTCCAGCCGGGTGAGCAGGCGCAGGGTCTGCGCATTGCCCTCGAACCCGCCGCACCCGGCGGCCAGGTCAGCGAGGGCCATCTCCCCGTTGTGGCCGAACGGCGGGTGGCCGATGTCGTGCGCCAGGCACGCGGTCTCCACCAGGTCGGGGTCGCAGCCGATCGCGGCGCCGATCCCCCGGCCGATCTGCGCGCACTCCAGCGAATGGGTCAGCCGGGTCCGCGGGAAGTCCGCGTCCCCGACCGCCACCACCTGCGTCTTGGCCGCCAGCCGGCGCAGCGACGCGCTGTGCAGGACACGCGCCCGGTCACGCTCGAACGCGCTCCGCCCGGCCCGCTTGGGCGGTTCTGCCGCCCAGCGGGCCGTGGCGTGCGCGTCGTAACCGGTTGTGCTCTCAGTTCCGGACGTCAGCTCACCTGCTGTCGCTGCCGCCCGTGCCGCCCGCGGCGGCCCGCTCGGAGTCGATCTCGGCGCGGCCGGCCTCCAGCCGGGCCACGGGCACCCGGAACGGCGAGCAGGACACGTAGTCCAGGCCCGCGTCGTGGAAGAAGTGCACCGAGTCCGGGTCGCCGCCGTGCTCGCCGCAGACGCCGACCTGAAGGTCCGGCCGGGTGGCGCGGCCCTCCTCGACGGCGAGGCGGACCAGCCGGCCCACCCCGTCCCGGTCGATCGTCTCGAACGGCGACACCCCGAAGATGCCGAGCTGGATGTAGCGGCTGAAGAACGCCCCTTCCACGTCGTCGCGGGAGAAGCCCCACGTCATCTGGGTCAGGTCGTTGGTGCCGAAGGAGAAGAACTCGGCCGGCTGCGCGATCAGCCCGGCGGTGAGCGCGGCCCGGGGGACCTCGATCATCGTGCCGATCAGGGTGTGTACCTCGGTGCCGGTCTCCTCGGCGACCTCCGCGAGGGCCTTCGCGGTCCGCTCGCGGGCGATCTCCAGCTCCTGCACCGCGCCGACCAGCGGGATCATCACCTCGGGACGCGGGTTCCCGCCGGCCTGCTTGCGGTCGGCCGCGGCGTGCGCGATCGCCCGCACCTGCATGTCGAGCAGACCCGGGATGACCAGGCTGAGCCGGACCCCGCGCAGGCCGAGCATGGGGTTCTGCTCGTGCAGCCGGCGGACCGCATCCAGCAGCTTCTTGTCCTTGTCGGTCACGTTGTCGCCGGCCAGGGCGAGCTTGACCGACAGGTCGGTGAGGTCGGGCAGGAACTCGTGCAGCGGCGGGTCGATCAGCCGGATCGTCACCGGCAGGCCGTCCATCGCCTCGAGGATCTCCACGAAGTCGCCGCGCTGCAGCGGCTCCAGCGCGTCCAGCGCCGCCTGCTGCTCGGACTCGTCCTCGGCCAGGATGAGCCGCTCGACAAGCTGGCGGCGCTCGCCGAGGAACATGTGCTCGGTCCGTACCAGGCCGACGCCGCCGGCGCCGAACCGGCGGGCCCGCGCGCAGTCGGGGCCGTTGTCCGCGTTGGCCCAGACGCCGAGCCGGCGGCTTGGTGTCCGCGTGCGTCATCAGCGCGTGCACGGCCGCGACCAGCTCGTCGGACTCCGGGGCCAGGCCGCCCTCGAAGTACTGCGACGACCGGCGACGGCAGCACCGGCACCTCGCCGAGGTAGACCGCACCGGACGTGCCGTCGATGGAGATCACGTCGCCTTCGGAGACGATGACGCCGTCCGGGGCGGTGAAGCGGCCGCCGCGGGTGTCGACCTCGAGCTCGTCGGCGCCGCAGACGCAGGTCTTGCCCATGCCGCGGGCGACCACGGCGGCGTGGCTGGTCTTGCCGCCCCGGCTGGTCAGGATGCCGCGCGCGGCGATCATGCCGTGCAGGTCGTCGGGGTTGGTCTCGCGGCGCACCAGGATGACGTCCTCGCCCTGGTCGGCCAGCTCCACCGCGCGCGGGGAGTCGAAGACGACCTTGCCAACCGCCGCGCCGGGCGACGCGCTGATCCCCTGGGCGATCTTCTTCGCGCCGGTGCCGGTGTCGAACCGGGGGAACATCAGCCGGGCGAGCTCTTCACCGCTGACCCGGGTGAGCGCCTCGTCCATGTCGATCAGGCCCTGCTCGACGAGCTGCATCGCGATCCGGAACGCGGCGGCGGCGGTCCGCTTGCCGACGCGGGTCTGCAGCATCCAGAGCTTGCCGCGCTCGATGGTGAACTCGATGTCACACAGGTCGCGGTAGTGGTTCTCCAGCGTCCGCATGATGTCCATGAGCTGGTCGTAGGAGGCCTTGTCGATCCGCTCGAGGTCCTGCAGCGGCACCGTGTTGCGGATGCCGGCCACCACGTCCTCGCCCTGGGCGTTCTGGAGGTAGTCGCCGTAGGTCCCCTGCTGGCCGGTGCCCGGGTCGCGGGTGAACGCGACGCCGGTGCCGGAGTCGTCGCTGATGTTGCCGAACACCATCGCGACCACGTTGACGGCCGTGCCGAGGTCGGTCGGGATGCGCTCCTGGCGGCGGTAGAGGATGGCGCGGTCGGAGTTCCAGGAGTTGAACACCGCCTTGACCGCCATGTCCAGCTGCTGCCGGGGCTCCTGCGGGAAGTCGTGGCCGGTCTGCTCGCGCACGATCTGCTTGAACGCGCCGACCAGCTGCTGCAGGTCGTCGGCGTCCAGGTCGAGGTCGTTCTTGATGCCCTTGGCCTTCTTGGCGTTGTCGATGGCCTGCTCGAACGCCTCGCCGTCGATGTCCAGCACGGTCTTGCCGAACATCTGGACCAGCCGCCGGTAGGAGTCCCAGGCGAACCGCTCGTTGCTGGCCTGCTTGGCCAGGCCCTCCACCGACTTGTCCGACAGGCCGATGTTGAGGACCGTGTCCATCATGCCCGGCATCGAGAACTTCGCACCGGACCGGACGCTGACCAGCAACGGGTCAGCCGGGTCGCCGAGCTTGCGGCCCATCGCCGCCTCAAGCTGGCGGAGGTGCTCGGTGACCTCGGCGTCCAGCTCGGGGGGCGTGGTCCCGTCGCGCAGGTAGGCGCGGCAGGCCTCGGTGGAGATGATGAACCCAGGCGGGACCGGAAGACCCAGGTTGGTCATTTCGGCCAGGTTGGCACCTTTGCCACCCAGCAGATCCTTCATGGTCTTTGTTGCCTTCGGCGAAGTCATAAACGAGCTTCGGCACTGAACGCTCCTCGTGCGGCATGGCTGATGTGCATCCTTATTTTGCCTCGGACTCTACCGGTCCCGGAGCAGGCATGACACGAGGGGCGAAAGTCCCCACACGGCCGTGGTCCAGTCCGCCGTGACACCGTGGACCCAGAAGGGCGCCTCCGTCCCAGCCGTGGACGCTAGCTGCACGAACACCGCCGTCCGGGCCGACGCCGGATATGAAGGGCCATGATGCGGCCGAACGATCCTCGGATTGCAGCATGCTGGCGAGACGGGCGCCGCCCTCCGGCGATGCCTTGCCGATCGGGGCGCGCACCGTGCTGTGGGCGCCGGGCGGACCGCCGCGGCCTCAGCAGGGCCTCAGCAGGGCGGAAGCCGCTCCTCCAGGTACGCGACGAGCTGGTCCATGCCGATCCGCTCCTGCCGCATCGAGTCGCGTTCGCGGACCGTGACGGCCTGATCGTCGAGCGTGTCGAAGTCGACCGTGACGCAGTACGGCGTGCCGATCTCGTCCTGGCGGCGGTACCGGCGGCCGATGGCGCTGGCGTCGTCGAAGTCGGTGTTCCACCGCTTGCGCAGGACCGCGGCCAGGTCACGGGCCTTGCGGCGACAGGTCGGCGTTGCGGGACAGCGGGAGCACCGCCGCCTTGACCGGGGCGACCCGGGGGTCGAGCCGCAGCACGGTCCGCTTCTCCAGGTTGCCCTTGGCGTCCGGCGCCTCGTCCTCGGTGTAGGCGTCCAGCAGGAACACCAGCGCGGCCCGGTCCACCCCGGCGGCCGGCTCGATCACGTACGGGATGAAACGCTCGCCGGACTCCTGGTCCAGGTAGGACATGTCCACCCCGGACGCGCGGCCGTGCGTGGTCAGGTCGAAGTCGGTGCGGTTGGCGATGCCCTCCAGCTCGCCCCACTCCGTGCCCTGGAAGCCGAACCGGTACTCCACGTCGACGGTGCGCTTGGAGTAGTGCGCGAGCTTGTCCTTCGGGTGCTCGAACAGCCGCAGGTTCTCCTTGCGGATGCCGAGGTCGCTGTACCAGGCGAAGCGGGTGTCGATCCAGGTCTGGTGCCATTCCTCGTCGGTGCCGGGCCGGACGAAGAACTCCATCTCCATCTGCTCGAACTCGCGGGTGCGGAAGATGAAGTTGCCCGGGGTGATCTCGTTACGGAACGATTTGCCGATCTGGCCGATGCCGAACGGGAGCTTCTTCCGCGAGCTCTGCAGGACGTTCTTGTAGTTGATGAAGATGCCCTGCGCGGTTTCCGGCCGCAGGTACGCCAGCCCGGACTCGTCCTCGACCGGGCCGAGGTACGTGCGCAGCAGGCCGCTGAACATGCGCGGCTCGGTGAACGTGCCCTTGTTGCCGCAGTTCGGGCAGGTGCAGGTCGGCCAGGCCGTGCTCCGGCGGGTGGCCGTGCTTGGCCTCGTACGCCTCGATCAGGTGGTCGGCGCGGAACCGCTTGTGGCAGGACATGCACTCGGTCAGCGGGTCGACGAACTCGGTGACGTGGCCGCTGGCCTCCCAGACCTCGCGGGCCAGGATGACGCTGGAGTCCAGGCCGACGATGTCGTCGCGCTCCTGCACCATCGAACGCCACCACTGGCGCTTGATGTTGTTCTTCAGCTCGACGCCGAGGGGGCCGTAGTCCCAGGACGCCCGCAGTCCGCCGTAGATCTCGCTGGACGGGTAGACGAACCCCCGTCGCTTGGACAGGCTGACGATCGCGTCCATGCGGTCACTGCGTGCTGCCATCGAGGTCTCCATCCGGCTGGCGGTCGGCGTCGTTTGGTGTTGCGGCCCGGCCTCCGCATGGCCCTTCAGCCGATCACGACGACGGCGGCTGCAGGTCCCGTCCGCGCGGCGCTGGGCGGGGCCCAGCGGCCGGATAGCCGCGAAGGGCCGTCCCGGGGCCGGCGCCACTGGGGCGCTTCCCCGTTGACGCGCGCGCGCACGGGCTAGCGACCGTGCGAGGGAGGCGCGGTGGCCCAAGCCTAGGGCCACCGGCCTCCCAATGCGAATCAGATCCGCCGCGCTGTCCCGGTCAGGGCCCTGATACGGCTCCGCCAACCCGGTCGGCGTCGATATTGAGGGCATAGCCCCCGATTTTCTGCCTTTTGTTGCCCGCGTACTGCTTCACCCGGTCGGCGGCCCAGCGTCTGGCCGGCAGGTAAGGCGTGCCGATCAGATTGTCATTGTTGTCCCACAGGGCGAACCACAGGGCGTCCGGCTGGGCCAGCGGGTGGCCGTTGATGGTTCTGGTCCGCACGAGGTCGCTCACCCCGGACGAGGCACTGGAGTAGACGCCGGACGCATAGCGGCGGGCGTGCAGTTCCCGGGTCCATGCGTCCAGGAAGGTAAGCACCGCGGAGCGGCAGCGGCCATTCGAATTGTTGTACGACTCCATGTCGAAGTAGATCGGCGTTCCCTTCCTCATGCCGAAATTGGCCGCGTCACCGACGGCGGTGTCCGCGGCGGACTTTCCCTGCGACGCCGCGGATCTCCTGTTGATCTTGCCGGGGAAGCGGTTACAGGGCGCCTGAAGGCCGACGTACAGCGGCAGCAGGGACCAGCCCATCGAATGGACCGACTTGACCCAGGACGCGGACAGGTTGCCGTAGTCGCAGGCCATGTTCTGGCCGCCGATGTCGACCCCGATGACGGAGTACCTGCGCTTCCACGCCTTCATCGCGCTGGCTGACGGCGCGGTGCAGGTGTCAAAGCCGTTCACCGGCGGGGAAGGTACGCGCGGCCTCAGGCTGGCCGGCAGGGTGCCGGGGGGAGGCGACGCCGACGTCGTGAGGTTCGGTGTGCCCGGCCGGCCTGGGTGTGCCGCGCCGGCTTGCGGTGTGCCCGCCGGTTCCGGTGTGCCCGCTGGCTTGGGTGTGCCCGCCGGTTCCGGTGTGCCCGCCGGCTGTGGGTGTGCCCGCCGGTTTTGGCGTAGTTGCGGCTTCGACGCGGGCGCGGTCATGGACGTGAGTGTCACCGCTGGCCCCGGATATCCGCCGGCCTCGATGGGAAACGTCAGGGCCGAGGTGTCAGCGCCGGTCACGGCCTTGCGGGCGGTCCCGGCACGGGCGCCGGACGGCTGGGCCGCCAGCTTGCGCATGCCCCAGATGATGTTCTTGACCTGGCCCGCGTCACCGCCGTAGGTGCCGGTGACGGACAGGTCAGAAGCTGAGACCGCGGCCTGGAACTCGTGCTGCTCGCTGTACTGGTCCAGGCTGCTCAGCGTGGCCGGGACCGGGGCGACGCGGCGGGCGTCGCTGCTGGCCGGCAGGGCCGTCCCGAGGCCGCCCTCCGCGACCGCCGCCCGCCGGTACATCGCCCGGGGTGTGGCCGATACGCCGGCGGCGGTAATGGTGATTGTCTGGGCCCGGCCGATAAGATTCGAAGGACAGTTCTGGTTGGCGCCGGGGTTGCCGAGATAAACCGCATTGATGTCGTAACGAACGCACTGGCCAGGATCGATGTCGAGATGGAAGACCGGCCAGCGGTACGGGACCGTGATCGAGTAGCCGTCGTACTCGATCGTTTTCAGCCTGCTGGCTGCTCCCGTCTCGGCTTGGCTGGCTGGCGCGCTCCTGGCCTGGTCAGCGGGCACGCCCTCGGCTGCGTTCGCCGGCGCCCCCGCGGCGGTCACGTTGCCGCTGGCCTGGTTCCGGTCGGCCGCACTCACCCCGACCGGGATCGTACCGGCCGCCGCGAACATCCCTATCGCGTACCCGAAGCCAATGACGGCCACTGCTGTGCGACGCATCAACACCCCCATTGATGATTCACCTGGCCGTGGACGCGCGGCCGGATTCCCCGGCACAGCCAGTACCCCCGTCGCGCAATTAAAGGCGGCGTCCCACCACGGTGTGCCCAGCCATTTAGACAGCTAGTCATGCCGTTATGCGGGTTACCGAAATTTGAAACCGGGGCAACTCCGGCAATGGCCTGTACGGAGTGGTATCGCGGGCGCGCCTGGTGACATCTGGGGCAAGGCAGAGATAATTCTCGGGCCAAAACCGGATAAAGAGTTGCTCTTTCTGGCTGGCTTGCGGACGCGAAATGCGATAAATAAATTCTGCCGAAATTTGCCCCGCCTTCCGACACGGCGGCCGCACGGGGGAACCCCGGTGAAACGGCGTATTCCGGCGCAGATGAGAGCGCTGGCGCGGAAGACAGCAGCGGCAGGGAGGGCGCCAGCGGGGACGGGGTAGCCCACGGCGCCGGACCAGGCGAACTTAGCGGGCCGGAGCGCCCACGACGTTGGGCATGGCGCCGCCATAGCGGCGGTCCCGGCTGGCGTAGATTTCGCACGCCTGCCACAGGTGACGGCGATCGAAATCGGGCCAGAGCGTATCCAGGAAGACCATCTCGGCGTAATGGGACTGCCAGATCAGGAAATTCGAGGTCCGGTGCTCCCCCGACGATCGTACGAAGAGGTCGACATCGGGCATTTCCGGCTCGTCCAGGTACCGGGCGAGAAGCTTCTCGTCCACCTTGTCCGGCCGGACCTTTCCCGCGGCCACGTCGGCGGCGATGGCGGCGGCCGCGTCGGCGATCTCGGCGCGGCCCCCGTAGTTCACGCAGAACTGGAGCGTGAGGACGGAGTTGCCGGCCGACATCCGCTCGGCCTCCTCCAGCTCGCTGATGACGCTGCGCCACAGACGCCTGCGGCGCCCCGCCCACCGGATCCGGACACCCATCTCGTTCAGCAGGTCGCGGCGCCGGTGGATCACGTCGCGGTTGAAGCCCATCAGGAAACGGACCTCGTCCGGGGAACGGCGCCAGTTCTCAGTGGAGAAGGCATAGGCGGACAGGTAAGGAATTCCCAGCTCGATCGCGCCCATGATCACATCGAGCAGCGAGGATTCGCCTTCCTTATGGCCCTCGGTCCGCGGCAGCCCCCGCTGTTTGGCCCAGCGTCCGTCCCCGTCCATGACGATGGCCACGTGCCGGGGAACCAGATCGCGCGGGATCGCGGGCGGGCGAGCGCCACTGGGATGAGGATCGGGCCGCCGGACGGTCACACACGCTCCACGTGACGCAGCGAACGGATTGAGTGCTCCAGGTGCCACTGCAGATAGGCGGCTACCAAGCCACTGCACTCTACCTGGTGCCGCCGCTCGCTCTGATCCGCACTTTCCCAATCGCCCCGGAGCAGCGCGCTCATCAGGGTCACGGTCGCGGGTCCGGGGGACGCCGCGCCGGGCGGCCGGCACGACACGCACACCATGCCGCCGGAGGGAATCGCGAACGCGGGCAGCCGGCCGGACATCCCGCACCGGGCACACGCCTCCAGCGCCGGCGCGTACCCCGCCACCGCCAGCGACCGCAGCAGGTAGGCGTCGAGCACCAGCCGGGGATCATGACTGGCCTCCCCCAGGGCCCGCAGCCCGCCGACGAGCAGCAGGAACTGGCGCAGCGACGGTTCCTTGTCCTCGGGGGTGAACCGCTCCGCCGTCTCCAGCATCGCGACGCCCGCCGTGTACCGCGGATAGTCCGCCGTCAGCGGCGCGCCGTACGGCCGGATCACCTCCGCCTGGGTGATCACGTCGAGCGAGCGCCCGGGATACAGCAGCAGGTCGACATGCGTGAACGGCTCAAGCCGCGCGCCGAACCGGGACTTGGTGCGCCGCACGCCCTTGGCCACGGCGCGGACCCGGCCCGTCTTCCGCGCCAGTACCGTGACGATCCGGTCGGCCTCGCCCAGCTTCTGCGTGCGCAGCACGACCCCGTCATCCCGGTACAGCTGCATGTCCCCATTGTCCCGCACCGCACCGACAACCCGGATCCAGCGCGCCGGAGCGCCTGACGAAGACGTCCACGGCGGGATCACTCTGGTCACTGCAGGGCCTCCACCGTGGCGTCGCCGCAGGCGCTGCGATTCACGCAACACGCCTTTACGGGTACCGGGGCATACCCGCGGCAGATGCCATCGCGGCACAGCCGGCCAGGCAGCGGCCCGAGTCGTCAGCACGGGGTGCTCGGTCAGCGCGGCGCGTGCGGTTGACGGCGGAGAGGACGGCGCGCATGGAGGCGCCGGTGGTGTCGGCGTCGACGCCGACACCCCACAGGGTGCGGCCGTCGATCTCGCATTCGACGTACGCGGCGGCCTGCGCGTCCGAGCCGGCGGACAGGGCGTGCTCGGTGTAGTCGAGCACGCGGGTCTTGATGCCCACCGCGGTCAGCGCATCGCAGAACGCCGAGATCGGGCCGTTGCCGGAGCCTTCGATCTGACGGGCCTCGCCGTCCGCGCGCACCTCGGCGGTCAGTACGTGCTTGGACTCGACCACCGAGGAGGCACGGTGCCCGAGCAGGGCGACCGGGCCGTCCGGAGAGGTACTCGGCGGAGAAGAGCTCCCACATCTCGGCGGGCGTCACCTCACCGCCGCCGGCGTCGGTGCGCGCCTGGATGACCCGGGAGAACTCGATTTGCAGCCGCCGGGGCAGGTCCAGCTGATGCTCGGTCTTCATCACGTACGCGACGCCGCCCTTGCCGGACTGGGAATTGACCCGGATCACGGCCTCGTACGTGCGGCCCACGTCCCGCGGGTCGATGGCCAGGTACGGCACGGCCCACGGGTAGTCCGCGAACGGCACTCCCGCCGACGCGGCTTCGGCCCCGAGCGCCTCGAAGCCCTTCTTGATCGCGTCCTGGTGGGAGCCGGAGAACGCCGTGTAGACGAGATCACCGGCGTATGGGTGTCGCGGGTGTACCGGCAGCTGGTTGCAGTACTCGACCGTCCGGCGGATCTCGTCGATGTCGGAGAAGTCGATCATGGGGTCGATGCCCTGGCTGAACAGGTTCATGCCCAGCGTGACCAGGCAGACGTTTCCGGTCCGCTCACCGTTGCCGAACAGGCAGCCCTCGACCCGGTCCGCGCCGGCCATGATGGCGAGCTCCGCGTCGGCGACCGCGGTCCCCCGGTCGTTGTGCGTGTGCACCGAGAGGCATACGTGCTCGCGCCGGGAGAACTGGCGGCTCATCCACTCGATCTGGTCGGCGTAGACGTTCGGCGTGGACCGCTCAACGGTGCACGGCAGGTTGAAGATGATCTCCCGGCCCGGCTCGGGCTGCCAGACGCCGGAGACCGCTTCGCACACCTCTATGGCGAAGTCCAGTTCGGTGTCGACGAAGATTTCCGGGGAGTACTCGTAGCCGAAGTCGCAGTCCGGCAGCAGGCGTTCGGCGTGCCGGAGCACGGAGATGGTGCCCTCGGCGGCCAGCGCCTTGCACTGGTCGCGGTCCACGCCGAATACCACCCGGCGGAACAGCGGTGCGGTCGCGTTGTACAGGTGCACCGTGGCCCGCGGCGCCCCGACCAGCGATTGGACGGTCCGCTCGATAAGGTCGTCGCGGGCCTGGGTCAGCACCGAGATCTGCACGTCACCGGGAATGTGGCCGCCCTCGATCAGCTCACGTACGAAGTCGAAGTCGGTCTGGCTGGCCGACGGGAAGCCGACCTCGATCTCCGTGTAGCCCATCCGGATCAGGAGGTCGAACATCTCGCGCTTACGGGCGGGGCTCATCGGGTCGATCAGCGCCTGGTTGCCGTCGCGGAGGTCGGTGGACAGCCAGCGCGGCGCTTTGGTCACCGCCCGGCCCGGCCAGGTACGTTCGGGCAGGTCAACGGCCTTGAAAGGCGGTGTAACGATGACAGGGCATGCCGCTCGGCCGCGGCTGGATGGCGTCGGCCCCGATGGACCGCTGCCGTGCGGAAGGTCTGGCTACCGGCTGCTGGCCGGGCGCAGGCGTCTGCTGCGGAATCATGATGGATGCTGCTCCTCGTCGGGGCTGCGGAGGATCTGGCCGGGTCCCCGGCCACGATCTGGCCAGCGGTCACGCGAATACTCCGCGGCGAGGGAGCGGGCCTTAACGGCCCCCGCCGCGGCTGCTAAGGAGGAGCAGCTCGCGCAGCATGATGAATCACTGTATCAGCTCCGGGGGCGGCCCCCGGCCCCCCGCCTGCGCTCCGCGCCTTCAACGCCGAGTCGAACAAGCACATGATCGCCGTCAACGAGGCGCTCGGTTTCCGCGTAGCCGGGCCGCCTGACGGGCTGGGAGCTCCCGACGGCGGCCGCCCTCCCCGGCGGCGGCGCGGTCGTATGGGCTCAGTCGTGGCAGCCGATCAGTCGTAGAAGCCCAGGCGGCGGAGCTGCTTGGGGTTGCGCTGCCAGTCCTTGGCCACCTTGACGTGCAGGTCGAGGTAGACCCGGGTGCCCAGGAGCGCCTCGATCTGCTGGCGGGCGCGGCTGCCGACGTCCTTGAGCCGGGCTCCCCTTGGCGCCGATGACGATGGCCTTCTGGCTGGGCCGCTCGACGTACATCTCGGCGTGCACGTCGGTGAGGTCTTCGTGACCGGGACGGGGGCCCATCTCCTCCACGACCACGGCGATCGAGTGCGGGAGCTCCTCGCGCACCCCTTCCAGGGCCGCCTCCCGGATCAGCTCGGCCACCATGTCCCGCTCGGGCTCGTCGGTCAGTTCGCCTTCCGGGTACAGCGGGGGACCTTCGGGCAGGTGCGACACCAGCACGTCGGCCAGCACGTCGAGGTTGTACCCGGTGACGGCGGACACCGGCACCACGTCCGCCCACTCCCCCAGCTCGGCCACCGCCGCGAGCTGCGCGACGAGCTGGTCCTGGGTGACTTGGTCGGTCTTGGTCACGATCGCGACGATGGGCGTTCCCCTGATCCCGGCCAGCTCGCGCGCGAGGTACCGGTCTCCCGGGCCGATCGGCTCGGAGGCCGGGACGCAGAAGCCGATCACGTCGACCTCGGTCAGCGTGGAGCGCACCAGGCTGTCCAGCCGCTCGCCCAGCAGCGTGCGCGGCTTGTGCAGGCCGGGCGTGTCCACCACGACCAGCTGGGCGTCCGGCCGGTGCACGATCCCGCGGATCACCCGGCGGGTGGTCTGGGGACGGCTGCTGGTGATCGCGACCTTGGCGCCGACCAGCGCGTTCATCAGGGTCGACTTCCCGACGTTCGGCCGGCCAGTGAAACAGGCGAAGCCCGATCGGAAACCTGCGTGCGGCCCGGCATCCGCGGCCTCCGGTGACGACATCACCCCCCGATTCTCCCGCATCCTGGCGAGCTGGGATGTCAGGCGTCCCCGGTACTGCTGCGGACCACGAAGTATGAGCCACTCACCGAGGGGACGCGCCTGGCTGACCGGCGCCCACCATTGGCCTGTTCCCGGTGAGTCCGGGTACCACAGTCTTGGCTCGCTTAACCTCCGCTGGCTGTAGTGCCGGGGTGGCGGGCCGGACGCGGGTTAGGGCTGGAGGATGGCGCGGAGGGTGCCGTCGGGGGCGGCATGGAACACGGTGGCGCCGGGGCCGATATCCCGGACGGCCGCGAGGTCGCCGGAGTCGGGCTCGTCCGCGTCGCTGACCAGGGCCGCCGCCTCCAGGGTGGCCGCCCCGCTGGACACGGCCATCGCAACGGCCAGGCGCAGCGCGGACAGCTGCAGCGACGGGAGCGCCACGGCGGCCGCCGCGTAGGTGCGGCCGGTCTCGTCCCGGACGGCCGCCCCTTCGGCGGCCGCCACCCGGGCCCGGGTCGATCGGGCCAGGGTAATGATCTTCTTATCCTCGGGATCAAGCTGCGCGTCGCCCACGCGGTCGAGTGTAGGGGGCGGGCCCTGGCGCGAGGGCGGTGTGCTCCAGAGGCAGGGGAAGTTCAGGAGGATGTTCGTTCGGATTGATCGGGTTGTTCGGCCTCCTGGGGAAGCCGTTCGACGAGGACGGAACCGATCCGGTTGCGGCGGCCCGACAGGTTCTCAGCGGTCAGCCGCAAACCGCCCACGGTCCCTTCCGAGCCCGCGATCGGGACCCGGCCCAGCGCGTGGGCCAGCAGCCCGCCGACGGTCTCGACGTCCTCGGCCTCGATCGTGACGCCGAATATCTCCGCCAGCTCGGTTACCGGCAGGCGGGCGGTGACCCGGGCCACGTCCGGGGACAGCCACTCGACCGGCGGCTGCTCCTGGTCGTACTCGTCGGTGATCTCCCCGACGATCTCCTCGAGGATGTCCTCGATGGTCACCAGGCCGGCCGTGCCGCCGTATTCGTCGATCACGATCGCGACGTGGATCTGCAGGGCCTGCATCTGGCGGAGCAGCTCGTCGATGGGCTTGCTGTCCGGGACGTAGGTGGCCGGGCGCATCACCTGGTCGGCCATGGTGGTGGATTCGGAGCCGGGATGCTCGTGACTGTAGGCCACGATGTCCTTGAGGTAGGCGATGCCCACCACGTCGTCCTCGTTCTCGCCCGCCACCGGAATGCGCGAGAACCCGCTGCGCAGGTGCAGCGACAGGGTCTGGCCAAGCGTCTTGTCCCGCTCGACGAAGACCATCTCCGTCCGGGGCACCATCACCTCACGGACGATCGTGTCGCCGAGCTCGAAGACGGACCGGACCATCTCACGCTCGCCCGGCTCGATGACGCTGCGCTGCTCGAGGAAGTCGACCAGGCCGCGCAGCTCGGCCTTGCCGGCCAGCGGCCCCCCCGTGGTGCCCTTGCCGCGGGTGAGCACGCTGCCCGCGGCAACCAGGAGCCTCGGTATCGGGCCCAGCAGCACGCCGAGCGGATAGAGCACGGTGGCCGCGCCGAGCGCGACACGCTCCGCGCCGCGGCGGCCGAGCGGGACCGGGCTGATGCCCATCACGACGTAACCGACCACGACCATGACGGCCAGCGCGATCAGGAAGCCCTTCCAGGTGGCGCCGAACCAGTGCACGAACGCGGCCACCACCAGTACGGTCGCCGAGGTTTCGCAGATGACGCGGAGCAGCAGCAGGATGCTGAGGTAGCGCGGCAGGTCCGCGAAGACAGCCTGGAGCCGGCGCGAGGCCGGGCGGGCCGACCCGGCCAGTTGCTCCGCGCCGACCGCGGACAGACGGGCCAGGGTTGCTTCCGCGCTGGCCCACCAGCCGGCCATGAGGACGAGCACGATCGCGGCGGCTATCAGCCAGCCCTGGGGCGACATAACCCCGAACCTTCCTGCCTTCCGAGACTCTCCGCCGGCGCGCCGTCCGCGGCGCCTTCCCGTGCCCCGTCCGCGGCGCTGTCCGCGGCGCCTTCCGGCGCGCCGTCTGGGCCGCTGTCCGCTCCGGTGCCATCCGCTCCCGGGGCATCCGCTCCGGGGGCCGCCCGGCGGGCGCGCCACGAGCTCAGCAGGCGGTCCTGCAGGCCGAACATCTCCGTACGCTCGTCCGGTTCCGCGTGATCGTAACCGAGCAGGTGCAAGATGCCGTGCACGGCCAGCATTTCCAGCTCGTCCTGAGTGCTGTGACCCGCGTCCCGGGCCTGGACCGCCGCGACCTGCGGGCACAGCACCACGTCCCCCAGCAGGCCCGGATCGGGGCCCGGTTCCTCCGCGCCCGCGCGGCCCACGTTGCCGCCGCCCAGGTGCGGCGGCCTCAGCTCGTCCATCGGGAAGGCGAGGACGTCGGTCGGGCCCGGCTCGTTCATCCAGTCCTTGTGCAGCGCCGCCATGGCCTTCTCGTCCACCAGCAGCACCGAAAGCTCCGCGAGGGGATGGATGCGCAACTCGTCCAGGACGTAGCGGGCGATCGCGGCCAGGGCGACCTCGTCGACCCCCACGCCGGATTCGTTGGCAATGTCAATGCTCACCAGGTTCGCGCCGTCAGTGACCGCGCTTCCCCCCTCCGCGTGCCGCCCCGTGCTGGCCTGCGGCCCGCCGCGCGCCCTGGCCACCGGATGCGGCCGGCCGGACAGGCCCTCCGCGTCACGCTGCCGGGCGTCGTACCGTTCGTAGGCGTCGACGATATCGCCGACGAGCCGGTGCCGGACGACATCATGCGCTGGTCAGGCGGCTGAAGTAAATGTCGGGGATGCCCTCCAGGATGTCCTGGACGACCCGCAGGCCGCTGACCTGCCCGCTCGGCAGGTCCACCTGCGTGACGTCCCCCGTGACCACGACCCGTGAGCCGAACCCGAGCCGGGTGAGGAACATCTTCATCTGCTCCGCCGAGGTGTTCTGGGCCTCGTCGAGGATGATGAACGAGTCGTTCAGCGTGCGGCCCCGCATGTACGCGAGCGGCGCGACCTCGATGGTGCCGGCCGCGGTGAGCCGCGGGATCGAGTCCGGGTCGAGCATGTCGTGCAGCGCGTCGTAGAGCGGCCGCAGGTAGGGGTCGATCTTCTCGTACAGCGTCCCGGGCAGGAAGCCGAGCCGCTCCCCTGCCTCCACCGCCGGCCGGGTCAGGATGATCCGGTTGACCTCTTTGGCCTGCAGCGCCTTCACGGCCTTGGCCATGGCGAGGTAGGTCTTGCCGGTGCCCGCCGGGCCGATCGAGAACACGATCGTGTGCTTGTCGATCGCGTCCACGTAACGCTTCTGGTTGAGGGTCTTCGGCCGGATGGTGCGGCCCCGGGCGGAGAGGATGTCGAGGGTGAGCACTTCGGCGGGGCGGACGCCCCGCTCGCGGCGCAACATCGCGGCGGCCCGCTCCACGGCGTCCGCCGACAGCTCGGCCCCGTTCGCCAGCAGCTCGATAAGCTCCTCGAACAGCCCGGACACGAGGGCCGTCTCTTCCGGCCGGCCGGTTACGGTGATCTCGTTACCGCGAACATGGATGTCGGCGGCGAACTCCCGCTCGATGACGCGCAGCAGCTCGTCGCGTGAGCCGAGCAGCGCGACCATCGAGTGGTCAGCCGGAATCACGATCCTGACCTGGGACCGCCCGCCTTCCGGCTGCCCGTCGCCGCGGAGATTACGTGAGATATCGGTCAATTGGTCGCTCTCGAAGGTCCAGTGGATCGCCCGCTGGACTGTTCTGACAGGCTCCGCCCCATGGTATCCGCCCGGGGTGAGGCGCATGTTACGCCTCTCCGTGGTGGCTGCGTCCGCTAGACGGGGCCCACGCCTGGCGTCAGCCGGGGGGCCCGGCTGCTGCCCGGGCGGGCCACTTCAGGCGCCTGGCCGCCGATCAGGGCGTGCGCGTGCGGCACCTCCTGCCCGGCGTCCGGGCCGCTATTGAAGACGACGCGGTAGCCAGAACCGCCAATACCCTCGTCCACCGCTATACTGTGCGCTAGGCGGGCCATCTTCTCGGGCAGGCCGCCGCCAGCCGCGGCGACCGCCGCGGCGTCGACATAATGTTCTTTTGGTATGACCAGCACATGTGGGTGCTTGCGGACTGATATCCCGGAACGCGATGGCCCGTGAGGTCTCTCGTACTGTTTTAGCTGGAATCTGGCCGGAAGCGATCCGGCAGAATAGGCAGTCAGGCACCTAATGATCTTACCGGGCGGCCATCTGGCGCCTGTCCGGCCGCCGCCGGTGCCCTGGTCGGCCGCCGTCTGTGCTGGTCGGCGCGTCGCTCGCCGGGCACGTTCGGGACTTCTGTCTGTTATGTCCGGTTTAGGACTAACGTCCTGACTACTGTTAGATAGGTGCTTGACATGTTCCCGCTGTGTCTTATCCCGTGTCGCGCAGATAGGCTTGCATTCGGAATCCGGGGCGTTTTGTGCGAGAGTCCTAAGAATGCCAGCATCTGTGGCCTGTTGGTCTGGCAGAATGTGTCTGCGGATTAGGTCGTCCGGCGTCGGGGAGGCGCTGGGGGCCAACCAGCGTCGGGGAGGCGCTGGGGGCCCGACCGTGGATCGCCAACTCGGGTGGGGTGGGCAAGTTGGGCAGTCACCGCTGTCTACGGATCGAGATGGGCGGGACTCCGGCAGTGAAGATTACTTATGGCCGAAGGTGAACCGGCCGGGGGACATGTGCGTCCTACATCTGTGACCGAGACCCTTGTGGCCGGCGCCGGTATTGGGACGGCACCTGCGAAGCTGGAGATGACCGCCGAACAGGCAGTTACGCAGCTTTACACGGGGCACTACCGTTCGCTCGTCCGCCTGGCGGTCCTGCTCGTGCGCGACGAGCCCACGGCGGAGGAAGTGGTCCAGGAGTGCTTCATCGCCATGCACGACGGCTGGCACCGGCTGCGGGAAGAGGACAAGGCTCTTTCGTACCTGAAGCAGGCGGTCGTGAACCGGTCCAAGTCGGTGCTGCGGCACCGCAGCGTGGTGGACCGGAACGCGCCCAAGCCCGCGCCGGATATGCCCAGCGCCGAGCAGGGGGCTATGTCGCTGCTGGAGCGCAGCGCCGTCATCACCGCGCTGCGCGGACTGCCGGACCGGCAGCGGCAGGCGCTGGTCCTGCGGTACTACGCTGACATGTCGGAGGCGCAGATTGCTGAGATGATGGGGATCAGCAAGGGCGCGGTCAAGAGCCACACTGCGAGGGGGATGTCGTCGCTCCGGGCGGTTCTGGAGCAGACGGCATGACCGGAGAACCATCACCATGACCTCGTTCGACGACGACCTCAGAAAGCTGCTCGCTCGGGAACTGAAAGCCGAGGCAGCCAGGTTCACGCCTGCCGAAGACGGTCTGAGCCGGATTCGCGGGCGCCTGAGGTCCCGGTCGTCCTTCCCGCTATGGGGAGGGCTCCGCGTGGATGCGGAACGGTACGGCTACCGGCTCCGATACGTGGCCGCGGAGGCCCTAGCGTGGCTTTTTAGCCTCGCCCGGCGGGGCTGGCAGGTACCGTCGGGGCGATTCAAAACCACTCCTGCCACCCAGGTAACGGCGGCCCCGGATGCCCTCGCGGCCGGTGGCGTTCCCGCCGGGATGCGGCGCTTCGGGGCTGGGGCCGTCTCCGGGCTCCGGGCCACATGCCAGCGGGTCGGCACGGTCGGGCTGCGGCTCGTGGTGGCCTTCGCCGCCGTCTGCCTGTTCGCCGGGACCGCCCTCGCCGTGCCGGGCTTCCGGAATGCGATCGGGAGCATCGCCTCGTCCTCGTCCGGCGGCACCGGGACGGGCGGCGGGACGGGCGGCGGGACCCGCGGCGGGACGGGCGGCGGGACCGGCGGCGGGACGCGGCGGCGGGACCTCCGGGACGGGCAGCGCCAGCAGCAGCGGCACGGGCCAGCCGCTCCCGGGCCTTCCAGGCGTCCCCACTGGCCCGCGGGGAACGGGAAAGTACACGGCCTGCCCGTCGCCGACGTCGACGTGCGTGAATCCGACCAAGACCGTCCCCAAGGCGAACCCGACGACGCCGGGCATGGTCACGCCTGTTCCCTCCGTCACGCCGACGACCGCGCCGAGCATCGCACCGACGCCAACGACGACGCCGACGACGCCGACGCCGACGCCGACGCCGACGCGGACGCGGACGCGGACCGGCTCGGCCAACCCGACGCCGACCACCACCAAGCCGGCTACCGGGTCCGGCTCGGGCAGGCCGGCGACCCAGAGCTTGTACGTCACGTCCAAGCCGTGTACCGGCCCGACCCCGCCGGCGTCTGCTCCAGCGCAGCCGGCCTTCCGCCTCAGCGGCCAAGCTGCGGTCCGGGGCGTCTCCGTCGGCGCACTCGGCGCGGTCGCCCGTCCGGCCGAGCCCGATCACGAGCCGGGTCTCCTCGGGGACGGCGTCGCCCACGGGCACCTCCTCGGGTAAGAGCGAGTCCGTGAATGCCACGGCGCCGAGCACCACCAAGCCGACCACCACCAAGCCGACCACCACCAAGCCGACCACCACCAAGCCGACCACCACCAAGCCGACCACCACCAAGCCGACCACTCCCGCCCCGAGCACCAGGGGCGCGGCCACCACCAGCGGTACTCCGGACCCCAGCACGGGCAGCTCGGCGGATTCCGGCCGCCAGCTCCGCGGGCAACTCGGCGGATTCCGGCGGGCAGCTCGGCGGATCGGGCCGACGGCTCCGCGGGCAAACCGGCGGTCTGCGCGCGTCACCATCAGGACCACACGAACTGCTGACGGCTCGATAACAGCGGCCAAACAGGCGGGCAATGACGCGGGCGGTCAGGGCGGGCCCGCGCGTGCTCTGGCCGCGACCAGTTCTGCGTCGTACGGCTCCCTACCAGCGACCGGTAGCGGTCATCAGGACGGCGGCGCCCACCGCCCCGGCGGTCGAGGTCCGCAGGACCGAATCCCCGAGCCGGGCCGGGATCGCGCCCGCAGCCGTGAACGCCGTCATCTCCGCGGGGCTGATGCCCCCCTCCGGCCCGACGACCAGGACGATGTCCCCGCTTACCGGGACGGGCAGCCGCGACAAGGCCTGCGTGGCCCCCGGCTCGAGCACGATCGAGCGCGTCGCGTCCGCGAGCCTGGCGGCGACATCAGCTGAGGAAGCCGGGCCGGTTACCTCGGGCATCCGGGCCCGCCGGGCCTGCTTGGAGGCCTCACGGGCGGCCGAACGCCACCGGCCGAGCGATTTAGCCGCGCGGTCGGCCGGCCAGCGGGCCACACAGCGTTCCGCTTCCCATGGCACGATGACGTCGACGCCGACCTCGGTCATCGTCTCCACGGCCAGTTCGGCCCGCTCGCCCTTCGCAATGGCCTGCACGACGGCAATCCGCGGCTCGGGGACGGGCACCTCACGCCGCGCCTGGACCCGCAACTCCACCTGGCTGCCTGCCGCCGCGGTTACGACGCACTCGGCGAGCAGGCCCTTGCCGTCGGTTATGTCGGCGCGCTCCCCAGGGCGGATCCGGCGGACGGTGGCGGCGTGACGCCCTTCCGGGCCGGCCAGCACGATCACGTCCCCGCCCAGGTCCGCGCCGTCGGCCAGGAATACCGGCGCGCTCACCGCGTCACCGGCCCCACCGCCGGCTTCCGAACCGGCATCAGACCCGCCTTAGCGGCCGTTGAAGGCGTCGCGCAGACGGGAGAAGAAGCCGTGCTGCCCGGGGGAGAACTTGCCCGGGGGGGCTTCCTCACCGCGTATCTTCGCCAGTTCACGCAGCAGCTTTTCCTGCTCGGGGTCGAGCCGGGCCGGTGTCTCCACCGTCACGTGGATGATCAAGTCACCGCGACCCGAGCTGTTGAGGTGCTGCACCCCGTGGTTGTACAGCGGGATCACCTGACCGGACTGGGTGCCGGGCCGGATGTCGATGTCGACGGGACCGTCCAGGCTCTCCACCGACAGCGTGGCCCCCAGCGCGGCGGCCACCATCGGGATGGTCACCGTGCAGTGCAGGTCGTCACCCTGCCGCTCGAAGATGGGGTGCGGGCGCTGCGCGATCTCCAGGAACAGGTCACCAGGCGGCCCCCCGCCGGGGCCGACCTCGCCCTCGCCCGCCAGCTGGATGTGCGTCCCGTCCTCCACGCCGGCCGGAATGCGCACCTTGATGGTCCGGCGGGTGCGGACCCGGCCGTCACCGTCACATTCCGGGCAGGGCCGCGGCAGCAGCGTGCCGAACCCACCGCAGCGCGGGCACGGCCGCGACGTCACGACCTGGCCCAGGAACGACCGCGCGACCTGGCTCACCTCACCGCGGCCACCGCATACGTCGCAGGTCTCCGGGTGTGTGCCCGGCGCCGTGCCCTCGCCGGAGCAGGTCGGGCAGACCACGGCGGTATCGACGGTCAGCTCGCGGGTCGCGCCGAACGCGCACTCCGACAGGTCGAGCTCGACGCGGATCGTCGCGTTCCGGCCGCGGCGGGCGCGGCTGCGTGGGCCGCGGGCCGTTCCCCCGCTCCCCGCCGCCCCGAAGAAGGCGTCCATGATGTCGCTGAACGGGAACCCTGGCCCGAATCCGCCCGCCCCGGCCGGCCCGGCGTCGGCCCGGCCGAACGGGTCCCCGCCCATGTCGTACATCTGGCGCTTTTCCGGGTCGGAGAGCACCTCGTAGGCCCGGGTGATCTCCTTGAACCGCTCCTGGGTCTGCGGATCGGGGTTGACGTCGGGGTGAAGCTCCCGGGCCAGGCGCCGGTACGCCCGCTTGATCTCGTCCGGCCCCGCGTCGCGGCGGACTCCGAGGACGGAGTAGTACTCGGTCGCCACTAGGTCTCCATCAGGATTTCGCCGACATACCGTGCCACCGCGCTGACCGCTCCCATCGTCCCGGGGTAATCCATTCGTGTCGGGCCGAGCACGGCGAGCCTGGCCAGCTTCTCCCCGCCCGAACCGTAACCACTGGTCACCAGGGACGTGGTCCGCAGCCCTTCGACCGGGTTCTCCGTGCCGATCATCACGGACAGCAGCGACTCGTCGCTCGCCTGGCCGAGCAGCCTCATCAGCACGACCTGTTCCTCCAGCGCCTCCAGGACCTGCCGGAGACCCAGGGAGAAGTCCGGCGCGGCCAGGTTAGCCGTCCCGCCGAGGACGATCCGTTCCTCGTTCCGCTCCTCCAGGTTGGCCATGATGACCGCGAACACCGCCTCCGCGTTCGGCCGGCCGCTGGCGGGACGCTGTCGGTGAGGCCGGCCACGATCCGCACGGCCTCGGTCAGCCTGCGACCGTCCAGGTTGGCGTTCAGCAGCGCGCGCAGTTGGGCGACGTCCTCGTCCTCGCAGGGGTCGGGCAGGTCCACCGTCCGCTGCTCCACCCGGCCGGTGTCGGTGATCAGCACGACGAGCAGCTTCTCCGGGGCCAGCCGGACCAGCTCGATATGCCGGACCACGGAGCGCGTCAGCGACGGGTACTGCACGACGGCTACCTGGCGGGTGAGTTGCGCGAGCAGCCGCACGGTCCGCAGCACCACGTCGTCGAGGCCATAAGCCTGCGCGAGGTAGGTCTGGATGGCGCGCCGTTCGGCCGCGGAGAGCGGCCTCATATGGGACAGCCGGTCCACGAACAGGCGGTAGCCCTTGTCCGTCGGCACCCGGCCCGCGCTCGTATGCGGCTGGGTAATGTAACCCTGCTCCTCGAGCACAGCCATGTCGTTGCGGATGGTCGCCGGCGAAACGTCGAGGTTGTGCCGGTCGACAAGGGACTTGGACCCCACCGGTTCGTGGGTGGACACGTAGTCCTCCACGATGGCGCGGAGAACGGCAAGCTTCCGCTCGTCAAGCACGTGTTCACCTCCCTGGCACTCAAGCTTCCCGAGTGCTAAGTCTATTGTCCCACGAACGGGTTTGCGCCCTGCACGTGTACGGCCGACGGCCGTGCGGCCCCTGGTTTTGCCGAACGGGCCGGGGTGACTGGTATTCCTGCGGCGTGGCGTTTCCTGTGGCCGGGGGACGATCCGGTACGGTCCGGGCCTAACGGAGGTACCGAAGGAGGCGTGCCTTGCGGAGGCATGAGTACGGATCCGATGTTCTCGCCGCGGGCGGAAGGCGCCGGCGGCGGCCGGTCCCGCAGGTCGAAGCGGCGCGCGGGCTGGTCGTCGAGGACGCCGAGGGCAGGTTCTGCGGCGCGGTGGTGGGCTGCGACAAGGCCGCGGTGACGCTGGAGGACCGGCACGGGAGACGGCGGGTGTTCCCGCTCACACCCGCGGCTTTCCTGTTCGAGGGCCGGCCCGTGACCCTGGTGCGGCCGGCCTCGGCTGCCCCCGTGCTGCCGTCCGCCCCGGCCCGGACGGCTTCGGGGTCGGTGGCGGCGCCTTCGTCGCGCGCCCGCGTGGCCCGGGCCAGCCGCATCTACGTCGAGGGGCGGCACGACGCGGAGCTGGTCGAGCAGGTCTGGGGCGACGACCTGCGAGAGGTCGGCGTGGTCGTCGAGTACCTGGAGGGCGTCGACCATCTGCCGGAGATCATGGCCGAATTCGGCCCCGGGCCGGGGCGGCGCCTGGGCGTACTCGTCGATCATCTCGTGCGCGGATCGAAGGAAAGCCGGATCGCCGACGGGCTGCGCTCACCCAGCGTGCTGATCGTCGGCCACCCGTTCGTGGACATCTGGCAGGCGGTGAAGCCGTCGGTGATCGGGATCACCCGCTGGCCGGACGTTCCGCGCGGGACGCCGTGGAAAGAGGGGGTGCTGAGCGCCATCGGCTGGGGCGGCAGCACCGCCGCCGCGTGGCAGCGGATCCTGCGCTCGGTGCGCACCTTCGCCGACCTGGAACCGGAGCTGCTCGGGCGGGTGGAGGAACTCATCGACTTCGTCACCGACGCCGGGACGAGCTGAACGTGGCGGGGCCCATTGTGAGCCGCGGTGAGCCTGCCGTACGCGCACCGTCAGCGTGCTGGCGGCCCGCGCCAGCCGGTCTGCGTGGCGGGCAGCGAGTAACGTGACGGGGTGCACGGGACACAACGCGAGGGACGATGACCGATCCAGCTCAGCCTTCGGCCGGGGGGACCGGGGTACCGGCGCGGGATCCGCCGGCCCCGCCCTGGGAGCCCTCCGCCTCCCCTTGGGAGCGGTGGCGCGCAGCTGTACCAGTTGACGTTTCGCCGGTGACTAGCGGCCCGGCGAACGGGGATCAGGCTGGCTCCGCGGGCCAGACGGAGGGCGGCAACGTGGCCCACGGCGCTGGCCACGAGGACCGGTGGGCGATGGCCTGCTACCTGGGCGCGATCTTTTTCTGGCTGTTCGCCCCGCTGGCCATCTTCCTGTTTAAGCGGAACAGCTCGATCTTCATCCGGTCCCACGCGGCCCAGGCGTTCAACCTGACCCTGACCGCGACACTGTTCACCGTCTCGGGCGCGATCGTCGGCGGGCTGCTCGCCCTGGACAGCCCGAAGACCGCGCTCTTCGTCATGGGCCCGGTGTTCGTGGTGTTCTGGATCGTGGTCCTCAGGTACCTCGTCCGCGCGGCCAGCTCGGCCAGCCGGGCTGACTTCTATGTAATCCCGGGCTGGCTCTGCGTGAGCGCGCTGCAGTAGATCCGGCTCCGCGCCGCTTCCGGCCTTTACTGCTACTACGTGCGGAGTACCTGACGGCCATCCCCGGGAGGACGCCCGAATCTCGCACCGGGACCTACGCTGGCCCTATGGACAGTCCGCAGGCGCCTTGGTGGTGGCGGCGTTCGCCTGTCCGGGACGTCATTTACGCCGGGGTCATGACCGTCGTGACCGTGTTCGGGGCCTGGGGCGAAGCCCACCCGCGGCAGATCAGCGACAAGGTCCCCGCGACGTCCCCGGCGGCGCACACCCCGACGGCCGCGCTGCTCCTGGTCGCGGTGGCCAGCCTGGTCCTCGCCGGGCGGAACCGGTGGCCGCGGCTGGTGCTCGCCGTGTCCGCCGGCGCCGTGGCGGTGTATTCGCTCCTCGGCTACGTCAACGGTGCGGCCCTGCTCGCGCCGGTCGTCGCCGTGTACACGCTGGCCACCAAGGAGAGCCCGCGGCGGGCCATCGCCTGGTCCGCGGCGGTCCTCGTGGTGCTGATGGCCGCCACCGCGGCGAACAACCCGTTCGGGCCGACCGGCGCCGGCTTCTACCTCATCCCGGGGCTGATAGCGGCCGGATGCCTGGGCGGCATCGCCATCGCCAGCCGGCGGGCGTACGTCGCGTCGATCGAGGAGCGCGCCGACCAGGAAGCCCAGCGCCGGATCGACGAGGAACGCCTGCGGATCGCCCGTGACCTGCACGATGTCGTCGCCCACACCATGGCGACGATCAACGTTCAGGCCGGTACGGCCGCCCACGTGGCCGCCGAGCGGCCCGAGGTGGCCACGCAGGCCCTGCTGACGATCAAGGCGGCGAGCAAGGACGGCCTGCGCGAGCTGCGTACCATCCTCAACGTCCTCCGGCGCGCCGACGAGGCCGACCCCACACAGCCCACCCCCGGCATCCTTCAGCTCGAGGCGCTGATCGAGCGGGCCCGGCAGGCGGCCTGAAGACCAGGCTCAGCGTGACCGGCGCGAAGCGGCCGCTGCCCGCGGCCGTCGAGCTGACGGCCTACCGGATCGTGCAGGAGTCGCTGACCAACACGATCCGGCACGCCGGGCGGGCGACCGCCGCCCTATCGCTCGCCTACCTGGACACGGAACTGCTGGTCGAGGTCACCGACACCGGCCTCGGGTACCCAGGGCGGGGACGAGCCCCGGGAGCAGGGCGGGACCGCGGGACGCGGAGCCTGCGCAGCCGGTCCCCCGGTGCGGGACATGGCCTGGCCGGCATGCGCGAGCGGGCGGCCACGGTCGGGAGGGCACGATGCGAGGCGGGACCGCTGGCCGCGAGCGGGTTCCGGGTCGACAGCCCGGCTCCCCGCCCGCGAGTCAGCCCAGGTCAGGTCCAGCCGGGCAGTGCGGGTGGCTCGAAGCGGTGCGAGCGTGGCCGGACAACGCGGCCGGGGAAGCCGGACTGCGCGGAGGCTGGAAGCGGGCGGGTTACCTCGGACGGCGCGCCGGGCCCGTCATGATCCGGGTGCTGCTCGCCGATGACCAGGCGCTGATCCGGGCCGGATTCCGGGTGCTGCTCGAGGCGGCCGACGACCTCGATGTGGTCGGCGAGGCCGTGGACGGGCAGCAGGCGGTCGAGCTGGCTCGCCGGGCACGCGCCGACGTGATCCTGATGGACATCCGGATGCCCGGGGTCGACGGCCTGGAAGCGACCCGCCGGATCGCCGCGGACGAGGATCTCGCCGGGGTCAAGGTGATCATCCTGACCACGTTCGAATCCGACGAGTACGTATTCCAGGCCATCCGGGCCGGCGCGAGCGGGTTCCTGGTCAAGGACACCGAGCCCGCCGACCTGCTCCAGGCGATCCGGGTGGTCGCCCGCGGCGACGCCCTGCTGTCCCCCAGCGTGACCCGCCGGCTCATCACCGACCTGGCCAGCCGCCCGGCCGGGCCGGCCCCGGCCGCGGGGAAGGCGCTGTCCGCGCTGACCGACCGGGAACGCGAAGTGCTGGCCCTCGTCGCGGGCGGACTGTCCAACGACGAGATCGCCGGCCGCCTCTACCTCAGCCCGCTCACGGCCAAGACGCACGTCAGCCGGATCATGACGAAGCTGTCCGCGCGGGATCGCGCCCAGCTCGTGGTGCTCGGCTACGAAACGGGCCTTGTTACGCCGGGCCAGCAGGCGCACCAGCCCTAGCCGCGCGGGCCGCCGGGGGCCGCAGGCCGCCTGTCCCGGTGGCGTCCGGGCCGCAGGCCGCCCGGGCCGCAGGCCGCCCGGGCCGCAAGCCGCCCGGGATCGCAGGGGCGCCGCGCGTGAGCGGTCAGGGGGTCAGGTCGCGGACCACGGCGTCGGCCAGCAGGCGGCCGCGCAGGGTGAGCACGACGCGCCCGGCGGCCAGGGCGGACGCGTCGGCCAGGCCGTCCGCCACCGCCTTGGCCGCCGCCGCCTGCCCGGCGGGCTCCAGCTCACTGACCGGACATCCCCCGGCCAGCCGCGTCAGCAGCATGACCCGTTCCAGCTGGCGTTCGGGGGCGGTGAGCGTCTCGCGCGCGTGGCCGGGGCTGACGCCGGCGCTGAGCCGCCCGGCGTAGGCGGACGGATGCTTGACGTTCCACCACCGGGTGCCCCCAACGTGGCTGTGCGCGCCCGGGCCTACACCCCACCAGTCGCCGCCGGTCCAGTAGAGCATGTTGTGCGCGCACCGGGCGGCACTGGACGCGGCCCAGTTGGAGACCTCGTACCAGCTGAGCCCGTGCGCGGTGAGCACCTCCTCGGCGAGCAGGTAGCGGTCGGCCATCGCGTCGTCGTCCGGGGCCGGGAGCTCACCGCGGCGGATCCGCGCCGCGAGCCGGGTGCCCTCCTCCACGATCAGCGCGTAGGCGGAGATATGGTCGGGGGCCGCCGCCAGCGCCGTCTCCAGCGACTGGCGCCAGTCCGCGTCGGTCTCCCCCGGCGTGCCGTAGATCAGATCCAGGCTCACGTGCTCGAACCCCGCGGCGCGGGCCCACGCGACGCACTGGGCGGGCCGGCCGGGCTCGTGCACACGGTCGAGGACGGCCAGCACATGCGGGAGGGCTGATTGCATCCCGAACGAAACCCGGCTCACGCCGTTCGTACGGAGGAGCGCCAAGGTCTGTTCGGTAACGGTTTCCGGATTAGCCTCGACGGTCACCTCCGCCCCAGCCGCCAGCCCGAACTGGGCGTCGATGACCCGCAGCATCCCACCGAGCTGCTCCGGCGGCAGCACGGTCGGCGTGCCGCCGCCGATGAACACGCTGCTGACCGGGGCGTCGGCGTCGCCGAGCACGCGGCGGGCCAGCCGGATCTCGGCGCCCGCCTGGCCCGGGTAGGCCGCGCGCGAGGCGCCGCCGCCCAGCTCCGCGGCGGTATAGGTGTTGAAGTCGCAGTAGCCGCACCGGGTGACGCAGAACGGGACGTGCACGTAGAAGCCGAACGGCCGGCGGCCCACGCCGTCGAGCGAGGCAGCGGGCAGGGTGCCGTCCGCCGGGACGGGGTCGCCGTCGGGAAGCGCGCCGGGCACGGTCAGCTAGCCGCCCGGCCTGCCCGGGTACCTGCCCGGGTACTTGCCCCGGCACTACCTGTCCCGGTAGCGGCCCCGGTATCGTCCCGGTGGCCGGAGTGGTGCCCGGCGCGGATACGAGCTGACCCTGGGTGCCGCGGGCGATCGTGTCCCACTTCGCGCTGCGGTCGGGTACGGCCGACAGGCGGCGCATCAGCTCGCGGTCACCGTAGTAGGCGCGCATCGACTCCGCGACCGTCACGCCGGCGGCGGGGCGGCCGAGCACGGTCACCGCATCGCCCGGCGTCACCGTGCCCTCCGCCAGAACGCGCACGTAGGCGCCGGGCCGGCCGGCGGCGGCGAACCGCTTCACCCAGCCCTTCTCGCCGGTCCACTGGCGGAATGTCCCGCAGGGAATGCGGCAGGACGTGATCTGGACGACGGCGGTGCCGATCCGCCAGCGCTCACCGATCAGCGCGCCGGAGACGTCCAGGCCGCTGGTTACGACGTTCTCGCCGAACGCGCCGTTCCGCACGTCATGGCCCAGTTCCCCGGCCCACCAGTCCAGGTCCTCGCGGGCGTAGAGGTAGATGGCCTGCTCCGGGCCGCCGTGGTTGGCCTGGTCGGCCTGCTCGTCGCCGTCGAGGCCGAGCCGGCCGACCCGCACCGGGCCCGCGACGGGGCGCTTGTCGATGGCGGTACGGCCGAGCTGGCCCGCCCATTCCGCCCCGGCTACACGGCCCGTGTTGACCGAGACGATCTGCCCGTTATCCACATAGCGCAGGCTAACCGACCGGTAGAACCAGGTCGAACGGAATTTTGGGACCCGATCTGCCCCCAGCGGACAGGCCTCGTCGCGGCGGGGCGGGCACTCCCTCGGCTGCTTGTCCGTTACTACTGGCGATTGTTAGCTAGACTCAGAGCGTCGTATCTGGCGGGAGGTACTGGTGGCGGACCAACCGGCGTATCGTTCCCGGCCCCGGTTCTACGGGCCGCAGGGCCTAAGCCGCACGCAGGCGTCGCTGCGCGCGTCGGACGCCGACCGCGAGCAGCTCGTCGACGTGCTGAAGGGGGCTTTCGCCGAGGGCCGGCTGAGCCAGGACGAGTACACCGAGCGGATGGAGCGGGCCTACACCGCCAAGACCTACGGTGAGCTCGCGTTGCTGTCCACCGACCTGCCCGCGCAGATGCCGCCCTCCTACCCGGCCTACCGGTCGCAGGGGACCAACTCACTGGCGGTCGCGTCGCTGGTCTTCGGCGTCGCCGAGTTCTTCACGGCCGGGCTCACGGCGGTCCCCGCGGTTGTCCTGGGCCACAAGGCACGCCGGCAGATCCGCATGACCGGGGAACAGGGCAGCGGGATGGCGACCGCCGGCCTCATCCTCGGCTGGACCGCGATCGGCCTGTTCGCCCTGCTCGTCGCGGTGGCGGTGCTGGCCGCGGTGGCCCTCAACGCGCACGGCACGGGGCCGGCGTCCGGTGGCCTGAACGTCAACGGCGGGACCAACGCGATGCTGCTGCCCATTTACACGCCCAACGGCCCCCATGGGGTCCTGGGGCACTTCCACCACCGCTAGCCGCTGGCGCGGCACCCCTCAGCGGCAGCCCGGCTAGCGCTGTTTCTTCTCGCTGGTCGGCTGGGTGGACAGCGCCGCCACGAAGGCTTCCTGCGGGACCTCGACGCGGCCGATCGTCTTCATCCGCCGCTTGCCCTCCTTCTGCCGTTCGAGGAGCTTACGCTTCCGGGTGATGTCACCGCCGTAGCACTTGGCCAGTACGTCCTTGCGCAGCGCCCGGATGTTCTCGCGGGCGATGATCCGGGCCCCGACCGCCGCCTGGATCGGCACCTCGAACTGCTGCCGCGGGATCAGTTCCTTCAGCTTCGACGTCATCGACAGCCCGTACGCACGCGCCTCGTCGGCGTGCACGATCTGGCTGAACGCGTCGACCGGCTGGCCCTGCAGCAGGATGTCCACCTTGACCAGGTCGGCTTCCTGCTCACCGGCCGGCTCGTAGTCGAGCGACGCGAACCCGCGGGTCCGCGACTTGAGCTGGTCGAAGAAGTCGAAGATGATCTCGGCCAGCGGCATCGTGTACCGGATCTCCACCCGGTCGGACGACAGGTACTCCAGGCCGCCGAGGACGCCGCGCCGGCCCTGGCACAGATCCATGATCGTCCCGATGTATTCGCTCGGCGAGATGACCGTGGCCCGGACGATCGGCTCGTACACGCGTCCGATCTTCCCGCCGACGGCCTTGCCGTCCGGGCCCGTCGCGTTGCCCGGCACGATGGCGCCGGGGCCGCCTCCGCCGGGGAAGTCACTCGGGTTGGTCACGATCAGCTCGGCCCCGGACTCCATCACGACGCGGTAGACGACGTTCGGCGCGGTGGAGATCAGCTCCAGGTCAAACTCGCGCTCCAGCCGCTCCCGGACGATCTCCATGTGCAGCAGGCCGAGGAAGCCGCACCGGAAGCCGAACCCCAGGGCCGCCGAGGTCTCCGGTTCATAGATCAGCGCGGCGTCGTTGAGCCGCAGCCGGTCGAGCGCCTCCCGCAGTTCCGGGTAGTCGTCACCGTCCACCGGGTAAAGGCCGGAGAACACCATCGCGCGCGGGTGGTCGTATCCGGGCAGGGGCTCGATGGCCCCGTGGACGGCCGCGGTCACCGTGTCGCCGACCCGTGCCTGCCGGACGTCCTTCACGCCGGTGATGAGGTAGCCGACCTCACCGGCGCCGAGTCCGTCGGACGGCTGCGGCTCCGGGGAGATCACGCCCACTTCGAGCGTCTCGTGGGTGGCCCCGGTCGACATCATCATGCTGCGCTCGCGCTTGGACAGCAGCCCGTCGACGACCCGGACGTAGGTGACGACGCCGCGGTAGGTGTCGTACACCGAGTCGAAGATCAGCGCGCGGGACGGTGCCGACGGGTCGCCGGCCGGCGCCGGGACCTGAGCGACGATCTCGTGTAGCAGTTCCCGCACGCCCTCCCCCGTCTTGGCCGAGACGCGCAGCACGTCATCGGGGTCGCAGCCGATGATGTTGGCGATCTCCTCCGCGTACCGCTCGGGCTGGGCGGCGGGCAGGTCGATCTTGTTGAGGACCGGGATGATGAGCAGGTCCGCTTCGAGCGCCATGTAGAGGTTGGCCAGCGTCTGCGCCTCGATGCCCTGTGCCGCGTCGACGAGCAGCACCGCGCCCTCGCACGCCGCGAGCGAGCGGGACACCTCGTAGGAGAAGTCGACGTGCCCGGGGGTGTCGATGAGGTTCAGCACGTACCCGCGGCCGTCTTCGCCGGTCCACGGCAGCCGGACCGCCTGGCTCTTGATCGTGATGCCGCGTTCCCGCTCGATATCCATCCGGTCCAGGTACTGGGCGCGCATGTTCCGGCCGGCGACCACACCGGTGAGCTGGAGCATCCGGTCGGCAAGCGTCGACTTGCCGTGGTCGATGTGCGCGATGATGCAGAAGTTGCGGATCACCGCGGGGTCGGTCCGGCCCGGCTCGGTGCGTTCGGTCTCGGCCGAACCCGTGGTAGGTGACACTGGCATCCGTTTGGGTGAGAGTACGTTCTGTCGGTCTGGCTTCTCATGGCCTGGAGGCGTCTTCGCCGTCCGGGCTTCCCGGGCCGCCGACGGCGGCATGCGCGTCCCGGTCGCGGCCGGCCAGTACAGCCGTCCGCCGCTACCCTATGGCAGCGCGGCGGGGTCCTGGGCCAGCGCAGGCCAGCTGCCGGAGGTGTACGCGCGGGACGACCGGCCGGACGCGGCCTTCGAGGAGGCTTCCGCGGCCGGGGCGGAAGCCGACTACCCGCGCCTGGCCGAGGAGCAGGATCTGTGCCGCCAGGCG
Source organism: uncultured Actinomycetes bacterium (assembly GCA_963809975.1). GTDB lineage: Bacteria > Actinomycetota > Actinomycetes > Streptosporangiales > Streptosporangiaceae > Bog-532. The sequence continues at coordinate 31,080 of CAWELT010000037.1, forward strand.
GTGGCCGGGATGCCGTTGGAGCAGCAGTTCACCCACTCCGAAGTGGGGCCAGATGTCGCTGCGCTGAGGGTATGACCATATGATCGCCGAGTACGCCCAGCACCTAGGCCACGCCGACCTGCTGCGGGAATACACCAGCGGGGCTTCGGCGAGTGATGGGCCGGTGAGGGATACTGGGTGACGGCCCGCCCCGCCCACGGACAACTGGCCGTGGCGAGCGACGATGAGAGCGGCCCGGTTTGAGAATCGGGTGCTAACTCGGATATCCTTCGTCGTCGCCTAGTCGCGCCTGGCCGCTCGCGGTCGCGCCGGACGCGGCGTTGTTTCATCCGACCTTACGTACGACCTCAACAGACTCTGAGCGAGGCTTTCGCGTGGCGAATATCAAGAGCCAAATCAAGCGCAACCGGCAGAACGAGGAGCGCCGTCAGCGCAACAAGGCGGTCAAGTCGTCTCTCAAGACGTACGTCCGCAACTTCCGCGAGGCCGCGGAGGCGGGTGACGTGGACAGCGCGACCGTGGCGATGCGCACCGCGTGCCGCCAGCTCGACAAGGCGGCGAGCAAGGGCGTCATCCACAAGAAGCAGGCCGCCAACCGCAAGTCCGCGATCACCAAGCGCGCCGTCGAGCTCCAGCGCAGCTAACCTGCGGCGCAGCTAAGCTCCGGCCGGGCGGTCACCGGCGCTGAGCGGTCCCCGTCTCAGCCGCGTCCCCCCAGCCAGCCGGGCGCCCCTCCGCGCGGCGCGGCCGTAATTGCGCATCGCCATGTGCGCCGCGCGCGGCTTCCCGCGCACGATCGATCGCCACCGTCGGCGCCGGGCCGGGCCGGGGTCAGCTGCGGCAGGCGACGATGCGGCGGATGGCACGTTCCAGCGCGAAGCCGGGGCTGGCCGCTTCGCCCTTGATCTGCGCGTCGGCCTCTGCGACCACCTGCAGCGCCTGGGCGACACCCGTCGGCGCCCAGCCCCGCAACTGCTGGCGCACCCGGTCGATCTTCCAGGGCGGCGCGCCCACCTCGGCCGCGAGGGCGGCGCTGTTCTTGCCCCGCGGCGCGGCGCCCACCCGGCCGAGCAGCCGGACACCCTGGGCGAGCGCGCTGGTGATGAGGACCGGCGGGACTCCGGTGGCCAGCGCCCACCGGAGCTGCTCCAGCGCGTCGGCCAGCCGGCCTTCGACGGCGCGGTCGGACACCGTGAATCCGCTCGCCTCCGCGCGGCCGTGGTAGTAGCGGGACACGGCCTCCTCGCCGATCTGCCCCTCCACGTCCGCCGAGAGCTGGCTGCACGCGGCCGCGATCTCCCTGAGATCTGATCCGACGGCGTCGAGCAGGGCGCGCAGGCCCCCCTCGTCCGCCACCCGCCCCGCGCGGCGGAACTCACCGCGGACGAAATCGAGCCGGTCCGAAAACCGGGTGATCTTCGGGCATTCGATGACCGTCACCGACCCGGCCGCCCTGCGGCCCTTGGTCAGCGACGTCAGGAGGGCCTTGCCCTTGGCCCCGCCGGCGTGCGTGACGACCAGGACCACGCCGGGGGCCGGATCGGCCGCGTACCGCACGATCTCGTCGGCGACCTCCTTGCCCGCGTCCTGGGCCGCGCGGATCACGACGACCCCTCCCCCGCCGAACAGCGACGGAGAGGTCAGCGCGGCCAGCTCCCTCACGGCGAGGTCTTTCGCGGCCACATCGTGGATGTCTCCTGGCGCGGCAGCCGGGCCACCGGGGCCCGTTCGTCCAGCTGGGGGGGCCATGCCGGCTTCGGCGGCCAAGGCCAGCCGCGCGGCTGTGACCAGGGCGCTGACGGACCGCTCGACGAGCAATTCTTCTTCGCCGACGATGACGTTGACCGGCGCGGGGGCCGTTGCGGGAGCGCTCGCCGGGGCGTCTGAGCGTGCGGTCATGCCCCGCAGCATGCCATGAATTCAGCCGGCGGCGCACGCCGCGGGCGGACGCGATCCATCATGTGTACGCGGGCAAGTACGCGGGCAAGTACGCGAGGCCTGCGCGAGGGCGCGGGCCAGTACGCTGACCTGCGCACGGGCCCGGGCGGGGCCGGTCAGATGGTGGGCATGACCGGCTCGCCGCCCCGCCAGATGCGGTACGGCTTGAGGCCGTAAGCCCAGACGAACGCGCCCTCGTGGTCGGCGTCCCACTGCACGATGTCCGCGTAGCGGCCGCGGGCCATAGCGCCGCGATCGGGGGCCCGGAGCGCGTGGGCACCACCGATCGTCGCGGCCCGCAGCGCCTCCGTGACGCTCATCCCGAAGTGCCAGACGGCCAGCGAGATGACCAGGGACATCGACGTGATGCCGTTCCCGCCCGGGGTGTGGTCAGAGCCGAGCGCGACGGCCACGCCCTTGTCGAGCAGGGCCCGCACCGGCGGCGCGCCGCGGGTCTGCAGGGAAGTGGACGGGCAGACGACCGCCGCCACTCCGGCCCGCGCCAGCGCGGCCACGTCGTCATCGTCGGCGGCGTGCAGCATGTCCGCGGACGCGCAGCCGATCTCGGCCGCCAGCCTCGCGGCGCCGATGCGGGACTGGCCGCAGGCGTGAATACGCGGCAGCAGCCCGGACCTGCGGCCCGCGCTCAGGATCCACCGGGCCTCGGCCTCGGTGAAACGGCCGTCCTCGCAGTAGACGTCCACGCTGTCCGCCCCGGCCGCCGCCGCGTCGGGACACCAGGAACTCACGGCGTCGATGTAGTCCGCGCGGCGCCCGAAGAATTCCGGCGGGACCGAATGGGCAGCGAGGAAGGTCACGTGCATCCGCGGCATCCCGGGCTCGCTTTCGAGCGAGCGGAGCATGCGGACGTCGGCCAGCTCGCCGTCCCGGGTCAGGTGATAGCCGGTCTTCGCCTCAACGGTCGTGGTGCCCGACATCAGCCAGGCGTTGAGGCGCTCGCGCACGCCGTTGCAGAGCGTCCAGGGATCGGTTCCGCGGGTCACGGTGACGGTGGAGGAGATGCCGCCCCCGGCCGAATTGATCTCGGCGGCGGTCGACCCGCCCGCCAGCATGGTCAGCTCGGCCCAGCGGTTGCCCGCGTATACGGGATGACTGTGCGCGTCGATCAGACCCGGCGTCACCAGGGCGCCACCCAGGTTCTCGACGTGGTCGACATCAACGATGTCATCCACCACGCCGGGTATGCGCTGGGGCAACTCGGCCGCAGGGCCCACCCAGGCGATCCGCTCATCCTTGGTCAGGATGGCCGCGTTGCTGAGGATCTCTGACCCTGTCCAGAGGCGACCGATGTTAGTCATCAAACGGACAGTCAACGGTAAACCCCTACACTATCGGGAACCGGGGGTGATGGTTCCGTACGTCATGCGCGGTCACCTGCCGTGGGTCGTACGGCCGGCGCGGATGCCGGATCGTACTCCTGGAAGCGGATCGCGCGCGCCTACGTTACAAGGCTGCGCACGCGCATGCGCCAGCCAACATATCGATCCCGTCACCGTATTGCACCTCAAGGACCTCGTACAAGGCTTTTGGCAAAACACAGCCCTTTCTTGGCGGACCGTGAGGTTCCGTTCATCAGGAACAGCCGGAGAGCCCCCGCCAGGGCGCTCGCCAACGTCTTCTGCATCTGCTTTCCGCATCGCTTGTGGATCCGGGCCGCCGCACGTGCGACCTGCATGCACTTGCAGGTGCACATGCAGATGGGGTGCGGGGATCGCTCCTCGGCGGCGCACTCGCCCACCCCTCCGACGGCTGCCTGTGCGTAGTTAGGACAATACGCTTTAGCGCGCCGGAAAAAGACACAAACGCCGGAACCGGCAGGGTTTGTTGAAGATAGCCACACGGCCGCCAACACGCACGCATACCGGCAATGCGTAAGGAAATCGACAAACCCGACGCTGAAGGCAATCGTTAGCGAGCGCGTACATCACGGAACGAATCATATCCCGTTATCTGCTCGTTAGGGCGGACGAAAGTTTCTCACGAAGAGTGACGAGGGACCGCGCTGGTGTCCCGTCGCGGCGACGTTAAAGCACGTAAACGAACCGTTAACACACGATTGCCGAACGGGCCAGGCGGACTGCTCACCGGGCCAGCGCGCCGAGGCCGGGCGCGACCGCGAACCGCTCGAGTTCGGCGGCGAGCGCCGGGCGGGACGCGGGCCTGCAGTTCCGTTCCGTCGGCGCCGTGGCCGACGTGCAGGACCTCACCTTCCTCGTGTACCCGGGCCACCAGGTCGCCCCGGCTGTAGGGCACCAGGGCCTGGACCTCGCGGTCACGCCGGGGCAGCGCTTCTTCCAGCGCGTCCCGCAGCTTCTCCAGCCCGGCGCCGGTCCGCGCGGACACCAGCACGCAGCCGCGCTCGCGCAGCCGGAGGCCTTCCACCACGATCGGGTCGGCCGCGTCGGACTTGTTGATCACGACGAGTTCCGGCACGTTACCCGCGCCGATCTCGGCGAGAACCCCGCGGACCGCGGCGATCTGCGCCTCCGGTTCCGGGTCGGACCCGTCGACCACGTGCAGGATGAGGTCGGCGTCGGCCGTTTCCTCCAGCGTCGACCGGAACGCCTCCACCAGCTGGTGCGGCAGATGCCGGACGAACCCAACGGTGTCGGTGAGGGTGAGCGCCCGGCCGGACGGGGTCCGCGCCCGCCGGACGGCCGGGTCCAGCGTGGCGAACAGGGCGTCCTCGACCAGGACACCGGCTCCGGTGAGCCGGTTGAGCAGGCTCGACTTGCCGGCGTTGGTGTAGCCCGCGATGACGACCGACGGAACGTCACGGCGACGGCGCTGGCCGCGCTGGACCTCCCGCCCGGTGGCCATCCCGGAGATCTCCCGCCGGAGCTTGCCCATCCGCGTGCGGAGCCGGCGCCGGTCGGTCTCGATCTTGGTCTCGCCGGGGCCACGGGTCCCGATCCCGCCGCCGCTGGCGACCCGGCCACCCGCCTGCCGGGACATCGACTCGCCCCAGCCACGGAGCCGGGGCAGCATGTACGCGAGCTGCGCCAGCTCGACCTGGGCCTTGCCCTCCCGGCTGCGGGCGTGCTGGGCGAAGATGTCGAGGATCAGCGCGGTGCGGTCGATGACCTTGACCTTGACGATGCTCTCCAGCCGCCGCAGCTGGCTGGGCGAGAGCTCGCCGTCGCAGATCACCGTGTCCGCGCCCACGGACGCCACGATGTCAGCCAGTTCGCGCGGCCTTGCCCGCGCCGACGTAGGTCGCCGAGTCGGGGCGGCTTCGGCGCTGGATGAGGCCCTCGAGAACCTCCGAACCCGCCGTTTCGGCGAGACGGCTCAGCTCCCGGAGGGAGTTCTCCGCACTGGCCAGGCTGCCCTCGGCCCATACGCCGATCAGGACCACCTGCTCCAGGCGAAGGGAGCGGTATTCAACCTCGGTGACATCCTGGAGCTCGGTCGACAGGCCCGCTACCCGGCGGAGTGCCTGACGTTCTTCCAGGTCGAATTCACCGGGGGCGGCGGCCGGTCGGGTGACCCTGCGTCGTGACCCGTGCGATCGGGGTGACCCGTGCTCGAGGTACCTGCGATGACCTTCGCGGGATCGGTGACGATCGGGTCCGGCCGCTCGCTGGAGAATGCGGTCATTGTCCTCCAAGGACAGGGCGCCGCTGGGGGCGCCGATAAAGCTGGTTGTCCCGATAGTGCCACGAGCACTTCGGATTGTCGCTTACTTAAACAACGGCTGAGCCCCAGATGTGCCCGCCCACCCCCGCGGCGATCTCCTCCCCCGCGATGTGGGCGGCGTTTCCGCCCCGCCAGCGCGAGCACGGCGCGGAGTGGGCAGCGCCCGTGTGACTGGCGCGGCAAATGAGCCAGCGGCCTCGAGGCGAGCGCTGATCTGTGGCGACTTTTCCGCACACGGTGCGGAAAGTCGCCACAGATAGCCGGGCATCCCCGGCTGGGATGGCTCCGGAACGGGGAATGACCCCCGGGCGGGACCGCCCGGGCGGGGCGGTCCGCCGCAGGCGAGGTCAGGGGACGGGGCGGGGCGGAGGGGGTCAGGGCGGACAGGAGGGGCGGGAGTTCGCCCTCGTGGACGACGGCCAGACGGTGCGTCGCCCGGGTGATCGCGACGTAGAGGTCGTGCCCTCCCTTGGGCGACTGGGCGATGATCCCGGCCGGATCGGCCAGCACAACGCGGTCGAACTCCAGGCCCTTGGCCTGCTCGACGGTCAGCAGAGCGACGGGTGACTCCAGCGCGTCCGCCCGGTCGCCGGTGACGGCGCTGGGGATCGCCGCGGCTAGTTCGGCCAGGCGGGCCGCGGGGGCGATGACGGCTAGGCGGCCTTCCTCCGCGGCCGTGAGGCCGGCGAGCTCCTCGTCTACGACCCGCGCGACGGTCGCGCCGAAATCGCCGGGGGCAAGCCCCGCAGGAGTGACCCCCACGGGGGCGTACTCCGCATCGCGGTGCTCCCCGGAGCCACACTCATCCGGGCCGTAGCTCCGCACCGTCGTACTCCGGACCGCTGTACTCCTCGTCACCGAGCTCACCCTGGCGGAACCCGCCGCCAGAACCGGCACGGATCGCGCGGGGGTAGGCGCCCTCTTCGCGGACCGACTCGGGCGGGTGCTCGTCCGGGGCGACGGCGGCGAGGACGTCGGTGGCCACGGTCATGATCTCGGCCGGAGTGCGGTAGTTGACGGTGAGCCGCTCCTCGCGCCAGCGGCCCTTGACGTAGCGGTCGAGCATCCCGCCCCACGAGCGGGCCCCGGCGGCGTTCCCCGTCTGGGCCAGGTCGCCGACGACGGTCAGCGAGCGGGTGGGAACCCGGCGCATGACCATCCGCCACGCCATCTCGGACAGCTCCTGGGCTTCATCCACGATGACGTGCCCGTAGGCCCAGGACCGGTCCACGGCGGCACGTTCGGCGGTGGTCAGGTCGGGGCCCTCGTCACGGTTCCGGGCGGCGACGGTCGCGGCGTCCAGCATGCCGTCGTCGGACAGGCCGGTGAGCTCCAGTACGCCCTGGGCGTACTCCTCTTCCTCGCGCCGCTGACGTTCCGCGGCCCGGCGCATGGCCTTGTCCGCGGAGTCGTCGGCGCCGAGCAGTTCGGCGGCCTCGTCCAGCAGCGGAACGTCCGCCACGGTCCACTCGCCGTCGGCGTCCTGGGAACGCCGGACACCGGTCACGATCCCGCGCACGGCGTCCTGGGCCCTTTGGGCGTCCGCCGCGGACGGGTCCCCCGCCGGGGAACGGAACAGCAGGGCCCGTTCGGCGGCAGAAAAATCCGGAGCAGCGCGGCGCAGGGCACCTTCCTCGCCAAACAGTCGGCCAGCAGCCGCTGCGGGGTGAGGAACGGCCACAGCTCGTCGAGCGCCTCGCGGATCGGCTCCTCCTCCCACAGCCGTGCCCGGGCGTAGGGCCGGTCCTCGTCATCGAGGCTGCGCCCGAGCGCCACGGCCTCTTCGGTCGCGAGTGCGTCGAGCAGCTCGTTGACGAACAGCCTGCGCGCCACGTTGTGCGGCTCGCGCAGCGCGCGGGCCCGGCTGCGGGCGCGCTCGATGACGGTGGCGGGCACCCGCAGCGTCACACCGTCGGTGACGATCTCCAGGTCCTGGCGCGGCACCCGCTGCCGGTCCCGGACCGCGGCCCGAAGGACCTTGACCATGCGCAGGTCGCCCTTGACCACGGCGGTCTCGGGAGTGTCCGCACGCGTCGCGCGGACGCCGGGGAACAATTCGCCGAGCGAGGACAGCACCACGTCGGTCTCGCCCAGGGACGGCAGCACCTGACTGATGTAGCGGAGAAAGGTCGCGTTCGGGCCGATGATCAGCACGCCGCGCCGCTCCAGGGTCTTGCGGTGCGTATAAAGCAGGAACGCCGCGCGGTGCAGCGCCGCCACGGTCTTGCCTGTCCCCGGGCCGCCCTGGACGACCAGGACCCCGGCCAGCGCGGAACGGATCACCCGGTCCTGTTCGGCCTGGATGGTGGCGACCACGTCGCTCATCCGCCCGGTTCGGCCGCGCCGGACCGTAGCCAGCAGCATGGCCTCGCCCACCAGGCCGCGCCGGTCCGCCTCGCTCATCTTGTCGAGGTCGAATACCTCATCGTCGACGCCGACCACGGTGCGGCCGCGGGTATAGAGATGGCGCCTGCGGAGCAGGCCGGCTGGATCATTCGGCGTGGCCGCGTAAAAAGGGCGCGCCACCCGCGCGCGCCAGTCAATAAGGACCGGCTCATACTCATCATCGTGCACCCCGATGCGGCCGATATAAAAGGTCTCGCCATCGGTATCATCCATTCGCCCGAAGCAAAGGCCACGTTCCACGCCGTTCAGCTGGAAAAGCCTTCTGGCCTGCTCGGCGGCCGACACTTCGCGCTCCACACGGGACGCGAAGGTGCCGCCTGCCGCGCCGCGCCCGTGCACTTCACGCAGGGCCGTCTCGCTCCGCTCCCGCGCCGCGTCCAGCAGCCGGTACAGCATGGAAACGTAATCCTGCTCGTTCTTGATGGATTCGGAAAGGGCAGACTCAGTTTGACGATCGGGCATGTTATTTGCTATACTTTCCCTCAGCCAAAGTAATTATCCTGATCCTTTACCGGCCCGTCGTGCGGACACACAAGCATAGCAGACCAGGGTTTTGACTCAGTTATCAGCGCTCTTCGGCCGTGGTGTATTCCGCCGGGAGAGGGCTCCCGCCCGGGAGAGCGCGCGGCCCAGCGCAGCGTCCCGGCTTGACCCCCGCGAACTCTAGCTTGGGCGGGCGAGTCTGATCGCGGGGCACTGGCTTGGCCGGGCGGGCTTGGCCGGGCGGGCTTGGCCCGGAAGCCTCCGCGCAGCCGGGCGACCCGTGATTGACCTCCGCGTACAGGCCCCGGTAGCGTTACCGAGCCGATATCAGCTACTGGTGAGTAACAAGCCTCGCCAACCGCGGTGTACCAGCGCGCGGCAAGCCGCGCCGCAGGTACCAGGGCAAACGGCCGCAGGTGCGGGTCTCGTACGACGGGACCCGATCTGCCTAGGATGTACAGCAGACTGCGGAGGAGTTGGACATGCCGGGCACCGATGGCGTTGAGATCACCGGCCCTTCCGGCGATCGTTACGACGAGATTCTTACTCCCGAGGCGATCAGCCTGATCGCGACGCTCCACCGGGAACTGGCCGATCGCCGGGCCGAATTGCTCGCCGCGCGCGACCAGCGGCAGGCGGAGATCGTCGCCGGCGGGAGTTTCGACTTCCTGGCCGAGACCCGGCACATCCGGGAGGACCCCGCCTGGCAGGTGGCGCTGCCCGCCGCGGGCCTCGCCGACCGCCGGGTGGAGATCACCGGCCCCACCGAGAAGAAGATGGCGATCAACGCGCTCAACTCGGGCGCGAAGGTCTGGCTGGCGGACTTCGAGGACGCCAACTCGCCGCTGTGGGACAACATGATCACGGGCCAGCTGAACCTCAAGGACGTGCTGGACCGCACGATCGGCTTCGCATCCGCCGACGGCAAGGATTACCAGCTGCGGCCAGACGACGAGCTGGCCACGATCGTGGTCCGGCCGCGCGGCTGGCACCTGGACGAGAAGCACATCCTGGTCGACGGGCGCCGCGCCTCCGGCAGCCTGGTCGACTTCGCGCTCTACCTGGCGACAAGTGCCCGCAAGCAGATCGCCAAGGGCAAGGGCCCCTACTTCTACCTGGCCAAGACCGAGAGCCACCTCGAGGCCCGGCTGTGGAACGATGCCTTCAACATCGCGCAGGACGCGCTCGGCATCCCGCGCGGCACGATCCGCGCCACCGTGCTCATCGAGACCATTCCGGCCGCGTTCGAGATGGAGGAGATCCTCTACGAGCTGCGCGAGCACTCCGCCGGGCTGAACGCCGGCCGCTGGGATTACCTGTTCAGCATCATCAAGAAGTTCCGCACCCGGGGCCGCGAGTTCGTCCTGCCGGACCGGAACCAGGTGACGATGACCGCGCCGTTCATGCGGGCCTACACCGAGCTGCTGGTCAAGACCTGCCACCAGCGGGGCGCGCACGCGATCGGCGGGATGGCGGCATTCATCCCCAGCCGGCGTGACGCGGAGGTCAACGAGAAGGCGCTGGCCAAGGTGCGCGAGGACAAGTCGCGCGAATCATCGGACGGCTTCGACGGGTCCTGGGTCGCCCATCCCGACCTGGTGCCGATCTGCCGCGAGATCTTCGACGGCGTGCTGGGCAGCAGGCCGAACCAGCTGGACCGCCTGCGCGACGAGGTCAGCGTAAGCGCCGCGGACCTGCTGGCCGTGAGCAAGACGCCCGGCACGATCACCGAGGCCGGGCTGCGCAACGACATCAGCGTCGGCATCCAGTACCTCGCGTCCTGGCTGGACGGGAACGGCGCGGTCGCGATCTACAACCTGATGGAGGACGCCGCGACCGCGGAGATCGCGCGTTCCCAGGTATGGCAGTGGCTGCACAACGACGTCCTGCTCGAGGACGGGCCCAAGGTGACCCGCGAGCGGGTGGAGCAGATGATCGACGAGGAGCTGGCCGGTATCCGCGAGCAACTGGGTGAGACGTTCTACGCGGAGCGTTTCGGCCAGGCCACCGCGCTGTTCACGGAGGTGGCGCTGGCGGACGAATACGTCAACTTCCTCACGATCCCCGCCTACGAGCGCATGCCCTGATGACGGCCGACCCTCCGGGTGCTGGCAGCGTGGCCAGCGCGGGCGGTTCGGCCCGCACGGCCGGGCCCGGTACGGCCGGGCTGCCGGTCGCTGAGACCCCAACCGCGTCGCTGATCCCGGTCATGACGCAGATCTGCGGGGTGGCCGGGGTGGTCTCGGATCCGCGGGACCTGGCCACGTACGAATGCGACGGGCTCACCTCGCACCGGACGGCGCCGGGGCTGGTCGTCCTGCCGGAAACGGCCGGGCAGGTCGCCGCGGTGGTGCGGGCCTGCGCCGGGGCGGGCGTCCCGTTCGTGGCGCGCGGCTCGGGCACCGGCCTGTCCGGCGGGGCGCTGCCGCGTTCGGATGGCGTGCTCGTCGTCACCTCACGGATGCGGAAGATCCTGGATATCGACCCGGTCAGCCGGCGCGCCATCGTGGAACCGGGGGTGACGAACCTTTCGGTCAGCAAGGCCGCCGAGCCGTACGGGTTCTTCTACGCCCCGGACCCGTCCAGCCAGGTGATCTGCTCGGTGGGCGGCAACGTCGCGGAAAACTCCGGCGGGGCGCACTGCCTGAAGCACGGGTTCACCGTGCATCACGTGACCGGGCTGGAGATCGTCACCCCCGACGGTGAGCTGGTCTGGCTGGGCGACGGCACTGGCGCCTCCCCCGGGTATGACCTGCTCGGCGCGTTCACCGGGTCGGAGGGCACGCTCGGCATCGCCACCAAGATCGTGGTCAGGCTGACGCCGCTGCCCGAGGCGGTCACCTGCCTGCTGGCCGCGTTCGACAGCACCAGCCAGGGCGGGACGGCCGTGTCCTCGATCATCGCGGCGGGCATCGTGCCGGCCGCGATCGAGATGATGGACGCGCTGGCGATCGAGGCGGCCGAGGCGGCCGTGCACTGCAACTACCCGGAAGGGGCCGGCGCGGTACTGGTCGTCGAGCTGGACGGCCCGGCGGCCGACGTGGAAAGGGACCGCGCGGCCGTTCATGAGCTGTGCCAGCAGGCGGGCGCGGGCGAGATCCGGATAGCCGACGACCCCGCCGAACGGGCCGTGATCTGGGCAGGCCGCAAGTCCGCGTTCGCCGCGGTGGGGCGGATCAGCCCCGCCTACATCGTCCAGGACGGGGTGGTACCGCGCACGGCGCTGTCGAAGGTGCTGGCCCGGATCTCGGAGCTGTCCGACGGGGCGGCGGGCGTACGGGTCGCCAACGTCTTCCACGCCGGCGACGGCAACCTGCACCCGCTGGTCCTGTTCGACGACAGCATCGCGGGGGCGGGCCGGGCGGCCGAGGAAGTGTCCGGCCAGATCCTGGACCTGTGCATCGAGGCGGGCGGGTCGATCACCGGGGAGCACGGCGTCGGCGTCGACAAATCGCGCTACATGACCAAGATGTTCGGCGCGGACGACCTGGACACGATGCAGATGCTGCGCTGCGCCTTCAACCCGCGCAACCTGTGCAACCCGGGCAAGGTGTTCCCGACGCCGCGGCTGTGCGGGGAGGTCCCGGGCGTGCGCCGCGCACCGCACCCCGCCGTCGCCGCCGGCGAAGTGGATCTCTTCTGATGATGGCCGCGGCTCCCCTTTCCGTGGCACCTAATGGCGCCTTTACGTGTAACGGGGTACAGGTAAAGGCACCTGCACAGGTGAAAACCGCGGCGGACGCGGTGGCGCAGGAATGCTTCGATACCGCCGGACGGACCTGGGTGGGACTATGACCACGGGCGCGGAAGTTGCCGTGGCACTCGCCGGGACGGGCGCGGTCGTCAGCGAGGCCGGTCCCGTGGACGCGGTAGCCGGGGTCGCGCCCGCCTGCGTGGCCTACCCCGGCACGGTGGAACAGGCCGCGGGGGTGATACGCGCCGCCGCCTCCCTCGGCCTGGCCGTCGTGCCGCGCGGCAGCGGGCGGACGATCTCGTGGGCACCGCCGCCGGCGCGCTGCGATGTGGTCGCGGACATGACCCGGATGGACCGCATCCTCGAGCACGCGGCCGGTGACCTGGTGGTGCGGGCCGAGGCGGGCGTCACCCTGGGGCAGCTCAGCAAGGTACTCGCCGAAAAGGGACAGCGGCTCGCGCTGGACGGCCCAGCGGCGGCGACGGTCGGCGGGGTCGTCGCCACCGGCGCGGCCGGCCCGCTGCGGCTGCGCTACGGTACGCCGCGCGACCTGCTGATCGGGATCACCGTCGTGCGCCCCGACGGCCGGGTGGCCCATTCCGGCGGGAAGGTCGTCAAGAACGTGGCCGGCTACGACATCGGGAAGCTGTTCGCCGGGTCGCTCGGGACACTGGGGCTGATCACCGAGGTGACGTTCCGCCTGCATCCGGTGGCGGCGCTCACCGCTTACGTGACCAGGGACTACGACGGTACGGCCGCCGCCGCCGAGGCCGTGCTGATCGCGGCGCCTCCCCGCTGCAGCCGTCGGCGGCGGAGATCGAGCGGCCTGCTGGGCCCGGCGCGCCGGTCCGGGTCGGCATCCTGCTCGAGGGCACCGCAGCCGGGGTCAGCGAGCGCGCCGAGCGGATGACCGGGGTACTCGGGCACGGCGCACTGACCTCGCTGGCCGCGCCGCAGTGGTGGGCGCAGCGGGGCGAGGCGGCCGACGGCACGGGGCGGCGGCGCGGGGGGCGGCACCCTGATCCGCGTCGCGTTCTGGGCCGCGGAACTCCGCCAGGTCCTCGACGCGATCGAACGCGGTCGCCGCCGACACCGGGCTGGCCCCGGCGGTGAGCGGTTCGGCCGGGGCCGGGGTGCTCTACGTCTCGCTCAACGCCGGCGCGGACCCGGACCAGGTCGCCGTGTTCGTCCGGGCGCTGCGCGCCGCCACCGGGCACGGCGGTGAGGACCCGGCGCCCTGGCGCGCGGGAGCGTCGTGGTGCTGGCCGCGCCGCGGGCCGTGCAGGCGTCCGTCGACATGTGGGGCCCAGCTCCCGGGCTGGCCCTGATGCGCGCGGTCAAGCGCCAGTTCGACCCGGGTAACACGATGGCGCCGGGACGTTTCGCCGGAGGGATCTGATTGGACGGCAAGAAGCTGCGCGAGCTGGCCAGCGACTGCGTGCACTGCGGGTTCTGCCTGCCCGCCTGCCCCACCTACGCCCTGTGGGGTGAGGAGATGGATTCCCCGCGCGGGCGAATTCACCTGGTCACGCAGGTCCTGGACGGCGCGGAGCTCAGCCCCACGGCGGCCGAGCACTTCGACCGGTGCCTGGGCTGCATGGCGTGCATGACCGCGTGCCCGTCCGGCGTGCAGTACGACCGGCTCATCGGGGCCGCGCGGTCGTGGACGGATGACCCCGCCCACGCGCCCGCCGTCGCGGTTCCCAGCCGCTGCGGCACAAGCCCGTGTCGCGGGAGAGGCCCGCGTGGCAGGAGAGGCCCGCGGGCGGCCGAGGGCGGCCCGGGTGCGGACGGCCCGGGGGTTAAGGAGGTCGCTGGGGCGGACGGGCCGGAAGCGGGTTCGAGGGGCGGTTCTGGCGCTGCCAACCGCGCTCCCGGCGGTCCCGGCACGGGTACTGCGCGCGGCGGGGTTCCGGCGGGCGGCGCGGGGGTGGCACCGGCCGCTGGCTGACCGCGCCGCGCGCTCGGCGATCTTCGCCGTGTTCCCCTATCCCCGGCGGCTCCGCGCGCTCGCGGGGCCGCTACGGGCGCTGCAGCGCACCGGACTGGACCGGCTGGTGGCCCGCAGCGGGCTGCCGGGCCGCGTCTCGCCGGTCCTCGGCGCCGCGATGAACCTGGCGCCGAAGCCGGGCGCGCCGGTGCCGCCAGGCCGGCTGCCCGAACGGGTGCCGGCGCGCGGGACGCGTCGCGCGGTGGTCGGCATGCTGACCGGATGCGTGCAGTCCGTGTTCTTCCCGCAGGTCAACATCGCCACCGCGCGGGTCCTCGCGGCGGAGGGCTGCAACGTGGTCATCCCGCGCGGGCAGGCGTGCTGCGGGGCGCTGTCGTTGCACTCGGGCCGGACCGGGGAGGCGGCCGGCTTCGCCCGGCACGCGATCGAGGCATTCGAGCAGGCGGGGGTGGAGGCAATCGTGGTCAACTCCGCGGGCTGCGGTTCGGCGATGAAGGAGTACGCCGAGCTGCTGGCCGACGATCCGGAGTGGGCCGAGCGGGCCGCCGCGCTCAGCGCCAAGGTCCGCGACTTCGCCGAATTCCTGGCCGATCTGTTCGGGACCACCGGCGGCCCGGCCGCGGCCCGGCACCCGCTGCCGGTCAAGGCTGCGTACCACGACGCCTGTCATCTCGCGCACGCCCAGAAGGTGACCGCGGCGCCGCGCGCCCTGCTGAACGGTATCCCGGACCTCGAGCTCGCGGAGATCCCCGAGGCCGGGATGTGCTGCGGCTCGGCGGGCCTCTACAACCTGCTGCAACCGGAGGCGGCGCACGAACTGGGCGAGCGGAAGGCCGCGTCGGTGCGCAGCACCGGTGCGCGGCTGCTCATCTCCGCCAACCCGGGGTGCTCGCTGCAGATCGCGTCCGCCCTGGAGGCGATGGGCCAGAGCGTCGCGATCGCGCATACGGCCGAGATCCTCGACGCCTCGATCCGGGGTGTTCCGGTGCCGGGGCTGGCCTAGTCGACCAGGGTCCTCGCTGCGGCCAGGGTCGGGGACCTCGCCGGAGCCTTAACGGGCCGGGACGTTCCATACGGTCGGCTGCTCGCCGGAGGCGGACGCGGCGAAACCCACGCCCGTCAGAGCGCCGTTGCCGGAGGCAGCCAGACCGGTAATCTCCTGAATGCCGGCATCGCTCAGCCCGGGTCCGTCTGGTATCTGAGTGGCCCACGCACTGCCGTCCGCGGACGTCCATACGACGACGTTGCGGTGGCCCGGCGTCCCGTACGCGCCGAGTGCGGTGAACCCGCCGCGCATGGGCGCCAGGGCCGTGGCGAACGCGTCACCGCGCGGCGAGGGGAGCGCGACCGGCTGCCACCTGCGCCCGCCGTCCGCGGAGACTTCGGCGAAGGCGGTCCGGGCGCCTGCCGGCCAGCGTTCCTCGCCGAGCGCGACGACGTGCGGCCCGCTGACCGCCACGTGCCGCAGGCTGGCGCTGGCCGCTCCGGCGGGCACCTTGAGGGTGACCGCCCGCCAGGCCCGGCCGTTGCGGGAGGTCCAGACGGCCGGGGAAATGCCCTGGGCGCCGACGGCGACGAATCCGGACGGCCCGGCGGTCACGCCGAGCATCTGTCCCGGGTCGCCGCCGGCCGTACCGCCGGCTGGGCCGCCCACGCGGCCCCAGGTGCGCAGGTCGCCGGACCACCAGGCGGCCGGGAACGTCCCGGCGCTGGCGGTTTCGTCGCCGACGACCACATAACCGGCCCGGCCCGCAGCCGCCTGCGCGGCGACGACCGTTGTCCCCGGGAGAGGGGAACCACCATGCTGCGGGCTCGCGTTCCACACCGTCCCGTCGGCGGAGGTCAGCAGGAGGGGACGCCGGGCCGTGGCGGAGACCGCCTCACCGGTCGCCAGCCAGCCCGCCGGGCCGTGCACCACGCTGGTCAGCTTCTGCGTGCCCGCGTACGTGCCTGCGTACGTGCCTGCGTACGTGTCCGCGTACGTGCCCGCGTACGTGCCTGCGGCCGGGGCGGCGGCGGAGCCGGTCAGCGGGGAGCCTGCCGCCGCGGGGGCGGGCGGTGCCGGAGCGGAGGGGGCCGGCGCTGGAGCGGAGGCCGCCGGTATCGTGGCGGCGGCCGGTGCCGGAGCGGGGGCGGGCGCCAGGTCGGCCGAACCGCTCGACCAGGACGAGCCGGTGGCCGTCCAGATGGCCGGCGACCTGCCTGCCTCGCCCACGGCGACCCGCCGGTTCCCGGAGACCGCCACGGCATCGACGCTGACCTGGGAGATGGTCGCTCCGGGAATGGTCACGACGGGGACCGCCCGCGCGGCCTGACCCGGCGGCGCCAGGGCCAGGTACGGCTGCTGGCGCCCGGCGGCGCCGGTGGAGCCGGTCACGATGACCGTTCCGCCCGCCGTCACCGTCGCTCCGGTGACGCTGGCCGGCGCGGGGCCGAACGCGATCTCCGGCCGCCAGGAGATACCGTCCGCGCTGACGTAGGCGGCCATATCCCCGCCCGGTCCCTGACCCAGGGCCGCGAAACCGCCCGGGTCATGGTTGACCACACCGAGCTGCACGCCGTCGGCCGCCGTGAGCGTGGCCACGTACCGCCAGGATGTTCCGCTGGCGGACGTGTAGACCACCCCGTCGGCCCTGACCGCGGGCGATCCCGCTGGGCCGTTCCCCGGCCGGATGGCGACGAAGCCCGCTGCGCTGGCCGCGATCCCGGCAAGCGCGCTGGTAGCGCCGTGGCTGACGGGCACCGGCGCCCACGTCCAGGTCCCCCCGTCGTCGTGGGATACGAAGAACTGGGCCCGCGGAATGTCCCCGCCGGCCTGCGAGCCCACGGCGACCGTCGTGTCCCCGTAGCTGGCCACCTGGCCCATCGTCTGGGCGATCCCCTGTCCCGGCCGGATCGCGTCCGCGCCGAAGGCAGCGCCCGCCGGGCGGGCGGCCGGATAGTGGCGCGCGGCCAGCCCGCCCGTGCCCAGCGCGGCGTAACCGGCCCCGGCGGCCACGACCGCGAGCGCCGCGACCGCGGCCAGCAGCAGGCCCCGTCGCGTCTTACCGCCGGGGGGCCGCCAGCTCCGGGCGGCCGGGGGCAAGGTCGCTCCGGGGGCAGGCGCGGGGACTTCGTGGGCGGGCACGGATGGGGGGGCTTCGTCGGCTGGCGCGGGGACGTCGCGGGTGACGGAAGCGGTGCGCCATTCAGCCCTGGCCGCGTGCCGCGCGCGCTGCGCGCGCTGCCAGACCGACCAGATCGTTCCTGGCCCTTGTCCCTGCACTGGGCCGGCGCCGGTACCGGTGGCCGGAGACGCATGCTTGGCACGCCTGGCCGGATGCGCGTACTCGGCGTCGTCCGTCGTGCTCACCCTCGCCCTTAAGCATGAGGCAGGGGTCACGTCGGGACACTGCGGTCACATGCCCGCGCAGAAGGCGGACATCACGCGCCGTCCCCTGCGCCGCCAGATCCTCCGAGCTTTCCCGGCGCCGATGCTACTCGCCCGGAGGGTGGCCGCGAGAGCGCATCGCCCACCCGGGCGGCCCAGCTGGGACCCCGGCCGATCGCTCAGCGGCGCCTGATCTGCCCGGTGAGGAGCCCGTACCGCTCCGCTTCGGCGGCAGTGAGCACGCGGTGGGCCCGGGCGCCGGCGCGGATCTCGTCGACCTCCTGGCCGGTCACGTCCACGAGCTGGAAGTAGAGCGAGTCGAGCATCTTCCTGGTCTGCTCCTCGCGCGGCGACCGCCATCATCGTGCCGTCAGGCTCCTTCCGCTGCGGCCGCGGGTCAGCCCTGCAGCTTCCACCTGATCTCGGTGCCGAGGGCGGCGGCGTAGCGCTCCAGGGTCGAGGCGCGCACGTCGGCCTCCCCTGACTCGAGCCGGGCCACCGCCGACTGGGACGTGCCCATCCGTGCGGCGATCTCCGTCTGCGAGAGCCCGGCGTTCTGCCGCCGCGCGGCCAGCTCCTTCATCAGCCGGCCCCGGTCCTGCGCCATCCGCCGCAGCGCCATCTCGCGGAACCCGGGCAGCAGCGGCAGCCGCGCGGGACTGGCGGCCGCGCCGTATGAGCTCACCCCCCCGGAGACGTCCAGGCCGCCGACTCGGCCTGGCGCATCGGGTGCGTCCGGCGCCACGGTCACCGGGGACGGCTCAGTAGCGGCCGTACCGTCCGCAGGCTCCGGCCTGGCCCCGCCTTCCTCGTTCATACCAGAAAGAGTATCTCAAATTTAAGATCTCGTTTCTTATACCGTGCGGTAGATGCGGTATGGGTGCGCCGCCACGACAGGATGAGGGCAAACGGCCGGCGTCGTGGCCCGGGGCCATGGTGGTTAGGGACGGCGCGGCCTGCTCGGGGAAGTCATGCCGCGCCGTCCCCGTCCCGCCAGCTCCGGTTGCCGGTAAACCAGGGCTGAGGGGTGATTGTGGGGGTGTCGTTCATGGCCGCGACGGGCCAGGGGGCTTCGGCCCATACGGTGCGGCCGGAGCCGGCGGCGGTGTAGCCCCAGCGGCTCGTGGCCGCGGCCACGAGGGCGAGGCCCAGGCCGCTCACGGGCAGGTCGCCCACGTCCCCGTCGCCGACCTCGTCGGTGACGGGGACGCCGGCCGCGGGTTCGGTCGGGCCGCCCGCGTCGGTGACGGAGACCCGGGCGACGCCGCCCAGCGGGCACGCCACCTCGACGATGAAGAAACCGCCGTGGCCGGACGCGGTATGGATCACCGCGTTCGCGGACAATTCGGACGCGCAGGAGACCAGAGCGTCCCGGGCGGGGCACTCTTCGAGCAGGCAGGCGACGAACCTGCGGACCTCCGCCACCTGCGCGGGATCGCCAGCAAAGATCCGCCGCCACCGCATGCCCCGGTCGAAACCGGCCAGGCCCACGTCAGCTTCGGCCGGATTCGCTGTCATCATCCGCCACCCCTCGGATACTCAGCGTTCTTCCAGAACCGTTACTTACTGCAATCTTTTAGTGTCAAGCTGTGACTATACTCCCGCACAGGAACGCTAGGTGCAAGCTTGCGACTTACACGTAGTCAAGACGCAAGGGTCCGGCTTGCGAGCCTGGGGAGGACGAGCAGCAGATATGGCCGACCACATCCCGACCGTGCGGCAGCGCCGGCTGGCGCAGGCGTTGCGCGACCTCCGGCACGAGGCGGGGATGACCCAGAACGGGGTCGCGGCCCGGATGGGCTGGCACTCCTCCAAGCTGTTCCGGCTGGAGAATGCGCGGAGCCCGCGCGTCGGCTGGCTCGACGTCCGCGAGCTGATGGACCTGTACGTTGCGTTTCGGTGGCCCGCATGACTTCCGTGGCCTGCGCCGGACGGGCAAACTACGGGGAGGGAATCGGCTCGTCGGGCCCCGAAGCGAGGAGGACCCTCGTCGGGCCGCGTAGCGAGGAGGACCCTCGCAGGGCCGCGTAGCGAGGAGGACCCTCGCAGGGCCGCGTAGCGAGGAGGACCCTCGCCGGGCCGCGTAGCGAGGAGGACCGATGCCGGGAACGTCACCGCAGGGCACCGGGCTGAGGCGGTCGCTGTCCGTCTGGCAGGCCATCGGCTTGTCGATCGCGCTGATGGCGCCCAGCATGGCGGCGAACATCAACCCCCAGGCCAGCGCGGCGACCGCCGGGCGGGCCGTGCCGCTCGCGTTCCTCATCGCGGCGGTGGGCGTGCTGCTCGTGGCGTACACGTTCGTGCGGCTGTGCCAGTACTATCACCACTCCGGTTCGGTCTACACGTTCGTCGGGGCGACGCTCGGGCCCCGGGCCGGGGTCGTCGCGGGCTGGGGCCTGCTCGGCACCTACACGTTCTACGCGGTGGTCACGTCCTCGGCCGCGGGCATCTTCGGCACCGCGTTCCTGAACGCGGTCGGCGTGTGGCCGCATCCCCCGTCGTGGGCACCGTTCCTGCTGGCCGGGGTCGCGCTGGCGGTGACCCTGCTGCTGGCCATCGTCCCGGCCCGGCGCGGCACGAACGTGCTGCTGTCGGTGGAAGGCGCCACCGTAGCGCTGATCCTGATCGTCACGGTCATCGTGCTGGTGCGGCTGCTCTCGGGGTCCGCGCCGGGTGGCCACCACTTCACGCTGTCGGTGTTCTCGGTGCCGCCCGGAACGAGTTTCTCGCCGCTGTTCCTGGCCGTGGTCTTCGGTTTCCTCTCCTTCGCGGGGTTCGAGGCGGCGGCCACCCTCGGCGAGGAGGCGACCCATCCCACCCGGGACATCCCGCGCGCCATCCTCGGCACGGCCGTCTTCGGCGGGGTCTACTTCGTCGTGGTCACCGCGGTGGAGATGATGGGCTTCGGCACGAACAAGAGCGGCGTCACGGCCTTCGCCAGTTCCCCCTCGCTGCTGGGCGACCTCGGCACTAGCTACGTCGGGGCGTGGATCGGCGACATCATCACGCTGGGTACCACCATCAGCGCCTTCGGCTGCTGCCTGGCGTCCACGGTGGGCGCGTCCCGGCTGATGTACGCGCTGGCCCGGGACGCGGGCGGGTTCCGCGGCGTCGGCCGGGCGTCCCGCAGCGGCGCGCCCGCCACGGCGACCTTCGTGATCACGGGCTTCTCGGTCGCGATCTACGTCATCTACCTCGCGGCCTTCCACGCGAACGCCGAGGACAGCTTCGCCTGGTCCGGCACGATCGGAACGCTCATCCTGCTGGTCGCGTACGTGCTGGCGACGATCGGGTGCATGATCCTGGTGTTCGTCCGCCGGAAACTGCCGGTGCCGATGTGGCAGGCCGTTGTCCCGCTGATGGCCCTGGTCGTGCTCGGCTACACGCTCTACCGCAACGTGATCCCGTATCCGCCGTCCGGCCCCGGGCGCTGGTTCCCGGTCGTGGCCGGCGGATGGCTCGTGGTGGCGCTCGTCGCGGTCATCGTGGCGCCCGGCTTCGCCCGCCGGCTGGGGGCCGCGCTGACCGCCAGCGAGGGAATCGCGGCACCCGAGCCCGCGACCACTGCGCCCGCGGAGCTTCCGGCCGGGGACGCCGCGGGCGACCAGAGGCCGCGTGCCTGAGGCGGCGGACACGGCCGGCCCGCGTTCCTGGGCGGAGGGCCTGCTCCCGTTCGTCCGGGACCTGCCGCTGGTGGACCACCACTGCCACGGTGTGATCCGCCGGGACGTGGGGCGGCGCGACTTCGAGGCCATGCTGACCGAGGCGGACTACTCGGACCAGGCGGGATGGGCCGGACAGGAGTGGGCGGACGGGGCAGCGGGGCCTGTGGGACGAAAGTGGGTGGCGGGGCACGAAGGGCTAACGGAGCAGAAAGGGCCAACGGGGCAAGCGGGCGGGATAGGTCTGGCGGGGGTGACGCTGTTTGACTCGCAGGTTGGGTTCGCGGTGCGGCGGTGGTGCCCGCCGGTGCTCGGGCTGCCCGCGCATGCCGGGCCGGACGAGTACCTGAACCAGCGGGCGAGCCTCGGCGCCGAAGAGGTCAGCCGGCGGTTCCTGCGGGCCGCGGGCCTGGCGGCGATGTACGTGGACACCGGCTTCGAGCCCGAGCCGCTGGCCTCACCGCCGGAGATGGCCACGCTGGCCGGGGCGGACGCCCGCGAGATCGTCCGGCTGGAGCAGGTCGCCGAGTCGGTCGCGGCCAGCGGCACCAGCGCGGCCGGGTTCGCCGAGCGCGTTCCGCGGCGCGCTGAGCGCCCGGGCGCGCGACGCGGCCGGGCTCAAGTCGGTCGCGGCCTACCGGGTCGGCCTGGACCTGCCCGCGGCCCGGCCGACGGAGGCGGAGGTGGCGGAGGCCGCGGGGCGCTGGCTCGGCTCCGCTGGCGGGCAACCCGGGGCTGGCGGGCAACCCGGGGCCGGCGGGCAACCCGGGGCCGGCGGGCAACCCGGGCGGCTGGCCGACCCGGTGCTGCACCGCTTCCTGATCTGGTGCGGCGCCGATCTCGGGCTGCCCATCCAGTTCCACGTCGGGTACGGCGACCGCGACGTCGACCTGCAGCGCGGTAATCCGCTGCTGCTGACCGACCTGCTGCGCGCGCTCGAGCCCACCGGGACGCCGGTGATGCTGCTGCACAACTACCCGTATCACCGCGAGGCCGGCTACCTCGCCCAGGTTTTCCCGCACGTGTACGTGGACGCCGGGCTGGCTACGCATAATCTCGGCCACCGCGCGGCCGCTCTGATCGCGGAGACGCTCGAGCTATGTCCGTTCGGGAAATTCCTCTACTCCTCTGATGGATTCGGCCTGCCAGAGCTGCATTACCTGGGGGCGGTGCTGTTCCGCCGGGGGCTGTCGGATTTTCTCCGGGCCGGCCTCGGCGACGGCGCGTGGACGGCGGACGACGCCGAGCGCATCGCGCGCATGGCCGGGGCCGGCAACGCGCGTCGCGTCTACCGCGTTCCCGGGAGCCAGCGCACATAGAGATCACCCGCAGGTACGGGCCAGGTGGCTGGTTGTACTTGGCCGAAATTCATATAGTTTGGCAGATGGGCAGCCTCTGACCGCCTGGGAGCGACATTGACCGAGCCCATCACCCTGGAACGCGACGGGCATGTACTGCTCATCGGAGTTAACCGCCCGGCCAAGCGGAACGCCTTCAACATGGCGACCATCGAGGCGCTGGGCGGCGCGTACGAGAGTCTCGGCACGGATGATGAGCTACGTGCCGGTGTGCTATTCGCGCATGGCGATCACTTTTCGGCGGGCCTGGATCTTGCCGAGGTCGGTCCGGCCGTGGCCGAGTACGGCCCCGAGGTGCTGTGCGGCTCGCACCGCTTCGACCCGTTCGCCGTATGGCGCGACCCAGTGCCCAAGCCGGTGGTCATGGCGGTCAACGGCGTTGCGTTCACCCTGTCGATCGAGCTTGCCCTCGCCGCCGACATTGTGATCGCTGCCGATGACGTGCGCTTTCGCCAGCTGGAGGTCGGCCGCGGGATCATGCCGTTCGGCGGCGCCACGTTCCGGGCGCCCGCGCAGCTCGGCTGGGGTAACGCGATGCGCTTCCTGCTCACGGCGGAGGAGTTCGGTGCCGCCGAGGCATTGCGGATCGGGCTGGTGCAGGAGGTCGTGCCGGCCGGGGCGCACGTCGGACGGGCCAGGGAACTAGCCCAGCTTGTCGCCCGGCAGGCCCCCCGGGGCGTACAGGCCACGCTCGCCAGCGCACGCGCTGGACTGGGCCATGGTCCGGACGCGGCACGTGATTGCATCGCATCGTTGCTGCCCGGGCTCCTGGGGAGCGAGGACGCGGCGGAAGGCCTGCACAGCTTCACGGAGCGGCGCGAGGCCCGCTTCACCGGCCGCTGACGGTTCCTGCGAACCGCGGGCCTGGCGGCAACGCGCGCCAGGGCCAGGCCGGGCCCGGGGACGGACCGGGCCCGGGGGCCGCGACAGGGACCGGGGCCGCCGGTGCGTCAGCTGGCGGGCTGGCCGATCCAGACGGTCTTGATGTTGCAGAACTCGCGGATGCCCTGGTAGTACAGCTCGCGCCCGAAACCGGAGTTCTTGACACCGCCGAACGGCAGCTGCGGGTAGGAGGTGACGTTGCCGTCGATGAACACCATGCCGGCGGCCAGGTCCCGGATGAACCTCTCCCGTTCCTGCTCGTCGCTGGTCCAGGCGTTCGCGCCGAGGCCGAACTCGGTGCCGTTGGCGAGCTCGATCGCCGCGTCGATGTCGCTGACCCGGTAGAGGGTGGCCACCGGGCCGAAGACTTCCTCGCGAGTGCACGCGCATCTCGCTGGTGATGCCCGTCAGGACGGTGGGCGGGTAGTAGGAGCCGGGCCCCTCGGGGGCCGCGCCCCCGCAGAGCACCTTCGCGCCCTTCGCCACCGCGTCGGCGACCAGCTGCTCGACGTCGTCGCGCTGCTGTTCGGAGGCCAGCGGGCCGATGTCGGTGGTGTCCAGCATGGGATCGCCCACCTTCTTGCTCGACATCTGCTCGGTGAACAGGCGCTCGAACTCGTCGTAGACAGCGTCATGCACGATGAAGCGCTTGGCCGCGATGCAGGACTGGCCGTTGTTGAGGCAGCGCGCGAAGGCCGCGACTTCGGCTGCTTTCGGCAGATCGGCCGACGGCATGACGATGAACGGGTCGCTGCCGCCCAGCTCCAGCACGACCTTCTTGATCTCGCTGCCGGCGATGGAGGCCACCGACTGCCCGGCGGGCGTCGACCCGGTCAGCGTGGCCGCTACCACCCGCCCGTCGCGCAGGATGGGCTCGACCCGCTTGGAGCTGACGAGCAGGGTCTGGAATGTGCCCGCGGGGAAGCCGGCCCGGGCGAACAGGTCCTGCATGAACAGCGCGGTCTGCGGCACGTTGGAGGCGTGCTTGAGCAGCCCGACGTTGCCTGCCATCAGAGCGGGGGCGGCGAAGCGCATGGCCTGCCAGAGCGGGAAGTTCCAGGGCATGATGGCCAGCACCGGCCCGAGCGGCTGGTACCTGACGTAGGCGCGGCTGGCCCCGACGGCTTCGGCGTCGGCCGGTTCGTCGGCGAGGAATCCTTCGGCCTCTTCCGCGTAGTACCGGCAGGCGGTGGCGCACTTGGCGACCTCTTGCTTGGCGGCGGCCAGCGTCTTGCCCATCTCGGTCGTCATCATGGCCGCGATCTGGTCCTGCTCGCCGTCGAGGAGGCCGGCCGCCTGGCGCATCCACCGGGCGCGGTCGTCAAAGCTGGTCAGGCGGTAACCGGCGTGCGCCGCCGTGGCCGCGGCCAGGCACCGCTCGACCTCCGCCTCGCTCATTTCCTCAAAGGTCTTCAGCGTGGCCCCGGTCGCGGGGTTGATGGTTGCTATCGCCACGAGATCCTCCCTTGCACCGCCGCGGTGGCTTCGCCGCCGCCGCTGCCCTAGGCGCCCACTGCCCGGATCGAGGCGGGCCCACACGTCAGGGGCGCCGGCTTCTCAGCCAGAGAAGCGCCCTCTGGGGCCACCATACGCTCGGCGATTTCGGGCATCTGGCCCGGTACCGGCCGGGACTACCGGTCGACGCCCGGTAGCCGAAGAACGCGCGGCGCTTGATGAGCTCGGCCAGCCATCTCCGCTGCCTGCTCATCCGGCCCGCGGCAGCGGCTTGCCGCACCGATGATGCCGACGTAGGACATGGTTAGCGCCGGTATGGCCTGGCAACCCACGGCTACTCAGGGCGGCGAGTGCGGCTGACATGCGGTGAGGCGGTTGAGGTGGCAATCACGGAGCGTCTGGACCGGTTTCAGCGGACGCACCCGTGGGTGGGATTCCCGCTCGCGGCGTTGTACAAGTTCTTCGACGACTTCGGCAGCTATCTGGCCGCGCTGCTCACCTACTACGGCTTCGTCTCGCTGTTCCCGCTGCTGCTGCTCGCCTCGACGATCCTGGGCTTCGTCCTGTCGGGCGATCCGCGACTGGAGAACGAGGTGCTCACCTCGGCGCTCAGCCAGTTCCCGATAATCGGCCCCGACCTGGGCCTGCCGAAACACCTGGGGGGCGGGACGGTCGGCCTGGTGGTGGGAATTGCCGGTTGCCTGTACGGCGGGCTGGGCGTAGCTCAGGCGTTCCAGTACGCGGCCAACACAATGTGGGGGGTGCCGCGTAACAACCGGCCGAACCCGCTTAAGGCCCGCGGCCGCAGCCTGGTCCTGCTGGCCACCGCCGGGCTGGCCGTCCTGGGCACGACCGCCTTGTCCGTCATGGGCGGCGGCGGTGCCGGAACGCTCGGGGCGGCGGGGCGGTACCTGGTGCTAGCGGTCTCCGTACTGATCAACATCGCCGTCGCCATCTTCGCCTTCCGCTTCGCCCCCGGGCGTCGGCTGTCCGTCCGCGATGTCGCACCGGGCGCGGTGGGCGCGGCGGTGATATGGCAGTTGCTGCAATCCTTCGGCGTAATCTACGTGCGGCACGTGATCAGCCACGCCAGCGCCACGAATGCGGTGTTCGCCCTGGTCCTCGGCTTGCTCGCGTTCCTGTACGTCACTGCCGTGGCCGTCCTGCTCTGCATGGAGATCAACGTCATCCGCGTCAACGACATGCACCCCAGGGCACTGCTCACTCCGTTCACCGACGACGTGTCACTGACGTCCGGGGACCGGCGCGTGTACTCTCGCCAGGCCAAGGCCCAGCGCAGCAAGGGCTTCGAGCACGTCGATGTCACCTTCGACGAGCCGTCGCCCGGGCCGGAACAGGACGACTCCGGCCCGGGAGGACCGGGCAGCACGGACGGGCCCGGCGCGTTAAATGCCGGCGCGGTCAGTCAGCCGGCCAGCCAGGCGGGGGTGAGCTGGCCTTCGGCGACGATGACGGCGGGGCCGGTCAGCAGGGTGGTCTGCGGCGTGAGTGTGACCGTCAGGTCGCCGCCGGGGACCCGGATGGCCCAGGCGCCCTCCTGCTCGCCGGTGGCGCGCGCGGCGGCGACGGCGGCGGCGACCGCGCCGGTCCCGCAGGAGCGGGTCGGGCCGGAACCGCGCTCGTAGACGCTCATCTGCGCGCTCCGCTCGCCGGTCAGCCGGACCAGTTCGACGTTGGCGCCGTCGGGGAAGAGCACCGGGTCGAGCTCGGGCGGCGCGGCCCAGTCGTCATCGTCGATGGGCGCGTCCACCATGCAGGCCAGGTGCGGGTTGCCGACCGAAACCCGCACGCCGTCGCGGATGAGGCCGCCTACCTCGGCTTGCCCGGGGCCGAGCACCGACGCGGGGCCCATGTCCACGGTGACCTGGCCATCGGGCTCCATGCGGACCGGGCGGATCCCGCCGCGCGTCTCGATCGCGAACTCCGGGCCGTGCGCCAGGCCGTGCCCGACGAGGTAGCGCGCGAACACCCGGGCGCCGTTGCCGCACATCTCGGCCACGCTGCCGTCGGCGTTGCGGTAGTCCATGAACCACTGGGCGGCCTGCCGGGCGTCTGCCCGATGGGGGCGCCCGCGGCGGCGATGGCGGCCGGGGAGGCCAGCGCGGTCGCGGCGGCCGACGTCAGCATGTCGCTCAGCGGCTCCGCGGCGCGGAATGCGCCGGGCCCGCTCTCGATCAGCGCGGCGGCCAGCACCTCCACCTCGACGATGCGGAGTACCCCGTCCGCGCCGATCCCGGCGCGGCGGTCGCACAAGCGGCGCACCAGAGCGGGCGTAAGGTCAAGCTCTGCGTCGGGGTCGGGCAGGATCACGAAGTCGTTCTCCGTGCCTTGTCCCTTCGCGAAGTGCATGCCCCGATGCTATCCGGCGATCACCTTGAGGGCCGCCTCCGCGAGCGTCCACGCCGGAACAAGGACGGCGCACCGAGATCGCCGCGGCGCGGCCGACCCGGTGAGCCGCCCGGCACCAGCCGATAGCGGTCACGGCGACCGCGCGCAGTGCGCGCTGCACGCTTTGCTATGGGCCCTCCTGCCGCGGGCCTGCCGGGCTCGCTCTAGCCAGCCGAGGGAGTTCTGGGCGAGGGCTTCGTCGGCGAGCTGCTTAGCCGAGGGGGTGTGCAGGCTGGCGATGGAGGAGTCGATCCAGGGCTGCACATTGCTGTGGCCCTGGTCTTCGTACTCGCGATGGCTGGCTCCAGCCGGGCCCAGGGCGCTGAGCAGCCGCGTGAACTTACAAAGGGATCGAGGCCGCCAACTTCGGCGGCCAGACCGGCCGCCCTGGCGCTGGCTATTTGCAGACGGAAGATCAGAAGGCGGCGCTCGCGTTCCATCCGCTCGCGACAGGCGGGTATTGATCACGCTGAGTGCCCGCCCCAGCAGTTCGCCTTCGCCAGTGCCGGCGTTGAGCCAGGTGATGCGGGGGTCGCGGCGGAACCAGGATTCCTGGCGGCGGGCGAACCGCTTCGTCGCGCGGACGGTTTCCTCGCGCGCCTGCTCCAGGGTCCACTCCCCCGCCAGGTGCCGCAGCATCTGCGCGTAGCCGAGCGCGCGGCTTGCGGTCTTGCCGTCCCGCAGGCCCGCCCGTTCCAGCCGCCGGACTTCGTGCTCGAAGCCGGCCGCCCACATCTGATCGACCCGGGCGGTGATCCGCCGGTCAAGTTCGTCGCGGGGGACACGCACGCCGATCTGCACCGCGGGGCGCGACGACTCATAGGCCGGGAGCGTCGCGGTGAACGGGCCGCCGGAGATCTCGATGACCTCCAGGGCGCGGACGATCCGGCGGCCGTTGCTGGGCAGGATCGAGGCGGCGGCGGCGGGATCGAGCCCGGTCAGCCGGGCGTGCAGGGCGGCGGGGCCGCCGGCGGCCAGTTCCGCCTCCAGGCGGTCGCGCACCCGCGGGTCGGTGCCGGGAAAGTTCAGATCCTCCACGGCCGCGCGGATGTACAGGCCCGACCCGCCGGTCAGGACCGGAACCCGCCCGCGCGCGGCGATGTCCTCGATGACGGCGCGGGCCAGGCGCTGGTAGTCGGCCACGCTGGCGGTCTGCCGCACGTCCCAGATGTCCAGCAGGTGGTGCGGCACGCCGCCCCGCTCCGCCGCAGTGAGCTTGGCGGTCCCGATGTCCATGCCCCGGTAGAGCTGCATCGAGTCGGCGTTGATCACCTCACCGCCGAGGGCCAGCGCCAGCCGGACCGCGAGCGCCGACTTGCCCGCCGCGGTCGGGCCCACGACGGCGATGACCGGCGCCGCTCGTCCATCATGTCAGCCCGCGCGACGGCGAAAAACCGCGGACGAGCGCCGGGAAACGGCACACGATCATGGGCGGGACAGCGCGGGCATGCCGAGGGCTACCGGTGCCGGGCGGGATGCCCCGGACGCGGTAGGAGGGCCCCGGCGGCCCGTTCGGCATCATCGCGGCCCTGGCGGGCCTCCCACGCGTCACCGGCGCGCGTCCGCCGGACCGCCAGCGGCGCCCCGTCGGCGACCAGGTAGTGCGGCGCGGCGCGGGTGATGGTCACCGTGACCACGTCGCCCGGCCGGGGGGCGGTGCCGGCGGCGTGAAGTGGACGAGGCGGTTGTCGCGGGCGCGGCCGGACATGCGGTGCGTCGCGGCGTCCTTGCGGCCTTCGCCCTCCGCGACGAGCACCTCGGCCTCGCGGCCGGCCAGCCGCTGGTTCTCGGCCAGGGTGATCTCGCCGACCAGCGCGACGAGCCGCTCGTAGCGCTCCCGCACGACCCCGGGCGGGACCTGCGCGGCCATCGTCGCGGCGGGCGTGCCCCGGCGCGGTGAGTACAGGAACGTGAACGCGCCCGCGAACCGGGCTTCGCGCACCACGTCCAGGGTCTGCTGGAAGTCCTGCTCGGTCTCGCCGGGGAAGCCGACGATGATGTCGGTGGTGATCGCGGCGTCCGGGATGGCGGCGCGGACCCGGTCCAGGATGGCCAGGTACCGGTCCCGCCGGTAGGCGCGGCGCATGGCCTTCAGCACCGTGTCCGAGCCGGACTGCAGCGGCATGTGCAGGTGCGGCATGACGTTCGGCGTCTCCGCCATCGCCTCGATGACGTCGTCGGTGAAATCGCGCGGGTGCGGCGAGGTGAACCGGACCCGTTCCAGGCCCTCGATCTCCCCGCAGCTGCGCAGCAGCTTGCCGAACGCCTCCTGGTCGCCGAATTCGGCGCCGTAGGAGTTCACGTTCTGGCCCAGGAGCGTCACCTCGATAACGCCGTCGGCGGCCAGGGCACGGATCTCGGCGAGCACGTCACCGGGGCGGCGGTCCTTCTCCTTGCCGCGCAGGCTCGGCACAATGCAGAACGTGCAGGTGTTGTTGCAGCCCACCGAGATGGCGACCCAGGCGGCGTAGGCCGACTCGCGCCGGGCGGGCAGGACCGAGGGGAACGTCTCCAGCGTCTCTTCGAACTCAGTCTGGGCCTCTTCGCGGACCCGGGCGCGCTCCAGCAGGGCGGGCAGCGAGCCGAGGTTGTGCGTGCCGAACACGACGTCGACCCAGGGCGCCCGCTCGGTGATTACGGTGCGCTCCATCTGGGCCAGGCAGCCGCCCACCGCGATCTGCATGCCCGGGGTGGCGTTCTTCACCGGGAGCAGATGCCCGAGGTTGCCGTACAGCCGGTCGGCGGCGTTCTCCCGGACGGCGCAGGTGTTGAACACGAGCACGTCGGGCGTAGCGTCCCCGGGGGCGCGCTGGTAGCCCGCGTCCTCCAGCAGGCCGGCCAGCCGCTCGGAATCGTGCGCGTTCATCTGGCACCCGTAGGTGCGGATCTCATACGTGCGAGGCGAGGCGTCCATGACGCTAAAAAGGGTACGCGCCCGGCTGGCCGGGTGCGGGCTGTGGCGGGTACGCCCCGCGGATCCGGTGAAGCTCGGACCGGACCTCGCGGCAGTCCCGGGTTCCCCGCAGGCCCCATGGGTTCCACTGCCGCGAAGCCGCCCGCTAGGGCCATTGGTCCCTCGACAAAGATCCTTTTCATGGCGCGAACCAGCGCGGTAAGGGGAACAAGCTCACGAATTGTCCGCGCATGCGGGCGGGATGGGCCCGGCCGATCAGCCCCAAACCTCAGGACCTCTGGCCCTAAATACGCCCTTCCCCCCGAGCGAGAGTCGAAGGCAGGCCATGGGCCACGATCAATGTGCTTGCGCCCCGGCCGCCCGCCCGGAGCGGAGCGGGAAAGGGGCCAAGCACAGGCGGCGGGGCCCGCCGACTCCGACAATGGGAGGTCACCATGACATCGGCAGCAATCAAGCGGGACAGCGGCGCGGGCGGGCGTCACGCGGAAGGCCGCGGCTATGGGCTGATCTTCTTCGCGTCCATCCTGCTGCTGGTCGTTGGCTTCTTCAACATGATCTACGGCATCGCCGCGATCGCCAACTCGCACGTATTCGTCGCCAACGCCCACTACGTGTTCGCCAACCTGCGCACCTGGGGCTGGATCACGCTCATCATCGCCGTCCTCCAGCTGGCCGCCGCGGGCGGGATCCTGGTGGGCAACCAGCTGGCCCGCTGGTTCGCCGTGGTCGTGGTGGGGCTCAGCGCCATCGACATGATGTTCTTCATCCCGGCCTACCCGTTCTGGGCGCTGGCCATCATCGCCATGGACGTCGTCGCCCTGTACGGGCTGTGCGCCTACGGCAGCCGCGAAAACCTAGCCGGCGTATAGCACCGGAGCGCCCGTTCCGGTCATGACCGGAACGGGCCAGCCTGGAGACTGGAAGATCTGGAAGCCCGGTACAAGCCCCTAACCGGGGGTCTGTACCGGGCTTCACCGACACCGGGCCAGGCTTTCCGACCGTGTCTCGCCTGTCTATCCTGCGGAAATCGAGGCCGATCACGAAAGGAGGGCGGCGGCGGGCCGGCGGGGCTAGCGGGCGAACTCCATGGCGCGGGACTCGCGGACCACGGTGATGCGGATCTGGCCCGGGTAGGTCAGCTCCTCCTCCACCTGCTTGGCGATGTCGCGCGCGATCACCTGGGCCTGGATGTCGTCAACGCTGTCCGGCTTGACCATGACCCGGATCTCCCGGCCGGCCTGCATCGCGAACACCTTCTCGACGCCCTCGTGCGCGCTCGCGATCTGCTCGAGCCGCTCCAGCCGGCGGACGTAGGACTCCAGCGACTCCCGGCGGGCCCCGGGACGGCCCCCGCTGATCGCGTCGGCCGCCTGGGTCAGCACCGCCTCCACCGTCCGCGCCTCGACCTCGTTGTGGTGCGCCTCGATCGCGTGCACCACGTCGTCGGGCTCGCCGTACCGGCGGGCGATCTCGGCGCCGATGAGCGCGTGACTGCCCTCCACCTCGTGGGTGAGCGCCTTGCCGATGTCGTGCAGCACCGTGCACCGCTTCAGCAGGCCCGCGTCCATGCCCAGCTCGCTGCCCATCATGCCGGCGATGTGCGCCGACTCGACCAGGTGCTTGAGCACGTTCTGCCCGTAGGAGGTGCGGTAGCGCAGCCGCCCGAGCAGGGACACCAGTTCGCCGTGCATCCCGGTGATACCCAGCTCGACCAGGGCGTCCTCGCCGGACCGGACGCATAGCTGCTCGATCTCGGCCTTGCCGCGCTCGTAGGCTTCCTCGATGCGCTGCGGGTGGATGCGCCCGTCCAGCACGAGCCGCTCCAGGGTCAGCCGGGCGATCTCACGCCGGACCGGGTCGAAGCAGGAGAGCAGGACCGCCTCAGGCGTGTCATCGATGATGAGGTTGACGCCGGTGACGGACTCG
Source organism: uncultured Actinomycetes bacterium (assembly GCA_963809975.1). Taxonomy (GTDB): domain Bacteria; phylum Actinomycetota; class Actinomycetes; order Streptosporangiales; family Streptosporangiaceae; genus Bog-532. The sequence continues at coordinate 63,188 of CAWELT010000037.1, forward strand.
AAGGCCCGGATGTTCCGGCCCTCGCGGCCGATGATCCGGCCCTTCATCTCATCGCCGGGCAGGTGCAGGACGGAGACGACGGACTCGCTGGTCTGCTCGGTGGCGACCCGCTGGATGGCCAGCGAGACGACCTTCCGCGCGCGCTTTTCCCCTTCCGAACGGGCCTGGTGCTCGATGTCCCGGATGAGGAGGACGGCTTCGCGCTTGGCCTGGTTCTCGATGGATGAGACGAGCTCCGTTTTGGCCTGGACGGCGGTCAGCCCGGCGACCCGCTGCAGGGCGACCGTCCGTTCCTCGTCCTGGCGGTCCAGTTCGGCGGCGCGCCGGTCGAGCCCACGGTGGCGCTCGTCCAGTTCGGCGGAACGGTCTTCGAGGCGGCGCAGTTCCTTGTCGAGCCGCTGCTCCCGGTCGGCCAGCCGGTTCTCCCGGCGCTCAAGGTCGCTGCGCAGCTCGCGGATCTCGTCCTTGACGGCGCGGATCTCGTCTTCCACTTCGCGACGGCCCTGGGCAGCCTGTTCGGCGGCTTCCTGGGCGCGGCTGACGATCGACGCCGCCTGGGATTCGGCCCGGGCGCGGATCTGTTCAGCTTCACGGGCCGCTTCCTCGGTGGTGGCCGCGCTGGCCGGGCCGGCCGCGGTGGCGGAACTGGCCACGCTGGCGGGCGCGGTACCGGCCGGAGCTTTCAGGGTGCCCGAGGAGGATCGGCGAAATACGATGACGAGCGCGAACACCGTTGCGAGCAGCCCGATCACCATGAACGCGAGTGCAATTCCGCCGCTCACAGTCACCCCTTTCCGCTCATCAGGTCCCGGTCACCGGGCACTGCACGTGCGATACCAGGGGGTTATGCCCTGGCGCGAGGGGTACTGCACGCTGGCGCGTGCGTCCATTCAGGCTGATCTCATGATGGGTCGCCAGCATCGGCCGCTGGCGGCGGCCGGAGCACTCTATGAAGTTCTATCTATGATCATCCGCGCAGCGCGGAGTAACACCTCGCTGCCGTGAGGTTAAGCGCAGATAACGTTTTGAGCAAGCTGCCGGCACTGATGTTGCCGGCGCGGCGCGGGGCCGCAACGCGGGTGCGTGAGAACGTTTTAGCAGGCGGAGCGGGCTTTTGGGTCACCAGGAGACGTCTTCGGAGCTAATGTCCGGATCCAGTTCGCTTAGTTCCCCGGCGAGCTCCGCTCCTTCGGGCCCGTCGGCTTCAAGGGCCTCACGGACGACGCGGTAGGCCAGGGCGGCCCCGTACCCCTTGCGCGCGAGCACGCCCATGAGCTTGCGCACGCGGGTCACGGACGGCTGGCCCCGGGTGGCCGCGACCCGGCCCGCGATGAGCTGGCGCGCGGTGGCCACCTCCTGGTCGGGGCCGACCAGTTCGACCGCCTCCTGGACGTCCTCGTCGGCCACCCCGCGCCGGCGCAGCTCGGTGGACAGCGCGCGGCGGGAGAGGCCGCGGCCGTGGTGCCGGGACTCCATCCAGGCCCGGGCGAAGGCCGGGTCGTCGATCAGGCCCGCCTCGGTGAACCGGTCCAGGACGGCCTCGGCGGCCGGGCCCGGGATGTGCCGCCGCTGCAGTGCGTCCGCGAGCTGGGCGCGGGTCCGCGGCGCCAGGGTGAGCAGCCGCAGGCAGATCTGCCGGGCGGCGGCCTCCGGGTCAGCCGGGGCCGCGGGAACAGCCTCCGTGTCGCCTGCGCTCCGAGCCGTTGACCGGGACCGCCGGGACCGGGGCCGCGGCCGGGCCGGCTGAGCCCATCGTCTGGCTGGTCTGGCTCGGGTGCGCCGCTCCCGTCCATGCCGGGGACCAGCGGGCCCAGGCTCAGCGGCCGGCCGGGCGGCCCGGCTCGCGCCACGCCGGGGACCAGGCGGGCTCGATCTCAGGCGGGCCCGGCGGGCCGGGTGGGGCTTGAGCTCCCGCCGGGCCCGCCGGACGTCGGTGACCCCCGTTTAGACGGCACCGCCCGTGCCTCCGCTGGCACCCGGGATCCGGCCCGCGCCGGCAGCACTCGGCGCCCGGCCCGTGCTGGCGGCGCCCGGTGCCCGGCCCGCGCCGGCGGCGTTCGATGCCCGGCCCGCCCCGGCGGGGGCCTGGCCCGCGGCTCCAGCCGTCACACCGGCCGGGCGGCCGTTTGCTGCCCCGGCGGCCGGGGCGCCGTCCGCGGCCGCGTTGGGGTCGGCGTCCAGCCGCGGCCCGACGCCGAGCTTCTCCTTGATCTTCTTCTCGATCTCGTTGGCCATGTCGGGGTTGTCCTTGAGGAACGTCCGCGCGTTCTCCTTGCCCTGGCCGAGCTGGTCGCCCTCGTAGGTGTACCAGGCCCCGGCCTTGCGGACGATGCCCTGCTCCACGCCCAGGTCAATAAGGCTGCCCTCGCGGCTGATCCCGACGCCATAAAGAATGTCGAATTCTGCGCTGCGGAAAGGAGGAGCGCACTTGTTCTTCACGACTTTGACCCGCGTCCGGTTGCCCACCGCGTCGGTGCCGTCCTTGAGCGTCTCGATCCGCCGCACGTCCAGCCGGACCGACGCATAGAACTTGAGCGCCTTCCCGCCCGAGGTGGTCTCGGGGCTGTTGTGGACCATGATTCCATCAGCCAGATAGTTATGTGAGCCCTCTACCTCGATATCGTATCGGCTCATCATGGGGTCGCGTCTTGACATTAATATCAAGCACCCGAGCCGGGACTGGATGTATCGTTGGCTCCACGAATTCCGGCTTAACCGCTAAATTTTCCGCGAAAGCGCGGGAGAAGCTTGTATTCCATTGATGGGTGAATATAGGGAGCAACGAGCCGCTGGAATTTCTCCGATGCCGCAGTAGTAAACTGGAGGACGCTTATCTTCCTTGTTCCCCGGGAGCGATTTTACGTTTAGGCCGTGATTGTCCCTTAGATAGTGAACGAGCCGCTCCCTTGAGCCAGGACTCATTGCCTCCACACAGATCTCGATCCGGCCCGTGCCTCCCCTAGTGCGCTCCTGGACTCCCTTGGAGCGGACGGTGAAGCAACCGTCGTCCATGTACCAGACCGCGAGCGCGAGCGGCGTGAGGCTCTTGAGGTAGTCCCAGGTGAGGTGCTTCTTACCGTCCCCGAAGTAGAGGATTCGCGTAGCTCACCCAGCTCGGCCAGCGGGGTGAAGTCGGCGAAGACGGCACCCTTGGCGTTGGACGTCCTCGAATGCGGGATGTTCTCCAGCAGCGACACCTTCCAGTCCAGGTAGGCCACCTGCTTGCCCCGTGCCCCATCCGGAAGCGGGCGCTCCGTCGTCCCTCCGCGGCGGCCGAGATAGATTTCCGTCGCCCATGAGCGCGCCGAGGATGATCTGGACCTGCGCTGACTGAGCAAGTACGGCTGGGCGAGCATAACGCGGTCGCCCACCGCTACCTCCCCAGCTTCACGCCATCCCCCAGGCGTGCGGACCAGGTGATTACGAGTGAGATCCATGAAGGCACGACCTGGCCTGTACCGCCTCCGACAGCGCTCGACAGTGAAGTGCAGGAACTCTTCAGTCCGGCCGTTATTGAACCAATTAACGACCTTCTTTGGCACCACCCTCCGCAGGTCAGGATCATAGGAGAGCACCTCGACCTCCATCTTCTGGTTGACGATTTTGCCGATTTTCTCCTGCGTGCCGTCCGCCAAGGTAACGTTCGTATACCAGGAAGCACATCCGAACATCACACCTACCTTTTCCCGCAATTGGTTGATAAAAATTGCGGTGGTCTTGGCGTGGCTCAGCGCGCCGGTGATCTTACGGAGGGCCTGGGACATGAGGCGGGCCTGGAGACCGACGTGGCTGTCGCCCATCTCGCCCTCGATCTCCGCCCGCGGGACGAGCGCGGCCACCGAGTCGATGACGATGATGTCGATGGCGCCCGACCGGATCAGCATGTCGGCGATCTCCAGCGCCTGCTCGCCGGTGTCCGGCTGGGAGACCAGCAGCGCGTCGGTGTCGACGCCCAGCTTCTTGGCGTAATCGGGGTCGAGCGCGTGCTCGGCGTCGATGAACGCGGCGATGCCGCCGGCCTTCTGCGCGTTGGCTACGGCATGGAGCGCGACCGTCGTGTTGTGCGACAGCACGCCATTCGCGACGAAGCTATGCGTCGACGGCAGGACCACATCGAAGGTCGGCTGGAGGCCAGCATCCTCGACAGCGACGACGTCTTCATAGGTATACGGCGCCTTCGCGAGTATCCGAAGGTACTGCACGATCGTCCGCGTACCCGCGGACAGCTGGTCCTGCCGACGGTCGCACCACTCGACGATCTTGGCCAGCCGCTGCCGTGAGCAGGCAAGGTTGATGTCCTGACGGAAGAGATCACCCGCTATGCGGTCGAAACTTCTGTCGCCCCCGCAGTCATCACGCAGGTCACGGAGCAGCCCGGCAAGGTGCGGGATATTTTCAAACTGCGGGTCCCGGGGAGAGATCTTGAAGCACTTTTCCACCTGCGCCCGCCGTCGGGCGGAACGGAAACCGACCTCCGCGAGGAACCGCTTGGCAACGGACGGGTTGATGGTCACCGTCCAGTAGTCCCGGTCATATTTCGCGTTGTGCTTGGACGAGACGGTCGCCGGAATGCCGAGGCCATAAAGCATGAGCTGCACCTGGCGGGCAAGCTCCTCCGACGCGGTTCCCAGTCCAATGGTCGAGGACGGATCGATCCACCCATCGCCTTCGAAGAGGGCCGACAGGAAGGCCCGCTGCGCCTTATGCCCCGCTGTACGGACGCAGGCGGGAACTTTCTTGCCCGCAGCCGTCACGTAGTCAAGGCCGTAATGCTGGGCAAACTGCTCCCGGATGCTCTTGCCCGGTACCGCGAACTCTTTCCCGTAGTAATTGCGTCACCTGGACCCCAAACAGCCCTTCCATGATCCGGGTGAACTCGCCACTCACCTCGGGATCCCAGTTGGTGAACCGGATGGAGTAGTTACGTGACGAAAGCGTTCCCTCGGCCACGAGATAGCCCAGCAGGACGGCCTCGTCCTCACTGAGGCCATCACCCTCCGCCGCCTCGGTAGCCCCGAACAGCGCAGAGACCAGGGTGTCTCCCACCTGAATCCGCCCCGCCTCACGCCAGACGATAAAGCCGCGCTCGCTGATCACGCGCAGTGGATGGTTGTGCGTAACGCTGACCGTACGGCCGGACCGGAGCCGGAGCCGGAGAACGGGCTTCCGGTTGTTGTGCGTCAGCGCGGCCACACTCTTCCAGGACACCGCGCTCGTTGACCATGCGGATGCCGGCTTCGCTGATGTCCGTCACGCGTGACGTGCAGCTTGCCTTCGTTCGCCGCATCGCGCGAAGACCTCAGCGATCGTCTCCAGCCCACGGTCGTCCACACATAAGTGTCTGCTGTGGCGCACTTCCCGCTGCTCTCGGGGCCGTATATCTCGACGATCCGGCCGCGCGGGAGGCCGCCGAGGCCGAGCGCGACGTCCAGTGCGATCGACCCGGTGGGGATGACCTCCACGGGCACGTGCCCTTCCTGGCCGAGCCGCATGACCGAGCCCTTGCCGAACTGCCGCTCAATCTGGACGAGCGCGGTCTCGAGGGCCTTATCCCTGTCACCAGCCCGCTCAACGCTCGGCCTGCTGTTCGCTGCCATCGAAACTCCCTGTCGGGTTCGTTGCTATCTGAGCCGCCGGACGTCTGCCTGCGGTGCCAGTGCCAGACGCTACGCGCCACCACTGACATTTTGCCGGGCAATCGCGCCTACTGTAGGCGAACTACTGTTCGATCTGAACACGCCACGCCGGTCCACCGGCCCCGGGGGGCGCTGCACTATCCTGCTGTCTGCCGAGCCGCCCGCCCGGCCAGGTGAAATACGGAAGGACACGCTGCATGGCGCTCGATGAGAACACCGTCCGGCTCGCCAAGGGGAAGAACCTGGCGACCGTGGTGACGCTGATGCCGAACGGCCAGCCGCAGGCGCTGCCGACCTGGATCGACACCGACGGCGAGTACCTGCTCGTCAACACCGAGCCGGTCCGGCAGCGCTCGAAGAACCTGGCCCGGGACCCGAGGATCACCGTCCTCATTCAGTCCAGTGATGACCCGTGGGACTGGTCCGAGGTCCGCGGGCACGTCGTGGAGACGGTGGGCGGTCCCGAGGCGCGCCAGCACATCGACGAGCTCTCCAAGCGGTACGTGGGCACCGAATACAGCGCCCCCATCGGGCCGCAGGGCCGGGTCATCTTCAAGATCGTCCCGGACAAGGTCAACACCGCGAAGAGCTAGCGGGGCGCCGCTGGGCTCGCGGGACGCTCAGGTCCGCACGGGGGAATCGTCGTACGCAGGTCCGTTCGGCCAAAAGGATCTCAGCGCAAATTTTCCGGCACGTTGAACGCATCGGACACCGCGCGCCACACCTTTTTCACGTCCTCGCCGTCGGCGAGGGCGCGCTCGACGGTCCGGCCACCCAGGCCGGCCAGCACGAAATCCTTGGCCACGCTCTGCGCGTAGGCCTCCCCGAACTGGGCGTTCATCCGTTCCCAGAACAACGTGAGCCGCACCCGGCCAGGCTACAGCGCCCCGGGACCGGGTTTTCCCGGCCGCGGCGCAGGTCTCCCCGCCTCGCCGCCCGGGCGGGCTAGATCAACTTTGGGCTGCCCGCGAGAAAAATCCTCGTGGCTGGGTACATACCCACGGCGAAGATCGTTCTGTAGTTAAGAACGCCGTTCGCCGGCGCGGAACGCCCCGCGGCTACCCGCAGGCACGGCACGATGACCGATTTGCGGAGCGCGGATGTCGTCACCTGCACGGGGCGCCGAGAAGCCGACCGGACCCGGCGGCGGCAGCGCCCGCCCGGCACCAGGGCCGGCCCGGCACCGGCGCGTGGTCACCATCAGCCTGGTGGCCCTCCTGGTCGTCGCGATCATCGGCGCGGCGGCCGGCATCACCGCCTGGCTCACCCACGGCTTCCGGAATCAGGGCACGGTCCGTTACCACCAGGCCGCCGTATTCAGCGTGCCGGGCCGGCGACTGCATCAACCTGACGCCGAACGGGACGGTGGTGCACGTGGTCCCCTGTGCGAGCGCGCACACCGCGGAAGTGTTCGGGACGTTCCGCCTCGCGGGCGGTAAGTGGCCCGGGACGGCGGCGGTCGAGCAGAAGGCCGCGTCCGGCTGCGCCAGCCGGCTGGCCGGTTACCTGAACCCGCAGCTCGCCGCCACCAACCTCACGCAGTCGTACGTGTACCCGGGGCAGCAGGCGTGGGACACCGGTGAGCGGAGCGTGGTCTGTGAGGTGCGCGCGACCAGCGGGACGCTCACCGGCTCCGTGCGCAGCGGGGTCTGACGGCCGCCTGGCCGGCGCCGGTCCGCCGGTCCGCTGAGACGGCACGCCGGTCAGCCAAGGGCGGACACGGAGCGTTCCGGACGGCCAGGGGTACGGGCTGAACTGTCAGTGCTGCGAGGCACTATGGACGTATGGCCAGACACCCGGATTCCGCCGGTTCGCTGGGGAACTTCTCCCGCCGCGACCCGTGCCTGGTTCTCGGGTGTCTTCGAGGAACCGACCCGGGCACAGGCCCAGGCGTGGGCCGCGATCGGCAAGGGCGACGACACGCTGGTCATCGCGCCCACCGGCTCCGGTAAGACACTCGCGGCCTTCCTGTGGGCGCTGGACCGGCTGGCGGCGGCACCGCCGCCGGCCGACCCGAAGCGCCGGTGCCGGGTCCTGTACATCTCACCACTCAGGGCGCTGGCCACCGACATCGAGCGGAACCTCCGGGCCCCGCTGACCGGAATCCGGCACGCGGCGCGGAATCTGGGCCTGGAGGAGCCGGACATCCACGTCGCGGTGCGGACCGGTGACACGGCGGCCGACGAGCGCCGGAAGCTGGCCAGCAAACCGCCCGACGTGCTGATCACCACGCCAGAATCGCTGTTCCTGCTGCTCACCTCCAAGGCGCGGGAGACCCTCCGGAGCGTGGAGACCGTCATCGTGGACGAGGTGCACGCGCTGGCGGGCAACAAGCGCGGCGCGCACCTGGCCGTCTCCCTGGAGCGTCTGGACGCGCTGCGGATGGCCACGTCCGAGCCGGACGCCGCGCGCGGCCCGGCGCAGCGGATCGGGCTGTCGGCGACGGTCCGGCCGGTCGCGGAGGTCGCGGGCTTTCTCGGCGGCGCCCGGCAGGTCACGGTGGTGCAGCCGCCCAGCGAGAAGCGGCTCGAGCTGAACGTGGTCGTCCCGGTCGAGGACATGGCGGACATCGGCGGCCCGCCGCCGGGCCGCCAGCACGACAGCGGGGCTCCCGGCTCGCCTGGTTCGCCGTGGTTCACCTGGTTCACAGGGGCCGGGAGGCGACGACCCGGAGCGGCAGCGGTCGATCTGGCCGCACGTCGAGGAGCGGGTCCTCGACCTCATCGAGGAGCACCGCTCGACCATCGTGTTCGCCAACTCCCGGCGGCTGGCCGAGCGGCTGTGCGCCCGGCTCAACGAGCTCGCCGCCGAACGCGCGGAGGAGGCCGCCGCCGGACGGCGCCGGGCCCGCCGGGGTGGATGGCCTGGGCGCGCCCGGCGGCTCGGGCGGACTCGGCGGGCCGGACGGGCGCCGCCGGCGCCGGCGGCTCCGGCGGGCGGTTCGCCCCGGCGCAGATCATGGCGCAGGCGGGGAGCGCTGCGGGCGCGCCCACGGAGGTCGCGCGGGCGCACCACGGATCGGTCTCGCGGCAGGAACGGGCGCAGATCGAGGAGGCACTGAAGCGGGGCACGCTGCCCGCGGTCGTCGCCACCTCCAGCCTGGAGCTGGGCATCGACATGGGCGCCGTGGACCTGGTGGTCCAGGTGGAGGCGCCCCCGTCGGTGGCGAGCGGGCTGCAGCGGATCGGCCGGGCCGGCCACAACGTCGGGGACGTCTCGCGCGGCGTGATCTTCCCCAAGTACCAGGGCGACCTGGTGCAGGCGACGGTCGTGGCCGAGCGGATGCGCGGCGGGCACATCGAGGAGCTGCGCGGGCCGCGTAATCCACTGGACGTGCTGGCTCAGCAGATCGTGGCGATGACGTCGATGGACGACTGGCCGGTCGATGAGCTGGAGCGCGTCATCCGCCGCGCGGCCCCGTTCGCGGGGCTGACCCGGCCGGTGCTCGACGCGGTGCTGGACATGCTGGCCGGCCGGTACCCGAGCGAGGAGTTCGCCGGGCTGCGCCCCCGGGTGGTGTGGGACCGGCTGGCCGGCGTGGTCCACGGCCGGCCCGGCGGGCAGCGGCTGGCGGTGACGAGCGGCGGGACGATCCCCGACCGGGGGCTGTTCGGCGTGTTCCTGGCCGGTTCGGACGCGCCCGGCCCGGGCGGCTCGCGCCGGCATTCGCGGCGCGTGGGCGAACTCGACGAGGAGATGGTCTACGAGTCGCGGGTCGGCGACGTATTCGTGCTCGGCGCCAGCTCCTGGCGGATCGAGGACATCACGGCCGACAGCGTCCTGGTCACCCCGGCCCCCGGCCAGCCCGGCAAGCTGCCGTTCTGGCACGGTGACGCGCCCGGGCGGCCCGCCGAGCTGGGCGCCGCGATCGGCCGCGCCTGCCGCGAGCTGTCCGAGGCGAACCCGGAGGCCGCGGCCGCCATGCTGAGCGCGGCCGGCCTGGACGAGCTGGCCGCCGGCAACCTGCTCCGCTACCTGGCCGACCAGCGGGAGGCCACCGGCGCCGTGCCCGACGACCGGACCCTGATCGTCGAGCGGTTCCGGGACGAGCTGGGTGACTGGCGCGTGGTGCTGCACAGCCCGTACGGGGCGCGCGTGCACGGCCCGTGGGCACTGGCCATCGCGGCGCGGCTGCGCGAGCGGTACGGCGGAATGGACGTGCAGGCGGTGCACACCGACGACGGGGTCATCGTCCGGGTGCCGGACGCCGATGAGCCGCCGCCGACCGGAGTCGCGCTGATCGATCCCGATGAGATCAGCGAGATCGTCACCGCGGAGATCGGCGCGTCCGCGCTGTTCGCGTCGCGGTTCCGCGAGTGCGCGGCGCGGGCGATGCTGCTGCCGCGGCGGCAGCCCGGGCGGCGGTCACCGCTCTGGCAGCAGCGGCAGCGTTCGGCGCAGCTGCTGGAGGTCGCGCGGCAGTACCCGTCGTTCCCGATCGTGCTCGAGACCGTCCGCGAATGCCTGCAGGACGTCTTCGACGTACCGGCGCTGGTGAACCTGCTGCGGGACCTGGCCAGCCGCAAGATCCGCATCATCGAGGTGGAGACGCCCACCCCGTCGCCGTTCAGCCGGTCACTGCTCTTCCGTTACGTCGGCGCGTTCATGTACGAGGGCGACGCACCGCTGGCCGAGCGGCGCGCGCAGGCGCTGACGCTCGACTCGACGCTGCTGGCCGATCTGCTCGGCCAGGCCGACCTGCGCGAGCTGCTGGACCCGGCCGTGGTGGCCGATACCGAACGTGAACTGCAGCGCGTCGCACCGGACCGCAAATGCCGGGACATCGAGGGACTGGCCGACCTGCTCCGCACCATCGGGCCGCTGACGGCCGAGGAGGTGGCGGTCCGGTGCACGGTGCCGGAGGCGGCCGCCAGCTGGCTGGCCGAGCTGGCCCGCGCGCGCCGTGCGCTGGAGGTCCGCGTGGGCGGCCAGGCCCGCTGGGCGGCGATCGAAGACGCCGGCCGGTTGCGCGACGCGCTGGGCGTGCCGCTGCCGCCCGGCATCCCGGAGGCGTTCACCGAACCGGTGCCTGACCCGCTCGGCGACCTGGTTGCGCGGTACGCACGGACGCACGGGCCGTTCGGCACGGATGCGGTCGCATCGCGTTACGCACTGGGCGTGGCGGTGGTGGCGGGAACCCTGCGACGGCTCGCGGCGGCCGGCCGGGTCGTGGAGGGTGAGTTCCTGCCACATGGGCGCGGCACCGAATGGTGTGACGCCGAGGTGCTGCGGCTGCTGCGCCGGCGTTGCCTCGCGCGGCTGCGGAAAGAGGTCGAGCCGGCCCCGCCGGTCGCCCTGGCCCGGCTGCTTCCCGCCTGGCAGGGAGTCCGGCCCATCGAGGCGGCCACGGGGCGCGGCCCCGGCGGGTATCCGGCGCGGCCCCGGGTGCTCGCCAGCATGACCGGCCCCGGCGCAGTCCTCGACGCCCTCGATCAGCTCGCGGGTGCCTTCGTGCCCGCGTCCGCCCTGGAGACCCTGGTGCTGCCCGGGCGCGTGCCCGGCTACTCCCCCGCCATGCTGGACGAGCTGACCACGGCGGGGGAGGTCGTCTGGACCGGGGCGGGTGGCCTGCCCGGCGGCGACGGATGGCTCGTGCTCGCGCCCGCCGAAGCGGCGCCGCTGCTGTTCCCGGAGCCGTCGGAGATCACGATGACGCCGCTGCACGAGGCGATTCTCACGGCCCTCGCCGACGGCGGCGCGGTGTTCTTCCGCATGCTGCACGAACGGGTGACCGCTCACCTCGCGGCGGCGGAAGGGATCGCGAAGGCGCCGTCCGACACGGACGTCGCCGCGGCGATCTGGGATCTGCTGTGGGCAGGCTTCCTGACCAACGACACGCTCGGGCCGCTGCGGACGGTCCTGGGCGGGGGGCAGCCGCGCCGCGGGGGCCCGTCCGCGGCTCCGAGCCGGGGCCGCGGGCTGCGGCAGGCGAGCCGGCGGCCCGTCTACGGCCGTCCGGTCACGCCGTCGCGGACGGGGCCGCCGAACGTGAGCGGCCGGTGGTCGCTGCTGCCGCCGCACACCCGCGACGCGACGATGTACGCGCACGCGCTGGCCCAGTCGCTGCTGGACCGGTACGGGATCCTGACCAAGGGCGCGGTCGCGGCGGAGCGGATCGCAGGCGGGTTCGCGGCGGTGTACCCGGTGCTGCGGGCCATGGAGGAGGCAGGCCGGGCCCGCCGGGGATATTTCGTCGAGGGACTCGGCGCGGCCCAGTTCGCGGTCCCCGGCGCGGTGGACCGGATGCGCGCCCTCGCGCAGCCGCCGTCCGGCCCGGACGAGACCCTGAGCAGCGTGACCCGGGGACGTCCGGTCCCGTACGGAGCGGCGTACGGGGGCAGGGTGTCCGGAGGGGACGGGGTGTCCGCCGAACTGTGGGAGTACGAACGGGACGGGGCCGACGGAACGAACGGGGCCACTCATGCCGGCGAGGGCGGCGGGTCTGGCGTGCCTGACGGGGCCGGCGTGTCTGGCGGGTCTGGTGTGCCCGACGGGGCCGGCGTGCCTGGACGGGGCCGCGGCGGTGTCGGGCTGGCGGGCGCGGGGCGGGTCGGCGGGTTTGGGGGCAGCGGGCGCGAGGGAGCGGCACGTCGCGCCCAGGTGATCGTGCTCGCGGCCGCCGACCCCGCTAATGCGTACGGAGCGTCGCTGGCGTGGCCTTCGCGTCCGGACGAGACGGCCGGCGGCCACCGGCCGGGCCGGAAGGCGGGAGCCCTGGTCATCCTGGCCGACGGTGAGCTGGTCCTGTACGTGGAGCGCGGCGGCCGCACCCTGCTGTCGTGGACCGATGACCCGCAGCAGCTCGGGCCGGCCGCGGCGGCGCTGGCCGCTGCGGTCCGCGCCGGGGCGCTCGGCCGGCTCACCGTGGAGCGGGCCGACGGCGGCGGGGTATACGACTCGCCGCTGGCCAAGGCACTGGAGGAGGCCGGCTTCCGGCCGACTCCCAAGGGCCTGCGCC
>CAWELT010000038.1:0-74587 GCA_963809975.1 uncultured Actinomycetes bacterium
TGCTGCTGCTCGCCCCGCCGGGCGCCGGCCAGGGCACCCAGGGCGAGCGGCTGGCGGCCTGGTCCGGGGGCACATCGCCCGGTGACCCGCTGCGGGCGCAAGCCCGGGCCGGGGCCGGCTGATGGTCAACTGGACCGGAACGCGGCCGTCCGCGGCCTGACGACCGGGCCAGGGCCGGCTCATCCGAGGTCCGCCCCAGCTGCATCTCGGCATGCTCGCCGGATTGTGCAAGAATCCGCAGGTGGACATCGATGGTCCCGCGGTTGCCGAGCTCGGACCTGCTGCGGGCCTGGGTGCTGGCCACGCTGGGCAGCCTGGCCACCGACGATGAGCATCACGCCCGGCTGCGTGACACGCTGCTGGCCTTCCTGCAATCGGGGGGCAGCTACAAGGCGACCGCGGAGCAGCTGGTGCTGCACAAGAACACGGTCCAGTACCGGATCCGCAAGGCCGAGGAGAGCCTGGGCCGGCCCGCCGCCGGGAACCGCCACGACGTGGAACTCGCCCTGCAGGCCAGCCGGTGGCTCGGCTCAGCCGTGCTGCAGCCGCCCCGGGAACGATCAGCAGCCCCGACAGGCGTCCGCTAGGCCAGGCAGCGCGAGCCGCATCGGCACCCTGCTGCAGCACAATGAGCGCACGGCGCGGCCTATTCACTTCAAGAACGGCAAGGTGCTGTGCTAGGGACATGACTAGTGAATCCGCTTCTGCGTTCAATGCGCTGCCGGAGGACTGGGCGTCCGATCCGGTCCTTATGGCGGGGCTGAGCGTCGACGACGACGACGAACACGATGACCCAGTCTTGCGCTGGCCGGACGGCCGGGTGGTCGACACGTGGCGCGAGGACTACCCGTACGCCGAGAAGATGACGCGGGAGGAGTATGAGTACCTCAAGCGCCCGCTGCAGGTTGAGCTGGTCAAACTGCAGAACTGGGTCAAGTCCACCAGCGAGCACATCGTGATCGTCTTCGAGGGCCGCGATGCGGCCGGCAAGGGCGGCACGATCAAGCGGTTCACCGAGCACCTGAACCCTCGCGGCGCCACGGTGGTCGCGCTGGCCAGGCCGAGCGAACGCGAGCAGACCCAGTGGTACTTCCAGCGTTACGTGCCGCACCTGCCCGCGGCGGGCGAGATCGTCATGTTCGACCGCTCCTGGTACAACCGGGCGGGCGTGGAGCGGGTGATGGGCTTCTGCACGGACGCGGAATACAGCGAATTCATGCGGGAGGCGCCGGAGTTCGAGCGCATGCTGGTCCGCTCCGGGCTGCACCTGACGAAGTTCTGGTTCTCGGTGACGCGCTCGGAGCAGCGCACGCGGTTCATCATCCGCCGGGTCAACCCGGTCCGGCAGTGGAAGCTGAGCCCGATGGACATCGAGTCGCTCGACAAGTGGGACGCCTACACCGATGCCAAGGAGGCGATGTTCCACTACACCGACACCGAGCACGCGCCGTGGACGGTGGTAAAGAGCAACGATAAGAAGCGGGCCAGGCTCGAGGCAATCAAGCACGTGCTGAGGAAGTACGACTACGAGGGCAAGACCGAGGAGGTCATCGGGGAACCGGACAAGAGCCTCATCGGGCCGGTGTCCGTGCTGTCCGAGCACAACCCCGGCCGCTCCTTTCCCGACCTGTGAACGTTTGAGCGGCCCAGACCGTGCCGAGGGCTGGTCACGCTGGCACGACGTATGGGAAGTTCCTGTCCCGCTGATGCTCGGATACGGACGGCTTCAGCCCGGAGGGCACGGCTGTGCCGGCGACGAGGGACAGCATCACCTCGGGTGCGTTGTCGGCCAGCGTCCGGCCATTAAGGGCGGCGAACCCGTACGTCGCGGGCGTCCCGACCACGTAGGGCATGACGTCGGGGAACAGGTCCCGGGCCACCGTCTGGCCGTAGGCCTGGGGGTCGCCCGAGGTCCCGGTGGCCGCTACGACGGCGGCGACGTGCTCGCCGATGTACTTGCCCGCGGCTTCGAAGTCCTCAGCCGGGTGCCGGGTGTTGGCGGGGTTGGAGAAGTCGGTGTCGTTGGGCCAGAAGATCGGCCACATCATGGGATGCCCAAAGCGGTTGATCTGCCGCCAGCCGCCCGCGTCGGTGGCAAGTTTCGTGGCGCACCACACGCCGGTGCGGGCGCCGGGTCGCAGCTGCGGGTGCTGGTGGGAAACCTCGAGAACGATGGAGTCGACGTGGGTGTTGGCGAAGCTGTTCTTCGCGTTCTCCGGCCGCCATCCGGACAGGTCCACTGCGGTCCCTTTCGCCACCGCCCCGTTGACGATGGCGAGCAGCGACAGGTCGATATAGAACGGATCGGCGATCCGCCCGGCCCAGATCCGGTGCCGGCCCCACTGGCCGCCTCGCCGGTCCGGCCCTCGAGCACGAGCTCGCCATCTGCGGAGTCCCCGCGCGCCTGGTCGCCGGTGAGCGCGTGCAGCTGCAGGGCCTGCCGCCCGCCGGAGTCGGCTTCTCCGAACGACACCCGGTAGGTGAGGGCTTCGAAGTCCGCTCCGTCGAGGTGCACCTTCAACTCATAGCGCGCCTCCGGATGGAACCCAGGCTCCGAATACAGGCCGTTGACGTTGGAGTTGACGTCCATGATGAACACCGTGCAGCCGTCGCCCTGGAAGACGTACAGGTCGTCGATGTAGAGCTGGCCGTTCTGGCTCGCCAGAGGCGTATCGAGGTGATGGGACATTAGGACAGTCCTTCCTTCAGGGGAAGCCGAACGGCCGGTTTGCGGGTCCGGGAGATTCGGTAAGGTCGAGGCGCTTCCCCCACTCGCTTGACTATTTCGCTGGGGGAAGGCCAGCAGGGCATCGCTGACCTCGTCGGGATGGGCCTGCGCGATGCTGACCTTCCGGCCATCGGCGGTCCGGGCTCGCAGTCCGACGGTATCTGGGCGGGTTTCGAAGTGGAAGCAGGAAGACGCCCATGTTCGGTCGTGATCATGTGATGTCACAGGGCCGGCCGGTCACGCAGGGTCCCAGCGCTCGCCAGGCCAGGGGATCTCGGCGCTGCCGGGGCTTTCCTCCGCAAGGGGAGCAATCCGGCGTTGGCGTAGGCGTAGGCATGTCGAGCGAGTTGAGCCGGAACCGCACGCAGCATTTCTTTCCCGGTCACGCCGGACCGGGCCCGTCGGAACTGCCGCAGGTCAGCAGTCCGTCCGCAGCGGGCTGATGGCATAGCGCAGCCCCCGCCAAGGTTTCCCGACCCGCTGGCGCTCTTCTGAAGGCCGGTTTCCCGGCCCGCCGTCATAGGCTTCCAGGTGATAACGCACCAGCGTGCTGCCGCGGATGGTGACCCACCACACCGCCTCACTGATCAGCCCGAAGAACGCGCGGCTTGCCCTACGCCAGGCCACGTTCAGCCGCCCAGTTCAGCAGGTTCCTGACAGCGCCGGCAAGCTGGCCGAACGGTCCGAGGTGGGTGACCACCGCGTACTGGCCAGCGGGCAGCATACCTGCCGGGGTCGCCGGGGCTGCTCCCGGGCCGCGCCGGTGAGACAGAGAGGTTGTGGCAGATGACCGGCACCTTGCATGTGGCCTGGGACGAGCGGCTGACTGACTATCACTTCGGGCCGGGCCATCCGCTGGCACCGGTGCGGTTGGAGCTGACGATGCGGCTCGCGCACGAGTTCGGGCTGTGGGACCAGCCCGGTGTGACCGTAGCCGTCCCGGCCATGGCCACCGACGCAGACCTGCAGCTTGTGCATGAGGCCCGGTATATCGCGGCGGTGCGGACGGTCAGCAGCTGGGCCGAGGACTTGGGTGCCCGCGGTCTGGAGGCGACCCAGTTCCGCTACGCGCGGACGTTGGGGCTGGCCACCGGGGACAACCCGGTGTTTCCCGGCATGCATGAGGCGTCGGCGCTGATTACCGGGGCGACCCTGGCCGCGGCCCGCGCGGTCTGGTCGGGGGTGGCCGGGCACGGGGCCAGTATCGCGGGCGGCATGCATCACCCGATGGCCCATCACGCCAGCGGGTTCGGCGTCTACAACGACCCGGCGATCGCG
Organism: uncultured Actinomycetes bacterium; assembly: GCA_963809975.1. Taxonomy (GTDB): domain Bacteria; phylum Actinomycetota; class Actinomycetes; order Streptosporangiales; family Streptosporangiaceae; genus Bog-532. Next base: position 4,007 of record CAWELT010000038.1, read on the forward strand.
ATCGCCTGGCTGCTGGGCCAAGGCGCCGAGCGGATCGCCTACGTGGACATCGACGCGCACCACGGCGACGGGGTGCAGGCCGCGTTCTACCCCGATCCGCGGGTGCTGACGATCAGCGTGCACGAGCACCCGGCGGCCATGTTCCCGTTCACCGGCCTGCCCGGCGAGACCGGCGGGCCCGGCGCGGAAGGCTCCGCGGTCAATGTCGCGCTGCCCGCCGGCACCGGCGACGCCGGCTGGCTGCGCGCCTTCGACGCGATCGTCCCGCCGCTGCTGCGGCAGTTCCGGCCGCAGGTGCTGGTCAGCCAGCACGGGGCCGACACGCACCGGCTGGACCCGCTGGCCAACCTGGAGCTCAGCATCGACGCGCAGCGCGCCGCCCAGGCCGCGATCCACGCGCTCGCCCACGAGGTGGCCGGCGGGCGCTGGCTGCTCACCGGCGGCGGGGGCTATGACCTGGTCCACGTCGTGCCGCGGTCCTGGACGCATCTGCTCGCCGAGGCCGCCGGCCAGCCGATCGGCCCAGACACGCCGACCCCCGCCCCGTGGCGGCAGTACGTCGCCCAGCGCACCGGCCTGACCGCACCCGGGCACATGACCGACGGGGCACCCGCGGTGTTCGAGCCGTTCGGAACCGGCTACGACCCAGGCCGGCCGATCGACCAGGCGATCATGGCCACCCGCAACGCCATCTTCCCCCGGCACGGGCTGATGTCGGTGTGACCAGCCACGGCGGCGACCACGACAGGCACCGGAACCCCTCACCCGACACTGGCGCCGAGCGCCACGGAACCGACCCGGCCGGGGCCACCGGCGCGGCTGCCGCCAAGGCGCCCGGGCTGGGATCCGTGACCGTGATGGCGTTGAATGGTCCCGCAACGTTGGGTGGGCCACCTGATCGCCGCGTACATTCTGATACAGACCGAACCTGGCAAGGCGGCCATCGCGCCTGCTGCGCTGCGGGACTTGCCCGGCATCTCGCCGGCGGCGCGAGTGGCCGGGCCCAATCACATCATCGCGCACGGAGGCACGGCATATCGACGATCTGGGCAGGCTGGCAGTCACCCCGGGTCTGAGCCCTCGACGGCGTGACCCGGACGCCGAGCTGCCCGGTCGTTCGCCTGTCGGACCGATGGCGCCGAGCCCGGTGACCGGAAGGTTGCCGTGGTGCCGGACACGGTGGGAAGGTCCAGGATGCGATGTCCAAGGACATGACGGTAATTCTTGAACACCGGCGGGGTGAACTGGCCCGGCTGGGCGAGGTCGCCGGCGAAGCCGGCGTCAGCATCCGTGGCCTCGCGGCCTTCACCGGCGAAGGCAGGGGTGTCGTCCATCTGCTCCTGGACGATGAGGCCGTGGCCAGATGCCGGGCAGCGCTTGAACGCGCCGAGATGGGGATCGCCGACGTGCGTGAGGTTCTGGTGTTCGAGATCGAGGACCGGCCCGGGGCTCTCGGCGAGCTGTCCCGGCAGCTCGCCGACGCTAACGTCAACGTCGATCTTGCTTACACCACGTTCGGGCGCGTGAAGGTGGTCATTGCCACCGATGACCTGCAAAGCGCCCGCGCCGCGCTGCAGTAGACAGCCCGTGCCTAGCGGGCTTGCCGCGCGCAAGTGAGGACAGTATCAGCATCGAGACCACTTGCCCGGCCGCCCCGATCCATCGGCCGCCCCGATCCGGAAGGTTCAGGAGTCGGAGCCGGACGAGCGCAAGCGGTTCATTCGGACCCGCAAGGTGACCGGTGCCTGATAGCAGCGGGACGGAGGGTCCGGCCAGGAAACGACCCCTTGGCTAGCTTCCGCCTTGCCATTACCACGCCAGCGCGTCCCGCAATTTACGTAATCTAGATCACTCCGCCGGTAACACACAGAAACTATAGCAATCCGACGCGTTCATCCCGTTCTGTGCCTTTTGTGACCCGCCAGGACGGTCCGGGCCGGCGGCTTGCGGCCGGCTGGTGTGCAGGTCAGCGGCCATTCATGATCGCGTCGCTGGGCCCCGGCCGAGCCCGGTTTCGCGGGCTCGGGCGGCGCGGCCGACGTCACGCCCCCACCAGGGCGCCGTAGAACCCGGCCCTGGGAGTCGCTTTACCCACCCTTTACCGTTTTGTGATCATCCGTTTATGCTCGGGGACTGTTAGGCGCTCGGAAGGCTTGTGCGCATCCAGGTGCCCTCAAAAAGCACCGTGTGCAGCCCTCCCCGTGAGCGCGCCCTACGCGGTAAGGAATCCTATGGGACACCCAGGAAATCATGTACACATCCGACGCCCGCACCGGCTGACAATGGCCGCCGCGCCCACGCTGATCGGCTTGGCCGCCGCGGGGCTTTGCTTGTCGGCGCAGGCTGCACCCGCGGGTGCAGCAACCGTCGCGGCGACCGCGCAGCACGCGGTGACCGCCGTTCAGACGGACTCCTCGTCCGCCCGGCTCATGTCCGTGGCGCGGAACGCCGCAGCGGCGCACGAGGCGCACATGGCCCACGTGTCCCACGTGACCCACAACTCGCGCGTGACCTACAGGGCGCGCGTGACCGTGCGGACTGCCCCGAAGGCCGCTCGCGCGGCGACCTATTCCGGCAGCGGCTCGATTCCAGTCGTGCGTGATCGCCCGCGAATCGGGCGGCAACAGCCAGGTCATGAACGCCAGCGGCCACTACGGCCTCTACCAGTTCAGCGCGTCGACCTGGGCTGCTTACGGGGGTTCCCCCTCGTCGTTCGGCCACGCCAGCGTGGCGCAGCAGAACCAGGTGTTCAACAACGCGATCGCCGCGGGCGGCCAGTCCAACTGGGCGCCATACGACGGCTGCTGATCAGCGGCGGAACACCACGGGCGGCTGGTGAAGCCGCTTAGGACATCATTCAGGGCAGGCAGGCCGGTGGCGTATGTCCGCTGGCCTGCCTGCCCGTGTGTCTGCCCGTCCGGCTTTCCCCGCCGGAACAGTCCACCGGGCTGTTGGCGTAGCCCGGGCCGCTACCTGCTTAATCTGCCGCGACGTTCAGCGCGAACGGGCAGCTAGTGTCTGCCGTCGCGAACGCGCCCCGGCCACAGTCAGTCAGCCCAGCTGGTGCGGGCTGCGTTGCGGCCGGTACCTCGTCAGCGATGTACAGGGCATCAGAGACAACGCTCAGCGAGCCGTTAGAGCCGGCGGCGTAAGTGTTGGTGTTGCCGGAGCTGTCCGTCAGCGTCATCGCGGTGAAGTAGGGACTGCTGCCGCTCGTCGGAGCAGATAGGGCTACCGAGACACGGACGTCTACCGTGGTGCCCTGTGCACAGTTGGGCTGGCAGTTGTTCACGTTGAAGGAGCCAGAGCCTTCAGCGCTGTACGCCGTCCACGACGACCAGGTAAGCCCGTTCAGGTCGCCATTGCCATCGGCCGACAGATCGATTGTGGATGGCTTTACGGCCCGCGCCCTGCTGATCGCGCTGTTTGTTGAGACTGTCGGCAGAACAGCAGCTTGGCTCGGTGCTGGTGCGGCAGCAGGACCTGTTGCAACCGGCTTCGGATTAGCCGAGTGCGTGGTCTTGGTAGCAACCGGAGCAGCGGCCGACGCGGTCAGCGTGTGCTTAAGGCCGAGAGCGGGAGTCTTGACAGAGCCGCATGCAGCGACCCCGAGCCCGGCGGTAAGTGCGATGGCCGGGATTGCAATGAGCTTGTTGAGTTTCAACATCTTGCCTTCCCCAGTCCAGAGAAAAGCCATATTTCGCTCTCTGTTAGATTGACCCTACGGAGCGTGCATCCTGGTGCTTAGAGCAGAATGACCGGGAAAACCCGGTCCAGATGGCCGGGAAAGCAGGGTCCAACGTCACCCAACGCGAGAGTTGCCGGACGTTCGGCAATCGGCGGTCAGCCGCCGGGGCGTGCCCTTTTCGCGCTCCTCCAGCTGAACCGGCACTATCGCGATTTCGAGCACCCCTGGAGCGGATGCTGGGTCACCAGGAACTGCCGTCAGCGGTCGGCTGGGCGGCGCGGCAGCGCCTGGGTGCACTGGCCCCGGATCTAACCGATCTTGGCGTGACCGGCACATCACTGCCCGAAGCTGCCGGGTTGCCCACCCCGGCCAGTCCTGGCGCGGTGTGGGGAACTCTCTACGTTACCAAGGTCCTCCGAGAAAGCCCCGTCGTTCAGGGCGGGGATGAATCGGAGAACATGGCCTGACGGTGCGCTTACTCATGTCGGACCCATGTAGTGAACTAGTGGTGTGCGGACGGCGTACAAGGTCCGGGCCTACCTCGACCCGGGACAGGCAGCGATATTGTCGCGCACGTTCGGCTGCGTCCGCGTGGTGTGGAACCGGGCCCTCGCCACCCGGCACGCCCGCTACGAGGCCGAAGGCAAGGGCACCTCGTACCGCGAATCGGACGCGGCGCTGACCGCGATGAAGAAACTCCCGGACCTGGCGTGGCTGAACGAGGTCTCCTCGGTTCCCTTGCAGCAGGCCCTGCGGCACCAGCACAAGGCATTCGAGGCGTTCTTCGCCAGGCGGGCCCGGTATCCGCGGTTCAAGTGCCGCGGCGGCAAGCAGTCCGCCACCTACACCCGGGCCGCGTTCCGCTGGCGCGGCGGGCAGCTGACGCTCGCTAAGACCAGCGCCCCGCTGCGGTTCGTGTGGTCCTGGCCGGACATCGACCCGGCGACCCTGGACCCGTCCACGGTGACGGTGTCCCGTGACCCGGACGGCCGCTGGTTCGTGACCTTCCACGTCGACGTGCCAGACCCGGCACCGCTGCCCGCCACCGGCCATACGGCCGGCGTGGACCTCGGCCTGAACGACTTCGCGGTCCTGTCCACCGGTGAGCACATCCCCCACCCGCGGCACATGGAACGCCACGAGCGGCGCCTCAAGCGGTACCAGCGGCGGCTGGCCCGCTGCCAGCGGGGCTCCGCGAACCGGGCCAAAGCCAGGGTGAAGGTGGCCCGGCAGCACGCCCGGGCCGCTGATGCGCGCCGGGACTTCCTGCACAAGACCAGCACCGACCTGGTGCGCCGGTTCGACGGCATCGCGGTGGAGGACCTGAACGTTTCCGGGATGGTCCGCAACCGGTCGCTGGCCAAGGCGATCAGCCGCACCGGGTGGGCGCAGTTCCGCGCGTTTCTCACCTACAAAGCCGAACGGTACGGGCGCGAGCTGGCCGTCGTGGACCGCTGGTACCCCTCCTCCAAGACGTGCTCGGCGTGCGGGCATCTGCTCGCGTCGCTTTCCCTGGGCACTCGTTCGTGGGTATGCCCGGGGTGCGGCGTCGCGCATCAGCGGGACGTGAACGCCGCGAAGAACATCGCTTTGGCCGCCGGGCTGGCGGTCGCTGCCTGCGGAGGCGGTGTAAGACGGGCCGGGGCAACCCGGGCGCGGTCGCCAGTGAAACAGGAACCCCAGCGGGTGACCGCTGGAATCCCCGTCCTTTAGGGCGGGGAGGATGTCAACGAAGGGGCAACCCTCGGCGGCGGCGGCCGGGTACTGCGGCGTCACATCGAAGCCCGGCTCGGCCCGGTGCCGGTGAGGTTCCTCGACGGCCACGGCGACCGCACTCAGCCGATGTGGCGTGACCTAGGCCAGCTCGCCGACCGGTACGTCAACAACAAGCAAGAAAGGCAGCTCGCTCGGCAAGCCGCGATCCAGGCGTTCGCCGCCTTCAGCACATGGGCAAGCCACGCTGCCGGTTAGCTCTCCGCATCGTCGAGTGGCGGTGCCCCTAGGTCAGGGAGCTGATTGCGTCGCCGACGAGCTTGACGGCGATGATCAGGCACAGGACGGCCATGATGATGGCGTTGTGCGCGCTCATCCAGTCCTTCAGCCCCGCCAGGAGCTACTCGGGCCGTGCGCCCATGGCGAACTAGATGCCGATGGGGATGCTCACCGGAATGCTGCGCCGGCCTGCGGCTATCACAAAATGCGCTGGCAGAGTACGCTGACCCACAACGATTGGTATCGGGGGTTTGACGGGTATTGCCCTGATACTGGATTTGACGGGTATTGCCCTGATACGACGTGGCCATCGGGGAGGGGAATGCCCGGGGAGGTGAACAGGACCGACCTGGCTATGCAGGAAGCAGTCAAGACGGCGACCTCCATGGCCAAGGATCCGTTCTCTGCTGACCAGTTCGGTGAAGGGGGTCCGGCCGCAGCCGATCCCGCTCCATTCTGCCGCCCGTCGCGGCGGGCGCGCTAGCGGGCAGCGTCGGCTCCGTGCGTGGTTCAGCCGCCGGGGTGAGGAGAACCCCCTGGCTCGGCTCGCTCTGCCCGAGGGAGCGGTCATAGAGCCACGGATTGAGCTGCCTGCCGACGATCCGCTGGCCGACTACCTGATGCACGTGGCGCGGGCTGTCGATGTCCGTGAGCTCGGCTTCGAGTCGCCAGCGGTGAAGGCGCTCAAGGACGCCGGCGTTGTGCTGGTCGTCCCGTTGATCTCGGCCGGCGCCCCGATCGGGATGCTCAGTTTGGGGCCACGGCTGTCAGAGCGGGACTACTCGACGGATGATCGCCGCTTGCTGAACTCGCTGGCCAAGTACGCAGCGCCTGCCATCCGCGTCGGCCAACTGGTTCGCGAACAGCAGGCTGAGGCCCTGCGGCGCGAGCGGGTCGATCAGCAGCTGAAGGTGGCCCGGATCATTCAGCATCAGTTCCTGCCCACGGAGCAACCGGACCTGCCTGGCTGGCAGGTCACCGCCTTCTACCGGCCGGCTCTGACGGTGGGCGGAGACATCTACGATTTCATTCCGCTATCCGGTGGGCGGGTCATGGTGGTGATCGGCGATGTCACTGACAAGGGCGTCCCCGCGGCGCTGGTAATGGCCAGCACGCATGCACTGCTGCGGGCCGCGGCGCCCCGGCTGGTCAGCCCGGCGGCCGTTCTGGAAAACGTCAACGACCTGCTGTGCCAGGACACTCCGGCGCACATGTTCGTCACCTGCCTGGCCCTCGTCCTCGACGCCAGCGGCCAGGTCACGTTCGCCAATGCCGGGCACGACGTGCCCTATGTGCGCACCGCCGACGGCGTGGCCGAACTGCGCGCCAAAGGCATGCCGCTAGGGCTCATGCCCGGCATGACCTACGAGGAAAAGAGCTTCACCTTCCGGCCCGGCGACTGTGCTCTGCTGCACAGCGATGGGCTGTCCGAGGCCCACGCCGCCGATCGTGAGATGTTCGGCTTCCGCCGCGTCGCCGCGCTCGTCGGCCAGGGCGCCTCCGGGCAGGCTCTGATCGACTTGTGCCTGGCCGAGCTCGATGCGTTCACCGGCCCCGGTCATGAGCAGGAAGACGACATCACCCTGCTCTCGCTCGAGCGGACCGCTACTGCCGTGCATTCTGGCGGTACAGGATGAGTTCGACCGCGCATCCCGCGCCGCGGCGGCTGGCCTCATTCGCACTGGCGAGTGTGCCGGGGAATGAACGCATCGCGCTGGCCCAGGTCGCCGAGAGCGTGGCGGCGCTGAACCTGCCGCCCGACCGGCTGAACAAGCTCAAGACCGCGGTCGCCGAGGCGACGCTGAACGCCATCGAGCATGGCAATGGCAGCCGCCCGGACCTGACCGTCGACATTGAGGTCTTCGAGTCGGGCGCCGAGGTCGCCGTCACGATCACCGACCGCGGCGGCCGCAACGACGCGGGCTGGTCTGAAGGCCGCGCCGAAGTGCCCGATCTTGCCCGCAAGCTCGAGGGCGAGCAGGGCCCGCGAGGCTGGGGACTGTTCCTCATCCGGCACATGGTCGACGCCATGGAAGTAACCACCGAGGGGGGGCACCGTACCGTCCGGCTCACGATCCAAACCGGTTCTCCCGCGAGACAGGGACCAGTCAGTGACGCCCGCGAGACAGGGACCAGTCAGTGACGCCCGCGAGCCGGGGACGCGGCAGCACACCGCCCATGAACTGGCTGCCTGCGCAGGCGAGCTGCCCAGGCACCCCCATCCCGGGAAACCTTAAGACACCTCCAGGGGGAGGATCAGATGGATGAGTCAGCGACGAGGATGGACATCCGCAAGGCCGACCGTCTTACGGCGGTCATCGACATCAGCGGCGATGTCACGGCCGCATCCGAGGCCATCCTCATGTCGGCGTACGAGGAGGCCGCCCGGCAGGGCGCCCGGCGGCTTGTGCTCAATTTCAGCGGTCTTGAGTACATGAACAGCGGTGGCATCGGCATGCTCGTGACCCTGCTGGTCCGCGCCAACCGGCAAAATCAGCAGCTTGCTGCGTTCGGCCTGAGCCATCACTACCGGGAGATCTTCGAACTGACCAGGCTGGACGAGGCGATCACGATCTACGACAGCGAGCAGTCGGCGCTCGCCGGCACAGCGAGGCAAGGGGGGTCGTCATGACGGAGCACCCCGGACCCGAAGGCATCCCCCCTGCCGGGCAGGCCGAGCGGGATCTGCAGGCCGGGCGCCGCATGGCGGCGGGGGACGCGAACGCGCGCTGACGCGCCGCTGCCGCGGAACGCCGCAAGCTGGGCGGCGAAAGTCGACCGGCTGACCGTGGCCGACGGTGGCTCTCGCGGGTCCAACGTGGCCGCCGGCGCCTCACCGGCCCGGTCCAGGGCTTCGGGAAGATGTGGAAAAAGACGTACTGGATCGAGGTGAGCCCGAATATCTCCCCACGGACCGTGATCGCCGAGTGGAAGGAGCACTTTAGCGAGTTCTGGCCGGAGGGGAATCGGTTCAAAGGTCCGCTGACGAGCCTCAGCCCGGGTGACGTGGCCCTGCTCGACGTGAGCGTCGGTGGCGGCGTAAGGCTGTCTACCGGGGTGTTCGTGCTCTATGCGGACGATGAGTCGTTCACCCTGATGACTCCGCAGGGCCACATGTTCGCGGGCTGGATCACGTTCTCGGCCGAACGCGCTGACCAGGCCAGCGGCCGGGAAGCGTCGGCGCGTGCGCCTACTGTCGTCCAGACCGAGGTGCTGATGCGGGCCAACGACCCGCTCTACGAGCTGGCCATGAGCCTCGGCGGCCATCGGAAGGAAGATCAGTTCTGGATCAAGACGATGACTGCGCTGGCGACGTACCTCGGGGCGCTGCCGACCGCCGTGCACACGCGCACCGTCTGCATTGACCCTCGACGGCAGTGGGGCAACGCCGGTTACGTGTGGCACAACTCCATGGTGCGCAGCATGCTGCATTCCGTCACCGCAGCGTTCACCCAGCGCCGCCCGAGCGGGAAATAGGCTCACGATGACCAGCGCGATCACGGGCCGCCGAGCCGTCGGCCGCCGCACTGGCCGGCGGCGCCATGCTCCTGCTCGCCGCGGCGCTCGTGGCGCTGTCCTTCCTCGCCCGGCAGCCCGGATATCCGCTGCAGCCAATCATGATCGCGATACCTACTGCGGCGGTCGGTGTACTGGTCGCCCGGCATCAGCCGCGTAACCCGAACGGATGGCTCCTGCTCGGCATCGCCGCCGCCATGCTCCTGAGCACTGCCGCCGGAGCCTACTCGCTGCTCATCTACCACCTCGGGCGGGATCTCCCCCTTGGCCCGGTCGGACTCGTGCTGTATCAGCTGTGGTCACCGGCTCTCGCGTTGTTCTCGCTGGTGATCTTGCTCTTCCCCGATGGCCACCTGCCCTCGCCGCGGTGGCGATGGGCGGTGTGGGCCTACGGCCTGCTCTGCGGCGGTTATCTCGCCCTGCTGATCGCCGTAGCCGTCGACGCCATCAGCGGGCACCGGATCCGCATCGATGGTTACGGCGGTTTGACGATTGTCGACTACCCTACGGGCCGGCTCGCGGTGGCCCAGAGCATCATCCTCGTTCTGACTGTGGTGCTGGGGGTCGGTTTCGCCGTCCGCCAGCTGCTCAGCTGGCGGCGGTCATCCGGCCTTCGGCGCCAGCAGCTGAAGTGGCTGATGTTCGGAGCCGCTATCTGTGTCATCTGCGCTGGCCTGAGTGTCCCGGGCTACAGCGTGTCGTCCGGGATCTGGGCGTGGCTGAACAACTTTCTCAGCATCGGTGTCGTCGCGCTGCCGATCAGCATCGGGGTGGCGATCCTGAGGTACCGGCTGTATGAGATTGACCGGCTGATCTCCAGGACGGTGGCGTATACGGCCGTTACCGGACTGCTGATTGGCGTGTACGCCGCAGTGGTCACCATGGCACACGCCGTGGTGTCGTTCAGGTCACCGCTGGCCGTCGCCGTGGCGACGTTGGCAGCTGTCGCACTGTTCAATCCGCTCCGGCACCGCGTCCAGCGCCTAGTGGATCGGCGCTTCAACCGCGCCCACTATGACGCCGAGGAAACAATCGCGGCATTCGCGGCCCGTATGCAGGACGCCGCCGACCTCGATGAGGTCCACCGCGAGCTGCTCGCGGTCACCTACCAAGTGCTGGAACCTGCGCGCATCTCGGTATGGGTGCGCGAGAGCCGGAACTGACAATTCAGGGAACGTTCACGGACTGAGCCATTCAACCCAGCTGCCGGACGGATGGGCGCGGGCGAGAAGGCGCCCGCGGTCGGTGGTTCCGTGGAAGGTACGGGCTCCCAGCACAGCAAAGACGCCGCCCTGCTGATAGTCGCGGACGAGTGATGAAGGAAGGGTGAGACCTTGCACGCTGTCGCGGCCCGACGGCCCGAGTGGGACCAGTGGATCAAGTGACAGCCACGTCACCGGGCGGCCCCGTCCGGCCTCGGCGAGGATGCCGGCCATCTGGGCCCGGCGCTGCTCCGCGAGGAACACAGCCATATAAGCATCGACCACGATGAGGCGCTGTCCCGCGGGGATGCGGGCCAGCATCCCGGGGAGCTCGTCAATGACATCGCCTGCGACGATCCTCACCGGGTGCCGCCGGGCAACGTCAATGGCAGCGGCGAGCCGGGACAAGGCGGATGCCTCGGGGGGCGCGCAGGCCTCCAGCCACGCCCGGGCTTGCTGATCCTCGAGGTCGACGGGATTGAGATCGACGCCGAATCTGCCGGCGATGTGCGGCAGCTCGGCCGGCGGCGGCATGTGCGCGCCGCGTACCTCGGTCGTGAGACTCAGGCGGGCGGCTGACGGGCCGTACGTGCGACCCCCGATCCGGTAACGATAGTGGTCCAGCTGCAGCCCGAGTCCGGCCCCGGTGCCCAGGTCAACCAGGACGATTGGATCGGGAGATTCGGCGCTGGTCGCCGCGATGCCGAGGGCGATCTGGGCACACCTGGCCACTTCGTTCATCTGGTACCGGTGGCTGCGGCAGACATCGACGATCTCCTCGAGGTGCGCCGCGCAGAACGCCCTGAATGCGGGGAAGAACCCCTCGTCGAAGGGCGGCTGCGGCGCGTCGGGTTCGGGGATGTAGCCGGCGAGCGGGACTGGCCGGTCGCGTCGCACCATGAAGGTAATGGCCGCGCTCGCCAGTAGCGCGGGCAGGCGATCAGGCGGCAGTTCGGCGAGATGCTCCAGAAGCTCGTCACATGCCGCGATCGCCTCGAACAGAGCGGCCGTTAGGCGCCATGATTGAGGGGCGCCGGGCGGTGACCAGCCTCCGGCCACCTCTAGCGCCTGAGCGCGTATTTCATCCGCCGCAGACAAGCCTGTCCCTACCGGGCCGGTGGACTGGATGCGGCCCGGGAAGGTTCACGCTGCACAACGATCGGAGCGCCCACACCACCTCACAAGAGTACGCAGACCTCACAAGGGTGATCCAGACTGACTGCCACGGTGGCGTAAGTTGACCGGGATATCCCTGCCAACGCACCTGCCGCCGCCCCTGGGCCACCGCAGCCCGCCAGACCAACATTCGGTCAGGCCCGGCGCCGGCCGCGCTACGGCCGCCGCCTGGACGGCCCGCCAGCATAAGGACCGTCAACCGACCGAAGGACGCCCATTTCGGCCGGGTCATGCCGCCATGACGCGACCGTAGCCATCGGTACTGGCAAGCGGGGACGGGCGCCGCTTTTCCGGCGCGGGGCGGCGATCGGTAACTAGCCGCGGATGAGGCCCAGGGAGCGGGCCCGGCTGACCGCCTCGGGCCGGCTGTGGACGCCGAGCCTCTTATAGAGACGTTCCGCTCGCTCTTTGGCGGCCGACCGGGAGATGCCCAGCTTGTCGGCGATAACGGAGAAGGGGAGCGGTGCGGGGAGGTAACGGAGGACCTGGGCCTCGGCGAGGGTGATCGACGCGGCCCTGACTCGTTCCTCGGCTTTGCCGGTCGCCTCGGCGGCCACCTCGTCGTTAGCGGCGTTGGTGGCAAGGGATTCTTCCAGGGACTCGGCGGCCATCTCGTCGGCGGCTTCGACGGTGGCAGCGTCTTCGGCTACGGCGTCGGCAGCGGCCTGGCCGGCGGCGGTCACGACGAGGCCGGCGGCGGTCAATGCCGTGACCGCCTCGTGGGCGGCCGCCTCCTCGATCAGCCCGGCGGTGATCAGCGCCCGCACAGCGTCCGCGGCCGCGGCCGACTGGATTCGTTCGGAATCGGCTACCGCCTCAGCCGCGGCGGCTCCGGCGGCCGCCGCCGCGAGCAGGGCGCCGGCCTCGTCGGCCTGGGCCCGGGCGATCACCTCAGCTGCCTCTTCCAGGGCGGCGACCTCGGCTCCAACCACCAGCCCGGCCCCGGAGGTCAGGAAGCCCTCGCCGATCAGCGTGCCGCCGGTCTCGGCGATCGCGTCGAAAAGCGGGGCGGCCCAGCGGTGCTCCACGAGCAGGAAGGCCACGGCGGTCCCGGGCTCGAGAGAATCGGCCAGCGCCCGCCCATCGGCCGGGTCGAAGGCCGCCTGCCCGTCAGATGGCGCTGACGCGGCCGGAGCGCCGGCCGCCACGGGAAAGACCACCGCCAGGAGCGAGCCGAAGTCCTCATCATCGCCGACGGTCAGCCGTTCGATGGTGCCGTCCTGGCTTTTGGCCACGAAGAGCATGTCGAGCAGGCGAAGAACTCCCCGGCCGCGCAGACGGTCGACCTCGGCCAGGATTCTGTCCTCAGCACCGGCGCCGCGGCTGAAGCTCAAAGCGATCACCTGGAGCGGTGCGGTCATCGTTGCCCTCCTTGTCCCTGCCGTTAATGCCGCCGAACGTACCACCCAGCGGAGTCCCCCCCGCTGCTGCATCCCCACCTTTGCTGGCCGGAGCTGGACCAGTCCTCAGCACCTCACCACGTGGGCTAGGCCGCGAGGCGGTGGCCTCAGCCGCTGGCTCGAATCGGTCAGCGGGATCGCTGCTCGTCAGCCCGCTGCCGGTGCCGGCGCGGTGACGAGTTGGTGACGGCCGGGTAACCCGTGCGGGGGCACCATTGGCCCATGCGGCCGGGCGTCATGATCGGGGTGCACGCTCACGCCGAGCCGGTGCACCTGGTCGAGACGGTGCGGTCGCTGCCAGCCGCTGGCGCGGGCGACGCTCAGGTGGTGCTGCTGCCCGACGGCCCGGATGCAGCGCTGTCGGCGGCGCTGACGGCCGAGCCGGCGCTGGCTACCCTGCCGCAGTGGGGGACTGCCGAGCCGCTGGGCCCGCCGGCGTGTTTCAACCGGTTGGCTTCGCGCACCGACGCCGCGGTGGTGGTCCTGGTCGAGAGCGGCACGGTGCTGGGACCGGGATGCCTGCGGTTGCTGGTGGAGGCGCTTGCCCGCCCGGGGCGGGGCCTGGCCGGTCCCTCCCGGACATCGCGGAATGGGAAACGCCCGACCCGGAGGAGGACAACGGACCGGGCAGCCGCCGCGAGGGGGACCGAGACCGCGGGAGGCGGCTGTCCCTGCGGCTGGATCTCGGTGACTGCCAGGTCGACGCGTCACGCGGGGCGCCGAGGCGGGGCGGACGTTCGACCTCCACCACGGTGACCAGATTATGGGGCGCCGGTGGACCTCGAAGATCCGGCTCGAGGACTCCTCGGTCTCCCACCGCCACGCCATCCTGCGCGTGCGCGACCAGAATGTGACGATCGAGGACCTGCACTCCACCAACGGAACCAGGGTCAATGACGTGGACATCGAGCAGGAGACCCCGCTCGCGCCCGGTGACCGGATCGACGTGGGCAACGTGCAACTGGTGGCCGAGCTACCCGAGCCGGACCGCCCTGGCGAGTGAGGACCGTGATCCGTGCGGAGCCCGGCGTCCACGGTGACGCGGCACGGGCAGGCACGGCTGAGGGGTAAGGACGTCGCCTGCCGCGAGCCACGGCATGGCCGCCGTCACCCTCGGCTCGTCGCGATTCATAGGCCACGTTCAATGGGCACGACGCCCCGGTTGGCCGCCTTCACAAGAGCCGCATGATCCGCCTCGGTCTGGTCGGCGTACAGCCGCGCGAATCGCGCCAGCGCATGGTCGAGATGGTCGGAGGGGCCAGCGTAACCGACGATCATGGATGCGCCGCTGGTCCGGGCGTGACCTTTGGCCAGCAGGTGCCCAACCACCCCGGCGTAGTCCGCCAGCGCGGCGCCGTCAATGGAGTCCAGGGCTACGGTCCCTTTCATGTTCCTGAATTGACGCACGTAATACTGGTGCCCGTCAACGGTCGTCCAGCCCAGCAACGGATCGCTCACCGTCTGCAATGCCTGCTGATATTCGACGACCCGCTGACCCTGGTGGGCGTGCCAGGCAGAGTCACCGTGGACGTAGCGGGCGAGAACTGACCGCCGCGCCTGCTTCAACTGCAAGAACACAACGTCATCAGGGCTGCTGCCTTCGAGCAGCGCTACGTATGCGCGCAGTCCGACGCTGCCGACGCCCACCACCTTGTGGGCGATATCGATCAGCGTGTAGCCGCCCAGCGCCCGCCGCCAGTGCGGCGCAAGGGTGCCCAGATATTCGTCCAGCCCCCGCGCGACCTGGTTTGCCTCGGCGTAGCTGAGCCGGGTGATCAGCGGGAAGTCTTCAACAATGCGGCGTTTCCCGTCCCTTTCGCTGGTGAACTTAGGGAGCGCCCGGTCGCTGGTTCCCCGGCGTGCACGCGCCGCGGCCTGTTTGATCTCGGCCCGCAATGACTTGTCCCTCGTGCTCTGGTGCAAGTGATCGACGTCGAGGCGCTGGTAGGACCGGGCCAGCAGCGCGGTTGAGGCCAGATCCCCGACCTCCCCGCGGTATCCGGCGACACACCGCAAGACCGCCGATTCACACTCCTGCTCGCTTGCGCCATTCTGGCGGCCCGCGACCCAGATACTCGCGACCAGCCGGCGAAGATCCCACTCCCATCCGCCCGGGTGCGCCTCATCAAAGTCGTTCAGGTCAATGACAAGGTTCTCGTTCCGGGGAGGCGTAGAAGCCGAAGTTGCCCATGTGCGCGTCACCGCAAATCACCGGAGTGATACCGGTGCACGGCAACCCGGCCACATCCTCGGCCATAACGATCGCCGCGCCGCGCATAAATCCATATGGTGAGGCAGCCATTCGGCCCACTCTGACTGGAATCAGCCAGTCGAGCCTGCCGCGATGCGACTCGCTGATCAGCCGCACCGGGTTCGGCCGGCCTGCCGGAGCGGACCAATCGCCCAGGGATCTGCGCGGAACCTGCCGCCGGAGCTCTTTGCCCATCCGGTACCGGTCACGCCGGGAGGTTGATCGCCGTCGTAGTGACGTAAAGGCTTCGCTATCGGCTGAGGCAAGGACGACGTGAGCGCGCACAGGAACGCCTGGGCTGGTGGCCTGAACCATTCTCTTCTCCAACCTTGCGCGTGGCCGCGCCCGGGATGTCAGCATGCCCTGGCGCTGAGCCGGCCAAGGCTGTTCCACCATCAACCTCGGTATCGATCCAGTTCGGCGGCACCGCCAGACGCGAGACCCAGAAGCTGTCCAAGATCGTTGAAACACCTTATCCGGCTCGGTGGATGGCAACATCTGGCTCGGTGGCCGGCAACGTGCTTGCTGGCTCGCGGAAGTCAGCATTCGGGCGGTGCGAGCTGGGAGAGCCGGGAGCCAGAAGGAAACTGGGCGCCGAGCTTATATTGAGTCCGTGAAGTCGCCGCGTCGCCTGTCGATCCCTGGCTGCATCGGCTGCGGGGCGATGAGGCAGCAGGAGAGCTGTGAGGGGGCCTGCCGCGAGCGCAAGCTCGAGCTCGTCACCAGCAGCGACTACGACGAGCTGGCGGCGGCCGCAGCGGCCCCGCAGGAGTGCATCGATGTGTGCATCTGGGGTCCGGCCGACTGGGTGGACGCGGCCTGGTATGAGTCGCTGCGATCGCGGGCCACCGTGGATCGCGAGGTTGAGCAGTCGCTGGCCGGGCTGCTCCGCAGGTTCGCGTTCACCAAGCCGCGTGACGGGCACTGGGAGCGAAGCTGGCGTGCCTTTCAATCGCAGGCGCGCCTCGCTTTCCGGTCGGGGGAATCACGCCGCGTTGCGACCGAGAGGGCCATCCGGGAGGCTCAAGCCGATGGATAACGCTCCCTGGCTGGCGCCAGGCATCCGGGTACCGTCGCGAAAGGCTGAGGGTCCGCGCGGAAGGTCAATCGATCCCGGGGAGCGGAATGCGCGAGCGGCCGGGCGGCTGCTCTTCGGACGCGGTCATCGCCTCGCAGATTGGATGTGTCGCAGGACATGCAGAAGTTCTCACTTGATCGAGGATGGGCGTCAGCCCGAGGAGGCGGCCGATGGCGAACGCCAAGGTGCAGGTGCGCCGGGCCTATGAGGACCCGGCGCAGGGCGATGGCACTCGGGTGCTGGTCGACCGGATCTGGCCGCGAGGGCTGACTAAGGCAAGGGCGGCGCTCGACGAGTGGTGCAAGGAGATCGCACCGTCGACGGAGCTGCGTAAGTGGTATGGCCACGATGCGGAGCGCTTCGAGGAATTCAGCCGCCGCTACCAGGCGGAACTGGCAGAGCCTGAACGGGCCGGCGCGCTGGCGCAGCTGCGCGAGCTTGCGTGGGGCCGGGGAGTGACGCTGCTGACCGCGACCAGGCGGCCCGAGATCAGCGAAGCGGCCGTTCTCGCCAGGCTGCTGCGGGAGGCGCCTGATGAGTGATCGCTTCACCGACGAGTTGTGGCGGGGCGCTGCCGACATCTACCGCGCCATCCTTGCGCACCCGTTCCTCGCCGGACTTACCGACGGCAGCCTGAAGCAGGACGCCTTTGCTTTCTATGTGGTGCAGGATGCGTTGTACCTGCGGCTTTATGCGCAGGCACTCGCGGAGATAGCCACCCGGGCACCGGACACCGCGGGAATCGAGATGTTCGCCCGGCACGCCGCCGACGTGATCGCCGTCGAGCGGACCCTGCACGATTCGTTGCTGGCCGACCTTGGCATCGATCCGGCGTCGGCGGTGGCAGCCGAGCCAGCGCCCACTACGCTCGCTTATACGAGCTACCTGCTCGCCACTGCCCGCGGCGGGTCCTACGCCGAAGGGGTCGGCACCGTACTGCCGTGCTACTGGATCTACTGGGAGGTAGGCAAAGAACTACTGCGGCGCGGCTCACCCAACCCGCGCTACCGGCAATGGATCGTCACCTACGCCGCCGAGGAATACGGCGCTGTCGTCCGCGACGTCATCACCATCACCGATGGGCTGGGGCCCGGTCTCGCGCCCGCCGAGCGCGCGCTGGTACACCGGCACTTCCGCACAACCAGCCGGTACGAGTGGATGTTCTGGGACATGGGCTACCGCCAGGAGAGCTGGCCGCTGTGATACATCAGGACGGGTGAGCCAGGCCGAAATGCCGTCCGCATGCCGGATACCGGGACGCCGTGCCGGGGAACCGAATAGCCTTAGCGGCGATGAACACTACCGCACCGCCCGCCGGGAACCTGTACCTCGTCGTCGGGTATGACGGCTCACCTCCTGCCATCCGGGCGCTGGACGCCGCGGTCAGGCTGCTGCACGGCCGGACCGGCAGCATAGAGGTCGTGTACGTCGCTCACCTGCCCAGCGTCGACATGCTGTCGCCGGGCGCCGTGGGCGAGATGGAAGCCAACTTCGACGATATCGCGCGGGAGCTGCACACCGCGGCCAGCGAGCAGCTGCGCGACCGCGAGGAGCGCTGGCGGTTCGAGTGGCGCCAGGGCCTGATCCCGGACGAGCTGATCGCCGCCGCCGCGGACATCGGCGACCCCCACCCCGGCGACAGCGTGGTGATCGTGGTCGGGAGCTCATCGCATGCCATGCACCGCGTGGTCGGCTCGGTCGCCGTCAGCCTCGCCCGCCGCTCACCGGTGCCCCTCGTGGTCGTGCCTTAGGGCTCCCCGGATCCGGTTTGCCCGCGAGGGCCGGAGGTTATGTGCGGCCCGGCGCAGGTGGACATGGCGTTTCCGGTATGCCTATCGTGGCTTGGAGATAGCGGCATTGGGGCCGCGATCCCCAGCAGCATTACTGGGCAATCGTTGCCACGGACCCCGGTAGCGATCCGTGCAGCGCGCTCCACGCGAAGGGGCTTAGATCCCATGTCATCTGCCGCCCAGGGCCGTCCGGCAGCCCCCGCCGACCGGCGCTGGCTGGTCCTGGTTGTGGTGGCTGTCGCCCAGCTGATGGTGGTCCTGGATGCCACGGTCGTGAACATCGCGCTGCCGTCGGCCCAGCGTGCGCTGGGGTTCCCGAACGGCGACCGGCAGTGGGTGGTGACGGCCTACGCCCTGGCCTTCGGCAGCCTGCTGCTGGTGGGCGGCCGACTCGGCGACATGTACAGCCGCAAATGGGTCTTCATCACGGGCCTGGCCGGATTCGCCGTCTCCTCGGCCATCGGGGGTGCCGCCGTCTCGTTCGAGATGCTGGTGGCGGCCCGGACGCTGCAGGGCGCGTTCGGCGCCATCCTGGCGCCGTCCGCCCTCGGCACCCTGGTCAGCACCTTTCAGGACCCGCGCGAGCGGGGGCGGGCCTTCGGGGTCTTCGGCTCGGTCGCCGCCGGCGGCGGCGGTGTGGGCCTGATCCTCGGCGGGGTGCTCACCCAGTACCTGTCCTGGCGCTGGACGCTCTACGTCAATCTGGTGTTCGCCGCGATCGCCATAGCCGGAGCGCTGGCGTTCATGCGCAGCAGCCGGCCGGCCATCCGGCCGCGGATGGACTATCCGGGCGCCGTACTGGCCTGCGCCGGGCTCTTCCTCATCGTCTTCGGCTTCTCCCATGCGGAGACGGCCGGCTGGACGGCCGGGCTGACAATCGGCTCGCTAGTCCTCGGCGTGGTCTT
This sequence comes from uncultured Actinomycetes bacterium, assembly GCA_963809975.1. Taxonomy (GTDB): domain Bacteria; phylum Actinomycetota; class Actinomycetes; order Streptosporangiales; family Streptosporangiaceae; genus Bog-532. The sequence continues at coordinate 23,005 of CAWELT010000038.1, forward strand.
GCTCGCCGCATTCGTTGTCGCCGAGCGGCGGAGCAGTCACCCACTGCTGCCGCTGCACGTGATACTCGACCGCACCCGGGGCGGCTCCTATGTCGCGGTCGGCCTCTCGGGAATCGCGATCTTCGGTATCTTCCTGTTCCTCACGTACTACCTGCAGGAGGTCAAGGGATACAGCCCGGTGACCAGCGGGCTGGCCTTCCTGCCGATGATCGGCTGCATCCTGCTCAGCTCCAATGTCTCCAGCATCGTGACCTTGCCCCGGCTCGGGCCGCGCGTCCTGATCACCACCGGCATGCTGCTGGGCCTTGGCGCGATGACCTACCTGACCCAGCTCACCGTGACCTCCAGCTACGCCGGCGGCGTGCTGCCCGCCCTGCTCATCCTGGGCCTGGGCTTCGGCATGATCTTCGCCCCGGCCATCAACACGGCCACGGCCGGCGTCCCGCGCCAGGACTCAGGCGTAGCCTCCGCGCTGGTCAACACCATGCAGCAGGTCGGCGGATCGATCGGGACGGCGCTGCTGAGCACCATCGCGCTGACCGCGACGACCAGCTACCTCGTCGCGCACCACACGGGGCCGCTGGCGCCGGCGATCGCGGCCACCCACGGTTACACCGTGGCCTTTGCGGTGTCTGCGGGAATCTTCAGTCTCGGTGTCATCCTCGCGATCGTTCTGCTGCCATCCCGGCAGCGGCTGGCAGAACTCAGGGCCGCCGCCGCCGCAGCCGAAGCTGCGCCCGCGCCCGTCGCCGCGGCTCCCGTCGCCGCGGCTCCCGCCGCCGCGGCTCCCGCCGCCGACCTCGCGCCGCAGCTTGAGGCGCACGAGATTCACGCGATTCCGGTAGCCCTGCCGTGCTGCTCGCCGGTGATAAACCCCGCTTCGCTCCCGGCGGACAGGCCCGCCGGGTGATCGCGGCGGGCCGGGGACCCGACAGAACTTCGGGTTCCCTAAGAGGGACCCGATAGAACTGCGGGTTCCCTAAGCGCGACCCGATGCGGCATTGGCTCCCCCTGGCGGGCTGGCCGCATAACGCTCGCACGCTCGGCGATAGGATCAGTACAGGCCGGGTCCGGGCCGGGCACTCGCTGGTTCTGGCTGATCCGCAGGCAGCAGAACGGGTGCGCGGTGACACACCCGCGCATCGGGACGGAGGCCGCAGGTGACCGCGACCGATGCGATCCGGCTGCTGCTGGCCGACGTCGATGGCACACTGGTGACACCGGACAAGGTGCTGACCGACCGGGCTGTCGGCGCGGTGCGCAGGCTCGGCGAGGCCGGGATCCTGTTCGCGATCACCAGCGGCCGGCCCCCGAGGGGCATGTCGATGCTGATCGAGCCGCTCAACATCACGACCTTGATCGCCGCCTTCAACGGCGGGCTGCTGGTCAACCCCGACATGTCGGTGGTTGAGCAGCGCGTGCTGCCTGAGGAACTTGTGGTGCCGGTGGCCGGTCTCATCAGGTCCTTCGGCCTTGGCACCTGGGTCTACCGCGGCCCGGACTGGTATGTGCCCGACCCGGAGGGCCCCCACGTGGCCCGGGAATCCCGGACGGTGCAGTTTGAGCCGAAGGTCATGACCAGCCTCGACGGGCTCACCGCGCACGTCGCGAAACTGGTCGGCGTCAGCGACGACCTCGACGCGGTCGCCCGCGCCGCCTCCGCCGCCCGCGACCGGTTCGGCGACCATGTGGCCGCCTCCCAGTCCCAGCCCTACTACCTCGACGTCACCCACCCCGACGCCAACAAGGGCGCGGTGGCCCGCGACCTGTCCGTCAGGTACGGGATCCCGCCGCAAGCCATCGCCACGATCGGCGACATGCCAAACGACGTGCTGATGTTCGCCCACTCTGGCCTGAGCATCGCGATGGGCAACGCCAGCCCCGAGGTGCAGCGCGCGGCACGGCGGGTCACCGCCTCCAACCAGGAGGAAGGCTTCGCCAGCGCCGTCGACAGGTTCATCCTCCCCCGAGGCTGACCCGCTCTGCAGATCGACCTTGCCCATGAACGGGGGCGGGAACGTGCCGGCCGGCCGGATGCGGACGCACTGCTGCGGTGGGGGTAGCCCCGGGGGTGCGCCGTCGATAAGCTCCGGCCCCTCGGCCTGCGACAGATCACCGAACGTGCCGAGTACGGCCAGCACCGTGCGGGCACCGGAGAACATCGTCGCGGTCCCGGTGGCGAAGCGCTTTCCCACCTTGAGGACCTGGGTGGCGATACGGACGCTGCCCGGCTGGCCGGGCGACAGGTAGTGCCCGGTGACCGTCACCGGATCGGGGTGCCCGGTGGCGCCGGCCAGGGCGCGAGCGGCCAGCGCGAGCAGGTAGCCGCCGTTGGCGTTTCCCCCGATGTCCCAGCCCGGATGGATGGCGGCCGACCACTCGCCGGCCATCCCGGGCGAAACAGCTGTCGCGGGCCGGACGGCCGTCGCGGGCTGGGCAGCCGTCGCGGGCTGGACAGCTGTCGCGGGCTGGGCAGCCGTCGCGGGCCGGACGGCCGTCGCGGGCTGGACGGCCGTCGCGGTGGCAAACGGACCGGGCAAGGGCACCTCAGCGGACGGGCTCCGGGCAAATTATCAGGCGGCAGCGCACCGGCTGCCTACGGCCACAGCCATACCACCGAACTGGATTGATGTCGACGGGGACGGGCTTTCCCGCGCCAAGCGGGATTGTTCATCCAGCCGCCTTTTCGCCTGGCTCACCGCCGGTCCGCGCGAGCATTTCACCATGCCCGCCACCGGCAGCCCCAGACCACCGGCGGCCTGAGCCCCCGCCCCACGATCCCCAGGCCACCACGCGCACATCGTGCGGGATGACAATGCTCGCGGAATGTATCAACGGTCGCGCGCGGTCCTCTACCGGGTAAGGGCACGGCTCGCAACGAGCACCGCCACCGGCCCCGGGGAGGGGCATCATGCATCCGATGTTCGTGAAGCTGTTCATCGAGACCGACGCCGATGATCTGCTGGCCGAGGAGGAGGAGGAGGTCAAGCGGCGCCGCGCGCGCCGGTCCCGGCGCGATCGACCGGCCGCAGTCGTGAGGGCGGCCCCCCGTGATCGGAATCTCCGGCCGCGGGGTTACCCGGAATGAGTGTGCAGGAAGGCCAGCGTCTGCTGATGCGCGGTCGATCCCGGCTACCTGCATGAACGCCGCGATATCGTCGGCGAACAGCTCGGTCGTACAGATGCCCTCCGGCTTGCTGGACAGGCCGGCACCGCGCAAGTCCACGGTGAAGCAGGTGAAATGCTTTACGTAGTCAGCTGTCTGGAATGCGTAGCACGCCTGGTCGGCCGCGAGATACGGGATGAGAACGACTGGCTCGCCCTCCCCCTGAACCTCGTAGTTGATGTCTATGCCGTTCGCCTGCACGATTGGCATTCCCGGCCCTCCTTCCCCGCCACGGCCGTCGGCACCCGGCTGCTACGTGAGTCGATCGTGCCGTATCGGGGGGCATCAGGCCAGGAGCACCAGACAACATTTACGCCGCTCGGTGAAGGACACGGCACGCAACGCCGGGCCTCTTCCCGCAAATTCCCGGGCCAATTGGACGGCCCATCCTCGGCTGAGATGATGGCCTGGTGCAAGACAATTTGCCGCCGCCGCAGACCCGGCGTGAGCGCCTCTGGCGGGCCGCGGAGTCCAGGGGCATTCCGCTACGCGCCATTCTGACCACAGTCGGGGTCGTGGTCGCCACCTACCTGCTGGGCAAGGTGCTCTACCGGCTGCGCGACGTCGTCCTGATCATGGTCGTCGCGGGATTCATCGCCCTGCTCCTTAATCCGCTTGTCGTGGCCCTGCAACGGTGGAAGATCCAGCGACGCGGGTTCGCCGTGACCATAGTGACGATCTGGGGGTTGGTGGTCTTCATCGGACTGGCGGTGGCGTTCGGCTACCCGCTGGTCAACGGCATCAGCCACCTGGCCCAGCAACTGCCGACGTACGTGACGCAGGCCGAGCACGGCAAGGGCTGGATCGGGCACCTGGCGTCCAAATATCATGTCCAGACGTGGGTAGCTAAGAACACGCCCAAGCTAGTGAGCTTCGCGCAGGGCCTCGCGAAGCCAGCCTTGAGCCTGGGCAAGGGCGCCGCGACGCTGCTCATCACGCTGCTCACAATTTTCGTGCTCGTGCTGCTGCTGCTGCTCGAAGGGCCCAGGATGCGCGTCGGCCTGCTCGGGCTGATGTCACCGGCGCGCGCGGAACGCTACTCGCGGGTCGCCCGCGATATCAATCGCTCCGTCACCGGCTACATGCTCGGTAACTTGACGACATCGGTCATCGCCGGGGCGGTCGTGTTTGTCACCCTCCTGGTCCTGGGGGTTCCGTACCCCTTCCTGTGGGGGCTGTGGGTGGCGCTGGTGGACTTCCTGCCCATGATCGGCGGCGCGCTGGCCGGCATACCCACCGTGCTGTTCGCGGCCGGCCATTCACTGACGGCGGGCATCATCACGCTGGCGGTATTCCTGATCTATACCCAGATCGAGAATCACGTGCTGAACCCCGTTGTGATGAGCCGCACAGTGAAGGTCAACCCGCTGCTGGTGCTGGTATCGATCCTGGTCGGAGCGTCCATCGGCAGCTGGATCGGCGGGACTTTCGGCGGATTCGTGGCAGCCCTGCTGGCCATCCCCATCGCCAGCGCGCTGCAGGTGACTATCCGTGAGATCTGGCAGACCACCGCCCCGGAGCCGACCGAAGCCGCGGCCTCCGATCAGGAGGCTGACGGCCACCATGACGGCTGATAAAGACCCGGATCGCAGCTGGCGGATGTTCCCGGCGGCCTTAGGTGCTGGCCGGTGTTCGCCGGGCGGTGCGGTACAGCCCGGCCAGCTCGTCGGTGGTGGTGGCGTCTTCAGGGGCCTTGTCGTCGCGCCACCGCCCGGTGAACCGGGGGAAGCGCATGGCCAGACGACCTCCCCCTCCACGATCGCCACGCGGGCCCCAGCCCGGCCGCCAGGATCGCCACGACGTCGGGGAACTGCGCGGACACCCGTTCCAGCCGCCGGATGAACAGCTCGATCTGGCCATCGGCGGTCCGGTGCGCCTGGACCCGGACCCCGTCGTACTTGTACTCCGGCGCGCACTGGCCGCCCAGCTTGGCCAGGATCTCCGCCGCGCCGGTCAGCCGCTGGGCCAGCATGGCCCCTTAGCAGGCTGGTGAACGGCCCGTTGCTTGCCTACTCGGGCCGGAGCGGCGCCGGCCGCCCCAGTGCACCGGTCAGCAGCGGCGGAATCTCACCCTTGCCTGCCCCATCCCGCAAGATCACGACGTAGACGGTGCGCGCGCTGCAGGCCACCTCGCCACCGTTCCGGCGAGCCTCGAAGTCCACCGCAAAACTGGTGCGCCCGAGGCGCGCGGTGGACACGGCGACGAGGACCTCGTCCTGCCAGTGAAGGCCGGCCTTCCAGTCGATCTCCGAATGGACCAGCTGCGTGTCGAAGCCGGCATCGAGCAGCTTCTGATAGGTCAGCCCGCGCGAGTCCAGAAAGGCCGCGAACGCTTCGTCGAAGTAGGTCAGGTACCAGGCGTTGAAGACGACACCCTGCGCGTCGACTTCCATGTACCGGACCTTGAGGGGGAACTCGAATATCTCTGCCACCGTCACCAGCCCCGGGCGCGTTCGTGTTGCTTCGGACTCCACCAAGTGATCGTTCAGTGGATCAGCTGGATGCTAAGCGGTAGGGAGCCTTCCCGGCGGCTTTCCGGGCGCATCAGACTTCACGTCTCTGGCATTATCGAAGCGTGACCAGTCTCGACCTCCAACGCCTCGCGCAAACCGCTTACGAAGCCCACCGCGGCGCCCACTCCGGGCCTCTTCCGTCGTGGGAAGAGACCACCGAGCGGGAGCAGCAAGCCTGGAGGGCCGCCGTGGCCGCGGTCACCGGCCAGGGCGATGCCACCCTCACCGAGGGGCCTCCCGCCCAGTCGCTCGTCATCCAGAGCGGAGATCAGACCCGCATCTTCCACAACGACTTCACCGCCGGCCGCCAGGGCTCATTGAGCCTCAGCGACGAGCGGGCGTCAAGCCACCATGCCCTTTTCCAGTTCGCTCATGGCCTCTGGTACGTCCAGGACCTCGATTCGACCAACGGCACCTGGCTCAACGGGCGCCGCATCTACCAATCCCAGCGGCTGAAAAAAGGCGACAAGGTCAAGGATCGGGCGCACCACCGTGGTGGTGGTGTCGGCGTGAGTCCCGCAGGCATCAGCCGATAAGCCCGGAAGGACCCGGCACTGCTCGCGGGCGTAGAACTCTGCAACGGCGTCCTAAATTCGAGGGCCCTATGCTCCCCGCAGCGCCCTGGCGCTGGCGGCACTGCTCGGCTTCAGCGCGGGCAGTCAGCTCCGGGCAGTTGACGAGGGCTGGCGGGCCTGGGCAGCGGCCCGGCGCCAGTTCAGCCGCCGCCTGGGAGCCCCATCGTCGCGGCGTGCGTGATCAGCAGGGACGCCGGCGGGACAAGGTCCACGCCGTCGGGATCATCCAGGTATCCGGGCCCTGACCCGGCCACTCCGGTGTGCCCGTACTGCCAGACGATCCGGTTGGTGACCGGGTCGATGACGATCACCCGGTGGTTGAAATCGTCGTTGGCCAGGATGTCCCCGTTCGGCAGTGGCAGCGCCAGCGACGGCTGGTTGAGGCCGCCGAACCGCCACCGGAGCCGTCCGGAGGAGGTGAACTCGACCACCTGGCCAGGATGGGAGTAATCCGCGGTCAGGTACCGGCCGGGATAGACCTCGTTAGTGTCGGACGGGTATGCGACTCCTGGCGGATGGGTGGACCAGCTGACCTCGCCGTCCAGGCTCATCTCGTCCGCCCAGTCGCCGTTGATCTCGGTCACCAGGTAATGGCCGTCGGTTAGAGGAAATGCGCCATTAGGGCTGCCGAACCGGCGCGGCGGGTCGTGCAGGCACTGGCGGCTGGTCTGGCCGATGACCTGTAGCGGGCGTAGCGCGGGCGGTGCCACCGTCACGATGCGGCAGTTCTTGATGTCGGCGAACAGCAGCCGGCCGTTCGGCGCCAGCAAGGCATCGTCCGGGTTGTTCACCTGGTCCGGCCCGCTGCCCGGTACCCCGGGCGTGCCGTACCGGTAAATGACCTTGTGGGCCGCGACATCGATCACGCTGATGACGAAGTTGTCTTCCTGGGTGGCGACGATGTGGCGGCCATCCGGCGAGAAGAACGCGTCGTCGGGTACCTGGAACGTCTGGCCGGGAGCCAGGTCACCCGGCTGCGGGAACTGCCACCGGATGCGCCCCCGCGGGTCCACGATCAGCAGCCGGTTGTTGAGATGGTCGGCGATGAGGACGTCGGCTGGCAGCGCCGACGGGTCCGAGCCGGGGGCCAAGTGGCCACGGTCATGGGCCGGGCCGAGCCAGGGCGAGCCCGCCGCGATCGTGGCCGTGGCCACGGGCACCAGCTGCAGCGTGCTGACCGTGGGCACCGGCCGCCCATTGTCTTCGCCGCCGACCAGGTAGCCGATCCCGCGCCACACCGCGGCCGGGGCGTCGGCGACCGGTACGGGGAGCTGGCCAGCCAGCCTGACCTGGCCCCCCGATGTGCCGGCCGGGTGAAGCTCAGCACCTGCGTGCTGGTGGTGAGCGCCGCGGACGGACTGGCGGGCCCCGGCCCGCTGGCGATCTGGCCGCCGGCGATGTAGATGTGGCCAGCCACGGTCATTCCGGTGGCGTGGGCGAGCGCGGACGGCAGCCGCCCGGCCACCGCGGCCTTTCCCGTCGCCAGGTCCACCCGCTGGATCGCGTCGGTGATGCCCGCGGGGGTCTGCCCGCCGAACACCCATATCTGCGAGCCAAGTGCCGCGACGGCCGGGTAGCGCACCGGGACCGGCAGTTTGGCCGCGACGGCAAACCTCCGGCCGTCGGAGGTGACCAGTACGTCCGGGTCATAGCCGGTCCCGTCGTAGCCGCCGGCCAGGTAGGCCTTCCCGCCGGTCACGGCCGATGCCAGGTCGCTGCGCGGGCCCGGAAGCTGCCCTGTTCCCGTCCAGGTTGCCTGTCCCCCGCGGCCGGCACCCGTCTGGCCAGCCGGGTCGGCCGGTCCGGCCTGAACGTCGGCGATGCTGGCGTTCGACCCGCCGCCGAACACGACCGGCCGGCCGTTCAGCATCGCTCCCGCGGCATCGTGCGTGGCAACGGCCAAGCGGCCGGCCTGGCTGGTCTGGCCGGTGACCGGGTTGAGCCCGATGACCGCGTCCGTCGTGGTGTGCGCGGCGGTGAGGCCGCCGGCGATCAGCAGTCCCCGCTGATCGGGAAGCGCGACGGCCCGGGAAAACGGCGCCGGAAGCTGGTAGGGGGCGGCCATCACCTGCAGCACCGGATGGCCGTTCGCCGGGGCCAGGCCTGCCTGCCCGGCTGACCCGCTCGGCTGGCTTATGCCGGGGCCGGCCGCGCGCGCCGGGTGACGGGCCGCGATGTGGTGTCCCACGGTAAGCCCGGCTACCAGCGTGCCGGCGCAGACAGCCAGGGCCAGCGCGCCTGCCGCGGTCCGCCTGACCCTCATGCGCCGGGCGGCGGCCCCGCGCCCGGCGCCAGGAGGTCGCCCGGCGGCAGCGCGGTTGCCCGGCTGGACGGGCACGGCATCATCCTCCTCCGAGAGCGTCCGCGGTTGGCCGCCGTGGCCACGGCGGGTTCACGGGGCTCCTGCTGGGATCAGTCAGCGCAGCCTGCGCAGAGCACACACACTGCCCTGTCCTCATCATTCTGCCCTGTCCTCATCATTCACGGCGGCATCCCATCCCCGCCAGGAGCCTGACGCCGGCACTTCCGGGCCCGGCCGGGACGCCTTTGCGGAACGGGCCAGTCCCGGCAGGTCCGTTGCGGGGGCTTGACTGGATGTGCACCGGCGGGCACGCTTCCGATGGGGGCAGCCAATGACCAACACATTTACCCGGTTGCGCGAAGCACTGCTCCTGGTCGTTGTGCTCCTGGCCGCGGTCGGTTTCGCGGCGGGATGTGCGCAGGCCAGCAACATCCGCGCCAGGCTTTCACCGTCCGGCGGGACCGGCACGTCCTCGCCGAGCAGCGCCAGCCTCACACCGATCAGCCCGACAGCGACCACCAGTCCGACCGTTCAGCCATCGGTCAGCGCAACCACCTCTGCCCCGGCTCCTTCGGCGACAGCGACGCCGACCAGGCCAGCGCCGGCACCGACAGTCAGCGGTTCTCCGGCTCCCGCCAACGGCTCCGCGTCCCTGCTATGGCTGTGGGTACTCATCGGCGTGATCGCCGTGGTGGGGTTGATTACCCTCGTCAGCCAGGCGGGCCGCCGCCGTACCGCGAGAATCCGGAACTGGCGGGCGATGGCGGTGGATGCCTTTGCGAAGGGAGCGGCCCTGCACGATGCGGTAAGCGCCGCCGGGCTGCCCGGCCCAGATGGTGGCGGGAACGCCGGCGCCCGCTGGGCCGATATCCAGCGCCGCGCCGACGATCTGACCCAGACTCTCTACCGGCTGCGCGAGGCGGCCCCCGGTGCGGACGAGCGGGCCCGGGTCGAGGATGTGCTCGCGTCCCTTTATGCGCTACGGTCTGCGACCCAGACCGGGAGTATGTCACCGTCCGGCGGCCTCAGCGCAGGCCAGCTCCAGGCTCGTCTGCGGAATTTCGAAGCGGCTCTCCAGGCGCTGCGCGAGCCGGAATAAGGGCCAGCCAGCTCCCGAGCCGGTCCAGCTGGAGGACACCGGCTGGTACGGGTACCGCACCGGGTCAGGCGAGACCGAGGCCGCGCCGGGCGGTCTCGTTGAGGTCACCCGGACCGAAGCGGTTGGGCCAGTCGCGTTCGTAGTTCTCGTCGGGGAAGTCGCGGGGGCTGGAGCCGGCGAGGAACGCCTCGCGGACGACGGCGGCGTATCGCTCGTTGCGGGGGCACCAGGGGGCGGCGGGGATGTACATGACGTTGCCCCAGCCCTGCTGATTGTGGACGGGCGCGACGCTGTGGACCAGATCGCAGTGCCACCAGGCCGAGTCCCCGGCCCGCACGTCGGGGATGCCGGTGACCGCGTCCATGAGCAGCGGGTGCCAGGTCTCGCTGACCGGGAAGGTCTGGCCGGTGGTCACCCCGCACATGTCGTCGTCGGCCACGTCGGGCAGCAGTGGCCGTAGCATGAGGTAGCCCATGGCCTCGGGGATCGGGACGGTGTGGAGCACGCCCTGGTCGTGGGCCATGTCCGACAGGGCGGTCCAGCCCTGGAAGGTGCGGAACGCCGAGCACATCGTGGATCCGGGGTACTGCGGGCCGGCGGTGCGGTAGGCGGCGTCCCAGGGGTCGTAGGCCTCGACGGTGCCGTCGAACAGGTGCCGGAAGGCCGTCTGGTAGGCCTGGGTCATCCACAGGTCCAGGGTGCCCGGGTCGAGGTGGCTGCCCAGGCCGCCGGAGTTGGCACCCTCGGGGCGGCGGCGGATGCGGTCGGGGTAGAGCGAGTCGCGCTGGGGGTCGAACCACCGCACCCCGCCGGATTCGCTGGTCCACTGAGCATTAAGGAAGGCCTGGACGCGGGCCATGCGGTCGCTCTGCCGGGCCTGCATCTGGGCCGGGGACCAGTAGATCGGGTAGATCTCGGGCTTGGAGCCGACGCTGCCGAAGAAATCGTCCGCCGGACCCCGGTAGGTCTCGAAGAACCGGTTGGACTCGACGTAGTCGAGGATGCCCCGGTCCCAGCCGAGGGCCTGGTCGCGGCGGAAGTGGCCGCGCACGATGAGGCAGCCGCGCTGACGGAGCTTGGCCAGCTGATCCGGCGGCGCGGTGCCGGCGGCGATGTCGGCGTAGTCGATGACCGGCCACACGGTTTCGCCGCGGGCCTGCTCAGCCGCGATCTCCTCCACCTGGCGGCGTACCCGCTGCTCGATGACGGCGAAAACCTCCTCGACGGTACGGCCGGAGGCCGCGATTCGGGCCCGCAACGCCGCCTTGACCCGCCGGATGGCGCCGCGCAGGTCATCGGGCGCGGTCTCCCAGTGCGGCAGATCGGGTAGCTCCGTGCGCCCGGGTGCGGGGATGGTCATGTCAGCTCCTTTAGCCAGGACTCCTTACCAGGTCACCATAAGCTGGGATCCCGCATTTGGGAAAGAGTCCTGACTAAACTAAGGGAATGACCGCGGCCAAGCCTTCCCCGGAGCCCGCAGCCAACCGTTTCCCGGAACCTTCGGCCAAGCCTTCCCCGGAGCCCGCAGCCAACCGTTTCCCGGAACCTTCGGCCAAGCCTTCTCCGGAGCCCGCAGCCAACCGTTCGCCAGGGCCCGCGGCCAAGCCTTCTCCGGAGCCCGCGGCCAAGCCCTCGCTGGAGCTGTTGCGCGAGCTGAGCGACGAGCACGTGCTGCGGGCGCTCATGGACGAGACGCGCCTGACCCGGGCGGAGCTGGCGGCGCGGACCGGGATCTCGAAGCCGACCGTCGGCGAGAGCGTGCGCCGCCTGAAGGCGGCGGGGGTCGTGGCCGACACCGGGAACCGCAGCACTGGCCGGGGCCGGGCCGGCTCCTACTATGCGCTGGCCGGCGGAATCGGCTGCGCCCTGGCCGTGAGCATCGCCCCGGAGGGCATCGCCGCCGAGATCGTCGACGCCCACGGCGCGGTCATGGCCCGGGCCAGCGAGCACGTCCGCCGGCCGGTCCGGCCGGACCAGGTGACCGGATCGGTGCGCGAGGGGGTCCGGCTGGTACAGGCCGAGGTCCACGCGCCGGTCCGCCTGGCCGTGGTCAGCGCCGCCGACCCGGTCGACCGGGTCACCGGCCGGCTGCTGCCGTTGCCCGACGCCCCGTTCCTGCTCGGTGGGCTGTCACCCGCCCAGGCCCTGGCCGATCTGGTCGCCGGGCCGGTGCTGGTCGACAACGACGTGAACTGGGCCGCCCAGGCCGAACGGGCGGCGGCCGGGGCCGGGCCGATGGATGACTTCACCTACCTGTACCTCGGCGAAGGCCTGGGCTGCGCCGTCGTCAGCGACGGCGAGGTCCGCCGGGGCCACGGCGGTCTCGCCGGCGAGATCGCCCATGTGGTCACCACCGGGCCGGGCGGCCGGGCGATGGCGTTCATCGACGTGTTCGCGGAGCTGGGCGTGCGCCACCCGGGCTCGACCGCGATCGACGTCGCCGCGCTCACCACCGCGGTCACCGGCTCCGGGCGAGCGGAACGGGCGGCTCGCGACGTCCTCGGCGCGGCGGTGTCCGGCGTGGTGTCGGCGGCCGTCGCGCTGACGGATCCGCAAGTCGTCGTCATCGGCGGCACCTGGGGCACCCATCCGGCCGTTCGCGAGGCGGTGCAGGTGGCCTGCGAGCGCCTCGCCCGCCCGGTGGCGCTGCGCCCAGCGCTCGTGACCGAGGACGCGCCGCTCGCCGGGGCCCGCGCCCAGGCCGTGCGCGACCTGCGATCAGCCATCACGCACTATCGCCAGACCCTGCGCCGTATTGACCCGGACCGCGAGGTGCCCGGCGCCTGAGTTCGGCACCGCCTCAGCCGCCACTCCCTTGGCCGGGTGGAACACGTCACGCTGAGGAACGGCGCGGAATGGATGTATCACAGGCGAGGCAAGCTGCTCCGATGTTTCTGAAGGCAGCTGGTCCAGCCCGGGGCAGGAAAGGAACCGTCATATGGCCGTCACATTCACCATCGAGCCGGATGAATTCCTGGGGTTAAGCGCCCTCGTCGACCTGGGCCAGACCGGGAATGCCGGCGGCACCGACACGGTAACCGAGGCGAAGACGCTGATGCGCCGAGCGCTGGCGGCCAAGCTGGAGGACGCCGGCCTGCCCTGGGCTCCGTCTGCCGAAGCAGTCAAGCAGCGCGCCGCCGAGGTCGCGGAGCCGGATACCGCCATGCGCAGGTTCACGAGAAGCAAAGGAATACGGAAGGACGCCGCGTACGCCCTGGCTGTTGCCATGTTGGTCGCGCTCTGGGGCGGCTACGCCCGGGGATGGGATTGGACGGGTTTCCGGGCGAACGGCCAGCTGTGGGACTGGCTCCACCTCCTGCTGCTACCGGTCGTCATCGGCACCATCCCGCTGTGGATCCGGCATAGGGATTACATCGGCCGGATCAGGCGCATCACCCACGCAGTCGTCATCGTGGCCTGGACCGGGTTCGTGATCGCCGGCTACCTGGTCCCGCTCAATTGGACGGGCTTCCGCGGCCAGACGCTATGGGACTGGTTTGAGCTGCTCCTGCTGCCGGCGGCACTGGCGGCGGCGACTGGTATGCGGGTACCGCTGCCGAAGGCACTCCGCTCGCTGCGCCCATATCAGAAGGGAATCATGGCCGCCCTGGCCGTAGGGTGGATCATGACGGTGATCGGTGGTTACGCTCTGCGGTGGACGTGGACCGGCTATGCCGGCAACACTCTCTGGGATTGGCTCCAGTTGCTGCTCCTGCCGCTGGTGTTCCCGACCATCCTGCTCCCGGCCTTGCTCAAATGGGTCTCGGGCAATGCCGCCGGGCGCGCCAGCGAGGCGCACGAGGCGCACGAGGCGGTCATGCTCAAGAGCGCCTTCTCCGGCCAGTAGGCACGCTCCCCGGCGCCCACCGGGTGGGCGCCGGGGTGGGCCAGGATGGCGGGCACCTTCGCCAGCAGCCCGGCGAGGTCCTTGTTCCCGGCCAGCGCCCCGGCGGCCGCCCTGTCAGCCCTAAGATCATGGACAGCGGCAGCCGGGCGAAGGTGGCGGGACGCCGGGCGTCCGAGCGAGACCCGAGGCGGCAGTGGCGCGGCCGCGGCAGATGTTTAAGCTGGACGTGCGTATCGCCGAAGGAGGTCGTAATGGCGAACTATCCCACGCCTGCGGGTGACCCTGGGCAGAGCAACTCCGACATACTTGGCCGCGAGGCGGGCGGCACCGATGAACTCGGGCCCGAGGCAGGCGGCACCGATGAACTCGGACCCGAGCAGGGCGGCACCGATGAACTCGGGCCCGAGGCAGGCGGCACCGATGAACTCGGACCCGAGCAGGGCGGCACGGACATACTCCGGCCCGGGCAACGTTAAGGACCGCACCACGCGTCGCGCCCGTCGGCACGTCAGGGGTGCTCGCCGCGGCTGGCTGGATTGTCGGGCTGTCCGGTTGCGGGAGGCGCTGTCTGAGCGCGCGGTGTGGGCGCAGCTGCTGGTCCCGCCTGCGGACCTGCCCCGCGCCTGAGAGCCTCGCGTCCCACCGCGCTACTGTTGTGGCGGGCGCAAGCGGCTAGCTTCTGATGTGGGCGGGGCTTCGCTAAAGGCGGGATATGTACCTATTCGAGTGCGAGGCAACATTCGAGGCCGATCCGGCTGAGGTCTGGAAGGTGTGGACCGACGTGGCCCGCTGGCCTGAATGGGATGTCAGCAAGGAGATCGCCCGGCTTGACGGCCCGTTCCAGCCCGGTGTCTCCGGCTGGGCCAAGCAGCGCGGCAACCTTGGCGGCTCCTTCACCATCACTGTGGTGGATGACGGGCAGCGCTGGGTGACCGAATGCCCGATGCCCATGGGCAAGGTTGTCTTCGACCATTTGCTCGAGCCCGTCGCCTATGGACGTGTCCGGGTGGTCAAGAGGGTCGAAGTGCAGGGCGGATTTGGGTCCCTGCTCCGGCTGGTCGCCCCCAAGATGCGCCGTGAAATCGCCGTGTCCTTGGCTGCCCTGGAACGACAGCTGTCCTCGTAACCGATCCGGTGGAGAGTGTCTGCTGGCCGAAGCTGATCGCCGATCGGGTCCAGGTCGCCCGGTTCTTCACCGGGATGGACCGGTTCTTCACCGGGATGGAATAGTCAGATTTCAGGGGGTAAGCCGGAACGGCGGATAACTGTCGGTGACCAGCGTCAGGGCATGGCCGATTACCCGGTTATGCCATCGCGCCACCCCCGCCACGAAGTCGAATACGCCGCGGGGGTACCGGCCGGTGAACAGGACCGCGAACCAGGCCACGATCACGGCCACCAGCGCCGCGATATCCAGAAAGAACAGCACAATGTAGTGCGGGATGGCCAGTAGCCACTTGACCAAGGGCAGCCACCGGTTCAGGTCGCGGGCTGCGTCCGGGTATGGGTAGTCCAGGTGGACCGACTGGTGGTCGTCGGTGGAGGGGTACCTGTCGTCCATCAGCGCCAGGTAGATCAGGACCCGGCTGCTGAACCGCTGCAGCTCGAGATTCCAGTCGAACCACCAGCGCGGGTACTTCTGCCGGAACAAGATCATGAGCAGCGGGCCGAAGAATAGCAGGCCGCCCGCGCCCGCGGCTGCCCCGCTGGTCCCGTGGCCGTAGCTCCACTCCCAGGTCCCGCCGGCTACCGTACCCAGGACTATCGCGATGGGGATGATCGTGAAAATACGGAAAAAGCTAGTCAACCGGTCGAGTTCCCGGTCGGGGTAGTCGACCGAGAAGCTAATAGGGTACAAGGTTCCGTCCATTACGGATGCCTCCTCAGGGATACGGCTGCAGGCCCAATCGTGCTAGCCATTCCCATCAGCAATCAGGCACAATCGTCCTAGCTACTCCAGTTAGCATTTCGGTCAGCAGCGAGAACCAGTAGAAGTCGCCCGAAAACCGCAGCTTCTCCACGCGCATGCCCTTGGTCACGGCCAGGGCGGCGGCGCTGGCCAGGAACGGGTGGTGCCGGGTCTCAGTCAGCCACACGGCGCCGGACCCGGCCTCCGCGGCCTGCCGGGCGGCGTTACCGGCCTGCGACAGCGGAACGCCCGCCGGGAAATAGCAGTCTGTTTCCATGGCCGGCCCCGGTGATGAGCGCAATTCTCCCTTGCAGCCGCACGTGGCCTCCCTGGTTCAGCCGAGCAGATCGAGGACGGTGGCCGAGGACTTGTTCCGGAGCCGGTAATCCTCGGCCTCGACCAGATGGAGGCGCCACAGTTCCTCGGCGCCGCGTGCGAATCGGCGCGCATCGCGTTCAACGTGTTCTCCCGAAAGCAGCATCACCTTAATCCGTCAACTATTTTAACCAAAGATAAGCAGTTAACGTGGTTTGACTCATCGGCGGACTCGTCGGAGGCCAGGAACAGCACCGCGGCGGCAATGTCCGCTGGCCGACTAAGACGCGGCGTCAGGTGGTGCCGCAGCACTTGGCAGCAGGATCATCACACCTTAAGAGTTATTTGATTTAGCTCTTAAGGTGTGATGACGCCTTGTCGTCAATACCTCACGGCCAGGGAGGCTGACACGGCGTAACGGCGTGATGGGCTCCTGGTCACGTAATGGGCATCCTGGTTGGCGGGCGCGCCTGGGGCGGTTAGCCTGATGGGGCTGTTTGCCGCGCTTGGGTGATCCGGGCGCCGGAAGAGCATGAAATGGAAGACCGTTCCGGGGGGCGCCGTCGGGGATGAAGCATGGCGACGTGCGTGAGCGACCCGGCGGGACGCTCCGCACGGATGGGCCGGCGCTGGATCTTCTCGCGTCGAAGCTGCTGCGTCCGCTGGTGCGGCCAGGGACCGTGCGCCGGTCCGCCCTGGTGGAACGGCTGGCGGCGGGAGGCCCGCAGCGGATCGTCTCGGTAGTCGCGCCGCTGGGCTATGGGAAGACGACGCTGTTGTCGCAGTGGGCTGAGCGCAACGGCCAGGCCTTCGCGTGGGTGTCCGTCGACGAAGCCGACAACGATCCGAAGACCCTGCTCACCTACGTCGCGGAAGCGCTCGATGCGGTGCAGCCGATCGGCGGCCGGGTGTTCGACGCGCTTGCCTCCCCGTCAGCTCGGTGCCTGGCACGGTCGTCCCGCGGCTAGGCTCGGCGTTCTCGTCGATGACGTCGCCGGGCCGGCCAGCCGGTAGCGGTGCAGCGGCAGCAGCGGGTCCACCCGCGAGGCGACCACCAGGCGCAGGGCAGACCCCGCGTTCGGCAGCACGTAGTCGAGGCTGTCCAGCACCCTGGACTCCGTTAGGAGATGAAGGTCATCGATGATCCGCGTCACCGGCAGGTCCTGGGCGGCCAGTGACGAAACAAGCCGCCGCAGGAACACTGGGCCCACCGCCTCCTCCGGTACGGCCCCCGGCAAGACCCCCGGAACGGCAACGCCGGCCCGGTGCAGTGCCGCGACGACATACGACCAGAAGACCCTCGGCTGGTTGTCATAGTCATCCAGAGTGACCCACGCAACCGCGCCGTGGTCCGCCGCCGCCCACAGCGCCAGGGCCATCGTCTTGCCCGCACCAGGAGGGCCGGTGAGAACAGTCAGCGGGCTCCACCGCCCACCCCGGGCCATCAGCTCGTTGATCCGCGGCCGCGGAACGGCCCAGCCCGGTACGCGCGGCAAGGTGATCTTAGATGCCAGGACCGGATCGTCGACGGAGCAAAATTGCCGTCTGGTGCAGCGGGTCTCCGCCCGGCTGGCTACACTGGTCGCCATCGAGAACCCCCGCTCCCGGCCAGCGAGCTGACGGCCGCTCACCATTCGTGATCACACTTTCGCGGTGCAGGCCGAAGCCACTACACCCCGCCTGCGGCAGGGCCTGGCTCGCCCTGACCATCACGAAACGCCGGTTGGCCCGGAGGCACATCAGACGATTGGTATGAAATCCGGTAGGCCCGACCTCTTCCGGGAGAGCCTGGCCCGGCGAAGATGGACCCGCCGCCGGCCTGGCCGCGGAGGCGTGCATGGCGCTCCGCGCGCCAGACCGGCGCCCAGCCGTGACGGGGCGTCGACGGGCCCATTTACCAGCCGCTACGCCAGGGAAAGCGAGACAACCGGCAGCGGCTCGGCCATAGTGAGGTGATCGGTACCGCTGAACCGCACGATAATCAGATCGTCATCGCCCAGTTCTGCCAGCTGATTGGCTGGCGCGACAAACCTCATGGGCTTCTGGCCAGCATATTTGGCGTAATTAGGCTGCAGGCCGAACGTTATCTCGCCATTCATCTCCGGGCCTAGCTCGGTTATCCGACCGGCCTCAGCCAATATCTTGGTCATAATTGATCTTCCTTCCTTGGTGACGGGGCCTGGGACTAGGGACCCATCTCTCCAGGTCAGGCAACCGGACCTGCAAGATCTCGGACCGGTCAGCCAGGATTTCCCTGGTCTGAGATTCCCTCGTTACCAACGTATCCGGGATGGGCAAATTCTGCAATTTGCCTGCAGTCCCACCGGTCACTCAAATTGCTTTAACGCAGCGAGCCCGCGTTGTTAACTTTTAACGCAGCGAGCACGTATTGTTAACCTTGACGCAGCGAGCACGTATTGCTAACGCAGCGAGCACGCATTGTTTTGTAAATTGCAGGTATTTTTTACGTTAAATAGCCGCCGCTTCCCAGCTCAGCCTGCCGGTCACAAACCGGCGACCTGGGCGTCCGCGGCGCCATGGAGTTTGGCCGGTGGCTCGTGCCGTATGAAGCGCCGCAGCGTTTCACTCAGCTCACAGCGTCACCGATTGACTCATACGTTCTGGCCACCTGTACGTTCTGGCCGACCGCGCGAACATGCGGCCGTAACGGCGCCGGTCCGGTCAACGCGCCGGTCCGGTCAACGCGGCGGTCCAGTCAAGAGGACAAACGTCCCGGCGTGGTCAGGCCCGTTGACTCTTCGGCTATCCAGGTCACCATGGTCTTGTGAAGCAAGCAGTAATGGCTGGCTCCGGCGGCACCCCCGCCCTGAACGAGGTATAGCCATTTGGAATCCGCGGACTAGAAGGACGTGATCACCGGTGGCTGCTGCAACACCTGACGACAAGAGCACGAACAAGACGCAAGCGAAGAGTGGCTCAGCGAACCAGGACGTCACTGAGGCCGCCGGCGCGGTCGATGAGGCAGTCGGCGCGCTGGACTTCCTCCTGCCCGACGCCACAGTGGGCATCATGCGCCGGTTCTGGCCCGACGCCACCGTGGCGCGCTGGGCGATCAAACTGGCCAGCCAGCCGACGGTCGTCGCCGGCCAGGCCGTCAAACTGTCCGCCGACCTCGCCAACATCGCGGCAGGCGGCTCGGAGATCGCCCCCGACCGCCGGGACCGCCGGTTCGCGGATCCGGCGTGGGCGTCGAACCCGTTTCTCAAGCGCACGGTTCAGACGTACCTGGCCCTCGGCGGGACCGCCGAGAGCCTGCTCGCCGACGCCGCGCTGGACTGGCGGGACAATACCCGGCTGAAGTTCGTGCTGACGAACCTCATCGCCGCGTCCGCGCCCAGCAACAACCCATTCCTCAGCCCGGACGTGTGGAAGGCGGCCATCGACACGGGCGGCCTGAGCATTTTCCGCGGTCTGCGCGCCTTTGCGACCGACATGTCCTCAACCCCGCATATCCCGACCATGGTGCAGCCCGACGCGTTCACCATCGGCAAGGACATCGGGGTGACGCCGGGCTCGGTGGTGGCCCGGACGGACGTCTTCGAACTCATCCAGTACAAGCCGAGCACGCCGACCGTGCACGAGTTCCCGCTGCTCATGATCCCGCCGATGATCAACAAGTACTACATCACCGATCTGACGCCCGGCCGCAGCATGCTTGAGTTCTTCGTCGCGCAGGGGTACCAGGTATTCGTGTGCTCCTGGCGGAACCCCGGCAAGTACGCGAGGAACTGGGATGTGAACACCTACGGCGAGACCATCATAAACGCGATGGGCATGGCCCGGGAAATCACGAAGTCCCCCAAGGTCAACGTCATCGGCCTGTGCGCCGGCGGCATCATGACATCCATGGTCAGCTCGCACCTGAGCGCCACCGGGCGGCTCGATGAGATCTCCAGCCTGTGCCTGGGCGTGACACTGCTGGACATGACGCAGGCGGGCACGACCGTCTCACTGATGGACGAGAACGCGGCCACGGCGTCGATCCTCGCCTCCCGCGTCCGCGGCTACATGTCCGGGGGCTCGCTCGCGGAGATTTTCGCCTGGCTCCGGCCCAATGACCTGATCTGGAGCTACTGGGTCAACAACTACCTGCAGGGAAAGCCGCCGCCCGCATTCGACATCCTCTTCTGGAACGCCGACACGACCAGGATGCCCGCCGCCCTGCACCGCAATTTCATCGAGATCGCCATGGCCAACGCGCTGACCAAGTCCGGTGCCACCACCATGCTCGGCACCCCGGTTGATCTCTCCAAGATCGACCTCGACACTTACGTCGTGGCCGGCATCGACGACCACATCTCGCCCTGGCCGTCGGCCTATCGCGCCACCCAGATGCTGGGCGGCGAGAAGCGGTTCGTGCTCTCCAACAGCGGCCACATCGCCGCCATGGTCAACCCGCCGTCGAACCCGAAGGCCACCTTCCGGGTCGGGACCAGCACCCCGCCCGACCACAAGGAATGGCTGGCGCAGTCCGAGACGGTCCAGGGCAGCTGGTGGCCCGACTACACCACCTGGCTGGACAGCCGCAGCGGCGACATGAAGGATGCCCCCAAGAAGCTGGGCGACGCGAAGTTCCCGCCGCTCGCCGACGCGCCCGGGACCTACGTCCTGGAGCGGTAGGCAACGGATGCGGCCCGGCACCGGGGAGACCCGGTGCCGGGCCCCGGCACGCCGGGAGTGCGATTCTGCCCGAACGGACGTGCTGCGGGTTATCCGCCGGCCGTGACATGTACGCCGAACGGGCCCCGCCGGAGGAGCGACCCCCAGCAGGGCCCGTTCGGGCCAGAAAAGATGGGCCCGCGAGGGCGCTCATCCTGCGGCGTTATCCCTCGCGGAACTGGACGCCGAACCCGCCGCGCGGGTAGTGCCACTTCAGGGCGCCGGGAGCGGCGACGGCGAGACAGGTGCCGCACTCCAGGCAGGCGGCGTACTCCACCGAGATCGTCCCGTCGGGTTCCTCGGCGTAGACGTGGGCCGGGCAGCACGCGACGATGGCCCGGCCGGTTCCGGTGGCCTTGGCGATCTCCTGGTTGACCTCGATGTGGCCTTCCTCCTCATCGAGGTTGAACCGGTTCTTGGCCAGCCGTTCGGGGACGGACAATGGTTTCATAGCGCGCGCCCTCCTGCGATGCCGTCGCTGACCAGTTGCCTCATCTTCAGCGGGGAATGCGCCAGCGCCCGGCGGGCGACGCTCAGCAGATGCCGGCGGGGCCTGGTGTCGAGATTGAAGGCGCCGTACAGGACGTCGGCCAACAGGTCGCCGTACTCCTTGTACATGCGGTCGCGTTCGAGGAAGGCGGGGGCCTTCGCGTAGGTCTTCATGTCCTGCCCAGCGTAGGAGGCGAAGAACTTTTCCCGGTAGCCGGCCAGGCCTGCCTTAGAGGTGTTCTTATTGTCCAGGGCGGCGCCGATGCCCTCGGCGGCGGCGACGGCCGAGGCGACCGCGAGGTCCATTCCCCGCACCGTCAGGCCGGTGTTGAGGGTCAGGCCCGCCGCGTCGCCCACGACGACCATGCCGTCCATGGTTATCTCGCCGACCATCTTCATGCCGCCTTCGGCGACCAGGTGGCAGCCGTACTCGGCCAGCTCGCCGCCGTCGAGGTACGGGGCGATGAACCGGTGCTCGAGGAAGTGATCGAAGACGTCGGTGACGACCTTCCCCTGGGCGGTCAGATCGTCCAGGCGCACGACCACACCGACGGACAGCGAATCGGTGTTGGTGTAGAGGAAACCGCCGCCCCCCACGCCCTCGGTGCAGTCGCCGACCACGGCGAGGGCCGCACCCTCGTCACCGGTCAGGTTGAACCGGGCCTCGATGGTCTCCCGGGGCAGCGAGACCACCGACTTCACCCCGACCGCCAGGTTGTTCAGCGGCTGCTTATGCCGGAGCCCCACCTGCTGGGCGATGAAGGAGTTCACGCCGTCGGCGGCGACGACCACCCGGGACCGCAGTTCGTCGTCACC
The DNA here is from genome assembly GCA_963809975.1 of uncultured Actinomycetes bacterium. Lineage (GTDB taxonomy): Bacteria > Actinomycetota > Actinomycetes > Streptosporangiales > Streptosporangiaceae > Bog-532. The sequence goes on from CAWELT010000038.1 coordinate 44,716, forward strand.
GGCCTGGACGCCGATGACCCGCTTCCCGCTGGCGCCGTTGGCGCCGCTAGCCGGGGCGTCCTCGGTCAGCACCCGGTCCACGCGCACACCCGGCATGACGGTGACGCCGGCCTCCTCGCACCTTTCGGCCAGCCAGGGGTCCAGCCTGGCCCGCAGCACGGTGACCGCGTTGACTGGGTCCGCCAGGCGCGCGTCCTGGTAGTCGATGCCGACGGAACTGGTGGCGTTGAGGAACGTGACGAGGTTACGGGTGATCCGCCGCTCGACCGGGGCCTCGTCCAGGAAGCCGGGAAAGACCTCCTGGATGCCCCGGGAGTACAGCACGCCGCCGGACAGGTTCTTCGCGCCGGGGGCCTCCCCCCGCTCGATCAGCAGGACCTCTCGCCCCTGCTGGGCGAGCTGGTAAGCGGCGACGCAGCCGGCGATCCCGGCGCCGACGACGATGACGTCGAAGTCGGGCTCAGCTGTTTCTGTCATGTCGCACCGTGACCTATTTGAGGGCGCTGGTGATCGCCGGCACCAGCTCGTAGAGGTCGCCGACGAGACCGTAGTCGACCTGGGTGAACACCGCGGCGTTCGGGTCGGAATTGATCGCCACGACCGTCTCCGCCCCCACCACGCCGACCATGTGCTGCAGCTGGCCGGAGATCCCGACCGCGAGGTAGAGCTGCGGGGTGATCCGGGCCCCCGAGCTGCCGATGTAGCGGTCCTTGCCCATCCAGTTGAGGCCCTCGGCCACCGGGCGTGAACAGGCGATCTCGGCCTGGACGGCCCCGGCGAGCGCGTCTATCAGCTCGAGGTCTTCCTTGGCCCTGAGGCCGCGGCCGACACCGATCACGCGCAGCGCGGCATTGAGGTCGACCTGTTCGAACTCGGACATCTTGGTCTCGAGCACGGTCATGCCGGACGGCGTGCCGGAGACCTCCTCGATGGGCACGCTGTCACCGCTGGCCGCCGGGACGGAACCGCCGTCCAGCAGCAGGGCGACCGGCCCGGAAATCTCGACGGTCTCCTCGGAGATGTCGCCGTACACGGCGTTCAGGACGGTGGTCTTGTCCGCGTCCAGCGCGACCGAACGGGCCCCGGTCAGCACCGCGGCCCGCAGCCGGGCGGCGGCGGCGCCGAGTAGCACGCGGTCGGCGGGGTTGCGGCCGCCGAGTACGACGCGGGGCGGGTCGGCCGCGACGACGTCGGCGACCGCCTGGGCGCTGGCTTCGGCGGGGATCCCTCCGGAGTGCCGCACCAGACCACTCGGTCGACGCCGCTGGCCGCCACCGTCTCGGCCACCGGCCGGGGCCCGGCGACGACCGCCGCGACCTGCCCAGCGGGCCCGCCCAGGTTGCGTGCGACCGTGATCAGGTTGCCGATCGCCGGCTGCTCCGCGACGACGATCCAGGCATTGACGCTCACTGTGGAGTCCTCTCTCTCATCCTGCGGGCCCTGCGGACCGTCACAGCGCGCCCACTTCGCGCAGTGCCTTGACGAGCTCGGCGGCGGCCGCGGCGGGATCGGTCGTGTCCAGGATCTGGTTCTTGCGCTGCTTGCGCTCCGGGCGGGCCCGGCCGGTGACCGTCATGACCGCGCTCTGCGCGGGCACATCCAGCGCCGCGAGGTCCACATGCTCCACCGGCTTCTTGCCCGCCGCCAGGAGGTCCTTCATCCCGGGCACGCGCGGCACCGTGGCATCCGCGGAGGTGGCCAGCACGGCGGGATCGGAAATCTCCAGCACCTGGGTGCCGCCCGGGATCGCGCGCGTCACGCGCAGCGCGCCGGCCTGGCCGGTCACCGTGGTCACTTCAGCCACGGCGGGCCAGCCGAGATCGCCGGCCAGCACGGTCGGCACCATCTTGGCCGCCACGTCGACCGACGAGTCACCGGTGACGACCAGGTCCACGTCGCCGATGTGACGGACCGCCCCGGCGACCACCGCGCCCAGCTCGGCCTGCCCGGCGCCCTTGAGCGAGTCATCCTCGATGACGACGACCCGGTCCAGGCCGCGGGCGAGAGCGGCCTTGCACGCGAGGGGCGTGCCAACGCCCTTGCCCCCGGCCGTCACACCGATCAGCTCGGCCCCGGTGGCCTCGGCGAGGCCACGCGCCAGCTCGATGGCCACTGGGTCGTAGGTACTGATCCCGGGCCGGGCCCGGCTCCAGTCCACCGCGCCGTCGGCGCCGACGGTGGCTTCCTCCGGGTCGCTGGTCCACTTATAGGCGACCACAATCTTCATAGCGCTCCTCCTGGCGGCGGCCACCGCGGCACGTGGGCGCGATGACGCGGCTTTCCTGGGCTTTTACTGTCGCGCCGGCCCTGGGCCGACCATCATTACCGGAGGGCGGCGCGCGCGATCACCATACGCTGGACCTCAGAGGTTCCCTCGTAAATCTCGGTGATCTTGGCGTCGCGGTAGTTCCGTTCGACCGGATAGCTTTCGGTGTAGCCGTATCCCCCATGGATCTGGATGGCCTTGCCGGCCACCCGGGTGGCCGTCTCCGAGGCGAACAGCTTGGCCATGGCGCCCTCGGTGGAGTAGGGCAGGCCGCGGTCGATGTTGAAGGCGGCCCGGCGGACCAGCAGCCGGGCGGCGTCGACCTCCGTGGACATGTCGGCGAGCATCCACTGAATGGCCTGCAGGGTCGCGATCGGCTTGCCGAACTGGACGCGCTCCTTCGCGTACGCGACGGCCGCGTCCAGGGCCGCCTGGGCGATGCCCACCGCCTGCGCGCCGATCCCGATCCGCCCGCCGTCGAGCGTCTGCATGGCGACCTTGAAGCCGTCGCCTTCCTCCCCCAGCAGCGCGTCCCTGGGCACCAGGCAGTTGGTGAAATACAGCGGCGGCGTGCTGGACCCGCGGATCCCGAGCTTGTGCTCGGCCTCGCCGACGGAGAACCCGGGAGTGTCCCGTTCGACGATGAAGGCGCTCATCCCGCGGGTGCCCTTCGCGTCCGGGTCGGACTTGGCGAAGACGATGTACACCTCGGCGAAGGGGGCGTTGGAGATGAAGATCTTCGACCCGTTAAGAACGTAGGAGTCGTCCTTGAGCACCGCCGTGCACGTGCCGGCCGCGGCGTCGGTCCCGGCGGCGGGCTCGGTCAGGGCGAACGCGCCCAGGCGGCGGCCGGAGCACATGTCGGGGAGGTACTTGTCCTTCTGAGCCTTGGTCCCGAATCTGTAAATGGGGAACGTGGCCAGCGTGGTGTGCGCGGTCATGATGACACTCGTGGTCGCACACGCCCGCGCCACTTCCTCCAGCGCAATCATGTAGCTCACGTAGTCCGTCCCGGCCCCGCCATATTCCTCGGGGTAAGGCATTCCCATGAGGTTCATGCCTGCCATTTTCGGGAGCACTTCCTCGGGGAAGCGGTGGTCACGGTCGACCTCTGCCGCTACCGGCGCCAGTTCGGCTTCGGCGAACTCCCTTACCGTCTCGCGCACCAGTTCCTGCTCGTCGGTCAGCTCGAAGTCCATGTAACGGGCACCTCCCAGAATTGCCGGCTGGTACCGGCCCGATTAAAATTCAGAATTCATTAGGCCCGGCACCGGGAGAATTAATTCCCCGCATACCTGACACCGACAATAAGGGCTAAATTAATCGGCCGGCCGCCGGTCACGTAGGGCCGAAGGTCCCGATCATGCTACCCAGCCGGCCACAAGGTACCGCAGGCCAACGGTCATACAGCGCGGGACGTTCGTCCTCTTGCCGCGGGGCGAGGTCTGAACGAGGCTCAGGACAGCATCTGCGCGAAGTGCTTCCTGGCTGCGAGCCAGTCTGCCGGGCCGACCGGGCAGATCTGGGCAGGCCACGGCGGCCTGAACAGGTAAGGGGAACGTTATGACCGAACAGAACGATGTGGTGGTGCTGTCCGGCACCCGTACGGCCATCGGCCGGTATGGCGGCAGCCTCAAGGACATCCCGCCGTGCGACCTGGCCGCGACGGTGGTCCGCGAGGCGGTACGCCGGTCCACCGTCGATCCGGAGGACGTCGGTCACGCGGTCTTCGGCAACGTGATTCACACCGAGGTCAGGGACATGTACCTGAGCCGGGTCGCGGCCGTCAACGGCGGCCTGCCGGTGACCACGCCGGCCTTCACCGTCAACCGGCTCTGCGGCAGCGGGCTGCAGGCCATCGTCTCGGCCGCCCAGATCATCACGCTGGGTGATGCCGATGTCGCGGTGGCCGGCGGGGCCGAGTCGATGAGCCGTGGCCAGTACTGGCTGCCGGGCATGCGCTGGGGCCAGCGGATGGGCGACGGCAAGGTCATCGACGCGGTGGTCGGCGGGCTGTCCGACCCGTTCGCTGCCTGCCACATGGGCGTGACGGCGGAGAACGTGGCCGAGGACTACAGCATCTCCCGCGAGGATCAGGACGCGCTGGCGGTCGAGAGCCACCGCCGGGCCGCGGCCGCGACGGCGGCGCATTACTTCGACGAGCAGATCACGCCGATCCAGATCAAGGTCAAGAGGAAGACCGTCGACTTCGCGACCGACGAGCACTTCCGGGAAGACGTCAGCCTGGAGTCCATGGCCCAGCTGCGCCCGGCGTTCGCCAAGGAAGGCTCGGTGACCGCCGGGAACGCCTCGGGCATGAACGACGCGGCGGCCGCCGTCGTGCTGGCCAGCAGCGCGTACGCCAGCAGCCACGGCCTGCAGCCGCTGGGCCGCCTGGTCGGCTCCAGCGTCGCGGGCGTCGAGCCCAGGATCATGGGCATCGGCCCGGTGCCGGCCGTCAAGATGGTGCTGGAGAAGACCGGCCTGAAACTCGACGAGATCGACGTGTTCGAGGTGAACGAGGCCTTCGCGGCTCAGGCCCTCGCCGTCCTCCGCGAACTCGGCCTGCCCGAGGACCGCACCAACCCCAACGGCAGCGGCATCTCGCTGGGGCACCCGGTCGCCGCCACCGGCGCCATCCTGACCGTCAAGACACTGTACGAGCTGAAGCGCACCGGCGGCCGGTACGGCCTGGTGACGATGTGCATCGGCGGCGGGCAGGGCATCGCGGCGATCTTCGAGCGCCTGTAACCGGCACAGTAAGCAGGCACTGCAAGCAGGACGGGAGCGCCCCCGCGGCCGAGGCCGCGGGGGCGCTTCCGGTCTGGTTCCGCCGCTACAGATCGGGCATCAGGCCGTGCTCGGGGAAGACGGCCGACCGGGTGGCGAGAATGGCCCGGTCGACGGGATCGGACGGGTTGTAACCGGATTCAAACCGGGCGAACGCTGGCTCGGTACCGTCCGTCATGGTCTCCGGTGCTTCCCGGCCGGTACGGCTGGTGGCATCCGCACGCCAGGGCGCCGGGATACGCACGCCGGGGTCAATCGGGCACCCCGCCGCCTCGGCCAGCAGGTGCGTCCAGGTCCGGGGCACGACCTGAAGCAGCTCGTAACCGCCTCCGCCGGTCAGCAGCCAGCGACCGCCCGCCACCTCGTGGGCCAGCTGGTGGATCGCGGCGTTGGCCACGCGCTGCGCGTCGATCGACAGCCGCAGGTCGGCCAGCGGATCAAGCCAGTGCGTGTCACAGCCGTGCTGGCTGACCAGCACATCCGGGCGGAACGCCCGCAGCAGCGGGGGCACCACGGCGTCGAAGGCCCGCAGCCACCCGGCGTCCCCCGTCTCGGCCGGAAGCGCCACGTTCACCGCGGATCCCGCCGCACCGGGGCCGCCCGTTTCCGACGGCCACCCGGTGCCCGGCCACAGTGTCGACGGGTGCTCGTGCAGGCTGATCGTCAGCACGTTCGGGTTGTCGTAGAAGGCGGCCTGCACCCCGTCACCGTGGTGCACGTCCACGTCGACGTAGGCGACCCGCCGGGCACCCGCCTGGAGCAGCCAGTTGATCGCGATCGCCAGGTCGTTGTAGACGCAGAACCCGCTCGCCTGGCCGTGCATCGCGTGGTGCAGGCCGCCGGCGATGCTCGCGCCGTGCTGCGCCGCGCCCGACCACATGGCCCGGGCCGCGGCCAGGGTGGCCCCGGCGACCATCGCCGACGCGTCGTGCATGCCGGCGAACACGGGGTTGTCCTCGTTGCCCAGGCCGTACATTGCCGCCGGGACGTCCGGCTCCGGGCCGCCCGGTTCCGGGCCGCCCGCCTGCCGTACCGCAGCAATGTAGCCCTGGTGGTGCGCCGTCTCCAGGTCCCCTTGCGTGGCCGGCCCGAGCGCTCGACCGAGACCCCGGGCGCCGACAGCACGCCGAACGCCCGGGCCAGCTCGATCGTCAGTTTCACCCGCGCAGGCGCCATCGGATGACCGGCCCCGAAGTCATAGCCCACGAGCCGGTCATCCCAGGCCACGCGCAATGAGCAGCTCATGGCCGGTCAGTGCCAAGGACCGGTCAGCACAAAGGCCCGCCGGCCACGTAAATGACCTGGCCGGAAACGAAGCCCGCGTCCTCGCCGACGAGGAAGGAGACAGCGGCCGCCACGTCAGCCGGCTGGCCGACCCGGTTTACCGGTATCTGCTTCTTGTAGGTATCCACGAGATCCTCGAACGACATCTTCAGGCTGGTGGCCATGGCCGCGGTCATGTCGGTGGCGATGAAGTGCGGCCCGATCGCGTTCGCGGTGATCCCGAACTTGCCCAGTTCCTTGGCGAGCGTCTTGGTGAAGCCCTCCACGCCGGCCTTGGTGGCGGAGTAGTTGGCCTGCCCGCGGTTGCCGAGCGCCGACGACGACGAGATGTTGACGATCCGCCCATACTTCTGCTCGCTCATGTACTTCTGCGCCGCCCGGGTCATCAGGAACGGGCCGCGCAGGTTGACGTTCATGACCAGGTCCCATTGCTCGTCGGTCATCTTGAACAGCATGGCGTCGCGGGTGATCCCGGCGTTGTTCACCAGCACCGTCGGCCCGCCGAGTTCGGCGGCTACCCGCTCGACCGCGGCGTTCGCCTGATCGGTCTTGCTGACATCCGCGCCGACCGCGAGCGCCCTCCCGCCAGCGTTCTCGATCTCCTTGACCGTTCCCGCGCAGTCGGCCTCGTTCAGGTCGAGGACCGCCACGGCCATCCCGTCCGCGGCCAGCCGGATGGCTATCCCGGCCCCGATCCCGCGCGCGGCTCCGGTCACGATGGCAACTCGCTGTGTCTCCTGTGACATATTCGTACCTCTCCTCTGGCCGTGGCCACCCGCACCGGGCTGGCCCTCAGCCGGTCGTCTCGGCTGTATCTTCGGTCGCGCGCCGGTCTCCGGAAAGGGACTTTGTGCCCTGCCTTACCGGGAAACTGGCCGGCGGCCCAGGTCCGGCGCGGATTCGCCCCGTTTGGCCGGCACCGTCAACGGGTATAACGTATCTAGATTCATGAATGCCCAGCCCCAGCCCCCGGCATGCGCTCGATCAGTGAGGATCTATGCAGTTGCTACGGCGCGGGCCGGTGCGGCCCGAGGTGACCGAAGAGCTCATCCGCATCGGCGGCCAGCGGGTGCGCGTCTCGGTGCGTCACGGGACCAGTCAGCCAGTCCCGCTGCTCCTGATCAACGGCATCGGCGCCAGCCTGGAAGCCCTGCAGCCGTTCGTTGATGCGATCGACCCGTCCCGGACCGTGATTCGTTTCGACCCTCCCGGCGTCGGCGGCTCACCCATGCCCCGGCGCCCATACCGCTTCGGCGGGCTGTGCAAGCTGATCGCCGGATTGCTGTCCCGCCTCGGGCACGAGTCGGCCGACGTCCTCGGCATCTCCTGGGGGGGCGGGGTCGCGCAGAACTTCGCCGCGTTCCAGGCAGCGCGCTGCCGCCGCCTGGTGCTGGTCAGCACGGCGACCGGTACGCTGATGCTGCCCGCCAGGCCCGGCGTACTGGCGCGGATGGCCACGCCCCGGCGCTACACCGACGTCGGGTACCTCGGGCGTGCCGCCCCGTCCCTGTACGGCGGGTCCGCGCGGACCGACCCGGAGGGCGTCAGCGCCCTGATACGCGGGAACAACCACGCCGCGCAGTCCCGCGGCTACTTCTACCAGCTCACCGCCGCGGCCGGCTGGACCAGCGTGCCGTTCCTGCCGTTCCTGCGGCAGCCGACGCTGATCATGTCCGGAGACGACGACCCGATCATCCCGCTGGCCAACGCCAAAGTGATGCACCGGCTCATCCCGGATTCGCGGCTGCACGTGTTCAGCGGTGGCCATCTCGAGCTGATCGCCGGGGCCGGCGAACTGGCGCCGGTGGTCGAGTGCTTCCTGAACGCGGACCTCGCTGCGCCAGCGCGCTTAGGGTCAGGGTATGGAACCCCATCACCACCCGCACGGTCCGGCGGCCGAGCCCGACGAGGCGGCCCTGGCCGAGCTCCTTGACCTGGACGCCGCGGTCCTGCACTCCTACCTGTCGGAGGTGACCGCCTGGATCGATGCGCTGGCCGCTGAGCCGCCGCACCGGATCCTCGACCTGGGCAGCGGAACCGGTGCCGGCGCCCTCGCCCTGGTCCGGCGCTTCCCGGGGGCCGACATCATCGCCGTGGACAAGTCCGCGCCACTGCTGCACCACCTCGGCGGCAAAGCCCGCGCGCTCGGCGTGGCCAGCCGGATCCGGGCCGTCCGGGCGGACCTGGACGTGGCGTGGCCGGACATCGGTCCGGTGGACCTGGCGTGGGCGTCCAGCTCCCTGCACCACATGACCGATCCCGATCGCGTCCTCGCCGAGGTCTTCGGCGTGATCCGTCCCGGCGGGCTGCTAGCCGTGGCCGAGCTGGGCTCCTTCCCGCGCTTCCTGCCTGACGACATCGGAATCGGCCGCCCGGGGCTCGAAGCACGCGGCCACGCCGCCCTGGCCGAAGCCGTGGCCAGCGAGGTACCGCAGCTGGGCTCCGACTGGGGCCCCCGCCTGGCCAAGGCCGGCTTCACCATCGAGGCCGAGCGGACCTTCGCCATCCACCTGGAGCCCCCGCTGCCCGCTGCCGCCGGCCGCTACGCTCAGGCGTCCCTGCGGCGCATGCGGCCCACCCTCGACGGCCGGATGAGCGCCGGCGACCTGGCCGCCCTCGACACGCTCATCGGCAGTGACGGGCCCGACGGCGTGCTGCGGCGCGACGACCTCACCGTCCGCACCACGAGGAGCGTCTGGGCCGCCCGGCGCCCCTGACTCGCCCACCGTCCCGGGGCGGAACAGACGGCCGGCCGGGAACGTTTTACCTAAGTCTTGCCTTGAGACCTAGGTGGGTGCCGGTGAGTGCCCGGAAAGCTGGATGTGAAGAGCCGCCTGATTGTCCGGGGCGCCCGCGAGCACAACCTCAGGGACGTCCATCTCAACCTCCCCCGCGACGCGATGATCGTGTTCACCGGGCTGTCCGGATCGGGGAAGTCGAGCCTCGCGTTCGACACGATCTTCGCCGAGGGCCAGCGTCGCTACGTTGAATCACTGTCGACGTACGCACGGCAATTCCTCGGGCAGCTGGACAAGCCGGACGTCGATGCCATCGAGGGCCTGCGGCCGGCCGTGTCGATCGACCAGAAGCCGCAGTCGGCGAGCCCCCGGTCGACGGTCGGCACGATCACGGAGATCTACGACTTCCTGCGCCTGCTCTGGGCGCGGATTGGGCAGCCGCACTGCCCGGTGTGCGGCGAGCCGGTTAACCGGCGGACGCCGCAGCAGATCGTCGACGACCTGCTGGGCCTGCCCGAAGGGGCCCGGTTTTACGTTCTCGCCACGGTCACCCCCGATGACGAGGGCGGGTACCCGGGGCTATTCGGCGACCTGCAGGCCAAGGGGTACGCCCGGGTCCGGGTCGACGGCACCGTGCACCCGCTGACCGAGGTGCCGGCGCTGGATGACCAGGAGCCGCACACCGTCGAGGTGGTCGTGGACCGGCTGACGGTGAAGGCGTCGGGCCGGGCGCGGCTGACCGATTCGGTGGAGACCGCGCTGAAGCTCACGGACGGGCGGATGACGGCCAGCTTCGTGGATCTGCCCGAGGGCGACCCGGACCGCGAGCACCGCTACAGCGAACGTCTGGCCTGCCCGAACGGCCATCCACTGACGATCGACGAGCTCGGGCCGCGGTCGTTCTCGTTCAACTCGCCGTTCGGCGCGTGCCCGGTCTGCGATGGGCTGGGCACCCGCCGCGAGATAGACCCGGACCTGGTTGTCCCGGACGGGAGCCTGTCGCTGGCACGGGGAGCAATCGCGCCCTGGGCCGGCTGGAAGGACCGAGAGTACTTCCAGCGGCTGCTGCGGGCTACGGCCGACACGGGCGGGTTCGGCATGGACACCCCGTGGGACGAGCTGACGGACGCGGCACGGCAGGCCGTTCTGCAGGGGACCGGCCATCGAGTCCACGTCAGCTACCGGACCCGGGCCGGTCGGGAACGGTCCTACTACGTCCGTTTCGAAGGGGTATTGCCCTGGATCGGGCGGCGCTACGCGGAGGCGGAGCCGGACGGCACGGGTGAGACGTATGAGGCTTTCATGCGGGCGGTGCCGTGCCCGGCGTGCGGCGGGGCGCGGCTGGCGCCCGAGATCCTGGCGGTGACCGTGGGCGGCCGCTCGATCGCGGACCTGGCGGCGCGACCGGTCCGGGAGGCGGCCGAGTGGCTGCGGGCGCTGGCGCTGAGCCCGCGCGAGCAGCTGATCGCGGAGCGGCCGCTGAGCGAGATCCAGGCGCGCCTGGGCTTCCTGGCCGACATCGGGCTCGGTTACCTCTCACTGGCGCGGCCGGCCGCGACGCTGGCCGGCGGCGAGGCGCAGCGGATCCGGCTCGCGACCCAGATCGGATCCGGCCTGACCGGGGTGCTGTACGTACTGGACGAGCCGTCGATCGGCCTGCACCAGCGCGACAACCAGCGGCTGATCGGGACGCTGGCACGGCTGCGCGACCTGGGGAACACGCTGATCGTGGTCGAGCACGACGAGGACACGATCGCGGCGGCGGACTGGGTGGTGGACATCGGCCCGCAGGCCGGCGAGCACGGCGGCCGGGTCGTGGTCAGCGGCACGGTCGAGGATCTGAAGAAGTCGCCGGAGTCGATCACCGGGGCCTACCTGTCCGGGCGCACCGGGATCGAGGTGCCGGCCACCCGACGGCCGCGGCGCAAGGGCCGGGAGCTGGTCGTCGAGGGCGCGCGCGAGCACAACCTGCGCGGCATCGACGTCGCGTTCCCGCTGGGCTGCTTCGTGGCGGTCACCGGGGTGTCCGGATCCGGCAAATCATCGCTGGTCAGCGACATCGTTTACCCGGTGCTGGCCAACCACATCAACGGAACGAAACTGCCGCGGGGCCGTCACACCCGGATCACCGGAATCGGCCAGCTCGACAAGGTGGTCGGCGTCGACCAGTCGCCGATCGGGCGGAGCCCGCGGTCGAATCCGGCGACGTACACCGGCGTGTTCGACTACATCCGCGAGCTGTTCGCCGAGACGACGGCGGCGAAGGTGCGCGGTTACCGGCCGGGCCGGTTCTCCTTCAATGTGAAGGGCGGCCGGTGCGAGAGCTGTGCGGGTGAGGGCACGCTCCGGATCAGGATGGACTTCCTGCCGGACGTCTACGTGCCGTGCGAGGTGTGCCACGGCGCCCGGTACAACCGGGAGACGCTCGAGGTGCGCTACAAGGGCAAGACGATCAGCGAGGTCCTCGACATGCCGATCGCCGACGCCGCGGAGTTCTTCGGGCCGGTCGAGCGGATCGCCCGGCGGCTGCGCGCGCTGGTCGAGGTCGGGCTCGGGTACGTGCAGCTGGGCCAGCCGGCGCCAACGCTGTCCGGCGGTGAGGCGCAGCGCGTGAAGCTGGCCGCCGAGCTGCAGAAGCGTTCCACCGGCCGGACCATCTACCTGCTGGACGAGCCGACGACCGGCCTGCACGCCGAGGACGTGCGCAAGCTGCTCGGCGTGCTGCATTCGCTGGTCGACCTGGGCAATACCGTGCTGGTCATCGAGCACCATCTCGATGTGATCAAGACGGCCGACTGGGTCATCGACCTGGGCCCGGAGGGCGGCCCGGACGGCGGGATGGTCGTCGCCGAGGGCACCCCGGAGCAGGTGGCTTCGGCCGCGGAGTCGCGCACCGGGCCGTTCCTGCGGGCCAAGCTCGCCGGGACGGGCACGGACGCGGGTACGGGTACGGACGCGGGACGGCCTGGGCGCTGGGCGAAAGCGGCCTGAACTCCCTGACGCGGTACCACGCCGGGTGCACGGCTGCCCGGCGTGGTCCTGTCCTCCCCCGGATGCGCCTGCCGGGGCCCGGCTGATCAGTTCACTTCGGTGGCGGCTTCCTGGACGGCCTGGTCGACGTCCTTCTTGCTCACGTCGAGTTCCTTGGCCACGTGCTTTTCGGCCTTCAATTCCGCCTTTTCCACAGCCTGCTGCAGCTTGCTCTCGCCGACGATGATGAGAGCGGCCTGCCCGTCGTCGATGATGTCCCCGAACTCCTTGACGTCGGCCCGGGACATGCCGCGCCACAGGTGGCCGCCGATCCCGCCGACAGCCGCGCCGACGATGGCGGTGCCGATGATCGCGGGCGGGAACAGGATGCCGACGACGGCGCCGGCGGCGGCGCCGCCCCAGGCCCCGTGGCGGGTGGCCATCTCATCCTTGTTGACGTGGACCTTGCCGGCGGCGTCCTTGGTGATCACGGCGGCGTCGTAGGTGCCGACCGCCCCGGCCGCGTGCAGGTCCTTGACGACGCCGTAGTCGGCGCGCGCCATCGCCTCGTCCGGGTAGGTGCCGATATAGATAAAGACCGCGTCAGGCTTTGCCATGTCGTCTCTCCTTCGGGCTTCTCGCTGAAAGGCCAGGATGAGCGCTGGCGTCATGGCCGGACTTCACCCCCTGAGGGTGAAGCCCGGACGGCCTCCCGGCCCTCAGACGGGCTCCCAGCGCCAGCCGTCGTTGTCCTCGCAGGTGATCGTCTACGTTTGCGTATTTGTTACCGCCGTGGTTCAGCGTGTTTGGCCCATTTTGGGCCATTTCATCCAGAGCGACAGCCAGGGCGGGCGTCCGGCGGATGGCGGTAAACCATCGTCGGCCCTTCGCCGTCTAGTAACGGATGGCGCATGGCGGTGTGCCAGCGAAACCCGGAATAGGCAACCCCCGGTCAAAGGAGAAGAAGATACCTATGGCAGCCACGCTTCAGGAGATCCTGCTCGCGCCGGACACCCAGCCCAAGGTGCTCGCCGACTGCCGCGCGCTCATCGACCAGGAGGTCTCGGACAAGTCCGGGGTTTCCGGGGCCACGGTCAAGCTCGCCTACAAGACGGTGACCAGCTTCGCCCCGGGCTACCTCAACGGGTTCATCGAGGCGACGCTCCCGGACTTCGTGGACGCGCTGGAGCCGTTCTGGGCTGACTTCACCACCTCCGGTGGCTCCGAGTTCGGCGACTACCTGGCCAAGCGCGGCGACGAGGTGGCGCAGGCCCTGCTCGCGGTGACCGACCGGATGGCGCAGGCCTCCCAGCGGGCCACGATCATCAAGGCGTACAAGGCCGTCCGCGGCAACGCCGCCAAGCATGTGGAGGCCGCCCTCCCCCGCGTCGGCGACCTGGTACTGAAGTACGCGCGTTGACCGGCGCGGGCGCCAGGCGCGGTGGGCGCCAGGGCCCAGAGCGCCAGGGCCCCGAGAGCGCCATGGTGTTAGGACGCTACGGCGTGACGAGCTCGACGGTGCTGCCGGCGCGGCCCTTGCGGACGTGAACCTGCGCGGGAATGCGCTGGCGCAGTTCGCTGACGTGGCTGACGATGCCCACCATCCGGCCTCCTTCGCGCAGCCCGTCGAGCACGTTCATGACCTCTTCCAGGGTGTCTTCGTCAAGGCTGCCGAACCCCTCGTCGACGAACAGCGCCTCGATCGTGACGCCCGCGGCCTCCGCGGTCACCACATCGGCCAGGCCGAGCGCAAGCGCCAGGCTGGCCAGGAACGTCTCACCGCCCGACAGCGTGCTGGTGTCGCGTTCCTGGCCGGTCCAGGTGTCGCAGGCCAGCAGCCCGAGCCCGGCCCGGCCGCCGCCGCGCCGGGCGTCGGTGTGCGCGAGCGAGTAACGGCCGGCCGTCATCGTCAGCAGGCGCTGGCTGGCCGCCTCCGCGACCTCTTCCAGCCGAGCGGCGAGCACGAATGAGGACAGCGTCATCCTGAGCGTGTTGGCCCCCAGCCCGGCCGCCAGGTCGGCGAGCCGGCGCGCCTCCTCGGCGCGCTCGCGCAATGGCTGCAGCGCGCTCAGTTCGCCGGTGAACCGGGGCACCAGACCGGCCAGGGTGGCCGACCGGTCGCTGGCGCGGCCGAGCAGGGTGACCGCCTCGTCATGCCGCTCCGCGGCGCGCCGCACCGACTCCTGGGCGCCAGCCAGGTCAGCGGGTGGCTCCGGTGGCACGTTGAGATCCGGGCCAGCGAGCTGGGTGCCGACGGCGGCGGCCTCGGTCTCCTCGGCCCGGATGGCTTCCTGCTGTGCGGCGCGCCACTCGGCGGCCCGCCAGGCCGACCGGGCCGCGGCGATATCGGCGAATCCGGCGCCGGCGGCGGCGCGGACGGCTTCGGCTACGGCCTGCTCCGCGGCCGTGGCCGCGGCCACCGTCGCCTCGGCGGCACTGGCCGCGGCGGCGAGAGCGTCGGCCAGCGCACCGGTGGCCGCGAGCGCTGTCTCCAGGTCCGGCGCGCCGTCGAGCCGGCTCCGCCATGACGCGCGGTGACCTGCGGCGCGAGCGTCCGCCTGGGCGGCTTCGGTCAGGGCGCCCTCCCGCTGCTCAGCCAGGGTGCTCCGCCGTCGTTCCTGCTCCATGAGCGCGTTCCCGAGGCCGGTCAGATCGCTCTCGTGCCGGCTGAGCCGCCCGGCTTCGGTGTCCACGCGGACGGCTTCCGCTTCTCCCGCGGCGCCAGCGGCGGCGAGGGTGGCGGCCAGGTCGTGCACCCGGGCCACCGTGTCCGCGCCCGGCATCCGGCCGAAGCCGGCCGCGGCCGGGCGCCGGCGCCGGGCACGGCCGGGACACCGGCGCCGGGCGGAGTCGCGGCGGGCAGGGGCACGCCGGGCAGGGTTACGCCGGGTACGCCCACGGCCAGCGCCCCGGCCAGGGCGGCATCCTCGCGGAGGACCGGATCGGTGACGGCCGCGGCCATTAGCCGTCCGATCAGGTCACCCACACGGGCGCCGACGATGGCCAGCTCGCTGTCCAGCTTGTTCACGGCGTCCTTGGCCGCCTCGGCCTCGGCGTACGCCTGCTCCTCCTCGTGGTGGGTGACGCGCCGGGCCTGGATCTCCGACGGTTCGGGGTGGTCGAGCGAGCCGCACACCGGGCACGGCGAATCATCGGTCAGCCGCGCGGCCAGCTCGGCGATCATGCCGTCGAACCGTTCCTCGCGAATGCGCTGCGCGATCTCCCGTAGGTCGTTGGCGTACTCACGGGCGGACTCGCGCTGCTCGCGCAGGTCCCGGACCCCGGCGCAGTCGTCGGCGAGCTGGGCCGCATCCGCCGCCGCGGTGCGCTGCCGGTCGGCGTCGGCCCGGACGAGCGGCAGCCGTTCGGCCGCCAGCCGGGCCGCATCCCGGCGGGCGATCACATCCTCCTGCCGCGTGCGCAGCTCGGCCAGAGCCCGTTCGGCGGCCTCGATCTCCCCGGTGCGGTCCACGGCGCGCTGGCGGGCGGCCACCGCCGTGGCGTCCTCCGTTTCGGCCCGCTCGGCCTCCTCCCGCAGCGCCCCCAGGTGCCCGGCGTGCTGCCGGCGCTCCCGCTCCGCGGCCCGGAAGTCAGCCGCGACCGCCGTCCGGGGCAGGCCGGCCGCCGCCGCGGCGGCACGGGCGGCGGATTCGGCCTCGCACGCCGTAGCGAGGTGCACCGTGGCCCGTTCGGCATCATCGAGGACCTTGGTGATCTCGGCGGCGCGGCTGGCCGCGCCGAGTTCCCGGCGTACGGCGGTCCGCTGCGGCTCGCCGGCCTGCAGCTCATCATGGCGGGCCAGCAGTGCGACGCGGCGGGCCTGCCGGTCGGCCAGCTCCCGGGCGCGGGCCTCGGCGGTGCGGGCGGCGTCGAGCTCGCTCCGGGCCACCTGCGCCGTGCGGGCGTTGGCGGCGTGGCTGGATTCCGCGACGACGGCGAGCTCGTGGGCCCAGGCGGTGGTCAGCCCCGGGCTGGCCGGGTCCGCGGCGCCATCCTCGCCGGGCAGTGTTCCGGGCTGGGCGCCGGGCAGTGTGCTGGCCGGGGCGGCGGGCTCCCCAGCCCGCTCGGCAGCGGGCTGGTCGCCGGGCGGGGCGGTGGGCTCCTCGCCGGGCCCGGGGACGCCGGCCACCTGCGCGATCCGCGCCGCGAGCGTGGTCAGCGCCTGCTCCGCCTCCCGGACCTGGTCCCGGGTCGTCTTGCGCCGTTCGGCCAGCCAGTCCTCCACGGTGCGGAACCGGCCGGTATGGAACAGTTTCTGCAGCAGCTTGCGCCGTTCGTCGGCGTCGGCGTGCAGGAACTGCGCGAACTGCCCCTGCGGCAGTAGCACGACCTGGAAGAACTGGTCGGCGGACATGCCCATGGCGTCGGCGATCTCGTCGTCGGCCTCTTTGGCCCGCGTGGAGACGGTCTGCCAGCGGCCGCCGCTCTCCTCCTCCAGCAGGATCTTGGCGGGCTCGCTGGTCGTCCCCGTGCCGTGCACCTTGGGGCGCACCTGCTGCGGGCGGCGGGTGATGCGCAGGTGACGGCGGCCGATCGTGGTCTCGAACGTTACCTCGGTACGGTCCGCGGCGCTGGCGTGGTCGGAACGCAGCCGCTTCGTCTTGTTCCGCTCGCCGGGAACCCGGCCGTAGAGGGCGAACCCGATCGCGTCGAGCAGGGTTGTCTTGCCCGCCCCGGTCTCGCCGTGCAGCAGGAACAGCCCGGAGCCGGCCAGCTCGTCGAAGGAGACTTCGGCGGTCGCCGCCGAACGCACCGAATGCGGTGACCCGCAGCAGGTGCGGGCGCATCAGGCCGGATTCCCCGGCTCCGCACAGCGCTCATCCGGGGGCTCCGGGGGCTCCGCGGCGTCCGCGTCCGCTCGGGGCTCCGCGGCGTCGGCGAGCCGGGCTGCCTCGAAGGCGGTGGCGAGCAGCGCCCGCTCCCCCGCCGTGGCCCGGCTGTTGCGCACGTGCGCGACGAACTCGGTGGCGACGGTCAGGTCGTCGCGGCCGGTAACCCTCGCGCGGTAGCTGCGGGAATCGGCGGCGGCGCCCCCGGGCTCGAAGGCCAGCACCAGCACGTGCGGGAACCGCGCACGCAGCTTCTCCATCGCGCCCTCCGGCCGGGCCGTGTCGGTCAGCACCACGGACAGGAAGTCGGCCTCGTACCGCTCGCAGGCGGCGGATGTCAGCAGGCCGGTGAGCGTTCCGCGCAGGACGTTCAGGGCGCGGAAGGCCGGGGCGGGTATCCGCTCGACCCGGGCGGCCCCGGCGGCGTCCAGCTCGACCAGCCACGATCCCTTGGCGTGCCGCGCCTCGGAGAACGAGTACGGCAGCGGCGATCCGCTGTAGCGCAGGTGGTGGCCGAGAGTCTGCTGGCCGTGCAGGTGCCCGAGCGCGACGTAGCTGAACCCGTCGAACAGGGTGGCCGGGACCCGGCCGGCGCCGCCGACGGAGATGTCCCGCTCCGAATCGCTGGCCTCTCCCCCGGCGACCCAGGCGTGCGCCATCGCCACCGAGCGGACACCGCCGCGCACGGCGGCGTCGGCGCGGATGCACTGGACCGCGCGCCCGAGCACGCCCGCGTGCCCGCGGGGCGGGGCGCTGGCCCCGGCGTCCTCGCCCCCGGGCTCGGGCGGCAGTTCGCCGCGGACGGCGTCCGGCTCGAGGTACGGGACCCCGTAGACCGCGACCGGGCCGTGGCGGTCCGCCAGCATCACCGGCTGGGCCAGCGACCCGGCCCGGGTGCGCAGGTACACCCCGGCCGCGTCGACCAGGGCGCTGCCGAAGCCGAGCCGCCGCGCCGAATCGTGGTTGCCGCTGATCACGACGACGCGCGCGCCGGCGTCCCGGAGCCGGACCAGCCCCTCCTCGCACAGCGCCACGGCGTCCACCGGCGGAATCGCGCGGTCGTAGACGTCCCCCGCGACCAGCACGGCGCTGATTTTTTCCGAACGGACAATGCTGACGAGATGATCCAGGTACGCGGCCTGAGCCTGCCGGAGGTCAGCCCGGTGCAGCGAGCGGCCGAGGTGCCAATCGGACGTGTGCAGCATCCGCATGGACCGGGACACTAGCCAACAGGTGCGACACTCGCTGGGCGACGCGCCCGGTACGCCGGGTGATTCGTGCCCTTTCGCCAAAATCGCGGGGGCGGCCGGTGCGGAGCGCCAAATAATGAGGGGAATTTCGCGAGGCGAAAGCCTATTGTTAGCTGACGAAACCATGAGACGTGCAAAAGATCTTCTGCGTCGCGGCCGGGCCGCGGATGAGCAGAATTCCAGTACACGGGGGCCTCGCACACAGGCACAGGAAGACCGGTGGCTTCGCCGGCTGACCGGTTACTGCTGGCGTTACCGCCGCAGCTTCATCCTCGCCCTGGGCGGTGCGCTGGTGGCCACCGTCGTGACGGCGATCATCCCGCTGATCCAGCGGGACATCATCGACAACGTCATCGTCACGCACACCCAGTCGATCTGGCCGCTGGCCATCGCGCTGCTGGGCGCCGCGGCGGTGAACTTCGGGGCCACCTTCGTGCGCCGCTATTCCGGTGGCAAGCTGTCCCTTGACGTGCAGCACGACCTGCGCACCGAAATGCTCGGGGCGCTGTCCCGGCTGGACGGCGCGCGGCAGGACGAGATCCACACCGGCCAGCTCGTGAGCCGCTCGATCTCCGACATCAACATGATCCAGTCGCTGCTGTCGTTCCTCCCGATCACCATCGGCAGCGCGCTGCTGTTCGTCGTCTCGATCGGCGTCATGCTGGCCCTGTCGCCGCTGCTGACCCTGGTGGCGCTGGCGGTGGCGCCGGCGCTGTGGGCCATCGCGCTCCGCTCCCGGCGCAAGCTCTTCCCGGCCAGCTGGCACGCCCAGCAGCAGTCGGGCGAGGTCGCCGCCATCGTCGACGAGAGCGTCGGCGGGGTCCGCGTGGTCAAGGGCTTCGGGCAGGAAGACCAGGAACTGGAGCGGATGGAGGGCGCAAGCGCGCACCTGTACGCCTCCCGGGTCCGGCTCGCACGCCTGATGGCCCGGTTCAACCCCGCGCTGCAGGCCGTCCCCACCCTCGGCCAGGTCGGGGTGCTGGCCCTCGGCGGCTGGCTGGCCATCCAGGGCTCCATCAGCCTCGGAACGTTCCTGGCCTTCTCCACCTACCTCGCCATGATGTCCGGCCCGGTCCGGATGCTCACCGCCCTGGTCACCATCGGGCAGGAGGCGCGGGCCAGCGTCATCCGCGTGCTGGAGGTCATCGACTCCCGGCCCGTGATCACCGATAAGCCCGGCGCGGTGCCGCTGCCGGCCGATGCGACCGGGATCGAGTTCGACGACGTCCAGTTCGGCTACGTGCCGTCCGAACCGGTGCTGCGCGGCCTCTCGCTGCGCGTCGACCCGGGCGAGACCGTCGCGGTCGTCGGCACCTCCGGCTCGGGCAAGTCGACGATCTCACTGCTGCTGCCGCGCTTCTACGACGTGAGCGGGGGCGCCGTCCGGGTGGGCGGCCACGACGTGCGGGACGTGACCCAGGATTCGCTGCGCGCATCCATCGGGCTCGTCATGGAGGACAGCTTCCTGTTCTCCGACACCGTACGGGCCAACATCGCCTACGGCCGGCCGGACGGCCACCGACGAGCAGATCCTCGCCGCCGCGCGCGCCGCCGAGGCGGACGAATTCATCACCGAGCTCCCGCGGGGCTACGACACCGTGATCGGTGAGCAGGGCCTCACCCTGTCCGGCGGCCAGCGGCAGCGCGTCGCCCTGGCCCGGGCGCTGATCACCGATCCACGGCTCTTGCTGCTGGACGACGCGACCTCGGCGATCGACCCGCGGTTGGAGGCGGAGATCCACGCCACGCTGAGCCGGGTCATGCAGGGCCGGACCACCCTGCTCATCGCGCACCGCCGGTCCACACTGAACCTGGCCGACCGGATCGCGGTGCTCGACAACGGGCAGGTGGCCGACTTCGGCACGCATGAGGAGCTCACCGGCCGCTGCCCGCTCTACCGGCTGCTGCTGTCCGGCCCGGGTGACGACGTAGAGGGCATCGACGCCGGCGAGCTGGCCTACTACGAGAACGACGAGGCGCCGCCGGCCGCCCGGAACGGCGGCCAGGTGACTCCCGGGCTGTGGGATGCGGCCAAGGCGCCGGCCGGCTCGGCGCGCGGGCAGGACCACACGGGCGCCGGCGGCGGCCACGGATTCCACGGTGCCATGGGTGACGTGCCGCCCACCCCCGAACTGCTCGCCCAGGTCGGCGCGCTGCCGCCAGCCCGCGATGTGCCCCAGGTCAGCCAGGAGGAAGCCCGCGCCGGGGACCGCCACTTCACGCTGACCAAGCTGCTGCGGCCGCTCGCCGTGGCCATGCTGGCCGGGCTGATCCTGGACGGCCTCGACGCGCTCGCGACCCTGGCGCTGCCCGCCCTGGTGCGCAACGGCATCGATAACGGCGTTCAGGCGAAGGCGTTCGGCGCCATTGTGGTGGTGTCCATCATCGGGCTGGCCATCGTCTTCGCCGACTGGCTGGTCAACATCGCCGAAACGCTGGTCGTGGGGCGTAACGGCGAACGGCTGCTGTACACGCTGCGGGTGAAGATCTTCGCCCAGCTCCAGCGGCTCGGCCTGGACTTCTACGAGCGTGAGCTGGCCGGGCGGATCATGACCCGGATGACCACCGACGTCGACGCGCTGTCCTCGTTCTTCCAGACCGGCCTGATCACCATGGTCAGCTCGCTGATGACGTTCTTCGGCGTGCTGATCGCGCTGCTCGTCATCAACATCAAGCTGGGCCTGGTGGTGCTGTGCATCCTGCCGGTGCTCGTCGTCGCGACCGTGGTCTTCCGCTCCCGGTCGGCCCGGGCCTACCAGGACGCGCGGGAAAAGGTCAGCGTGGTCAACGCGGACTTCGCGGAGAACGTGGCCGGCCTGCGGGTCACCCAGGCCTACCGGCGGGAGGACCAGAACCAGGCCCGTTTCGCCCAGCGCAGCGACTCCTACCGGACGGCGCGGATGCGGGCCCAGCGCCTGATCGCGCTGTACTTCCCGTTCGTGCAGTCGCTGTCCACGGTGGCCGGCGCGATCGTGCTGATCGTCGCGACCGGTGAGGTCCGCAGCGGGGCACTCCAGGTTGGCGCCCTGATCGCCTACCTGCTCTACATCGACATGGTGTTCGCGCCGGTCCAGGAGATGTCGCAGGTATTCGACGGCTACCAGCAGGCGGTGGTCGGGCTGCGGCGGATCAAGGACCTGCTGCGGCTGCGGACGTCCACTCCCCCGGCCGCCCGGCCCCTCCCGGTGACGCGGCTGGAGGGCCGGATCGAGCTGCGCGAGGTGCGCTTCGGCTACGAGACCGCGAACCGGGACGCCATCAACGGGGTGAACCTCATGATCGCGCCCGGTGAGACGGTCGCGCTGGTTGGGCAGACCGGAGCCGGCAAGTCGACGCTGGTCAAGCTCATCGCGCGGTTCTACGACGTCACCGGGGGCGCCGTCCTCGTCGACGGGGTCGACGTCCGCTCCTACGACCTGGCGCAGTACCGGCACCGCCTCGGCGTCGTCCCGCAGGAGGCGTACCTCTTCGCCGGGACGGTCCGGGATGCCATCGCCTACGGGCGGCCCGCGGCGACCGACGCGGAGGTCGAGGCGGCGGCCCGCTCGGTGGGCGCGCACGAGATGATCGCGCGGCTGCCGGGCGGCTACTACCACCCGATCGCCGAGCGCGGCCGGAACCTGTCGGCCGGGCAGCGGCAGTTGCTCGCCCTGGCCCGGGCGCAGCTCGTCGACCCGGACATTCTGCTGCTGGACGAGGCGACCGCCGCGCTCGACCTGGCCTCGGAGGCCGCGGTCAACCGCGCCACCGACCAGCTGACCTCCCGGCGGACGACCATCGTGGTGGCCCACCGGCTGACCACGGCGGCCGCCGCCGACCGGATCGTCGTCATGGACGGCGGCCGGATCGCCGAGATCGGCACCCACGCGGATCTCGTGGCCGCGGGCGGGACCTACGCGGAACTCTGGGCAGCCTTCACCGGCGACTCCGAACTAGTCGCCTGATCCCGGCTTCCGGGTCCCGGCTCTCCGGCCCCCGCGATCTCCAGCTTCGTGCCACCTGAGCCATTCCGCCGGCGGAGCCATTCCGCCGGCTGAGCCGATCTGCCGGCTGAGCTGATCTCGCCGGCTCCGCACGAACTTGCGTCAGGTAGCTTCTGAATCGGCGGGGAAGGCTTCAAAGATCAGACTCGTTAATTCGCCGAGTCAGCTACCTCTGGCAGTCCGCGCACGAAGAGAATGGTGAGCACGGCGACAGTGGCCAGGAGGACGAATTCGAGAACGCCGCAGAAGCGCTCGACGCCCGTCATGGCCGACGACGCGGTCACGTTAGTCAGCAGCGCCAACGCTGCGACCGTGACCCAGCCCAGAACCAGCGCGCCGCCAAGGGCGCGTGCTCGAAGGCTCATCGCGTACCAGGTAACAGCCAGCCCGACCAGGACTCCCGCGCTGCCCATTATGTAGTAGTCCAGCGAGTAGTAGGAGCCGACACTTAGGCCTGCGGTCACGTAGAAGATCAATGCGGCGACCTGGCTAAAGCCCACGGCACCCAGCAGCATTACCGAGATCGCGCGGATCCGGGGAGCCCGGCTCCTGTCGGCAGCCGGGCTCCAGGAAACCATCAAGAGTATTGCCGCAATAACTCCCAGCGCATAACCAGCAAAGCTCAGAAGAATTCCGGCGAGAGGACGGCCGTGCTCGCCGGACAGGTGCGCAAGTATCACGATACTGGCTGCCAGGAACGGCACGGCCAGCCACCATATGCCCTGAAGGAACCCGATTACCACCAGCCGATTCATTTGCGTCAGTGCGATGACAGCCACTCCGAGAGGCACCGCGAAAAAGGCTAGATGTAGGAAGAAATTGGCACCAGACTGACCGGAGCCGTGGAGGAGGACCTGAGAAATGAGCCCGGCAATCCCCGCGAGCAGGGCTATCATAGTCCCGGCGAATGCTGCGCCCATCCGGATGGGTGGCCGCGCTGCTGAAGGGGCAGCTGGTGCCGTCGGCCGCGCCGCAGCGGCCCCCGGCTGGGCGGCCTCCGCGCCGTGCTGACCGCCCTGTTCCGCGGCCGCCCGCCGCTGGTCCCTGCGGAGCCGGCCAGCAGAAACCGCGGCGAGCCATGCCGCCGGGCCGTGCTGCTCTGCCCGCCCGGGTTCGGCGCGGCTTGCTTCCTTTTCGTGTCGTATCTGCTCGCGGGCGGTCTTGACGGCCTGGGTGACTTCGGCGGATTTCAGCCCCAGGGCAGCCAGGTCGCCGCTGACGGCGATGACCGCCCCCCACTCACTGGCGCGGGCGTGCATGCGCAGTTCCTCTTCAAGACTCGCGATCTGCTGCCGCGCGGTGCAGTCGGCGAGTCGCTTGGGGACATCGCGATAGCCTGGCTCGGTGATCGCCGTGTATTCGGCGATCGCGGAACCCCAGTTCCCAGCGGCCTCGGCGGCGCGGCCCCGCTGGTAACTCGTCGCCGAGCGCTGGCTGCGCCGCGCCGCATCTCGCTGATCGGCGGCGTCTCGATAATTCGGCTCGAGCGCCAGCAGGCTGTCGAGCAGAGGAATGGCATCGCCGTGGCGGCCGGTTCGCATCGCGGCGAGCGCCTGCATGTACATCTCGTGCACTGTTGACTCGCGTGCCACCTGCTCAGGGGATGGCTGTACCGGCTGGGACGGCGCGTCACCGTCGTCTGGCCTGATGACCGTGAAGAGACGGGTTTCGTCGGTACGGAGGAAAAGCACCGGGGTGACCCACTCAAGGGTGTTCTCGCTCGTGCCGTCGATCGCGATTCTGCCGAGCCGTACCGCCTCATCGACGGGATGGTTGTGGGCCAGCGCCTGATAGAAGCCGCGGGAGAAAGCCAGCGCGGCGGGATCGGTAACGACGAATTGCATGGCGACTGCAGCGCTGATTCCGCTGTGCACCAGCGCGGCGGCGGTACTGGAGAGCAGATCGTCGGCGGCGGCCTCGCCCGACTGGCATGAGTTGAGCACGACGAGCCGGGGAACCGGTCGGCAGCTATGGAGCAGGCGAGCGAATCGCGCCGACGACACCAGACTGGTCTGGCCGGTGAGCTCGTCCTCCAGCGCCAGCACTCCCACGCCTCGGTCAATACCGCCGTGACCGATGAAGTGCACCACATGCCAGCGGCCGTCCAGCAACTGCTCCTGCAGACTCGGCCAGCTTCCGGCGGATGCCCAAGTTAGCTCTACCTGCCGGCGTCTTCGGAGGTCATCTATCGCGTCTGTCAGCCGGCGCTGCTCTTCCGCCACGTCGAGCCTGGGCAGATCGCGGGGAGCCGAGACGAGACCAAGGACGCGCAGCGGCGGATTGACCGGCAGCGGAACGGCTGGCTGGGCGGTCTCGACGTAGCGGACGATCGGTTCTCGCTGGCAGAGGTACTCGTCGGCCTCCGCGTCGAACATGGTCTCCCAGGGCAGTGCTGCCAACTCTGGCGCGCGCAATCGCAGCACCAGGCGCAACGGCTCGCCTCGACGCGCCGCCTCCTGCAGGCTGGCGGTGTACCGGCCATACACCCGCTCGGCGAATAATGCCTCGAATAGCTGCTGGCCGACTTCACGGATGGGTAGTTCCTGCGCTGACAGCCTGCCGCGGGTTGGCACGGCCGAGGCCAGTACGGCGGAGGCAAGCTCCCGCCTTCGACCCAACAGTTCTTCCGCGTCAAGCCGCAGCTGACCCGTTGTCGCCCCGGCGGGTGAGTCGACCGTCATGGTGTACTGGCCGGGCGCAGAGCCAGATGTGATCTCCAGCTCAAGGTCACAACTCATCAGGACACGGTCCTCTGAGGCTCAGTCTGTCCTCAACGCTCAGTCTGTTCCGCCGGAACCGGCGAGGAAATGCGGCGGGTCGGCCCGGGTCCCCGTCATTCGGTCTCCGGTGCTTTGGGCCGGTACCAGATCAGCGATACCTTGAAGTTGGCTGTGGTGCTCGCCGCGGTGATAAACGCCCCGACCTCCGCGCTGAGCGACAGGCCGAACTCGACTCCGACCTGGTCGGGAGCGGCTGCGAGGTCACGCAGGTGAGCAACGATCATCTCGGCTGCAGGACGTACGCTGCTGATCGCGTCTTCGAAGGTCTGCGAGGCGCGAGCAGCAATTGACTGCGCACCGATCCCGCGCGTAACAGGGCCCGCTGTGGAGTCCTCAACCTGCACAAATACTAACTGGCCGCCGCCTACCGCAAACTCGATAAGGTACGCCACGGCCGCCACCAGATGCCCGCAGGAGCGATCCCCGTTCCCATCCCCATTGATCCCCCATCCCCATTGATCCCATCCCCGGACTCAAACTGTATCATCAGCACAAATCTCCGGACCACACCCCAGATGCCGCTCTCCGACCGAAATGCCCGATAGGTCGTCTAGCTGGATCGTTGCCCGATAAGATCGGCCCCGGCAGTTGACGCGCTTCTTATCCGGTCCTAACCTGGGTGCGCCGAACGTGTACTTCGCCGGACCCGGCGAAGTACCTCCAGTTCGGCGGGGGATACAGGGGGTAATGATGCGGCGGCAATGGCTTTTGTGCGCGGCGCTGGCTCTCCTCTTAGGATGTACCGGCCTCTTAGGATGTTCCGGCCACTCGTCAGCGGCCCAGGCTGCGGCGAATAAACGGGCGTTCGTACGGCAGCTCGTCGGGTACTGCGCGCAAGTAGATCGCCGGCTGGCGACAATTGATGAGAAATCCCGGCCGGGTCAATTCGGCGACCAGCTCGGCAGCTTCGCCAGCAAGGCGCGCTCGCATCCGCCCCCGCAGGCTCAGCGCCAGCAATTCGACATCCTGCTCACCGCAATCGACGACACGGTGCAGCAATACCGGTCCGCTCAGGCGGCGCTGTCCAGCGGAAACACTGACGCTTACCAGGCAGCGCTAACGCGGGCAGACCACACGATGGTGAAGGCGTCCACCGCCGCGCAGCGGTACGGCATGCCGCCTCTCGCAGACTGCGCCAAGGTACAGGGCGGGCCGCAGCAGAGCCCTGCCGTTGCTCAGCCGGCCGGGGGCTGGCGGTTGGGGGTTGATTCGCTGTTCGCGGTCCAGCAGGTGGGTGCGGCGGTGCTGGGATGGCCGGATTTGGGTGGCCGGCGGTTTGACCGGCCCGGAAAGTGCAACGACGAAGACGGAGTTTTACGACCCGACGATCGGCACGTGGGACCAGGGCCCGGATCTGCCGGTCCCGTTGCATCACGCGATGATGGTGTCGTACCAGAACACGGTGTGGGTGATCGGTGGTTTCGAGCCACAGGGCAGCGATGTGTCGGCGGTCGCCTCCGCCCGGGTGCTGCGCCTCAACCAGGCCCAGAACGGCTGGACCGACGGCCCTGAACTCCACCATGCGCGTGCCGCGGGCGCGGCGGCGGTGGTGGGGAACAAGATCGTCGTGGTCGGCGGGCGGACAGCCGGCAATTCCGCGGCGCCGGTCACCCCCACCGAGGTCTTCGACGGCACCAGCTGGCAGGACTATGCCGACATTCCGATTCCGGGCGATCACGTGGCGGCCGCGTCGGACGGGACGTACCTGTACGCCGTCGGCGGGCGCAAGCTAGAGGTCACCGCCAACACCGCGGCGGTGCAGCGCTTCGACCCGAACGCTGACCGGTGGACCCCGCTGCCGGCCATGCCGAGCGCCGTCAGCGACTGCGGCGCGGCGATCGTCGGCGGCCGGCTGATCGTCGTCGGCGGTGAAAGCATCGGCACCGTGTTCAACACCGTCCGGGCATACGACCTGACCAGCTCCACCTGGTCCACCCTGCCGAACCTCGCCGTAGCCCGGCACGGGCTGGCCGTCGCAGCGATCGGCAACACCCTCTACGCCATCGACGGCGCAGCCGAACCCGGGCACAACGCATCCACCCGCACCGTACAAACGCTCACCGTGCCCGCGGGGCCCGCTCAGCCTGGCCG
The DNA here is from genome assembly GCA_963809975.1 of uncultured Actinomycetes bacterium. Taxonomy (GTDB): domain Bacteria; phylum Actinomycetota; class Actinomycetes; order Streptosporangiales; family Streptosporangiaceae; genus Bog-532. The sequence goes on from CAWELT010000038.1 coordinate 71,697, forward strand.
GGGGCTGGCAGTTGGGGGGTGATTCGCTGTTCGCGGTCCAGCAGGTGGGTGCGGCGGTGCTGGGTGGCCGGATTTGGGTGGCCGGCGGTTTGACCGGCCCGGAAAGTGCAACGGCGAAGACGGAGTTTTACGACCCGACGATCGGCACGTGGGACCAGGGCCCGGATCTGCCGGTCCCGTTGCATCACGCGATGATGGTGTCGTACCGGAACACGGTGTGGGTGATCGGTGGTTTCGAGCCACAGGGCAGCGTTGTGTCCGCGGTCGTCTCCGCCCGGGTGCTGTGCCTGAACCAGGCCCAGAACGGCTGGACCGACGGCCCTGAACTCCACCATGCGCGTGCCGCGGGCGCGGCGGCGGTGGTGGGGAACAAGATCGTCGTGGTCGGCGGGCGGACAGCCGGCACTTCCGCGGCGCCGGTCACCCCCACCGAGGTCTTCGACGGCACCGGCTGGCAGGACTATGCCGACATTCCGGTTCCGGGCGATCACGTGGCGGCGGCGTCGGACGGGACGTACCTGTACGCCGTCGGCGGGCGCAAGCTAGAGGTCACCGCCAGCACCGCAGCGGTGCAGCGCTTCGACCCGAACGCTGACCGGTGGACCCCGCTGCCGGCCATGCCGGGCGCCGTCAGCGACTGCGGCGCGGCGGTCGTCGGCGGCCGGCTGATCGTCGTCGGCGGTGAAAGCATCGGCACCGTGTTCAACACCGTCCGGGCATACGACCTGACCAGCTCCATCTGGTCCACCCTGCCGGACCTCGCCGTAGCCCGGCACGGGCTGGCCGTCGCAGCGATCGGCAACACCCTCTACGCCATCGACGGCGCAGCCGAACCCGGGCACAACGCATCCACCCGCACCGTACAAACGCTCACTTTTCACAGCTAGGGAGATGTCCCGTCGGTAGTACCGCGGGGTCGTTGCCTGGCACGCTGGACTCGTAAACAGTTGTTCGCGGCCCGAGCGCACCGGGATGGACAATCTGGGCGCCACCGCGTCCCCGGGCACTTACGAGCTGCCAGCGCGAGGGGGCGTTAGCGTTGTAATAGGCGGTGGGCATAGGCAGCGGGCGGCGCCAAAAAAAAAAAAAAAAAAAGCGATTGAGGGCAGCGAGCGCGCGTTACATAGCGACACGAGGGCGAGGAGCAGACTCGCTCAGTTCAACATATACTCCTCGATCAGCTGCCGCATGTGTACCTGGGGAGGCACGCCGCGTAGGAACGCGGAGCCGGACCCGGTAGCGGCTGGGCTCCGTAGACAGGCCGGAGGCGCTGGGACCCTGACGGGGCCCGGCCGCCATGTGCTCAGTTCAACATCTCGTCATGCTGATGCTGCCTGGGAACGATCTGCGGTGTCGAGTCGTCGGATCTATATGTTCCGCTGACCGCTCCGGTCGCGGAGCGAGGCCCGTCATGCAAGTGGTTGAGTGAAGTCTGGAGTTGAACCAGTCTCAGGAAGTACCCGTAAGGAATAGGAAAGGCCGTATCGATGGAAGACACGTGGACGTGGCAGTTAGCTTTGTAGACGCAGAACTGGCGTCTACCCCCGGACAGGCCCACCTTCTGATACGCCCGGCCGGTGGCTCGCTTCCGTCCTGGCTAGTAAGTCCCTGAATGAAGGAGACCTGATGGCCCCTGACCGTGACGTCCCGATGGGTATAGTCGCTGCGGCCGTCGACGAATTCGCCGCTAAGGTCCTGCGCGACGCGCGCCTAGCCCAGGGTGAGACCTTGGAGGAACAGGGGCTCGTGCAGCTCGCCGCTGAGCTGGAGCACTGGACCCCGGGCGGTCTCGGGCACCGGTTCGGCGTGCGCTTCTCGCCAGGCGTCCACCTAGTCACCGAGCGTACCCTTCTGTGTTGACGGTTGATTAGGGCGGCTTAAGACGGCATGTCGCGTCCGTGGACGTCCCCCATTGATTTCCTAACTCCTCAAGACCGGGGCGCGACTTCGTGGCCGTGTCCGCGAGCCGCAGAGAAATTGCATCCAGGACCCGCGCCGGGCCGCCGCCACCTTGCCGCCGCGATGCGCGGTTCCCGTTCATGGCTCATGTGATGGTCCGGGGACCGGCTCCCGCGCCGCTGCCGTATGCCCTGGTCGTGCGGCTTGACGTCGGCCCGCATGAAGGGTGATGCTCAGTTCGACCCTGCTGCGCGGTCCCCGTGAGCCTGGCCGCGATGCGACAACGCTGTTGCAGATTTGGAGGCCATGTGACGGCGCGCCCGCTCACTCCCGGGCCCTCGCCGGACGAGCGCACCATGGCTGCCCGGGCGGGCAAGCTGATCGCGGTCGCGGAGGACCTCGCGGGCGAGTTCTCGCTGCGGCCCCTGCTGGAAAGAATCCTGCAGCGCTGCACCGAGCTGCTCGGCTGCGACGCGGGCTCGATATGCAGCGTGGATGAGGCGGCCGGGACCTATCGCAAGGAGGCTGACATCGGCGTGGCCTGCCAGTCCGGCCGCGTCTTTCCGCTCACCGAGGGGATGACCGGAGCCGTGGTGGCGCGCCGGGCCCCGGTGTGGTTCACCCGCTACGACGATGTCCACGGCGGGCACGTGGCCGCGGAGGCACGCGCCAAACTTCGCGGCGTCATCGGCGTGCCGCTGGAGTGGCGCGGGCGCATCATCGGCGCGTGCGTGGTGTTCAGCCGGGACGAGCGGCGGGTCTTCGGCCCTGACGATGCCGAGTTGCTGGAGCTGTTCGCGAAGCACGCGGCGATCGCCCTGGCCAATGCGCGGATGTACGAGGCGGCTGAGGAACGCGCCCGGGCCGAGGCGGCGGCGGCCGAGCGTGACCGGCTGCTCGGCGACGTCCATGACAGTCTCACCCGACGGCTGGTGAGCGTCAGGGTCCACCTCGACGGTGCCGAGCGCGATCTCGCCGCGAGCGCCGCCCAG
>CAWELT010000039.1:0-70992 GCA_963809975.1 uncultured Actinomycetes bacterium
CCTCGGTCAGCCGCCGGGTGACGGCGCTCGCGCGGCGCACATCGCCGGCTGCCCGCCAGGCGGAGTGGCCGGTGCTGATTGTGATGGGTTTCGTAGTCGCGCAGTATCCGCAGCAGGTGGGCCTGATTCCAGATGAGGGCGCGGTCCAGGAGTTCGCGGCGGCATCCACCGATCCAGCGTTCGGCGATCGCGCTTATGCGGGGCGTCCGCACGTTGCAAAGCACGCTGCGGATGCGGCGGGTCGCGTGCTCGATCACGGTCAGTGCGGTCATGAAGCTATCTTCGATTCGAGCTGCCATACGGAACCTCACCTTCGGCAGTGAGGTCCGGAAAAGCCAGTGACAAACCAAGTGACAACGGCCCCGGCTCACGCCGGACCAGGTCAGTACCAGCCAGACGGCCTAAGCGCCCTGAGCTGCCGTAACGCGACCCAGCGCGACCCGCTCAGACCGGACGAGCGTCCATGGCATGGAGGAGGTCTGGGGTTCGAATCCCCATAGCTCCACCCAGTTCGGCGAGGCTTTCCGGACCTCCTGTTTCATGATCGAGTGACTGACCAGGTGACTACGGCGTAGCGGCCACGCCGGCCACGTGGGCCTTGCCGTCTCCGTGGCCTGTCTCGCCGAATACGGTGTCCATCACGCTCGCCCCGCCGCGGATGGCGGGCACGATCACGTGCCGGTACCCGGTTTCGGTGACGTGGGTGGACTTGTGGCCCACGGTGTGGCTGATCTCCTGGAGCGGCACGCCGTTGCTGCTCATGATCGCCCACCGGGACCTGTCCGCGCCGCTGCGATCAGCTGACGGACCTGCTGGCACCCGCCTGACCGCGACGGCCGACCGGTCCGCGCGGACCGCTACCGGTCGGCCAGCCAGCCGAACACCGGTGTTCGTACCGCCCGGCCAGCCACGCCTGACGCCACTCCGAGTCCGGGCAGGCCGCCACTGCCCAGATTGGCAGCTAACCCCGTAGTTCCCCCCGGATGAGCTGACATCCCTGTTCACCAGGGAAAACGTGGACGCACATGACTACCGTAGGCATGTAAGTCCGGCACCTGAAGCTCTATGACCAGGGCAGACATGATGGGCCTTATGAGCCTGGGGGGAACTTCGGCTAACGGCCTTGGAGGCGGTAGGTCTCGGGTCTAGCGATTATGGGGGCTTACTGGAACATCACTGCGGCGGGCCGGACCAATCACATGCTTGTGGCGTTTACGAAGGCATCAGTTCCAGCTGCGACGGCTGAGCATGACGACGATCACCACGACGCAAGCCACGTTCAGTCCCACGCCAAGGACCAGGAACGCCGGCCATCCCTGTTCGATGCGGCCGGTAAGGACGTTGAAGTTCTGTCCCCAGAATCCGGCGAGGAAGGAGATGGGCAGGAAAATGGTGGCCACCGCTGCGAGCCTGCGGCTCACGCTCGCCACGTGTTTGCTTGCGAGCGCGGCGTGCAAACCCAGCAGGGCGATGCATCGCTCCTCGATCGCGGTGAAGTCGGCCACGACTTGCTGCAGCTCGTCGTTGATGTCTTCGGCGTACAGCTGGGTTTCGCTGGTGGCGCCGGGCAGGGACTGGATGAGCGGCGTCCGGGCCGCGAGGTCCCGGCCTGGCGTGAGGATCCTCCGGATCACCGCGGCCCGATGCCGTATCGCGGTGATCTCGGCCAGCTCCTCGTCGTCGGCCTCGCGCAGCACCCGCTGCTCGAGCGCATCCAGCCGTTGGTCCAGCTCGAGGACGAGCGCGGAGAACTGGGTGTAAAGCGAGCTGATCAATGGGTGCAGCGCCCGGATCGGGTCGCTTCCAAGCTGCGGCTGGACCGAGCCTGCCTGGCGCAGGGCATCAAGGGCAGGGCTCGGCGCGCGGCGCAACGTGATCAGGAATCCAGTGGTGCAGTAACAGTGCACTTCGACGGACTTCCGCAGCTGCTCATCGAGGCCGAAGCCGACGAGCATGACCCCGTTTCCGTAGACCTGCAGCTTCGCGCGCTGGCCGAACTGTTTTGAGTCCTCGACCGCCAGCGGGTGCAGCCCCAGGCGCGTGGCCAGCTGGCCAATGAGCTCGTCGGTCGGGTCCTCAATGTCCAGCCAGAAGGGCTGGCCTGCCTCAACGAGCTGGGCTATCAGCGACGGGGCGGGCTCCCGAACCACCTGGCCGCCGTGATCAATCCAGCTCCGCACGGCAGCAGATTACGCGATTCCGTCAGTACCTGGTGAGTGGATGTTGCGTCTACGTTCGGCGAGCCGATCACGCAGCGACGTATCAGAGCGACCTAGACGCGGGCCTGTTCGGGGTAGCGCGGATGACTCGCTGAGGGCGATAGGGGAACACTTAGACGATGACTGGCGTCCCGGCACCCACCTTGTACCACCGATGGCTTGGCTGGCACGCCCCCGCCATGCGGCGAGCGCTCACGGCATTCATCGCCGGGCTGATCGTCGCCGTTGTCCTCCTGCCGTTCGTGACGTGGGGGCTGGCCCTGGTCGGGGGCTGGGACGCCGCCGCGCTCACCGTCCTCCTGACCATCTGGCCGATCATTATCCGAGCCGACAGCTCACTCGCGCCGCAACTGGCTGGCCGCGAAGACGAGACAGAAGGCTCGGCCAGGGCGCTGCTGGTCGGGACCAGCGTCGCCAGCCTCTTGGGGGCCGGTTACGCGCTTCACCTCGCGGGACGGGACAGCGGCGCACCGCGGGTGCTGCTGATCAGCTTCGCCGTGCTGACCGTGGTGGTGTCGTGGACCGTGATCAACACTATCTACACCCTGCGCTATGCCGACCAGAACTTCCGGTCAAAGCCGGGCGGCATCGCGTTCGGCACCGAAGACGACCAGCAGCATCCCAGCTACCGCGACTTCGCCTACGTCGCGTTCACCATCGGCATGTGCTACCAGGTGTCCGACACGACGCTGCGCGACCCTCATGTCCGGCGCACCGCGCTCGCTCACGCCATCTTGTCCTATGTGTTCGGCGTGGTCATCGTCGCGGGCTCAGTCAACCTCATCTCCGGGCTGTTCCGCTGACTTTGCCAGACCCACCCGCGACTGGCAGGTCCACACAGGGCGGTGCAGGCGACATCGGGCGCGGCTTCGATGTCGCAGGCGGCCAGCACGGCCGCGAGGACGTGCCGTTTGGGGCGGGGCCGATGAAGGTCACCTTCGCCCGGCCATATCGCGCACATTCGGGTAGGAGATCAGTCTGGAGTCGCCGACCAGCAGGAAGGTACGTTCACCGGCGATCTCCCGCAGCATCAACTCGGCGCCCGCCGGCCGAGCGAGTCAATCACGCTCCGTGATAGCCGCCACGGAGGCGACGTTCTGGCCGACGACGGCCACCCGCTGACGGGGCGTAGCTTGTTCCCGGTGTGGGGGCGGGTCAAGGATTGTGGGCGGTTGCGCTGATCCGCGTACCCCATGATTGGCCTGACCGTTCGCGACGCGTGCCGCCGCCGCTGGGGCCGCGGCCGGTCCCCGGCTATGGGTGTGTCCTGGCGGGGTGGGGGGCTGCGCCGCCGTAGCGGTGGCGGAAGAGCAGGTAGGCCGGGAGGCCGGCGGACAGGGGGAGCCAGTAGGAGACGAGCCGGTAGGCGAGGGTGGCCAGGAAGGCGTCGCCGCCGTGGACGCCGGCCAGGATCAGCAGGCCGCCCAGGCTTGCTTCGACGACGCCGAGCCCGCCCGGGGTGATCGGGACCAGCGCGATGATGTTGGCTGCGGCGTAGGCCAACAGCACCAGGGAGGGCCGGGGATGGGTGCCGGTGGCGCGCAGGGCCGCCAGCAGGCAGCAGAAGTCAAAGCCGAGCCGGCCGGTGGTCAGCACGACCGCCTGCCACCAGTTCTTGCCCAGGACCGACTTGATGGTGTCGCGGTCGGTCAGCAGGCGCGTGTCCAGGCCGGTCAGCGGCGGGCGGCGGCCGCGAGTGATCCAGTTTGCCAGGCGCTCGGCGGCGCGGCCAGCTGCGGCCAGCGGCCGGTCGGTGTGCAGGATGATGGCGCCGAAGATGGCAACAAGGCAGAACCCGGCGATCCCGACGAAGGCCGTATGGACGAGCCCGGGGCTGGCCGGCGCGCCGCCGGCATGGCGGGCAGGGCCAGGATCGGCAGCCCCAGCAGTGCGCCCACGTTTAGCAGCGAGAAGGCGGTGAGCCCGGCCACCGCGGTGTCGGGGTCGAACCCGGCGGTGGCAAGCATCTCGAACTGGACGGCGGCACCGGCTGCGCCGCCGCCCGGCAGGATGCCGCTGATCGAGTTGCCGGCCAGCCCCGCGGTGACCACCGCAAACCAACTCCGGGTCTGCAAGGCCAGCCGCTGCAGGGCGAAGTAACAGGTGAAGGAGGCTATCTCCGTCGCCGCTGCGGCAGCCGACCAGGCCGGCTCCAGCGTTGATAGGCGGGGCCAGGAAGCCAGCACCTCCGTCAGGCCCGGCAGCACCAGGTAAATAGCCAGCCCAGCCGCGGCGATAACCAGGGCCCTGCTGAGGACGGTCCGCCAGGTCAGCGGGTGCGAGTGCGCCGCATCGAGGGATGCGGCTTTCGCCGCAGCCGGAGTCGGCCGACCGACGCCCGGCTGCCCTCCGCCGGCGTTCTGGAGGTGCTCAGCCGCCGCCGCGCCCGGTTCCGGCTCGGCAGGCTTTGATCCACCAGGCGGCAACGTTCCTTCTCATTGTGAACCGTGGCTGGTCACACGCTAACCCCTGGCCTGCCGATGCCGCACCCCAGGGCGTCGCTGAATGACTCCTCGTCCTCGACCACCAGAACCAAAGCCATAAGGCTGCCTCTCGCGCCGGTCTGTTTCCCTACGATGGTCTCGGCAGTGGTGATGTCGGCGAGTGTTCAGGCATGGATAGCCTGTTCATTATTCGGATGGGGGGTCTTCTCATGAAGAGATGCAAAGTGGCACATCATGAGCTGGTGATGCCTGTTAAGGTGGATCTTGACCCTGCGCACGGCCCAAACCGCGCACAGAATCGATGCCGCGATGTTAGGCCAAACCGGATCGTAGAAGTCTACGACTATCCAGTGATGAAACCATGCACTCATGCGTTTCCCCCAATCGCGTAAGCGCCGCCCCTTGGCCTGATATGCGGGCTACGAAGCGCAGCAACGGTCGGATGCGGAGGAGGTAGCCTCCCCCGACATACAGAGCAGCCGCAGCCAATGCAGATACACCCGGCTCGCCCGGGAACTTGCCGCGCTAAGCTGCACCCCCTGCCGACCTGGGGCAGTTCGCATGCATCGGTTGGGTCTAGCCGAAAGTGAACGAGTAGGCCTGCGCGCCGGGGTCGAGGAAGGTGATCTCGAAGGTGTGGTCGGTGATGCGGCCGGGCTGGCGGATGAGCTGGTAGAGCCGCGGCTGGGTGACCGTGCCGTCGCCATGGCCGTCCACATCGATTCCATGCGCGGTGCCGGGCGGTTGTCCGTCGAGGAGCACCCGGAACCGCAGGGAAGTTCCTGGTGCTGCTGCGGCCATGACGAGATTGAGATCGCGGGCGTGGAAGCGGCAGGAGACGCGTCCGCTGGATGTGTTCAGCGTGGCGGCCTGTTCCTCCATCGTCCAGTCTCCCGACAGGGCCCAGTGGTTGAGTCTCAGCTCCGCCGGGGCCGTATAGGCGTGCGGCTTGCCCACTACCGGGCCACCGGGGGAGGCGAAGTTCTCGGTGCGCTCGTAGCCGGTGTAGTTCTCTGGCGATCTCAGGGCGGCCCAGTCGGCCGGGGCTTCCACGCCGGACAGATCGGGCGAAACCAGCCCCTGGCCGGTGCCGCCGGATCCGGCTTCGGTCAGTAGCTGCTGGATGACCATCTCCGACTGCTGGTACTCACCTTCACCGAAGTGGTGATGCCGGATACGCCCCTGCGCGTCAGCGAAGTACAGCGCGGGCCAGTAGTGGTTGTCGAAGGCGCGCCATACCGCGTAGTCGTTGTCGATCGCGACCGGGTAATCGACCCGCCTGTCCTGCACGGCGCGGCGGATGTTATCGGCGTTGTGCTCGAACGGGAACTCGGGGGTGTGCACGCCGATCACGACCAGCCCGTGGCCGGAGTATTTCCCGGCCCAGGCGCGGAGATAGGGAAGCTGGCGTAGCCAGTTGATGCAGGTAAAGGTCCAGAAGTCGATCAGGGCTACCTTCCCGCGCAGGCCGGCTGAGGTCAGCGGCGGCGAGTTGAGCCACCCGGTCGCGCCGCCGAAAGAAGGCAGCTCACCCTCGACGGGCAGCCGGGCCGAGGCCGTGTGCAGCCCGGCGGGCGCACGCCAGTGTGCTTTCATGATGATGTCTCCCAGTGTCTGATATCCGGGCCAGGGTTCGGGGTTCCCGGCCGATGTCCCCGTGCGCGGCGGGTGGCGGGCACGGTGTGCGCGCCACCCGCCTGTGCCCGGCTAGCGCAGTGACCGGAACGCCGCGCGGACCTCGGCGGTGAACAGCGCCGGCTCCTGCCAGGCGGCGAAGTGGCAGCCCCGGTCGACCTCGTTGAAGTAGATGAGCTTGGGGTAGGCGCGCTCGGCCCAGCTGCGCGGGGCCCGGTAGATCTCCTTGGCGAAGACACTGACGGCGGCCGGGATGGCCACGTTCTTGACGCCGAAGAAGTCGTACGTGTTCTCCCAGTACAGCCGGGCCGAGGAGATTCCTGTGTTCGTCAGCCAGTAGAACGTGATGTTGTCGAGGACTTCGTCCCGGGTCAGGTTGCCGACGGGGTGCCCCGCGAAGGCGTCCGCGATGTCCTGGTAGCTGGCCGCGTCGTGGTTGATCATCCAGGCGGCCAGGCCGACGGGTGAGTCCGCGATCCCGTAGAGCGTCTGCGGCTGGGTAATCATTTCTATCCCGTAGCCGATGCCCTTCGTGTAGAAGAAGTTCAGCTGCTCGTACGTGCGCCTTTCGTCGGCGGACAGACCGGATGGCGGCGGGCCGCCGGCCCCTAGTACGTTGCGCGCTAGCGCCGTTGAGACATCGGCTGGAACAACGCCGGCCATGTTGGTGTGCATGCCGAGCAGTTCCGGGGGTGCCTGGGTGGCCATCACGTCGGTGACGATCGCGCCCCAGTCGCCGCCTTGCGCCACGAACCGGGTGTAGCCCAGGCGCCTCATCAGCTCGGTCCAGGCACGGGCCATGCGGTCCGGGCCCCAGCCGGTCTCCCGCGGCTTGCCGGAGTACCCGTAGCCCGGCATCGACGGGATTACCACGTCGAAGGCGTCTGCTGCGCTCGCGCCGTGTGCCGTGGGATTGGTGAGCGGGTCGATGATCTCCAGCATCTCGATGATCGAGCCTGGCCACCCGTGCGTGATGATGAGCGGCAGCGCGTTCTCATGCCCCGAACGGACGTGGATGAAGTGGATGTCCAGCCCATCGATCTCGGTCATGAAGTGCGGCAGGGCGTTCAGTTTCGCCTCGCACCCGCGCCAGTCGTATTCTGTCGCCCAGTAGCGGGCGAGTTCCTGCATGACCGCCAGCTTCGGGCCCTGCGAATGATCCGTGACGAGTTCCTGGTCGGGCCAGCGCGTGGCCGCGACGCGCGCCCGCAGCGCCTCGATATCCGCCTCCGGGGTGACCGGGACCGGGAACGGCCGGACCGCCGTGGCGCCCGCTGACTTTTCGGTCGTGTCAGACATGTGGGTCTCCTTGGTTCTTGGTTTCTGGTCGATGGAGAGCTGGCCGTTCTAGACAGAACCAGGGCCTTCCGGGGTGGGCAGGCGGGTAAAGGATGAGCTCATGAGGTTCCCTTCACAAGCGGTGCTGCCTCACGGTCGCGCATCGGGCGGGCACGTCGCGCCCGTGACATCCCCCGGTCTGTACCCTGGTCTGCGATGGCGGCGCACCGGGAGGGGTCTGCGACAGGGGCGCACCGGGAGGCTGCGTCCCGCCAACCTCGCGGGTTTCCCCGCCGAGCGAGAGCATGCCTACAGGCGTCGAGAACGAGGAAGCTGGCTATGGCAGAGATAATGCTCGTGATCGGGAGCGAAGCTCGCACCACCGACAGTAAGGTCTCCGGCGATGTGAAGTCCGTAGTCGTTGAGCGCAGCACCCGGACGGTAACTCATCTCGTGGTCGAGCCGAAGGGCCGGGAGGGGCTGGCACGGCTTGTCCCACTGGACCATGTTGACGTCCCAGCAGGCAAGATCCGGCTCCGCTACACCGAGGCGGAGTTCAAGGATCTGACCGCCGCGGAAGAGACTCTGGCGGAAATCTTCAACGCCGGCCCGCTGGAGCTGGTTACGGAGGGGTGGCGGCCAGCGGACGACGAGCCGGTCGTGGACGGCAGTCAGATCTCGCCGGTCCGGGCGGAGGTACTGACGGGAGAAAGGGACCTCGTTCCCATGCTCCTCCCGGGAGAGGACGAGGAGCGTCGCGGGGATCACGTCCGTGCTGCCGATGACGGCGAGATCGGGCAACTACGCGCGCTCTGCATCGACCCCCGCACACACCAGATGACCCATGTGCACGTACTTCTCAAAGAGGGGCATTTGTGGCGTCATAAGGAAGTGGCTATCCCCGCCGGGAACGTGTCCGGATTTACCGGCGGAATCCATCTCAACATCTCCAGGCAGCAAGTGCAGGACCTGGCGCAGGGGGACATCGATCACTCGAGCGGGTAGAGCCGCCCACAGCACGGGTCGTGACCTCCGCTTCCTACGACGAGCTGGGCCTGCGTGCGGTAGCCGGCCTCCTCCAACGGCGGCAACTGGATGCGGCGGTGGGCGGCATCCGCCGCTCCGCCAGGTTGCCCGTTCGTACCCCGGTGTATGCGGGGCGTCAGGATTGGCCACGACGGTGCATGCATGGTGTTTGCGTGCCTTCCCGGGCGCTGGCGGGAGAATCAGGCTGGTTAGGGAGGTCCACCTGGGCCGTGGACCCGGGGAGGCATCATGAACTGTCCGCATCAGCCGCCCTGCCCGCCAGTGGGCGCGCCGGACCGCGAGGCCGCTCACGTCGTGGCCGCCCACCCGGAGCAGGGCTGGAGCCTGCTGTGCAACGGCGTCGTCGCGTTCGAGGACACCGGTGAGCTGCTGCCCGATGGCCGGATCATCGCCCCCCACCGGGCCGCGTTCGGCCTCGACCTCGTAGCCTTCTGCGTACCCGCCGCAGGTCCGCGGGTCCATCCCGGTGACTCCGGGCCGCACACGATAGAGATGCGGGCCGGTACATCCCGATAAGCCGGTGCAATCTGGTGTCCGGGCGCGCATCTGCGGGTACCGGTCGCGCCTGATCCTGGGGGTACGGCGAAGTCCCGCACCTGCCCGAGGCACACTTGTGCGGCTATGCGTGGGGGAGCGTGGTTCAGGGGTTGCTGGCGGTCACGGTGTCACCACCTGTCCCTTGCCGACCACGGTGATGCCGCTGCTGGACACCATGAAACCGCGGGCCCGGTCGTGCTTCTCCTCCACGCCGACCGTAGCGCCCTCCAGGACGACCACGTTCTTGTCCAGAATGGCGTTCTGGACCACGGCCCGGCGGCTGACATGGGAATTGTGCAGGATCACGGCCCGGTCCACCCGGGAATAGCTGTCCACCCGGACTCCCGGCGACAGGACCGAGTTACTCACCAGCCCGCCGGAGATGACGACGCCGTTGCTGATCACGCTGTCGATCGCCTGCCCCGCCCGGCCGCCTTCGTCACGCACGAGCTTGGCCGGCGGCTGCGAAAGCACCTGGGTCAGGATCGGCCACCGGTCGTTGTTCAGGTTGAACACCGGTTGCAACGCGCACATGTCCATGTGCGCGTCGAAATAGGAATCGAGCGTCCCGACGTCCCGCCAGTAGTCCACGTCGCGCGCTTGGGCACCGGGAACATTGTTCTGCCGGAAGTCATAGGCGTGCGCGGCGCCCTGTCGCACCAGCGTCGGGATGACGTCACCGCCGATGCTGTGCCCGCTGCCGTCGTCGGCCGCGTCCTTCTTCAGCGCTTCCACCAGCACATCCCGGTCGAACATGTAGTTGCCCATAGACGCGAATGCCTCATCCGGCTGGCCAGGCCGCCCCGGCGGGTCGGCGGGCTTTTCCAGGAACGCCTTGATGCGGTGGCCGTCCGGCGCGGTCTGCACCACGCCGAAGTTCGTCGCATGGATCCTGCGTACCGGGATCGCCGCTACCGTGACTCCCGCGCCCCAGGCCGTGTGCTGGCCGATCATCTGCCTCGGGTCCATCCGGTACACGTGATCGGCCCCGAAGACGGCCACGAGGTCGGGCCGGTCGTCATCGATGAGGTTCAGCGACTGGTAGATCGCATCCGCCGAGCCGGTCTGCCAGCGCGGGCCGAGCCGCTGCTGCGCCGGGACCGGCGTCACATAGTTGTCCAGCAGGCTGTTCAGCTGCCAGGTGGTGGTGATATGGCGGTCCAGGCTGTGGCTCTTGTACTGGGTAAGCACGCAGATCCGGCGGATACCCCCATGGACCAGGTTGGACAACGCAAAATCCACCAGCCGGTACAGGCCGCCGAAGGGGACAGCTGCTTTGGCCCGGTCCGCTGTTAGAGGCGCAAGGCGCTCACCCGCCCCGCCTGCCAGAATCATTCCGAGGACTCGCTGTCCAGCCATCTCCACCTCCTGGGGTTCAGCCTGGGTACCTCCGCGTCCGGCAACTCCGGGCGCGAGCCACTGCCTGCCGCGAGCAGCCAGTCTCCAGGAGAGCTGGTCCGCAGACTCCGCGTGCATTTCTCGACGGACTATCCAGACACCCAAATTTTCCGGCTTCGGGAGCTGTCCGGCAAGGGCGGGGCGCCCGCGCCGGGGGGCGTCCCCGCGCAGAACCCGGTCGCGGGCGCGTAAGCCGGGAGATACCGCCGCTGGCGGGGATGGCCTAGTCGCAGGTCACGCCCCTTGCTCGTGGCGTACCGGCAGAGTACGCCCAACCGGCATTTCTCGAGCCGGAGATCGAGTGTCCCGCTGGCCCGTCCCGGTGATGTGGCCGCGCCCTGGCTACGCCTGGTAGCCGGCCGGCCACTGCTGCAGAGCCCACAGGTTGCCGTCCGGATCGCTGAAATAGGAGTAGAGGACCCCGCCCATGTCGTCCACGTCGCTCAGCTCGATGCCGCGCGCCGTCAGAGCGGCCCGGGTCGCAGCCATGTCCGCCACGACAAGATGGATGCCCTTGACCGAGCCTGGGGTCATGCCGGTGATCGGACCCATCCCCGTGCCGAAGACGATGGCGCAACTCGACCCCGGCGGGGTGAGCTGCACGACGCGCATCGTGTCCGTGACCTGGGTGTCGTGCAGATTCCCGAAGCCAGCCTGCTGGTAAAACGCCTTCGCCCGGTCGACGTCGGACACCGGAATCGGTACGAGTTCCAGCCGCATGTCCGGCACGGCGGTATTACCTGCCAATGATCCAGCCTCCTTGATGATCCGGCCCCGTCCTTCTCTCCAGATCTACTCCGCCCATACTGCCTCCCTAGTTCCTATCCGTCGCGGGTTAGACGTTACGCGGGAGGAAAAGTCATCGGTCAGTCAGCCTCCGGCTGGATGGCACATAGCCGAGGATCTTTACCAGCAGGTCCTGTTTGCCGGGGAAGACTGGTGGTAAGGGTGACGTAGGTCTCAATCCGCTATGGATCACCGATCGAGCGTTCTGTTCGTTCTGCGAGGAAGGATCTGCCCGGATGACTGAAGTCCCGGCCATGGATGAAGTCCTCAGGGATGCCCCGAAGAACTGGGGTAAGTGGGGCAACCAGGACGAGGTTGGCGCGCTGAACTATCTCACCGTGGAGGAAGTCTTCCGCGGGGTGCGTCACATCAAATCCGGCACCGTGTTCACGCTGCAGCGGCTGATCGGCGATCCCCAGGGCGACCCGGTTTGGCCTGGGCGGACGTCGGCGGAGAAGACGATGGTCCTGGACGAATCCTCGTGGGACGGCGACGGCGCTCCGCAGTTCCCTGGTGGCCTGCACTATGCAGACGACAAGATCAGCGCGTTTCTCCAGGGCTCGACGCAGTACGACGCGCTCGGCCACGTCTGGTACGGCGGGCAGCTCTGGAATGGGTACGACGCGCGCAGCACGGTCGGCGGACTGGCCAGAGCCAGCGTTGCTCCGATCGCGGAGCGCGGTGTTGTCGGGCGGGGCATCCTGCTCGACATGGCCCGCTTCCGTGGCCGGGACAACCTCGACAAGGCCGAGACCTTTACCCACGAGGATCTGGTGGCGTGTGCTGAGGCCCAGGGCGTCAAGATCGAGAAACGCGACATCCTGATCATCCGTACTAATTTCCTCAAGCTTTTCTTCGACCAGGGCGAGCAGTTCTACGACGGCTTCTGCGAGCCTGGCCTGGTCTACAGTCCCGAGCTCGTGCAGTGGTTCCAGGACATGGAGATCCCGAACCTTGTCACCGACACCATCGCCAACGAGGTGACGACCGACCCGAACAATGGCACAGCACTTCCGCTGCACTGCGCCCTGATGCGCAACCTCGGTGTGGCACTGACCGAGATCTGCGACCTGGAGAAGCTGGCCGCCCACAGTGCTGAGGACCGGCAGTACACGTTCCTGTACGCGGCGGCCCCCTTGAAGGTGAGCGAGGCCAGCGGCTCGCCCGTCAACCCTCTGGTGATCAAATGACGACGTACACCGAGCGTCCGTGGACGAAGCTCTACCGTGCGGGATTGCCGACGGACATCACGCCGGACTACCCGACCATGCTCGACGTGTTCAACGCGTCGGTGACGCGGGCGCCGGACAGCGTGGCGATCAAGTACTTCGACGGTGCGCTCACCATGGCCGGCCTGGACGCGCGTTCCGACTCGCTCGCGGTGGCCCTGGCCGATAACGGGTTCGCGGCCGGGGACAGGCTCGGGGTCTACGTGCAGAACAACCCGGCGTTCGTCATCGCGCTGGTGGCAGCGTGGAAGGCCGGCGGCGCGGCGGTGGCGATCAACCCGATGAACAAGGGCCGAGAGCTGACCTACCTGCTCGCCGACTCGGGTGCCAGTGCACTGCTGTGCCTTGACGACCTGTACGAGTCGGTGGCCAAGGAGGTCATCGCGACCGGTAAGACGGCGGTCAGGACGGTGATCACCTGCTCTCCGCTCGACGGGCAGTCCCGCAACGACGAGCGGCTGTTCGCTGGTGTGCAGCGGCTGCGTCCGGAAGGGACGCTGGACCTTGAGGAGATCTTCAGCCAGAACGGCGGCCGCAGGCCGGTGCCCGTCGATCCGGGTTCCGACGACGTGGCCGTGCTGTGCTACACCTCGGGGACCACCGGCGTGCCGAAGGGCGCGATGTGCACCCACGGCACGATGGTGTTCAATTCCCAGACCTACCGGGACTGGATGGGCTTCACCGCCGGGGACTCCGTGCTCGGGGTCGCGCCGCTGTTCCATATCACGGGCCTGATCGGTCACATGGGGGTGGCGCTGCTCACCGGGTGCCCGCTAGTGATCAACCATCGGTTCGAAGCGGGCACGGTCATCGACGCGATCCGTGAGCACCAGCCCACGTTCACCGTCGGCTCGATCACGGTGTTCATCAACCTCTCCGGGCTGGACGGGGTGACCAGGGAGGACTGGTCCTCCTTCCGGATGATCTACTCCGGCGGCGCGCCGATCGCGCCCGCGATCACCGACCAGTTCATGGCGAAGACCGGCCTCTACATCCACAACATCTACGGTCTCACCGAGACCAACTCGCCGTCGCACGCGGTACCCCTGGGCAAGAAGGCGCCGGTGGACCCGAACACGGGGGCGCTGTCGGTGGGTGTGCCGGTGTTCAACACCGTGGTCCGGATCCTCGACGAGGCGGGCAAGGAAGTCCCCATTGGCCAGATTGGTGAGATCGCCACCTCGGGTCCGCAGGTCATTCCCGGCTACTGGAACAAACCGGAGGCGACCGCGGAAAGCCTGCCCGGCGGTGAGTTGCGCACTGGTGACGTCGGGTTCATGGACTCCGCTGGCTGGTTCTACCTTGTGGACCGCAAAAAGGACATGATCAACGCGGCTGGTTACAAGGTCTGGCCACGCGAGGTCGAGGACGTGCTCTACGGTCACCCGGCGGTGCGTGAGGCCGCAGTGATCGGCGTTCTGGATGAGTACCGCGGCGAGACGGTGAAGGCCTACGTCTCACTCAAGCCCGGTGCGACCGTCACCGAGGAAGAGCTGATCAAGTTCTGCAGGCAGCAGATGGCGGCGTACAAGTACCCGCGGTCGATCCAGTTCGTCGATGACCTGCCGAAGACCACGACCGGGAAGATCCTCCGGCGCGCGTTGCGTGATGGGGCCCGTGAGCAGCGCTGACCTGGTGCGGCTGGACCTGTTGGGTCCGGCCCTGGCCGAGGCAACGGGTGATGGGCGGTGGCGTTCGCTGGACGCCGCTCTCATCGCCGGGGGCAAGTCGAACCTGACGTTCGAGGTCACGAGTGAGGCCGGCGCGGTGATCCTGCGCCGGCCTCCGTCGGGTGAGCTGCTGCCGAGTGCACATGACATGGGCCGTGAGGCGCGGATCCAGCGAGCGCTGGCAGGCACGCCGGTGCCGGTACCAAGGGTCGTATTGCAAGAGGCCAGCGGGGACCTGCTGGGCGTGCCGTTCTACGTGATGGAGAAGGTGCCCGGTCACGTCATCCGTGGCGAGATGCCTGATGGGTATGCGGAGACGCCGGCGGAGAAACTGGCGCTGGCGGACGCGCTGGTCGACGTACTCGCTGATCTGCATGCGGTTGACGCTGAAGCGATCGGTCTCGGTGGCTACGGACGGCCGCACGGCTACCTGGAAAGGCAGATCCGGCGCTGGAACGGCCAGTGGGAGAAGACCAGGACCCATGAGGTGAGGGCGGTCGATGAACTCGGTGGCCGGCTGGCGAGACTACTGCCAGAAAGCCAGCGGGCGTCGATCGTGCACGGTGACTACCGGCTCGACAACTGTTTGATGGCGCTGGACGACCCGTCGCGGGTAACTGCCGTCTTGGACTGGGAGCTGTCCACACTGGGTGACCCGCTGACCGACCTCGGGCTGCTGCTGTTCTACTGGCGCGAGCCGGGGGAGGACCAGCCAGTGCTGACTCCTGCGGTGACGCGGAACCCGGGCTTCCCGGGAAGGGCCCATCTCGCGGAACGCTACGCACAGCGGACCGGCGCCCAGCTGGACGACATCGCCTTCTACGAGGCGTTCGCGCATTTCAAGTTCGCGGTGATCGCACAGGGCATTGCCGCGCGGGTGGCGGCCGGCTCGATGGCCGGGCAGGACTTCGGCAGCCTCGACCAAGAGGTCCTGAAGATCGCCGGAGAAGGCCTCAACAGGCTCGAGGAGGATTAAGAAATGGACTTCGGGCTGTCGCCGAGGGCGGAGGAAGTG
Organism: uncultured Actinomycetes bacterium; assembly: GCA_963809975.1. Taxonomy (GTDB): domain Bacteria; phylum Actinomycetota; class Actinomycetes; order Streptosporangiales; family Streptosporangiaceae; genus Bog-532. The sequence goes on from CAWELT010000039.1 coordinate 15,259, forward strand.
TGTGCGCGGATGTGGGGGTTCATGCGGGAGGAGGTCTTCCCCGCGGAGACGGAGTATGAGCAGTGGCGGGCGAGCAACGATCCGCATGCGCATCCTCCGGTGCTGGAGCGGCTGAAGGCATCGGCGAAGAAGCGGGATCTGTGGAACCTCTTCCTGCCCGATATATCGGGATTGTCGAACCTGGAGTACGCCGCGGTCGCGGAGATCTCCGGATGGTCGCCGGTCATTGCACCGGAGGTCATCAACTGCCAGGCACCGGACACCGGCAACATGGAAACGCTGCACCTGTTCGCGACGCCGGAGCAGAAGGAGCAATGGCTCGAACCGTTGCTCTCCGGACAGATCCGGTCGGCGTTCGCGATGACCGAACCGGACGTGGCATCCTCGGATGCGACCAACATCACCACCCAAATGCTCCGTGCCGGTGACGACTATGTGATCAACGGCCGCAAGTGGTGGATCAGCGGGGCCGCCGACCCGCGGTGCCAGGTCTTCATCGTGATGGGCAAGACCGACCCGACGGCGGAGACGCACCGGCAGCAGTCGATGATCCTCGTTCCCCGGGACGCTCCGGGAATAACAATCGAGCGGCAGCTGCCCATCTTTGGCTACCAGGACCAGCACGGGCACTCTGAAATCGTGTTCCGTGACGTGCGGGTGCCGGCGTCGAACATGCTGGCCGCCGAGGGCGATGGGTTCATGATCGCCCAAGCCCGCCTCGGTCCGGGCCGGGTACACCACGCGATGCGCGCTATCGGGATGGCCGAACGTGCCCTTGGCCTGATGGTGGACCGCGCGAAGTCGCGGGTCGCGTTCGGCAGGCATCTGTCCGGCCAGGGTGTGGTGGGGGAGCTGATCGCCCAGTCCCGTATCGACATCGACCAGGCCCGGCTGCTGGTTTACAAGACGGCCTGGCTGATCGACAAGTACAGCGCCAAAGGGGCGCGCACAGAGATCGCGGCGATTAAGGTAGCCGCGCCGGCGATGGCCACCGCGGTGATCGACCGGGCGATCGAGGTGTTCGGCGGCATGGGCGTCAGCGACGACACGCCGCTCGCGTATTTCTACGCCTGGGCCCGCAGCCTGCGCATTGCCGACGGGCCCGACGCCGTCCACCGCCGCTCGATCGCCCGCGAGGAGCTGAGGCGGGAACGCCCGTTTGTAGGTTGACCGGCGCCGCGCCGCGGGTTCGGGATGGGCGGGGCCGTGGCCGTCCAGGTGCAGAACTCGGGTCAGCGGGCCGGCCGTCCGAGCAGCTTGTCGATACTGCGGCGCGCGCGCTTGGTCGGACGGCCGGTGCCGCGCTCGCGCGCCGCGACCGGGACCCTGTCCTCGCGCCGCGGCGGGGGAGGGCTGTGGTCGATGTAGCACTCGGCGGCCACCGGGGCGCCGGCCCGCTTGGTGATGATCCGGGCGACGACCACGACGCGTTCGCGTCCTTCCTGGCGCAGCCGCACCTCATCACCGGCCTGGACCGGATGCGCGGGCTTGACACGTGCCCCGTTGACCCGGACATGTCCGGCCCGGCAGGCACTGGATGCGGCCGAGCGGGTCTTGGCCAGCCGCACCGACCAGAGCCAGCTATCCACCCGCCCCGTCGTATCACCGCCCACCCCGGAAACTTTAGACCTTGAACCCCCGGATGAGCCGAGCCAGCCTGGCCGGCTCGATCCAGCCAGCCCCGCCGGCGGAGGGCCTCGGTCCACCGCGGCCCTGCCGCCTACGCGACCGGGCATACCGGTGTCCGGGCGGTCCTGGTCGAACCCGAGCACGGCGCGTGCCGCACAGCGGCCAGCCTGTTTCACGCCCCGGTCGTGGAGGCCGACGCGACGGCCCTGCCCTTCGGGGACGCCCCGGCCGGCGTGGCCTGGTACCTCGGTGTGCTCTGCGCCGCCGAAGGCCCGTCAGTAACTGTGGCGGCGCCCGTGATACCCGTCTTGTCGGCGTGTGCACGGTGAAGTGTTCCACCAACTGTCCCCTGTCCCGGGAACAGCAGCAGGACCACGAGCTCACCGTCAGCCTCGGCCGTCCGCCGGTGAGCGAGGTGTATCAACCGTGGCCTCCGTTCCTCTTCCAGTAATAACGGCCCCGGCGTCCAGGGCCTGCCGGGGCCATCGCCAGGTCGAAGGCGGGGACGCGGAATGGCAAAGATCGTTGTTCTGGGTGGTGGCGTTATTGGGCTGTCAACGGCGCTGATCCTCACCCGGCAGGGACATGAGGTTACCGTGCTGGAGCGGGACGGGGCACCCGTGCCCAATTCGCCGGAGCAGGCTTGGCAGCAATGGAACCGCCGCGGGGTCGCGCAGTTCCGGCAGCCCCACTTCCTGCATCCGGGCGCCCGGCTCGTTCTCGATGCGCTGCTTCCCGACGTGACGGAGTTCGTGCTCCGTTCCCATGGCGCGCGGTTCAACATGCTCACACTGATGCCGCGCCCCATCCAGGACCGGGCGCCGCGGCCGGGCGATGACCGGTTCGTCGCCGTCACCGGACGCCGCCCGGTGCTGGAGTGCGCGGTCGCGGCGGTCGCCGAGCGGTGCGTTGACGTCCGCCGGGGAACCGAGGTGACCGGGCTCCTGACCGGCTTCTCAGCCGGGCCAGGCATCCCGAACGTCACCGGCGTTCGCCTCACGGACGGGCAAGAGATTCCCGCCAACCTGGTCATCGACGCGATGGGGCGCCGTTCCAGGTTGCCCCTCTGGCTGGCGGCCATCGGGGCCAGACCCCCGGTTGACGAGGCCGGTGAGTCGGGATTCGTCTACTACACGCGCTTCTTCCGTGCCGCGGGTGGCGGGATTCCACCGTATCGCGCCGGCTTCCTGACGAACTTTGACTGTTTCTCGCTGCTGACCCTGCCGGGTGACGCCGGGACGTGGTCGGTGACCATCTTCATCTCCTCCCGTGACCGCGCCCTGAAGCAGTTGCGAGACCCCGGCCGCTGGGCGGCTGTGGTAGCTGCCTGCCCGTTGCACGCCCACTTCCTCGACGGTGAGCCGATCACTGGGGTGCTGGCGATGAGCGGCTTCGTCAACCGGTACCGGCGCCTCGTCGTGGGCGGAATGCCGGTGGCGAGCGGGATCGTCAGCGTGGGCGACGCGTGGTCATGCACGAACCCATCGCTCGGCCGCGGGATCACCACCGGGCTCATGCAGGCAGCAGGCACGGCCGAGGTGATCCGCGAGCACTGCGGCGATCCCCTTGCGCTCGCGCGCGGCCACGACGAAATGTCCGAGACCCGCGTCCGGCCGTGGTACGAAAACACGCTTGAGTTCGATCGGGAACGCAAGGAACAGATCGATGCGTCCATCGATGCCCGGCCTTGCTCGCTGCCCGCGGAGCCAGCGGCTCGCGCGCGGCGGGCGTTGCTCGCGGGCATGATGCACGACGCCGATCTCTTCCGCGCCTTCGCGGAAATCAATGGCATGCTGGCGCCCCCACAAGAGGTCATGGGCCGTCCTGGGCTCAGGGAACGCATCATGGGTTTCGCCGCCTGCGAGCCGGGATCACCGCCCGGCCCGTCGCGCGATGACGTGCTGCGCACGCTGGCTGGAGCGTCGGTCACTGGTTAGAGCTCAGCGCGGCGATGCACTCCGCGCTCCCGCAGGTCCGGCCGGAGCCGAGGCGCGGCCTGCCGCACCGGCAGGTGGGCCGGAGCCGCGCCAGCCAGGCGTCATAGGCGAGCAGCTCGGTCGTGCCATCATCGGCAGGAACAGAGACGACGGGCCGGATCCGACCGCCGGGCATGGCCAGCCACTCCCGTGGCCTGCCCACCGCGGAGCCATCCGGCGCGAAACCCATGACTGCATTTTCCCTCGCTCCGCAACCCCAGCGGGTCGCAGCCTGCGCGGGCCGCCCGGACCAACCTCCGTCGCGTGGCTCGTGGCCTGCCTGGACTGCGGCGAGGGGCGCAGGACGAGACGCTTGCCGACGGAACGGTTGCCGGCGGAGCGGTCCCCAGCGGGACGGCGGCTGGCGGAAGGTCCCCGGCGGGACGGGCAGGCTCAGCTGAATCGGCCAGCCGCGCTGATCCGTTCGAGCTCGTCGATCAGCGCAAGACCGGGCCGGCCGGCTTCGTGCTCTTCCACCTGATCTGCACCCCGGCTGGCCGGGCCGCGGAAACGCTGGCCGCCCGCCGGGACGCGCGGGGCGCCCAGCTTGCCGCAGGTTAGTAATCCGGCGTCCACACGGCGGCGTCCACGGCCTGCTCGGCGTCCAGCCCCGGATCCATGCGCGCCAGGCCGGCCTGCTGGGCCTCGCGGGCGACCGCGATCGCGACCGCGCGGGAGATCTGCCGGAGCCCGGCCAGCGGCGGGTATAGAGCCCCCTCGTCGAGCCGGGATCCGGGTACCAGGCCGGCCAGGGCGGTGGCGGCGGCCAGCAGCATCTGGTCGCTGACCGCGCCGGCCCGCGCCGCGATCGTGCCCAGGCCGATGCCGGGGAACGTGTACAGGTTGTTGGCTTGTGCGATCACCCGGGTACGGCCCCCGGCCTCGACGGGAGCGAACGGGCTGCCGGTGGCGACCAGCGCGCGGCCGTCGCTCCAGGCCAGGATGTCCGCCGGGACGGCCTCGGTGTGACTGGTCGGGTTGGACAGCGGGAAGACGATGGGTACCGGCGTACGCGCGGCCATCTCGCGGATCGCGGTCTGGCTGAAGGCCCCGGCCGTGGCGGTGGTGCCGATCAGGATGGCGGGCGCGACCTGCCGGATCACGGTCTCAAGGTCATAGCCGGGGGCGGCGGTGAATCCGTACCGGGCCAGGGCGTCCACTGGCAGCGCGGACCACTGCTTGTCCACGTCCAGGTGGTTGCGGTCTTCGAAGACCAGCCCGCGCGAGTCGGTCATCACGATGCGCGTGCGCACGTCCTCGGGCGAAGCCCCGTCGGCGCGCATGGCCAGGCCGACGAGCCGGGCGATCCCGATTCCCGCGGCCCCGGCCCCGGCCAGGACCAGCCGCTGGTCGCGCAGGTTCCGGCCCAGCGAACGCATCGCGGCGAGGATCCCGGCCAGTACCACCACCGCCGTCCCCTGGATGTCGTCGTTGAAGCTGGGCAGCGTATGCCGGTAGGCGTCCAGCAGCCGGATCGCGTTGTGCTGCTTAAAGTCCTCCCACTGGAGCACGGCCCCGGGGAAGGTGTCGCGGACGGCACTGACGAAGCTTTCGATGAACGCGTCGTAGTCCGCGCCCCGCAACCGTCGCTTGGGGTAGCCCAGGTAGAGCGGATCACTCAGCAGCTCGTCGTTGTCCGTGCCGCAGTCCAGGCAGATCGGCAGGGTCCGCGCCGGATCGATCCCGGCGCCCGCCGTGTAGAGCGAGAGCTTCCCGATCGGGATGCCCATGCCGCCAGCGCCCTGGTCGCCGAGCCCGAGAATGCGCTCGCCGTCGGTCACCACGATCAGGGACACGTGCGGGCGGTCGGCCTGGCGCAGCATGTCCGGTATCCAGGCGATGTCCTCGGGCGTGATCCACACGCCGCGCGGCCGCCGCAGGATGTGGCTGAATCGCTGGCAGGCCTCGCCGACCGTCGGTGTGTACACGATCGGGGCCATTTCTTCCAGGTGGTCCCTCAGCAGCCGGTAGAAGAGGGTCTCGTTCCGGTCCTGCAGCGCCATCAGCCCGATGTATTTTTCCATGTCGGTCTGCTTGCCGCGCAGGTGCTCCAGTTCCAGTTCGACCTGCTCGCCCATCGTCGCCACCCGCCAGGGCAGCAGGCCGCGCAGCCCGAGCTCGTCCCGCTCCCGCGTGGTGAAGGCTGCGTCCTTGTTGAGCAGCGGGTGCCCGAAGATCTCCGCGCCGCGAGGCCCCCCCGGCGGCGTCGTTCCGCCCCTGGTACTGAACTGCATAACAGCCTCCCCGCCTCAGGGGCTACCGGGCCGCCTCGTTGCGTTCCGGCGGCCGGCTCATCCGCATTGGGTGGGCTGGCCGACCGTGTGCTGAGAATCAACCGCCCAACGCAGCCCGGCTAGGGTCCAATGGCCCTATCCCCGGTCGGCTGGCCCGCTCCGGCCGTCCGAGGTACTTGCCCGCGAGATCCGGCCGGAACTTCAGGGGCACCGGCTTCGTCAGCACCCCGCGATGCCGGAATCGCAGCGCACGGTTATCCTCGCGGTCATGCCGACGTTGGCGGTAGTAGGCGCCGGGCCCAAGGGCATCGCGATCGCTGCGAAGGCGCGCGCGCTGGCCGCGGCCGGCTTCAGCCCGCCGCGCGTCGTGCTCATCGAGCGGAACGCCGTCGCCGGGAACTGGACCGGCGAGCAGGGCTACACCAGCGGCAAGCTGCCCCTTGGCACGCCGCCGGAAAAGGACATCGGCTTCCCGTACCCCGGCAGCTGGGGGGCGGCAACACCCGAGGTCACCGCGGCGATGTCGCCGTACAGCTGGCCGCGGCACCTGATCGCGCACGGCGTGTACGCGGACTGGGTCGACCGCGGCCGCCTGCGCCCGACGCACCGGCAGTGGAGTTCCTACCTGCGGGAAGTGGCCAGCATGGCCGAGGCCGAGATCGTCCGCGACGAGGTCGTCAGCCTTGAGGTCAACCCGGCCGCCCGGTCCGACGGGTCCGCCCGGACCGACGGGTCCGCCGATGGGTCCGACGGGTCCGCCGATGGGTCCGACGGGTCCGCCGGGGCTGACGGGGCTGCCCGGGCCGGCGGGGACAGCGGAGCCAGTGGCGAGCGATGGCGGCTCACACTCCGGTCGGGGGAGCCTATCGTCGCGGACGGCGTCGTCTTCACCGGCGCCGGACCGCCGGTCACCGTCCCCGGCCAGCCGCGCCGGCATCCGCGCGTGTTCGACGGGCGCAGCTACTGGCTGCACGAGCGGGCCCTGAGCCACCAGGTCGCGCAGAGCGTCTGCGTGATCGGGAGTGGCGAGACAGCGGCCTCGGTCGTCGTCAGCCTGCTGCAGAAGGCGCCTGAGCGCTCGACGGTCGACGTCCTGACCAGCCGCGGAGTTCTCTATTCACGCGGGGAAAGCTACGACGAGAACCGCTTCTACTCCGATCCCTGCGACTGGCTGCAGCTGGCCGAGGCGCACCGGCGCCAGTTCCTGGAGCGCACCGACCGCGGCGTCTTCTCCCAGCACGCCGAAGCGGTTCTCAACAAGTCGCACGGGTTCCGGACGCTCGCCGGCCGGGCGGTGCGGGTCGATGCCGGCGAGCAACAGGTCATCGTCACGATCGAGTACGGCGACGAGCGCGAGCGGGTCGCCTACGACCTGGTGGTCGTCGCGATCGGCTTCCAGGCCCGCTGGTTCGAAAGGCTGCTCGGCGGCGGGGGCCGGCGGCGGCTCCAGGTCAGCCTCGCGGGGGACGAGCTCGAACGCCGGATCGATCTCGATCTCTCGGTCGCCGGGCTCAGCCCGCCGCTGCATCTGCCGGCCGTCGCCGGGCTCGCTCAGGGCCCGGGCTTCCCCAACCTGAGCTGTCTTGGCCTACTCAGCGACCGCATCTTGCGCCGGTACGTCGCGCTGGAGAAGCGCCCGCCACGCGCCGGAGAGGAAGGAGCGTGTCTGAGATCCCGATCGAGGCCTGGGAGAGCGACGACTGTGTCCGCCGTACGGTGGTCATGCCGGTCGCGCTGTCCGAGCGGCTCGCCGCCCAGGCTGACCGGCGCCGTCTGTCCGTAAGCGACCTGCTCGCCGAGTACGCCCAAGAAGGCCTGCGCCGCGACGGAGCCGGCGACTGACAGCGTGCGGCTGCGACGCGACGCACCCGGCGGCTGACAACGCGCCGGAACGGGCCGGCCGGTTGCTGGCGTCGTCGGGTCAGAGCACGAGACCAGCGGCGATCAGCGCGACGATTACGGCCAGTGTCGCGGCGAAGATGAAGCGCCGTTGCGACCGGTAGGACTCCTCCTCGACCGGATCGGTCACGATGCCTCCTCGGTCAGTGTGCTGCTGTGACGGCCCAGCACCCAGCTCATCAGCGCCGGAATGGATTCGTGCATGACCTCGCCCGTCATGACCGAGGCGGTGAAGAAGAACCGGGCCTCGCTGAAGTTCAGCCGCGCCGACCGGACCAGGTTGCCCAGGCCCAGGACGTCACTCGCCCACGCGGCGATATCGGTGCCCGGGGTGTCGATCAGGTCGGCCCGGCTGAAGACGACGGCGAGCCGCACCTTCCGCAGGTGCACGCCCATCCCCTCGATCTCCTGGTACGCCTGCTGGTAGGCCAGGTCGGGTGACGGGGCGTTCGAGCGCATCTCATCCAGCGTGGCCTGGCGCCCGGGAGGCAGCCGGTCCCAGAAGGCCGGCACCGACAGCGGGTCGATGACGAGAATGAACGTGCGCGCCTTGCTCAGGTACCGCAGTTCCTGGGTCCGTTCGGTGCTGTAGAAAAGTTCGCCCGCCGCGTCGAACATGAGCAGGATGCGGGTTCCGTGCCCCGGGGTCAGCCGGATGATGTAGGCCCGGGGAAGCTGAACGGCGGTCTTGGTCGTGGCCGTCTGCGAGCGCAGGATCGAGCCGGCCATGCCGAGTTCGCGGGTGGTGGCGGCGTCGCCGAACTCGGCGGCCAGTTGCCCGCTCTCGTTCCACATCTGAAGCTGGACGACCATGCTGAACAGCAGGCGCGTCTTGCCCGCGCCGGCCGCGCCGAAGAAGGGCAGCACGATCTCCGGTGCCTGGCCCGGCCGGTGCTCCAGCGCATGCCGGCAATACGGGCAGAACGCGCTCATCCGCGACGATCCGAACAGCAGCAGGGTGTTCATCCGGGTGCCACAGCGGCAGCGGCGCCGCGCGATGCCGAACCGTCCCGGCCGGACGTCGAGGTGACGGCGCGTACAGCCGGGGCACTCGTACCCGGGGTACGGCACCCGCTCGTAGCAGTCGGGGCAGACCATCCGGATGTTCTTGACCCGTAGCACCGCCGAATCGGCCCCGCGCAGGACCGTTCCGGCCCCCCGCACCGCCGCGGCCGAGACGCCGACCGTGAGGAGATGAACGATGGCGCACCCGGCTGTGACGGCGGCCCCGACCGCCGTGCCGGAGGCCATTCCGATGGCCCCTCCGATTCCGATGGGGCAGGTGAGCAGGACCGTATCCGTGCTGAACGCCGCCAGGATGGCCCGGGCGCCTTGCTGCCAGAGCTTCCGGCAGTTGCCGTAGGCGACCCGGACGGCATGATCGGCGTCGACCACGGCGGGGCCGTAGAAATACTGCGGCACGGCCGGGTCGGCGTCCGCGGGCAGTTTCAGCCGGCGGCCCGGGCTGGGCAGCCCGGCGGGCCGGACGACCAGAACCTGGGCCAGGCCCACGAGGTAGGCGACCGGCATCCCGAGGCTGTAGATGACGAAGGCGGATATCGCGGCGATCGGCAGCGCGCAGGCGAAGTAGGCCAGGTAGACCAGCGCGGCGACGATGAAGAGCACCGCGTAAATGACCGGCATCGGTCCGGCTTCCCTTCGTGCGGCTGGCGGTTATGACTGCTCTTCCAGTGCCCGGGAGCTTCCGCCCAGGAGCTTCCGGGTCAGGGTGCCACGGTGAGCGTCCCGCCAGGCCCGGAAGGACCGCGCCAGCTGTTCGTCGCCCTCGAAGGTCTGGCTCAGGGCGGCCAGATCGCGGCGGCGCCACTTGCTGACCTGCTCGAGGGCACCCGACAGCCCCTCCACCAGGACGGTCTCGGCGAGCACGTCCGGATGGGCGAGCGCCACGAAGGTCCGGCGGGCGAGCCCGACATCGGCTGGCTGCGGCGTCAGCCGTTCGCTCAGGTTCAGGAAGAGCACCGCCGCCACGTCTTTGGGGCAGCCGCGCAGGGCCTCCTCCAGCGGGTCGGCTTCGCCCAGCAGCCTGGGCAGTTCCCGTTCCAGCAGGCGGCGGGTGTCCGGGTCAGCCGCTGCGTACTCGCCGAACAGGCGCGGGAAGACGGCCACGCTGGCCCGCGGGCCGCTTCGCTGGGCAAGATCCAGCAGCGGCAGGATGCGGACCGCGTTCCGCACCGGGGGGGCGGGCTCTTGCGGCAGCATCTCCAGGATCGGGTGCCCGGTGAGTGCCTGGGCAAGCCGCAGCCAGCCGTCCGTCGTGGTCCCGCGGGCCGGGACGGCTCCGATCTCCGCCCCCAGCCAGTCCAGGACATCGGGCGTCGCGGGATGGGGACCGGTGAGCGCGCCCAGCAGCTCCGTGATGTCGTCCACCGGGCAGCCCCCGGGCCACAGCAGGCGTAGCAGGGACACGTCGACCCGGGGCGAGCGCTGGGCGCCGTCCCGGACGTCGACGATCTCGTCGAAGGCCCGGAGCGGCTCCCGGTCACCGCGCGCCACCGACTGGATGAGCCACAGTTCGGTCAGCTCCGCATGCCCGGCCAGGTCGTCGCGGTTGAGCAGGCCGCCGAGGGACCCGCGCAGCAGCACCCCGGTCACCTGCGGTGGCTCGGCGGCCAGCCGTTCGAGCAGCCCCCGCAGCACGGCCGGGTAGCACCGCAGCAGCCGGGGGGCCTCCCGGTCCGGCAGCGCCGGATCAAGGCGCGCCCGCCCGTACCGTTCGAGTTCTTCCTCCGGGAGCATGACCCCGGAGGCGGCCGCCCACTCCAGCACGGCCATCGCGGTTGCTGGCGTGGCCGTGCCCAGGAGCCCGATGGCCTGGTCGCCCGCGATCTCCGCGGCCGGGCTGCTGAGCGGGACCGGCGTGGCTGGCTCACCCGCGCGCAGATGCGCGACGGCCCGGCCGGTCAGCAGGCGTTCCAGGTGGTCGGCCCGGCCCGGGGCGGGCAGCCGCCGAGCCAGGTCCAGCAGGCCCATGAGCCGGCCGTCCGCCAGCGTGTCCGCGGGCTGGGCGAGCGCGATGCCGAGCCCGACGTCGGTGACCTGGGCCGGCATCCACCCGGCCGCGGCGGGCAGCCACCCGGCCACGGCGTCGGCCTCGCCGGGGGACAGCGGCCGGCCGAGCACACCCGCCGCCACCGCGACCGGCGCCAGCCAGTCGTCCAGGTCTTCCTCCGTCCCCGACGAGAAGACCGCCGCCTGCTGCCACAAACCCGCCGTCGCCATCACCCCGGTGGTCGCGAGCAGGGCGGCCAGCGGATGGACAGCGCCGTCCGGTGTCTGCCCGGCGGCCAGGTCGAACAGCCGGAAACCGGTGCCCGCATCGGGCGGTACCATGCCCGGCAGGACCCCGATGAGGTGGTAGCGGGCGTAGCTGGGCCGGTGGCTGTAGGTCGTGAACGTCATCCGGCGGCCCGCCTCACCCAGGAGGTAGCAGACGGCCGCGATCCACCAGGCGTTCTCGGTCACGTCGTGGCCGGCCACGAGCACGGGCGGCGCTCCGGCCATCGCCCTGCTCACGGCCGTGAGCAGCTCCGGCAGGACATCGCCGGCCCCGTGCGCGTCCAGGAACGCCTGGGTGCCCGGCCGGTCGATGACGCCGCGCTCCGGCGGCCCGGGCAGCGGCGGCAGTTCGGTGCCGTCGACCGGGCGGCTGTGCCACAGCCCCGACCCCCACAGCTCGGCCGGCAGCAGCGCGCCGAAATCCTGCTCCGGCGTCCCGGTGACGAGGGCGTGGACGAAGTAGTTGCCGGGGCGTCCGGAGTAGTCGGCCCCGGTGAACACCACGTGCGTGGCGATGGCCGTGCCCGCCACCTCGCTCGTTCCGTACGAGAACGCGACCGGGTAGGCCTCCGGCTCATCGGGGAGCGGCTCGGCCAATAGCCAGGGTGGTGGCTCGTAGACGGTCCGCTCTTCCACCTCGCGCAGCACGGCCGGCGCGACTCCGGGGGTGACCGCGTTGAATTGGTATCCGCCGTAGCCGCCCAGGCCGTGCTCGCAGGACGTGTAGTAGAGCTGCTGAAAGGCCATGGCCGCCTCATTTCGCCGGGATGATGCCGAATTGCGCGAGGATCCACAAGATCGGGCTGGTCACCCGGTACGGGCGGATGCCGCGGGCAGAAACGCGGTTGTCCGCCGTGGGTGATTCGCCGAGCGCGGATACCCCGAAATAGCGGTAGTGGCGATAGTTCAGCTGCGCGATCTGATCGATCCGGGAGCCGTTCCACCGGGCGAGCAGCCGTTGCATCTCGGTGTGCACCTCCAGGCTGTCGCGATCGTCGAAGTACGGCGTCTGGGGCGGCGGGCGGAGCAGCGGGCTGGTCGTCCTTCAGGTCGTGCAGCAGCGCGTCCATCTTGGTGAACACGATGGCGAGCGGTTTGCCGATCCGGTCGTGCGGTTTTTTCACCTGGGCGCCCAGGATGAGATCGGTGACGTTCTCCAGCACGTTGGCCGGTTCGTCACCGGTGGTGCCCGGCGTGGGCAACCGGCTGCCGGCCGCCGCCAGCCCCCGCGCCCCGGGCATCTGCAGCGGGTCCAGCAGCAGCAAGATGCCGTCGGCCGCGCCCAGATAGCGGACACATCGCTCCACGGACCGCTGCGAGCGCAGGTCCTCACCGGCGGTGTCGAAGAACGACAGCAGCGTGCGCTGCGGTTCACGGCGGCCACGGCCCTCGGTGGTGAACCGGAACACGAGCGGTGCCCGGTGCGGCGTCCCGGCCGCCGTCGTCGTCGGGGCCAGGAGTTCCGAATCCTGGTACATCGGCCGCTCGTAGTCGCGCGTGAACCGCTCGCGAGTGGAGTCATCGGCGCCGGTGATCGCCGCGTTGAGCCGCTGCCCCGTCTGGTGCATCAGTTCGTGGACGAGGACCGTCATGAACACCGTCTTCCCGGCCTCCTTGGCGCCGACCGGCACGATCAGCCGGCTGGACACCTTCCCGAACTGCACGGGAAGCCGGCTGTGGCAGACCGGGCAGATCCTGATCGTGGTCTCGTCCCCGCAGCCGGGGCAGGGCGCGGAGTTCTGCCGCCCGTCGCCGCCGAACGGCGGCGGCAGCGCCTCAGTGCGGCCGGTGCGGTCGCGCAGCACCGGGTCGACCTGCGGGGCGCAGCGCCGGCCGGACCGGCTGATCCGGCCGGCGCACCGGAACCAGAGCTGCCGCGCGGAGGTTTCCTCGTAGCAGTACGGGCAGTACAGCCGCGTGCCGCCCCCCAGCCTCACCGGATCCTCATCTCGGCCGCGGGCGGCGGGAAGAGCAGGACGTGCCCCGCCCCGTCCGGGCCGCTGGTGGCGGGGTCGACGAAGCAGGCCAGCCAGACGGGCCGCTTCGTTACCTCCACGGCGATCGTCACCGGCTGGCCCGGCGCGATCGGCTGCGGCCCGGCCCGCTCCACCGTTTCCCCCTCGGCCGGGTCATCCGGAGCATACGGGCCGGTGGACTGCACGACGATCAGGGCGGGCAGCCGGGTTTCCCGCTCGGCGGACAGCTCGACGAGCCGCCGCTGCGGCTGCCAGCGGGCCGCCCGGCGGATCCGGTAGTGGACCGCCACCCCCCGGGCGGGCACCCGGACCTGCGCCCCCGGTGCGGTGAGCCGGCCGCTGGGCTGCGGGTAGAGCGCGCGGACCTCGATGGCCACTTCCATGGGCCCGACCGTGACCACCACGCCACCCTCGTCGTCGTAGACGCGGCGGGAGCAACGGTGCTCGCCGCCTGGCCACCGCACCAGCGCGTCGGTCGCGCCGCCGGGCCAGACCCAGCCCAGCCGCACGTCGTCGTGCATCCGCTGCGCGGTCAGCTCGCGGACCGGTTCGGCCAGCTGGACCTCGGTCGCCTGGCCGACCACCGAGACGTTGCGTCCCGCAGTCAGCGCTAGCAGGTAGTGACGGCCCGGCCGCAGGCGCACCTCCAGCTTCTCGCGTCCGTCCCGGCCGCGGTGCGGCACCCCGGAGATGACCCGGAGCCGGGCCGTTTCCCCGGGCCGCAGCACGGTGCCAGGCGGCCACGGCGGCGGTTTGCTCCCCAGCGCGAGCCGCACCTGACCGTACGCCGGGGGCGTCCAGCAGGCCATCACCACGGGCGCGCCTTCGGCTGGCCCGGCGATGTCCAGGTCGGTGACGGCCTCCAGCTGGGGCTCGGGTACGGCCCGCTCGACGATCCCGGGCGAGAGACGGTGCTGGCCGCCGGCGGTCCGGTAGGCCGCCACGATCCGGTAGTAGTACTCGGTCCCCGTGCGCAATCCGGTGTCGGTGAACCCGGTGAGTACCGCCTCGACCGGTGTCCCGTCGTCCAGGGCCCGGGGCGCGCGGTCCTCATCCCGGACGACCAGGACCCGGTCCGTCCCTGGATGCGGCCGCCAGGCAACGGTGACCGAGGTCTCGGCGGCCATCACGGACATGTCTGTGACGTCCGGTGTGAACATCACCGGCGGTGTCACGGCGGGCGGCGACCAGGCCCCGCCGCCGCGGCCGGCGAAGACGCTGTAGAAGAGCTCCGCCCCCGGCGGCGCCTCCGTGTCCTCCGGCGCTGTGCGGGCCGGTTCGCGTGAGCACGGGCGTGCCTTCGGCGGGCGAGGCGGGGGCCAGGTCCTGGCCGCGCGTGACCCGGTGATGAACGTGGCCGGCCAGCTCCGGGCTGGGGGTCCAGGTGACCACCACGTGGTCCCCGTCCAGCCGGGCCGTTGCCTGGCGGGGTGCCGGGGGCGGCAGCGCGGCCAGCCGCCCGGACAGGCCGGCGTCGTCGTGGGCCAGGTTCACGGCCTGGGCCAGCAGGCTGGCCGCCCGTTCGGGCTGGTCCTGGGCCCGTTCGGCGTCGGCACGCCGGCTGAGCTCGGCGACCTCGGCGTCCAGGGCCGCGAGCCGCTCGTGCAGCGGATCGGTGGCGGGCAGTCCGGCCGCCAGCCGCTGCGCACTGCGGAGCCTGCCCCCGGCCACCTCGTTCGTGACCTGCTGGCGCAGGCTCTCGCGCGTGCCGGGGGCGAGGACGGCGGCCGCGATCAGCCCGGCCTCGTTCTCGTCCAGGCCGAGCTCGGCGGCCTGGCTGGCGATGCCCCGCTGGAGGAACCCGGCGCGCGCCAGCTGCCGCAGCGGTTCGACGACCTCAGACAGCAGCAGGGTGTCCAGCTCTCCGGGCTGGCGCGCCGCGGTGCGCAGGATGGCCAGGACGTTCTCGCTGGGCGCCCGGGCCGGATCGGTGTAGGGCAGGGCGTCCACCCGGCCCCGCGCCGCGGCGATCGCGTCGGTGTCCAGCGACCGCCCGTCGGCCAGCCGGAACCCGCCTAGGAGCCGGAAACCGGCGGCCACGGCGTCACCGAAGACGACCTCGGCCGACAGTGACCGGCCGAGCGGCTTGAGGTACCGGGCCAGGTCGGCCTGCTTGGGGTGCGGAGCGGGGGGCAGGGAAGGGAATTCCGTGACGACCCGGACACCCGCCGACCGGAGCGCCGCAGCGGCGTCGGTGTCGCTGACCGTCCCGCCGGCGGCGTCGCGCAGCCGGGTCACCGTGGCCGGCCCGGCGTGCGTGGCCGCGCCCGCTTCGGTGTCGGCCAGGCGCCTCAGCCGTTCCAGGGACTCCTGGCGGGCGTGCGCCTGGCCCTCGGCGAAACGTCGCAGGGTGAGCCGCCCGTTCCGGCTCCAGCCTGCCGTGCGCCGTGATCAGGGCCTGGGCGAGCGGGGCGTACGTCCGGTTGCTCGCCAGCTCGCGCCAGTAGCCGAGGACCGCGGCGATGTGCGCGGCGAACACCCCCGGGTCGCCGATGTCACCCGGCAGGCCGTACCGCACGTACAGATCGGGGGGAGGCACGTTGCCGGACCGCCGCGCCGGGTCCAGTACGTCGCGGCGGTACTCCTCCCGATCCCAGTCCACCTATCCGTTCACCTCGTAGCGGGCCACCGCGCTGGTAGCCCGCCGCATCTCGGTCTCGTCGAGACCGCCGATCTGGATCTCGAAGCGCACCTCGCGCCCGGAGTCGGCGTCGTGGCCGTGCACCTTCAGCAGCCCGGTCTCGGTCATGTGGAAGACGACCTGGAACGGTGCCCCGGCCGGCCGGGCGGCAGCTCGCTGAGCACGCCCTCGCCGATGTGCGTGTTGTGCTCGACTTCCGCGGAGGCGACCGAACCGGCCTGCTCCCAGACCTCCAGGCTGACCTCGCGCTGATCGTCCTTGACCGTGCGGAACGTTCTGCGGCCCGGTGTCCGCCGGCAGCGGGGTGTTCGCCGTGAGCAGGTGCACGATGTAATGCCGGGCGCGGTGCGGATCCGTGGCGAACACGGGGTCCTTGGTGTCGACGACCTTGAGCCCGAAGGCGCGCGGCACGACGGTCGCCACCGTTTGCGCGCGATGCTGCGGACCTGCTCCTCGCTGATCCCGAGCTGGTCCGCCACCTCCCGGGTCGGTCCGCGTCCGTGCCCGCGTCCGTGCCCGTGCCCGCGTCCGTGCCGTCCTCCGCGGCGCCCGCCAGACCCTCCTTCACCTTCTGCATGAGGGCGAACAGGGCGGCGCCCTTGGCCACGGCCAGGTGCGGATCCTGCAGCCGGGCCGCCAGCCCGAACCGCTCCCGGAGCGTCTGCGCGATGGCCGGCATGATGGTCATGCCGCCGACCAGCAGAACGTCGTCGAAGTGCTCGACGCCCTTCTCCCGCGCGGTGGCGATCGTCCTCTCGGTGATCTCCATGGTGCGTTCGAGCAGCTCCGACGTGAGCTCCTCCAGGCGTTCCCGGGTCAGCTCGAGCGGCTCGACCTGTCCGTCGAACCGCACGTTGTACCGGCGCGTCTGGGTGGCACTGAGCTGTTCTTGAGCTGCTCCGCGGAGGTGGCCAGGTCCTGCATGAACTGCTCGTCGGCCGCCGGATCGAGCTGGGGGTGCCCTTCGGTGAATCCGTTCAGCAGGAAATTGATGACTGCCGAATCCCAGTCGGCCCCGCCCAGGTGGTGGTTGCCGTCGGTGCACACGACCTGCACGTGGTCGCCCTCGATGCGGATAACGGTGGTGTCGAACGTCCCGCCGCCGAGGTCGTAGATGAAGAGTTGCCGTACTCCGCTGCCGTGGTCGAGCGTCTCGTAGTTCAGCGCGGCGGCCACCGGCTCGGCGATGACGTCGAGCACGTTCAGCCCGGCGATCTGCCCGGCCTTGCGGGTGGCCTCGCGCTCCAGGACGCCGAAATACGCCGGCACGGTGATGACCACGTCGTGGACATCCTCGCCGGTCTGCTCGCCGGCGGCCCGGGCCAGCTCACGCAGGATCAGCGCGGAGATCGACTCGGGTGTGTGGTCCTGCCCGTGGAACGCGTAGTGGGCGTCCTCGTCCCATCTGCCGCTTGATCAGCTCCACGACCAGGTGCGGGGCGAGCAGGGCGGAATCCTTGGCCTGCCGGCCGACGACCACGTTCTCGGGCGACTCGAAGTACACCACCGACGGCGTGGTGTCTTCTCCGACCGCGCTCTTCAGGACGACCGGCCGTCCCGTCTCGTCCACGTACGCGATGCAGGAGTAGGTGGTGCCCAGGTCAATTCCGTAGGTAGCCATGTCGCCTCACTGTGCGTGCGCTTCGCCGGGGGGCTGCCCGGTCTCGCCGCGTTCGGGGGAGTACTGGTGAAAACGGGCGTGCAGCGGGCGCCTGACCCGGCCGGTGTCGCGCTCGACGAACCCGGCCGCGACCACCTCGGCCACCGTGTTGTGCCCGGATTCGTCGGCGCAGGGCACCACGGCCAGCGGGCGGTGCCGCTCGCGCAGAAAGGGATCGCCGGGCTCGGCGGAGAAGACCTCGTATCCGCAGCGGTCCAGGATCTGCGCGACGTCCTCGGCGAACGACGACAGCAGCCGCTCGTCCTGTCCGCCGAGTCGGCGTGCTTCCCGGCTGAGCTGGTCATACAGCCGGATCAGGTCCGCGACCACGGGCTCCAGGACGGCCCGCCCGATTCCGCTGCGGAGCCGCTGGTTCTCCTCGTGCAGCCGGTCGATGAGCGATTCGCGCTGCGCCGAGCGCCGGTGGAACTCCGACAGCTGTCCCTCCACCTTGTCGAAGCGGCCGGCCAGTTCGCCCAGGACCGCCAGGGTGTCGCCGGCCGCTGGCGGCGGGGATTTCTCCGCCGGGCCCGGTTCCCCCACCGGGTGCGCCGTTGTGTCTTCCAGCGCGGTTCGATCCTCGTCTTTCTCGGTCACGGCGCCACCTGGGTGCTGAGGATATAACAGAAAAAGCATCGCTCACCTGCGGCAAAGTCACCAGGCCCGGGCGAGCCTTACCGCCTGGTGGCAGACGCGCCGATCAGGCCTATTGCGGTATATAGCGGAAGCTGCGTTCTGGTTATGGCTGACCTGAATGACGAGCGGCCAGTCGTAATGGCGAGACAAGTATGTTCGCGTCCGCATTGTAATGTCCCGGAAAGGCCCAGACCCATCGGAGCGCAACGTTGTCTTAGTTCGGGCCCAGCACAAGTGAGCGGCGGGAGCCCGCTTCAGCGGGCCGCCCGCGACGTGAGCGCCCGCCGTCCAGGCCTGCACGCCCTCGTCGGTGAGCACCCGGTCGAAGCACAGCTCGGCCGCGCCCAGCATCGGTCCGTCGCCGGACAGCCGCGCCGGGATTAGCGGCGAGCGCCGGCAGCGAGCGGAACGCCATCAGCCCGTCCTGGTACGCGGCGAGGACGTGTCCCCCCGCGACGTCAAGGAACTCCGTGCCCAGGCCGCCCACGGTGATGAGGTGCGGGTCGAGCGCGTTGACGAGGCCGGCCGCGCCCCGCCCGAGGGACCGTGCGGCGGCCTGCACCGCCCCGGTGGCCTCCGGCTCGCGGGCCCGGGTGGCGGCGAGCATCCGCCGGATGTAGCTGACCTCATCCACCGGCGGGGACTCGTGCTGGGCCCGGGCCAGGGCGTACCCGTCCACGCTGGTGTTCCAGCAGCCCATCGCCCCGCACCGGCATCGCTGCCCCGGATCCCCGAACGGCATGTGCCCGAACTCCCCGGCCGTTCCGGTGGCGCCGAGGACCACCCGGTCCCCCTCCACGATGGCCCCGCCGATGCCGGCCTCGATGTGCAGATACACCATCGTGCCCGCGCCCGAACCCGGCGCCGTGACGTGATTCGGCGATCGCGGCGAAGGTGGCGTCGTTCCCGGCGATGAGCGGGACATCCTGGTCGTAGCGGGGCCACAGCACGGACAGGTCGACATCGTGCCAGCCGAGGTTGGGGGCGTGCACAGCCGGCTGCCGATCACCGTGCCCGGCCCGGACACGGCCGCGGCCCGGATCCGCGTGCCGAACCGGTCGGACAGGCCGTTCAGTTGCGCGGCCACCGCGGCGAGCACCCGGTCCGGGTCGCGCCGGTGCGTTCCGGACCCCGACGCGACCGGTGTCCCGCCGAGCTGGACCGCGGCGACGTCCCAGGTTTCCTGCGCGATGGCGGCCACCGCCACCAGCGGGCCGTCCGGATGCGGCCGCAGCGAGGTGGTCGGCCGGCCCCGGCTGCCGGTGGGCGGCGCCGGTTCCTCGGCCAGCAGCTGCATGGCCACCAGGCGGCCCACGGTCTCGGCCGCGAAGCCGCTCGGTATGCCGAGGCCGTGAGCGATCGCCGCGCGCGTGGCGCCCGGCTGGTCGTGGACCGCGCGCAGCAGCGCTGTCTGCGCTGACGTCCGCATGGCCGGCATGGATGTCATCATCGCAGCTCTTAATATAATCGCTAAGCGATTATAAGATGGTGTACGTGACGGCCGCGCGTCAGGCGTTCCCGCCCGGGACCCGCCCGGAGAGGCTCCGACGGGACTGCCCGCCGGGCGGCTAGGCTGTCGGCTGTGCGCAGCCGGGAACCCGTCACCGCGCCGGAAGCGGCCGCGCGCCGCTCACCCGGCCCGGTAAGGGCTCACCGCCCGGCCCGTGCAGCCAGTGTCCGGAACGCCCGGACCTCGGGGTGGGGCGTGGTGCGGGCCACGGCGGCCCAGGCGTGGGCCGATCGCGTCTTCGGGCTCGCGGCCGAGGCCGGATTCTGGGCCCTGCTGTCGCTGACGCCGCTGCTGCTCGTGCTGGTGGCCGCGGTCGGCTACCTCACCCCGCTGTTCGGCGCCCATCTTGTGGTCGAGCTGGAGAAGGACATACTGCGGGGCGCCGGTCACTTCATGGCCCCCGCCGCGGTGCAGCACGTGCTTACGCCGGTGCTCACCGACGTGCTCCAGCACGGCCGGGGCGGGATCATCTCGCTGAGCTTCCCGCTCGCCCTGTGGACCGGGTCCACGGCCATGAACACCTACGTCAACACCATCACCATCAGCTACGGGATGCGCCACGTGCGTTCCGCCGTCCGGGCCCGCCTGGTGGCCTTCGGGCTGTACCTCGGGGCCCTGGTCGCCGGCGTGGCGGCGCTGCCGCTGCTGGTCACCGCGCCCCGGTGGATCGCCGACGTCGCTCCCGGCCCGGTGCTGTCGGTGCTGCGGCCGGTGGTGGCCATCGCCTACTGGCCCGTCCTCGTGCTCGTGTGCACCGGGCTGCTGGCCACGCTGTACCACGTGGCGGTGCCGGTGCGCGGCCGGTGGCGCCGCGACCTGCCCGGGGCCGTCGCGGCGATGCTGATGTGGCTGGCCAGCAGTCTGCTGCTGCGTGCCTACCTGGCCTTCGCGATCGGGCACAGCCCGACCTACGGGGCCCTGTCCGCCCCGGTGGCCATCTTGCTGTTCCTTTACGTCAGCGCGCTCGCGGTGCTGCTCGGCGGCGAGCTGAACGCCCAGATCGCCGGCTGCCGCCCGGTCCCGCGCAGCCGGACATGCTGTCCGTCCCGCCCGCCGTTTAGACGAACGCGGCCCGGCCCGTGACGGCGCGCCCCACGATGAGCTGGTCGCTATCTAGCCGCGGTGAGACGGGTACCACCGCTGCCCGGAAGGAGCACTGGCGTGGCTCGCATTGATGTGCGCACGGACCGGCCCATCGCCGTGGTGGACCGGCGGATCATCGGCAGTCACACGGCAGGCGGGCTTCAGGCCCCGGGGTTCGGCCGCCGGCCCATGTTCATCATCAGTTGCTCGAGCTCCGCCCAGCGGCCGCTCCAGTCGGCGAGCGGGCCGAGGATGCCCTCCAGGACCTCGAGCTGCTGGTCGAACGCGGCGAGCTGCGCCTGCAGGGCCTGGATACTCTGCCGCTGCGCTTTGACGTTGGTGGCGATCGAGTTCAGTTCCTTAGCCGACAGGGCCCCGGGCATCGGCAACCCCGGCATCATGGGCACGGTGGTCCGGGGCGGAAGCGGGCCCCCGAGACCGGTCAGGCTCTCCATGTCCGCGGTCATCCGGCGCAGCTGATTCACGAACTGCCGCATCGGGCCGGAAATCCCGCCGGTCGTTTTGTCCTCGTCAGCCATCGATCCGTCCTCCTCCCGCCGGTGCCGCCGCCCGGCACCCGCCCCGCCTAGCGTGGGCTCTTGCCCGCCGAGAAGCAAGAATGCCTAGGCTTCGCTGGCCCACCGCGCCGTGCGGAGGCTGGGCAAGACGGCCAGCCCCGCAGTGAATTTCCTGAGCGCCCCTTCGGTCGCGGCTGATATCAACCAGTCGCATCGACCGGTGTCCGACCATAGCAGGACCCGCGCATCCTGATGCTCGAACCGGTACTGCCGGTCGCCGGGCCACCCCTCCGTCGTGACAGACAGGGTACAGCGCGCCCGCAGGTAGCCGAACGATGCCTCGTCAAGCGGCCCGGCCTGGGCTGCGACGCAGAACGCAGAGTTGACGCACTGGTTGTCCCATCGCCGGGCGGCGATGAAATCCTCGACCGATGTGGCGTAGGTCATGGTGGTGCGCTCGCCGCCCACGAGCACGTGAGTCCCATCTAGCGGAATCCCCCACGAGCAGCCCCTCTGGTTTTCATCGGCCAGCACCAGGACCGGCCCCGGCCAGCCAGGAAACCTCCGGGGGCCCTGGCCCGGGCTGTCGATGACGATCTGCTCCGGATAGATCGGGCGGTCCCCGTACGCCCTCGCAATCTCCCGGGCGACGTCTGCCGTCAGCAGTCGCTCTATTGCTACGGGCATGGTGGCATCCACCGCCCAAGTGTGACCTATCACGCGATTGGCCAGGGCCGATGCTCCGCCGAAGCTGCCTGATCGTAATCAAGGCGTGGGGTCACGCCACGTGGCTGGGTGGTCCGTGGGAGTGCAGGACGCGTCCGTCGGGGCTGGTGGCGGTGGTGGTGCCGTCGGGGTGGCAGGTCAGTGTCCAGCCCCAGCGGTGAATCACCACAAGATGGTGGAATCGGCATTATGCCAACGCCGGCATAATCGGCGCAGCAGGCGCAGGTTTCCAGCGCGGTCGGTCCGCCCCTGAACCGGGGGATCAGGTGGTGGGCCTGGCAGACCGAGGGCGGCTGGGCGCACCCGGGGAACTGGCAGTGCTGGTCCCGGGCGATGACCGCCGTGCGCAGGTGCGGGGGGACCTGAGGGGTGGGGGCGCCCAGGTCCAGCGGCTGGCAGGATCGACGACGCGGCTGGAGCCGCAGATCACCATCGGCGTGCTCACTGTCCCGCTATGCGTCGTACTTATTCGGCCCAGGCGTCCCGGGAAGGCAGTAGAACACGATCAGCGTGATGGTGCCAATGATAGGGATGAAGCCGATGAGCCACCAGAATCCGCTCTTGCCGGAGTCGTGCAGCCGCCTGACCGCCAGGCTGACAGTCCCGATGGCGACGACCGCATAGATGATGTACTGGATCGCGACGGCATGGGCCGCGTCCCCGATGACGGCGCCTATCAGATCGATGATGATGGCGCCGAGGAAGAACCACCAGAACGCGGATCGTGAGGCGCGGCCGTTGAAGGTGACGATGTTCCTGAAACCCTCGAAGATCGCCTCCCCGAAGCCGACGGGGCCGCCCTGCAGGTAGCCCCGCTGGCTGGGGTCCCAGCCGCCCTGCGGCGGGTACGGCGGCTGCCCGTAACCGCCTTGCGGGTCCTGCGGGTACGGCTGGTAGGGGCTGCTCATGAATATCCTCCATTTTATTCCCCGGTTTTCAGCGGTTCCTGCTCCGGGAACGTTACCGATTCTCGCCCGGCTCGGGCCGTAAGGAAACCAGGCAGCCAGCACCGGTGGGCGCCTGCGTGGTCGCGCCCCTGCTGGCCGGGGTCCGCTCCGGAAGCTGTCAAACCCGATGAGGCATCAGGCTGCTTCTGTGGTTCGTGGTGAGGTCTCGGTCTGGAGGGGTTGCGGGTGGCTTGTTGATCCACACTCGGGCGGGCAGCGAGTTCGGGCAGGGCCGTCGGCCGCGGAACCGCTCGGGATGGGCCAGGAAGACCGCGTTGAGGGTGGCGACCCGCTTGGCGTGGATCTTTACGGCGGTGCCGTCGTGCACGGATGCGGGGGTATGCATTGCGATGCCCGAATGCCGGTGCTCGTTGTTGTAGTAGTCGAAGAAGTGACCGCAGAATAGGCGGGTATCTTCGATGGACCCAAACTTCCCCGGGAATGCCGGGCAGTACTTGAGTGGGCCTCGTTTTGGCTGCGAACGGTCAGATGTTGCCGTGACGCCTGGCTTTGATGCTGGCAGCGAACCACACGGCCAGCGCTCCGGCCGGGTCGTCAGCTAGCGTCCCGGGTCCCGGGCCCTTGCCGGTCCCCGGCCACCGCTCCGGACGGCCCGCCCTCGGCCGTGGCCACCGCCGCCCGGGTGACGGTCCGGGCCGTCTGCACCCCGCTGGCGATGGCGTCCTCGGGCGGCAGGCCGCATAGATCCATCAGGGAGAACAAGGCCTCGGCGCTCATCACCACGGCCAGGTCCCGCCGGAGCTGCGCCAGCGCCCCCGGGTGGCTCTGCCCGAGGGTCCGGTCCAGCGGGGCGAGCGCATAGTCGATCAGCCCGAACCGGTGCCCGGGCCGGGTGGCCGCCGTGGGCGGCTTCGTGATGGACGCCGAGATCATGGCCCGGACGGCGTTCTGGTAGTTCAGCACGCCGCGCAGCAGGTACTCCGTGGCGAAGGCGACCCGCTCGACCGGGTCGTCGCTGTCCCCGACCGGTTTCAGCGCCTCGGCCGGGCTGGGCCAGCGGCCGTCGTCGGCCTCACGCAGCAGCGTGGCCAGATCGGGGAAGTACCGGTAGGCGGTGGCCTCGGAGACGAGCGCCTCGCGGGCCACGGCCGGCATGTTGATCTCGGCGCCGCGCCGGGCCAGCTTCCGCGTGGCCTCGACGATGGCCATCCGCGTCCGCTGCTTCTGATTCACCCGGCCGCGTGACTCTTCAGCGACCCGGCCCCGTGCCCCCGTAGCGGCTCCGACCCCGGGGACCTGCATACTTGTCATACTCTCATGGTCGGTTTCGTACTCGCATAAGTCAAGTCTGCTCTCTTTGTGACAGCATACTTGCATTATGCTGCTCACACCTCTACAGAGTTCACTTCCTGAGCCACAGGCGGTTAGTCATCGTGTGACAAACCCGTGCAGGTGCGGGTTTTGTCACACGATCATGGAAGATCCCGGGCCGAACGGGGGACGATCGCGCCGCCGCAAACCCCCCCGGATCGCCCCGGACGCCCGTGCGACACTGGGGGAAATATTCCGATCCGCCCCTGGAGGGTGATGGACGTGACTCGGATGGGAATCCCAAATACCACGGGTGGCACGGACATGCGTGACCACGTGAGCCGGGTTGGCGGAGCGTGGTGGTGGCCCGCCATCTTCGGCGTGATCTCGATCATCGCCGGGGTCCTCGCGCTGGTCTGGCCGGGACCGACGCTGATCGTGCTGGCCGTCCTGTTTGGCATCGAGCTGATCGTCTGGGGCCTGTTCCGCCTCGTGGGCGCGCTGACCTTCGGCGAGGCGGGCGGCGGAGCGCGCACGCTGTGGGCGATCCTCGGGATCCTGAGCCTGCTGATCGGCTTTTACGCGCTCCGGCACATCGTGATCACCGTGCTGTCGCTCGGCCTGCTGCTCGGGATCTTCTGGCTGGTCGACGGGATCGGCCTGCTCATCTCGGCGGTGGAGCACCGGGACATGCCCGGCCGGGGCTGGAACATCTTCTCCGGCATCCTCGGCATCATCGCCGGCCTCGTCCTGCTGGTATGGCCGGCCCTGTCGATCCTGACCCTCGCCATCCTGGCCGGGATCTGGCTGATCCTGGTCGGGGTCATGCAGATTAGCGTCGCCGTCCAGCTCCGCCGCCTGGCCTGAACACGTTCGTGGGGGCCGCCCACCGGGGCGGCGGCCCCCACGAGACGGTTGCGAACTACCCGACGGTGTAGGTGTACGGGATCGCGGCCAGCACGTCACCGCTGGTGTCAACCGCTCCCAGGCCGCCGACGGCCCCGGCCAGGGTGCTGTCTCCGTTGAAGGGCGACGTGACCACGTAGATCACGCCGCGTACCACGGTCCCCGCCTTGGCCGACGGAGTAATCGTCACCTTGACGCTCCCCGACTGACCCGGGTTGACCACCACCGGTGTACCGGTGGGCGCCGTGTCGGTGAAACCGGGCGCGTACGGGTCGCCGGCCGCGGACCTCACGGCCGTATCCAGCGGCTGGGTGGTGGCGGTCGCGGTCAGCGTGGTCGTGCCCGCCGGCGCGCCCGCATCGGTGAACGGGCCGATCTGCTGAACGAAGGAGGCCCACAGCCCCCGGGCCAGCTGGTGCCGGCCCCCTGCCTCGGTCACCCGCGCCACCGAGGTGAGGTTGCCCTGCTGCGCGGCGTTCAGGTCGCCGAACACATCCGGCTCACCCAGCGGCCCGTTCAGCTCCACCTGGGCCGGTGTGCTGGACGTCCCGGCCAGGGTGAGCTGGCTGGTGCCCGGCGGCACCTCGTAGAACGGGTTGCTGGCCAGGTTGTTGATGTTCAGCGGCAGGCTCACCGCCGGCGTTCCCGACAGCGACGGCAGGGTCACCTTGGCGCTGGCCGCGAGCCGGGCATCGACCTGGACGGGCTCGGCGACCGTACCCTCGTTGCCGTAGGTGATCGTGTAGCTGGCGGCCTTCCCGGCGGTCAGCTTGACGGTCGCGCTGGCGGGCAGGTTCGCCGCCACCTTGACCTTGTTGAAGCCGATGGTGCCGTGGAAAGTCTGCGACACCTCCGCGCCGCTGACCGGGTCGGCGGCGATCAGGACGAGCCGCCACCGGCCCTTCTCCGGGGCGTTCTGGATCAGCTGCAGGTCCGGTCCACTGCTCACCACGCCGGTCGTGGTGCTGACCGAGGTGGCGTTGGTCCCGACGTCGATGGCTTCGCCGTCCGGATCGATGAGCACCCCCTCGATCACGACGTTCGGGTCCTGATTCAGGTGGACGGCTACGTCCACATCGTTCTGTTTCCAGGGCACGTCGAACGAGTAGGTGCTCGTCTCGGTCGGGGCGCTCGCGCGGGCGTTACCGCCCGTGATCGTCCCGGTGAACGTGCCGCGGCCGCCAACGACCGGGATGACCGGGCGCAGCACCACCGGCGCCGAAGCCTGCTGGTCCGGCGTGCTGAACGTGACGGATTCGGCGCTGTCGCCGGCGCTGCCGCTGATGGCCGTGTTCAGCCGGACGTCCGCGGTCTGGCCCGCGCCGAGCGTAAGCGACGACGGGCTGACCGAGCCTTCGGGCACGGTCTTCTGGGTGTAGGCGTCGAGGATGACGTTGCCGGAGAACGGCTGTGGCTGGCCGGGCACGGCCGCCGCCTTCGTCGGCGTGTAGAGCACCGCCTTCCAGGTGCCGCCCTCGGGATGGGCGACGTCCACGAACCCGTAGTTCGCGGAGACGGTGCTGCCCTGCGGCCGGGTGTTGGTGACGAACGCCCCGTCCGGGCCGATCAGCGTGAGCCGGACGACCGAGCCGCCGGGCACGCCCTCGGGATCACCCTTCCAGTCGATGGACACGCCCAGCCGGGCCGCGCCGCTGGCGACGTGGAAGGTCACCTTCTTGTACGCCCACGGCAGCCCGTTGGTGGCGTACGGGAAGGTCGGGTCGGTCGCGGCATCGAGCGCCACGTTGGCCTGGAAGTTGGACGTCTGGGCGTAGCTGCGCGTCCCCACCGAGACCTTTTCCGCCTGGGTCCCGGCGTTGGTGACGGCCAGGGTGGTGCCCACGGGCGCGCCGGGCGCGCCGGTCAGCGTGGTCTGCTGCGGCGCGACCAGGACCTGATCGGGCTGGCCGGAGCCTGTGCTGCCGCGGTAGTTCTCGGCCGCCTTGACCGCCGCGTCCGCATTCAGCAGGCCGGCCCTGCTCGGGAGCCGGCAGCCCGAGGTCGCCGGCGGTGCTGGTGAGGAACTGCTTGACCAGGGCCGGGGACGGGGACACGCCATGGTGGTATTCACGGAACGCCTGGATGACCAGGGCGGCGGCCCCGGCCGTGACCGGTGATGCCTCGCTGGTCCCGCCGAAGAGCACGATCGGCGACGGCTTGCCGCCATAACCGACGCATTCGGTGAAGGTGGCGGTGTTGGCCGAGCACAGGGCCCAGTCAGCCTCGCCGGGCGCGACCAGGTCAGGCACTTGCCCGCCCTGGCTGATCCCGCCGGAGGACAGCGCCGAGATATTGGCCGATACCCACTTGCGGTTGGAGAACGGCCGGGCGCCCGCGTAACCGGTCTGCTCGTAACTCTGGAAGTCCGTCGAGGCTCCCGCGGAAATCACGTTCGGGTCGGTGGACGGGCTGCCCTGGGTGCCGGAGAACCCGGCGTCTCCGGTGGAGACGGTGACCGTGACGCCGTGCCGGACGGCCGCGTCGTCGAACAGCTGGATCGTGTCGCGCGCGTTGTTGTCGGAGTAGACGTTCGCGCTGAACGATTCGTTGATGACGTTCGCGCCGTGCGTGATCGCGTAGTCGATGGACTGCAGGACCGCCGAGTTGGCCAGCAGCTGGCCGCCCGCCTTCAGGCCGATCAGCGACGAGCCGGGCGCCATGCCCTCGATCTTGATGTCACAGTTCCTGGGCAGCGGGTAGGCCGCGTTCACGTAGTTCGACAGGTCGTACGTCTGGTTTCCCTGGGCCGCGATCATGGACGCGTCGCCGAACGCCTCTTCGCCGCCGGTCTGCGTGACGGGGCCGCTGCCGGAGAAGTCCGTGTATGACTTGAAGATCGACTTGCCGCCGCGGATGAAGTCGGGGTTACTGGGGTCGAGGCCATCTGCGATCCAGGCCACCGTCACGCCGGCGCCCGTGATGCCGAGAGCGTGCGCCTGCTCGGCGTGGGTCGTCGTGAGGTCTTCCGGCAGCAGCGGCTTCGACGGGGTGCCGCACACCCCCCGCACGGCGCTGCCGCCCGGGCTGGCCGGGCCCCCCGGGCCCCCCGGGGCGGCCGGGACCTGGCTGGCGGTGGGCGGGGCCACGGTGACCTTCTGGTCGGGGACGACCGACGCGACCGCGGGGTTGTTCGCGAGCGTGGCCGCCTCCGCCGGGGTGACCGTGGCCGCGAACGACGACACCGAGCTGTACCCGATAAGGTTGGTGCCGCCGGCCGCCTTCACCTGCGAGATCACCGGGGACTCGGCCGACGCCGGGCTCGCCGACTGGTCGTTGAGCACGACGATGACGGGCGACGCGCCCTGCGCCGCCGTGCCCGCCGCACCAGGCGGGGACGTGGCGGCGCTGGCGGTGGCCGCGCGGGCCAGGGCGCACAGGATTGATACAACGGCCGACAGGCCGATGACATGCTGGGGTTTTCTCATGGTTCCTTCCACGAAGCAGGCGCGCAGAGAGCGCAATCAGCAGAATTCAACTGAAGCCACAGGAAAGATTCAAGAACCGACACTGACATAAATTTGGCAACAAAAATGCAACGTAGAGCGTGCTGACATCCCCAAATCCCCCCGATACCGCAGGCGCGAATCCCCCAATCCGCGTCTCTGAGGGTTCACCCTAGCCAGGAAATGAAGATCAATTGTGCCGACCAGCGTGACGGGCCCCGCGTCCGGGGGTAGATCGCTAGGCGGACCTCACCGAAGGCCCCGCGAAGACCCGGCGAAAGCCCGGCGGAAGGATGAGCCAATGGCGGACAATACCTATTCGATCAGCGAGATCGTCGGCACCTCGACCAGCAGCGTCGACAACGCCGTCCGGGGCGCCGTCGAGCGCGCCTCGAAGACCCTGCACAACCTCGACTGGTTCGAGGTCACCGGGATCCGCGGGCACATCGATAACAACGAGCTCTGCCATTTCCAGGTCACGCTGAAGGTGGGTTTCCGGCTTGACGAGCCGCACGTCTGACCAGGCCCGGCCGCGGTGAACCTGCGGTTCGCGCCGAGCCCGTCCATGCTGCGGGCCGGCCTGCCGCTCCCGGACCGTCCGCCGGCCGCACCCGAGGATTCGTTCCGCTGGCTGGAGGTCCACTGTCGGGCGTTCATGCTGAGGACTGCGCGTCCCGGGCCCGGCCGGCCCCTGCTCCGGCCGGGCCCGGGGCCCGCCAGTTCACTTGAGGATGATGACTTTCCTGTCTCCGAACGCGGCCACTACGTCGCGTCCGAGATGCTGCGCCGCGTACGTGACGGCGATGATGACCCCGGGCGCCGTGAAGAGCGGCTGCTGCTGGTCGTCCAGCAGCACCAGATAGATCACATGGCCCGCATCGTCACGTTCCCTGATGAGCGCCGCCGATGCGGCCAGCGGATAGCTGGCCCGGCTCTCGAGGATCGCCATGACCACGTCCAACAGCGTCAGCGCCGCCACCTGCCGTACGCCACTCGCGGTTACTGGACCGTCCGCACCTCCGCCGTGATGGGACGCGACGTTCCTGAGCAGATCTCGATCGTCAGGACGGTCCGGAGGACTCCCCTCCATGCCATCCGGTCCGCTGGCCATGGCTAACACGGCCCTGTTCCTGGGCGATCAGCGGTCATGCGACAGGCTCTCGTCTGCGTCAGGGGATCAGCAGTTGCCTCACCGTGACGCCGGAGCTGGGCCTTCGGGCAACGGGTACCCGGCTTCGGACGCCACCGTCCAGTGTGCAAGATCCGTCGCTTGCCGTAATCGTGGAAAGTACCGGCATGAATGCGGGGTTTCCCTCTTGACATCGGCACCCGTCGGTCCCGGGATCTACCGTCCCGGCTGCGCAGTGCGGGCTGAACAGGTGATAATGACGCCTATATCCGGACCGGTGACCCGCGGCTATCCGGACCGGTGACCCGCGGCCGCCACGGGGAACCCAGCCAAAGGGACCCAAAGACGCGGGCGAAGACGCGGGCACAGACGCGGGCGAGGGGACGACGTGGAGGGTGACATCGGCACGGTTGCCCTGCGCCGTAACCGCCACCAGGAGGACCTGGCCGGGCCGGCGGGGCCGGACGGGTTGGAGCCGGACGGGTTGGAGCCGGACGGGTTGGAGCCGGACGGGGTAAGGCAGCCACCGGGCGAGGGCCGCCCGCCGCGCTTCTACCTGCTGGCCGCGGTCAGCCTGGCCGCGCTCGGGTGCCTGGCCACGCTGGCCGAGCTGCCGCTGTGGCGCCAGACCCCCGCGCTGGCCACGGTGAACCTGGTCATGTCCCTGGCGTTCATCCTCACCGGGCTGCTGCTGCGGACCGAACCGGGTCAGCGCGGAGTGGCGTGGGCGCTGATCCTGGCGGGCGTGTTCCGCTCGCTGGACTTCATCGACGCCTGGAACACCGGCCCCTGGCCCGTCTACGCGGTCGTGTTCGGCGGGATTGACCGGGTGTTCGGGGCGTACGCGGTCCTGCGCTACCCGCGGCCCGCGCTCGGCCGGCTCCAGCGGATCTACGTCCTCACCCTGGCCGGCTGGATGGTGGTGAGCCGGAGCCTGGTCGTCGTCACGGCGACGCCGGCGGCGACGGGATACCCATCGTCGTCCTGGTGGCCGACGATCACCGTGAACGAGCGGCTCAGCGACCTCCTCGCGACGATCGAGAACATCGGCGACGGCGTTCTCGCGGCCGTCCTCGTCGTCCTCCTGGTCCGGCGGCTGCTGGAGACCCGGGGGCTGGACCGCATCGTCATCGCCCCGGTCATCGCGGGCGGCCTGGCCGCGGTGGCCGCCGCGTCCGTCACCGCGGTGGCGCAGGCCTTCTCCAACATCTCCAACATCTCGGACGGCCCGACCGGCGCCTTCGTCGCCGAAAGCGTCGTCGATGTCCTGCTGCCGGTGGCGTTCCTGGTCGCGGTGATCCAGCGCGGCCTGCTGGCCCGGAACCTCGCCGGGCTGAGCGCACGGGTGGCCGCGGGCGCCGACCTCCGCGGGGTCCGGCACGCGCTGCGGGAGACCCTGCACGACCCGACCCTGGAGGTGCTGCCCGGCACCGCCGCGCCGCAGGCCCCGCCCCGACAGCCGCCTCGTCGAGGTGATCAGGACCGACGCCGGAACCCCGATCGCCGTGGTCATCGCCGACGCGGCCCTGGCCCGGTACCGGGGCCTGTTCGACGCGGCGGTGCGCACCAGCGGGCTGGCCCTGCGCAACGCCCAGCTTCAGGCCGAAGCCGCCCGGGCCGAACTGGACAGCGTCCGCGCGTCGCGGGCCCGGATTGTGGCCGCTGCGCTGGCCGAACGGCGCCGCCTCGAGCGTGACCTGCATGACGGGGCGCAGCAGCACCTGCTCGGCCTGGCCGCGCGCCTGACCGCGGCGATGTCCCGGACCAGCGACCCGGAGGCCACCGCCGCCTTCGCCGGGGCCCGCGCCGAACTGGGCGAGGTGCTAGCCGAACTGCGCGACCTGGCGCACGGCATCCACCCCGCCACCCTGGTCCAGGGCGGCCTGGCCGCAGCGCTGGAAGAGGTCGCCGAACGGCTCCCGCTGGCCATCCACCTGGACGTCGCCCCCGACCGGGTGCCGGCCACGGTGGAGGCGGCGGCGTACTTCGCCGCGTGCGAGGCGCTCACCAACGCGGTCAAGCACGCCGGTGCCAGCCAGGTCAGCGTGGTCGTCCGGGTCACCGCGACGCACCTGGAGATGGAGATCGCCGACGACGGCGCCGGCGGCGCGGATCCGGCCGGGAACGGGCTCGCCAACATTGCCGACCGGATCGGCGCGGTGGACGGTGAGGCCGTCATCGACAGCCCGCCCGCCGCCGGCACCCGCCTGCTGGTGAGGATTCCGTGCGGATAGCCATCGCCGACGATTCCGCCTTGTTCCGCAGTGGCCTGGTCCTCCTCCTGGAGGCGTGCGGGGCACAGGTCACCACGCAGGTGTCCTCCGGCGCGGAGCTCATCGCCAGCCTCTTTCCCGGGACCGCTCGTCCCGACGCGGTCATCCTGGATCTGCGCATGCCGCCGACCTTCACCGGTGAGGGGATCAGCACCGCCACCGAGGTCCGTGCCCGCGATCCGGGTATCGGGATCCTGGTCCTGTCCACGTTCGCCGAGGCCAGCTACGCGAGCCAGCTGATGGACGCGATCGGCTACGGGGTCGGCTACCTGCTCAAGGACAACGTCACCGACGCCGGTCACCTGCTCAGCCAGCTGGAAAGGATCGTGGCCGGGGAGACCGTCCTTGATCCCACCGTCGTCCGCCGGCTCCTGCAGCGCAGGCGCAGCGCCGGCACCATCGACACCCTGAACCCCCGCGAGCGTGACGTGCTCGCCCGGATGGCGGAGGGCCGGTCCAACCTCGGCATCGCCCAGGACCTGCACCTGAGCCCGCGGACGGTGGAGGGTCACGTGACCAGCGTCTTCGGCAAGCTGGGCCTGCAGCAGACCGACACCGACAACAACCGGATCCGCGCCGTCCTCGCGTTTCTGCGGTCCGCTGGCGCCCAGGGCTGATCCGGGCCAGGCCGGATGACCGATGATATCCGGGCCCGGCCGACGTCAATGGAGCATGGACATCGTGGATCTGGGGCCAGCGGCCCAGCAGCTTTCCGATCTGCTCGCCCGCGCCGGCGAGGGTGACCTGGGCCGGCCGACGCCGTGCCCCGCGTACACATTGGGTGATCTGATCGACCACGTCGGCGGCTTGGCGCTCGCGTTCACCGCCGCGGCGCGCAAGGACGCCGGCCCCGCACCGGGCCGGCGCCGGCCGGGGACGCCGCCCGGCTGCCGGGCGACTGGCGCACGCGCATCCCGCGTGACCTGGCCGTGCTGGCGCAGGCCTGGCGGGAGCCGGACGCCTGGGCGGGCATGACGAGAATCGCCGGGATGGACGCCCCCGCCGCGATGGTCGGCCAGACCGCCGCCGACGAGCTGGCCGTGCACGGCTGGGACGTCGCCCGCGCGCTCGGCCAGCCGTACCGCGCCGACCCGGACGTGCTGGCCGCGGCGCGCAGCTTCCTGGAGCAGTTCGCCTGCCCGGACGCTCCGGCCGGCCCGGACGTCCCGTTCGGGCCCTCCCGCCCGGTGGCCGATGGCGCCCCGGTCCTCGACCAGGTCCTCGCGCTGGCCGGCCGCGACCTGACCTGGACGCCGTCCGCTTAGACCCGTCCGTGATGAGGCTGGTCGATGCTGC
Source organism: uncultured Actinomycetes bacterium (assembly GCA_963809975.1). Lineage (GTDB taxonomy): Bacteria > Actinomycetota > Actinomycetes > Streptosporangiales > Streptosporangiaceae > Bog-532. Next base: position 48,310 of record CAWELT010000039.1, read on the forward strand.
CTGCTTTCCGGCCCTCGCGGGCATAGGCGTCATGGCAGCGCGGGCGGCTCACTGCCACGGCAGGTTTCCCGATACGCGTCCTGAAGTTCGCGGGACTGGAGCAAGCCTTGCTCGGAAATGGCGTGGATGACTTCGCGGGCGCGCCAGTAGCTCGATGGCACCAGCCGCCCCGATAAGCCAGGGGATCTTTCTGGCCAGTGGCCGCTGCAGAGCTTTCTAGAGCTGGGTGCGTTTCCTAGCGCCGTGCCGTGCGCCCGGCTCCATACCCGGCAAATGCTGTGGGAATGGTGCCTTGACGACCTTGGGAACAGTACTGAATTGATCGTCTCGGAGCTGGTAACGAACGCAGTCCGGGTATCTCAGGTGGATGCGCAAACCACACCGGTACAGCTCTGGCTACTAGCCAACAGGGCGCGGGTTCTGATTCTGGTACGGGATGCCAGCCCATTACCCCCGTTGAAGGTGAGTTCTGGCGAGCAAGCCGAGAATGGCCTTGGCCTGCTTTTGGTGGAGGCTCTCAGCGAGCGGTGGAGCTGGTACTCTCCGCCGCAGGAGAGGAGTGGAAAAGTCGTTTGGGCCCTCTGGAGAAGGACTGACTGCTGATGTGGCGCGAAAAACAGAGGAGCAAAGAATGCCGATCACCGCAAAGGAACTAATGAACGAGTCCTTGTCTGTCCAGGCATCTCCCACCGTTATCCCGTCGTTTCTAGAATTAGAAATTACCGGTTTCTGTCAGTTGAAATGCGTCCACTGCTACGCTGAGAGCGGACCACATGGCGGGCACGGGACGATGACCGCCGAGGACTGGGAGAAGGTCATTGATCAGGCCGCCGAAATCGGTATCAGGATGATCCAGTTCATTGGCGGTGAGCCAACCGGGGTCATCGTGGCCGTCGTGATCGCCCCGCCGGCGCCGTCGGGGCGGCCGCCCCGGCACGCCCGGTGGAAGGCGCCGCTCATGTATCACTTCCTGGCCTTGGGCGGTGACGACCGCTACCTGGTGGCCGCGCGCGGCAGCTCGATCAGCGGGACGCCGCGGAGCATGTACGGATCCAGGGCGATCCTCATGCCATCTCCTAACCGGGCGGCCTTGCCTACCGGCGGTAGAAACCGGGCCGCTCCCGCAGCAGGACCGGGGTCCAGCCGCCCCTGCCTAGCGCGGTGATGCACCGGTCGGCGACGACGGCGGCCGCGTAGCCGTCCCACGAACTGGGGCCGCTGGGCTCACGGCCGGCCGCGATGTCGCCGATCCAGACGCGGAACTCCTCGTCGTACGCGCCGGCGAACCGCTCGCGCCAGTCGGCCGGGACGGCGGACGCGCGGCCGCTTTCGTTCGTCACCACGATGGGACCGCCGCCGGCCAGCCGCGCGTTACCGGATTCGCCGACGACCTCGGCCTGGATGTCGTACCCGTACCCGACGTTCACGCTCAGCTCGTCGTCGACCAGGGCGCCGCTCTCGGTACGGAACACCACGATCATCGGGTCCTGCAGCCCGTCGGCCGCCTTCCGGCTGCGCTTCGGCGACATGATCATCACCGCGGTGATCTCCTCATCCAGCAGCCACCGGGTCACGTCGATCTCGTGCACCACCGAGTCGTTGATCGCCATCTCGCTGGTGACCGTGGGCGGGACGGCGGGGTTGCGGTGGGCCATGTGCGCGAGCAGCGGGGCGCCGATCGAGCCGTTGGCGGCCGCGGCTTTCAGGGCCCGGTATCCCGCATCGTAGCGGCGCATGAAGCCGACCTGGACGAGCCGCCGGCCGGCCGCGGTCTCCGCGTCGATGATCCGTGAGCAGGCTTCCGGCGTCGTGGCCAGCGGCTTCTCGCAGAAGACGGGCTTGCCGGCTGCGATCGTGCCGAGCACATATTCCTCGTGCGTCGGCCCCCAGGACGCCACGACCACCGCGTCGACGCCCGTGTCGGCGATGACGTCCTCGCCACTGGCGTGCACGGTCGGGACGCCGAACCGCTGGGCCACCGCCGCGGCCCGGTTCTTGTCGACGTCGGTGACCGCGCTGACGGCCGCCCCGCCCACCGCGGCGGTGAGCCGCCGGACGTGGTCCTCCCCGATCATGCCGGTGCCGATGACGCCTACCCGCACCGTCATGCCGCGCCTGCCTGCCCGAGCCCGTTGGCCTTCAGATAGGTGAGATAGGCAAAGGTGCGCTCCGCGATCAGGCGCTCGCGCAGCCCGTCCCGTTCGCTGTACTTCTGGGCCAGGAACCGGACGAGGGCCTGCGCGACCGTCCGCCGGATCGTGCTCATCGGGCGCCTCCCGCGCGGGTCATCGGGAGCCGCGGGTCCACGGGGACACCGGGCCAGAGGGCCCGGATCCACGCGTGCGCGGGGTCGTCGCAGAACCGCCAGACGCGTCCTCCCGGGCCCCCCATCACGTTCAGGTAGTACAGGTCGTAGCCGGGCGCGGCCATCGACGGGCCGTGATACCCGTACGGGACGAGCACGACGTCGCCGGTGCCGACCTCGGCGCACACGTCGATGTCGCGGCCCGGCCCCGAGCGGTACACCCGCTGGTAGGCCGGGCCACCCCGGGCCACCTCGAAGTAGTAGATCTCCTCGAGCTGCGACTCGTCCGCGGTCTGCTCGTCATGCTTGTGCGGCGGGTAGGAGGACCAGTTCCCCCCGGGGGTCAGTACCTCCACGGCGATCAGCCGGTCGGCCCGGAAGGCCCCGGGGGCGCAGAAGTTGTTGACCTGCCAGGCTCGCCGACCCTGCGCCGCGCAGCTCGACCGGAACCTGCTCTGCGGCGACGTAACGGGGCGCCAGCCGCTCACTGGCCCGGGCGGACGGCAGTGCGAACCGGCCGCCGTCGGCGGCACCAATTACGGCCTCCGCGTCGCGGGGCAGGTAGGCGAAGTCGGTAACCCGGTCAAAGACGTCACGCCGGCCGTGCAGCGTGAACCGCTGCCGGCCGCACTTCACCGTGGCGGAGCCGGACAGCGGCAGCACGATGACCTCATCCGGGCCGGTCCCCAGCTCGAGCTGGCCGCCCGGGGGCAGTTCGAGCACGCGCAGGCCGCTGTAGGACCAGCCGGCCCTCTCCGGGGTGATGGACGTGATGTACGGGCCGGTCGCGGTGCTGCGGTGCCGGACCACGGGGGAGAGTTCTGCTTCACCCATGCTGGGCTCCGTTGTCAAGAAGACCGGCCGGCCGCATGATGGCTTCGACCTCGTCGGCGGTGGGCATCGCGTCGGCGCAGGCGAGCCGGGAGGCCACGACGGCCCCGGCCGCGTTGCAGAACCGCAGCATGCGCTCCAGGTCCCAGCCGGACAGCAGGCTGTGGCACAGGGCGCCGCCGAACGCGTCCCCGGCGCCCAGCCCGTTGACCACGTCGACCGGGACGGGCGGCACCTCCACGATCTGCGTTCCGTCCGAGGCCAGCACGCCGGCCGGTCCCTGCTTGATGATCGCGAGCTTGATCCCCGCGTCGTGCAGCGCGCGGGCGGCCGCCCGGGGCTCCCGGACGCCGACGGCCGTCTCGCATTCGTCCAGGTTCCCGACCGCGACCGTGGCGTGTTGCAGCGCCTCGCGGTACCACCGCCGCGCCTCTTCCCGGGACGGCCAGAACATCGCCCGGTAGTCCAGGTCGAACACGGTCGGGGCCTCCGGTCTGCCGCAGGCCCGCCGGTCAAGGGCCCGTAGTGTGGCGCTCCGGCTCGGTTCCTGGCACAACCCGGTGCCGGTGATCCAGAAGATACCCGCCGCCTCGATGGCTCCCAGATCAAGTTCGTTCGGTTTAATCTGAAGGTCCGGCGCGGTGGGGAAGCGGTAGAAGTACAGCGGGAAATCGTCGGGCGGGAAGATCTCGCAGAACGTCACCGGGGTGGGCAGCGACGGTACCGCCGTCACGAACCGGTCATCGACCTTGAACCCCGTCAGTGCGTCGTGGATGTAATCGCCGAACGGGTCCTGGCCGGTCCGGCTGATCACCGCGGCCCGCCGGCCGTAACGCGCCGCCGCGACCGCGACGTTGGTCGCGCTGCCGCCGAGGTACTTGCCGAAGCTCTCGACGTGCCGGAGCGACCGCCCGGTCTGCAGCGGATAGATGTCGACCCCGATGCGACCCATGGTCAGCACCTCGAAGGGTTCCCGCGGCTGCGTGATCACCGTGAGCGTACCTCCATTGGCATGGGGGGATTGACTGGTCCGGAGCCCTCGTGGGCGGCCCTGGTGCTCCTTGTGCCTGTGTCTTCGCGGTCGGCCCGTGCCGGGCTGATCGCGGTACCGAAAGCGCCGTGCCGTCGCCGGGGACCGGGGCGAGCCGTGCCCGGCCGGCGGGAGCCCGGACACGTTACGTAAGCAGATGTTGTGTCTTGATGGAACTCGGGGCCCTGGCCCCGCGTCCGGGGCCGGTGAGTTGCTGTATTTTTACGCCCGGATTTCGTAAGCCGTCAAGAGTTTGTTCTGACATATTTACGTCCTGATCTTCAGTCAACCCCTCAGCCCGGCCATAATGGAGAGGGCCGACGTGGCCGCGAGAGAGGTCCCCGTGAACCAACCCGCCCCTGCCATACAGGTGGACCGGAACAGTCCTGTCCCCCTGTACTTCCAGGTGGCCCAGCACCTGGAGCACCTCATCGAGTCCGGTGAACTGGCCACGGGGACGCGGCTTGAGAATGAGATCGACCTGGCCGACCAGCTCGGCCTGTCCCGCCCGACGATGCGCCGCGCCATCCAGTACCTGGTCGACCGCGGCCTGCTGGTGCGCAAGCGCGGCGTAGGGACGCAGGTCGTGCACGCCAGGGTCCGCCGCCAGGTCGAGCTGACCAGCCTGTACGACGACCTGGTCAAGGCCAGCCGGGATCCGTACACCCGGGTGCTCAGCTTCGAGCGGGAGCCGGTGCCCGAGGCCCTCGTGCTGGAGTTCGGCCTCGCGGAGGACACCGAGACCTACGTGTTCGAGCGGCTCCGTTACGCGGATGGCGAGCCGCTCGCGCTCATGCGGAACTACGTCCCGGCCGACCTGATGGACCTCACGCCGGAGGACCTGGAGGTACACGGGCTGTACAACCTGCTCCGCGCAAATGGCGTCAATTTGCGGATCGCCAAGCAGTCGATCGGGGCCCGCACGCCGACTGCGGCCGAGGCCCGGGCGCTTGGTGAGACCAGGGGAGCGCCGCTCCTGACCATGGAACGCGTTGCCTACGACGACCACGGGCGCGTCATCGAGCACGGCAAGCACCTTTACCGCGCCTCCCGCTACAGCTTCGACCTCACCCTCACCGGCTGGTAAGCCCGGGCGCCCCTGGCGCCCAGGCTGGCGGGGCGCCCCGCCCGTTCAGACCCAGTCCGCATGGCCCGCCCGCTTCTTAAAGCGCTTTAATACGGTTAGTATCCGAGACCGGAGGCACCTGTCAAGAGGCCGGGAGGAGGCGAGTCACCCTGGATACGGGAAACACGGCCGGTCCTACCGGGGAGATGGACGCAACCGTCCCCGCCACAGGCCGCCGCCCCCGGCTCGCCGACGTGGCCGCCCGGGCCGGGGTTTCCCCGGGGCTGGTGTCGCTCGTGCTCCGGAACCAGCCCGGCCCGAGCGAGGCGACCCGGGGCCGGGTGCTCGAGGCCGCCCGGGAACTGGGCTACCGTGCCGACCGGACGGCCAGCCTGCTGGCCCGGCGGCGCAGTCATCATCTCGGTGTGCTGATGGACGTACGGAATACCTTCCACGCCGAGCTCGCCGCCGACATCGACGCGGCCGCCACCAAGCTGGGTTACGACCTCGTGCTCAGTGTCGTGACGCCGGCCCGGGACGAGCGCAGGGCGGCCGAGATCCTGCTCGACTTCCGGTGCGAGGCGCTGATCCTGCTCGGGCCGGAGGACCAGGCCGACTGGATTGGTGCTCTCGGCCGAGCAGTTTCCCGTCGTCGTGATGGGCCGCCGGATGCCTGGCGCGGCCGTCGATGTGGTCCGGGCCGCCGACGACCAGGGTGTGGCCCAGGCGGTGCAGCATCTCACCGGCCTGGGACATCGCGACATCGCGTTCGTGGACGGGGGCCGGGGAGCCATCGCGTCCGATCGCCGCCGGGGTTACCGCCGGGCCATGCGCCGGCCTGGCCTGGCCGCCCGCGCCCGGGTCATCCCCGGCGACCACACCGAGGAAGCGGGCATCCGCGCCGCCCAGACCCTGCGGGCCGAGCGCCTGCCCACCGCCGTGATCACGTCCAACGACCGGTGTGCCGTCGGGCTCCTGGACGCGTTCGCCCGGCAGGGGGTGGAGGTTCCCGGTGCGGTCTCGGTCGTCGGCTACGACGACAGCATGCTGGCGCGGCTCGCCCACGTGGACCTCACCACGGTGAGCCAGGACGCCGCCCAGCAGGCCGAGCATGCCGTCGCGCTCGCGGTAGAACGGCTGGAAGGCCGCCGGACCGCACCCCGGGAGGTCGTGCTCACCCCGCACCTGGTCATCCGCGGCACCACCGCCCCGCCCCGGGACGCTGAAGCTGGACCCGGTTTTGTCGTACCCCCTCGCTAGCGGCCTTGTTCACCCGCCCCGACCGGTACGTGCCCCGCCAGTCTTCCAGGAGAGGGTTTGGCCTGGCCGCAACGGGTAAGCGGTAAGTCTCGCCGGTCAGGATCGCTGGCTGGCCGGCCCCGCTGATGGACGACCGACGTATGGGCGGCTGGCGTTCGGCCTGAGTGTTGGCACCGTATTCGCGGGTAGCGTGCCGTCACAGGCGGCAGTTGAGCGGACGAGCGAAGGAGGACGGTCGTGAGGGAATCGCGCGTGCCGGAGCACGGCCGATGACCTCCGTCCCCGTGCACCCCGGCCCCTTTCACGCCGCTGCCCTGTACAACTCCGACGAGGACCTCCGAGCACGTGTGCTGACCTTCCTGCGCGCCGGTCTCGAAGGCGGCGAAGCCGTCGTGGCGGTCGTGTCCCAGCGCGCCGAGAAGATTATCGGCGCCGCGCTCGGCGACGGCGCGGAGCGCATTCGCTGGGGCCTGCCGGGCCTGAGCTACCAGCACCTCGGCCGGGCCTCCGAGGCCATCCGGGATTACCTGGCCGGCCGGCGGGCGGCGGGGGCCGGGACCCGGCTGCTGACCGAGAGTGATCTCGACGGGGGCTCCCGGGGGGCGAGCCGGCTCGGCGCCTACCTCCGGTCCGAAACAGCCTCGACGCAGCTGCTGGGCGGATACGGGTTCCCGTGGGTGTGCCTGTACGACCGGCGCCGGTACTCCCCGGCGGCGCTGGCCGAGGTGGCCCGCGTCCATCCGCAGGTGCTCGGCGCCGACGGCATCGCCGCCAGGAACGCCGGAGTACGTCGAACCGGCCGCCTACCTGTGCGCTCATCCCGGCCCGGTGTCCCCCCTCCCGCCCGACATCGCCCTGGAGATGAAGCTCACCGAGGTGTCCGATCTCGCCGTGGCGCGCCGCCGGGTCGCGGACGTCGCCTGCATCCTCGGCCTGGCCGTCGCGGACACCCGGATGGCGGAGGTCGCTGCGGGAGAGGTCATCGCCAACGCGTTCCGGCACGGCATCATGCCCGGCCAGGTGCGCGTCTGGGGCAGCGACGGGGCCGTGACCGTCCGGGTCGACTCCGGCGGCCCCGGGGAGGCCGTCGCGACCGCCGGCTTCCAGCCCCCGGATCTGGCCAGCGGCTCGGGGCCGGCCTTTGGGTCGCCCGGCAGCTCGCCAACGTCGTCAACGTCGAGATCCGCTCTGACGCCACCATCGTTGAGCTGCAGTTTCCGCTATCAGCTCGCTACCTTGGTAAATGTGGCCGCCGGCGGGGGCGGGGGATGGGCTGAGGGGAGCTGGGCTAATGTCCGCAGCCGTGCTGTGGTTCCGTCGTGACCTGCGGCTGGATGATCACCCCGCGTTGCTGGCCGCCGCCGAGGACGGCCCCGTAGTGGCCCTGTTCGTGCTGGACGACGCACTCCGGCGGCCATCCGGCGCACCGCGCATCGCGTTCTTGTACCGGACCCTGCGGGCACTGGATGCACAGCTGCGCGAGCACGGCGGGGCGCTCACCGTCCGGCGCGGCCAGCCGGAGAACGTGGTCCCGGCCGTCGCCCGCGAGTGCGGCGCCACGTCGGTCCACGTCAGCGCGGACTTCGCCCCCTACGGGGCCGCCCGCGACGAGCGCGTCGCCGGCGCGCTCGGTGACACTCCGCTGGTGCGTACCGGCTCGCCGTACGCGGTGTCGCCGGGCCGGGTGACCAAGGGGGACGGGACGCCGTTCAAGGTGTACACGCCGTTCTACCGGGCCTGGGCCGAACATGGCTGGCGGGGGCCCGCGGCGTTCCGCCCGGGCGACGTGACCTGGCGCGCGCTGGAGCGAACCGGCATCCCGAACGACCCGGATCTGGCGGCCGGGCTGACGCTGCCGGAGGCGGGGGAGACGGCGGCGCTGGCCGCCTGGCGGCGGTTCCGCCGCAGCCGGCTGGACGGCTACGGCCGGGAGCGGGACCGGCCCGACCTGGACCGCACGTCGCGCCTGTCGCCATACCTGAAGTTCGGCTCGATCCACCCCCGGACGATCCTCGCCGGCCTCGGCGGCGGGGACTCGGCCTACCGGCGCGAGATCGCCTGGCGCGAGTTCTACGCCGCGGTCCTGCACTTCTGGCCGGACAGCGCCCGCGCGTACTTCCAGCCCGCGATGGCCAAAATGCCGTACGCGACCGGGAAGACCGCCGACGAGGCCTTCGCCGCCTGGGCCGCCGGGCGGACCGGCTACCCGATCGTGGACGCCGGTATGCGCCAGCTGCTGGCCGAGGGCTGGATGCACAACCGGGTACGGATGATCGTCGCGTCCTTCCTGGTCAAAGACCTGCACATCGAGTGGACGCACGGGGCCCGGCACTTCATGCGTCATCTGGTCGACGGGGACCTGGCCAGCAATCAGCACGGCTGGCAGTGGACCGCGGGCACCGGCACCGACGCGGCGCCTTACGTCCGGATTTTCAATCCGGTCACCCAGAGCAGAAAGTTCGATCCCGGCGGGTCCTACATCCGGCGCTACGTCCCCGAGCTGGCCGCTCTGGACGGGCCGGGAGATTCACGAGCCCTGGCGGCGCACCGGGGGGCTGCCGGACGGCTACCCGGAGCGAATCGTCGACCATGCGACGGAGCGCTCGGAGTCGCTCGCTAACTACCAGCCGGTCCGCGACCGGTCATAGCCCGGCCCGGGGCACCCTAGCGGTGTCCGCCAAGGTTACTTCGCGCCGCGCGAAGCGATGTCCGCCAGCTGCTCCGCCACCCACCGGTGCACGTCGTGCTTCTGGATGTGGGCGGCCATCTCGGCGATGGCCGTGCGGCGGATCTCGACCGGCAGGCAGAGACCGTTCTCGATCCGGTACGACAGCCCTTCCAGGTCGAACGGGTTGCACAAGATGGCCTGCGGGAGCTCGCCCATCGCGCCGGTGAACTCGCTGAGGACCAGGATCCCGTTCTCGTCGCGCGCCTGCTGGACGATGACGTACTCCTTGCAGACCAGGTTCATGCCGTCGATGAGCGGGGTGACGAGCAGCGCGTCGGCGACCGCGTAGTACGCGGCGAGCTGCTGCTGGGACAGGCCCCGGTAGAGGTAGTGCACGGGCACGTCGTTACCGGGCTCGGTGAACCGCCCGTTGATCCGGCCGATGTGCTGCTCTACGGACGCGCGAAGGTGGCGATACTCCCGCACGTTGTCCCGGCTGGGCACGGCGACCTGCAGGAAGGCGAGGCTGGTGCGGTACTCGGGGTTGCGCTCCAGCAGCATTTCCACGGCCAGCAGCCGCTCCACGATGCCCTTGGTGTAGTCAAGGCGGTCGACCCCGAGCAGCAGCGTCCGCCCGGCGAACTGCTCGGTCAGCGCCTGCGATGTCGGCTCGGTCTCCGGTGCGGTGGCATGCCGGGTGAACTCGGCCGCGTCGATAGAGATGGGCGCGGCCGTGGTTTCCACCACCCGGCCGTCGGGCAGCACGATCTCCGTGCCCCGGACCTCGATGCCCGAGCCGGCCAGCAAGCGCGCGCACGCCCGGACGAAGTTGCTGCGGTAGCGCTCGGTGTGGAACGAAACGAGGTCGGCCCCGAGCAGCCCGACCAGGATCTGCTCCCGCCACGGCAGCCGGGCGAAAATGTCCGGCGACGGCCACGGCACATGCAGGAAGAACCCGATCGGCTGGTCGGGCCGGCGGCCGCGGATGAGCTGGGGGACCAGCATCAGGTGATAGTCGTGCACCCACGTGATCGCGTCCGGCTCCTCAGCGAGCGCGGCGAGCGCCCGCTCGGCGAAGATCGCGTTCACGTCCCGGTAGCTATGCCACCAGGCTCGCTCGAACCGGGGCTTCTCGATCGCGTCGTGCAGCAGCGGCCACAGCGTGGCGTTGGCGAAACCGTGGTAGTAGTTGCGGATCTGGGTGGCCGACAGGCCGATGGGCAGCAGCCGTACGTCCGGTGTCCGGCAAGGTCCGCCGGCATCCCCTTGGCGCCGCCGTCCCAGCCGACCCAGGCACCGGGATGGGTGGCCATCACCGGCCGCAGCGCTGTTACCAGGCCACCCGGGGACAGCTCCCAGCCGTCGTCGCTCTGGTGGACCGGAAGCCGGTTGGCTACGGCCACCACGGGCCGGTCGCCTGCCTGGGGATCGGTCATCGCGTCACGGTATCGCGTTCGGTTCCGAGCCAGCCGCGCCGCCCCAGGATGCTGTCGGGCAGCGACGCCAGCAGGGCCAGCCCGTCGTACCCGGCGGCGGCCCCAGGGCCCAGCAGTTCGTCCCGGCCGATGCCACCGCTCAGCAGCGCGATGCACCCGACCCAGCCTTGACGCACGCCTGCACGTCCCACACCGTGCCGCCCACGAACACGGCCGCCTCCGAAGCGCGCCGCTAGCGCGCGCCACCCCGCCGACGGGACAATGCGCCTGCGGGATACTCGGCACGTGAGCATCATGGAACACGCGCCCCTCCGGTGGGGCATCCTCGGCCCGGGAAGCATCGCCCGCATCTTCACCGGAGACCTGCTGCTGCTGGAGGACCACGTCGTCGTGGCGGTCGGCTCCCGCGACGCCGCCCGGGCCGCTGAATTCGCCGCGGACTACGGCATCGCCCGCTCCTACGGGTCGTACGAAGATCTCGCGGCCGACGACAGCCTCGACGTGATCTACGTGGCCACCCCGCATCCGGGGCATCACGGCGCGGCCCGGCTTTGCCTGCTGGCCGGGCGGGCGGTGCTGGTGGAGAAGCCGTTCACGGTGACCGCCGCGGAGGCGGAAAACCTGGTCGCGCTGGCCCGGGAACGGCACCTGTTCGCGATGGAGGCGATGTGGACCCGCTTCAGCCCGCTGGTCCGTGCGGCCGCGGGCCTGGTGCGGAACGGGGCGATCGGCCGGGTCACCGCGGTCCAGGCCGACTACGCCGGCTCCCCGCCGTACGACCCGGGCAGCCGTGTGTGGAACGCTGACCTGGCCGGGGGGGCCCTGCTCGATATCGGGGTGTACCCGATCTCGTTCGGCGCGATGCTGCTCGGCGAGCCCACGCGGTCCGTGCGCTGGCCACCCTGGCGCCGAATGGTGTCGACGCGAACAGCGCCGTGATCGCCCGGTACACCGGCGGTGCGGTCGGCCTCTACCACTTCGGCTTTTGGGCCGACTCGCCGCGGGTCGCCATGATCACTGGGACCGGTGGCATGATCACGGTCGGGCCGCCGTTCTACCGCCCGGAGCGCCTCACCCTGCAGCGCGCGGGCCGGGAGCCGGAGACCCGTGCGATCACCCTGCCGGGGCACGGCTTCACCTACGAGGCCGAAGAAGTTGCCCGCTGCCTGCGCACCGGCCTCACCGAATCCCCGGTGCTGACGCTGGACGACACGCTGGCCGTGATGCGCACCCTCGACGCCGCCCGCGCCGACTTCGGGCATTAGGTCCCGCTGGTGGGCGCGCCAGGCGACCAGGGAGTCGGTCCTGTCCCGCGTGGTGCGGCGCCGTCTGGGCCAGCCGCGTCCCGGCGTGCGCACCATAACAACACCTTGCGCGCCTGGGAGTCCCCCGCTCCGGGGCGCCACCTGAACCTGGTCGCGAGCCCCCCGGCGGGACGCCGATCGGGACGGACCACCCCGCCTATGCGGCATCGGTGCACAGCATGGTGTTAAATAGCCGTGGTTGTCGTCGAAGTTCGTTGTCCGTGTCACGGTGCCTGCGAATTTGACAGCGGGCGCCAAAGGACCTCCCGGGAGCCAATCCTTCGAGGCAGGCGGTCGCAGCAGCCCGGGGACACACAAGTGGACCCGAAGATCGCAGTAGGAGAGATTGGGAATGGCAGAGGGAACCGTTAAGTGGTTCAACGCTGACAAGGGCTATGGCTTCATCGCACCGGACGACGGCTCGGCCGACGTCTTCGTGCACTTCTCCGCGATCCAGGCTGACGGCTACCGCAGCCTTCAGGAGAACCAGAGGGTCGAGTTCTCGGTCGGCCAGGGCACCCGAGGCCCGCAGGCCGAGCAGGTTCGCCCCCTCTAACGAGCCAACAGAGCTCTGCCGCCGGCTGCGCCCGCGCCTGACCGCCCTCAGCGGTCAGCCTGCGTGGGCGCAGTCGGCGGCGCTGTCCCGCCGGGTTGTACCGGCGGTGTTATCCCACCCGGCGGTGCTGTCCCGTCTGGTCCGGCCGACGGTGCTGTAATGGCCGGGTGAGCGAGCCGCTCGTCTTCACCCCCGGTGCCGCGGCCACGGCTTTCAACAGCGTGGCTGCCGTCTGGTTCGTGTTCGGGCTCGTGATGAATGTGCGCCAGCGAGACCGCGAGGGCCTGCCCGTGCTGGAGTGGACGATCAGCCACAACGGCCCCCAGGTCACATGCCGGTCCTCCGCCCAGCCGGGCAGTGCCCGCCGGACCGCGCTCGCCGCGCGGGCCGCGGCGCTCGGCATCAAGCTGGCCATCTTTCCCCGGGCTTTCCCGCGCATCGGGCGGCATGCGACCATGGATGACTCCCGCACACGAGGGGGTCGATCTGCCTGTGGGTACCGTCACGGTCCTGCACGCGGACCGCACCGACTGCCACCACGACGGCGACCCGGCAGGGCGTGCACGGCGGGGGTTCGACGGCGACCCGTGCGGCTCCGGCCCGCAGCGCCCGTGACCCCGCCCGATCCCGATTCCGGCGGGTGGCGGCCTGCCGGCCAGTCGGATGCGTTCGGCGACTGGTTCACCACCACGTCGGTCCCGCCCGGCCGGGACCGGCCCCACGTCGGGCGGCCCCGCCGGGACCGGTTCGGGTGGCTGCTGTCGCCGTGGCTGTTGGTCCCGACCGCGACGGTGGCGGTGGCGACGACGGGGGTGGCGCTGTGGCTGTGGCAGACCGCACCTGCGGAGACGGTGCAGGCCCGCCCTGGCGCCGCCGTCACCGTCACCGTGCCTGCGGCCACCAGCGGGCTGCCCGGCAGCCCGGGCCGGCCACTGCGTGTCATCCCGCCGTTGCCGCCCGGCACGCGGCCGCGGCTCTGCGGTCGGTCGGAGGCTGCCGGTACGGCGTCGAGCGGGGCCACTGGCGGCCCGGGCGGAACCCGTGCCCGTTACGCCGGGCGGCCCGGCTGATACACCCCAGCCGCCGCCATTGCCAACGGCCGTGGCTGCCGTCCCGCCTGACACTACCGCGCCGGAACCTGGCGAGCCCGTCACGACCGCGCCGCCGCCCGCCGAGCACAGCACACCGCCCCCAGAGCCTGTCACCATCCCGCCGCCGGCGCCTGTCACCACCCCGCCATCGGCGCCTGTCACCACCCCGCCTGTCACCACGCCGCGCCTGTCACCACCCCGCCTGTCACCACCGCCGCCTGTCACCACCCCGCCTGTCACCACCCCGCCTGTCACCACCCCGCCTGTCACCACCCCGCCTGTCACCACCCCGCCGCCTGTCACCACCCCGCCTGTCACCACCCCGCCATCGGCGCCTGTCACCACGCCGCCTGTCACCACCCCGCCGCCGGCGCCTGTCACCACCCCGCCGCCGGCGTCCGTCACCACCCCGGCACCGGCGCCCGTCACCACTCCGGCACCGGCGCCCGTGAGCTCGGCCGCCACCTGGCCGCCGGACTGAGCGACCTGACCGGGTAACCGCTCCTGACGGTCCACCACATGGGCTGCCCTGCACGTCTCGCCCGTAAGACCTCTCGGGGACAGGCACTTGCCGGGGGGGTTAGGGCTCGGGCCCGGACGCACCCGGGGCGCCGTTGCCGATGATGCGACCGCCAGCCGACGGCGGCGGCGTGGCTGCTGCGGGAACGGTGGCGGGAGGACGGCCCGGCTTAGCCAGCGCTGGGCCAGGCGCGCAGCGCGGCGCGGGCGAACGTCACCCCTTCCGGTGTCGGCCTGGGGACCGGGCACGGGTCGTCGGGCAGCGCACCGAGCCAGCGTAGTGCGGCGTACGTGCCGGCCGTCGCCTGGGACGCTTCGGCCCTGGTCAGCGGGCTGCCGTCGGTGTTCAGCCAGCCGATGGCGCTCAGCATGCGCGCGATCGTGGCGTCCAGCGCGTCGGTGCACCGTGCGGCCACGCACACCAGCAGGATCAGGCCGGGCTGGACTTCGCGCGAGGCGGCCGACCGCAGCGGCATCCGTTCCGCCAGATGCCACCAGAGCGCGGCGGGGCAGGACCGCAGCTCGGCGCCGTCCCCGGTCAGCCGGAGCTGGCCGTGCTGCCTGCGCAGCAGACCCATGGCCTGCGCGGACTTGCGCAGATGCCGCACCGGCAGCACCTGGTTCTCGCGGCGGCCGAGCCCCGGCGCCGTGACGTTCAGCTCGTGCAGGGCCGCGGTCACCTCGGCCGGCGGCAGGTGACCGGCTTCGGTCAGCCGGATGCCGTGGTCGCCGACCCGGTTCAGCAGCCAGGTATAGGGGAGGACCATCTGGGCCGCCACCCCGGTCTCGATCCGGACCCACCGCCCAGCTGTGCGTCGCCGACCAGCCGCTGCATCTGCCGTCGCGCGCAGGGGGCCGCAACGGCGCGGACGAGCTCGGCCACCGGCGGCCGGAGCCGGTCAGGCTCGCGGCGGGCCGCGTGCGCCGGATCTCCGTCGGCCGGTGCGCCGTCATGAACCCCACCGGGCATATTCTGGCCGAACGGACGTGGCTCAGAGTTAGACGGCGGGCGGGAGTGATCCGCCTGCGGGTTCCCCTCGGTCCGCGGCGGGCCGGAGTGATCCGCCTGCGGGTCCCCCTCGGTCCGCGGCGGCCGGACCGGCCCGGCGAGCAGCTGGCGAAGCCCGATCTGGATCTCACGGGTGCGCATCCCGGCGATCGCGGCCTCGAACTGGGCCAGGATCTCGCGCTGTCTCACGGGACCGCCGTTCCGCTCGCCATCCGGGTGCGGATTCTCGCCGCGCGCCATACATCTACGCTACCGGCTGTTGCCCGGCACTTGCACCCCGCATGTGTAGAAATGTAGTTGCATTACGGAATTGCGCCTGGCCCGGCCGGCTCTGCGACCGGCTAGGGCGTCCAGGACAGAAGAGGCCGCAGCCCTGAGCCTCGCGGCCGGGCTAGGCGGTCAGGGTGTCCAGGACGCGGGCCACGTTCGCCGCCAGCTCGCTCCCGGCGTCCTCGCGCCCGGCGAGCTGGTGCAGCAGGGCCTGCTGGAACAGCCCGTCGAAGATCGCGTACGTCACGCCGGGGGAGGTGGCCAGCGTCATCCCGGCCAGCTCGGCGTACCGGCTCACCACCCGCCAGATCATTTCCTCCCGGCGCTGGTCGATCTCGAGCACGTCCGCGCGGAAGGATTCCTCGAACAGGCTCTGATTGCGCAGGTCGTACCACAGCCGGTGCATCGGCGCGTCGGTCACCAGGGTGTACGCCATCGCGGCGCTGAACTGCCGCCGGAGCTCCGTGGCCGACGCCGCGGCGGCGACGATCTCGTCGTAGCGGGTCACGCACTCGGCCTCGTACTGGCGCACGCACTCGGTGAGCAGTTCTTCCTTGCCGCTGAAGTAGTAGTGCAGCACGCCGTGCGAGAACTCGGAGTTCTGCGCGATCTCACGCAGGCTGGTGCGCGCGTAACCGAGCTGGGCGAGTGTCTGCAGGGCGGCGCTGGCCAGCTGCGCCCGCCGTTCGGCGAACTTGCCGACCGGCCGGCGCGATATCCGCTCCCGGCGGGTCTCGGCCACTTCCGTCATGCCCTCACTGTATCCCCGCGCCGGGCCACGGCCATGATCCAGCTTGACGGTTGTCCAAGAAACTCTTGACGACTGTCAAGTCTTCGTTACGCTGTGACCTACGTCGCAGTTCCGGCCCGCCACCGTCTCGAGCGGGAGATGCCATATGGGTATGCCGACGCTCACCGTCCAGAACTGAGTCCCGCGGCCCGGCGTGCTGCGCACGCCGGGCCGCCCGATCGTCTTCCGGGCCCCTGGTTGTTCCGATGAGCCGCGGGCCCGGAAGACCACCCTGCTGTCGCCGACCCGAGGACAGCCCGTGCGCCTGATGGGCTATCTCGACCAAGGCGCCTCCCTGGGAAGCCGCCTGGGCAGCGTCAAGGCCCCCAGGCAGGTCGAGGTGTGGCCCGACCTCCCGCGCTCCAAGGTCGGCAAGGTCACCCAGAACCCAGCCCTACTTGGCCCCGCCGACATCCCTTTCATCGAGCGGGATGCTCCTCCCTCCTCGCCGCCCGCAACCGCCCCCACTGAGCTGCGGGAGACTCTTCTCGGATCGAACTCAGCTCCTAGGGCCAGCTTCTGGCTGGATGCCTCCCGTCCGGCTCGCACCTGCACGCCACCAGGGGCAGTTCGGCGGCATCGCTCGTGCCGCGTCCCTGATGGCTGGCTAACGATGTGGTCAATCGGGCCAGGGTGCCGGCATGACCAGGGCATAGTGTGCTATTCCTCAGCCGGCATTGCCGTCGGCCGCCGTGGCCGATCCGAGCGGGCCGTGGCCGATCCCGAGTGGAAGGAAACGATCGTGCCAGCGGATACGCGTCCCGTCCTCTATCTCGTCGCGTGCGGCGCCCCGCCGGCCGGCGAGCTTACCGCGTTCGTCCGGGACGCCCAGGCTCAGGGATGGGACGTGTGCGTGATCGCCACGCCGGACGGCGGCAAGTTTCTCGACGCCGGAAACCTGGCCGGGCTGACCAGGCATCCGGTCCGCGTCCGCTACAAGCGCCCGGACGAACCTGACGTCCTTCCCCCGCCGAACGCCCTGGTCGTCGCGCCCGCGACATTCAACACAGTGAACAAATGGGCGCAGGGCATCAGCGATACTCTCGCGCTCGGCCTGCTGAACGAGGCCGTCGGCCTGCGCCTGCCCATCGTCGCGGTCCCCTGGCCGAACGCGGCGCTCGCCGCTCACCCGGTGTTCGCCCGGAGCGTCGCCGCGCTCCGTGAATGGGGCATCACGGTGATCCTCGACGCCGCCCGCCTGCCGCAGCCCGAGGCCTGGGAACCCGCCGCGTTCCCGTGGGACGAACTGCGCGCCGTCCTGCCCAGCCTGCGCGCGGAACGGGCCGAACCACAGGCCAGCTAGCCGCCCGCCGCGCAGGCGCGGGCCGAGTGCAGGAAGGTCTCCGCCATCTGCGCCGAGGTCGTGGCGAACGTCGCGCCTCCCGCCTGACGAGCCCATCCGGTAGCGTTCCCGGCCCGGCGGAACACCACGGCCCTCGCCCGGCGATTTGCATGCGCGCTGAGCTTGCGCGTAGTGGAAGGTGCCGTCGAGACGCCGCCCAGACTCCAGCGGTCATCCGTCAAAGCCAATTTTCGCCCCCGTGTTTCTCTTCGATTTCTGAGGGAAGACGCCAGCTGGCAGCAATCGGCCGAGATTGCTCAAAGTTGCCAAAGGTGACACAGGAGTTCAAATGATCATTCTAGGCCTCGTCATTCTAATAGTGGGTTTCCTGCTGAAAATCGCGATCCTGTGGACGATCGGTATCGTCATCCTCGTGATCGGGCTCATCCTGCTCCTGCTGGGCGCGATCGGCCATGAGGTCGGTGGCCGTCGGCACTACTGGTAGCGCGGCCCGCGGACGCGGGCCCGGCAACCGACGGCACGCCGGGCCCGCGTCGTACGGGTGGAATGCCCCGATCGATTCCCGAATTCAGCCGTCCCTCGGCCGGTCCGGGCCCGGCTCAGATCACCTCGCCTGTCGGCCCGGGGACGTGACCGCAGTTGGATCGTGAGTGTTATGGTGCTTTCCCTGAAGAGGTCATATTCAAGTCTGTTCCGGGGGGAAGTCGCCAATGCGCTTGGCTCGAATAGTGACGGTAGCCGCAGGGGCCTGTGCGCTCACCGCCGCCGCCGTGGTGTCGGCAGGGTCGGCGGTCTCGGTGTCGGGTGCGAAGGCGCCCACTGCCCAGGCCGGCGTGGTCATCCGGCCGGGCGTGCTGCACGCCGGGCACGCGAACGGTGCCCCTCCGACCACCGCGTACTGCGAAGCGAACTACCGGATCGCCTGTTACGAGCCGACCCAGATCCAGCAGGCCTACAACCTGCCGGCCCTCTACCTACGCGCCGTGAACGGACGGGACTCGACCATTGTCATCGTCGATTCGTTCGGCTCACCGACGATCCGGAACGACCTGGAGGTCTTCGACCAGACGTTCCACTACCCGGCGCCCCCGTCGCTCAATGTCATTCAGCCGGCCGGCCAGGTTCCGCCCTACGACCCGAACAACACCGGCATGGTCGGCTGGGCCGGGGAGACGACCCTCGACGTCGAGTACGCGCACACGATCGCGCCGGGCGCCAACATCCTGCTGGTCGAGACGCCGGTGTCGGAGACCGAGGGCGTGACCGGTTTCCCGCAGATCGTAACGGCCGAGAACTACGTGATCAACCATGGTCTCGGCGACGTGATCAGCCAGAGCTTCAGCGCGACCGAGCAGACCTTCCCGAGCAAAGCCACCCTCGAGTCGCTGCGCGGCGCCTACGAGAACGCCTACGCGCACCACGTCACCGTGCTCGCCGCGTCCGGTGACAGCGGCGCCGCGGACGTCGGCCTGGACCAGTCGACGTACTACACCTACCCGATGACCTCGTGGCCGGACAGCGACCCGCTGGTGACCGGCGTGGGCGGCACCCAGTTGCACCTCAACGCGAGCGGCCAGCACACGGCGCCGGACAACGTCTGGAACGACACCTACAGCAAGGCGACGCAGGAATACATCCTGGGTGACGCCGGCCCGAACCCGCTCGCGGGCGGCGGCGGCAAGTCCGTCTTCTTCGGCCGCCCCTGGTACCAGAACGGCGTGGCGTACGCCGTGGGAAACAGCCGCGGGGTCCCGGACGTCTCGATGAGCGCGGCCTGCAACGGGGCGGTGGACACCTATCAGAGCTTCGGCGGGCAGACGCCCGGCTGGTACCCGGTCTGCGGCACCAGCGAGGCGACGCCGCTGTTCTCGGGCATCGTGGCGCTCGCCGACCAGGTGGCCCATCACCGGCTCGGCCTGATCAACCCCTATCTGTACGAACTGTCCGCGGCCGCACGCCCCGGGCATCGTCGACATCACTAAGGGCAACAACACCGTGTCGTTCACCCAGAACAACTATCTGTACACGGTCAAGGGCTTCAGCGCCGCCCCCGGTTACGACCTGGCGTCGGGGGTGGGCACCGTCAACGCGGCCGCCTTCGTCCCCGAGCTCGCCTACCTCGGCCGACCCTAGGAGGAGCCCGCGCCCACGCGGCGCCCCCCGCGCCGCGCGGCGCCCGCGCGCTCGTCCCGGACGGCGGGAGCTGGGGCATCGGCCGTGGTTCCCGCCGTCCGGGCCTACCGGACGATGCTCAGGGCGACCCTGCGGTTGCCGCCGTTCTGCTTGACCAGTGCGAACCACAGCGGGAGCAGGGCGTCCACGACGCCGGTGGCGGCCGCGTCCCCGACGTGGGCCGGCTCCAGGCCCACGGCCCGGATGAGCTCCTCGGACGTCTCCCGCGCGCTCGGCTCGGCGGCGAAGAACAGGGCCGCGCCGGGCAGCGGGTCGGCGAAGTTCTCCCAGCCCAGCGTGTTGAATGCGCGCACGTACCGCACGTCCGGCGCGGCCGCGGTAATCGCGTCGCGCGCGTCGGGGACGGGCCCGCTCATGTTGTTCGTGGCGTCGACCACGATCCGGCCGCTCAGCATCGGACCGTGTGGCGTAATCGTCTCCGCGACCGCTCCGCCCGGAATGGCGAACACCACCACGTCGGCCCCGTCGATCGCGTCATTGATCGGCATCAGCGGTGCGCCGCCCGGCCCTTCTCCTTCGCCCTTGCGTACGCCGTACACCACGTCGTGCCCGGCCGCCCGCCACTTCAGGCCCAGTGTGCCGCCGATGTGGCCCGTCCCGATCACTGCGATCCTCATGCCTGGCCTCCCGCTCGCCCGATGACGCCTGGCGCGCCGTTAGCGCCCTCCGCTGACGCTACTCCCGGGGCGCCCGGCCCGCCCGGCCCACCGGACCGCCGGCTGGCTTGACGCTGCACGTCAACGGGCGCTGAATAGCGTTGTTGAAACCGAGCCAGGCCTGCCCGGGCGGACAGGAGGGTAAGCCGTGAGCAAGCAGCCTGAGCAGTTCCGCATGCTGATCGGCGGGAAGGCCGTCGACGCCATCTCCGGCCGGACGTTCGAGTCCGAGAACCCTTACACCGGCCAGCCGTGGGCGGTGATCCCCGACGCGGGCCCCGAGGACGTCGACGCGGCCGTGCAGGCCGCCCGGTCCGCACTGGACGGCGAATGGGGCCAGCTGACCGGGTTCGGCCGGGCCCGGCTCATGCGCCTGCTCGCCGACCTGATCTCGGTGAACGCGGAACGGCTGGCGAGGCTGGAGGTCCAGGACTCGGGCAAGCTGTACCGGGAGATGATCGGGCAGCTGAACGGGCTCGGCGGCTGGTACCACTACTACGCCGGGCTGGCCGACAAGCTCGAAGGCCGGCAGATTCCCGCGCCCAGCCCCAACTACCTCGTCTACACGCGCCGCGAGCCGGTCGGCGTCGTGGCCGCGATCACGCCGTGGAACTCGCCGCTGCTGCTCATGACGTGGAAGCTGGCCCCGGCCCTGGCCGCGGGGTGTACCGCGGTGATCAAGCCGTCCGAGCACGCGCCCGCGTCCACGCTGGGATTCGCCGAGCTGATCGCCGAGGCCGGTTTCCCGCCCGGCGTGGTCAACGTCGTCACCGGCCAGTCCCGGGAGGTCGGCGCGGCCCTCGCCGGGCATCCGGGGGTGGACAAGGTGGCGTTCACCGGGTCGACGGCCACCGGCCGCGCGGTCGCTCACGCGGCGGCCGAAAACCTCAACCCGGTCACCCTGGAGCTGGGCGGTAAGTCACCGCAGGTCGTCTTCCCGGACGCGGACCTGGCCGCCGCGGCCAATGGCGTCATGGCAGGCGTGTTCGCGGCCACCGGGCAGACCTGCATGGCGGGCTCCCGGCTGATCGTGCACGCCGACGTGCACGACGAGCTGGTCCGCCTGATCGCCGGCCGAGCGCCCGCGATCAAGCTCGGCGACCCGAACGATCCGGCCACCGAGATGGGGCCGGTCGCCAACGGGCCGCAGTACGAGAAGGTGCTGGGCTACCTGCGGATCGCGCGGCGACGAGGGCGCCGGGTGGCCTCGGCGGTGCGGCCGGACGGCAGCCTCGGCGGCTATTCGTCAAGCCGACCGTGCTCACCGGGGTCGGGCCCGCCTCGACCATCGTGCGCGAGGAGGTCTTCGGCCCGGTGCTGTCCGCGTACACGTTCACCGACGAGGCCGAGGCGGTCAAGCTGGCCAACGCCACGCCGTACGGGCTGGCCGGGTCGGTCTGGACGAGGACGTCCGGCGCGCGCACCGCGTCGCGGCCCGGATCAAGGCGGGCACGGTCTGGATCAATGCCTACCGCGTGGTCGCGCCGAGCGTCCCCTTCGGCGGGTACAAGGCCTCCGGGATGGGCCGGGAGAACGGCATCGACGCCGTGCACGCCTATACCGAGAACAAGAGCATCTGGGTGGAGCTGAGCGGCGATACCCGCGACCCCTTCACGCTCGGCTGACGCAGGGCATCGGCGCGGAATATCTGACGCCCTGCAGCGCTGAACACAGGAGCGAAGGAGGCTAAGAGTCTCGGATGTATGACGATTACTGTTTCGGGTGCGGCGTCTATACGGCCATTGACCGGCTGACCAAGACGTGCCGCCCTTGCCATGACCGCTCGTGGCCCGGGCCCCGCCGGCCGTCGGCCTAAGCCAGGACGAAAAGTAAGCTAGACCAAGGACGAGCACGGCGGGTGGCCAGATGCGCCACCCGCTTTTCCATGCCTGGCCCGCGCCGGGGCGTTACCGTCGCCCGCCCGGTTCTCGCGCAGATGACCGCCGCGCACCCTGATCCGGCCCTGCCGTACACCCTGATCTGAGCGGATCGGCCGCGACCGGAACATCACCGTCATCGGGGTCCTGCAGGACGACATGGAGCGCCACGCGATCGACGGTCCGGCCTGTACGTGAAGCAGCGGCGCGGTTCCGGCGCGAGCCCGTGCCCGGAGGCCCGTGGCTCGCTAGGAGTCGCCGACGGGTCCCACGGGCAGCGGCGGCAGGGCGTACAGCTTGTCCAGGCCGATCTTCTGCACCTCGGCGAGCACGGTGCTCTCCTGCTTCTGCGCCTTCTCGGCGGTCTGCTTGGCCAGTTCGGAGGCCAGCGCCCCGAGCTGGCGGACCCCGGCCCCGTCGACCAGGATGTGGCTCGCCGACAGCACGGTGATCCCCTCCACCTGCCGTTCCGGCCAGCCAGGCAAGGACCCGGACGCGGGCGGGGACGGAGGGGCGGGA
>CAWELT010000040.1:0-129110 GCA_963809975.1 uncultured Actinomycetes bacterium
TATTGTTCCGGAAGGGACGCGACGGCCGGACGGGACAGCGCTGGCATCTCCAGCGCCTCCTGGCCGGATTTCACGCCTTACCGGACAGGGGCACCTGCCGGGAACGTTTGCATTAGACAACTCTGGGGTATTCACTTAACCGGAGTGAGATCGGTAGCTGCAGCTGGAGGTCGCCCGTCCTCCAGGGCCGGTTGGCCGCTGGGCGGTCCAGGCTTGGCGGATGGCCCCAGCCCCGTGCTGCGGGGACTGGGTGCGGCTGCTTGCTGGCCAGGAGGTCGCGGAAGCGAACCGGATCGTGCCCGGTGGCCAGCTCCAGCACCCGGTAGAAGAGCAGGCCGCGGCTGCGTGAGCGGCGCCGGTTGAAGCGGAAGACGAATTCGTTGAGGTAGGCGGGCAGGTGGGCCTCGTCCACCGAGCCCTGGTGGGTACCCAGCAGCCATCGCTTGGCCAGGGAAGCGACGCGGTGCACGGCGGGCAGCAGCTCGCCGGGGTCCTCGCCGCGGGCGCGGGCGGCGCGCTGGCTGCGGCGTTCGCGGGTGTAGCCGAGGCCGTCCAGGCCGCTGTAGCCCTGCCAGCCGTCGGTGATCACGGTGCTGCCCGGCTCGACGGCGCCGGTGATGAACGGGTTCAGCGACTCGGCCGAGGCGTCTTCCAGCACCGCCATCCGGCACCGGCCGATCCCCTTCGGGGTGCCGGCCTCGACCGCGATGCCGGTGAGCACCTTCTTGCCACGCGCCCGGCCACCGCGCAGCCCCGGCTCCTGCCCGCCGATGAACGTCTCGTCCACCTCGACGGTGCCGGCGAGCCGGTCCCGGCCCGGCCGTACCAGCAACGACCGCAGCCGGTGCAGCATCGCCCACGCGGTCGGGTAGGAGCCGATCTCCAGCGACCGGTGCAGGCTCTGCGCTGAAATGCCGTCCTTCTGCGTGGCGAACAGCCAGCACGCGGTGAACCACACCGTCAGCGGCGTCCGCGTCCGGTCGAAGATCGTGCCCGCGGTCACCGAGGTCCGCCGCTTGCAGCCCGCGCACTCATACCGGCCATCGCCCAGCCGCCAGCCCCCCGCGTGCCCGCACGACGGGCAGGCGAAACCGCCAGGCCAGCGCAGCCAATCCAGGTAATCCAGGCAGTCGGCGTCGGTGCGGAACCATGCCTGGAACTCGCCCGTAGACCGCGGATAATGCGAACCCGCGCGAGGATGCTCCACGCCCGCAGGCTACTCCGGTTAAGTGAATACCCCAGAGACAATTATCGCATCCCTGTGGCCCCTCCGGGCACCGCAGACAGCGCCCGCGTGGGACGGCGGGCGCAGGAAGGCGCGATGAGGCGCGATCAGTGGTCCTGAGCGCGCCGAACCGGTGGACGTGCTGTTCCCCGGTGACAGTGAGATGGCCACCCGGATGCGGGCGCTGCCCGGGCGGACACGCCGCTCGGTGACCCGCACAGTGGCCGACGAGCCTGCGCGCGGCCTGCCGGATCTGCCTGACCTCCAGCTTTCCCATGGTCGTGTGGTGGGGCGAGGAGCTCGCTTTTTCTATAACGATGCATATCTGCCGTTTCTCGGCGCCAAGCATCCGGCCCTGGCCAAGCCAGGCGAATCTGGTCTGGGACGAGATCTGGGACATCATCGGCCCGGCGCTGCGGTCCGTGCTCGCCAGCGGCAGGGCCACCTGGTCGCAGGACGTGATGCTGCCGCTGAACCGCAACGGATACCCGGAAGAGACCTACTGGACCTACTCGTTCAGCCCCCTGTACGACGAGGCGGGCGCGGTCCGGGGGCGCACACCGAGGCCACCGACACGACAGAGCGGGTCATCGGCGCGCGCCGGCTGGCGGTGCTGAACGACCTGGGCGGGCTGGCGGGCCGGGCCAGGAGCGTGACCGAGGCGTGCGAGCTGATCACCCTGGCGCTGAGCCGGGCCGAGCACGACGTCCCGTTCGCGGCCGCCTTCCTGCGCCAGGGGGAGCAGGCCGGCCTGATGCTGAGCGTCGTCAGTCCGCCGGGCACCGATCCCGAGGCGCTCCGCCGCGGTGACGGGGGCTGGCCGGTCGACGAGGCATGCGGAGCGGCCAGCCGGTCCGGGTGACGGACGTAGGCGAACGGTTCGGCGACCTGCCGGCCGGAGCCTGGGGAAGCCCGCCCGCCCACGCCGTGGTGCTGCCGCTGCCGGTGAGACCGGCGGCCAGCGGTCGGCGCGTGATGTCCTCGCGGCCAGCGCGGGCCGGGCGCTGGACGAGAGCCTACGTATCCTTCCTCGACGCTCGTGGCGCAGCAGATCGCGTCGGCCGATCAACTGGGCCGTGGCGTACCAGTTCCAGCAGCGGCGGGCCGAGGAACTGGCCGAGCTGGACCGGGCCAAGACGGTGTTCTTCTCCAACATCAGCCACGAGTTCCGGACTCCGCTCACCCTGATCATGGGACCGCTGGCGGAACTGCGCGGCGCGGCTCGGCGGTCGAGGACCCGGCGCGTACGGCAGCGAACTCGACCTGATCCAGCGCAACGGCGCTGCGGCTGGGCAAGCTGGTCAATACCCTGCTCGACTTCTCGCGCATCAAGGCCGGCCGGATGCAGGCGCGTTACGAGCCGGTGGACCTGGCCGCCTTCACGGCCGACCTGGCCAGCGTCTTCCGCTCGGCGATGGAACGGGCCGGGCTGTCGTTCCAGGTGGACTGCCCTCCGCTGCCCGAGCCGGTCTACATCGACCGCGAGATGTGGGAGAAGGTCGTGCTCAACCTGCTGAGCAACGCGCTGAAGTTCACGTTCGATGGCACCGAATCAGCGTGCGCTGGGGCGCGAGGCCGGTCAGGCGATCATGCGAGGTCGCCGACACCGGATCGGCGTGCCCGCCGGCGAGATGCCCCGCGCTGTTCGAGCGTTTCCACCGCATCGCCAGATGCCCGTCGCGGTCCAACGAGGGCAGCGGCATCGGGCTGGCCCTGGTCCGGGAACTCGTCGGCCTGCACGGCGGCACCATCACCGCCGACAGCGACGAGGATGCCGGGCACGACCTTCACCATCCGGCTGCCCTTCGGTCACGATCACCTGCCGGCGGCCGACGCGGCCCCGGCCGCGAGGACCGGACAGCTCTCGGCCGCCGCCGACCCATATCGTCGAGGAGGCGCTGCGCTGGCTGCCTGGCGGTGAGACGCCGTGGACGCGCTGCCGCCCGCCGCGGGTGCCCTGCTCCGCGAATCACCGGCGCCCGGCTGGCCCGGCGGGCCCGCGAGTCCGGCGTCGACGGCGCGGGTCCTGCTCGCGGACGACAACGCCGACATGCGTGAATACCTGCAGCGGCTGCTGCGGGCCAGCTACCAGGTCGACGGCGGTGGCCGACGGGCTGACCGCCCTGGATGAGGTGCGCGCCAGCGCACCCGATCTCGTCATCAGCGACGTGATGATGCCGGGGCTGGACGGCCTCGAGCTGGTCGCCGCGCTCGCGGGCCGATCCGCGCACCGCCGCACGTGCCGGTGCTGTTGCTGTCGGCGCGGGCGGGGCAGGAGGCTGCGATCGAGGGCCTGGAGGCCGGCGCGGACGACTATCTGGTCAAGCCGTTCTCCGCCGCCGAACTGCTCGCGCGGGTGCGGGCCAATGTGGAACTGGCCGGCTGCGCAACCACCACGCCCGGTGGCGCGCGGCCTGATCGACTCGCTGCAGGAGGCGTTCTTCCTGTGCGACGAGGCCGGCACCGTGGTCGAGATCAACGCCGCCTTCACCGACATGCTGGGCTACGGCCCGGAGGGGCTGCCGTATCGCGGCCGAGTACCCGTGGTGGCCGGGGAGGACACCGAGCCGGAGGCTCACCGCCAGCTCGGCGAGGCCTTCGGCGCAGCTCATGAGGCAGAGCAAGGGAAGCTTCGTGGCACCGGTCACCCACCGGGACGGCCACCGGCTGTGGGTGGCGGCCACCTTCAACGAGGTTCAGGACCCGGACACCGGACGGCGCATCGTCGTGGGCACGCTCCGCGACATCACCGCCGAGCACTACGCCGGGCAGCGCGAGGCGGCCCTGGCCGCCATGGGCCTGCTGCTCTCGCAGGCCAGCAGCGTGCCGCAGGCGCTCCAGGGTGCGATCAACGAGCTGCGGCGGCTCTGGCAGGCCCGGCGCGCGCTGGCCGTCACCTGGGACGGCGGCCGAGGAGCCGTCGGTGATGTCGACCGGAGCGGAAACGAGCTGGGCCGACCTGCCGGCCCCGCTGCGCGAGCGGATCAGCGCGCTCCGGCGCCAGCCCCTGCTCGCCCGGCCGCGGCAGCGCCGCGGCACCCGGCGACGCCCCGGCCGTCGCAGCTCGCCGCGGTCGGGATCACCGTTGAGCATCCGCTGGGCTTGCTGGCCGTCTGGATCGACGTGGACGCCGCGCCGCCCGTTCAGCGCCGAGGACCGCGCCCTGCTGGCCCTGCTGTGTGGCTACCTGGGCCAGGCGCTGCACCGGGTGCACCAGACCGATCAGCAGCGGGAGACGGCCCTCGCCCTGCAGCGGGCCATCCTCGGCCCGGCCCGGCTGCCCGGCCGGTTTCGCGGCGCGTTACGAGCCAGCCAACCGCCCGCTCGAGGTCGGCGGGGACTGGTACGACATCGTCGAGCTGCCCGACGGGCGGATCGGGATCGTCGTCGGCGACTGCGTCGGGCACGGCCTGGACGCCGCGACCGTCATGGGCCAGCTCCGCAGCGCCTGCCGCGCCCTGCTGCTGCAGGACGCGAGCGCCGCTCAGACGCTGACCGCCATGGACCGGTTCGCCGCCCTCATCCCCGGGGCCATCTGCAGCACGGTTTTCTGCGGGATCCTCGACCCGGGACGAGGGCCGGCTGACCTACAGCAGCGCCGGCCATCCGCCGGGCATCCTGGCCCTGCCCGACGGCACGTACCCAGCTGCTGGAGGACGGCCGCTCGTTGCCGCTCGCGGTGCGGCCCGGCACGGACGCGGCCGAGGCCAGCTGCACCGTGCCCGCCCGGGCGGCCCTGCTGCTGTACACCGACGGCCTGGTCGAGCGGCGCCGCCGCGCCATGGATACCGGGATCGCCCAGGCCGGGGCGGCGGTCCATCGGGGGGCTCCGCGGCCGTCGAGGACCTCGCGACCGCCATCATGACCGCCATGGCCCCGGATGGCGGCTACGAAGACGACGTCGCGCTGGTTCTCTACCGCCACCCCGCCCCGCTCGAACTGACTTTCCCGGCGGATTCGGCCCAGCTCGCACCGGTCCGGGCCTCGCTGCGGACCTGGCTGAGCCGTTGCGGCCTCACCCATAAGACGATGCAGGACGTGCTCGTCGCCGCGGGCGAAGCGTGCGCCAACGCCGTCGAGCACGGTCACCGGCACGCGCCCGGCGAGCAGATCCGGCTGCGGGCCGCCGCCACCGTCACCCAGCTCCGGCTGACCGTCACCGACACCGGCCGCTGGAAGGTCTCCCAGCCGGTGGACGGCACGAACCGCGGGCACGGCATCCCGCTCATGCGCGCCCTCATGCAGCAGGTAACCATCAAGCCCGGCGATGCCGGCACCACGGTCGACATGCAGCTGAGGATCACCCCATGACCACTGCGCTCACCCTGTCCACCCACCAGCGACCGGACGGAATCCCGGTCGTGACCGCCGTCGGCGAGATCGACATGAGCAACGCGGGCGCCTTCCGGGACGCGCTCACCCGGGCCCCGGCCGCGGACGGCCGGCTCGTGGTCGACCTCACCGGAGTCGAGTACCTGGACAGTGCCGGCCTAACGGTTCTCTTCACGCACGCGGCGCACATCGAGCTGATTGCGACGCCGCTGCTCGCCCCCGTGCTGACGATCTCCGGCCTGGCCGACATCACGACCATGTACCAGATAGACGTCAGCGCCGACGGCGGCGGCACTCAGTGAGATTCGCGGTTGACCTGATCCCCGCTGGAACCGCGAAGGAAGTCCAGGTCGGCTCCGGTCTCGGCGCCCTGCACGCTGTTGACGAACAGCAGTTCCCAGCCGCGCCGGGGCTGCGCGACGGCCTCCGCCATCGCCGGGGCGACCAGCCGGTCCCGTAGCTCGTCCGCGGTCAGTTCCACCTCGACGCGGCGTCCGGGCACGTCGAGCACGATCCAGTCACCGGTCCGGATCTTGCTGAGCGGGCCGCCCGCCGCTCCCTCCGGGGCGACGTGCAGGACCACCGTCCCGTAGGCGGTGCCGCTCATCCGGCCGTCGCAGATCCGGACCATGTCCCGCACGCCCTCGCGCAGCAGCTTGGCCGGCAGCGGCATGTTCGACACCTCCGGCATCCCCGGGTAACCGCGCGGGCCGCAGCCGCGCAGCACGAGTACCGAGTCGGCGTCGACGTCCAGCTCCGGATCGTCCAGGCGGGCGTGCAGGTCCTCGATGGAATCGAAGACCACCGCCCGGCCGCGGTGCTGCAGCAGGTGCGGTGACGCCGCCGCCGGCTTGATGATCGCCCCGCTGGGCGCCAGGTTGCCGCGCAGCACGGCGATGCCGGCCGCGTCCCGCAACGGCTCCTTGCGCCCCCGGATGACCTCACGGTCCCAGATCTCCGCCCCGGCCAGGTAATTCACCAGCGGGCGGCCGGTGACCGTCAGCGCCGCGGGGTCGAGCAGGTCCTCCACCTCATGCAGCACGGCCAGCAGGCCCCCGGCGCGGTGGAAGTCCTCCATCAGCTGCTGCCCGGCAGGCTGCAGGTTGACCAGCAGCGGCACGTCGGCGCCGATGCGGTCGAAATCGTCCAGGCTGAGCGGTATCCCCAGGCGCCCGGCGATGGCGAGCAGGTGCACGACGGCATTGGTCGAACCGCCGAATGCGGCCAGTGCGACAATCGCGTTGCGGAATGAGGCGGCCGACAGGACCTGGCTGGGACGCCGGCCCTCCCGGGCCATTTCGACGGCCAAGACCCCGGTGCCGTGCGCCTGGCCGAGGAGCCGGCTGTCCGGAGCGGGCAGGCCGGCCGTGCCGGGCAACGTGGTGCCGAGCACCTCGGCCAGCAGCCCCATCGTGGAGGCAGTCCCCATCGTGTTGCAGTGCCCCCGGCTGCGGATCATCGACGACTCGGACTGAAGGAATTCCTGCTCGGACAGCTTGCCCGCGCGGACGTCCTCGCTCAGCCGCCACACGTCGGTCCCGCAGCCGAGCGGCACGCCGCGGAACGTGCCGGTCAGCATCGGGCCGCCGGGCACGACCACCGCAGGCAGGTCGACCGACGCCGCGCCCATCAGCAGGGCAGGGATGGTCTTGTCGCATCCGCCGAGCAGCACCACGCCGTCGATCGGGTTGGCGCGGATCATCTCCTCGATGGCCATGGCCGCCATGTTCCGCCACAGCATCGCAGTGGGGCGGACCTGTGTTTCGCCCAGCGACACGACCGGCATGTCGAGCGGGACCCCGCCGGCCTCCCACACGCCGGCGGCGACGTGCTCGGCGACCTCGCTCAGGTGCCGGTTGCACGGCACCAGGTCCGAGGCCGTGTTGGCGATCGCGATCTGCGGGCGCCCGGTGAAGGCCGAGTCGGGCGCGCCCCGGCGCATCCACGCCCGGTGGATGTACGCGTCCCGATCCTGTCCGCCGTACCATTGGGCGCTGCGCAGACCAGACATGATTTCCTGCTCCCGGCATCTCGACCTAATATTCGGAACGCCATGGACGTTACCCTCGCAGCCGCCGCGCCCGGCGCGCGGATCAGCAGGTAGCCCGGCGTGCGCGCGTTCATCATCTCCGGGCCGGGCCAGGGCGCGGTCTGCGACATCGACCCGCCGAAGCCATCGCCGGGCCAGGTGGTCGTGGATGTCGAGCGGGCTGGCGTCTGCGGCACGGACATGGAGTTCTTCACCGGCCACATGGCCTACTTGCGTACCGGTGAGGCGCGGTACCCAGTGCGCATCGGCCACGAATGGTGTGGCGTTGTCACGCGGGCCGGGGATGCGGCCACCGAATCCTGGGTCGGGCAGCGGGTCACCGGAGACACGATGCTCGGCTGCGGGCGGTGCCGGCGCTGCCTCGGCGGGCGGCAGCACCTGTGCGCGGAGCGGTACGAGATCGGCGTCCGGGGCGGCTGGCCGGGCGCCCTGGCTGAGCAGCTTCTCGTGCCGGCCAGTGCCCTGCAGCCGATTCCCGCCGGTGTCGGCGCGGCCATGGGCGCCCTCGTCGAGCCCGGCGGCAACGCGCTCCGCGCCGTCCGCGCCGCGCTGGCGGGGGGCGGACAACGGCTGCTGGTCATGGGCCCGGGCACCATCGGGCTGCTCGCCGCGCAGATCGCGCGGTTCTTCGGTGCCGAGGTGCACCTGCTGGGCCGGGACGAGCGGTCGCTGCGGTTCGCGCGCGAGCTCGGCTTCGGCGCCGCATGGCTCCGGGACACTGTTCCGGATCTGCCTTTCGATGCGGTCCTCGACGCGTCGACGGCGCAGGAACTGCCGTCGCTGGCCGCCGGGATCGTGGAGCCGGGCGGCCGCGTCGTCTATATTGGCCTGTCTGCCGAGCCCAGCGTGGTCGACACGCGGACGCTGGTGCTCAAGGACGTCACCGCGACCGGCGTGCTCAGCGCCTCCGGTGGCCTGGACGAGACGATCTCCCTGTACGCCAGCGGGGCCGTTGACCCCCGGCCGATCGTCGCCGCAACCGTCGGGCTGGAGCAAGTGCCCGCCGTGCTGGCCGGTCACCGCCCGGCCGAATGGGGCGACGCCCCCAAGGTGCACATCGACCCGCAGCATTGTTAGCCGCCCCGGGGCGTGAGCCCGCATCTCGGCATGCATCGGCCCGGTGGGAGCCTGCGGAGCTGCAGCGCCGGCGGCTCGGCCGTCCGGCCGCCGGGATGCAGGTCGCGCCGGCGCCACCGGCAGGAGAGCCCGGGTACCCGATGCGGGACCCGGGCTTCCGCGCGGTCGCTCCCGCGCTTCCGTTCGGCCATCCCGGCCATCCCCTCCCTGACGCCCGTCATTTCCCGGCGGAATTCCGCACGGTTCCAATCCCGTGGCCGCTGCCTCTCGTAGTGAAAAGTGGCGACGGGTGACCCGGCCGGGGCCTGGCGCGGAGCGTGCGATTGCACGCGCGTCGTCGCGAGCCGAGGGAGACATGGGAATGGACAGGGGATTTGTGAGGAAACGGGCGGTGGGGCTGCTTTCCGTCGCCGCTGCGGCCGCGGCAGCCGGGGTACTCCCGGCCGCTGCCAGCACCGGCGGGGGCGGCTCCTTCACCGGGGGCCTGCACACGGTCAAGACCGCGGCCGGGTGGCCGACCTGTTCGTGTCCAACGTGCTGAACGGCATCACCAACGGCCAGCCGGCCACCACCACCAAGGACAACGTCGTCCGGCTGACGCTGAGCCTGACCGGATCGGAGCCCCGGGTCATGGCCAGCACAGTGATCGCCAACGGGATATCGGTGAAAACCGACCCGGCGGCCCTGGTTATCGGCCCGACCGGGGTCGCGCTGAGCTCTAGCGGGACCCTCTTCGTGACCGACACCGTCAACTCCCGCATCGCCAGGATTCCGGACGCGATCTTCCGGTCCCACCCGGTCAACGCGGGCGCCGCGTCGGCGACCGTCTCGGCCGGCACGCCTCTCAACGGCCCGCTGGGCCTCACCCTCGCGCCCAACGGTGACCTGCTGACCGTCAACGCCGGCGACAACAACCTCGTCGAGCTCACCCAGCGAGGCAAGGTCCTGACCGTCCGGAACGTGGACCCCGGCGCCCCCCGGCGGCGCCCTGTTCGGCCTGGCCGCGACCGCGTCTCCGCGCCAGATGTACTTCGTCAACGACGACACCAACACCCTGAACGTCCTGCGCGCACCGTGAACGCCGTGCGCTGACAGCAGGGGGCATTGAGCGCGGCCGGCGGCCTGAGGGGGGCCGCCGGCCGCGATGCGTCAGGGGCGGCCCGGCCTGCTAGGAATCGCGAGCCGTCCAGGCCAGGAACTCACGCGCGGCGCGGGTCCCGGACGCCATGGCGCCCTGCACCGAGCCGGTGGCCCGGTGGTCACCGCACACGTAGCGCCGGGGGGCGAGGCGGGCGGGACGGCTGAGCGGATGCGGCGCGGGCATGGCCGGCAGCGCGCCGTGCACCGGATAGGTGGCCAGATGCTCCCAGCCGGACGTATCCGCGCTGTACATTTCCCCGATCCGCGCCCGCACGTCGGGCTCGCGCCCGCTGGCGTCGCCGAGGACCGAGGTGGAGATGAGCGACCGGCCGTCGGCCGCGTACGCCGGGGTGACCTCGGTGAGTACGACCGTGTTGAGGATCTTGCGCTCGGTGTCGACGAACAGGGTCGGCTCGGCCAGCGGGGCCGACGGCGCCGCGTGGTAGAAGGTCGTGACGGTGCGCGTCGCCGCGACGCTCAGGCCCGGGAACAGGGCGGCGGCCTCGGCGGCGCCGGTCGCCACGATCACCGCCCGCGCCGCGATCCGGGTTCCGTCTGCCAGCTCGGCACCGTCGTCGGTGAGCGCGCGGACGGGTGTTTCCAGCCGAACGGTCCCCGCCGGGAGTCGAGCCGCGAGCTGCTCCGGGACCGCCTGGATGCCGCGCCGCGGCAGGCACAGGGTGCCGCGCAGCATGCTCCGCCAGACCAGGTGGAAGAAACGGCCCGACGTCTCCAGCTCGTCCTCGAGGAAGACCCCGGCCAGGAACGGGCGGAAGAACAGCTCGCACAGCGCGGGTGAGATGCCGGCCTCGGTCAGTGCCGCGAACGTGGCCCGGTCCGGCTGCCGCTTGATCAGGCAGACCGGCAGCAGCATGTCCGCGGCACAGAATCGCGCCATCGCGATCGCGTCGGACGGCCCGGCGAGGCGCCCGCGCAGCAGATCCACCGCGCCGCTGGGCCGCCGGGTCGGATCGGCGAACCGCAGTCGGCGGTCCCCGGCGTGCAGTAGCACGCCCGGCGTGAACGGCCTCAGCTGCAGG
The DNA here is from genome assembly GCA_963809975.1 of uncultured Actinomycetes bacterium. GTDB lineage: Bacteria > Actinomycetota > Actinomycetes > Streptosporangiales > Streptosporangiaceae > Bog-532. Next base: position 10,865 of record CAWELT010000040.1, read on the forward strand.
GCCGGCAGGTTGATCCGCCGCTTCACCTGCGGGTAGGACGTGTTGAACACCTGGAAGCCGCGGTCCAGCAGGAAACCCCCCTGCCGGTCGGTGCGCATCCGGCCCCCCACACCATCGGAGGCGTCCAGGATCTGGACCGGCACGCCGGCGGCCGTCAGATCAAGCGCGCAGGCCAGGCCTGCAACGCCTGCCCCGATGACGATCACGGGCGGTTTGCTGCTCGGTGGCATGGTTCTGTCCCCCCGGCTCTGTGCTGATCCGCAGGTTCCCTGCTCGGGATTTCTCTGCCGGGCCTGACGTGCTCCACCTCGATCGGTGCGAGCTAGTCCAGCTCAGCGGCGTGGTGCCCCAACTGAACAGCCGCTAGGTGACTGCTGAAGCATCCATCCAGAAGTAAAGCATCCCGCGCGCGTAGCGCCGGAAGGGCGGGATCCACTACCTGTATCCAGCCGCGCAGGTTGGCTACCTTTACCTTTACCTCGACTTCCGTGTACGCTCCTGGGTCGCTGGATCCCCCACCGTGCTTAATGACCGACTGATACACAAAGTCCGAGACGATGAACCCAAAGTTGGCACGATACGCGGCGAGGGCGGTCTTCACGCTCTTAATTAACTTCTGATCGGCCTTCGACCAGCTTCCTCAGCTGGGGCCAGGACTCGGCCAGGGCGGGGTGCAGCGGGTAGCTGCCGACCTCCTCGACGGGGATCCAGCGCAGGTCGCTGGTCTCCCAGTTGGACCGGATCGTAACGGCCGAGGCCGGCCGCACGCGCACGGGGAACGTGACGTAGGCCCATCCGCTGACGCAGCCGTACCGGTGGCCCTCCGCCGCCTGGTCCTCGGCCAGATCCAGGCCGGCGGCCTCCTCGCCGGCTTCCCGGACCGCCGCTTCCCAGGGCGTCTCACCAGGCTCGATCGCTCCGCCGATCGTGCCCCACGTGCCGCCCTGGTGGGTGCCGTGGCTGCGCAGGGCGAGCAGTACCTCCACGCTGCCGGCGGTGACGGCGAACGGCAGCAGGCCAGCCGCACCCTGGATGCCCCAGTGCCGCCCGTGCACCTCGCACATCACCCACCCGCTCATTTCCACCAGACTAGGCGTTGCCGGCCAGTACGCTGCCGGCCGCCAGCAGACTGGCGGGCGGGGTGGGGAAGGCGTGATGACCGGGACTTCCGGGACTGCGGAAGCGGGATCCGGTGACGCCGGGCAAACGCCCGGGATCGACGTGAGCCGACCGGACGCGGATCAGCTGAGCAGGGCGCGGCCGTACCAGTCCCGGGCGCGGGCCACGCCGGGCAGCGTATAGAAGTAGCCGCCCCCGAAGGGCTGGACGTAGTCGATGAGCGGCTCGTTGATCAGCCGCTCCTGGATCGTCTCGAACTGGCGGCGCACATCCTGCTGGTACGCGACAAAGATGTGCCCGGCCTGGATGTTGCCGCTCTCGTCGGCGCCGAGGTCGTAGTTGTACGAGCGGCGGACGATCCGCTGGTCGGCGGTGGCTGGCGTCCGCGGGTTGGCGAGCCGGATGTGCGAGTCGAGCCGGATCACGTTCCCATGCGGGTCGGCCCGGTAGTCCGGGGTGTCGGACTCGGCGTTGCCGTCCAGCGGCGCGCCTGTGTCGCGGCGGCGCCCGAACATGCCTTCCTGCTCGTTGACCGAGACCCGGTCCCAGAACTCGACCAGCATCCGGATCAGCCGGACCACCTGGTAGGAGCCGCCCTGGGCCCACTGCGGCTCGCGCGGGTCATCAACCCAGACCAGGCTGCTGGCCAGGGGACCAACCGGGTTGGCGGTTCCGTCCTTGAACCCCAGCAGGTTCCGCGAGGTGCCAGACGGGCGGGGCGGGGAGTTGTAGCCCGCCATCTTCCAGCGGAGCTGCATCCCCCCGCGGGTATGGCGGGTGATGTCGCGGATCGCGTGATGGATCGTGTCCGGGTGGTTGGCACACAACTGCAGGAGCAGGTCACCGTGCAGCCACGCCGGATCCGTTGAGTCGTTGGGGAACGCCCGCATGGGGGTCAGCTTCCGCGGCTTCAGCTGGCCCAGGCCGAAGCGCCCGTCGAAAAGGCTCGACCCCACCGACGTGGTGACGGTGAGCCCGTCGGCCGGAACGGATGGCCCGAGGACGTCACTGTCGGATGGCGGCTGCCCTATCCCCAGGTCCGGGGGGGTCCCGCCCGAGGTGAGGAACCGCGCCCGCTGCGTAAGTACCTGCATCAGGCCGGCCAGTTCGGCTTTGCTGCCCGCGACGCTGTCGAAGGCGGCGAAACATGCGAACGACTGCCTGCCGCCCGGGCCCGGCGTCAGTACCCCCGCCTGATGGGTCCCATGGAACGGATAGGAGCGTGGCGCCGATGGCGCCTGAGCGGTGCTGGCGTCCGCGCGGGCCCCGCCGATCAGTACCCCGCCGGCCAGCGCGGTTCCGGCGGAGCCGGCGGCTGCTCCTTTGAGGAAGTTCCGGCGGCTGACACTCATGCGTGCTTATCTCCTTGCGGGGCGGGCCGGCGGTCCGGCCTCTGGGTGTCCTGGCTTCTGGGTGGTCTGGCGGATCGCGGAATGGCTCAGTGACCGGGGGGGACCTCGAGCAGGTCGGGCACGGACGAGAGCGTTTCCAGCAGTGCCCCGATGGCGCCGTCCACGTGCTGCCGGGCGGACAGGGAGGCTGCGCTGAGCGTGGTCCACCGCCCGTGCTCCCGGGTGGCCAGCAGCGCCTGCTGCAGGGTGTTCATCCGGGCCTGGGCGGTGGACAGCAGCCTGGGTGCCCGGGCATCGATGAGCGGGGCCAGTTCGCCCAGTACCACGCGGGTTACCTTCAGGTCCGCGTAGGTCTCCGGAAAGGCGGCGCCGCTGCCCTGGTCGTCGAGCCCGGACAGGTGGTCGCGTAGCGCGTCCTCAAGGATCTCGTGAGCCCGGATGGGCAGGTTGGTAGGATCGCCGGCCAGGTCCCCAGAGGTCAGATTCTTCTGCACGGTGGCCACGTCCCCGGCCAGCGCGCCGGCCACGGGCACGAGGGATGCCGCGCTCTGACCGTGCCACAGGCCGTACTCGAGCCGGTGCAGGCCGGTGAAGGCCTTGTCGTTGACGCCGTTCACGAGGCCGCCGGGCAGCCCGTCCACCGCGAGACCGTCGTCTCCGAAACTGTCGTAGGAGGCGCCCGCCATCTCCCAGTCCAGCTGGGCGGCCAGCCAGTCGGTCCTGGCCGCGGACATGTTGCCGCCCCGCAGGTCCGCCCTGATGGTGGCGACGGCGGCCGCCAAAGTCCGCAGATCGCCGGCCGCGTACGCCTCGTACTTCCGGTTCGGGCCGGTCAGCTCCTGCACGCTGACCGGCTTCACCGCGGCCGGGGCGGCCTGGCTGGACCGTCCGATGACCTGAACGGTCGCCGAGGTCGTCACGGCCTGCCCGGACATGCGGCAGGTGAACGAGTAGGAGCCCGGGCCGAGCGTCGCGGTCATGTCGGCGGTGGTGGCGGGGCCCAGGGTCTCGATTTCGGCCACCACCGCGCCCGCGGCGTTGACCAGGGTGACCTCCCCCGCCTTGCTGGACTGGTTGTCCACCGTGAACGTCTGCGGCCCGGCGCTGGCCGCCGTCCAGTCCTTCGCGCAGCCGGTGCTCGTCACCGATACCGCCGTGGCGCCGGACGCGCTCGGTGCCGGCAGCGCGGCGATTGCGGCCCCGGCCGCGATGGCGGGGGCTACCACCAGAGCCCCGGCGACCGCCCATGGGCGGCGTGCGGCCAGCCGTTCCCAGCGGGCCCGACCGGGCCCGGCGCCGGTCGGGGGAGCAGCGGATGCCGGAGCGGCGGATGCGGCAGCGGGTTCGGCGGCGGGTTCGGCGGTGGCGAGTGCGCGAGGACTGCCCGCGGGCGGCGGGGTGGCGGCGCTCCTCGCGGCGGCGGCCACCCGGCCGGTGTGAACGAACAGCGGGATGACCACGGCCAGGTAGACGACCCAGGCCACGACCTGCAGCACCGTCATCTTGGGGGACAACTCGGTGGCACCGGTCACGATCGAGGCCCACCATGAGTTGGGGTCCATGTGCGCGGTCAGGTCGAACGCCAGCCAGCGCTGCCCGGACAGCAGGCCCGCGTCCTGCAGGTCACCCAGGCCGTAGGACAGCACGCCCGCGGCGATGACGATGAGCGCGATCGCGGTCCGGTTGAAGAACACGCCCACGTTGAGCCGTACGGCCCGGCGGTATAGCAGCCAGCACAGTATGACGGCGGCGGCCAGGCCCAGCGCTGCGCCGGCCAGCGGGGCGGCCGTCTGGCCGGACGCTTTCACCGCCGTCCACAAGAAGAGGGTGGTCTCCAGGCCTTCCCGGCCGACCGCCAGGAAGGCGGTGATGGTCAGCGCGCCCGCACCGATCATCACCGCACGCTGCACTTCACCGCGCAGGTGGGCGGAGAGGCTGGCCGCGGTGCGGCGCATCCAGAACACCATGCTGGTCACCAGGCCGACCGCGAGCACGCTGAGCAGTCCGCCGACCGCCTCCTGGGCCTGGCTGGACAGCACGCTGGTCGAGAAGGTCAGCACCGCCGCAAAACTGCCGGCCACCATCAGCGCGCCGAGGACGCCGAGCCATACCGGGGCGGATGAGACCGGGCGTCCGTCCGGGGGGGCGGACTTGCGCAGCGCGGCCAGCAGAATGCTGACCACCAGGCCCCCCTCGAGACCCTCGCGCAGCCCAATCAGGAGGTTCGGAACCGCATCAGCCCATGTCACCCGCACTAAGGTAAGGCAAACCTAAGTAGCTTGTCCAGAAACCCGTCCGTTGGGGCGGCGTAATCTGGCGCACCCGCCGGGGCGCGACCCAATAGGGTTCGTCTGGGCGTCCGCGTAGCGCAGACGCGTGTTCGCGACGGGAGGCTGGCGCGTGGAGGGGACGCCCGCCCGGCGTGTGAAGGACTTGCGCACGCGGGGGGCCCGTGCCACCGCCACCGCCGCCACGGCGGCCGCGGTGGCGGTGGCCCTGCTGGCGGCGCTCCAGGGATGTGACGCGCACGCGTCCGCACCGCATGCCCTGACCCGGACCAGCCCCGCATCGGCCGGCTCGCCGGCCTCGGGTGATCCGGGGGGCCCATCCTCTTACTCCGCGTCGCCGTCGTCCGCCCTGCGGCAGAACCCGCTCGGGACGACGGCCGCCTCCTATCTCGCTTCCCGCAGTGGCACCGTCGTGGCCGCGGTCTACGATGTCGCCGCCGGGCAGACCTGGACGCTTGGGCCGCAGCACCCCCAGGCGGAGGCGAGCATCGTCAAGCTCGACATCCTGGAGACGCTCTACGCGCAGCACGGGAACGGCCCGGCGCTGGCGGGTACGGATCAGTCACTCGCGCAGCAGATGATGGAAGACAGCGACAATGCTGCCGCCACTAGCCTGTGGAACGCCGTGGGCGGCCCCGGGCGGATCCAGTCGTTCAACGCCGCGGCCGGCCTGACGCACACGCTGCCCTCGTCCTGCGTGACCTGCCCGGGATTCGCCTGGCCGGGTTGGGGCCTGACGACTACCACCCCCGCCGACCAGATCGCGCTGCTCCGCGAGCTCATCGAGCCCAGCACGCTGCTGACGGACGCGCAGCGCCAGAATGCACGGGAGTTCATGGAGAACGTGACGCCGGCGCAGCGCTGGGGGGTGACCGGCGGTGTGCCGCCGCAGGCGACGGTCGCCCTTAAAAACGGCTGGCTGCCCCTGAACAGCGCGAGAACCGACTGGCAGATCAACAGCATCGGCTGGGTCAAGGGCAGCGGGCGCGATTACCTGATGGCCGTGCTCACTACAGGGAATCCGACCGAGCAGTACGGGATCGACACGATCAACCGGCTGGCCGCGATGGTGTGGAGGAATCTGCGGTGACCTCGCAGACGCGCGGCCACCGGCCCGAACGGACCGGCCCCGGGAGCCTGACCGTCAGAGCTGGCTGGTCTGGTACCGGGTCAGCCCGTACGTTCGCGGCGATCGCGTTCCACATGGCCACGAAGGCCGTCTTGTCGTTGGTCGCCTGGACGTCGGGGGCACCGGAGGCCTGGAAGTTAGCGTCGGCGTGGTCGCCCGGCTTGCAGCCCCTGGCTACCTCGTCCTGGGCCCACCGGCCAAGGTCCTGATCCACCCCGGCCGACGCCTGCCACGCGCCGGTCAGTTCCTGAAGCATCGGCGCGGGCAGCGCGGAACGCCCGGGCAGGCCCGCGAGCTGCTGGAGCAGACGCTGACGCGAGGCGGCCGCGGTCTGGAATACCTGCGGGGCCTGGCTCAAGGTGGCCGTGCAGCCTTCAACGGCGCCCACCGCGTTCACGATCGAACTGCGGTCCGCGGCTGTCTGGGCCAGGAGAGTGGCCAGGCCGGCCGCCGCGGTCCGCTGTGACGGCGCGGTCGCGGTGGCCCCGCGCGTCGGCTGCTTCGCGGTGGGCTGGGCCGTGGCCGAGCCGCCCGCGATGCCGTGCAGGGAGTGCGCGATCAGCAGGGCAGGCACGACGATGACCGCTGCCACCAGGGCTATGAGGCCGGCGAGCAGCAGCCGGCGGGGCCGATCGCGGTCGGCCTCCGTCACGTCACCGGCTGACGGGGGCGACGGCTCCCACTGCGGGCTGAAGCCCACGTCGTTCATCCAGTTCCGGGAGAACTGGGCCGTGTCCGGGGGCGCGGGCGCCGGGTAGGCCGATCCCGCCGCGGTGGGCGGCCCCGAGAACGCGGACGCGGCCGGAAGCGCGGTCGCCGGGTAAGCCGACGGCCGCGCCAGTTCCTTTGACGGGGACGCCGGCCTGGTCTGGGTGGCGGCGATGTCGTCCCGGGTGAACGGGGGGCCGTCCGCGGCGGTGTCGCGCGGGAAGGGAGGGTCGTCGCGCCGGAAAGGAAGGCCCTCGGCGGTGTCATCCGACGGGAAGGGATGGCCTTCGGGCCGGATGCTGTGACCTTGGGGCGGGATGCTGTGCCCTTCGGGCGGGAAGGGAGGGCCCTCCGGCGGGAAGCCCTGACCTTCCCGCCGGTAGCCGTGGCTTTCCGGCGGCAGGCGGGAGCCCTCCGGCGGGAACGGAGCGTCTTGCGGGGGATAGCCGGAACCGGGCGGCGGGAACAGGGCCCCGTCAGGTGGGACGGCGGAGGCGTCCCAGGCGGGGGAGGGCGGAGCGGTCTGGAGATCCCGGGGGCCAGCGTCGTGCTCACCCGTCACGGCAGGCTGCGGGCTGTTCGCCGCGACGGGCCGTCCGCAGTTCGCGCAGAAGCGGGCGCCCTGCTTCAATTCGCCGCCGCATTGAACGCAGAACCGCCGGTAGCCCCCCATGCGTCTCCTGATTCGCTCGCGGGTACGTCGGATGTGCGCACGTAACGACCGGGAAGACCTCGATCGCGCCAATCCGGGCCAGCATATTGGCTTTACACCGATCGAGAGGGGGCATTGCGACCTCTGGCCGGCGGCCAGCTCCGGCGCTCTCGAAGAGCACGAGGGTGGCCGTCAGCGGCCGTTGCGCCGGAAAGGGCTGCCCGTCACCGGGCGATGAACAGGTATTCCGAAGCCGCGCGGCGGCGGGCGGCGGCGTGCGTGCCGAACGAGTAGGTGTGCTCGACCGGACGGATCTGCACGTCGTCCTTGACCTCGTGCAGCAGGTCCTTGATGGCGGCCGCGTCCGGGACGGCGTTGGAGGAGTAGGACAGCACGATGACGGACCCGCTGAACTGCGCCAGGGTGCGGCGCAGCGCGCCGGTGACGGTCCGGGCGTAGGAGAACGGTGTGTACCGCTTGGCCAGCTTCTTCGTCCGGGTCTGCGGCATGATCTGCTGGCCGCGCCAGTACGTGCTCAGCCCCTCGAGGAAGTGGTAGCGCTTGATATAGCAGTTGTCGTCTCTCGGCGGCGCATACGGCGGGTCGAGATACACCACGTCGAAAGGCTTCGAGCCGACGTCGAAGACGTCCCCGGTCAGGGCGGCGCACGGCTGCCCGCTGTCGAAGACCATCCGGTTGTACCCGGCGGCCCGCTCCCGGAAGTGCTCGCGTAGTGCCAGCCGCAGGTCGCGGCGGCCGTCGTCGTAGCGCAGCCCGGTGACCGTGAAGACGCCGCGGGGCTGCTTGCGCGCCGCCGCGAGGACCAGCGCCGAGATCGCCATCGCCCGTTTCGGGCCGGTCATCCGGTCAACGTGGGACCACGCGGAGTCGAGAAACCGGCGGTCCTCGCCGGTGAAGTACAGGCCCTCGAACGTGCGCTGGATGAAGTCCCGGTCATCGGCGGCCGGCCCGCAGATCGCGCCGATGTCCTCCGCGGTCAGCGTGACGCCCTGATTGACCACCGTGGCCTCGATGATGGCCGCGGGAAAGTGCAGGAAGTCGTTGGCGGTCACCTGGTAGCCGAGCGCCTTCAGCAGGTAGGACACGACCCCGCTGCCGGAGAACGCGTCAAGCGCGGTTGTCCCGCCCACCTCGGCGAATATGCCGGCGAGGTGGGGGACGAGCCGGTACTTGGAACCCATGTAGCGCAGCCGGGGAAACGCGCTGGTCCGGCCAACGGCGCCCGGAAGATCGGCCCGGTGCAGCCCGGCAGCGGCGGTCACGCGCACCATCGTCGCATGTGGCCGCCCACGGGGGGGACCAGGGCGCGCCGGGGCAGCGGCGTCCGGTCACACTCGCGTGGCGGCCCAGGCCAGCGACACGGCCAGGAGGTCCTCGGCGCCCGCGCCGACGTAGCCGGTGCCGCACGCGGGTCAGCGCGGCCGCATCGGCCGCGCCCTCACCACCGGAAACAAAAAATGTGCCGAACGTACGTGCCGGTCGTCCCGCCGTATCACCCCGGCTGCCACTCTGGGGCGTTCGCACCGACACCCAGTAGCAGCGTGATCTTGTCGCGACCCCGGCCCAGACGTACGCTGCTGTCTGCTGTCTGCTGCCCGCTCGCCGGGACGTGGCGCGCGAGCAGCGTGATAGTGGGTCTCCCAGTGAGTGCAGCCCGGCCCGGTCCTGGCCGCGCCCGTTTTTCCGGAAAGATCGGGACAAACCCCCGAAATCCAGGGCTTTTGGTAAGTCGGCGTGCGGTTCGGTACACCACTGACACTGGCTCCGCGTCACTTTGGGGACAACGAGGAGAAGACGTGAACGTGGAAAAAGCCGTAGCCGCCGCCGTAGGTGTCCTCGGGACACTCATACTCGTGGCCGCACTTGGCGCCGGCTACCTCGCGGGTCACAGCAGCAGTGCGCGGGCCGGGGCGACTACGCCCACCACCGCGGCACCGGTCAAGGCGACGCTGGACGCGATAATCTCCGCTGACAGCGTCAGCAGGTCGGCGATTTTCGGCGATGACAACATCGTGTCGGCGATCTTCGGCGACGGCAGCGGCGTGTCATGGACGATCACCTCCCCCAGCACGATCACCACCGGGAACACGATCACGGTGGCGCCTACGCGCGGCACCGGGGTCGTAACGGCGGCGATCTTCGGCGACTAGCGACGATCCAGCCGGCCGCGGGGAGATCAGCGCGCGGCTCTCAGTTCGGCCGACGCGTTGTGCGCCTCGTCCAGGGCGGCGGTCATCATGTCCGCCGCCTGCCCCGCGGCCGCGAGCGCCTCGGTCACTTCGGTGACGGACAGGTCCGGGTCCTGGCCCGAGTCGTGCGCGACCTGCCCGTCCTCGTGGTGGGTGACCAGAAAGCGGGCCAGTTCCTCGCATAGCTGTGGCAGGCCCTGGCCCATCAGACCAAGGCTGGCGATGATGTCACGGACCTCGCTGGGGCTGGTCAGCTCTCCGCCGCCGTGCGTCAGGTGGTTCAGCGCGCGGATCGCTTCGGCCGCCTGGCGGGCGATCTCCCGCACCGTCATCGTGCTGGCCAGCTGATTGGGCATCTGTCTCCTCGGGGGCTCACTCGTACGGGGCCGCCCACCACGCTACCCGCGCCGCGGCCCAAATCCACGCCCGTCCGCCGGCCGGGCACCTGCGAGCCCGGCCGGCGGCCCGGTCCCGCCCGGCGCGCGGCGCATCAGGCCGCGTCGTGGAAGACGAGGCCGAGGGAGAACCGCTGGCCGGAACGAATCACCGACACCCCGTGGCGGACCGGCGCGGCCGACCAGCCGCGGCGGGACTTCACCGGGCGGTCGCGGGTCGTGAACACCAGCCCGTGACCCTGCGGGATCAGGGTCGCGGTGGCGCGGGACTGGGCCCGGGGCCGCTGCTCGTACAGCAGGAACTCACCACCGCTGTGATCGGCTCCGGGGGCGCTGAGGTTGATCACGACCTGGAGCGGGAACACCAGCTCGCCGTACAGGTCACGGTGGAGGGCGTTCCACCCACCTGCGCCGTACCGGAGCAGGATCGGCGTCGGCTTGGTCTGACCGGCGGCGTGGCACATCTCCAGCCATTCCGCCAGCCGGTCCGGCCACGGGGCCGCCCGGCCCAGCCGGGCCCACCAGTCGCGGGCGACCGGCAGGAGCTTCGGGTAGAGCGCCTCCTTGAGCGCGGTCACGGCCTCCGGGAACGGCTCGGTGAAGTAGCGGTATTCACCCTCACCGAAGCGGTACCGGCCCATGTCGATCGTGGACCGGAACCGGGAGTCGTCCGGGTACAGCGCCGCGATCCCGGCCGCCTCGCCCGGAGTGAGCAACGGCCCGGTCAGGGCGCAGCCGTAGGCGTCCAGGTCGTCCCGGACGGCGTCCCAGCAGGTAGCGTCCACGCGGTGCGGCCACCGGGTGCCGGGGCTCATGCGGCCGCCTCCAGGCTGAGCAGGGTGCGCTTGGCGTCCGGGCCGCCAAGGTAGCCGCCCATCCGGCCGTCGGACCGTACGACGCGGTGACAGGGCACGACGACCGGCAGCGGGTTGGTCGCGCAGGCGGTGCCGACCGCGCGGACCGCCTTGGGGTGGCCCGCCAATTGCGCGACCGCGGCGTAGCTCGCGGTGTGCCCGTAGCCGATCTCGGGCAGATGGCTCAGCACCGCGCGCCGGAACCCGGCCGACAGCCGCAGGTCCAGCGGCAGGTCGAAGCGGCGCCGGCGGCCCGCGAAGTACTCGCTGAGCTCCCGGGCCGCCGCCTCCAGGCGGCGGGGGGCGTGCAGGATGCGCGGGCTGATCTGGTCGGCCAGGGACTGCAGGACGGCCTCGTGGTTCTCGCGGGCGTAGGCGACGCGGATCAGGCCCTGCTCGGTCGCGGCCAGCAGCAGCGAGCCGACCGGGCTGTCGATGGTCCGGTAGGCCACGTCCAGGATGCCGTCGCGCTGCGCCACCGCTGTCAGCCGCTCGTGCAGCCGGCTCAGCTCGTCGGCGGCGGCGGGGAAGGCTCGCACCAGGTCATGGGCCAATTCATCGGGGTTGCGTTCATCGGGGTTCATCGTTCGCTCCTCACGCGAGCGCCCGGCCACGAGCGCCGGAGTTTGGCGATGCCGTCGGCGGCGGCGCGCCGCGCGGCGTCAGCGGTGCCGCCCAGGATGGCGGCGACGTCGGCGTAGGGCAGCCCGGCCAGATAGTGGTAGGCCACGGCCTGCTTCTGCCGGGTCGGCAGCCGGGTCAGAGCCTCGGCGAGATCGCCGTCCAGGCCGTGGCCCGGCGGGTCACCGCTGTCTGCGGTGCTCCCGGCGTCCGGGATCTCGGCGAGCGGGACGGCCCGCCGGGCGGCCGCGCGGGTGACGTCGATGGCCTTGCGGTGCGCGATGGTCACCAGCCAGGCCTCGACGTTGGCGTCGGCCGGCAGGCCCGGGTACGCCTTCATCGCGGCCAGGAAGGCTTCGGACCAGGCGTCGTCGGCGTCAGCCGGCCCGAGCACAGCCCGGCACACCCGCAGCACGGTGGCGCCGTGCGCCGCGACCACCGTCTCAAACGGCTGTTTGCCTGTCATGACCTGAAGACGTCCTGAATCTGGGTTCCGTGAGGTCGCGTGCTCGTTTTCATCATGCGGCCGGCGCCCGCGGGCCCGGTAACCTCACGAACGTCCGGCCTCGCGCGTCTTCCCGTAAACGGGACATCGAGGGAGCAGACCATGACGGACACCGCCACGGTGACGGCTGAGCATACGGTCCATCGCACCCGGCTGGGCGACCTGACCATCGTGCGGGACGGCGACGCGCTCACCGGCATTTACTACCCGCATCATTGGTACCGGCCCGGTCAGGCCTCGTTCGGCGGGAAAAATGACCGTGGGTTCGATGACGCCCGGCGGCAACTCGCCGAGTACCTGGCCGGCGCGCGGACCACCTTCGACCTGCCGCTCGAAGCCCGGGGCAGCGAACCCCACCGCCGCGTCTGGGCGCTGATCGCCCAGGTCCCGTACGGCGCGACAGCCCCTACGGCGACCTGGCCCGGCGGCTGGGCGTGACCGCTCAGGAGGCCGGAGCCGCGGTCGGGCGGAATCCACTGTCCATAGTGATCCCGTGCCACCGGATCATCGGCAGCACCGGGAAGCTGACCGGGTACGCCGGCGGCCTGAAGCGCAAGCGTTTCCTCCTGGACCTGGAGCAGGCGCACGCGAGGCTCGCCCCGGGCCTGTGGTGAACCGCTGTCAGCCGGTACAGCCGACGATGCGCAGCGCGAATTCGCCATACTCGCGGGCCACGTGGGTGTCCGGGTAGTGCCCGCTGGGCCGGAACCAGGACTTGGCGCCATTGCCCATCTCGAGCACGGCGAAGGCGGCCAGGTCGGGGGTGCGCGTCTGGAAGCGGCCGCTGCGGTGGCCGCTCTCGATGATCCGCCGGACCCGCCCCGCATACTGGTCCCGCTTGGCCACGATGGCCATGCGGTTGGCGGGGTCCAGGCTGCGCACCTCGTTGTTGCACACCGTCACCTCGGCCGGGTAACGCAGGAAATCCAGCACCAGCAACTCCGTCGCCCGCCGCAGTTGCTCCGCCACGTCATCGGTCCCGGCGAGAGCCTCGTCGAGGGCGGCGATAGCCCGGTCCATCGCCTTGTCCATGATCGCGTAGAGGATCTCCTGCTTCGACGCCACATGGTTGTACAGGCCGGGTGCGCTCACCCCGAGCACCTCGGCAATGTCCTTCATGGACGTGCCGCGATAGCCGCGGTTGGCGAACAGCGCGCAGGCGGCGTTGATGACGGTGGCCCGGGTGGCCGCGGTTGACCTCTCCACACCCAGAAGCCTAAGGTTAATGAACGTTAATTCGGAAGACAGGCGCTGCGTGCGGCCGCCGGTGCACGCGAGGAGTCCACCATGACCGCGTCCGTGAGCTGGGAACTCGACCGCGAGCAGGTCGTGGCCGCCGAAGCCGCCCCCACGGCGTGATAGACGTGGCCGGACTCTGGTTCGAGCAGCTCGAACCCGGCCTGCGGGTGGAGCACGCCACCACGCGCACCGTCACCGAGACCGACAACGTGCTGTTCACGACGATGACCATGAACCCGCAGCCGCTGCACCTGGACGCGGAGTTCGCGGCCACCACCGAGTTCGGCCGACCGCTGGTGAACAGCCTGTTCACGCTGGGGCTGGTGGTCGGCCTGGCCGTCCCCGAGCTGACCCTCGGCACCACCGTGGCCAACCTCGGCTTCTCCCGGGTGGACTTCCCCGCCCCGGTATTCACCGGCGACACTATCCACGTGGTAACTGACGTCGTCGAGGCCCGCCGGTCCCGGTCCCGGCCCGGCACCGGGATCGTCACGTTCGAGCATCGCGGCAACAACCAGCGCGGGGAGACGGTCTGCGTGGCCGTGCGGGCGGCGATGATGCGGTGCCGCCCGGAATCAGGGCCCAGTGCGGACCGTCCGGGCCCGGAAGGCCGTCCGGCCCCACAGCGCGGGTCGGCGCCGGGGCAGGACTGAGCGTGCCATGCCGGAGCTGAGCCGCGTCCGCAGCATGCTGTTCATGCCGGGGACCCGGGCCGACATGATCGCGAAGATCCCCCGCTTCGCGCCGGACGTGGCGATCGCCGATCTGGAGGATGCGGTCGCGCCCGGCGACAAGGCAGCCGCCCGGCGCACCGCCGCCGCGGCGATCGACGCCCTGGACCCGGACGGCCCGAGCACCGTGCTGGTCCGTGTCAACCCGGTCGGCACGCCGTGGTTCGCCGCCGACGTCGCGGCTGCCGCCGGCAGTGCCGCGGCGGGCGTCGTCGTGCCGAAGCTGGCCACCCCGCCGCAGCTGGCCGAGGTCACCCGCGCGCTCGCGGAGCACTCCTGGACCGGTGCGCTGATCATCGCCGGCATCGAGACCGCGCTCGGCGTCGCCGACGTCCGGGCCCTCTTGGACAGCGGGGCCGGGCTCAGCGGAGCCTACTTCGGCGCGGAGGACTACATCGCCGACATCGGCGGCCGGCGCAGCCCGGGAGGCGACGAGGTGCTGTACGCCCGCAGCCAGGTATGCCTGGCCGCGTATCTGGCCGGTGTTCCCGCCGTCGACCAGGTGGTCGCCGATATCGCCGAGGACGATCAGTTCCTGGCCGACGCGCGCCGCGGTCAGAGCCTGGGCTATCAGGGCAAGATGTGCATCCATCCCCGTCAGGTCGGGCTGGCCCACCAGGTGTTCACGCCGGCCCCGGAGGAGGTGGCGCACGCCCGCGCTGTGGTCGCGGCCGGTGCGGCGGGGGTCGCGGTGGTCGACGGCCAGATGGTCGACGACGTACACGTGCGGATGGCCCGCGCCGTGCTGGCGCGCGCCCCCGGGACACCCGGCCCGGCTGGGGCGCCGTGAGCCCGCCGCGGACCGCCGACTTCAAACGGGGCCCGGGGACGCCAACGGCGATCAGATCATCACGCCGCGCCGGCACGCCGACGTCACGGCGCTCCTCGCCCAGGCGGTGCGCCCGGGCCTTCCCCCGGCGTGAGGACGGCCGACGCGGGCCGGCCGGGTGGCTGCCCGGGCTGCGCCGGGGACTGGCGGCCGCGGCGCTGGTAGGCGGCGGCCGCCTGGGCGGGCGCGGCGATCGTGGCCTGCAGGCGGCGGGCCACGTCGACGTGGTCGGCGGTCCAGATCATTCTGATCGCCGCAGCCGTCCCCTGCCCGTCCGTGCCGCTCAGATCACGCTGTACGGCGTCGATGAGACGCCCTTCGGCGGCCCTGTCGGGCGGAAGCTGGGGGGCCACGTCACCCGATCCGGCCAGCGCCCGCGCCATCGCCTCGTACCAGCCGAAAACCAGCGTCTCGGCCCCGAGCACCTCGTTGCGGGCCGCGCTCCGGTCCCCGGCGGGTGCGCCGCCTTCGTCATGCTGCCACAGGCCGACCACGGCGTCGGCGCTCAGCCGGAGGACGGCGACCCCGGTGATCAGCGCGGCCACGTCCGGCAGAGGAAGGTGCTTCGGGCCGCGGTCGGCCAGGAAGCCGCGGAACGCGTCGTCGAGGCGGCGGGCCGCGGCGGCGGCCCGCAGGCTCTCCTCGCGCGGCGCCGGGGTTGCGGGCAGCCGCCGGTCGCAGCGGACGACACCGAACACGACCGCACGGTTGAGGTAGCGCGCAGTCTCGGAGTACGCCTCGGAGAGCGCCTGGCCCAGGGCTGAGGCGGCGCCCCGGGGCCAGAACAACGCGCCGACGCCGACGCTGACCGCACAGCCGATCGCCACGTCCTCCACCCGGATGAGACCCACCTTCCAGCCGGCCGGCGCGATGATGTTGTACAGGATCACCAGCGTGATGGTGAAGGCCGCCTGGCCCGCGGCGAAGGAGATCACGGCCGGGGCCAGCCCGGCGACGAGGACGGCCAGCGGGAGCAGGATCCACAGCACGGTGGTGCTGGTGCCGATAGCGAGGATCAGCGCCCCGCCGATCACGAACCCCGCGACGTTTCCCAGTAGCCCGCGCAGCGCATTCTGCCCGGTGCTCAGCGCGTTGGACCGCAGCACGGTCAGCGTGCCGAGCACGACCCAGAAGGAGTGCTGCACGCCGGTCAGATCGGCGACGAGGACGGCCAGCCCGAGCGCGACCGCACCGCGCACGCTGTTGTGCAGCCAGACGGAATGCCACTCCACGTGGGCGCCCGCGCGCTCCTGTGCGGACGCCAGCGCGCCGCCCGCTCCGTCGGGCTGACGGCCGAGCAGCTGCTGCCACCACGTCCGCTGCCCAGCGGCTACCGCCAGCTGGATATTCGCGGCGATGGCCGAGACGGCGAAGCTCAGCTCCTGGGCCCGGAAGGACGGTTCGAGCGAGCTGACGTACTCGGCCATGGACCGTCCGGCGCCCCCCGCCGCGGGCTCCGAATCCGGGCCGACGGCGATCGCCGACATGGCCGTGCGCTCCATCGCGTCCCGGGCTTCGCGCAAGCGTTCCAGGCCCGGCTGGAGCTCATCCGGCCCACCCCGGGCCGTGCCGAGCAGGGCGCCCGCTCGCACGAGCAGGTCGGCGGCGGCCAGCTTGACGTTACATACCGCGCCGAAGGCCGGTCCGGATGGGACGCCGGCGGGCATCCGGTCGAGGATCGCGCCCAGCCACACGAGCTCGTCCACCAGCCGGACGAGAAAGCGCGCGGCCGTCGTCAGGCCGGTGGGGCGGTAGGGGGTGGCAAAGAACGACGTCCGCAGGCTCTGGATCGCGGCGGCGGAGTCGGCGACCGCAGCGTTGGCGGCCGCCCCATCAAGGCCGACGCCGCGGGCATGATCGACCTCGGCGCGCATCCGGCGTGCAAGCTGGGTACACGCCCGGACCAGCGGCATCCGCAGCGGGTCACTCGCCGGAGCGGGCCATAGCACGGTGATGGCGATCAGGGACGCCGCGCCGGCCAGCAGCCAGCCACTGAGCCGGGACGGGATCGAGCTGACCGGCCCCGGCAGCGTTACCGGCAGGATGAACCCGAGCAGCAGCGCGGTCGACGCGCTGGCCAGCACCGAGCTCACCACCCCGGCGAACAGGACCGCGAAGCCGGCGATGCCCATACCGATCGCCGCCAGCCAGACCGTCTGCCCCGCGAGGGTCCCCAGGCAGACGAAGACGGCACCCACCAGGATCAGCGCCACCTGTGCGGCCAGCCGTTCGCGGGTCCGGCCGCCGAAGGCGACGAACAGCACCATCGCGAGCGAACCGAACGCGGCGAATGTGGCCATCGTCGCGTCCCCGATGACCTTCTCGGCCAGCGCCAGCATGGCCGGCATGACGATCGCGGCCCGGCCGGCCCGGCGCAGCGCGGACAGGCCCGCGTCACGGGACCGGAGCCACTGCAGGCCGATCACACCACGGCCCGGGGCCGTTGCGCGGTCAGGTGGCATTGAGCAGGCCGCGGGCGGCCGACTCGATGTGCCGAGCATCGATCCCGGCCGCGGCCAGCAGTTCATCCCCGGTGCCCGAGCCTGGCATCTCCCGGACGGCCAGGTGCGTCACCCACAGCTTCTGCGGGCCCGCCTCCAGCAGGGCGTCGGTGACGGCGGAGCCGAGCCCGCCTTCTGGGTGGTGGTCTTCGGCCACGATCAGGCGGCCGTTGGTCACCGCCGCGGCGGCGACGAGCGTCTCGGTGTCGATGGGCTTAACCGAGTACACATCGATGACACGGGCGTGGATGTCGTCCGCGGCGAGACGATCGGCGGCGGCCAGGCAGGCGTGCAAGGTCACCCCCGCACCGATCAGCGTCACCACGTCCCGCTGACTCGAGCGCAGGACCTTCGACCCCCCGATGGGAAAGGCTTCCGTGCCGCCGTACAGGACCGGGTAGCTCCCGCGGGTGGTCCGCAGGTAGCTGACCCCGGCCCGGCCGGCCATCGCGTGCACAAGGGCGGCTGTGCTCGTGGCGTCGCTCGGGTACAGCACCGTTGACCCGTGCACCGCGCGCATCATGGCCAGGTCTTCCAGCGCCATCTGGGACGGGCCGTCGGCGCCGATCTCCACACCCGAGTGGGAGCCCGAGAGCCGGACGTTCGCCTGCGAGATGGCCGCCATCCGGATGAAGTCGTAGGCACGGGTGAAGAAGGCGGCGAAGGTGGAGGCGAAGGGGACGTAGTGCCGGACACTGAGCCCAACGGCCGCGGCGACAAGCTGCTGCTCGGCGATGAACATCTCGAAGTAGCGTCCCGGGTACGCCTTTGCGAATTCGTCCGCGTGAGTGGAGTTGCTGACTTCGCCGTCCAGGGCGACGATCCGGGGATTCTCAGCGCCGAGGTCGACGAGGGCGTCGCCGTACGCCTTGCGCGTCGCGACCGGATCGCCGATCGAGTACGTCGCCGTGGGCCCGGCTGCCACCGCGCCGCCCGCTGCCGCCGCTGCCGGGGGCTTCGGAGCCGGGCTGGGCCGCGGGCCCCGGATGGTCAGGTGGCGCTCACCGCCGAGCTCGGCGATCGCGCGTTTGGCCATCTCCGCGGGAAAGGGCCTGCCGTGCCAGCCGTTCCGGTCTTCGACTTCGGAGAACCCGCGCCCCTTGATGGTGCGGGCCAGCACCACGGTCGGCTGGTGGCCGGAGGTGTCCCCCGCGGTGGCCAGGGCGTGGTCGATCTCGGCCAGGTCATGTCCGTCGATGGTCAGGACCCGCGCGCCGAACGCCCCCGCCCGCCGGGCGTAGGTCTCGAGGTCCCACTGCAGCTCGGTCGGCCCGCGCTGGCCGAGCCGGTTGATGTCGACGATCGCGATCAGGTTGGACAACTGGTAGTACGAGGCTTTGTCGATGGCCTCCCAGATGGAGCCTTCCGCCATCTCGCTGTCCCCGCACAGCACCCAGACCCGGTACGGGAGCCGATCGAGGTATTTGCCGGCCAGGGCGACCCCCACCCCGTCCGGGAGTCCCTGGCCCAGCGATCCGGTGGCGACGTCCACCCACGGCAGGGCCGGCGTGGGGTGACCCTCCAGCCGGGACCCGAAGCGCCGGTACCCGGTCATCAGCTCCTCGTCGGATACCACCCCGACCGCCTTGTAGATGGAGTAGAGCAGCGGGGAGGCATGGCCCTTGGAGAAGATCAGGTGGTCGTTGGCGTCACTGCGCGGGTTGTCCCAGTCGTAACGCAGGTGCCGGCCGATGAGCACCGCCAGCAGGTCGGCGGCGGACATGCTCGACGTGGGATGGCCGGATCCGGCGCTGGTGCTGGACCGGACGGAATCAACCCGCAGCTGAGCGGCGAGTTCCGCGGCCTCGGCGAGGTCGATCCCGGTAAGCGACTGAGGCGTACTGGCCATGTCAGAGACTCTTTCCCCTTGATCGTCGGGTAGCCATCGAACAACCGGCGGGCCGTCGTTGTCCAGTCTTCCAGGTTGTCTACCGGGACCGTCGTCCCGGCGGCCCGGGACTTGCGGCCCTGCGTGACCGCGAAGCCGCCCCGCCACGCTCACAGTGACCGGGGCGCCACGCCGGCCTCACGTGCAGAAGGGTCATGGACATGAGCGGATCGAACATGGTTGCCATCCTCGCGCCGGTCGTGGCCCTGCCCCTGATGGCGTTCTGGCTGATCATGGTGTTCCACGCTGACAGCCACCCCGGCTACCGTCACCGCCCGCCGCTGCCGGTGCCGGACGCCCTGGCGGCCGCGACGCCCGCGTCCGGCCCGCAGCTGACGTCGGAACCGCCCGGTGAACTGGCGCCCGCCGGGGGGCCGGACGCCGTCCGGCAGCATGAGGACAAGGGCAAGGTCCCCGCGGGGCTTTAGCGGACAAGGCAAGGTTCCGGCCGGGCGCTGGGGTACACGGTCAAGGTTCGCGGGGCGTTAGGCGCCCGTCCGCGGCCGGGCGAGTGCGAACGATCCCGTTGATGGCCGCGGTGGACGCCCTCCCTGAGATCGCGGTCCTCCGGTGTGGCCAGTGGTATTACCGTGGCATTTCCCGTGGCGGATAGGCCTTTCGCCCCTGGCTGCGCCATCGCCGCAGGTCAAGCTTGATCTGGCGGGTGATGTTCCGCAGCGTCCGCACGCAGCCGCAACCCGGGGGAGGCGGGATGGATGAAATTGCGGTTCCGGCTCTCCCGTGGCGCGCTCGTCACCATCGCGCTGGCGGTGCTGACCGGCGTGGGGATCGTGGGCTACCTGAGCTTCGGCTACCCGCCGTGGGTGGCGGTGTCGATGACGTTGCTGACGCTGACCACAGTCGGGTTTTCCCAGGGGAATCATCTCTCGACCGGCGAACTGGTGTTCACCGCCGGGCTGGCCTTCCTCGGCGTCGGCCTGTTCTTCGTCATCCTGGCCCTGGCCGCCGCGGCGATCGTGGAGGGCCGGGTCAGCCTGTTTTCGCGGAGCCGCCGCATGCGCCGCCGCCTTGACGAGCTGCACGGGCACTTCATCGTGTGCGCCTACGGGCGGGTCGGCCGGGCCGTCGCGCGAGAGCTGGCCGCTGGGCATGTGCCGTTCGTCGTCGTGGACAGCGAGCCCGGGCTGAAGGCGGATCTGGACCAGGAGGACTGGTGCTACCTGATCGGCGACGCCTCGGACGAGGCGGTGCTCCGGGAGGCCGGGATCGAACGCGCCCAGGGACTGATCTGCGCGGTCGACTCGGATGCGGAGAACGTCTTCATCACCATCGTCGCCCGCTCCCTCAGCCAGGATCTGCTCATCGTGGCCCGGGCCGCGCGCGAGCAGTCGGCCGACCGGCTGTACCGGGCGGGCGCCACCCACGTGGTCTCGCCGTACGCGACCAGCGGCCGGCGGATGGCGAACCTGGCCGTCCGGCCGCACGTGGTGGAGTTCTTCGACGTCGCCCGGGCCGGTCACCACGACCTGCGGCTGGAGGAGCTGGCGATCACCGAGGGGTCCCCGCTGGTGGGCCGGACCATCAAGGAACTGCGCGGGCCGGCCGTGCCGCTGCTGGTCCGTCACCCCAACGGGCAGCTGGTCGCCAGCCCGGCCCGCGACCTGCGCCTGCAGGTCGGCGACGTGCTGGTCATCTTCGGTGAGGCCGCCGACCTGAGCCCGGCCGACGGCGACTTAGGTCCAGGGGCCGGCTAGCCGTCGACCGGCCCGGGATGCTATGCACGAGATATCTTGGACTCAGCGTCCCGCGCAGCTGCCACCGGCAGCGGCCCCGCGGCCCGTCGGCCCCGCGGCCCGGACAGGCGGGCGACCCCGGAGGTGCATGGCAGTGACCCACGAATCCGAGAAGGCCATCCTCGCGGGGGGATGCTTCTGGGGAGTACAGGATCTCGTCCGCAGACTCCCCGGCGTGATCTCCACGAGAGTCGGGTACACCGGTGGCGACGTGCCGAACGCGACCTACCGGAACCACAGCGGCCACGCCGAGGCCATCGAGATCATCTTCGACCCGGAGAAGATCTCCTACCGGGATCTGCTCGAGTTCTTCTTCCAGATCCACGACCCGACCACGCGGAACCGGCAGGGCAACGACATCGGGACGAGCTACCGGTCGGCCATCTTCTACACCAGCGACCAGCAGAAGCAGATCGCCGAGGACACCATCGCAGACGTCGACGCCTCGGGTCTGTGGCCGGGCAAGGTGGTCACCGAGGTCGAGCCCGCTGGTCCGTTCTGGGAAGCCGAGCCCGAGCATCAGGACTACCTGGAGCGTTATCCCGACGGCTACACCTGTCACTTTGTCCGCCCGGGCTGGAAGCTGCCGCACCGTTCGGACAAGGTCACGCACTGACGGAGCAGGCCCCGCCGCGGCTGCGGCGAGGCCTGCCCTGATTAGGCCGGGGCGCTAGCCCAGGCGGAAGGCGGCCCGGCATTGGGTGATGAGTTCCCGCAGTGCCGGTGACACCGCGAGGGTCCAGATCACCGCAAGAACCGCGGGAGTCCGGATGTCGTCGACGAAGAGCGCCGTTGGCCTGCCGTGCCCGGTCCTGGCCATGGACTCGCTCAGGATGCCCACGCCCAGTCCGCGCTGCGCGAGCTGCGGCCCCCGCGCGCCCGGCGCGGCGTTCCGGTGGGGAAACTGGCCGGTGCGGGCACGACTGATTCAGGTGGCTCGCTATGAACGGTGACGTCAGCGGCGGAAGTTTCCCGCTCACCGGGGACCTGACCCTCACCCGGATGGGCTTCGGCGCGATGCAGCTGGCCGGGCCGGGCGTGTGGGGACCGCCGCCCGATCGCGGCGCCGCGATCCGCGTGCTGCGCAGGGTCGCCGAACTGGGCCTGACGCACATCGATACGGCCGGCCTTTACGGCCCGGACATCGTCAACGACCTGATCCGGGAGGCGCTTCACCCCTACCCGGAGAGCCTGCACATCGTCACCAAGGTCGGGTATCGCCGCGCCCGCGACCGGTCCTGGCGCCCGGCCCTGTCCCGGGAGGATCTCATCACTTCGGTGCACGGCAACCTCCGGCACCTGGGGCTCGAGGCCATGGACGTGGTCAACCTGCGGGCCGGGGACCCGGAGGGGCGCCCGGGCCCCGGTTCGGTCGCCGAGCCGTTCGGCGTTCTGGCCGAGCTGCAGAGCCAGGGGCTGATCAGGTACCTGGGGCTCAGCAACATCACCCTGGACCAGCTGGCCGAGGCGCGGACGGTGGCGCGCGTCGTCTGCGTCCAGAATCGGTACAACCTGGCCCACCGGGAGGATGACCCGCTGCTCGACCAGTGTGCGGCCGACGGCATCGCCTTCGTCCCGTTCTTCCCGCTGCGCGGGTTCGCCCCGGCGCAGGCGGCCACGCTGGAGGAGGTCGCGGCGCGGCTGGGCGCCTCCCCCCAGCAGGTCGCGCTGGCCTGGCTGCTGCACCGCTCCCCGAACATCCTGCTGATCCCCGGGACATCCTCGGAGTCGCACCTGCGCGAGAATGTTAACGCGGCCAGCCTGAGCCTGCCCGTGCACGCCCGGGCTGCCCTCCACGCCACCGGCGGCTGCTTGACCTAGGTAGACCAGTCTGTCTAATGCGTCCGGAACGGACGGGCCCGTTCCGCCGCGATCCGGCTGTCGACGATCTCCAGCGCCGGTACCGCGCCGCTAATGGCCGCGGCGACGTCGAGGGCCGTGCAGTCCGGCCCGCGCAAGTCTTCCCGCAGCACCAGCGCGATCTCGGCTTCCACCCGCGGGGCAATGAACGAGGCGGCGGCGACCGCGGCGCCGTCCGGGTTCACCTGCGACGACAGTACGGGAGCGAAGTCCGGCGAATCAACGCCGAGCAGTTGCTGCATCGGTGCGCTGGTCAGCCCGAGCTTGTAGCCGACGATGCGCTCGCCCTCGGCGGTGAGGATGGCGACCAGTTCCTGCTGCACCCGGTAGCCGTCGGCCATCGTCAGGCCGGCGTGCTGCGCGGTCAGCGGCGGGATCGCCACCCCGGTCTGGCGCGCATCGTACAGATCGGTGGCCAGCTTGCTGACCTCGGCGTCGGTCAGGGTCATGAGATGGCCTCTGGGCTCGTCGGATCCGGCTCGGCGAAACCGCCAGGCCAGCCAGTGGCTGATCTGGGCGGCCGCATCCGTGACCGGACGCGCAAAACGGCCGGGACACCAGATTTAGGTTTTGTGACACAGCGCACGGCGGACCGCAACCCGCCGCCCGCGCATTTCTTCGTGACGCTGACACGCTCCCGGAGAGGGCACGGGTGGGAATACTGCGGCTGTCCCACGTCGACGTTACGGTCACTGACCTGGATCTGGCCAGTGCCTGCTACACCGAGGTCACCGGGATGGTCCTGGTGGAGCGCACGCCCCCTTCCTGTACCGGCCAGGCGGCGACGGCGGCCCCCCGGGATCGCCCCGCCCCGGATGGACCACGTGCTCGTCACCCCGAAGAGGTGGGCGAATCGACCCAGTGGGGTGCACACCCAGCCGGGGGACGCGGGCCCTGCCGATCCTGGCCGCCCAGAACCAAGCCCGGGTCGTCGATTGACAGAATTACCGGCGGCCATTTAATTTGTACATAGTGTCTGACTGAAATGAACGGTCCGGAGCGCGGCCACACGCGGGAGAGAGCCATGGACGACCTGCACGGCCAGATCGCGCTCGTGACCGGGAGTTCGCGCGGAATCGGAGCGGCTATCGCCACCCTCTTCGCGGAAGCCGGCGCGGCCGTCGTCGTCCATGGCCGCGACGCCGGCGCGGTGGCCGCCGTCGCCGGCCAGATCGAGAAGGCGGGCGGCCGGGCCTTCGCCGGCGTCGCCGATCTCACTCAGTACGAGCAGATCGAAGAGATGCGGGCGTCGATCGAGGAGAATCTTGGCGCCGGCCTTGTGGTCGCCAACGCGGGCGGCAGCCCCGTGCGCCCCGGGTCCCTGGAGGAGATCAGCGAAGCCGGGTGGCGGGAGTCCGTCGACATCAACCTGACGGCCACGTTCCTGACCCTCAAGGCGTTCCTGCCGGGTATGAAGCGCCGCCACCGTGGAAACATCATCACGATGTCATCGGCGGCCGCCCGCCGCCCCACCCCGGCATCGCCGATCGCCTACGCCGCGGCGAAAGCTGGTATCGAACTTCTGACCAGGGAGATTGCGGCCCAGGCAGGTCCGTTCGGCATACGAGCTAACTGCATCGCGCCCGAGACCATTCTGACGGAGCGCAACCGGGCGCAGATCCCCCCGGCCGTCCAGGACCAGCTACGTGACAGCCATCCCATCCGCCGGCTCGGCACCCCCGGAGACGTCGCGCAGGCCGCCCTGTTCCTCGCCTCGGAGCGATCCTCATGGATCAGCGGCATCACCATCGACGTGGCCGGCGGCGCGGTCCTGGCCTGACGGGGACGCTGCTGGTCATGAACGACCGGCCACGACAGGAGAAAACGATGACCACCACGCAACTCAGGCCGCAGCCAA
Source organism: uncultured Actinomycetes bacterium (assembly GCA_963809975.1). Lineage (GTDB taxonomy): Bacteria > Actinomycetota > Actinomycetes > Streptosporangiales > Streptosporangiaceae > Bog-532. The sequence goes on from CAWELT010000040.1 coordinate 35,358, forward strand.
CGCGCCTGCAGGCAACGGCGATGCGGACCATCAATGTGCCCATGCGCCTGCTCCTGGCCTTGCCGTTCCGCACGCCGCTCAGCAAGAACCTGATGCTGCTCTACCTGACGGGCCGGCGTACGGGAAAGTCGTACCGCCAGCCGGTCAGCTATGTCCGCTACGAGGGCTCTCTCCTCACTCCCGGGGCGGGAGGTGGAAGCTCAACCTCGAACCGGGCCGCCCGGAACGAATCCGCCTCGCCGGGCGCGACGTACGGGCCCGCCCGGACATCGTGGCCGGGCCGGGCGAGATCGGCCGCCTTCTGGCGATTATGACCGACGCCAGCCCCCGGACCGCTCGCTTCATCCCCATCCCGCGCCGCGACGACGGTCAGTTCGACCGTGCGGCGCTCGCCGGCGCGATCAGCCACGGGTTCCGGATCGTGCGGTGGCACCTCGACCAGGCTGCTGTTGACCAGGCTGCGCCATAGTTACACCTGGCGCGGTCGCCGTCATCTCAGGGGCCGTCCCTCGAGAGCCGGGGGCGCGTCCGGGCATGCTCGGCCGGCGCCCAGATCGGCCCGGTCGGCGGCTGGCGCCCGGTCGGTGGTGGTAACGGAATTCAGCCGATGGCGGCGGCGATGATCTCCTGCGCCTGCTTCTGGATCGCGGCGAGATCGTCAGGCCCGCGGAAGGACTCGGCGTAGAGCTTGTAGACGTCCTCGGTGCCCGACGGGCGGGCGGCGAACCAGCCGGCTGCGGTGACGACCTTGAGGCCGCCGATCGGGGCGCCGTTGCCGGGGGCCTCGGTCAGCGCCGCGGTGATCTTCTCGCCCGCGAGTTCGCTGGCCGTGACCTGTTCCGGGGAGAGCTTGGCCAGCGCCGCCTTCTGCTCCCGCGTGGCCGCGGTATCGATGCGGGCGTAGGCGGGCGCCCCGTAGCGTTCGGTCAGCTCGCTGTAGAGCTGCGACGGTGAACGGCCGGTCACGGCCGTGATCTCCGAGGCGAGCAGGGCGAGGATGATCCCGTCCTTGTCCGTGGTCCATACCGATCCGTCGCGCTGCAGGAACGACGCCCCGGCGCTCTCCTCACCGCCGAAGGCCACGGACCCGTCCAGCAGCCCGGGCACGAACCATTTGAACCCGACCGGCACCTCCAGCAGCGGCCGGCCCAGGCCCTCGGCAACCCGGTCGATCATCGACGAGCTGACCAGGGTCTTGCCCACGGCGGCATGGGGCGGCCAGCCGTCCCGGTGCCGGAAGAGGTAATCGATGGCGACCGCGAGGTAGTGGTTGGGGTTGAGCAGCCCCGCGTCCGGGGTGACGATGCCGTGCCGGTCGGAGTCGGTGTCGTTCCCGGTGGCGATCGTGAACTCGTGCTGGCGGTCGATCAGGCTGGCCATCGCGTACGGCGATGAGCAGTCCATCCGGATCTTGCCGTCCCAGTCCAGGGTCATGAACCGGAATGTGGGGTCGACGTGGGGGTTGACGACGTTCAGGTCCAAGCCGTACCGCTCGCCGATTTCGCCCCAGTAAGCGACGCTCGCCCCGCCGAGCGGGTCAGCGCCGATATGGATCCCGGCGTTCTTGATCGCGGCCAGGTCCACGACCCGGTCCAGCGCCGACACGTAGTCGTCGAGGAAGTCGAACGTCCCGGTGGTATCGGCCGCGGTCGCCCGGGCGTACGGGATCCGGCGCACCCCCTTGAGACCGTCGGCGAGCAATTCGTTCGCGCGGTCCTGGATCTGCCGGGTGATATCGGTGCCAGCGGGGCCGCCGTCGGGCGGGTTGTACTTGAAACCGCCGTCGGGCGGCGGATTGTGCGAGGGAGTGACGACGATCCCGTCAGCGCGGGGGCCCTTCCCGGACAGGTTGTGCGCCAGGATCGCACGGGAGACGGCGGGGGTCGGCGTGTACCCGTCTCGCGCGTCGGTCAGCACGTGCACGCTGTTCGCGGCCAGCACCTCCAGCGCACTGACCTGGGCCGGCTCGGACAGCGCGTGCGTATCAACACCCAGGTACAGCGGCCCGTCGATGCCCTGGGCGGCGCGGTACTCACAGATCGCCTGGGTGGTGGCCAGGATGTGATCCTCGTTGAACGTCGCCGTGAACGCGGATCCGCGGTGACCCGAGGTGCCGAACGACACCCGCTGTACGGGGTCTCCGGGATCGGGATGGACCGTATAGTACGCCGTAACCAGCTTCGCGACGTCCACCAGATCCTCAGTAGCAGCGGGCTGTCCCGCACGTGGATCCACCATGCCGTCATCTTGACACGTGCGGCCGCCCATGGGCACCCGGGGCGCAGCACCTTCGAGCGGCGGCGAGGCGAGATCCACCGGACGACGGAGCGGCGGGCAGGACTGCGGACCAGGTCCGCGGCCGCCGTGTCACGCGCGGGTCAGGTCCCGAATACCTGGAATCCCCGCGGGGAGTATCCGTAGCCGGTGGCGCGAGTGGTGCCGTACCTGCGGATGTATCGCCCAGTGCCGGAGACCGTCAGGTTCCGGGTGCCGCCGGTGCCGGTGGTGGTGGAGTAGATCGAGGTCCTGGTCGTGCCGCCGGCCGAGGTCTGGATCTGGAACGCGGTGGCGTAGGCGTTCTCCAAGTCCAGGATGACGCCGCAGCTGGCCCGGACGTCCATGCCGTCATTGGTGGCCTTGAGGCCCAGGTGGCCGTCGCTGTCCTATGACAACGAAGATTGCTCGACCCGTGCTTCTGACCTGTGAAGAGGAATCTTCATTGTCAATCTGTGGCCGCCGTGATGTCCGCTTTACCCGTTTCTGATGGCGGCCGGGGGTTGCTCTTGCCGATAAAGATTGCTCAGGGCGAGCTTTTGCGGCTGGCGCAGGCCGCGGCGGCGGCGATGGCATCGGGGTAGGCCGCGGCCTGGAACAGTGCCTGCGGGCTGGATTCGGTAACCGGCCGGGGGCTGGACTGGATGAGGGCGATCATCCTGCGTTTCCATGCGCGGTCGGCCTGGTCTGCGGGTGCCTGGACCCTGGAGTAGATCAGCTGCTCGATGGAGCAGCGGCGGAGAAGCCGGCGTGCCCGGCGTTCGGCCGCCAGGATGTCAGGGCAGCCGCGGACGCTGAACTGCGGGGCTCCCGGCCCGGACAGCCAGATGCCGTGCCTGAGGCAGACGTGGTGGTGGGCCGGCAGGTGCACCGGGACCGGCTGCCGGATGCGGCGGGCTGCTGTGCAGAGGCGGCATGCGGTGACGGCTCGCGCGGGCTGGCCGCGCTTCCCGCCGAAGGCGGGGAGCGCGTTCTTGATGGCTGCGGCGGTCGAGCCGCTGGTCACGGCGAGCCTTGCGGCGGCGTCATTTGCCCAGGGAAGGAGCTGGTCGTGCTGCCAGCGGTCGTCGTGCCAGCGGGTCTTGACGCGGAACCAGGGCGGGAGGATGTCCAGCAGGGTGTCGGGGCTGGTTCGGTTGGCAGCGGCGAGGCGGCTGAGGAACGATGCCAGCGTTTCGCCGTTCACCGGGGCGGCGGGCACCGGCAGCGGGGCCGGCTGAGAGTGGCGGGCTGCGGCCAGCGGGGCGTATCCGCTGATCCTCGCGGGGTAGCAGCCGGGGCAGGGATGCGGCTGGATGCCATGGCGCTCCAGGCCCCGGTAGAACGTTGCCCTGGAACCGTCCAGGCCCAGGCCTGTCAGCTCTGCGAGCAGGGCGGGGGTTCTCAGGTGAGGGTCGTCGGCTAGCCGCTGCCGGCAGTAGCCGGCGAACGGCGCAAAGTCGTCGGCCCGGGCTGCGGGCTGACCTGGGGTCCGGCGCCCGTGGACGTAGTCCCGGACCGTGGCGGGCGAGTGCCCGTAGGCTCTCGCGATCTCGCGGACCGGCTTCCCGGCGGCGTGGTCGGCCAGGATCTGCTTGCCGCGGTCGCGCGGCAGCATGTTCGTCACCGCTTTGCGGTTCCGGTGCGGGGCGGTGCCTGGGCGGTCATGTCGACGGTGATCTGGTCGAGGCCCTTCCTGGTGATCTTCTCGGTGCCGTCGAGGATGGCCTGGCAGGATGCGTCGCGGATGAGCCAGAGCAGGCTTCCGATCATGCCGCGGGTGCGGCGGTGCAGGTAGTCCGCGAGCGTGACGAGGGTGCCGTCCTTGTGGCGGTAGAGCCGCAGGGCGCCCTCGATCGCGGCGATGAGGGCGGACCATTCCTGGCCGGGGGTGAACGCGCTGGTCGGGATCAGGGTGAACCGGCCGGCGACCTGGTCGCCTCGCGGGCCGGCCAGCAGGGCCCCGCGGTCCAGTCCGATGCCCGCGTAGACGAAGGTGGCCGGCAGCCTCTCGGAGAAGTACTTCAGGGTGTCTGATGCCTCGCCGCCGGCGCGGGTGCTCATGTCCAGGTTGTGCAGTTCGTCGACGATGATCATGGTCACGCGGGTGTCCAGGCATATGCCGCAGACCGACTCGATCACGTCGGTGATGTTGGCCCGGCGGGGAACCGGCAGGCCGAGGAACCGGGCGAGCTCCATCGCGATCATCTTGCCGGTCGCGGCCGGCGGGACGGTGATGTAAATGACGGGGATGTCGTCGCGGGAGTGCGGGTTCCGGTGCCGGTGGGTCACCTCAGCGGTCTTGCCGAGCTGGGTGACAGCCGTGGTCTTCCCGGTCCGGGCCGGCCCGGACACCATCAGCCCGGACCGCCCGTAATGGGCGATGCGGTTCATCCGGATCAGGTCCCCGCCTCGCCTGACGATCCGCCCGATGACCGGGGTCTGGACCACGACCAGCCGGGAATGGTGCTCCAGTCGCTCCTCGTCATGCGCGGCGCGCTTGCCGTCCTCGAGCCAGAGCCAGTCCTGCTCGGCGAGCAGGTGCGGGATCGATGGCACGGCCGCGACGAACTGCCGCCATCCGGGCAGCGTGGTCAGCTGGATCGCAGGATCGGCGCTGCCCGCGGCGGGCGGGGTCACCGCCACTTCTCCGCCTCGCGGAACGGGTCGAAGATCGGCATCGGGACGATGGCCGCCGGCTGCCCGCCCCGCCGTCAGGCTCTTCACCGGCCGGTCCTTCCCGCGGCTCCGGCTCTGCCTGCGTGGCGGGCTGGACGGCCCGGGTGCGGCCGGCGACCCGCCGGGCCCGCTTGCCGGGCGCTGTCCCTGGCACGTTCCCGTCGCCGGGTCCCTGTCCGGCCCGGGTGAGCAGGTCCTCGACCGCGTCGGCGAGCTCGGCCTCGGTGGCGGCGGGCAGCAGCTTGCGGGCGTGGTCCCAGGCCAGTTCCCCGAACGGGGCGGCGACCCGGTGCAGCTGGGTCCAGAACACGGTGATCCAGCCGCCGTTCCAGTGATCGCGGACCCAGACCCGGGAGACGTCGTAGGGGTCGTGGTGGACCTCCCACAGTCCTTTGCGGGCAGGGACCCCGGAATGCTGCATCCGCAGCGGGTTCAGCTCCGCTCCGTCGTAGACGCGGCGGCTGATCTTGATGCCGTAGGCGTTCACGGCCCGCCATGTCGCGGGAAGCAGCTCGACGTGGTCATCGGGCGATAGGGCCAGCGGCACGTAACCGGCGGTCTCGGTCAGGGCGGCGTACTTCTCGTTCGGGGTGAACGCCCGGCCCGGGTGCAGCGGGTCGCGGAGCCCGTGATGGGGCCGGTTCTGCCATTCCGCGATGAGCCACTGGTCGAGCAGGTTCTGCAGTTCGGGCAGCGACCACACCGCCTTGTCCTCGGTGCCGCGGCCGCGGTATTCCGGGCTCCGGCCGGTATAGCCGGACACGTACTGGGCGAACATCGTCGCGACCGACCCCAGCATCCGCTCAATGTGCGGCTTGTCGGTCCCGGTGGCCTTGCGGGCGGGCTGGAAGCTGATGCCCAGGAACGCGCAGGACGCCTTGAAGGACTCCGAGACGAATACTTTGCCGTGGTCGACGACGATCACCTGGGGGATGATGACCGGGCGGGCCGCGGCATGCTCCAGCCGCTCGTCGATGCTGAGCATCCGCCGGAACGGCAGGGCGGACTCCGACATCCTCATGGCCTCCGGCCAGCCCGGCCGCATCGGCTCCGGGGTGACGGTCCGGGCCAGCAGCACGCTCGCATCCACCGACTTCGTCGTCGGCCGCAGCACCGCTGCGGTCACCGTCCGGGTCGCGACGTCGATGATTCCGGTCAGGTCCACCCGGTCCGGGATCCCGTTGTCCAGGCGGACCAGGACGTCCAGCGGCGTCGAGTCGATCTGCATCAGGTCACCGGGCGCGGCTGCCGCCACCTGGCCGAACGGTCCCTCGGGGCGGGCAGCCAGCGACCGGCGGGTCCTCGCCAACCCGGTCGTGTGCCGGCCCGCATCCAGCCGGCTGAACAGGCGGTAAAGCGTCCGTTCCGACGGCAGGCCCCCCGTCTCGTCCCCGCCCGCCTGCGCGAGGATCTGCCTCGTCCGCCGGAACACGAACGCCGCCGTCCGCGTCGGCTCGTCCGCAGCCTCGCCGATCGCCCGGCGCATGGCCGCGACCACGGCGGCACCGGCCCGGCCGTGCGGGGGCATCCGCCTGCCGGCCCGGTGATCGGCCATGCCGGCCAGGCCCTGCTCCTGGTAACGGCGCCGCCGCTTGGCGATCGCGCTCGCGGTCACCGGGTGCCCGGCGGCAGTCAGCTCGGCCGCCTTGGCCTGCTCCCTGCGGGTCAGCGTGAACACCGCCGGGTCGTACTCCGGCCGCGGGGCCGTTCCCCTCCCCGCGTCCGGCGGGACTCCCAGCAGCACCTCGACGATGTGCCGCTGCCACCGCAGGGCCTCCTGCACTGCCTCCCCGGGCAGGCCGTCAAGCACCGAGACCTGCGGCATCCCCGGGCGCGGCCAGTCATCCAGCACGGTAAAGCCCTCCGCTGCCAGCAGGCCGGACACGCTGACGGTGACGACCTTCCCGCCGGCATCGGCCAGGCGGACAGCCGGCCCGGACACCCCGATGACCGTCTGGTCGCGGCCATCGAACCGGACCCGGTCCCCGATGCCGAGACCGCCCGGACGCCCGGCCCCGGTCACCGGGCGCCGCCGGGACTGACAAGGGTCTCCGGGGTCAGCCTGACGGCCAGGTCCGCGACCAGGACGTGCCGCCACATCAGGTGGAACAAGACCGGCAGGACCGCCAGCGGGTCCCCCGCGGCAGCCGCCCCGACCATCAGCGGGGCCGGGCCGGCGAAGACCCTCAGCAGCAGGCCGGCCACGTCCGGCGAGCCGCACCGCTGATGCCGGTACCTCGCCAGCCACGCGACGTTCGCCACCCGCACCGGGTCCGGGACGCCCACCCGCCTGAAGCCCCACCCGGCCAGCTCGCATGCCCTGCCGGTGGCGTCGAAGGCCTCCGCGTCCCGCGGCCCGATCCGGTCATCGGGACGCACGTCGATGACCACGGCGGACCCGTCGGCCATCCGGGCGAACAAGTCCGGAGCGTGACGCCGGGACCGCCCGGCATCATCACGCCAGCGCAGCCAGAACGGCTGCGCCGCGATCGCGGCCACCCGCGGGTCAAAGTCCAGCAGCATCACGTGATCCCGCTCAAGCCAGGACTCGTACCCGACATGCGATCCGGTTGTCACCGCCCACCACAGGCCGGGCAGGTGCCTCTGGCCTCTCGCCCACCGGAACTCCCGGACCGGGAGGAACCTCTCCGGTCGCAGCGCCAGCCATGAAGCCGGGAACTCGCAGCGCTCGGCTCCTCGCTCATCGGCATAACACAGCTCGAACTCCGGATCGGCATCCCCGGCCACCGCAGACTGCCCCACAAGTCACGCTCCGTCCTCATACGGTCACGCAGTGAGGAAACTGTAGCGGCAGAAGCCCCCAGTCGAGCAACGTTAATTGACAAAGAGGAATGTTCATTGGCAGAGGACAGCCGTCGCCGTCGAGATGGACCTTGCTTGTCTGGCCGGGCGGTGTCGGTTCTCACCGAACCTGTCGGGCCGAGTGCTGCTGACCTGCGGCCCGCCACATAGGCGAGGGCGGGGCAGCCGTGGCCACCGACAGATCGGTTGAGAATCCGGCCCGTTTCCGCCACATCAGATGAGAAGGCAGGAACCTGCCTCCAGGCCCCCCTGCAGGCACCCGGCATATCAGATGAGAAACCGTCACCTGCGCCGCCTCCTCATGTGAGGAACCGACAGGTCAGCTGCGAACTAACGGGCGGAATGGTTGCGGATATCCGATAACTATGCCTGCAAGTCATTGCTATTCGATGCTTTGTTCGATAAACTGCTATGTAAAAGTATCTATGGGACGGGATAGGGTTATGCGGGACGGGCCGTCTGCGGGCCGCGAGCCACGCGATGAGAGTATTCTCGCGGAGGGCGATGTTCCCGTGGCCCGCGGTAACAGCGGGTTTGCTTCGGGTGATGCGCTTGATACCGCGCTGCCGGGGCCCGCGCTGGCCGGGTTCGCTGACCAGGTCAGCTGGACGGAGCAGGGGTACGCGGACATCGGCGATGATGAGCTGATCGGTGTTCTGGTGGCCTGGCAGAAAACCGAAGCCTGGGCCGCCGCCGGGCGGCTGTCGGCGGTCGCGGAGCTGATTTGCCGCCGTCCCGTTACTGGTTTCGGCGATTCCGGCGGTCCGGCGAGCCCTGGCGACCTTGGTCATCCCGGTACGCCCAGCGGCCCCGGACGCTCTGACGGCCCGGGGAGGCCCCGCGGCCCCGGCGACGCGCGCGGGGGAAAGATCCCGGCGCAGTGGGGGAAGTTTTGCGCCGACGAGCTTGCCGTCGCCCTGGCCTGCTCCCGGCGCGCAGCCGAACGGATGGCCCCGCTGGCCCACGATCTGGCTGTCCGCCTCCCCGGCACGGCCCGCGCCCTGCGCGAGGGCCTGATCGACGTCTACAAGGCCCAGATCATCGCCGAGGCTACCCGGGTGCTCGATGACACCGGCGCGGCCGCCGCCGAAGCGTCCGTGATCGCCGGTATCGCCGGGAAGACCCCGGGGCAGATCCGCGTCGCGATCGGGCGGGCCGTGCTGCGCGTGATCCCGGCGCCGCCCGGCAGCGCCGCGAGCAGGCCCAGCGCGATGCCCGGGTGGAACTGTGGCGCGAAGACGCCGGCACCGCGGCGATCTGCGGGTCCGGGCTGCCGCCCGATGAGGCGCTGGCCGCCGACCAGGCCATCAGCAGCCGCGCGACCGAGCTGAAAACCGCCGGGGTACCCGGCACCATGGACCAGCTGCGGGTCCGCGCCTACCTGGACTTCCTGCTCGGCCAGGACACCCGCCCCACCCCGGGGCAGCCCGAACCGGGCGGCTCCGGTCAGGGCGAGCAGGCACCCCGCGCAACCGGGAAAGACGGCCTAACCGGTGACCACGGCCAAAGACCTCAAGCCGGCCGGTCCAGTACGCGCGGCCCGGCCCGTGAAGGGCGGCCGGCGGCCAGCGGAGCGCAAGGCGAGGCGAGCGATCACAGCCCGGCCAGTAATCACAGCCCGGCCGGTGAAGGCGGCCCGGCCGGTCACGCGACTGGCCCGGCGGCGCGGATCAACCTGACGATCCCGCTGGCCACCCTGCTCGGCCTGGCCGAGCACCCGGGCGAGGCCGCCGGCTTCGGCCCGGTCGACGCCGCGCTAGCCCGGACCATGGCCACCGCCGCCGCGGGCAGCCCGGCCACCACCTGGTGCGTGACCGTCACCGACCAGCACGGCCACCCCACCGCCCACGGATGCGCCCGGCCCGGCCGCCGCACGGGCCCCAAACCTCAGCCAAGCCCGGCCACCGGGCCACCGGGCGGCGGCACCGGGCCACCCAACGGGTGGGGGACCTGGCGGCTGCGCCCGGCGGCGCGCGGCCCGGACCTGACCGTCGACCTGGAACCGATACCGGTCACCGACTGCGACCACCGGCACCACACCGCCGCCCACGACCCCGGTGACCGGCTCCGCCACCTCGTCGAAATACGCGACGGGGAATGCACCTACCCTCCCTGCCGCCGCGCGGCCAGTCGCTGCGACTTCGAGCACGCGATCCCCTGGGAAGCCGGCGGATGGACCTGCGCGTGCAACGCCGGGGCCCGCTGCCGCCACCACCACCACGCCAAACAGGCCCCCGGTTGGCAACTGGACCAGCACCTGCCCGGCTACCACACGTGGACCACCCCATCCGGCCGCCAGTACACCACCGGACCCGCCACCTACCCAATCTGATCTGCGCCACCAACTCGCCGCATGGGGGCACGACTGTAGGGTGGCTAGCCGTGCCGGGCGATGCGGTCCTCGATGGCCCGGACGCCCTCGCGGAAGGCCGGGCGCCCCGCGGACCACCGCTGCGCCGCGGTCTCTTCCGCTAGCGCGTCCGCGTGCGTCGGGATGGACAGCGCGGAGCGCAACGTGGTCACGAACCGCTGCACATACGCCTTCTCCTGGTGCGCCAGCCGCTGGCCGAGCGCGACGGCCGCGTCCACCAGGCCCTCCCGGACCAGCTTCGCGACCAGGCCCACGTCCACGGCGGCCTGGGCGTCCCAGACCTCGCCGAACAGGCAGCCGAGGGTGGCTTGCTGCTGGCCGACCGCGCGGGCCAGCATCCAGGCGTGGCCACCGCCCGGGTGCAGCCGCAAGGCCGTGAAGCGTGTGTCGAACAGCGCCCCCGGGCCGGCCAGCCGTACATCACAGGCCAGCGCGAGATTGAACCCGGCCCCGACGGCCGGCCCGTTGACGGCGGCGATGGTCGGCAGTGGGCAGTCCCGCACCCGCAGGAAGCCCTGGTAGACCGTTTCCACGTCGTCAAACTCCCCGGCGGCGGCTCCCCGGAGCGTCGCCACTTCCGCCCCCGCGCAGAAGGCGCTCCCGGCTCCGGTGACCACGACGCACCGGGTCGCGTCCTCGCGTTCGGCACGGTCCATAGCCGCGGCCAGCGCGTGCACCAACCGGCTGCTGAAGACATTGCGGCGCGCCGGGTCGTTAAGGATCACCACCGCGACGCCGTCCCGCTGCTCCAGCCTGACCAGGTCATCTGTTCCGTCCGGCACCTGCCTCGCCTCCTCCGGTCAACGCCCGACAGTACCGGTAGGCCCGCTCTCAACGGGTCAGCTGGCGGGGCCATCCAGTCGGCGCTGTAGGGATGGTGCAGGTAAGGCACGTTCGCGCAGCCGTGGCTGCCCTGCTCGAGTAGCAGGAACTCGGCTGGGCCCGGCACACTGTCGCACAGCCGGACGGCGTTCCTGCCAGGGGAAAATGCGGTCCTGGCCCCCGGCCACGATCAGCAACGGCATCGTCAGCCCATCCGTCCGGCCGGCCAGGGTGAGCTGCCCCGCGCGCCGGATGGCGTCCTGCTCGCCGCCGGCGCCAGACCGGGGCGGTGAACGCGTCCCGGGTGAGCTGCGGCAACTGCTCCCACAGTTCACCCAGACCGAACGGACCGCACACCGAGATGCACGTGCGTACGGGTCGGTCCCCGCTCGGTGAAGAGGAACTTCGCCAAGTGGTAGTACACCGCGGCCTGGGCCAGGTGAGCGCCCGCCGACCGGGTACGGCCCTGCTCCAGGATCGGGGAGCCGAGCTGCGCGTGCTCGGCCGCGGCCTGGCTCCAGCCGCCGCACCACTTGTCCCAGCCGCTCAGCGCGGCGGTGATGCGGCCGAAATCCACCGGTCCACGCCCGCGGCGGTAAACCACGGGGCCTGGTGGCGGCTCGCGGCCGGAAGCCTGCCGTCGGCCATGCGCCAGTCTTGCACACGATTGCATTCCAATCCAGTAGTGACTGGAGGCCGTTGACAAAGCGGCGGGCCGTACGGCACGCTCATTGCGCAAACGATTGTGAAGTAGCTCACATCGTCGCTGACCGGCGCCCGCGGGCCGGCCGGGACGGTGATCCACCGTGGCTTCGGACGCGGTAGACGCGAGGGGTGGCCGATGGCCAGGACAGACCTAACCCACCGGCTGGGCTGGCTCGGCACCGGCCGGATGGGGTCCGCGCTGGCGCTGCGACTGCTGGCGGCCGGATGTGACCTGACGGTATACAACCGGACGAAAGCCAAAGCCGAGCCGCTCGCGGCTCGCGGGGCCAGCATCGCCGACACGGTCGCGGGCCTGGGTGCAGCCGATATCGTCTTCGTCACGGTGGGCGGGTCGGACGATCTGATCGACGTGCTGCTCGGCCCCCGGGGCCTGCTCACGGCCCCGTCCGTGCCCGCGATCGTGGCCGACTGCTCGACCGTCTCCGCCGAGGCCTCCCAGCAGGTCCGGGAGCGCCTGGCCGAGCGCGGTACCGTACTGCTCGCCGCCCCGGTGATGGGCAACGCGAAGGTGGCCGAGGCCGGGCGGCTCACCCTGGCGGTCTCTGGCCCGCGCGAGACCTTTGAGCAGGCCCGCCCCTACCTGGAGCTGCTCGGCGCCGGAGCCACGTACGTCGGCGAGGGGGAGACCGCCCGGATTGTGAAACTGTGCCACAACCTCCTGCTGGGGATCGTGACTCAGTTGCTGGCCGAGGTCGCGATCCTCGCCGAGCGATACGGGGTCAGTCGGCACGCGCTGCTGGAGTGTCTCAACAACAGCGTGATGGGCTCCACGTTTTCCCGCTACAAGACGCCCGCGCTGGTGAACCTCGACTTCCATCCGACATTTACCGCGTCCTTGCTGCGCAAGGACTTCGACCTCGGGCTGGCGGCAGCGCGGGAACGCGAGGTCCCGCTGCCGGTGGCTGCTACGGTGCACCAGATCGTCCAGAGCCTGATCGGTCGCGGCCACGGTGGCGAGGACTTCGCCGCGCTGCTGCAGATGCAGGCCGACTCGGCTGGGGTTTCCCTGGTCAGCGAGAACGTGGAGGTGTCGGACGGGCTGGAGGCCGACCATGCCGACGGGAGACCGGGCGTGCTCGGAGGGCCTGGCGGGGCCGATCCAGATGCGGGGGGATCAGCATGAGCAAAGCAATTTTTCACTCATACTCATCAACTCCGATCACGTGGCGCTGACCTTCGGCCCGTTCTCCTCGCTGCTGACCGCGCCCGCCGCTGCTGTGGCGCACCGGTACGGCTACGCGTTCATCGAGGTTCGACGCGGTTGTCGCGATGAACGGGGCCGGCAAGATGGTCCTGCTGGTGGAGCAGAACGCACGGGCGGGCCTGCGGTTGTCCACCCACGGGGTGGTCCTCGAAAACGGCCGGGTGCGGCTGACCGGCAGCGGGCGCGAGGTGCTCGAGCACCCGGAGATCGGAGCGCTTTATCTCGGCGGACCAAGACCCCGCGACGAGATCTCGCTGCTGGGCCAGGCGTGCGCGATGGTCGACGCCGCTTACACCGAGCTCTCTGAGTTCCTCCGGCCCGGGGTGCGGGAGAACGAGTGCGTCGGCCTGGTCAGCAAGGTGCTCTACGACCTCGGCAGCGAATACGTCGAGGGCGTCAACGCGATCCCCGGCGAGCGCTGCTCACCGCACCCGCACGTGTACTCCGACCGGCTGATCCGGCCGGGCGACCCGGCCTTTTTCGACATCCTGCACAGTCACCTGGGCTACCGGACCTGCTACTACCGCACGTTCGCGGTGGGCAGCGCCTCCCGCGCCGAGGGCGCGGGCCAGGGCGCGGGCCAGGGCGCGGGCCAGGGCGCGGGCAGGGACGGGCAGGGACGCGGGCGCTTAGGCGGCCAAAGCGGCGTAGCGGCCGTTGCCGGCGACGAGGCTGGTGTGGGTGCCGGCCTCGGCGACGTGGCCGTGGTCCAGGACGACGATCTGATCAGCGTTGCGCACGGTGGAAAGCCGGTGGGCAATCGTGATCGTGGTGCGGCCCCGGGCCAGGGCGTCGAACGCCCTCTGGACAGACCGTTCGGTTTCGGTGTCCAGGGCGCTGGTGGCCTCGTCCAGCACGAGCACGCGCGGGTCGCGCAGCAGGGTCCGGGCGATCGCGATCCGCTGCTTCTCGCCGCCGGAGAACCGGTGCCCGCGCGAGCCGACCATGGTGTCGTAACCGTCGGGCAGGCTGGCGATGAGGCCGTGGATCTGGGCGGCGCGCGCCGCGTCCTCGATCTCGGCGTCGGTGGCCCCGGGCCTGGCGTAGCGCAGGTTCTCCCGCACCGTGGTGTGCAGCAGGTAGGTCTCCTGGCTGACCACGCCCACGATCGTGGCGAGGTCGGCGAACCGCATGTCGCGGAGGTCGATGCCGTCGATGCGGACGCTGCCGCTGCTGGGGTCGTAGAGCCGGGCGATCAGCGACGCCAGCGTGGTCTTGCCCGATCCGGTCTCGCCGACCAGGGCGAGCGTGCTCCCGGCCGGAACGTCCAGATCGACGCCGATGACGGCCGGCCGGTCGGCGCCGGGGTAGGTGAAGCTGACGTCGGTGAAACGGACGTGCCCGGTGACCTGGGCCGGGTCGATCTCGACCGGGTGGGCAGGCTCGCCGACCTCGACGGGCAGGTCGAGGTACTCGAAGATCCGGGCGAACAGCGCCAGCGAGCTGATCACGGACACGCTGGTGTTGAGCAGGCCGGTCAGCGGCCGGAACAGGCTGTTCTGCAGGGTGGTGAAGGCGATCAGGGTGCCGATGGTGACCGTGCCGGCGGTGACCGGGAGGCCGGCGGCGAGGTAGATGATCGCGGGGATCGCGGCGAAGATGATGCTCAGTGAGGCCATCCGCCAGCGTCCGGCCAGCTGGGAGCGCAACTCCAGATCGATCAGCCGGGCCGAGGAGGCCGTGAACCGCTCGACCAGCGACGGGCCGGCGCCCATGGTCTTGGCCAGCTGGACGCCGTTGATCGACAGCCCTTCCTCGATGGTGACGTTGAGGTTGGCCAGTTCGCGCTGCTGCTCGGCGGTGATGGCGCGGCGCATGCGGGCGACCTTGCGGGTCAGGTAGATGGCCGGCGGCATCACGACCAGCGAGATCAGGGAGAGCCGCCACGACAGGGCCACCATGGCGACCGCGGTGGCGACCGCGGTGGTGAGGTTGGCCGCGATGGAGGTCGCGGTGGAGGTCACGACGGACTCCATGCCGCCGATGTCGTTGGTGATCCGGGACTGGACCTCGCCCGTGCGCGTCCGGGTGAAGAACGCGATGGACTGGCGCTGCAGGTGGGCGAAGACGCTGGTGCGCAGCTCGTGCATGACGTGCTGGCCGACCCGGGTACTGATCCACGTTTGGATGACGCCGAACGCGGAGGTGATGGCGGCCACGGCGACCATGCCGATCACTAGCCAGGCCAGCAGCGGGAGGTTCTTGGCCGGCAGCGCGGTGTCGATGACCGCGCGGAGCAGGAACGGCGAGGCCAGCCCGACGAGGGACGAGGCGACGATGATGGCGGTGACAACGGCCAGCGGCCAGCGGTAGGGAAGGAACAGCCGCCCGATGCGGCGCAGCGACACATCGCGGGCCTGTGCCTTCTCCGCGGCGGTGATGGACTTCGGGCCGCGAGTCCGGTCCGTGTTACTGGTGTCTCGATTCGTGTGGGGGGACTCCAAGTGCTTCTCGATTCTGCCGGGTGGGCCCGCGCCGGATGCACGGATCCTGGGAACGTCTATGCTGAGGTAACCTCAATGTGAGGCTACAACATGAAACGCCGGTAGACTATTCCACATGGCCGAGGAGCGTGATACGAGGCGCGTTCGGGAATCAGCGGGCGAGGAGCCGCTGTCCGAAGCCTTCTGGGCGGTCGCGCGCCGGCTGCGCGAGATGTCCCAGGAGACCCTTGCGCCGTGGGACATCAGTCCGTCCCACCTGCGCGCCCTGCGCGTGCTGAAGCGGTACGGCACGATGCGCCTGTCGGAACTGTCGGACCATCTGCACATCGCGCCCCGCTCGGCCACCGAGGTCGTGGACGCGCTCGAATCCCGCGGCCTGGTCCAGCGGAGCCCGGATCCCGGCGACCGGCGCGCCACCCTGGTCGAGGTAACCGGCCAGGGCGCGACCATCCTCGAGGCGATCCGGGCGGCCCGCGGGACGGAGGCCGAACGGGTCTTCGGCCGGCTCAGCCCGGCGGATCGCGCCGACCTCGCCCGCATCCTCCGCGCGCTCCAGGACTGATCCGCTGGCGGTGACAGGGACGGAGGTGGCCGCTGGGGCCACAGCGGGCCCCAGCGGTCTGGGCCGAACGACTTGTTCCGGGCGGCGAGGCGCCGGAAGAGGACCTGAGGTCCCTGGTCAGCCACATCGACGGGATTGCCGAGGTACCCAACTCGCTGCGCCAGGGCACCACCATACAGCTGGAGGGCTCACTGGAAGGCTCATCCGTCCGCCCGGCTGGCCGTGCTCCCCGCCGGGAAATGACGCGCCAGCCTCCGGTCGTTCTGGTCTCCCGCGCCGCCTACAGGCCGAGCTTCTTGGTGACGGCGTTGCCGTCGACGACCATTTCACCCTTCTGGTTCGACACGGTAGTCCGGAGCTTGATGATCCGTTTGTCGTCGCGTTTCTCGGTCACGGTCGCGGTGACGGTCACGGTGTCGCCAATCTTGACCGGAGCGGTGAACTTGAGGTCCTGGCTGAGGTAGATAGCGTTCGCCCCGGGTAGCTGCATCCCCAGCACCGCCGAGATCAGGCCCGCCATGAGCATCCCGTGTGAGATCCGCTCCCCGAACATCGACTGCTGCGCGTATTCGGCATCGACATGAACCGGATTGAAGTCCCCGGTGAGGCCGGCGAAGCTGACGATGTGCGCTTCGGTGATCGTCCTGCTGAGTGACGCGTTATCACCGATCTTGATATCGGAATAGGCTAGCTCGGGCATATTCTCGCTCCGCCTTTCACGGTATGAACGCCGGCGTTCCCTGCGCGGATGCAGGTTAACTCTTCCCTGCGCTGGGCGGATATACCTGGTCCGGGCCATCATCAAGCGTTCGCTTAACTGTTTCGCTTAATTCCTAATAGACAATTCAGGCAAGGGCGGCGGACACTGAGGAGGAGAAGCCGCAGCGCAGCGGCCGGGACAGGGCCCGCGGCCCGGACATTCGCACATGGGTGCCGCCACCAGCGTGGCGGCACGGTCTCCCGGGACGCCCTGCGCCCTTGACGCACGGTACGGCCAGGAGGCAACCATGCAAGAAATCCTTGACACCATCCTCGATCCCAGCAGCCAGACGGAAGACTTTGCCGCGCTGCCGCTCCCCGAGGCGTACCGGGCAGTCACCCTGCACCGGGACGAGGAGCACATGTTCGACGGTCTCGACGTTCGTGACCGTGATCCCCGCAAATCGCTGCACATAGAAGACGTGCCGGTCCCCGAGCTTGGCCTCGGCGAGGCGCTCGTCGCGGTCATGGCGAGCGCGGTCAACTACAACACCGTGTGGAGCTCCATCTTCTCCCCGGTCTCCACCTTCGCCTTCCTGCGCCGCTACGGGAAGCTCTCCGAGCTCACCGCGCGGCACGACCTGCCTTATCACGTGGTCGGTTCGGACTTGGCGGGCGTGGTGCTGCGTACCGGTCCCGGGGTGACCGTGTGGAAGCCCGGCGAGGAGGTCGTCGCCCACTGCCTGTCCGTCGAGCTGGAGAGCTCCGACGGGCACAACGACACCATGATGGACCCGGAGCAGCGCATCTGGGGCTTCGAGACCAACTTCGGCGGCCTGGCCCAGCTGGCCATCGTCAAGACCAACCAGCTGATGCCCAAGCCCAAGCACCTCACCTGGGAGGAGGCTGCGACGCCGGGGCTGGTGAACTCCACCGCCTTCCGGCAGCTGGTCTCGCGCAACGGCGCCGGCCTGAAGCAGGGCGACAACGTGCTCATCTGGGGGGCCAGTGGTGGCCTGGGCGCGTACGCCACCCAGTACGCCCTGGCCGGCGGGGCGATCCCGATCTGCGTCGTCTCCAGCGAGCGGAAGGGCGAGCTCTGCCGGTCGATGGGCGCCGAGCTGATCATCGACCGCGCCGCCGAGGACTACCGGTTCTGGAAGGACGAGCGCACCCAGGACCCCAAGGAGTGGAAGCGCTTGGGCGGCAGGATCCGCGACCTTACCGGCGGCGAGGACGTGGACATCGTCTTCGAGCACCCCGGCCGGGAGACGTTCGGCGCCTCGGTGTACGTGACCCGCCGTGGTGGCACCATCGCGACCTGCGCCTCGACCTCGGGTTTTATGCACGAGTACGACAACCGCTACCTGTGGATGAGCCTCAAGCGCATCATCGGCTCGCACTTCGCCAACTACCGCGAGGCATGGCAGGCCAACCGCCTGATCTCCAAGGGCATGATCCACCCGACCATGTTGACGGTCTACCCGCTGGACCAGACCGGCCAGGCTGCCCTGGACGTCCACCAGAACCTGCATCATGGAAAGGTGGGGGTGCTGTGCCTCGCGCCGCAGGAGGGCCTGGGTGTGCGTAATCCCGAGCTGCGCGCGAAGCACCTCACGGAGATCAACCGGTTCCGGAACGTGTGAGCCGGTCCGGAACGCATGAGAATGAGGCCGGCATGACTGAGCCGTACGAGCCGCCGCGGGCTGCGCGGGCCCAGCCGGGTCCAGCGCCCCGACCGGGAACGTCCCTGGCTGATGCGGACCTACGCGGGGCACTCGTCCGCCAGGGAGTCCAACGCGCTGTACCGCCGCAACCTGGCCAAGGGCCAGACCGGCCTGTCCGTGGCGTTCGACCTGCCCACCCAGACCGGATACGACGCCGACCATGTTCCTGGCCCGCGGTGAGGTCGGGCGGGTCGGCGTCCCGGTCGGGCACCTTGGTGACATGCGGGCCCTCTTCGCGGACATCCCGCTGGAGCGGACCAACACCTCGATGACGATCAACGCCACGGCCATGTGGCTGCTGGCGCTGTACCAGGTCGTCGCCGAGGAGCAGGGTGCCGACATCGCCGCGCTGACCGGTACCACGCAGAACGACATCATCAAGGAGTACCTCGCGCGCGGCACGTACGCCTTCCCGCCCGGCCCCTCGGTGCGGCTGACCACCGACGTGATCGCCTACACGGTGGCCAGGATGCCCAAGTGGAACCCCATCAACGTCTGCAGCTACCACCTCCAGGAAGCCGGGGCGACCCCGGTGCAGGAGATCGCGTACGCGCTGTGCACCGCGATGACCGTGCTGGACGCTGTCCGCGACTCCGGGCAGATCGCCCGGGAGCAGATGGGGGACGTCGTCGGGCGGATCTCCTTCTTCGTCAACGCGGGCGTCCGCTTCGTCGAGGAGATGTGCAAGATGCGCGCCTTCTCCCGGCTGTGGGACACGATCACCCGGGAGCGGTACGGGATCGGCGACCCGGCGCTGCGCCGCCTCCGCTACGGCGTGCAGGTCAACTCGCTGGGGCTGACCGAGGCACAGCCGGAGAACAACATCCAGCGCATCGTGCTGGAGATGCTGGCCGTCACCCTATCCCGCGACGCCCGCGCCCGGGCCGTGCAGCTGCCCGCCTGGAATGAGGCGCTCGGCCTGCCCCGGCCCTGGGACCAGCAGTGGAGCCTGCGTATCCAGCAAGTGCTCGCGTACGAGTCCGACCTGCTGGAGTACGGCGACCTGTTCAATGGGTCCCCCGTGGTGGAAGCCAAGACCGCCGAGCTGATGGCCGGCGCGGAGGCGGAGATCGCCACCGTGCAGGAGATGGGCGGGGTGATACCGGCCGTGGAGTCCGGCTACCTCAAGGCCCAGCTCGTCGCCTCGCACGCGGCCCGGCGGGCCCGGATGGAATCCGGCGAGGACAAGGTCGTCGGCGTCAACTGCTTCCAGGCCACCGAGCCCAGCCCCCTCACGGTGGACCTCGACACCGCGGTCCACCGTGTGGACCCCGCCTACGAGCAGGCGGTGCTGGCCGACCTGGCGGCGTGGCGCGCCCGGCGCGACGAGACGGAGGTCCGCGCCGCCCTTGGCCGGCTCCGGGCCGACGCGGTGCGCGAGGACGTCAACCTGATGAACGCGACCCTGGCCTGCGCGCGGGCGGGGGTGACCACCGGCGAATGGTCGCTCGCCCTGCGGGAGATATTCGGCGAGTACCGGGCTCCCACCGGGATCGGCGGCGCCCCGGTTTCGGCGGCCGCCGGGAAGAACGCGGGCATGGCCGCGGACATGACCGCGGTCCGTGCGGCGGCGACGGCCACCGCCGCGGAGATCGGCGCGGGCAGGCTGCGCCTGCTGCTGGGCAAGCCGGGCCTGGACGGCCACTCCAACGGCGCCGAGCAGATCGCCGTGCGGGCCCGCGACGCCGGGTTCGAGGTGATCTACCAGGGCATCCGGCTCACCCCCGATCAGATCGTGGCGGCCGCCGTCGCCGAGGACGTGCACTGCGTGGGGCTATCGATCCTGTCCGGCGGGCACGCCGAGCTGGTGCCGGAGGTGCTGCAGCGGATGCGCCAGGCCGGCGCGGGGGACATCCCGGTGGTGGTCGGCGGCATCATCCCGGCGGCGGACGCTCAGGTCCTCCGCGCCCAGGGCGTTGCCGCGGTCTTCACCCCGAAGGATTTCGAAATTACCGTCATCATCGGCGGAATCATCGATGAGATACGCCGCGCGCATAAGCTCCAGTCATGGCCAAGCCGGCCGGGAGCCCTGGCCGGGGCGACAACCGAAGGATGAGACGACCCGACATGATGACCGAACCCGCCGTCGCGACCGACCGCCAGCGCCCGCGCCGTTCCTGCCTGGCCGTGCCCGGCAGCAGCCCGCGTTTTCTGGAGAAGGCCCAGAGCCTGCCCGCCGACCAGGTGTTCCTGGACCTGGAGGACGCCTGCGCGCCACTGGCCAAAGAAAGCGCCCGGCACACCATCGTCGACGCGCTGAATACGGGTGACTGGAGCGGCAAGATCCGCGTTGTCCGGGTCAACGACTGGACCACGCACTGGACCTACCGGGACGTGATCACGGTGGTGGAGGGTGCGGGCCCCAACCTGGACGCCATTATGCTGCCGAAGGTGCAGGACGCCGAGCAGGTCAATGCGCTGGACCTGCTGCTCACCCAGATCGAGAAGACGATGGGCTTCGAGCCCGGACGGATCGGCATCGAAGCGCAGATCGAGAACGCCCGCGGCCTGGTGAACGTCGACGCGATCGCTGCTTCCTCGCCGCGGCTGGAAACCATCATCTTCGGCCCGGCCGACTTCATGGCGTCGATCAACATGAAGTCGCTGGTGGTTGGCGAGCAGCCTCCTGGCTACCCGGCGGACGCTTACCACTACATCCTCATGCGCATCCTGATGGCCGCCCGCGCCAACGATCTGCAGGCCATCGACGGTCCCTACCTGCAGATCCGCAACTCCGACGGCTACCGTGCGGTGGCTCGGCGGGCCGCGGCCCTGGGGTTCGACGGCAAGTGGGTGCTGCACCCCGATCAGATCGCGGCCGCCAACGAGATCTTCTCCCCTTCACAGGAGGACTACGACCACGCGGAGCTGATCCTGGACGCCTACGACTGGTGCACGTCGGAGGCGGGCGGCGCCAAGGGATCGGCGATGCTCGGCGACGAGATGATCGACGAGGCCTCCCGCAAGATGGCACTGGTCATCGCGGGCAAGGGCCGTGCCGGGGGCATGCAGCGCACCTCCAAGTTCGAGCCTCCGCAGGCCTGATCGGCTTCCCGGCGAGAAACCCACCCCTTACCGAGGCAGAAGTTCGAGCCTCCGCAGGCCTGATCGGCTTCCTGGCGAGAAACCCACCCCTTACCGAGGCAGAAGAAGGACACCCCAGATGCAGTTCGGACGGATCTACGAGGAGTTTGAGGTCGGAGCGGTCTACAAGCACTGGCCCGGGAAGACGGTCACCGAATATGACGACCATCTGTTCTGCCTGCTCACCATGAACCACCATCCGCTGCACCTGGACGCGAACTACGCCGCCGAGGCCACTGACTTCGGCCGGAACGTCGTGGTCGGCAACTACATCTATTCGCTGCTGCTCGGCATGTCGGTGCCGGATGTCTCGGGCAAGGCCATCGCGAACCTCGAGGTCGAGTCGCTGAAGCACGTGGCGCCGACCTTTCACGGCGACACGATCTACGGCGAGACCACCGTGCTCGGCAAGTGGCCGTCCACGTCCAAGAGCGACCGGGGCATCGTCCAGGTCGAGACGCGCGGCTATCAGCAGGATGGCACCCTGGTGTGCGTGTTCCGCCGCAAGGTGATGGTGCCGACCGAGACCTACATCAAGGAGCGTGGCGGTGAGCAGCCCGGGCGTCCCGAGCCGACCACCCGAGCTCCTCAGGACTAGCAGAACGGAGCCGCGCCATGGAACGCCTCGCGAAAACCGAAGGCCTGACCGACATCCAGCGGGACATCCTCGCCACGGTGCGGGAGTTCGTCGACAAGGAGATCATCCCGGTCGCCAGCGAGCTTGAGCACAAGGACGAGTACCCGACCCAGATCGTCGAGGGGATGAAGGAACTCGGCCTGTTCGGGCTCACTATTCCCGAGGAATACGGCGGCCTTGGCGAGTCGCTGCTCACCTATGCGCTGGTGGTGGAGCAGATCGCCCGCGGGTGGATGTCGGTGTCGGGCATCGTCAACACCCACTTCATCGTCGCCTACATGATCGGCCAGCACGGCACACCGGAGCAGAAGGAGTACTTCCTGCCCCGGATGGCGACCGGCGACGTGCGCGGCGCCTTCTCCATGTCGGAGCCGGGCATGGGCTCGGATGTCTCAGCGCTCCGCACCCGGGCCGAGCGAGTGAAGGGGGATGGGCAGGCGGGCGGGGACTACGTCATCAACGGCCAGAAGATGTGGCTGACCAACGGCGGCACCTCCAACCTGGTGGCGGTGCTGTGCCGGACCGACGAGGGCCACGACGCGCCGCACCGGAACATGACCACGTTCCTGATCGAGAAGGAGCCGGGCTTCGGCGCCAACCCCACGGTGCCGGGCCTGACCGTACCGGGGAAGATCGAGAAGATGGGGTACAAGGGCGTCGACACGACCGAGCTGGTCCTGCATGACGTCCGCATCCCCGCCACCCGGGTTCTCGGCGGTGCCCCTGGTCAAGGCTTCTACCAGATGATGGACGGGGTCGAGGTCGGCCGCGTCAACGTCGCCGCCCGCGGCTGCGGAGTCGCCCTCCGCGCCTTTGAGCTGGGTATCTCCTACGCGCAGATCCGGCACGCCTTCGGCAAGCCGATCGTCGAGCACCAGGCCATCCAGTTCAAGCTGGCCGAGATGGCCATCAAGGTCGAGGCCGCCCATCAGATGATGGCGGTGGCGGCCCGCAAGAAGGACTCCGGTGAGCGCAACGACCTCGAAGCCGGCATGGCCAAGTACCTGGCCTCCGAGTACGCCAAGGAGGTCGTGGAAGACTCCTTCCGCATCCACGGCGGTTACGGCTTCTCCAAGGAGTACGAGATCGAGCGCCTTTACCGGGAGGTGCCGATGCTGCTGATCGGCGAGGGCACGGCAGAGATCCAGAAGATGATCATCGGGCGGCGGCTGCTGGAGGAGTACCGGATCCCCCGCTAGCTGTCCGGTGCCTGCTGCGGGTCCCCGGCGCCCGGGCTGGCCTCGGGCTCGTACGCCAGCCACACGACGCCGAGGGGCGGCAGCGTGAGGGCGGCGGAGTAGTCGAGGCCGTGCCAGTCGATGGCCTCGGCCGTGACGGTGCCAGTGAGGGCGTTGCTGCCACCGAACGCCGCGCTGTCGGAGTTGAAGATCTCCACCCAGCGCCCGGGCTGGGGGAGCCCGACGCGGTAATCGGTGCGGGGCACCGGGGTGAGATTCGCCAGGCAGGCGACGCTGCGCCCGCCTGACGCCGGGAACCGGAGAAACGACAGCACACTGTTGTCGGAATCGTTCGGGTCGATCCAGCGGAAGCCGGTCCAGTCGAAGTCCTGCTCCCACATGGCCGGTTCCCGGCGGTAGACGGTATTGAGCGCCCGGACCAGGGCCTGCATCCCGGCGTGCTCGGGGTAGTCGAGCAGGTGCCAGTCCACGCTGCCGTCGTACCGCCACTCGTCGTTCTGCGCGATCTCGCCGCCCATGAACAGCAGCGGCCGGCCGGGATGTGCCCACATCCAGGCGAACAACGAGCGCAGGTTGGCGAACTGCTGCCAGCGGTCCCCCGGCATCTTGGCGAGTAGCGATCCCTTTCCGTGCGCCACCTCGTCATGGCTCAGTGGCAGGATGAAGTTCTCGCTAAAGGCGTACAGCAGGGCGAACGTGAGCTCGTGGTGGTGGTAGCGCCGGTACACCGGATCCTTGGAGAAATACACCAGGGTGTCGTTCATCCACCCCATGTTCCATTTGAACCCGAAGCCGAGGCCGCCCAGGTAGGTGGGGCGGGAGACGGCCGGCCAGGACGTGGACTCCTCGGCTACGAGCATGATGGCGGGGTGGTGGCGGTAGACCACCTCGTTGAATTCCTTGATGAAGTCGATGGCCTCCAGGTTCTCCCGGCCCCCGAACCGGTTGGTGATCCACTCGCCCTCCTGGCGCGAATAGTCCAGGTAGAGCATCGAGGCGACCGCATCCACGCGCAGGCCGTCGAGGTGGAACTCCTCGATCCAGAACAGCGCGTTGGCGACCAGGAAGTTCCGGACCTCGTGGCGTCCATAGTTGAACACCAGGGTGCCCCAGTCCGGGTGCTCGCCCATGCGGGGGTCGGCATGCTCGTACAGCGCGCTGCCGTCGAAGCGTGCCAGCGCCCAGTCGTCCTTGGGGAAGTGCCCGACGACCCAGTCGACGAGGACCCCGATGCCGGCCTGGTGCAGCCGGTCGACCAGATAGCGGAAGTCATCGGGTGTACCGAACCGCGCCGTCGGCGCGTAGTAACCGGTCACCTGGTAACCCCAGGAGCCGGAAAACGGGTACTCCGCGACCGGGAGGAACTCGACGTGGGTGAATCCGAGGTCGGTCAGGTACTCGGGCAGGACCTCAGCCGCCTCACGGTAGGTCAGCGGGCGCCACCCGCCGCCGGCGTCCTGGGTGAACCGCCACGAGCCCAGATGGCACTCATAGATCGATATCGGAGCGTGCAGCAGGTCGGTGGCCGCCCGCTCGGCGAACCAGGCCTCGTCCTGCCATTGGTACCGGCTCTGGGTGACGATGCTCGCGTTGGCCGGCGGTACTTCGGCAGCGAAGGCGAAGGGGTCTGCCCGCAGGCTCAGCTGCCCCTGCTGACTGATCACCTCGAACTTGTAGTGAGCGCCGGGGCCCACGCCGGGCAGGAAGATCTCCCAGACCCCGGAGCTGCCCAGGGCCCGCATCGGGTGCGTGCGGCCGTCCCAGCCGTTGAAGTCGCCGACGACCCGGACCGCCTGCGCGCCCGGCGCCCACACCGCGAACGACGTACCGGACGTGGCCTGGTGCACGCGCACCTGGGCGCCGAGATGGCGCCACAGCCCCTCGTGGCGCCCCTCGGCCAGCAGATGAAGGTCAAGCGCCCCCAGGGTAGGCCAGAACCGGTACGGGTCATCGACCGTGATCACCGCACCGTCTGGATAGGCCGTCTCCAGGAGATAGCCGGGGATGCCCGGTCCTTCCAGCGCACCGGCGAACACCCCGGCCGGGTGCACACAGCGCATCTCGATCCGCTGCTCACCGACGAGAACGGCCATGCTGGTCGCGTCAGGACGCCACGCGCGGATCACCACATGTTCGCGGCCGTCGGCGTCTCGCACCGGGTGGGCGCCCAGCACGTGGTGCGGATCGTGGTGCTGTCCAGCGACCAGGCGTTCCAGGTCGAGATCTTCCCCGCTGAGAACGAATTCGCTCGATGTGCTCATGGTGGCCCCTTCTGTGCGGCGGTTCCATGCAAGCGCAGATCAGGCCTACGCACCATGCCTGGATCGGATTTTAAATGATCACTGTGCGATCAGCCGCCGCGGGAGGCGGCTCACCGGACCGCACGCGGCGCCCGGCCGGGCCAGCCAGCAGGGACAGCGAAGCCGCGATGGCGCAGCCGGCCAGCCCGTGACCCGGCAGCGTGCTGTGCGGGGGCTGGCCAGATGATAGCCATGCCCGTATGCCGCGGCACGCGAGGAGATATACCGGATGGCCGCCGCGCAGATATCGGCGGGCACGAAATCGAGTGGCAGGCCGATATCCGGCGAATGGCCCTTATCCGTGATGAATCTGATCACCGCGCACATTTCGGCGGGGGGTACTCCAGGCGCCCGTACGATGATCCCCCGCAATGTCCATCGGACGTTTCCCGCGTGCCCCGCGGTCAGTGGACCTGCCGTGATATGCGGTTTGCCCCTGTTGGCCATATTCGACAGTTCTGCATGTCTGGCAGTGCTGCCTGTGCGCCGGGCATCAGTTGTCCGTGGTCAGCGCACCCAGGCCGTTCCGCCGTACCGGCGATTTGTTCCTTCACTGGTTCCTTAATATCCGTGGAATGCGCTGGCACGCTTTAGGTCAATGAACGTTAAGCCCGGGCGTGCGATTTAATACATAGAAGACGTACCGGTCTTGCCGGCGGCAGTGAGACGGCGTGGGCATGCGGTGATGCGCCGGGGGAAAGATGATGCTGGGGGGCGTGGCGCACGAACGGGGAAGCACGCTCGCCCAGCGGGTTTAGCTTGGGGGGAACGTTTTGACATCTCGGCGGCATATTCAGGGGGCCTATGTCACCTGGATGACGTTGCTCGTGGTGGCCTACTACGGCCTGCCCCGCCTGCGCGCCGAGGCGTGGGGCCTGATCGGCCTGACCTGCGTGAGCGCCATCGTGGCTGGTGTCGTCATCAACCGTCCGGCCCGCAAGGCGCCGTGGCTGTTGCTGGCCGGCGCGAACCTGAGCTTCATCGCCGGTCAGGTCAGCTTTCTGGTCCTGGCGCAGATCGAGGCGGCCAAGGTCCTCTTTCCCTCCTTCGCGGACGTCCTCTACCTGCTGACGTTTCCGCTGTACGCCGCCGGTCTGCTGATCTTCATCTGGTGGCGCACCCCGGACCGGGACCGCCGCAGCCTGATCGATGCCCTGACCCTGACCGTCGGGCTGGCCCTGCTGTCGTGGATCTACCTGATCCTTCCCTACGTGCATAACCCAGCGTTGTCATGGCTGCAGAAATCCGTCGCCATCGCCTACCCACTCGGTGATGTGCTCGTGCTGGCCATGCTCGCGCTCCTCCTCGCACCGGGGACCGCGCGCACCAGGTCTGTTCAGCTACTGACCCTCGGCTCCGCCGCCTTGCTCGTCTCCGACGTCTCGTTCGGCTCGATGCTTCTCTACGGAACGTTCCGGAACGGGACGATCGTCGACCTCGGCTGGGCGGTCTTCTACGCCGCGTGGGGGGCGGCGGCGCTGCACCCAACGATGTCAGAGCTGACCCAGCCGGTCTCACGTCAGCAGGCCGAAACATCGCCGATCCGCCTCACGGTGCTGATGCTCGCGTCCTTTATCGCCCCCGCGGTGCTGTTCATCCAGTCGCTCCGGGGCCAGTACCGGGACGACAGCGTGATCGCGGTGTTTTCCGCCATTCTGTTCCTGCTCGTGCTCTCGCGCCTGTGGGACGAGGCGGCGTCGCACCGCCGCGCCCTGGGCCGTGAACGTGCCGTACGGCTGGCTGGCGCGTCCCTGGCGTCAGCGGCCACCGTGGAAGAGGCCGCGCGCGCGGTGCGGAGTGCGGCCGCTACCCTGGTCGGGCCGCGCTCCCGCCGCGAGGCGCTGCTCATGGTCCGGGACGACGGCACCCTGCGCCCGGTGGCCGCCGGGAACGGGACAGGGCCGCTGGGGGACCCGGCCAGCATCTGGATGCCGGGGGTGGCCGGATCGGTGCCGCTCTACGTCCCGGCGGCGAAACTGGGCGCGCAGGGCAGAACGCTGCTGGCCGGCGAGGGTGGCGTCCTGCTGTGCCCGCTCACGCTCAGGGACCGGCCTTCGGGCGACCCGCTCATCGGCGTCCTGGCGGTATTCGGTGAGCAGCGGATCCTGGCCGACCTGTCCGGGACGTTCGAAGTCCTCGCCCATCAGGTCGCTCTCGCGGTCGAGCGTGTCATGCTCAGCCAGGAAGTGATCCGGCAGCGCAGCGAGGCCTACTTCCGCACCCTGGTCCAGGACACCTACGACGTCATCCTGATCGTCGGCGACGATGGCGCGGTCCGTTACGCGACCCCCTCGGCCATGAGCATCTTCGGCAACGTCAGCGTGGAGGGCAGGTACCTCTGGGACCTGGTGATCGACGGTGGGCGCGACGACGTCATCCGTGCGCTGACGCGCATGCGCAGGTACGTGGGGAACACTTCCGGCTACGAGGATTGGCAGATCGCACGCCGTGATGGCCTCAGCGTTCAGGTCCAGGTCAGATGCAGCGATCTGCGCGGCGACAGCACGGTCCGCGGCCTGGTGCTGACCTTGCGGGACGTAACCGAGCAACGCCAGCTCGAGGACGAACTGAAGTACCGGGCCTTCCACGACGCGCTGACCGGGCTTCCCAATCGCCTGCTGTTCCAGGACCGGGCGGCGCACGCGCTCGCGCGGGCCAAGCGCGACGGGAGGACCATCGGCGTGCTGTTCGTAGACCTGGACGACTTCAAGGTCACGAACGACACGATGGGCCACAGCGTCGGCGACCAGCTGCTGGCGGCGGCCGCGATGCGGCTGTCGGCCATGGTCCAGGAATCCGACACGGCCGCCCGGCTCGGCGGTGACGAGTTCGCGCTGCTCATCGAGCGCTTCACGGACCCGGCCGCGGTGGAGGCGTTCGCCGAGCGCGTCGTCCGGGCCTTCAGCGAGCCGTTCGCCCTCGCCGACGGATCCGTGCTCACCACGGCCACGGTCGGCGTAGCCACCACCGAAGACAGCGCCGACCTGGACGAGCTGCTGCGCCACGCGGACCTGGCGCTGTACGCGGCCAAGACGGCCGGCAAACGGCAGTGGCGGCGCTACCTGCCGGTCCTCAGCGCCGGGATGATACGGCGGCGGGAGGTACAGGCCGCGCTGGAAGAGGCGGTGAACGGCTCTGCGTTCACCCTCGTCTATCAGCCCATCGTGGCCCTGACCAGCGGCGAAATCGCCGGGTTCGAGGCCCTGGTGCGATGGCCGCATCCGCAGTGGGGCATGATGCAGCCCGGCCAATTCATCGAGCTGGCCGAGGAGACCGGCCACATCGTCCCCCTCGGCTCCTGGGTGCTCGGGCAGGCCGCCGCACAGGTCGCCCGGTGGCGGCGACGGCTACCGCGCGGGACATCGCTGTACGTGAGCGTGAACGTCTCGGCTCGCCAGTTCCGCGACCCCGGCTTCGTCGACAGCGTGCGGGCCGTGCTCGCGGAATCGGGCCTGGCGTCCTCGGCGCTGATGCTCGAGCTCACCGAGAGTGTCCTGCTCAACCGGGACGACCGGATCCACGCCGATCTCATGGAGCTGAAGGCCATCGGCGTGAAGCTGGCGATCGATGACTTCGGTACCGGCTACTCCTCCCTCAGCTACCTGCGGGAGCTGCCGATCGACGTGCTCAAGATAGACAAGTCGTTCGTCGACGGGATCGCCGTCTCGGAGCAGCGGCTGGCCATCGTCGAAGGCATCATCCGGCTCGCCGGCACGCTGCATCTGGACGTGATCGCGGAGGGTATCGAGACCGAGGTCCAGCGCGATCTGCTGGTCTCGATGGGCTGCCAGTTCGGGCAGGGCTACCTGCTGGCGATGCCGGTGGCCGCGGACCAGGCGGAGGCGCTGGTCCGGGTGAGCCGCAGCCTGGTTCCGGAGCTGCCCCGGGTGAGCAGCTGACGGCCCCGGGATCCATCCGCAACGGCCGCTACCTGGCTGATACGACGCAGAGTTCGTTGCCTTCGGGGTCGGCCAGGACGGTCCAGGACTCGGCGCCCGCCTGGCCGACGTCGGCCAGGCTGGCCCCCTGGCTCCGCAGCCGCGCCACCTCAACCGCGGGATCCTCACCGCGATAGGGAGCTATGTCCGGGTGGATCCGGTTCTTGACCTGCTTCCGGCCGGGTACCCGCAGGAATTCCAGGTAGGGCCCGGTGCCCCCGGGGGACCGGAGCCCCACGATATGGTCCTCGGCGTATGTGACCTGCCAGCCCGCCGCGTCCACCCAGAACCGGGCGAGGGCCGCGGGATCGGCGCAGTCGGTGAGGATCGCAGCGACCGGGCCCGTGTCGAGGTAGATATCCCGCGGCTCCAGCACGCAGAACTCGTTGCCCTCGGGATCGTCGAGCACGGCCCAGGGCACGTCACCCTGGCCGATACCGGCCGGCGCGGCTCCCAGGTCCTGCAGGCGGCTGACCAGTTCCGCCTGGTGGACGGCGGACATAGTGGCCAGGTCCAGGTGCACGCGATCCTTTGTGGTCTTCGGTTCGGGTACCGGGACGAAGACGAGGGGCACGGCGGACGGGTCCGGGTACTGGTAACCCGCGGGCCAGATGTCTACTTCCTCGGCGGTCTCGTCGGCTATCACCCAGCCCAGGGCACTGGCCCAGAACCGGGCCAGTGCGGCCGGGTCGTTGGCGTCCACCACGAGATGTACCAGGCGCGTCGGCATAGCCCTAGCCTCTCAGAAGGCGCCGCGGCGCTGGCCGGGGAATCCTCGAAGCAGCCGGTCGCCGGGTCGCCAGGGGCGGGATCCCCGGCCACCGGGACCTCGAATGTGCTGGCGTTCCCGGCGACGTGGGCCGTTGCGACGATGTTGCCCCGATCGGTCCAGGACCACTCCCGCGCCGGGTCCGCCCGGGGTGCGGATCTGCACCACCGAGGGCAGCACCTGGCGAACCGTATACGTGCACGCGGGGTGCGGAGGCGATAGCGACGGTGTGAAGGAGCGCCGTCATGGCGTCACACCGGACAGGTTGAGTCCGGCGACCCCGGCGAGAACCAGGCCGATCGACACGAGCTTCAGGGCCGACACGGCATCCCCGAGGAAGACCATGCCCGCCGCCGCCGTCCCGGCGGCACCGATTCCGGTCCAGACCGCGTACGCGGCTCCCACCTCAATCCGGCGCAGCACAACGGACAGCAGGCCGAAGCTGATCACCGCGCAGGCCGCGAAGCCAGCCGTCGGCCAGGCCCGCGTCATCCCGTGGCTCAGCTTCAGGAGCACCGCGAAACCTGTCTCGAACAAGCCCGCGACCAGAATAATCAGCCACGCCATCACGTCACCTCACGTTCTCCGAACCGGCGGTCCCCGTGCCGGGTAGGCCTCGTTGTTACCGCGGAGGCGAGGAATCCCGGTGGGCACGTGATGGAGCCCGGATGGAGTAGCTCGTGCTGGAGCCCAGATGGAGCGCTGGTGACTGGAAGTGAGACAGGCCTGCCGGTTCCTGAACCCCAGCACACGGCCCGGATCATGGAAACTCACCCGCAACAGGTGATGACGGCGCCGGGTGCTGACGCGAGCGTCGGAACTATCCGCCCGGCCCACCACGAGGCCGGGCAGTAGGCCGCAGGCGATCCGTGAGCAGGGCCGCAGCGGAGTGGTTCCGATCAAGGGGAGAGCCCACCATGGCACTACACGAGCGTGACATCGTCCGTGACCAGCTCGAGGATTGCGTGTTCGCCGATCGGGACCTGACCAGGCCGGTCGCCAAGTACCGGTTCCCTCCAGAAGGAACCTTGCCCAGGGACGCGTTCCAGCTGGTGTCGGACGAGCTGATGCTCGATGGCAACGCGCGGCAGAACCTGGCCACGTTCTGCCAGACGTGGGAGGAACCGGAGGTTCTTGGCCTGATGGCCCTGTCGATCAACAAGAACATGATCGACAGGGACGAGTACCCGCAGGCCGCCGAGATAGAGCGGCGGTGCGTGCATATGATGGCCGACCTGTGGAATGCGCCCAGCTCGGCTAACACGGTGGGCACCTCGGCCATCGGCTCCTCCGAGGCCTGCATGCTGGCGGGGATGGCGGCCAAGTGGCGGTGGCGGGCCAGGCGCCGGGCCGAAGGCAAGCCGGCCGACAGGCCGAACATGGTGTGCGGTCCGGTGCAGGTGGTGTGGCACAAGTTCGCCCGCTACTGGGACATCGAGATGCGTGAGGTCCCGATGTCACCGGGCCGCTACATGATGGATGCCGCGTCGATGCTGGAACGGGTGGACGAGAACACGATCATGGTCGTGCCGACCCTGGGCGTCACCTACACCGGCGCGTACGAGCCGGTGCAGGAGATGGCCGAGGCGCTGGATAAGCTGCAGGCCGACACCGGCCTGGACATCGACATTCACGTGGACGGGGCCAGCGGCGGATTCCTCGCCCCGTTCTGCGCGCCCGGCGTCGTCTTCGACTTCCGGCTGCCCCGGGTCAAGTCGATCAGCGCCTCGGGGCACAAGTTCGGGCTGGCTCCGCTGGGGGTGGGCTGGGTCGTCTTCCGGGACAGCAGCGAGCTGCCCGATGACCTCATCTTCCACGTCAACTACCTGGGCGGCGACATGCCGGTGTTCCAGATCAACTTCTCCCGGCCGGCCGGGCAGATCATCGCCAGTTACTACAACTTCCTGCGGCT
The DNA here is from genome assembly GCA_963809975.1 of uncultured Actinomycetes bacterium. Lineage (GTDB taxonomy): Bacteria > Actinomycetota > Actinomycetes > Streptosporangiales > Streptosporangiaceae > Bog-532. Next base: position 67,507 of record CAWELT010000040.1, read on the forward strand.
CGGTCACGAGGGCTACCGCCGCATCCACCAGGCGTCCTACGGCATTGGCCAGTACCTCGCGGCGGAGATCGTCAAGATGGGCCCCTTCGAGCTGCTGTGTGACAGCAACCCGAACACCGGGATCCCGACGGTCACCTGGCGGATCCGTGACGGCGCCGACCCCGGCTATACCCTGTTCGACCTGGCCGACCGGCTGCGTGGCCGGGGATGGCAGGTGCCTGCCTACACCCTGACCGGGACGGCCTCTGACATCCCGGTGCAGCGCATCCTGGTCCGGCTCGGCGTGAGCCAGGACATGGCCGACCTGCTCCTGGAGGACTTCCGTGACGCGGTGGCCCACTTCAGCAAGCACCCGGTCACCGTGTCCATGACCAAGGAGGAATCAGGGGGGTTCAGCCACCTGTAGCGCGCACCAATGATCACTGGGGCCGCCCATCCGTGCTGGCGCGGATGGGCGGGCCGTTACCGGACTTTCGACGGGGGCTGCACGGCGAAGGGCCGGAGCTGGTCATCTCCCTTGCCGACCACTCCGTAGCTTGCCTCGGGCATCTCGTTCCAGGCGCCGGGCAGGTCACCGATCGGTTCGGAGACCACCAGCCGCGCGTCGTCGGACAGCTCGGACAGGACCTCCCGGTCGGGATACAGCTGCCGCACCGCGCGGACGTCGCGGCTGAAGAACAGCGACCGCGATGTGCCCTCGCTGGAGTAGCGGAACGGCGTCATACCAGCCAATGCCGAATCCATCGCCGTTGGTCGTCTCGGCCCCCAGCTTCGAGTGCAGGCTCTGATCGATCAGCGAATGGGCGGCGTGTAGAGCACATCCGAGAGCAGGATCGGTGAACCGGTGTAAGCAAGCCAACGGCACATGCGTTACTCCTCTCCGTCCGTGGACGGGAGCCGTATGTACGCCTTTTCTGCCAGCCGCCCGGAGGGCAGGAATCACCCGTACGGGGTGAACGGCGGCGCTTGTTCACCCACCGGGGGTGATGCCCGAGTCGCGGGCCAGCCCAAATGATTGAGGGTGCGCCCCTTAACCACCACGACCCGGCAGGACGCCCGAGGGTGACCTCGCTGACGTGAATGAGAAGACAGGCCAAAAAAATGACACTCGCTGCTTCATCGTCGTCATATCCACTGCTGAACATATTCTGGACGATTCTCGAGGTCTTCCTATGGGTGATCTGGTTCTGGATCCTGATCATGGTGTTCATCGACATCTTCCGCAGCCCCGACCTTTCCGGCTGGGCCAAGGCCCTGTGGTTCCTGTTCGTGCTGTTCATCCCGCTGATCGGCGTGCTGGCCTACCTGATCGTCCGCGGCGACTCGATGCACGAGCGGTCGGCGCGGCAGGCCGTCCGCTACGACCAGGAGGTCCGCGCTGTTCAGGACTCCGCCGGGGCCAGCCCCGCAGAACAGCTGACGAAGCTCGCTGATCTGCGCGACCGGGGAGTTATCACGTCCGAGGAGTTCGACCGCGAAAAGGCTAAGATCCTCCTCTGAGGCGACCGCCGCCATGACAGTGACGACCGTCAAAATAACAACGGAGGATGTTGCCATGACTAACGGTGAGAACAGCAGGGCCGGACCGCAGTTCGAGGCTGGCCCGCTGATGACCAGCGCGGTGCTGGTAGGAGTCGGCACCGTCCTGGTAATGGCTGGTCTGGCCGTGGGAGGCTCACATCTGGCGCTGGCTACCCGGCAGTGGGTCAGGGAGATGGAAGTGCCGCCCAGCGAGCTCGCGAAGCTCAAGTGGGCGCAGGCCAGGAACGCCGCTGCCGCCGCCGCCACCGCCTGGCAGAACGGCACCCCGGTCAGTCCCGCCGGCGTTTCCTGATCTTCCGGCGGCAGGCCCCAGGCAGGCTGGGGCCCGGGTAACCCGGGCTCCAGCCTGCTGGCATTTATCCCGGGGCTGTCCCGTCCGATGGCACATCCGGGTCGTGCAGGCGGTGGACCTCCATGATCTGCACGCCGTACGTCTCCAGCCGGGCGAGAAGACCCTGGAGGGCGGCCTGATCCCGGAGCGGGCCGTGCAGGACCGTTTCGACCGGCTCCACCGAAGCGACCAGCCGCTCGAAGTCGAGCAGGGCTTCGGGCGGCAGGACTCCGACGACGCGGATTTCGTAATAGAAGGGCGGCAACGGAGCCCCCAGCGGGTCGCGATGGAAACGGGTTAGCTCCACCATCCCGCTGCGCGGGCACCGGCGCCCCATGCACGGCGGGTGAATCCGTCACCCTGGTGAGATTTCCCACGGGGTGATGACAGGTCACCCTCATGCGCGAGATCACTGACGTACAGACGAGCTAGCCCTACGTACGCGGTCACGCGAACGCGGAACTGACGTCGGCACGGTGCCGGCCGGATCAGAGGACCACGGATGGTGACGAGGACGGATGCGGACCTGGCGGTTCGCTCTGGCGTGCGGGCGGACGGCGCCGACGATCCCGTCCTGACCTCCAAGATCACCGTACCCAGCCTGCCCGGCTGGGCGGTCGAGCGCGCGCGCATCGAAAGGCTCATTGCTGCGGGCGTGCGAGGGCCGCTCACCACGATCACCGGTCCTCCCGGCTCCGGCAAGACCATGGCGATCGCCTCCTGGGCGGCCAGCAGCGCGGACCCTGGCCTCCTGGCCTGGGTCACCCTCGATGACTATGACAACCGGCCGGAGGTCTTCTGGTCCTACGTCCTGGCGGCCCTGCGGCGAGCTGGCGTCGCCGTCCCGCCGGTTTCGCCGGCTGCGGACGGCGGGACCGCCGACCACATCTTCCTGCTGCGGCTCGCATCCGTGCTGGCGGCGCAGGAGCGGCCGGTGGTGCTGGTCCTTGACGACGCTCATCTTCTTGCCGAACGGGACCTGCTGGACGGCCTGGCCTACGTGCTGAGGAGCGCGGCGCCGGGCCTCCACCTGGTTGTCTCGTCGCGGATGGACCCGCTCCTCCCGCTGCACCGGTACCGGCTCGCCGGGGAGCTGACCGAGATCCGGGTGGACGACCTCGCCTTCAGCCTTCCCGAATCCACCGCGCTCATGGCCCAGCATGGCATCACGCTGTCGGCCGGAGCACTCGAGCGTATTGTCGCGCGGACCGAGGGCTGGGCGGCGGGCATTCGCCTGGCCGCGATCTCGCTGGACGGCCATCCCGACCCTGATCAGTTCGTTAAGGAATTCGACGCCGAGGACAGTGCCATCACGAGCTACCTGGTGGATGAGGTGCTGAACGGCCAGCTCGCCTCCACCAGGGAGTTTCTCCTGCGGACGAGCATCCTGAACCGGGTGAACGCGGACATCGCCCGCGAGCTGACCGATGACGAGCGAGCGGCGGACGTGCTACCGATCCTGGCCAGCGCGAACGCGTTCATCCGGCCGATTGGGCACGGGTGGTATCGCTACCACTCGCTGTTCAGCGCGGTGCTGCGCCTGAAGCTCCGGCGTGAGCAGCCGGGCCGGGTGACCGAGCTCAACCGGCGAGCTGCTCAGTGGTATCAGCGGAAAGGGTTCCTCACCGAAGCGGTGCGGCACGCCGCCGACGCGGGCGACTGGCCGCTCGCGGCCCGGATCGCCCTCGATGAGCTAGCGATAGGCCAGCTCATCGAACCGCGGGGCAACCGATCGCTCGCCGCGAGTTTCCGGCGCATGCCCGCGGAGCCGGCCTGGACGCAACCTCAGCCCCTGCTGGTGGAAGCGGCGATCGAGCTCTCCGCCCCGGACGGCCTTCCGGGCGCGCGCCACGCTCGGCGCAGCGGAAGGCATCCTCGATCAGCTCGCCGCCAGCGACGAGGTCCCGGCCCGGCTGGCCGCCGCGCAGGTCCGGCTGGCCGTTTCCCGCCGCGCCGGGGATCTCGATGCCGTGCGGGCCGCGGCTTCCCAGGCCGGGACCCTGCTCGAGGAGATACCCGGGAGCGTGATCGCGCGGCATCCTGAGACCCGCACGCAGGTGCAAGCCGGCCATGGAGTGGCCGGACTCTGGTCCGGCGACCTCGACGAGGCGGCCGCCACCTTCACCTCCGCGCTGGCCGCCATATCCGATACCGGCGGCACGTACGAGCGAGCTGAGTTGCGTCGGGTATCTCGCGCTCGTCGAGGCCCTGCGCGGGCGGCTGAACCAGGCCATCGAGCGGGCCGGCCAAGCGGCAGACGCCGCCAAGAGCAGCAGTGACGGGCTGGCCGAGTTCACCAGCCCCGCCGCGGCTGTTGCCCGCGCGTACGTACACCTGGAACGCGACGAACTCCCGCAGGCGCATGGCCAGCTCAAGCTGGCCAACAGCGCTCTGCGGATAGCTCCGGACAAGCTGATCGGCGCCATCGCCTATCTGGTCGCAGCGCGCTGCCGGCTGGCCGAAGGCAGTACCAGGGCTGCGTCGGATCTGCTCGGCCGGGCCCGGCAGGGCTGGTCGCCGCCGTCCTGGCTGGAACACGGGCTGATGCTCATCGAATCGCGGGTGTATGCCGCGGCCGGGGATATCACGTCCGCTGTTGAGGTCGCCGAACGTGCTGAGCCGGAGTCCGCGCTGGACGCGGCCGTCACGCTCGCGCAGGCATGGCTGGATGCTGGCGATCATCAAGCTGCGGAGCGCGCCCTGGCCATCGGGATGGCCAGTCCGGGTGATCCGCCCGGGCGGGTCCGTCTGGAGGGATGGCTAGTCGATGCCCGGCTCAGTTATGGTGACGGCGACGCGGGGCGCGGTCGCCGATGCCTCGAGCACGCCCTGCGGCTGGGTAAAGCCGAGCAGCTCCGGCTGGCCTTCGCCACGGAGCGCAGCTGGATACGGCCGGTGCTGCGGCGCGATCCCGAGCTTGCGTCCGGGTATCAGGACTTGCTGGAGACTGGACCGGCCATGGGCCGGCTCGCGGTCCCGCCGCCGGGCACGGGCCAGACCACGCCGGTGATCGTCGAGCAACTGAGTGAGCGTGAGCGTGAGGTGCTGCGGCTCTTGTCGGGAATGCTCAGTACCGCCGAGATCGCCACCGAGATGTACATCTCGGTGAACACCGTCAAGACCCACCTCAGGAGCATTTACCGTAAATTGTCGGCGGCCCACCGCGGCGAAGCGGTCCGGCGCGCGCGGCAGCTCAGGCTGATCTGAACCCGCTGCGGCGAGCCTACAGGACGCCGGCCCGGTGTCCGTTCTCGACGGCGCCGAGCCGCGTACTGACGTCAAGCTTGCGGTAGATCGCCCTGGTATGGGTCTTGATCGTGTTCTGCGACAGATGCAGTTCCTGACCGATCTCGCGGAGCGAAAGCGAGCCCCGGAGCAGGCGCAGCACCGTCACCTCTCGCTCGGTGAGCGGATCCGCCAGTGACACCAACGCCGGCGGCTTCGTCGCGATCTCCCGCTCCAACTGCTCCAGCCGGGCCAGTTGAGTCTCGGCGCCGTCCGGCAGCAAGGTCAGTATGTCCCTGGCCTCCCCGAGAAGTGCGGCCGCTCCGGGACGGTCACCGATGTCGGCCAGCAGCGGCGTGAGGCGGAGCAAGGTTTCCAGCGTCGGCCATGGGCTCAGCCCAGGCCACCGCCGACGTGCCCGGAGCGCACGGTCGAACTCGGTGCGCGCCTGCTCCGGACGCCCCTCCAGCGCGTGAATCGCGCCGATGGCTGCGTGCGCGAGGGAACTCTGCGGAGCGTAGCCGAGATTGCTATCGCCCGCGGCGTGCCGGGCGGCGCCGGCCAGTTCCCTCGCTTGCGCGGAGTTGCCCTCCTCGGCCGCTACGAGCGACGCGGCGGAAAGGGCCATGATCCGCACGAGCGGGACGGACGGCTCACACTTGATGGCCTGCCCGAGCGGCTCCGCCGCCCCAGGCTCCCCGCAAAGGTAGAGGCTGAAGCCGAACGCCGTCAGCGCCAGCGCTGACCAGGGCGACGTCGGATCGCGTCCCAGCTCAACGGCCCTCGCGGCTGATTCTCGCATGGCCCGGATGCCGTCGAAGCCAAAGGCGCCGCCGAGCAGCGCAGCCGAGAACTCCAGCGATGGCATGCCATCCGGAAGAGGACCGTCATGCTTTCCTGCCCTGACGACCGGAAGCCAGCGCCGCACGGACTCCCGCTCGCCGAAAAAAGCCGCGACCCACGCTGCGCTGTGCGCCGCCAACGGGTGGGCGGCAATCTGGTCGTCACCGAGCGAGCGCAGCCAGCCGCGAAGCGTCGCCACCCGGCCCGAATTGACGTAACCGAACCAGTGGCCGCGCGATGAGATCGACGGCCCCGGCGATGTCACCGCCGGCCAGTGCGTGACTGATCGCCTCGTCCGTCGATCCTGACTGCCGATGCCAGGCGCTCGCTCGCTGGTGCAGGGCCGGACCGATGTCCGGCTCGGCCCTGGCGAGCTGACTGCGGAGCACCTGCGCGAACAGATGGTGATAGCGGTACCACCGCCGGCGCTCGTCGAGCGGAACGACAAAGAGATTCTCCCGCTCCAGCATTCCGGTGATGTCCGCGGAGTTGGACGTCCCGGCCACGGCGTCGCAGAGCGGCGCACAGAATCGGTCGAGAATGGCCGTCCGCGCGAGAAACTGCCGGACCTCGTCCGGCTGGCGGCTGAGCACCTCCTCGGCGAGAAAGTCGACGATGAACCGGTTGTTGCCGGAGAACTGGCGGATGAAGGATCGGGGACTGGAGTGCCCGCGCAGGGAGAGCGCCGCGAGGTAAATTCCGGCGGCCCATCCCTCGGTGCGCTTGAGGAGAACAGCGAGATCAGGCGGGCTGAGGTTCGCCGCCGGAGACATTACGGACCAGTGCCGCCGTCTCCGCGGGCGTGAACCGCAGCTCGGGTGCCCGGAACTCGAGCATTTCCCCACCCGCCCGAAGCCGCGCCAATGGCAGCGGCGGATCAGCCCGGGTGGTGAGCACCATCTGGGCCGAGGGCGGCAGATGCAGCAGCAGGAAAGAGATCTGGTCGTGGCAGCTGCTTTCCCTGATCACGTTGTAGTCGTCAAGCACGAGAACGACCGGTGCGGGGAGCGCGGCTAGTTCGTTGACCAGGAGCGGGAGGGCGGTTCCGGTGATATTGGGGGCCTGGACCCGCAGCGCCTCGAGGACTTTATCGCCGTCCAGATCGGGGCACGCTCGCTGCAGCGAATGCACGATATGCGACCACAGGCGGCCGGGGTCGTCGTCGCCACGGTCGAGGGAGACCCAGGCGAATCGCCGTTTCTCCGTCACGCTGGCCCGCCACTGCGCCATGAGAATGGTCTTGCCGAAACCGGCCGGGGCTTCAGCAAGGACGAGCTTGGCGGCCGTGCCCGTCAGCCGGTGAATGAGGTCCTGCCGCTCCACCCATTCCTTGCGCAGGCTGGGAGCATGAAGCTTGGTCTCGATGGGTACGCCAGGGCGCGCGCTGGACGCCGGAACGGGCACCGCCCGCAGACCGCGCTTCCCATCTCGAAGTGCGCTTCTCACCTCCTAAAGATTTTGTTATGTCCGCCTGCATTACCAGGGTCCAAGGTCCTTCACGTCGACCGACGCCAAGCTGGCCGCCGGATCACCCGCGGCGGGTGGGGCGCGTGTGAGCCCGGCTTGATGGACTGGCCGGACATCACCGGCAGAGAAGAAGGAACGCAATGGCTGATCTGATCGCGATCGGATATCCCGACGAGGCCACCGCCGAGGCCGCGGCCGACGAGGCACGCCGGCTCGCCCAGGACCTCATCATCCAGCCCGATGCCATCGCCGTGATCGTTCGGGACGCCAGCGGCGACTACCACGTCCACACGCAGCACCAATGGTCGGCCGCGGGGCGACCTGGGGCATGTTCTGGGGCCTGCTGTTCGGGATGTTGTTCTTCATCCCCGTCTTCGGGATCGCCATCGGCGCCGGGATGGGCGCGCTGATGGGCAAGATCACCAAATCCGGCATCGACAAGCAGTTCCAGGACCAGGTACGCGGCATGCTGCAGCCGGGTACCTCGGCGCTGTTCCTCATGCTGGAGAAGGTCACCCCGGACAAGGCCATCGAGGCGATGAGCAAGTACGGCGGCACCGTGCTGAAGACCTCCCTGTCCAAGGAGGGCGAGAAGGAACTGCAGGACGCCCTGCACGGCGAAAATGCCGGGTAAAACGACCTGGTAGCCCAGGTCAGCTGGCCCGCCCGGGCGTGCTCACAGGGGGGCCTGATGCGGGCATCGCCTGCCGGGAAGGGAGGCGATGCCGCATCACTTGGCCGTACCCGCCGCCGGACCCGGCGGTGGGTACGGCCTGCGGCCGTCGGGGATCAGCCGGAGAGCCATCGGGCCGAGTCTGGCCGCACGCACCGTCCGGGAGTCGTTATCTGTCAGGTGACCAGCAGGTAGATGCTCTTTCCGGTGAGCCAGAGGCCAAGCAGCAGGAAGATCACGATGATCACCTGATCCCGGTTCGTGTCGAGCCACTTACGCAGCCGGTCCAGCCGGACGCCAGCAGCGGCGGGCTGCGAAGGCCGCGTACAGCTCCAGGATAGAGGAAGCTGGAGGTGCCCAGCAGGCAGAAGAGGATCAGCGTCACGTAATCCCCGGCGGTGGAAAGCTTGGCCTGAGTGACGGTCGCCGCGCCTGCCGCTACCAGGGTCCACGGCTGGAGGAACACGGCGACGCCGGCCGCGGACCAGAGGGAAAGCCGGTCCAGGCTCGCCATCCAGCCCGGCGGCTTGCGGGGACGGCCCATCCGGCGCCGCTGGCGCACCGCGAGCAGGATCAGCGCGACGCCGAGGGTCAGCTTGACGGCCAGGACGGCGGTCGACGGGGCGGTCTGCGGCCTGGGCGGACGCGCCCCGGTGGTGAGGACGACGGCGGCGATCACCGCCACCAGGCAGGCCAGCCAGCCGAGGATGAAGGCCAGGCCCTTCCTGGTGCCCTTCTCGGCGCCCAGCAGCAGGATGAAGGCCGTCAGAGCGGAAACGGCTCCAGCGTGATCGCGAGCCCGATGAGCAGAAGGTCAAGTACCATGCACGCCGCACGGTGCCGGAAGCAGGGTCAGCCGGGCGCGAATCACAGGTCGCGCTCGGCGATGAGCCGTCCCGATGGCACGGCGTCGACGAGAGCCGCGTGGTCGCGCTCGTTCTGGTCGGCGTAGGCGGCCGCGAACTGGGTGATGGCCCGGTCGAAGACCTCCGAGCCGCCCAGGTAGGCGGCGATGGCGATCCGGTCCCCGGACCGGGCGTGCGCCCGGGCCAGCGTCCAGCCGCAGAGCTCCCCGTACATCCGCAGGCCGGAGGGCACCATGGTCTCGATGTCGACGGAGAATTTCCAGTCGCGCAGCTGGCGGACATAGAAATCGCGAGGCTGGCCGTCCAGGCCCGCCTCGGTCCGCTGCCAGCCGAGGAAGATGTCGCTGGACGCCTGCATCAGCCGCTGGCCCGCGACGACGCGCTGGCCCTGGTTGGTGTACTTGCTGGCGCCGACGAACCGGCTGAGTACCGAGGCCTCGGCCTCCTTCACCTGCAGGAACAGTGGATCAGCGTCGTCCCGGCCGAGCATCAGGACGATCCAGCAGCGCGTCCCGACGCTGCCGACGCCGACGACCTTGCGGGCCATGTCGCCGAACTCGAACTGGTCGAGCAGGTACCTGCGGTCCGTTTCCAGCGTCCGCCGTACGTGGCGATCAGGGTGCTGAACTGCGCCTCGAGGACCGTCTGCGGGCTGGTGTCGGAGGGCACCAGCTCATCGATCGGAACCAGCAGCGGCGGGTCGGAGATGATCCGCGGCCGGCCGTCCACCATCCGGGTCAGCTTGGTCACTTCCTGCATGCTGTCCCTGGTCCGCGCTTTGGCCAGGCCCTTGTCCACGGTCTTGCGCTGCCGCGGCTGCAGCTGGGACTCGAACTGCGCCCGCAGCTGGTCCATGTCCGCGTGCGCGTACCAGACATCCAGGTTGGTCATCCCGGCGAAGCTGCGCATCGCCTGCCGGTAACGGGCTACCGACGCGGTGACGATGTCGCGGCGCTGCTTGCCGGGGAGCCCGTTGCCGCGGGCCGCGACTTCCAGGCTGGCCGCGAGCCGCTTGACATCCCATTCCCACGGGCCGGGCAGCGTCTCGTCGAAGTCGTTGACGTCGAATATCAGGCGGCGCTCGGCCGAGCCGAAGACGCCGAAGTTCGACAGGTGGGCGTCACCGCACGCCTGAACGGCCAGGCCTGACACCGGGGTGGTGGCCAGATCACTGGCCATCGGCAGGGCCGCGCCCCGGTAGTAGGTGAACGGGGACACCATCATCCGGCCCCATCGCACGGGGACCAGCTCGGGCACCCGCTGCTTCGCTTGCTCCTCCAGCAATCCGATCGGGTCGGGCCGGTCCGGCGGCGGGTCGAAGACCGCGTGGCTGTCCCGTGGCACTTCGGCCCGCGCCTGCCTTACCACGAGCCGCCCGCTCCGCCGGGGTCAGCCGCCCCACCCCCGAATCGAGCTGATACCGCCGCTTACCCCGGGGGGAGCCTCAGCCGTCCTGCACCCATCACCGGCTCCTCTCTGACCGGCCGTCACCGGCACACGCCACGATCGCGTGCGGGCTGGCCGTCCGCCTCGCCCTGCGAGGATGGCCGCACGCCCGATTCGCCGGGCGGTCATCCTCACAGGGCCGGGTGAGGCAAACAGTCATTTGGCCGGGGTTATCTTCACAGGACATGGATCGGTGCGGAAGGCGCCGGCGTTACGGGCGGCTCTCCACGGCCGGGCCGGACATGGATCCACTCAGCGCTTGACCCTCGCAGATGGGGCCCCCGTGGGAATCGAAGGGAATGCGCCGGAGATGCCGGCGCATTGCCGCCCGACGGGAACGTTTCCGGGCAGGCCGGGGCCGCCCGGCACCGGCGGCGGCGCCCCCGGTCGCGGTGGGCCGCCTGGCGCACCCGCGCCGGCCAGCTGAACCGCGCTGATCCGCGACAGCGACTTGGCCGCCGTCGAGGAGGGGGTGCTGCGGCTGAGCCGTTCCCGGCGGTGGCTTGTCTCCCCTCGTTTTCGCCGTCGGCGCGTTGGGCATGCTGTTCGAGGGAGTGAGGCTGCTGTTCACCAACTGGCGGCTGACCCTGATTCAGGTGCTGCCGGCCATGTGGATCTGGCTCGCCATGATCGACCTGAAGGCTCATGTGTTCCACGGGAAGACATTTCATGTGCTGACGGGCCGGTCGTGATCCCGGTCGTGCTGGCCGTGGCCGCGGTCACGGCGGCGAGTTTCTTCCTGAACGCCGTGTTCGCGTTCTCGATCGCCGGGCGGAGCCGGCCGGTGATCAGGCCCGCGTTCACGCAGGCCCGGTCGCATCTGCCGATCGTGCTCGGATCGGGCTTTGCGGTGGGCGTGTGCCTGGGCGTGGCGACCGTGGTCTTCTCCCGATGGGGGCTGAGGTGGTTCGGGCTGTCCCTGAGCATCGTCATCGGGGTGATGATGCTCTGCTACGTCGCCGTCCCGGCCCGGCTCATCGGCATGAAAACCACCCGTTCGAAACGCGACAAGCTGACCGCGACCGCGGTGGGCGGGGCCATCGGAGCGGTGGTCTGTACCCCTCCGTACGTCCTCGGCCGCGTCGGGCTCCTCATGCTCGGATCGCACACCTTGTTCATCCTCGGCTGTGTGGTCCTCGCCATCGGGCTGACCTTGCAGGCCGGTGCCACCGGCGCGGTCAAGGCGGTCAAGATGAGCGCCAAGCTCGTCTCCGGTCATCGGCCCGGCGCCATCGACGATGTCTCTTCGGGCGGGACGGCTCGCCCGGCCGGCCGCTAGGCCGATCGCCGGAGCCGTGGCGCATCACCCTTACCGGATGATGCGCCGCCGCGGCGCCGGCCAGATGCTTTCGAAGGAGAGAAGGAGGCAGGACCATGGCCATTGGGCCCGTGCAGCTGATCGTATTGGGGTTCAACCATCCCGACTTCCACGGTGAGATCATCGCCGAGCTAGAACGGCTCCACGCGAGCGGCACGGTGCGTGTCATCGATGCGCTGGCCGTGTACAAGGACGCCGACGGCGAACTGGAGGTGGAGCACCTCAGCAACCTCACCCAGGCGGAGGCGATCGAGGTCGGCAGCAAGATCGGTGCGCTGATCGGCCTGGGCATCGAGGGTGAGGAGGGAGCGAAGCCGGCGCGGCCGCGGGTGCCGAAGTCGCCGCCGCCGAGGGCGGCGTCAACGTTTTCACCGAGGAGGAGGGCTGGGATGTGCTCGAGGACATCCCGAACGACTCCGCGGCCGCGCTCGTCCTGCTCGAGCACCACTGGGCGGTGCCCCTCCGTGACGCGATCGTCCGTGCCGGGGGCTTCCGGCTCAGCGACGGCTTCATCAGCCCGCTCGACCTCGTGGCGATCGGCCTGGTCACGGCGGAGGAAGCGGAGGAACTGCACGATCTGGAAACGGCGGCTGCGGCACGCTGACCGCCACGGCCCATAAGGAGGAAGCAAATGTTCGGAGGACGTAGAGTAGCCCGGCGCACGTCGCGGCGCACGGCCCGGCGCGTCTCTCGCCGGTAACGGCAGCGCAAGCCCGGCCAGGCACCGGCTGGCGAGCGACCCGGCTGCAGCACGCCGGACCACCGGGAGCTGCCGGCTGATGCTTCTCAGGTGATCTCCGGCCCCGCCCGGGCCGGCCTCGTCCCTCAGGGGTGGTGCCGGGCCCGCACGATCGGCCTTAGCGTCGTGGCAGGCCGGCAGAATCGGGAGCACGCACGGCATGTCCATGACGAGTTCTGCATCACCGGCCGGCGTGACCGGCCAGCAGGCGCCGCCCGCGCGGGCCAAGAACGCGGGCAGGAACGCGGCCAGGAACAGGGATCAGCGCGGGGCCATGGTGTGGATTCCGGGCGGCACGTTCCTGATGGGCTCGGCTGTCTTCTATCCGGAGGAGCGCCCGGTGCACCGGGTCACCGTGGACGGATTCTGGATGGACCGTCATCCGGTGACGGTCGCGGAATTCCGGCGGTTCGTGACGGCAACCGGTTACGTCACCGTCGCGGAGCGGCCACTGGCGGCGGCGGACTACCCCGAGGCCGACCCTGAGCTGCTCGTACCCGGGTCGCTGGTGTTCCAGCGCACGACGGGCCCGGTCGACCTGGGTGACTACCACAACTGGTGGGCCTACGTCCCTGGTGCCTGCTGGCGGCGTCCCGAAGGACCGCGCAGCGACTGCCGTGGCCGGCAGCGGCATCCGGTGACCCACGTCGCGGCCGAGGACGCGGACGCCTACGCCGCCTGGATGGGCAAGCAGCTGCCGGCCGAGGCCGAGTGGGAGTACGCGGCCCGCGGCGGCCTCGACGGGGCCGTGTACGCATGGGGCGATGAGTTCGCACCGGGCGGCCAGCCGATGGCCAACACCTGGCAGGGCGAATTCCCCTGGCAGAACCTGCTCACCGACGGCTACGAGGGTACCTCGCCGGTAGGGTCGTTCCCGGCCAACGGCTACGGGCTCGAGGACATGACCGGCAACGTCTGGGAGTGGACGAGCGACTATTTCACTCCGCGCCATCCGTCCGACGCCGCTGATGCGTGCTGTGTGCCGCGGAACCCGAGGGTGAGTACCCCGGAGAGCAGCATGACCGCGGGCGAGCCGGGCGCGCAGCTACCGCGCAGGGTCATCAAGGGCGGCTCGCACCTGTGCGCACCCAGTTATTGCCTGCGCTACCGGCCGGCCGCCCGCCAGGGTGAGGCCGTTGACACCTCCACGTGCCACCTCGGCTTCCGGTGCATCAGCCGCGGCGGGCCGCCCGTCACCAGGTAGGGCTATGCCGATCGTGCCGCGCTCCGGGACCCAAGACCCGCAGGCGCCCTGACGGTACACGTCAAGTTCGGTAGGAAAACGATCACCGGGTGGCGTACGGTACCGTGCGCCACCCGGTGATCTTGGCCTGCTGCTCCCGCTTACTCACGCGCCAGCATCGCCTGGGCCTCGCGCTCGAGGTCGACGTACGGGTCCCCGCTGACGTCGACGGCGACGCGCTTGATCGCGCCGCCGGTGAAGGTGTGCGGGTGCTCGCCGGGGTAGTCGCCGGTCACCGACTCGCCGCTGTCACGGCCGACGCACAGGCCCTCGCCGGCCAGGCTGAACAGCCCGGGCTGGGTCTTGATCCGGCCTTCGCCGACCTTCTTGTCCCCCTGGTACAAGGACAGGATCCCGGTGGAGATCCCGGGCGGATCCTCGCCGTCCTTGTCGAACGAGGCAGACAAGATCAGGTCCATTCCGGTCGGGACGTCCTGGTTGGCGTCGATCTTCTGCTCCATCATGCCGACGAAGTTATAGACGTAGTGCAGCCGGTCGTCCTTGATGTACAGCGCATGACCGCCGAACCGTGACCCGTGCGCGAACAGCACGCCCTGTGCTCCAGGGACGGGGATATCCACCAGCGCGCCGACGCTGTAGGAGCGATTCCGGATGTTCACCGCCTGGGCCTCGGGCACCTCCGCGGTGCCGGGGAAGTAGGCGTACCGCTCGCGCGGTGCGGCCAGCTGCGGTCGCGGCGTGGTGATGATCTCTATGGCGCCGCGGTCATCGAGCGGGAACGCCGCGTTGTCACCGGCTTCGGCGAACCACAGGTTGACCAGTTCGCGGACCTTTTCCGGGTGCTCGGCGGCCAGGTCGTGTATCTCGGCCCGGTCAGTATCGGTGTGGTAGAGCTCCCAGGTGTCATCGTTGAAGTGGCTCCAGCCACTGATCGTGGGGTGGGTGGTGACGGCTTTCCAGCCGTCGTGCCAGATCCCGCGCGAGCCGAGCATCGAGTAGAACTGGGTCCTGCGGGCCGACGGCGCGGACGGGTCGCTGATGCTATAGCGCATGCTCACCCCGTCGAACCGGGACTGGACGTGGCCCTTGATGGTGGCGGGTGGCTCGACGCCGAGGGTGTCCAGGATGGTGGGCACGATGTCGATGGCGTGGTGGTACTGGTGCCGGATCTCGCCCTTTCCCGCCGCTCCGGTGGCGGCCGAGGGCCAGGAGATGATGCACGGGTCGGCGGTGCCGCCGTTGAATTCGTACCGTTTCCACATCTTGAACGGCGTGTTGAACGCCATCGCCCAGCCATTGGGATAGTGGTTGTAGGTCTTCGTCCCGCCCAGCTCGTCGATCATGGCCAGGTTGGCCTGCATGTTGTCGGGGAGCCCGTTCGCGAAGATGTTCTCGTTCACCGACCCGTTCGGGCCGCCTTCGCCGCTCGCCCCATTGTCCGACACGAGAATCACCATCGTGTTTTCCCGCTGCCCGGATTCCTCCAGATAATCGAGCAGGCGGCCGATGTGGTGGTCGGCGTGGGCCAGGAACCCCGCGTACACCTCGGCCATCCGGCAGAACAGGCGCTTCTCGTCCGCGGTCAGCGAGGCCCAGGGCCTGGTGACATCCAGCGGCGGGAACGGCTGGCCGTCGGGCCCCTGGCGGGTCTCGGGCGTGCCGATCGGGTTGACCGGGGGCAGTTCGGTGCCGGCCGGGACGATGCCCATCTCCTTCTGCCGGGCCAGCGTCTGCTCCCGGATGGCCTCGTAACCCATGTCGAAGTGGCCCTTGAATTTATCGGCCCATTCCTTGAAGACATGGTGCGGTGCGTGCGCGGCGCCGGGCGCGTAATAGAGGAAGAACGGCTTGTCCGGGGCGACCGACTTTGCGTCCTTGATGAACTCCAGCGCCCTGTCGGTGAGGTCGGCGGTCAGGTGGTAGCCCTCGGCCGGCGACTTCGGCTGGTCCACCGGGTGGTTGTCGTAGACCAGGTCCGGGTACCACTGATTGGTCTCCGCGCCCAGGAATCCGTAAAACCGTTCGAACCCCCGGCCGGACGGCCAGTTACGCCGAGTCGACGCCAGGTTCATCTCCACGGTCGGGCACAGGTGCCACTTGCCCGTTATATACGTGTTCCACCCGCGTTCGCTGAGGATCTCGGACAGCATCCCGTTCTCCGGCGGGATGGTGCCGCTCGCGTTCGGGAACCCGACCGCGGCCTCGGTGATGCACGCCATCGAGTTACGGGTGTGGTTGCGCCCGGTCAGCAGGCACGAACGGGTCGGGGAGCACAGCGCCGTAGTGTGCCACTGGGTGTAACGGACCCCGTCGGCGGCGATCCGGTCGATATTCGGCGTCTGGATGGGGCCGCCGTAACTGCTCATGGCCGAGAAGCCCACGTCATCGAGCACGATGTAGACGACATTGGCCGCGCCGTCCGGCGCCCTCGGCGGCTCGAACGATGTCCAGTCCGGAACCGAATCGCGGATATCGACGTTGATCGTGCCCTTGAACGGCTCGCTCATTTGTTACTGCTCCTCGCGGCCCGGCGGTCATCTGGCGGGATCTCCACCGGGGGAGATGACCTCCCGGTTCCCGTCACAGAGACCCACCGTGAATGCTCGCCGCGCACAGGTCAGCCACGCATCACCCGCCATGGGTGAGCGGTCAGGTGAGCGACCTGACCGTGACCCGGAGCTCGCGCCGGAGCGCGAGGCCGCCGATGATCTCGAAGATCCCCATGACGATGAACCAGATACCGAGCAGGACGGTGAGGACGGTCAGCGAGGAGGAAGGGTTGGCCGCGACCACGATCCCCGCGATGACGCTGATGACGCCGAAGGTGATCCACCAGGCGCGGCCTTCGCGGGCGTCGCTGGAGATCCCCCCGATGAGCGCGGCTACCCCCTGGACGATCCAGGTGATACCGATGATCAGGCCGACAACCGCCACGGTGAGATGCAGATGACGGATCAGCACGACGCCGACGACGATGAACATCAGGCCGGCGATGCCGAGCCACACCCGGTGCGCTTCCTCCGGGTCGAACACCCGGATCAGGTGAAAGATCCCCGAGATGATCATGAGGATGCCGAGCAGGACCGCGGCCACATTCAGGGACCCGCCGGGATGAAAGGCGACCACGATCCCGAGGATCAGGGTCAGCACACCCACGATCAGCGTCGCCTGCCACGACGATCCGGCCAGCAGCGAAGGAGGAGGCGGCGGCGCGTCAAATCCGGCGTCAGAATCGGCGGATAGCATCGGTACTCCTTCGCCCTCGCTTACGGGCTTGGTCCCTTGAGTTGCGGCCAGCGCCCAATCTTGCTCGGGGCCGCCTTTGACCGGGCTGCCGCCCATCCCATCTTCCGCGCGCACGCAACCCAGTGCCCTCACCCGCCCCGGGTGATTACGGCCCCGCGCCGCGGCCAGACCCTCAGGGGAGCGGATGCCGGAGGCGCCATCTGCGGAAGGGGCGGCCGCAATGACCGAGGGCCCGATCGTTCCTGGCCCGCTCCGGGCCAGGAGCCCGCTGAGAACGCCCCGCGCGGCCGCGCTCGCCGGGATCATCTTTTCCGTGCTCCTGATGGCCACGCTCGCCTGCTCAGGCTCTCTGTCCCCGCTCGCCCCGAGGTCCCCGGAGCATGGCTGACCGATTCGGGGCGCCGGACAGCGGTGGCGGTCGCCCTGAACATCGTCCCGTTCGCCGGGATCGCGTTCCCGTGGTTCATCGGGGTGATCAGGGACCGGATCGGCGAACGTGAGGACCGTTTCTTCGCGACCGTGTTCCTGGGCAGCGGCCTGTTGTTCGTCTCGATGCTGTTCGTGGGCGCGGCGATCGCCGGCG
The DNA here is from genome assembly GCA_963809975.1 of uncultured Actinomycetes bacterium. GTDB lineage: Bacteria > Actinomycetota > Actinomycetes > Streptosporangiales > Streptosporangiaceae > Bog-532. The sequence goes on from CAWELT010000040.1 coordinate 84,990, forward strand.
GTCTCATCGCGGAACTGCCGTCCAGCCCGCCCGGCCCGGGCACCCTGGCGCTGGGGCGCGACGTCACCTCGATCCTGCTCAACGTCTACGCGATGCGGATGGCGGCGGTGTTCACGCTGACCACCGTCACCATCGCGCGCCGCACCGAGATCGTCCGCAGGTGGCTCACCGTCGCCGGGCTGGTGAGCGCACTGGTGCTGCTGATCGGGGTAGGCCTCTCACCCTGGGTGGAACTGCTCTTCCCGGCCTGGATCCTGGCGCTGAGTATCGACATCCTCACGGCGGCCTGAAACGATCGGCGGCGCCCGGAAGCGGCGTTATCACGGGTGACCTGCGCCGCACCTGCGCGGCCGCGAGTACGAGCATGGAGGCGGCGAAGCCGAGCCCGGTGCCGATGGGGCGCGCCGGTGGCCCCGCGCGATGGACGCCCCGGGGCCGATCGGGAGAAGAAGCCAGGAACGGCAGCACGATTTTGAGGTTGTCAGGGCGATGGGTGTAGCCGGGACGCGCTCCAATGGCGGCGGAGAAGGGTGAGGTACAGGTCTTGGCGCAGCCCCGGACCGGCCCTGCGCAGGAACGGCCTGAGATGTCTTTCGGTATATCCGCCGTCGGCCAGGCCAGCGCGCTGCTCGAAGACGTTACGCGAGGCGAAGTCTCCGGTCAGCGCCCACGACAGCGCGGCCGCGATCCCGTACAGCGGCAGCATGACCAGGCCCCCGCAGTACGCATACTGCGTGGCATGCCGCGCCTCATGCGCGAATAGGTGCGTGCTGCCGGTGAAGGCAGCATGGTCGAGCCTCGTCACCAGGGCGTTCCCCAGGCAGAACGCCGCGGCCCGGGGTACCGGCAGCTGGTAGCCGGAGCCGACCAGCAGTCCGTCACCGGCCGGGCGCAGTCTCGCGCCGCCAGCGCTGGCCACCGCGATGCCCGCCAGCGTCGAGCCGTTAAGGACGTTGGCCGCGAGCCGCAGTCGGTGCCTGGGGTGCATCGGGCTCCTCCTCTCCTTCCCGTCCGCGTTCTGCCACCGCTCGCCGCCCACCTGCTCGCGTTGTCCGCGTCGACTCCCGGCGGGCAGTGTGATCACCAGGCCGCTGCCTGCCGACGGTAGTGGGCATTGTCCACCGACTCAGCGCGTTCAGCCGATGGTGTCAAGACGGGATTGGCAAGCGTAGGGTGGGGAGGCTGCTCCGGACCCGGCAGCTGCGCCCGTGAACTCAGCGGGAGCGGCGCGGGATCCGGAGTTTTCATGTTTCAGGCTGCACGGAGAGATGGAGGCGACGGTGACGGCCATAGGCTCGCCCCCCGCGGGTCCGCTTTACGACGCCCGCCGCCGCGTCTACTACGCCAAACCGGTCCTTCGCGGCTGGCTGCACTTGTTCTGGTTCGCGGCGTCGCTGGTGCTCGGCCCGCTGCTGCTGGCCCGCGCGCATGGGGCCACGCAGATCACGGCGGTCGCGGTCTACTCGGTCAGCGTGAGCGCGCTGTTCGGGTTCAGCGCTCTGTATCACCGCGGTACCTGGACTGCCGTCTGGAGGCAGCGCCTGCAGCGCCTGGACCACGCGATGATCTTCTTCCTCATCGCGGGTACGGCAACTCCGGTTTTCCTGCTCACCGCGCGCGGCGCCTTCGGGCTGGTCTGCCTGGTCGTGATGTGGACGCTGACACTCGCCGCGGCCGCGATTCACCTGGCGTGGATGAGCGCACCGGAGCTTCTGGTCGGCGCGACGTTCGTTGGGCTGGGCTGCGCGGCCGGCCTTGCGCTGCCGGGGGTGTGGATCCACGCCGGCGTCGCTCCCGCGGATCTGATACTCGCAGGTGGCCTGCTCTATATCGCCGGAGCGCTTTCCTATCATCGTCGCTGGCCCGACCCGTACCCGTCGGTGTTCGGCTACCACGAGGTCTTTCATGTCTACGTCTGCGCCGCCGCGGCCTGCCAGTACGTCGCGATAGCGCTGTTCATCCACTGAGGCGGAGGCCTCTGGGACCAGGTCGTGGTGCTGGCCAGCCTGCGGCCGGCTAGGCCCCACGAGGCGTGGTCGGACTTTGCTGCGGTTATGCGGATGGGCCGGCTGAGCGGCCAGGGGCGGTGCCGGGGGCCTTGATAGCCGCGCTGCCCGCAGGCGGGAAGTAAATCTGCTGCGCGGCGAGCTGGGTGTGCACTTCGTTCCCGATGAAGGATGGGCCCACGTCAGCAGTACGCAGGACACGATCAAGCGACATCATCCGCGGGACCGTCGGCATTTTCCGCGACCGTAAGGCTTAAGTCGGCCTAAGCCAGGCTCGTGCCGCGTTGGCAGTGGCGCGGGTATCTACACGTCCGAATATGGAGTTCAGTGCATGACTGCTGGTGCCTGCGGCCTTCGGCTATCGGGTGGTTGTGACGTCTGCTGCGGCCGGGTGCTGATGAGTGCGGGTGCGTGCCGCCAGGCGAGGCAGGCGAGGGCGCCGAGGGGGATCGGCGGCAGGTAAGTGACGGCCCGGTACAGCAGGACGGCGGCTGTTACCTGGGCGCCGACTGCGTGGCCGGCACCCGCGGCCAGGGTTCCCACCAGGCCGAGTTCGTGATCCCGACACCGCCGGGCGTGATGGGCAGGGCCGTGAGCAGCCGGATGAACGCGAACGCGGCCAGGGAGGTCTGCCAGGGCACCTGGGCCTGGGACAGGCCGGCGGCGCGCAGGCACGCCAGCAGGACAAGCCACAAGGCGAGGTAGCTGGTTACGGTGGCGGCGGTGATGCGCCAGCCTTGAGCCGTGAGCAGGGCGCCGGCCCGGTCGCGGAAGCCCGACAGTGATCCGGCGACGTCAGCGGGCGATGGACGGCGGGCCAGCCGGCTGGCGATAACCAGGGGGCGCTGCAGCGCGCGGCCCGCGCGGAGCGCGAAGGCCCGGCTGTGCAGGAGGAGGCCGAGCCGCAGGCCATGGCGGTGAGCAACGCCATGCCCACGGCTGCGGCCGTGATCAGCGCGGCGCCGGGCCGGCTGTCCGTGGCCACACCAGCAGGGCGAGAACGGGCAGGCCCAGCAGGGCGAAGACGTTCCAGATCCCGGTCACCAGGGTGTAGAGGACGTAATCGGCGGCGCTGAGGCCCCAGCTGGAGAGCATCGCCCAGCTGACGCCCATGGCGAGGGCGCCGCCGGCGGGCAGGGTGTTGGCGACCGCGTTCGAGCCGAGGCTGACCGCTGCCGCCTGGCGCACCCGGATCACGGCAGTACCGCGCGGATCGTGATCCAGTAAGCGGCCATGCTGGCGGTAGCGGCGGTGCCGACGAGCAGGGCGTACGGCCAGCTCATCGCGTACACGCTGGCCCACACGCTGCGATAGGACGCGACATGCGGCAGGGCGAACCCGAACGCGGCCGCGATGAGGACGGCCGACACCGCGGGCCGGAGGAGCTTGCGGGCGGTCCGGGGCCGGGCGCTGACGCCTGCCGGCTGAGCCCGTAGGCGGCCCGGGTCAGCGTCCGGCACGCTGGAGGGCGGGCTGGGACTGGTCCTGGCCGGCGCGGCGGCGGTTGGCGAGGCGGGCCGGATCGGGCGGAAGGAGAGACCCAGCCGGGGCGCTCGGGATGCCAGGAATCCACCCTGCGGCGCGGCAGGCGCGGTGGGGTGCCGGGAGCGGGGCGGCCAGGTCGGGGTGTGCCGGACCAGTGCCGGGCGGGGCAGGAGGTGGTCCGCCACCCAGGATTTTCCCATCACGGCGAGCAGCCCCAGGGGGTGCCAGGACCATAAGGCGGCCAAGGGCATGCGTGGCTTCGCGCCGGCAGCCGAGCAGAATCCGGATGCCCATGACCGACTCCTCAGTCAGTGAAGAATTGACGTGTGGGTAATCGGTCCTGCGCGACAGGTCGCGATGGGAGAAATTACGCCTAGCGGGCTCTTGCCCTTTCTGGACCATTGCGCCTTTCCGGCGTCGGCCCGGACATAAAAAACTCCGTCCTGCGCCGCTCCCGCCAATTTCACGGGGCGGCTGCCATGGTCCGGAGCAGACCTCACCTTACGCCCACCCGGCACCCGTGTCTATCCGCCTGACCAGCAAGAAATAACAGCGCCTGGACACCAACGGCGGCGAATCCACCGCCGATAAAGACCTGAGCAGCCTCGTCAGTGCGGGTGAGTTCGTGATCCGGGCCGCCATGTCGTGGCCCAGGGCCCGCATCTCGGACTCGGCGTGCCTCGTGTGCGCGGCGAAGCAGAGCTCGCCGGCGGGCGAGCGCATGGTTCGTGCCCAGTAGCGGACGGCAATCACTTTGAGCAGCGGGCTGTGCAATACGGCGAGATTGCGCGGCAGCCCTGCCACGCCGCTGGCGCGCAGGGCGGCGAATGCCTCGGTGATGGCCTGGCACATGAGCATCAGGGTCGCGCGGTCACCGGCGAGACGGACGGGATCGATTCCGCACCGGAGGAGGGCCGCCGCGATGCACGCGACGAACGCGGCGTGGTAGGCGAGCCATCCGTCCATATCAGCTACCCGCTGGACAGCGAACCCGCGGTCCGCGAGGGCCGCTTCGAGCGCTGCCAGCCGGAGATCAGATATCTGTGGCAAGGCCGTCGGCTGCTGCCGGATGCGGACGTAGTCCGCGGTCCCGGCGGTCATGACGCCGCCGACGCCAGGGAACCCGAGGTAGGTTTCGCCAGGCATTTTGCCGGTGATGGCGGACCTGCCTGCCGGATTGTTGCCGAAGAAGACAAGGGCTGGCTTCCCGGCCAGGCCGGTGAGCCCGGCGCATGCCGAGGCCAGCTGATCACGCCGGACCGCCACCAGGACGACGTCATAGTCGCCGCTGGCATCCGGCACGACGGTGGTTTCCGCGCGGGCATGCTCACCGCCGAGGACATCCCGGGCGGAAAGTCCTCCAGCGGCGACTTCATCGGTCCTCACCCCGTGACCCAGCACCGAGACGGTGTTCCCCGCTGCCGCGAGGTGCGCCCCGTAGACGGTTCCGATCACGCCCGCGCCCACGATGAGCACCTTCACGATGAGCTCCCAGGGTCGGTTATCAGCGAGCTGTTTCGCCAAATTTCGGCGTTTTCCGCTAAGACTGAGCCGGAAGCGCCTGGCCGGTCATGATGCAGCCGCCGCCGAGCGCTGCAGCCAGGTCAGGGATCGGCGCGGCTGGTGTCCTGCGGGTCCAGTGCCTCGTGGGCCAGCGGTGGCTGAGGTGCGGCCTGCCGGGAGTCCTCGCTGCCGGGCAGCGCCTCCGGCATGGCGGTGGCGCCCGCCACCGCCATGCCCGCGTCCTTGCCTTGCCCGCGTCGGGTACCCCTGCGCCGGCCTCAGGCCATTGCTTGAGCTCCACCTGCGGGATCAGCCAGGTGGCCAGGAAGGCGAGTGCGGCGATCGGCACCGCGACCAGGAACACGGTCTGGATCGACTCGGCATAGCCGGCCACGAAGCCCGCGTGCACCGCGGCGGGCAGGTGGGACAGCAGCGCCGGGGTGGCGTCCGCGCTGCTGAAGCCGTGCGGCAAGGTGACCCCGTGCAGGTGCCTGGCCAGGTTGCCAATCAGCACGTTGGAGAAGATGGCACCGAAGATCGCGGTACCGAACGACCCGCCGATCGAGCGGAAGAAAGTGGCGCCGGAGGTGGCGACGCCCAGTTCGCTGTGCGGCACGCCGTTCTGCACGATGATGACCAGCACCTGCATGACGCCGCCGATGCCCATGCCGAGTACCAGCATGTACAGGGCTTCCAGGGCGGTCGGGGTGGTCACGCCCATCAGCGACAGCAGGTACATGCCCAGGGTCATCAGCGCGGTGCCAGCGATGGGGAAGAACCGGTACTTGCCGGTCTTCGAGATGATCTGCCCAGACGTGATCGAGACCAATAGCAGCCCGGCCATCAGCGGGAGCAGGTACACCCCGGAGATGGTCGGCGAGATGCCGCGGACGACCTGGAAGAACGCGGGCAGGTAGGTGATCGCGCCGAACATCGCGAAGCCGACAATGAAGCCGACCAGGCTGGTCACCGAGAAGGTGCGCAGCTTGAACAGGTGCAGTGGCAGGATCGGCTCGGCGGCCCGCCGCTCGACCAGCACGAACACGCCGATCAGCAGCACCCCGGCCACGCCCAGGATGTAGATGGGTGTCGACCGCCACGGGTAGGTCGTGCCGCCCAGGCTGGTCAGCAGGATTAGCGAGGTGACGGCGAGGGACAGCACGGCGGTGCCGAGGTAGTCGATGACGTGGTGCACCCGGCGCAGGTGACCTGGCACCTGGCTGGCCACCACGATCAGCGCGACCACGCCGATCGGCACGTTGATGTAGAAGATCCACCGCCAGGTCAGATTGTCAACGAACACCCCGCCGAGCAGCGGGCCGATCACGCTGGCGAAGCCGAAGACCGCGCCGAACAGCCCCACGTACCGGCCGCGCTCGCGGGGCGAGACGATGTCACCGACGATCGCCTGCGCGCCGACCATCAGCCCGCCGCTGCCCAGGCCCTGCACCGCGCGGAACGCGATGAGCTCCATCATGGACGTGCTCAGGCCGGACAGGATCGAGCCGGCCAGGAAGATGACGATCGCGGCCTGGAAGAAGATCTTCCGGCCGTACTGATCGCCCAGCTTGCCCCACAGCGGCGTGGACACCGTGGTGGCGAGCAGGTAGGCGGTGATCACCCAGGCGATGTGCGAACCGCCCTTGAGATCCCCGACGATCGTCGGCAGCGCCGTGGACACGATCGTCTGGTCCAGCGCGGCGAGCAGCATGCCGAGCATGAGCGCGCCGATGATGATCAGGATGCGGCGGCGGCTGAGGCCGGGCAAGGCGCCGTTGCCGGTGACGTCCGCGGCGGGCGCGGGAGTGGCTGAGGCCATCAGTGGTCGTCCTTCCTGTCCGCCACGGGCCCTGGCCGGGTCTGGGGGGGGCGTCCCCCCGGGCTGGCCGAGACGTGACGCAGATCGCAGCGCTCGGGCAGGCCGTCGGCGACCGCCCGGAACGCCAAGTCGATGAGCCGGCTGAGCGGCACCGTCCCGCCGGAACCGGCCCAGAACGTCATGCTCGCGCGGAACACACCGGACGCCGTGGCGGCCAGCAGCCCCGGATAGGGATCACGTTCCGGATCGGTGCCGAGCCGCTCGGCGAGCCCTTCGGTGATGGCTCGCTCAACCATCGCCATCTGCGCCGCGTGGGCCGCGCGCAGGTGCGGGTCGGCACGGGCCTCCTTCATCCGGCTCAGCCACTCGGTCGGGTCGCCGCCGAGCTCACTGAGCTCATCGGCCACCGCCTGGGCGTCGGTGACCATAACCATGCGCAGCGCATCAAGGACGGGCTCGCCGGGCGTTTGCTGCACGATGCGCTGGCGCAGTTCCGAGGCCCGGTCTGGATCGGTCCCGAAGAGCGCCGCTTCCTTGGACGGGAAGTAGTTGAAGAAAGTGCGCGGCGACACGTCCGCCGCTTCGGCGATGTCGTCCACGGTGACGTGCGCGAACCCGCGCTCGGCCACCAGGTCCAGCGCTATCCGGCGGAGCGACCGGCGGGTAGCCAGCTTCTTGCGCTCGCGCAGGGAGATGCGGGGCTCGCCTCCGGAGGCCGTACTTGCCAGGGTCATGGTGCGCTCACTACAACTTTGCATGAGATATAAATTTGCACTTCAGAGCAATCTTACCTGACATGCAACAGGAGCCGGTCGGCAGATGTTCCCGGTTGGCCAGCGACGGCCGGCCGGTGTGCCTGCACCAGCGTGGCACCAGGCGAAGTGAGTGTGATGAGCTGCCGATCGTCAGGCGGCTTCGTCGTCTTCCGCCGCTACTTCCAGGGCCCGGCGCCGGAGGAAGGCCTGGACGTCGACGCCCGGGCACGCGGCTTCAAACTCGGCCGCGAGCAGGTGGAAGAGAGTCATGGCGTACGTAGCGGCGGTCAGCGCCTGCCGCCCGGCCAGTTCGGCCGCCTGCCGTGCCGTGCCTCCATCGGCCGTGCCCTGGACTGTGAACAGCTCCGCTTCGGAGTCGACCTCCTCGCCCCGGACGGCAGTCAGGATGGCGATGACGGTCTGCTTGATTTCGGCGTCGGTCCTCACCGGTCTATTGTGCCATCCACGGCCGGCTTTTCCGGCTGCCCGCGAAGAGCCTGAACGAGGTGGGCGCCCCATGAGAACGGCGGCCGCGTTCCCGATCGCCCGCTCTGGGCTGCGGTCTCGGGGAGGGGCTTGTTCGGGCCCACGATGCCAGCCGGGTGGGGGAGAACATACCAGGCAAAGCGCTGCACGGCCGGAGGCTTGCGTGGGTGGCGATTTCGCGTGCCCGAATTCGCCGCCAATGAGAAATTATTGCGCCCGAGGGGGCTTTGAACCAATTGCACATCAGTTCGCGCTAGCCGCTGAGTTCCCCGCTTGGGTACAAACCCGTATCGGTCTGTATGCAGCCGCCATCTGGGTTTGAGACCGAAATTCTGCGTGTATCGGCGTGTCCTTAAACGGAACCACACGCGGACACCACTAACGTTTCGGTACGAAACATGAATCCCTGGCCTGGAGCGACGGCTGCCATCGAGCGTTTGAGCTGACCGCAAGTAGCTCCTGCCCGATGAACGACAGGAAGTTCCGCCATCAAGGTCCTTTAATGATAGCTTAATTTGGCGATATGCGTTGGGAAGTAACGATCATGCGCTTCCGAAGGCGGGAAGGCGCCGCCGGCCTATTCGGCTCCGCCCGCGACGGCTCTGGGCTCAGCCGTCGCGAGATACTGGCGGGCGGCATCGGCACGGGTGCCCTCATAGCGTTGCCGGACCTGGACCTGAGTGGCCGCTCGGGCGTTCGGCCTGCCGTATCTGGCAGGGACTCTTTCCGGTATGCCTTCCTTTACGGTTTGCCTGACCCGGGGACGTCCCCTGGCGCGTCCGTCGTGGCTGTGATGTGCCCGGCGTCGCGGTCAGCGCCGCGGCATGCGCCGGTCCGGGTCGCCACCAAGCTCGCGGCCGCACCAGTCTCATCACCCGATCAGACCACCACCGCCCTGGCCACGGTGCACAAGGTAGACGACGGTGCGAGGGTTACGCTGACCCTTATAGACACCGCCTCGGCAGCCATCGCCGAGCAGGGGTCGGTGATCGTAGCCGGCGTCCCAGATGGCGCGAATATTCTCGTTACGCCGGTCTTCGCCCCTGGCTCCGCAATTGTCGCCCTGGTCCTGGCCATCACGGTGCCGGTGAGCAGGCGCCTGGTACACAAGGCGCACCCGGCCGGCGGCGCCGGGACGAGCCGGTGGGCGACAACCTGGAGGTCGCATCATGCGCTGGCCTATTTCGACCGGCGCAGCGGCTCCTTCACGGGACCATTTCACCTCTCCGACGAGCCGTCTCTCGCATTGTCCACTGCGGCCGCCAACAACTCCGATCTGTTGCTGTGGACGACCAGGGAGCCGCAGCCCGGCGATCCCGCCGAGGCCCGGAGCCAGGCGCTGCTGTCCCGGGTGAGCGTTTTCCCCCTGGGTTCGGGGAAGGCCAGGTTTTCGGGGCCAGCCCCTGCGCCATGGCCAGCCGGGGAGCCGGTCGTCACGCTTCCGAACGGTGATATAGCGCGCCTGGTCAAAGGCCGCGACGTGCAGGTCTGCTCCGCCCGGACAGGAAAAGTGACCGAGCTGGCCGTCGCGCCGCTCAGCCGCACCCGAGCGAAGCCGAGTGCTGTCACCATGCAGACACGCCCGGACGGCACCGTGTTCATGACCAAGCCGGGGGCCGGCGTTGCCGTCGTAGCCGATCCGGCGGACTCGTTCCGGGTCAGGGCGCATATCCGCTTTCCGGTACCCGCATCGCCGCACGGCGCTCCGTGGAGCAAGGCGGTGCTGGCACCAGCAGGCGACACGCTCTACGTCGTCGGCTCGGCCCGCACCGGCGGCCTCTGCGCTTACGATGTGGCCTCCGGCGCGCTGACCGCCTCCTACAGCGAGGGGCGCCACTATGCCGGGCTCTACCAAATGCCGAGCGGGACCCTCCTCGCGGTGGGGACCGAGAATCCCCGGCTCGCGTTCTTCTCTTCCGCCCTCAGCCCGCTTGGTACAGCCAACACGAGCCTTCACGTGTCGGCCCTGTTCTGAGCCAGGCATCGTCGTGCAGATACCGGGCCTTTCGAAGGATTGCCAGCTATGAGCGGATATGACACCGCAGGGAAGATACATAACACTTACGCGTCAGCGCACCGTGAATTCGGCGTGGACCCAGCCTTCTGGATCAGGTATTTCACCCCGTCCCCGGCCGCTGACCTGTTCAGCGACGATGCGGTCGCTGAAAGCCGGGGGGCGTGGGACAGCGGGGGCAAACACGTGGGCTGCATCTCGGCTCCCCGGCAGTCCCGGCTGAGCGGGTCCGCCACGGAAGGCCAGGCCGATGCGCAGGCCTTCTGCGCGTCGATGCTGGCCGCCTATCATGCGGTCGGCCCGCTTCGGCTGCCGTCCAACGGCCGGCTGTACTGCTGGCTCGACCAGGAACATTCGACGCCGCTGAGCTCGGATTACTGGGATGCCTGGGCACACCACGTAGCGGAATACGATTTCGCGGGCCTAGGCATCTATCCGCTTTACCCGTGCCTGTACTGCGATCCATATTCGCCTTATCCCAATTGCTCGACCATCGCCAATGCGGGAGGCGCCGATGCGCCCAGCGCTATCTGGTCGAGCGAGCCCGAGCCGTGCGGCAGCCTGGCCGAACCGCCCCACTGGCATCCAGCTGAATGCCCGACGGTGCGGACCAGGCTCTGGCAATACGCAGAGCAGGACGCGTGCGACCTGTCGTCCAATGTGGACCTCGACCTGGGCGGCCCGGGATTCGTGACGGCCCACTTTTGCTTCAATGTCAGCTCGAGGCCGTAGCGGGAGGCTGAGTGATCGGCTTTGGCCAGGCCACCGCGTCAATCGTCACTGGGTGCGTCGTCAGTTGCGGCGTGGTTCTCGTCGTGGCCGGGGCGAGCAAGCTGTACCGGGGCGCGCGAGGAGTGGATGGTGCTACCGTCATGAGCCGCGCGCTGCGGTTGTCCGGGCGCCGGTGGAGACGCGCCGAACTGACGGTCGGCGCCGCGGAGCTGGCGGTCGGCGTACTCGTGTGCAGCGGGGCGTCGCCGATACTCGGCGGCGCCGGCCTAGCCTCGTTCGGGGTGGTGTTCTGCGTCTTGCTCGGATATGTGCGCGTCAAGCGGATCCCTGGCGACTGCGGGTGTATCAGGTGGCGCCCGGCAACCGAAATGGCGCCGGAACCGGCTACCTGGCGGCTGATCGTCCGCGGCGGGATGCTGCTCTGCGCGGGCATCATCGATGTGATCGTGCCGGCCGATGCAGCGCGCGCGCCTTACCTGGCCTGGTTCGGTGCCGGACTGCTCGCCGGGGGAACTGTCCTGGTGCTGCTGAGCATGCGCATGCCCGTGCGCACCCCTATCTGCCGGAGGCCGCTCTGGCGCCGGATGCGCGCCACGCTCCGCGTGCTGGCGGGGCATGAGATGTTCGCGGCGATGACCGCCTCGGCCGGCCCCTTCGGGCCGGTGGCCCGGTACCGCCGGACCGGATGCACCGACGAGTTCTGGTTTTCGGCAGCGGCCGGGCAGGGGCAGGCCGTGGTGTTCCAGGTGAGCCACGGGGCGCGCGGCGGCCGGCTTGCCGTGCACGTATCGCTGCAGGACGGCCGGGCGCCGGGATCGACGTGGCCGGCCCGGGCCGTCAGCGTCCAGGACGTGCCCGGGTAATGGGAGGGAGACGCCATGAGGTTCAAGGTGGTGCGTGATTCGCAGGCACAATCGGCGGCTGGTCATCGGCTCGCCATGGCCAGAGCCCGTAGCCGAGCGGCTACCGTGGGCGCTCTGGCCGTGGCGGCCTGCGGGATGGCGGCCTGCGGACTGGCCGTGACCGCGTGCGGCAACCAGAATCCGCCGCAGGCGGCACCGTCCGCGAGAACGACCGGAGACGCGACGACGATGCCGAGCTCGCCGTCACTCGGCAGCATCGAATCCTGTGTCGCGTCTCAGCTGAAAGTCAGCATCTCCAATAGCGGGGCTCTCGCGGGCCAGGCCGGTGGTTACCTCAGATTTACCGACGACAGCCGCACCCCGTGCCGCATGACCGGCTGGCCCATTGTGACCGGGCTGACCGCCGCAGGGACGGCCACGCTCCTGCGGCACGCGCAATCGACCATGTTCGGCGCCTGGCACTACCCGGCCTCGCTACCCGTCGTGACACTCCAGCCAGGAGATTCCGCCTACGCAGTGGTCGTGGCCGATGATCAGCCGGCTGGAGGCCAGGGCCGCTGCCCCGCACCATACGTGCGCCTTCGGATCAGCCCGCCGGGCGGTTCGGGAAGCGTGGTTATCTCCGCGTGGCTGCCTGGCGCCGGGTCGTACCTGCCGGCTTGCACGTCGGTGAATGGCTCGACGACAGCTGAGACGTCGGCGATTACAACGCTCTCCAGCCTTCCGCACTAGGGACCGACCGGACGGCGGCACCGGGCCGGAGCCGAGTTGAACCCACGACGGTCACGATCCCGAACCGGCCGAGGTTATCGGGCCTGGTGACCGCCGCCGCCCGCGCGGGGCGGCCCGGTGCCGTTCACGCAGCCGGCTACTCGCCGCCGAACTTCTTGATCTCCTCGAACTCGGTCTCGCTCAGCTCGCGCGGCACGTCATCCCTGGCGACCTTCGAACTCTGCACGTGATGCCGGATGCTCTCGACGATCTCGGGGTTGGCCAGCGTGGTGACATCTCCGACGTCGGCGAAGTTGGAGATCGACGCGATAACCCGGCGCATGATCTTGCCCAACCTGGTCTTCGGCATGTCCGGCACGATCCAGACGTTCTTCGGACGGGCGATCTTGCCAATCTGGGTATCGATCGCCGCGCTGACCTTTTGCTCTAGCGTCTCGCTCGGCTCGAAGCCGGGCTTGAGCGAGACATACACCTCCACGACGCGGCCCCGGATGTCATCGATCACCGGTACTGCGGCCGCCTCGGCCACCTCAGGAACGGTGAGCGCGGCGGACTCGATCTCCTTGGTGCCCAGCCGGTGCCCGGCGACATTGATCACGTCGTCGACGCGGCCGAGGATCCGGAAATAGCCGTCGGCGGCCTGCAGAGCGCCGTCACCGGCGAAATAAGGCCAGTCGTGCCAGTCGGTACTGTCTGGGTTCCTGTTGTACTTGCGGTAGTAGGTGGCCACGAATCGCTCGGGCTGACCCCAGACGCCCTGGAAGATGCCCGGCCAGGGGTTGCGGATGCAGATGTTGCCTGCATTGCCGCTCCCGGCTGGTACCTCGTTGGCGTCCTCGTCGTAGATCACCGGGTAGACGCCGAGGACACCGGGCCCGCAGCTGCCGGGCTTCATCGGCTGCAAGGCGGGCAGCGTGCTGCCGAGGAAACCGCCGTTCTCGGTCTGCCACCAGGTGTCGACGATGGCCGCTTCGCCCTTGCCGACCTCGGAGTGGTACCAGCGCCAGACCTCGGGCTCGATCGGCTCGCCCACCGTGGTCATGTGCTTGAAGTGGTAGTCATACTTCTTCGGCTCCTCCGGGCCGACCTTACGCAGCATCCTGATCGCCGTCGGCGAGGTGTGAAAGATGTTCACCCCGAGCGTCTCGGCAATCCGCCAGGGCCGCCCGCCGTCGGGATAGTTGGGCACGCCCTCGTAGATCACCGTCGTCGTGCCCAGGGCCAGCGGCCCATAGACGATGTAGCTGTGGCCGGTGATCCAGCCGATGTCAGCCATGCACCAGTACACGTCATCGGGGTGAATGTCCTGGTAGTACTTCGACGTCCCCGCCACGTAGGCGAGGTAGCCGCCCGTGCTATGCACGCAGCCCTTCGGGCGGCCGGTGGTGCCGCTGGTGTACATCAGGAACAGCGGCGCCTCGGCCGGCATGGACACCGGCTCGACGGTCGCTCCCCGATGCTCGCTGAGCAGCGCATCGACGAAGAAGTCACGCCCGTCGGCCATCGGAGTCTTTGAGGCGTACTCGCCGTCCCGGCGCCGCCAGACGAGCACCTTGTCGACCTCCTGGCCTTCCTCGCGGGCCGCCTCGAGCGCCTCATCGGCCTTGACCTTGTGGTCCTGCATCTGGCCGCTGCGGTAGTAGCCGTCCATCGTGATCAGGACGCGGCTGCCGGAGTCGGCGATCCTGTGCCCGCAGGCGGTGCCGCTGAACCCGCCGAACACCTGCGAGTGAATGACGCCGAGCCGGGCGCAGGCCAGCATGGTGACGGCCAGCTCAGGCACCATCGGCATGTGCAGTGTCACCCGGTCGCCGGTCTTCAGGCCGACGGAGTCACGCAGCACCGCCGCGAACTCGTTCACCTGGCGCTGCAGGTCCGAGTAGCTGATCTTTACGTGGTCGTCGGACTCCAGCTCCGGCACGAAGATGATCGCGGTCTTATCCGGACTCGCCTCCGCGTGCCGGTCCACGCAGTTGTAGGAGGCGTTCAGCTTGCCGCCGACGAACCATTTCCAGAACGGCGGGTTACTGGTGTCCAGGGTCGTGTGCCAGGGCTCATCCCAGGCGAGCAGGTCCGCGTACTCCTTGAAGCAGTCGGGGAAGTGCTCCTCCTTGAACCGGTCGAGGATGGCCGGGTCCTTCGCATTAGCCTGCTCGACGAACTTGGGGGGTGGCGGGTACGTACTCTTCCTCGCGCCAGTGCACCGCGATCTGCGCCTCGGAAGTCTGTGCCCCAGAACCCTGCGGCTGCTTGCTTTCTGCCATTGCCTTGTCCTCTCGCCGGAAGATAACTTTCAGGGAACGAACGGCATGCCTGCCTAAGCCTCATCGAGCAGGCCGGCCGCACACGCCGATCTCCTGCAGCTCCTCGCAGACCGCCGCCTGGCGGGTGAACGCCGCCGTGTCGCCTCGGGTCAGCGAGTCCCAGCACAGGTCATCTGCCACTGCCAGGGCGCGCACGATCACCAGGCCCAGTGCCGGGATCGGTTCCGTCTCGGCCGCGCGCCGCAGGAACCACGCGTCACGCCGGGCCGCCTCGGTATTGGCCACCGCCCGCAAATGCGTGAGCAGCACCGATTGCTCTCCCGCCAAGTACTGCCGCGTCATTTTCATCGCCAGCCCCGCTGGCCCGTACCGCCGTACCCCGCGGATGGGGCGCGCACCGGTCTATATAGAACCCGGCGCCGCACTGCTGCCCATTTCAGGCCGCTCAAGGCTCCGGAAGTGGAGAGCAAATTTACCACTGGGGCGGTGTTTATCGCTGGTGACCAAGGTCCCTGCTGACCATGACATTCGGCCGTGAGGAATCCCATAGCTGAGAGAAACGCTGGCGAAGTGCAGCATCCCCCGGCAACGGATCACCAGAGGGGAGGGGAGATGACACGCACCGAAATGCGCCACATATCGGAGCATTCAGGGGAGCGGGCGGCGGCAGAAGCGTCCTTGACCGCCGGTCCGTATTCCCGCGGCGGGGAAGGGCAGCACCACGGGCGATGGCACCGCCGGGTCAGGGACGTGATGACGACGTCTGTGGTGACTGTCGACCGGATGACCCCCTACAAGGAGATCACCGTGCTGATGGCCGAGCACAAGATCAGCGCGGTGCCGGTGCTGACTTCGGGCCGCCATGTCGCCGGGGTGGTATCCGAGGCGGACCTGCGCAGGGTGCTGGATAAGCACGCGTGGGCCGCCCAGCCCGAATCGGGCGGCGGCCTCCGACGGCACGTCGGCGACGAAAAGCACTTGGACCTCACGGCGGGCGAGCTGATGACCTCGCCGGCCGTCACGATCCACCCGGACGCAACGCTGCCGGCCGCCGCACGGCTGATGAACAGCAGCCGCGTCAAGCGGCTGCCCGTGGTCGACTCCGGCACGGTGTTCGGGGGCGGCGCCGGCGGCAACCTGATCGGGATCGCGAGCCGCTGTGACCTGCTGAGCGTCTTGCTGCGCCCAGACGAGGACATCGCCTGGGAGGTCCGCCAGATGCTCACCGAGATCCTGCTCGCGGACCCGGCACGCGTCACCGTACAAGTGCGAAACGGCATCGTCACCATGGCAGGCCAGCTCGGGTCCGCCGAGCAGCATGACCTGATCCGGATAGCGGTCCGGCTGACCTGGAACATTGACGGCGTGGTGGATGTGGTGAACAAGCTCGGCGCATCGATCACGCCGTGCATCCCAGCGCCCGACCTGCCATACAGCGACACGCCGCTCAATCCCGGGGAGTTCGTGGCCAATGCCTACGACTTCACTGAGCAGCTGCTCACGTCCCGGCGGAAGTTCGCTGAGAAGATGGTCGAGGTGAACAAGCCGCTGTTCGGCATCAACGAAGATGCGGCGGCGAAGGACGACGACCCCAGGTAGCTTCCCGCATACACGATGGCCGGGACGCACGGATCATCGGGATCGCGCTGGTCGCTACGAGCTTGTCCAGGGTAACCATGAACAGCGCGACCGAGGTGATCGCGAACGTCCAGTCCGCGCGGCCGGTCAAGCTTTCTTCTCCGGCGACATGCGGTACCGAGCGGATGTCGTGCCGATGGAGTCCAGGTGCTCGGCCTCATCGGCCCGTACCAGCACCGGCGGCTGGTCAGCGGAGCGCGGCGATGTCGGGCGCGCCGAGCCGTGCGGCCTCGGCTGTGTCGTCGTCGGGCTTGGTCTGCGAATCGCGTTCGGCCCGCACGCGCGCCAGGTAATGGTCGACCTCCCGCTGCTTCTGTTCGTCGTCCCATTTCAGGACGTCCGCTATGAGCGTGGCCACGGTGGGAGCGGCGGTGACGCCACGGTCCCAGGACTCGATCGAAATCCGCGTGCGCCGGGCGAGCACATCGTCCAGATGACGGGCGCCCTCGTGAGTGACCGCGTAGCGGGCCTCGACCCGCAGGTAGTCGTCCGCGGCTGGCAGCGGCTGAGCCAGCGACGGATCCTCGCGCAGCATGGCCAGCAAGTCATGGATGGCAGAGCCGTACCGGTTGAGCAGGTGCTCCACGCGGGCCGGGTGGATGTCGGCGGTCTTGGCCAACGTGCGGCGCTGATTCCATAGCGCCCGGTAGCCATCCGCGCCGAGCAGCGGCACCTGATCCGTGCAGGACTCGGGGACCCGGTTGTCCAGGGCGCGGGCCGCCTCGTTGACCGCGTCAGCGGCCATCACGCGGTAGGTCGTGTATTTGCCGCCGGCCACGACGACCAGGCCCGGAACCGGGTGACCCACTACGTGCTCGCGCGACAGCTTCGACGTCGACTCGGACTCACCGGTCAGCAACGGCCGCAGGCCGGCGTAGACGCCCTCGACATCCTCCCTGGTGAGCGGCGAGGTAAGCACGGAGTTGACGTGCTCAAGCAGATAGTCGATGTCCCGGGAACTGGCGGCCGGGTGAGCCTTCTCCAGCGACCAGTCGGTATCGGTGGTCCCGATGATCCAGTGCCGGCCCCAGGGAATGACGAACAGCACGCTCTTCTCGGTCCGCAGGATGATCCCAGTGTTGGACTGCAGCCGGTCCCGGGGCACGACGAGGTGAATGCCCTTCGAGGCCCGCACGTGGAACTGGCCGCGGGTATCGGCGAGGGCCTGGGTATCGTCGGTCCATACACCGGTGGCATTGATGACCTGCCGGGCACGCACCTCGAAGTTCCGGCCGGTCTCCAGGTCGATCATCGTCGCGCCCGTCACCCGCTCGCCCTGCCGCAGGAAGCCGGTGACCTGGACCCCGTTGGCCGCGTGCGCACCGAAGGAGACGGCGGTCCGCACGACGGTCATCGTATACCGGGCGTCGTCCATCTGAGCGTCCCAGTACTGCACGGCGCCGGTGAGGGCATCCCTGCGCAGGCAGGGAGCCTCGCGCAGGGCCCCATTCCGGGTCAGGTGCCGGTGATGCTTGAGCCCGTGCGCGGTGCCCGACGTGAACGCCATCGCGTCGTACACCGCCACCCCGGCCCCCACATACTCCCGTTCCCAGTGGTGCTGCAGCGGATACAGGAACGGCACGGGCCGCACCAGGTGCGGGGCAATGCGGTCGAGCAGCAGTCCCCGCTCGCGCAGGGCCTCCCTGACCAGGCCGAAGTCGAGCATCTCCAGGTAGCGCAGGCCGCCGTGGATGAGCTTGCTCGACCGGCTGGAAGTCCCGCTGGCCCAGTCCCGCGCCTCGACGATCGCCGTCGTCAGCCCGCGCGTCACCGCATCGAGAGCAGAGCCGGCGCCCACGATGCCCCCGCCGACGACCAGAATGTCAACTTCGTCCTCGGCCATCCGGGCGATCGCGTCCTCCCGCGTCGCGGGGGACAGTTCCGCCGCGGAGCACAGTTCCGCTGCCACGAGATCAGTCGACCTCCACCCAGTTGAGCGTGCGCTCTACCGCCTTCTTCCAGCCCGCGTAACCCTCCGCGCGCTGCTGCTCATTCCATTCTGGATTCCAGCGCCGGGATTCGTTCCAGTTGACCTTCAGCTCGTCGGTGTTCGCCCAGAACCCGGTGGCCAGGCCGGCCGCGTACGCGGCCCCGAGCGCGGTCGTCTCGGCCACAACGGGCCGGCTGACCGGCACGCCGAGGATGTCGGCCTGCAACTGCATGGCCAGGTTGTTCGCGGTGACCCCGCCGTCGACCTTCAGGACCTCCAGGTGCACCCCGGAGTCCTGCTCCATGGCCTCGCTGACGTCCCGGCTCTGGTAGCAGATGGCCTCCAGGGTGGCCCGGGCGAGGTGGGCGTTGGTGTTGAACCGGGACAGCCCGACGATCACGCCGCGGGCGTCGCTTCGCCAGTACGGCGCGAACAGCCCGGAGAACGCCGGGACGAAGTAGATGCCGCCGTTGTCGGGCACCTGGCTGGCCAGCGCTTCCGTCTCGGCCGCGCCGGAAATGATGCCGAGCTGGTCACGCAGCCACTGCACCGCCGACCCGGTGACCGCGATCGAGCCCTCCAGCGCGTAAATGGCTGGCTGGTCACCGAACTTGTAGCAGACGGTGGTCAGCAGCCCGTTCTTGCTGCGCACCAGCTCCTCGCCGGTGTTGAGCAGCATGAAGTTGCCGGTCCCGTAGGTGTTCTTGGCCTCCCCGACACCGAAGCACACCTGCCCGACGGTCGCCGCTTGCTGGTCACCCAGGTCGCCGGTGAGCGGGACGCCCTGGATCGTGGAGGGCCCGCGGACCTCGCCGTAGCCGCGCGGGTCCGAGGACGGCCGGATCTCCGGCAGCATCGCGCGCGGGATGTTGAAGAACCCGAGCAGTTCGTCGTCCCAGTCCAGCGTCTCCAGGTTCATCAGCATCGTCCGGCTGGCGTTCGTCACGTCCGTTACGTGCGAGCCGCCAGCGGTGCCGCCGGTGAGGTTCCAGATCACCCACGAGTCGGTGTTGCCGAAGATGGCGTCACCGTTCTCGGCGGCTTCCCGCACCCCGTCGACATTCTCCAGGATCCACTGGATCTTCCCGCCCGAGAAGTACGTCGCGGGCGGCAGGCCGGCCTTGCGCCGGATCACGCCGCCGCGCTCGTCGCGGTCGAGCGCACTGGCGATCCGGTCGGTCCGGGTGTCCTGCCACACGATGGCGTTGTAGTAGGGCCGGCCGGTCCTGCGGTTCCACACGACCGTGGTCTCGCGCTGGTTCGTGATCCCGAGCGCGGCCAGATCGGAGGCGCCGAGGTTCGCGTTGTTCAGCGCGGTCTGGATCACCGCGACGGTGCGTTCCCAGATCTCGACCGGGTTGTGCTCCACCCAGCCGGCCTGCGGCAGGATCTGCTCGTGCTCAAGCTGATGCTTGGCCACCTCGTTACCGGAGTGGTCGAAGAGCATGAACCGGGAGCTGGTTGTGCCCTGGTCGACGGCGCCGACGAAATCTGGCATGACCGCCTCCTTTACGTTGGATCGGGGCCGGCGGCAGCGCCGGGCGGGGAGCGGTGTACGAGCCAGAGCCGGACTTGTCGGCGGACCGCCGGGGTCTCCTCGATCGGGCCGGAGACCTGTTCGGCCAGCTTCAGCCGGGCGTACAGCACGTCGCCGACGAACAGGTCGTAGATGATGACGCCGATCACGCCTCCGATGAGGGGCCCGACGATGGGTATCCAGAAGTAGTTGCTGAAGTGGAAGCCTCCCGGGCCGGTGTATGTCCCTGGCAGGGCCACCTTTCCCCACCCCGCGATCCAGGCGAAGAGCCGGGGCCCGAAGTCACGGGCCGGGTTGATGGCGTATCCCGCGTTCGCGCCGAACGAGGCCCCGATGGCCGCCACGATGAAGCCGATGATCAGCGGTCCGAGGTTCGAGCCGACCGCCGTGTTCCGGGCGTCGATGACGGCCACCACGAGCATCACCAGGAACGCCGTGCCGACGATCTGGTCGATCAGCGGCCCGCCTATCGCGCCGTGGAAGTACGGGGCCGGGAACGTGGCAAAGATCGAGTAACTGGCCAGCGCTTGTCCCGAGCTCTTCGGCGTATGCGCCGCGAGGTTGTACGCCTGGATCGCGGGGTTGTACACCCAGAACACCAGGGCGGCGCCGACGAAGGCGCCGAGTACCTGGGCGGCCCAGTACGGCACGACCTTCCGCCAGGGGAACTTGCGCCGGGCGGCGAAGGCCAGCGTGACGGCGGGGTTGAGGTGCGCCCCGCTGACGCCGCCCGCCACCCATATGCCGAACGCGACGGCCCACGCCCACCCGAACACGATCAGCAGCCAGTCGCCGGCGGCCAGGAAGATCGTGGTCGGCGTGGCGGCACGTCCGGAGCCGGGCAGCGCGGCCACGGCCATCGCCACCACCCCGTCACCGAACGCGAGAATGACGAAGGTGCCGAGGAACTCCGCCATGAGTTCGCCCCACAGGCCGCCGATGCGGCCGATCGTGCGGCCTTCGCCTCGTGCCATCAACGGGGTAATGTCAGACATCACGCCCCCTTAGCCCCTGTTCCGAGCAGCCGTCGGCCGCTTCGGCCATAACTGGGTGGTCTGGCTTACGGGATGATCGTTTAGCTCCAAAAGTTAACTTACGTTGCCGATGTACAGTCGGCAATGTTTCTCCAGCGTAAATCTGAATTGATGCTCCAGCGCACTGCTGTTGCTGGCGTGAACTCAAGTGGTCAGCCGGCTCGCAGCAGGGCCTTCACGGCCGGGATGCGCAGGCCGCCATGGACAGTTCGGTCACGCCTAGCTCCACCAGCCGGGCCGCGTAACGGTCATCGGCCGCCAGCTCGCCGCAGACCGAAACGTCAGCGTTGCTCCGCGCGGCGCCCGCGCACACCTGGCCGAGGAGCCGCCACACGGCCGTGGCCGACGGATCGGCCAGCGCAGCCACATCGGGTTCGGCGCGGTCAGCGGCCATGGTGTACGCGACCAGGTCGTTGGTGCCCACCGACACGAAGTCGACCTCCGCGCCGATCTCGTCCGTGGCCAGGGCCGCGGCAGGCACCTCGATCATGACGCCAACCCGGTCCGGCCGGGCTGCCGCTATTCCGTCGGCCGTCAGCGATCCGACGGCCCGATCGACCGCCTCGCGGAAGGCGACCGCCTCCGCCGCCACGGTGACCATCGGTGCCATGACCTCTACGTGGTGGCCGACCCCCGCGCGGCCGATGGCCCGCAGCTGGGTGTGCAGGACATCGGGATGGCGCAGCAGCCACCGCAGCCCGCGCACGCCGAGGAAGCCATTGTGCTGCGGGTCGAGGGCCAGGGCCCGCATGGGCTTGTCGCCACCGACGTCGAGCACGCGGACCACCACGGGCCGTTCCCCCAGCACCTCGAAGATCTCGGCCAGCTGGGCGGTCTGGGCATCCTCGTCCGGCAGTTGCGGGAGGTCGAGCATCAGCAACTCGGTCCGCAGCAGGCCCACGGCGTCGGCGCCCGCGGCCACCGCGGCCCGCGCCTCGGCCACCGACCCGATATTGGCCGCGACCCGGACGGGCAGGCCCCGGTACTGCACCGGGGCGGCGGCGAGCTCCCGCTCCCGGGCGCTCCGCTGCGCGGCCGCCTCGGCCTCTTCCTGGCGCCCGGCGAGGTCGGGCGGGTCGACCTCGACCGTGCCCGCTGTGCCGTCCACATCCAGGACCGCTCCTGGCCGCAGGCTTTCCAGCTCCCGCCCGGCGCCCAGCACCATGGGCACGCCCAGATTTCGGCCCACCAGCACGGCATGGGCCGTCGGCGAGCCCCGGGACAGGGCGATGGCGACCGCGCCGCGTTCGACGGCCCGCGCGACCTCGCCCGGCCCGAGCTCGTCGGCCACCAGGACGGCGCCCCGCAGCGCGCTGGCCGGCGGAATCCGGTCGACCACCTCACCGAGCTCGTTCAGGACCGCCGCGCCCGCTTCACGCACGTCCGCCGCCCGGGCGGCCACGAGCTCGTCGGGGCTGGCGGCGAGCTGCTCCGCAAGGGTCGTCACCGCGTGCCACCAGGCGGGCCCGGCGGCGAGCCGGCCGGCCAGGCCGCGCTCGGCGGCCGTCCACAGCTGCGGGTCGGCCACGAGCACGGCGTGCGCTCGGCTCATCGGGTCGCCGGCGGCCAGTCGCCTCGTCGCCGCCTCCAGCGCAGCGTTCAGGCGGCTGCGCTCGCGGTCCGCGCCGGAACCGGGACGGTCCGGGACGTCCGGCACCGCCACGCGGACCGCCGGGCCGATCGCCCGGCCGGGCGCGCCGCGCGCCGGTGCTTGTGCCCTTGCCGCTGCTGCTTCGGGGCGAGGGAGCCCGGACGGCGCGGTAATCGGCCGGCTGGGCGCTCCCGGGTCCAGTAGTGCCCGCATCGTCCTCGCCGAATCCGGTCTCAATCAGCCCTTGGACGCGGTCCAGCGCGGCGCTCGCGTCCGGCCCGGACGCCGACAGCTCGGCGGTTTCACCGCCGCGGAGCGCCAGGCTAACGACGCCCAGCAGGCTGCGCAGATCCGTGGCCGGTTTCCCGCTGCGCCCGATCCGCACCTGGGCGTCGAGGCCGGCCACCTGCCGGATCAGCTCAGCGACGGGACGGGCGTGCAAGCCCAGCTTGTTGCGCAGTCGCACCGAGCGGGTCAGTACCGGCGCCGTGGGCTGGGCGGCAGCTTCGGCCCCAGCTTCGGCCCCAGCCCCCGCAGCCCCAGCCGGCCCGGCAGTGCGGCCCTCCGCAGCCTCAGCTCCAGTAGCCGCGGGAGCCTCCGCCCCAGCAGCGCCAGCCTCCTCAGCCCCAGCTGGCCCGGCAGTCCTGGCCTCGGCCGGTCCGGCGCCGGCCGCCGACCGCGCGGCGGCGGCCACCGCGGCCCGGTCAGCGCCGCTCTCGGCCTCCACCGCGGCCGCGATCGCCCCCTCGACCAGGGGCGCGTCCACGATGTCGATCCGCTCGGCGAGCTGCGGGTCCAGGAACTCGATGGCGGACTCGCTGGTCAGCCGCGCACTGCCCAGGTCATACAGGATGACGATTCCCGCGGCCGAATCCGCACGCTGGAGCGCATCAGTGATGGCCGCAAAGGATGTCCCCAGGCCGCCGTCGCTTCCGCCGACCCCGATGATCGTGACGTCCGGTGCCATCTGAGCAGCCAGCTGGGCCACGCCGGCGGCCAGCTCCGCTGAATGCGACACCGCGACGATAGCCACCCGCCGGCCGGTCATCCCTTGGCCGCCTCCGCGAGGGCGCCCAGGATCACCGCGGTCGAAGTGGCGCCCGGGTCGGCATGACCGGCGCTGCGCTCACCCAGATACGAAGCCCGGCCCTTGCGCGCGACTAGGGGAATCGTCGTGGCCACGGCGTCGTGCGCGGCGGCGGCCGCGGCCTGCAGCACCGCCGCCACCGAGTCGCCCTGGGCGGCCTCGACGGCTGGCACCAGGGCGTCGACCATCGTCTTGTCCCCGGGCACGGCCTTGCCGCGGGCCTGCACACCGCCCAGCGCCGCGGCCAGCGCGGCCCCGACCGCGGCCGCGTCCAGCTGATCGGTGTCGCCGACCGCCGTCGCGGCGCGCAGGAACGCCGTCCCGTACAGCGGCCCCGACGCGCCCCCCACCGTGGACATCAGGGTCATGGCCACGAGCTTCAGGACCGCGCCAGGCGCCATCCCCGGATCGGCGTCCAGCTTGGCGACCACGGCCTTAAAGCCCCGGTTCATGTTCTCGCCGTGGTCGCCATCGCCGATCTCGCGGTCCAGGCGCGTCAGCTCGACGTGCTGGTCGGCGATGGCCGCCGCGACCGCCCGGATCGCCGCGGCCACGCCTGGCCCGTCGCAGCCGCCGCTCACAAGCCCCACCGGAGCGCGGCGGTGTGCACCGGCGCATCCCATAGCTGCGTCAGCTCATCATCGAGCCGCAGCAGGGTCACCGACATGCCCTGCATCTCGAGGCTGGTGATGTAGTTCCCGACCAAGGATCTGCTGACCTCGATCCCTTGCTTTTCGAGCAGGCCGGCGGCGATGCCGTAGGCGAGGTAGAGCTCGAGCAGCGGCGTCCCGCCCATGCCGTTGACCATCAGCAGGGTCCGGTCACCGCGCTCGAAGGGCAGGTCCTGGACGACCGGGCTCAGCAGGTCGGCCACGAGATCGTCGGCGGGCTCCATCTTCATGCGGCGGCGGCCGGGTTCGCCATGGATGCCGATGCCCATCTCGATCTCGTCGTCGGCCAGGACGAAGCTGGGCTCGCCGGAGTGCGGCACGATGCACGGCGTCAGGGCGACGCCCATCGAGCGGACGTTGCCGATCACCCGCTCTGCGATCGCGGTGACCGCGGCGAGATCGTCACCGCGGGCGGCCGCCGCGCCGGTGATCTTTTCCAGCGGCACGGTGCCACCGACTCCTCGCCGGCCCGCGGTGTAGGTCGAGTCCTCGACGGCGACGTCGTCGTTGATGACGACGGCAGAGACGTCGATGCCCTCGGCGCCAGCCAGCTCGGCGGCGGTCTCGAAGTTCAGCACGTCGCCGGTGTAGTTCTTCACGATGTGCAGGACCCCGGCGCCGCCGTTCGCCGCCTGGGTGGCCGCGAGCACCGCGTCCGGGGTGGGTGAGGTGAAGACAGCCCCGGGGACCGCGGCGTCAAGCATTCCCGCGCCGACGAAGCCGCCGTGCAGCGGCTCGTGTCCGGAGCCACCGCCCGAGACGATGGCGACCTTGCCGGATACTGGCGCGTCGGCCCGCACGATGTAGTCGGGCCCGAAATTCACCCGGACGAGATCGCGATGCGCAGCCGCGAATCCGATCAGCGCCTCCGAGACGACGTTGCCTGGGTCATTGATGATCTTCTTCACGTGGCACTTCCCTGGGCGGGACAAGACGAATGTTGATAGCTCCCTTCATACCTCTGACCACTTCAAGCCACCAGGCCCCACAGCTGTAAGTCTCAGCGGGTCACGTTATTGCCAGGGTCGGCCGGACCGCGCTGACCAGTAGCTGGCAGGCGGCTCGGCGAGGTCGAGGCGCGGGATTTCGGTCACGGCGAGCGCTCCCAGATTTGACTCCAGCTGGCCGGGTGTCACCGCTCCCGACAGCACCACGCTGGCCCACGGATTCGCCAGCGCCGCCGCGATCGCGATGGCGTCCACGGCCACGCCCTGGGCGCCGGCGAGCGCCGTGAGCTCAGCCGGCCTGCCGGCCGGATCGCCCCCAGCCGCCAGGCGCCCGTTAGCGAGGGCTTCTTTGATCAGGATGGCCCAGCCGGCGCCGGCGGCTTCTGCTGCTGCGGGACCGACCGATGGCTCCAGAAGATTCCAGGTCACCTGGGCGCTGCTGAACACCGGCTGCCCGTCCACCGTCGCTTCGAGCGCGCGCCGCAGGGTATCCGCCTGGCCGGGACCGCTGGTCGTGATGCCGACGATCACGCCCTGGGCCCGCAGGTCGGCGAGCGCGGCCAGCAGCTCCGGGTCGTCCAGCGGCCCGGAATCGGTGGTCAGGGAGTGAATCTGATAGAGCGCGAGCCGGTCCCCGAGAAACGCCCGGGTCTCGGCGAGCTGGGTGATGAACATGGCCAGCGAGTGTTCTTTGATCTCCTGGTGCTCGGCGTCCAGCCGCCAGTCGCCGGTGTAGCGGTAGCCCCACTTGGACCCGGCGACGGCGTCCGGGACGCCGCGCTCAGCCAGCCACCCACCGAGGAACTCCTCGGCCCTGCCATAGGACCGGGCCGCGTCGAAGTACCGGATCCCGGCGTCGTACGCGGCGTCGAGCATGGTGAACGTGCGGGCCGCCAGGCCGGCGACGCTGCGGTCGGGCAGGTCACCGGACCGGCCGGTGGTGATGTAAGCGGGACGGCCAAGCGCCGCAAGCCCCAGGCCGATCCGCGACACCACCGGGCCGTCCGGGGCCAGGCGTGTGAGCGGCATGGGGGGCGTTCCGAGATCATCGCTGGACACGGCAGACACGGTACGCGGTGGCGGCGCCGGCCCGTAGTGCGTCGGCCGCATGACGGTTGCCCCCGGTCACGCGGCCATACTGCGCTGGAACGACCCCCGCGCTGGAGCCGGGCGCCAGCCCGGAAATTGTCAGCGGCTGGATCAACGAGACCCAGGCCGAACGCGCCGCCGCCGAGGTGCGCCTGCGCCAGCGGCCGACCGGCGGCCGGGTTATGACCCACGAGGAGATCACCAACTTGGCCAGAGCACTGAGAGACCTGATGACCGTGCTCAGCGGGGTACGTAAGAATGGCGCGTCCCGGAAATTTGGAGGCCCTTGCTTGCCGGATACCTTTTAACTCCTGCCGGGCCGGCCTGCCGCGTGTAATAGGTTTCCGCGAACTCTTTCGGCGTCCTTCCCGGTTACCCGGACCGCCATTTCCAGGGCATCGAGGGCCAGCTCGGCCCGCAGCGTATCGGCGACCTGCCAGCCGACCACCATCGGGCAAACAAATCGGGAATAAACGCGGCATACGCAAGGTCCCCGGCGGGCCGGCGTAGTAAGGTCAGCCACCCGCCGCCGGTTCGGTGCCCCGCCGGTGAAGTCCTGCTCCAGCAGGTCAGGCGGCCGCACCTGCCCTGCCGGGGCGGGCACCGTCGTGCGCGGCCTCCTCTTCCGCGGGCCGTCGCCAGCGGCGGACCACCTCCGTGCTGCCGATGAAATTGCCAGCGGCCGGGCAGCCCCCGGCGTGTCGGGGTGAAAGCCGTTTCGTGACGATGCACCTTCCGGGATTCGCCCGGTTTTGGCCTGCCTAACTTGGCCGACCTCATTGACTGCGGTCTGCTGGCGCTCCCCGAGCTCAAGGGAAAGCTGGACGGGAGGATAGGCAGGTCCCGATGCCTGAACGGGTCAGTGACCGACCTGGTTGCGCAAACGGGCCAGGAGGCACCGGCGCCTGTGCGAGCGCAGCTCTCATGGGCGACCATCCATGATGAAAGCCGCTACCGTAGTTCCTCTGGCGTGCACTTGCCGGCAGTTGCCTTCCTGGCGCGCGTCGTGGCCGGCCTGGCCGCGGCCGGTCTCGTCTTGAGCGTGGCTTCCCGGGACAGGCAACGCCCGTCTGGTGTTCCTGCGGCGGCAGGGATGCCCCGGCGGGCCGGACGGCGGGCGGTAATCGCGGCCGGCCCCATCTGTCGGTATCGCGCGCATGGTATTACCTTCGGATCGTGCTCAAGCGGGAAATTGAGTTGCCGCCAGTACACCTCTGCCCAGCGGACCAATGGCGTATCGTCGAGGCGCGGTACTCAGATGAGTTTGTCGGGTTCGGTGGCGCCCGGGACTTCGACGGCCGTCTGTCCTTCGCACCCCGGCTACCACACACCTGGAACGCGTTCGCCTTGTCGCTTGGATTCGGCGAACGGCAGATCCGGGTCAGGCTCACCCACGACGAGGAATGCTGCCTCGTGGACAACGGCGCTCCGCTTACCGTGCTCGTCCGGGGGAGCCCCACCTGCTCAGCCCCGGGACCGCGGTCGCGGTCAAGCTCCCGCCACCATGACAGGGACGCTGCGCAATCATCGGTTCCCAGCACCCCAGCTCCGTCCGGGCGCGCGCTTCGCGCCAGAAGAGCCTGGTCGTGAGCGCATTAGAACGTCCCGTGGCTTAGTTAAGCTAGACGAAAGGCTCAGCACTATGACTAGTAGCGTTATACAGCCAGCCGATATCCGCGAAGTGGCGGTGATCGGGCTTGGGCTCATGGGCTCGGGCATCGTCGAGCTAGTCGGCCGCAGTGGCCGCCGCGTCGTCGCGATCGAGATCAACCAGACTTTCCTGGACCAGGGCATGGCCCGGTTGCGCGCCTCCCTGGACAAGGCGGTCAGCCGGGGCAAGCTCACCGATACCGCACGAGACGAGATACTCGCCCGGATCCGGCCCACGGACGACATACCGGCCGGAGTGGCCGGCGCCGACCTGGTGATCGAGGCCATACCAGAACGTATGGAACTCAAGCGGACCCTATTCGACCAGCTGGACGAGGCCTGCCGGGCCGATGCGATCCTGGCCACCAATACCTCCTCGCTGTCGATCACCGAGATCGCGGGCGGCACGCGGTATCCGGCCCGGGTGGCGGGGCTGCACTTCTTCAATCCCGCCCCGGTCATGAAGCTGGTCGAGGTAATTTCCACGGTGCTCACCTCGCCGGAGACCGCCCAGACGCTGGCTCTGCTGTCCCGTGACCTGCGCAAGACTCCCGTCCAGGTCACCGACCGGGCCGGGTTCATCGTGAATGCGCTGCTGGTGCCCTACCTCAACCACGCAATCAGGCTGCTGGAAACCGCGCAGGCCACCCGCGAGGACATCGACAAGGCGGCCACCGCGGGACTCGGCCTGCCGATGGGGCCGCTGACCCTGCTCGACCTGATCGGCCTGGACACGGATCTGTCCGTCCTCGAGACGCTGCAAGCTGAGTTCGGCGGCACCCGCTACAGGCCCGCGCCTCTGCTGCGCAGGCTGTGCGATGCCAGGCTGTTCGGCCGCAAGAGCGGACGCGGGTTCTATGACTATCAGCGGCAGGCCCCCACCGCGGCAGCCGATGAGGACCACCGGGCGGCTGCGCCGCTGCCCGCCGAGGTGGCGGTCATCAGGGAACCGGACGGCCTGCTGGACGAGCTGGCCAGCGACATCGCCGCGGCCGGGATCAGCGTCGTGCCGCAGCCATCACCGGAGACCGGCCTGGTCATCGTGGCGGCAGACCCGGAGCACCGGGTCCTGGACGCGGCCCTGACCGTGGGCCGCCCGGCCGATGTGGTCGGTATCCATTTCATCGACGCAGGTGACGGCAAGCGGGGATTCGCGGAGCTGGTGCTGCCGGACGTGACCGCGGCGGGCACGGCCGCCAAGGCGACCGCGCTCGCGGCCAGGCTCGGCCTGGACGCGGTCACTGCCCGGGACCGGCCGGGATTCCTCACCGAGGCACTCGCCTACGCGCAGTTCAACGACGCGGTCCGGATGTTCCAGGACGGTTACGCCAGTCCAGCCGACATCGACACCGCGATGATGCTCGGCTGCGGTTACCCCCGCGGGCCGCTTCAGATGCTCGACGACGCCGGCCCGGCGCACGTCGTGGCCGTGCTGGAGGCGATGCACGCCGCCACTGGTGACCAGGCGTTCACCCCGGTACCACTGCTGGCCGAATACGCCACCGCCGGGATCCGGTTCCGCGGCTGAACGCGGCGCGAGAAATACGGAGGCACGACCCGCCGCCGGACTGCTCGCGTCCCCCTTGCAGTCCGCGGGCAGTGGCGGCGAACCGCCGCCGGTCCTGGGGTTCGGGGCAGGCGAGCGCGGCGGAGTTACGATCTGTCATATGGCGCTGCCAACCGTGTCGCGGATGTGTACGGTCAAGCTCGGGCGGGATCGGCTGCGGGCGGCGGTTTCACGGGTGCGTAGCGTCATGCTGGGCCGAGGCATGGCCAGCCCGATCGCGGGCCTGGAGATGCACTGCTTCGTGGCCGCGCGTTCGTGGCCGCGCGCGGCGGATCGCGGGCTTATGACCGTACGGGTGCTCTACCTGGATCTTGATCCGCCTGGCCGGGTCGATGGCGCTGCTCGCGCGTTCTTCGGCTTCGGAGGATGCCGGGCTGCTAGTGCTCCGCCAGCAGGTCCGGGCCGAAATAAAGCGCGGGTCCGTGGCCGTGGTTCACTCAAAACCGGAAGTATCGCCTGCCCCGCGGCGCACGATCTCGGGCTCCTGCTGGGAGAAGTCGATCACCGTGGTCGGCTCGGTGCCGCAGTCGCCCGAGTCGATCACCGCGTCCACGGCGTGACCGAGCTGCTCGGCGATCTCCCACCCTTGGGTCATGGGCTCGTCCTCGCCGGGCAGCAGCAGGGTGCTCGAGACGAGCGGCTCGCCGAGTTCGGCGAGCAGCGCCTGGGTCACCACGTGGCGCGGGATCCGCACCCCGACAGTCTTCTTGCCCGGGTGCTGCAACCTGCGCGGCACCTCCTTGGTCGCGGGCAGGATAAAGGTATAGCTGCCGGGGGTCGCCGCCTTGATAGCCCGGAACACCGGGTTGGCCACGTACACGAACTGGCCTAGCTGGGCGAAATCCTGGCACACCAGCGTGAGGTGGTGCCGGTCGCCGAGGTGGCGGATCGACCTGATCCTCGTGATGCCGTCCCTGTTGCCGAGCTGGCACCCGAGCGCGTAGCAGGAGTCCGTCGGGTAGGCGATCACACCGCCTGCGCGCACGATATCGGCGATCTGGACGATCGCGCGCCGCTGCGGGTTGGCCGGATGGATGTCGAAGTGCCTCGCCATGCGACGAGTTTAGGATCATCGCTCCCGGCAGTCGGGCATCATGATCACTCGTGTCCATCCGCCTGCCTTACCTTAGCCCGGCCGGGCCGGCCGTCCGTGACGCCGCGGAAGCGGCCCGGACGGCCGGACCTCACGCGGTTAACGTTGCAGGTTGTTGATGGGCGCGGCCACGTTCCCCGGCTGGCATGGGGTGGGCCGCCATCGGCAGGTTCGCGTAGTCGGGTCGGCCTAAGTTGAACAGCGTCTAGGAGGCTGTACCCGAGCGGTCAAGCAGGCTGGCGAGGCCTTCGCGCAACAGGACATCGTCATCTTCGAGACTGACCTGCGGCTCCGGGCTACCGGCCGTGGCGCGCATCCGGCTGCCCGCCGTCAGCCGGAACCGGAAGCTAGCTGGAACCTCCCGGGACAAGGCCGCTGCACCGTCGACAGCGGGGGGAACGCCGACGTATGCTGCGTTTTGTTCATCAAGTTGAGCCAGGCCGCGCCCGGGCTAGGCACGAGATCGAACCGGGCGGCGCGAGACCGGTTCGCCGGGTTAGAACGCGGCTCTGCGCTGGACTCTCTGCGCGGAAGTGAGAATATGGAGAGCATCGGGCACTCCCCGCAGTTTACCGGGACCGCTTTCGGCCAGCATCGTCACATTTGTGCGTTCTTTAACAGCATTGACGAGCAGCACCGCGTGCTTCGCCCGTTCATCGAAGACGGTTTCAGCCGCGGGGACAAGGCTTACCACTACGTTGACCCCGAGCGGCGGGAAGAGCATCTCGGGTGGCTCGCCGACACAGGCATCAATGTGCACGAAGTGATGGGCACCGGGCAGTTGGAGGTGCGGCCGTGGCAAGACAGCCTGCTCCGCGGAGGACGCTTCGACCTGGACGCCTGGCTGGCATCGTTCGAACAAGTACTCCAGTCTGGGCCGGCCGCAGGCTACTCGCAGACAAGCTTCATGGGTCACATGGAATGGGCACTCCTCGGCTTGCCAGGCGTCGATGACCTGATCGAGTACGAGACGCGGGTCAACTACGTGATTCCCAAGTACGAGGGTCCGGTGATCTGCACGTACGATCTCACGAAATTTGGCGCGAGCGTGGTGATTGACGCCTTGCGGACGCATCCTCTCGTGATTATCGGCGGGCTGCTTCAGGAGAACCCGTTCTTCGTTTCTCCTGGCCAGTTGCTGCTTGAGATCCGGGAACGGCCGCCGGCACGCAAGAACGCGAGCACGGCGCACTGAATGCCCATCGATACCAATGCTGAAGTCCGCGCGCTGCGTACCGTGCTCAGGGATCTCGTAGCACTTTCCGCTATCCCGGTGGCGTGGATCGGCAGAGAACCGGCTGCCGTGGCTGACGGGCTTGCCGACGCTCTGATCGGCTTGTTGCAGCTCGATTTTGTTTTCGTTCGTTTGTGCGTTCCTAGTGTCGCTGGCGTGGTCGACGTCACGCGGGGGGAGGCATGGAAGACGTTTCCGGAATGGCTGAAAAGTCATCTCGCCGGGAGTGGCCTGTTCTCGGGTATGGAGATCATTCCCGACGTCGGCGGCGGCGCCGGGCCTTGTCGCGGTGTTGTCATTCCCATCGGCGTCAATGCCGAGGGCGGTGTGGTTGCCGCGGCCTGTGGTCGCGTCGGCTTTCCCACGGACATTGACCAGCTTCTGCTTTGCCTCGCTGCGAATCATGCTGCGACAGCATTCCAGAGCGCATGCCTCGTCCACGAGCGCACGAAGGCCGAAGAGGAGCTCCGCATTGCCCGGGACGAGCTGGAGATGAAGGTGGCTGAGCGGACAGCCGAGTTGCGGAGAAGCGAAGCCTACTTGTCCGAGGCGCAGGGGCTGACCCATACCGGTGCTGCCGCGCTGGACGGCGCTACTGGAGAGGTGACGCACTCCTCCGACGAACACTCCCGCTTGTACGGCTTTGATCCCGAACCTGGAGTCCCCTCTTTCGAAGAGTTTCGCCAGCGCGTCCATCCGGAGGATCGTGCGAGGTGGACCGAGGCGCTCCGGAGAGGAATCAATGAAGCGGCGAGTGTCGAAGGAGAGTTCCGGGTCGTTCTCCCGCAGGGCCCGGTGAGGCACCTTCGCGCCATCGTGCATCCTGTCTTCACCACGCGCGGCGAACTCGAGGAATTCGTGGGCACCGTGGTAGATGTGACGGACCGCAGGCGTGCTGAAGAGGAACATCAGGCGCAGCTGTGGTTCCTGGAGAGCATGGACGCGGTCGACCGCGCCATTCAGGGCACCAGCGACCTCCAGCAGATGATGGGCGAGGTTCTCGATGTGGTGCTGGAGACCTTCAGCTGCGACCGAGCGTGGCTGGTTTATCCCTATGATCCGGAAGTTGACTCCCATCGGGTGCGAATTGAGCGTACCCGGCCGGAATACATCGGTGCCGCCGGCGCTGGCCTGGGCATCCCGGATGAAATGGAGGTCACCAGGCTGTCCGAGATCGTGCTGGGTTCAAGCAGCCCGGTGCGATTCGATCCCGGATCAGAAAATGCGCTTCCAGCACAGCTGGCGGAGCGTTTCAGTATCAAGTCCATGATCGCCATGGCTGTTTATCCCAAGGTGGACAAGGCCTATATGTTCGGGCTGCACCAGTGCTCTTACCCACGGGTCTGGACGCCACCGGAGGAGCGGCTATTCCATGAGATCGGACGGCGGCTGGCCGACGCGCTGAACACGCTGCTGATGTTTCGTAACCTGCGCGAAAGCCAGCGCAGACTAGAGGGCAGCCAGGCCGAGCTCGCTGCCTCGCGAGCGCGGATCGTCACGGCCGCCGACCAGACGCGGCGCCGGATCGAGCGGGATCTCCACGATGGAGTGCAGCAGCAGCTCGTCTCACTCGCTCTCGCCCAGCGGATGGCGGAGGCGATAGTCCCGCCCGAGCTGCACGAGTTGCAGGCGCAGTTGTCCCAGGTCGCGGACGGACTGGCGGGCGCGCTCGAGGAGCTGCAGGAGATCGCGCGCGGTATACACCCGGCTATCCTCGCCCAGGGCGGCCTCGCACCGGCGCTCAAGACCCTGGCCCGGCGGTCAGCCATCCCCGTGCAGCTTGAGGTGCGCGCCGAGACGCAGCTGCCTGAGCCGGTCGAGGTGGCCGCCTATTACATCGTGTCAGAAGCGCTCACGAATACCGTCAAGCACGCGCGCGCAACCGCGGTGCACGTCGCCGTCGAAGCGCGTGACGGAATCCTCGGGCTTTCGATCCGCGACGATGGCTGCGGAGGGGCCGATACCACCCGCGGTTCCGGACTCATAGGCCTCACCGACCGTGTGGACGCGCTCGGGGGGACGATCGAAATGGCGAGCCCCGTCGGAGACGGAACGGCGCTGCTTATCACGCTTCCCATCGAAGGGGGCTAATCGCGCGTCCCCGGCCGGGCACCGCCGCCCGCCGCCGGCGGGTAGCCGGGCCATCGGCTCCAGCATGGCGCCGGGCCGGCGGAGCGCGTTGCAGCCAGCCGGGATCCAGCAGGTGCCGCTACCCGGGGGTTCGTGTTGCCGCTGGCAACGATGACCGCAGCCGGTATGCGCGAAATCCTCTGGAACATGAGCATCGGCAACCGGCTTCCTCCGCTCGTTCATCTCCATCACCCCCGGCGGCGGTCATCGTCACCGTCGGCGCCGCCCTGGACGCGGCCAGCTGACCGGGGCCAAGTCACAGAAACTAAGGCGGCCCAATGCTAGATACCGGATTCCCGCGGGCAGACGCCGAGAACGACTTTCTGCGGGCGAGGCGGCACCAGGTCCTGGCCACGCTAGCGCACCAGCTGCGCCACGAGCCCGCTGACAGCGACCGCCTCCTGACCCTCGATGAGGCCGTCGCCGCGGTCGGCTGGCGCGGCGAGCGGTACCTGGGCCTGCAGACGATACGGCTGGACACGATCGCCGGCACGGTCGACTCGCGGCACGACTTCGACCGGCACTTCCGGCCCACCACCAACCGGGTGCGGTCGCGCTGGGAGCAGCTGGCGCTGGCACAGCGCCGCGGCGCGGCGATCCCGCCGATCGAGGTGTACCGGATAGGAGACCTGCATTTCGTCAGCGACGGCCATCACCGGGTATCAATAGCCGCCGCAACCGGTCAGCAGACAATCGACGCCTACGTGACCGAGGTGCTCACCACCGTGCCCCCCACGGACACAACGCGCCCCGGCGACCTGACGCGCCAGCTAAGACCCTGAACGGCCCTTCCTGAGTTTCCGCAGCCGCGGCAGGCCCCTGGACGGCCTGGCTGAGGCCCGCGGCCAGTTGGCGCGCGGCACCTGCCATCGACGACCTTCAACCGCACTGACCAGCGAGCCGCCGGCCGCACCCAACATCCTGATCGGGACGCCGCCTGCGCTCGTGTGCCCGAGTCCAGGTCGCCTTGGGTGCGGTTGCCCCACCAGGGACGGTGGTGGCGGGCGGCAGGCTGATCTTGCGCGGGACGGGCGAGTCGTTGCCACCATGAGCGAAGTTCGGGTGGCATTCGGTTGTTTCCCCGCTCCGGGCGGGGGAGGATGATTTGTGACGTTCACCATACGTCGTTGGCAGCGGCGAGCCCGCCACCCTCGTTATCACAGGAGCTCGCATGGCTAAGCTGCTCATGATCGTATCCAGCGCGCGGACGATCAGATTGGCGGACGGCGGCAATCATCCGACCGGCTACCGGGCAGAAGAGGTCCGGAAGCCCCATGAGGCGTTCGTCGCCGCGGGCATCGACGTGGTGATCGCCACTCCTGATGGGAAGGTGCCACAGCCGGACCCGTGGGGCCTCGAGCCGTTCTTCCACTATCCGCAGGTGGACGAGGACTTCATGTTCTCGGTGCTGCGCAGGTTCGCCTATCACCAAGACCGCGTGCGGGTGACGTTCACGCATTTCAGCGAGCTGAACCTGGTGGCGGTCCGGCGGGTCTACCTCGCCCTGCTCGATACTGGCATGGAGCCGGCCGAGGCGCGCAAGGCCGTCGAATCGGCAGCACACCGG
Source organism: uncultured Actinomycetes bacterium (assembly GCA_963809975.1). GTDB lineage: Bacteria > Actinomycetota > Actinomycetes > Streptosporangiales > Streptosporangiaceae > Bog-532. Next base: position 120,414 of record CAWELT010000040.1, read on the forward strand.
GCCTGGCGGCGCAACATCGACTTCATCGAGGTGCTCGCGGAGGACGATGAGGTGACGAGCCGGCTGTCCGTGGAGCGGATCAGGGAGATCCGGGACGAGGTGTGGCAGGCCAGCCAGGCCAGGGCGCACAGTGCGGCCGAGACTCTCGCCAGGCTGCCCGGACTGCAGCAGCCCGGCGATCTGACCGCGTTCACCGATGAGGAGATCCTGGACTTCGAGGGAGTATTCATCCCGGGTGGCCACGGGGCGATGGTCGACCTACGCGGATAGCGCCGATGTCGGCCGTGTCCTGCGGTTGATGCACGGCGCGGGCAAGACCATCGCCGCGCTGTGCCACGGGCCGGCGGCACTGCTTTCCGCCCCGGAGATCGACGGGGCGTGGATGTTCGACGGCTACCGGATGACCGCGTTCACCGACGAGGAGGAGGACCAGACCAAGGCGGGGAAGGTCGGCATGCCCTGGTACGTGGAGGCAGCGCTGAAGAACCGCGGCGCGATCTTCGACGACGGCGACGCGGCCTGGGTGTCCCACGTGGTCATTGACCGGAACCTGACCACCGGGCAGAACCCGGGATCGGCCGAAGCTGTCGCTGGCGCCATGCTGAAGCGGCTGAAGGCGTGAACCTTGAGCGCGCGCAGCCTGGCGGAGGAGTTCTTCGCCCGCATGGAGGCCGGAGACGTAGACGAGATCCTGGGCATGATGACGCCGGAGGCCACCGCGTCCCTGGTCCCGCTGAACTGGCATGGCCCGATGGCGGCCGGCGGTGCGTCCTATCTGCGTGAGCTGGCCAGGTCCTTCCCTGACCTGCTGGTGCGCGTACGGCGGCTCTTCGTGACCGGCGACAACACCGCGGTGGCCGAGATCACCATCGACGGCACCCAGGCCGATGCCTTTTGTGCGGTGGCCAACCAGGAGAAGCATTTCGATCTCGACCAGGCCTGGATGCTTAAGATCACGCCGGACGACCGGATCAGCGCTGTCATCGCGTACTGGGACCAGAACCAGCTCTATCGCCGGCTCGGCGTCAAACGGCTCGATAAGATCACGATCACGGCGGGGTGAGGTGGCGATGACTACCGGGACAGTCCGGGCCGGCACCGGTACGGCACCTCGCGAAGAGAGCGCTGAGGCGACGGTCCGCGCGTTCTTTGCTGCTTACCAGGCGCACGATGTCGAGCGCATGGTTGACCTGTGCGCGGAGGGCGCCGGCTTTCGCTACGTGCCGTTCGAGGTATGGGGCCGTCAGCGGGTGCTGTACGGCGAAGGCAAGGTGTGCACCGTCGGCAAGGTGATCTGGACAACTTTAATTGACGCATTCCCCGATCTGGCCAACGCCGTGACCAGCCTCCGCGCTGACGGAGACGGCAATGTCGCGGCGGAGGCCGGCATCGGCGGGACGCAGGCCAAGGACTTCGGCATTATCGCCTGCACCGGCCGCCACTACGAGGTACCGCATCTGTTCTTGTTCCATGTGGCCGGCGACGGGTTGATCGACGACATCGTCGCCTACTGGGACAACGTGGGCTGGAAGAAGCAACTGGGCTGCCTGGAGGTCGACTAGGCCTTGTCTTATGCAAAAGTTCGCGTTATGCAAAGACCCGCTGTGGTTGCTGACCGTGGCGCCTGCACCGGCCGCTCGTGCAGGCCAGAAGGCCTGCACTCGCGAGCCGGTTTTGCATAACGCTCCTTGGCAGGAGGAGACCATGGCACGCATGGCGCGCGAAAAGTGGTACGACATCGCACGCGACCTCGACTGGGAACTGTCCTACGTGGACTACGAGGCGGTGTTCCCGGAGTGGATATCTGGGCAGGGAAAGGTTCCCCGCGAGGCCTGGGCGAAGTGGGACGAGCCCTACAAGGTGACCTATCCCGAGTACGTCGCGACACAGCGGGAGAAGGAGACCGGCGCCTATTCGGTGAAGGCGGTGCTGCAGAAATCCCGGGTCTTCGACCAGCTGGACGAGGGCTGGAAGTCGGTGGCCAAGGAGCATTTCGGGGCGGTCGCTCTCGTCGAGGACCTGGCCGCCTACGCGGAGCTGCGGATGGCGCGTTTCGGCCTGTCACCGGCGTGGCGCAACATGGCGGTCTTCGGAGCCCTGGACGAGACCCGTCATGCCCAGATCAGCCTGTACTTCCCGCATGCGCTGGTCGGCAAGGATCCGCAGTACGACTGGGCGCACAAGGCTTACCAGACCAACCAGTGGGGCATCATCGCGGCCCGGGCCACCTTCGACGGCATGATGATGAACCCGAACGTGGTCGATGTCGCGATCCAGTTGCCGTTCACGTTCGAGACCGGGTTCACCAACGTCCAGTTCGTCGCGCTGGCCGCGGACGCGCTGGAATCCGGCGACATCAACTTCGCCAACATGATCTCGTCGATCCAGACCGATGAGGCACGGCACTCCCAGCAGGGCGGCCCGACCCTGGAGATCCTCGTCGAGCACGATCCACGCCGCGCCCAGTGGATCATCGACAAGACCTTCTGGGTGTCCGCGCGGCTGTTCTCCATCCTGACCGGCCCGGCCATGGACTACTACACGCCGCTGCCGATGCGTAAGCAGTCCTACCAGGAGTTCATGCAGGAATGGATCGCCGGGCAGTTCCTCGACCAGCTCCGCGACTACGGGCTGAAAAAGCCCTGGTACTGGGAGGAGTTCATGGCGGGGCTGGACACCTGGCACCACTCGATGCACCTCGGCGTCTGGTACTGGCGCCCGACCGTGTGGTGGAAACCGCAGGGCGGGGTATCTCCCGAGGAGCGTGACTGGCTCCACGACAAGTACCCGCACTGGGAGGAGCAGTTCGGCCCGATCTGGGATGTGATCATCGGCAACATCAACGACGACCGGATGGAGCTCACCCTGCCGGAGACGCTGCCATGGCTGTGTAACCTGTGTCACCTGCCCATCGGCACCGCGGGTTCACCGCGCAGCGAGAAGTACCCGGTGCGCAGTTACCCGCTCAAATACAGCGGCTACACCTACCACTTCTGCTCGCGGCCCTGCCGGCAGATCTGGTGGGAGGACCGGGATACCCTGTACGACCCGACGGTGATCGAGCGGCTGCTTGGCGGCGAGATCCAGCCGCCGACGTTCGAGGGAATCCTGACGTGGATGGGCCTCACCCCGGACGTCATGGGTGATGACGCCTACGGCTACCGGTGGGCCAGGCCCTATGCGCGCACCGACGGCCAGCGGGACCGGCCCGGAAGACCTTACGGAGAAACGGTGACGGAGACCGGGGGATCCGGGTACGCAGGCCGAGGCAGACCTCGCAACCTCCGGATGACGCGCAGCCCGTGCCGGTCAACGCCATGTTCGAGAACGACTTCGTCACCCAGCTCGTGGTCGTGCTGGACACCGACACCGTCGAGGAGGCGGCCAGGAAGGTCGCCGTGCAGGTGGTGGGCAGGCGGGTCCCCCCGCGGGACGCCGGGCTCGTGGTCCGCCACGGCGGCACGGTTGTCCCCGGCGACGTCACCGTGGCCGAGTCCGGCATTTCCGCGCTGGACGTCGTGAACGTCGGCTGGGCTGAGTAACGGCGGGAGGACACCGATGAGCAAGCCTGTGGGGCCGGTCCTGCGCATGTCCGACGACGTGGACGCCATCGTCGCCGCCATCGTGGACGATAACCCCGGCCAGGAGGTCACCGTCGTCGACCGGGGCGCATACACCCGGGTCAGCGGGGACGGCGAGCTGCGGGTGACCCGTGAGTCCATCGAGCGGCATCTCGGGCGTGACTTCGAGATGCGCCAGCTCGAGGGGCTGATGTCGGCCTTCGCCGGGCGCATCGAGATGACCTCGGAAGAGGTGCGGTGGCGGCTCAGGAGCGAAACCCCGCATCCGGCCCGCCACCAACGTCCGGACGAGCTGAGGAGCCGAGCATGACCGAGGGCCGCCCGCCGCGCCCGAAGCGGAGGCTGAAGACCTGGAGCTCGCTAGGCCAGCTCGGGCGCATTCCCAGCGAGTACGAGATCGTCACGCACAATCTCAACTACACCACCCGCCCCAATCGCACGTCGGCACTGGAGTCGAACCCCACCACTGCCGGCGAACATGTGGTTTTTGACCTACCGGGACAAGTCGCCGTTGCAGGCGGATGACTGGCGCGGCTTCCGCGATCCGGATGAGATCACCTACCGCAAATACGTGACGATGCAGGACGAACAGGAAACCGCCGTGGAGAGGGTCCTGGATGAGTACAGCTCTGCCGGGCACGATACCTCGCTGCCCGCGCAGTGGGTGGAATGCCTCGCGACCTTGTTCACGCCTACCCGGTTCCCCGTGCACGCACTGCAGATGTGCACCGCCTACCTGGGACACATAGCACCCGCGTCCTACATCTCCAACTGCGCCGTGTTCGGGGCCGGGGACCTGCTGCGCCGAGTGTCACTGGTGGCCTACCGGACGCGGCAGCTTGCCGATGCGGCCAGGTCATCCATCGGCAGCACCGAACGGGCCGTATGGGAGCGGAACGAGGCCTGGCAGCCGGCCAGGGAAGCGCTGGAGAAGCTGCTGACCGCCTACGACTGGGGCGAGTGCTTCACGGCGATGAACCTGGTGCTGCGTCCCACACTGGACCAGATCCTCATCCGGCAGCTCGCGACCGCAGCCCACGACAATAACGACGACCTGACCTGGCTGCTGCTCGGCAACCTCGCCGCCGACGCCGACCGCTGTACCCGCTGGAGCACCGCGCTCGCCGGGTACGCGATCCAACAGCGGGCGGGCAACCGGGACGTTCTGCAGCGCTGGATCGCCCGGTGGACCCCTCGCGCGGAGGCCGCGGCAGCCGGGCTCGGCCAGTTGTTCGAGCAATTGCCATCCTGGGGCCGCTCGGCAGAGACTGTGGAGAACGCCGCCAACTCGGCCCGGCGCCGGGTACTCAGGCGAGGCGGGGCTCGCGGGATAGGACCACATCATGCCAACGTGGCAGGTGGTGATGCCGGCCACAGACCTCTGGGCAGGAGAACTGACCGGAGTGCAGCTGCGCGGGAAGAAGATCGTCTTGGTCAACGTCGGAGGCGAGATTCGGGCCTTCGAGGACCGCTGCCCCCATCTGGGTTTCCGGCTCAGTGAGGGCAGCATTGACGGGCGCACGCTGACTTGCGCGAACCACCAGTGGGAATTCGACGCGCTGACCGGCAGGGGCACCAATCCGGCCAACTGCCAGCTGACCGTGTTCGGCACGCGGGTGCGGGAGGGCCAGATCGAGATACTGGCGCCCGGCCCGGAGTAGCTTCGCGCTGGGCATCGGGCTACCGTCAGCCTTGTGAGCACGCCAGGCGCCGGAACCGGCGTGGGCCGCACCGCCGGCGCGGGGCCGGGCCGTGATCAGCCGGACGAGGCCAGGCTGCGCCAGCTTGCCGATCAGCAGGCCGCACTGCGGCGGGTGGCCACGCTGGTGGCCGGCGGCGCGGGGCCGGCCGAGGTGTTCACCGCGGTCGCTGATGAACTCGGCCATCTGATCGGTGCCGAGGCAACGTTCGTTTCCCGGGTTGACCCTCCCGGCCCCGCCCGGTCCAGCCCGGGCGGGCCGGGCACGCCCGTGGCTGACCCGTCCGGGGAGGGCCGGGAACCTGAGCGGCATACCGTCGTCGTCGGATCGTACGGCCGGGTACGTGACGAAGTGCCCATAGGCTTCCGGATCAGGCTGCAGCCGGGGATGGCCAGCGCCGCCGCCATCCACACCCGGCGCTCGGCCCGGATCAGCGGCGAAAAGCTGGCGGACGGCCCCTTTGGCGCGATCGTCGGCAAGCTGGGCTTGCGCGCCGCGATCGCCACGCCCATCGTCGTAGAGGGACGCTACTGGGGCGTGACGGTGGCCGCGACCTCGCGGGAGGATTTCCCGGCCGGCACCGAGTCGCGCATGGCGGACTTCATGGAGCTCGCCGGGATGGCAATCGCTAATGCCCAAGCCGAGCAGAGACTGCGGGAGCTGGCCGACACGCAGGCGTCACTGCGCCGCCTGGCCATGCTGGTCGCGCGGGGCGTGTCGCCTGAGGCGGTGTTCGCGGCCGTGACCGGGGAAGCTCTGCGGCATTTCGGTAACGGCACCGCCCGGATGATCAGGTTTGAGCTCGACGGAACGGCCACGCTCGTCGCCAACGAAGGCACGACGGCCCCCCATGTGCGGGTCGGTGAGCGCTGGGAGCGCTATCCGCCGACCGGGCTGACCGCCACCGTCTTGCGGACCGGGCGGGCTGCCCGGGTCGATGACTACCGCGACATCCCGGGTGGGGAACCTTATCTCGCCGAGGGGCTACGGTCCGCGGTCGCGATGCCGGTCCACGTCCATGGCCGGCTGTGGGGAATGATCGCTGTCGGGTCCGGGCAGGGGCCACTGCCGCCCGACACCGAGCAGCGGATGACCGAGTTCACCGAGCTGGTCGCGACAGCGGTCGCGAATGCGCAGAGCCGGGCTGAGCTCATGACCTCCCGCGCGCGGATCGTCGCCGCATCGGATGAGGCCCGTCGGCGGATCGAGCGGGACCTGCACGACGGCGCACAGCAACGCCTCGTCGCGCTGGCCCTCAGGCTGCGTATGGCCGCGGAGCCATCCACCGAACGTGGCGAGCTGCGTAATGAGATGGCGGACGCGGCCGCGGAGCTCATGGGCGTGATCGATGACCTGCGGGAGATCTCCCGTGGCATCCACCCGGCGATCCTGTCCAGAGCCGGGCTGCGCCCGGCGCTGCGTGCGCTCGGGCGGCGCTCCGTCGTCCCGCTGGAACTGGACGTGCGGGTCGATGGCCGGCTTTCCGAGCCAGTCGAAGCCGGCGTTTACTACGTCGTCTCGGAGATGCTCGCCAACGCGGAGAAGCACGCGCGCGCCTCGGTTGTCGAGGTGGGCGCGGAGACCTCCGACGGCAGGCTCCGGGTGCGCGTGCGTGACGATGGTATCGGCGGCGCCGACCCAATGCGGGGCTCAGGGCTGCTCGGGGTGAAGGACCGCATCGAGGCGCTGGGCGGGACGTTCTCCGTGCACAGCCCGGTGGGCCGCGGCACTACGGTGACCTGTGAGCTCCCGGTTACAGCCGGCCCCGGCGTTCACGGCGGTTCGTGACGCATGAGGGCCCGGCGCCTGCTGGCGCCGGGCCCTCGTCCTGTTACGGTGCGATCTGCCGGTCAGGGCTGCTGCCCGGCGCGGACCCCCTTCTCGACCCGGTCGCCCAGGTCCTTGTCCACGTTCCCGAGGTACCAGAAGGCGCGCTGGAGGACGGGCTCGGTCACGCCGTTGAGGAGGATCCCCACGATGTTGCTGACCAGCCGGTCCCGGGCCGCATCGTCCATCACCTCGCGGACCAGCGTGCCAGGCCTGGCCCCAGTCGTCGTCCTCGGCGTGCAGCTCGTAGGCGGTGCGCACGAGCTCACCATCGGCGTGCCAGCTGGCCGGCTGGTGGTGCTCGCCGTCGGCCTGCGGGCCGCCCTTGGAGTTCGGGAAGTACACCGGGTCGCTGACGTTGTGAATCCGCATCACCCCGTCCTTGCTGTAGGCGTGCACCGGCGCGACCGGGGCGTTGACCGGGATCGACGTGTAGTTCACGCCGAGCCGGGCCCGGTGCGCGTCGTTGTAGGAGAACAGCCGGCCGAGCAGCAGCCGGTCCGGGCTCGGCCCGATACCCGGCACCAGGTTGCTCGGCGCGACGGCCAGCTGCTCGATCTCGGTGTGGTAGTCGGCCGGGTTGCGGTCGAGGGTCATCTTGCCGACCTCGATCAGCGGGTAGTCCGCGTGCGGCCACACCTTGGTGATGTCGAACGGGTTGAACCGGTAGGTCTTCGCGTCCTCGTACGGCATGATCTGCATCTTCAGCGTCCAGCTCGGGTGGTCGCCCCGCTCGATCGCCTCATACAGGTCCTTGGTGTGCAGGTCGGGGTCGGTGCCGGCCAGCCGGTCGCCCTCGGCCTGGGTCAGGAACTCGATACCCTGGTCGCTGATGAAGTGGTACTTCACCCAGTGCCGCACGCCCTCAGCGTTGATCCACATGTAGGTGTGCGAGCTGTACCCGTTCATGTGCCGGAAGTCCTTCGGGAAGCCGCGGTCGCCCATCAGCCAGATCACCTGGTGCGCCGTCTGCGGCAGCAGTGTCCAGAAGTCCCACTGCATGTCGTTGGAGCGCAGGTTGACCTTGGCCAGCCGCTTCTGCGACCGGATGAAGTTCTGGAAGTGGATCGGGTCCCGCATGAAAAACACCGGCGTGTCGTTGCCCACGAGGTCGTAGTTGCCCTCGCTGGTGTAGAACTTCAGCGCGAAGCCGCGCAGGTCCCGCCACATGTCGGGGCTGCCGCGCTCCCCGGCCACGGTGGAGAACCTGGCCACCATCCGGGTGGTGGTTCCCGGCTGGAACACCGCGGCCTTGGTGTAGGCGCTGACGTCGCCGGTGACCTCGAACCGGCCGAACGCGCCGCTGCCCTTGGCGTGCGGCTGCCGCTCCTTGATCCGCTCCCGGTTGAAGTTGGCCATCTGCTCGATCAGGTAACTGTCCTGCAGCAGGATCGGGCCACCGGCGCCGACGGTCAGCGAATACGTGTCGCTCTCGACCGGAATGCCATGATCATTCGTCTGGATCGGGTTGGGCTGCGTGCTGGTCATACTTGTGTCTCCTTTGTGGATGGGACCCAGGGCCGTGCGGAGTGGCTGACTGGGCTGTGGCGGCGCCGGACTCGGTCTGACGCCGCGGGCCGGATCACTTG
>CAWELT010000041.1:0-178506 GCA_963809975.1 uncultured Actinomycetes bacterium
CCCCCTTTGCGGGGCAGTTTGCTGGCACGTTGGTGTCGTACTGATAGTACAAGCAGAAAGCTTGGCTGACGGACTCTGAAGGCTTGGGTACAGGGTATTCGTCACCCCTGCTGTTCCCCGCCTGGTGGCTGGGGAGTTGGCGGGAGTCCTGCTCGTCCGCTGGCCTGCTCCCGCGGACCTGGCGGGAACATTGTCAGAGATACCACTCGGGAACCCTCGCCGTGTCGTCCTGGCGGGTCACCTGGATACTGTTCTCGCTGATGAGCGCGAACTTGTGCCGGGGAAAGCTCTCCCGTAGTTCCGCGACCTGGGCGCGGATATCCGGCTGCTGCGCCGTTCCGGGGTTACTGCCCGATTCCATTTCGGCTTATCTCCGATCGTTTCTCCCGGTTCGCCCTTGCATGTAAATGCGGGATGGGCAACAGGAAAACAGAACGGAGATCAATATGGAATGGCAGTTTCATCGGCCCGATTGCCGAAGTGCCATCCGGCGTTAAATGGGCAGGCGTACAGCGTCGGCCAGGTCCCGTATCTCGGCGGTCAGCGTCCGACGGTGACGGATGATCTTGGCGAGGATGTCGGCGGCGTAACGCTGACGGGGGAACCACTGGGGGCGCTCATCGCGGAGCTGCCTCAAGATGCCGATGGCCTTCTCATCGTGCCGCAGCAGGGCATGGGCGTTCGCCACGTCCAGCCGGAAACTAAGCGGCGGCGGCTTCGAGCGCCTGGCGCCTGACAGCTGGCGGGCAATCGTCAATACCGCCTCAGGCTGCTCCTGGATCATCGCGCTCTCAGCGGCGAATGCCGAAACCGTGACCGGCCCGGATACGTGCCAAGGGGAGGAGAGCAGGACAAAATCGGACCTCCCGCCTACGGCGGCCATCCGGGCCAGCCGCAGCGCCTCCGCCGCCTCATCCGGGCGGTAGTCGCGGACAGCGGCCATAGACCCGCGGATCATGAGCTTGCCGTACGCCGCCAGCTCCTCCCTGCCCGCTGTCATCCTCGGCTCGTTCTGCCCGGCCAGGCCGAACGCCGCATCCATGGTTTCGCTGAGCCTGCCCTGGCGGATCAGGCCCCAGCATCGCTCGTCCGCGACCGACATGGCTCTTAACGGGTCGCTCGCGTCCTCCATCGCAAGCGTGAACGCCCGGTCAGCGGTTTCAATTGCCAGCTATGCAGCATGAGCGCCCCGGCAACCTGCCGGACCTGCGACCGCAGTGTCCGGGCACTCGCCTGGGTGCTGTCCGCCGAGAGCGCGATGAGGGTATCCGCATCATTCAGCAGGCCAGGCAGGACAGCGCCCATGGCGTCGAACCGGGTAGCCGCCAGCAGCGGCAGGACATCCCCGAACGAGCGCCCGAGGCCCTCCAATGTCGGGACCTCCTGCGGCTCGTCCCTATGTGCGCCTTCCAGCGCCAGCCGCACCGGCTCCCACTGTTGCGCGCTGTGCGGCGCGGGCACCGGAGCATCAGGCTCTGTCACAAGGGCCGAGGTCGTCACGCCGAGAGCCGCCGCCAGCTTGCGCGCCGTCTCAAGCCCGACGTGACCGTAACTGTCCTGCTCCAGCTTCCTGATGAGGGAAAGGGACAAGCCGGAGGCGTGCGCTAGCTCGCGCTGGCTCAGCCCGCGGCGCTTCCTGACCGACGCCAGCCTTCCACCGAGCGTGCTGCCTTCCTGCATAAAGTCCCGCCTCGTTTCTGATCAGTCCGGCAACTGACAGGTTACGCGCGGAGCCACTTCATGTGTGATCGGTTGCGTTACCAGAGTGATTACGGTGTCCCGGCTGGCATCGGAGCTTCTGTGTTTCCCATTACCCTGCGCATGGGTGATATGGAATCACACTTTCGCAGGCCTCTCGCCCGAGTGCCAATTGCGCTGATACAGGGAAGCCGCCACGTCAGCCAGCTCGTCTGCTGCATCCGGCGAGCGCGTCATAGGCAGTGGCGGCAGCTGTAAGACTGCATTTCCGATCTGCTGGGAGGCTTTAGTCGGCGGGCCATTCGTAGACCAGCTCCCATTGGTGTGCTGGAGGGTGATGTCGTTGACTTCGACGATGCGCCCGGGGGCTGTGCGCGCTGTCCGCTGGATGGCGACGACGCGCTGGTCGGGTCCATGTGCAGGAACTGGGTCTCGTCGTCGTCTGGCGGGCGCACGCGTGCCGTCTCGGTGTAGGTGGCCGGTGCGTGCCCGAGGTCGGCCAGCCGGGAGTAGGTGCCGCCGGGGCCGGGGTCGGTGCTGGCCAGTGCTGTGCCCGCGGCGATATCCAGCGGCAGGTAGGACGTGGCCATCTGCACGGGGACGTCGTTGGCGTACATGCGGCGCCGCCGGAACAGGACGGCGGTGCCTTCGTCGACGCCGAGCAGTTCGGCGACTGCGGCGGGCGCGGGAACCTGGCCGACTTCGACGTCGGATCGGGCGGTCAGCCCGAGGCGGCGCAGTTCGCCGTCGAACGCGCCCCGCGCCTGCCCGGCCTCGCGGATGTCCCGGCGCTGCCTGGGCTTCGCGGCGGATGACCGGGAGCTGGTTCACGGGGGTCTCTCCTCGTTCGGGCCGCACCAGCCCTTCGGCGCGCAGGATGGACATCGCTCTGTTGACAGTGGCGCGGGTGACGCCGTATCTGGCGGCCAGCTCCGGCTCGCTGGGCATCAGCGCGCCGGGGGCCCACTCTCCCTCCTGATCGCGTCGCGGAGCGCTGCTGCGACTTGAAGGTACTCCGGCCGTGGCGTCTGGATGGTCATGCCCGTCTGGTGTCTCCCAGGTAGATGGCGGCCCGGTCGCCCGCTTTCCGAGCTTAGCCGAACGTTCGGCGTTTGGGTCTTGACAGTTGCCCGAACGAGATCCAGATTAAACATCGGACGTTCAACGTTCGGCTATTAGTGGGCAGCTGGCGGAGAGCCAGGAAGGAAGGCCCCTGGGAGGTCACGGCCATGTGCATAGATGCCCGCTTCGGTGTCCTCGGCGAGATCGAGGCGCGCTTGGCGGTGCTGTCTGACGCGGCCCGCGAGCGTGGCGAAGCGGTATTGCCGCCGCTGCTGATTCTGGGCACCAGCGAGCGGGTCGGCTCGAACTGGGTCAGCGACATCCTGCGGCCGGCGCTGGGGCAGCATAACGAGCCTTTCCGGCAGCAGCTCGGCCCGGATCACCCATGGTCGGCGCTCAACCCCCGCTTCGCCGGTACCGGCGGCAGCGCCTGCTGCGATCGGTGTCCTGGGGCGTCACTGGCTGGTGAGCTTCGCTGTCGCCAAGTACGGCCCGGCGCGGCAGGTGGTGAAGGAAACCAATCTGTTCTTCGCCTTGCCGGCCCTGCTCGCGCTGCTGCCCCGGTCGCCGGTTCTGGTGCTGTCACGCAGCCCGGTCGGCGTCGCCTCGTCCTTCGTGCGCGGTGACCTGTTCCGGCGGTGGGGGTACCGGTCGCGTTACCAGCAGATGGTCACCATGACCTGCCACGGGAACGGCGGCGCACGCCGGTTTGCCGCGCTGGTACCTGATGACAGCCCAGCGGACCTGGTGGCCCTGGTCCGCCTGCACGTTCTCAACACGGTGCTGATAGCGGACTCGCTCGCCGGACGCGCCCCGCGCATATCTCCTATGAGACCGCGGTCACCAAGCGAGGCGACGCGCTCGCCACGCTCAGCGGCATGGCGCCGGAACTGGAAGGGCCCGGGCTGACAGCACCCGGTCCACGCCGGCCGCGCGCCGCCGGGGACCAGACGTTTGCGACCACGAACCACAAGACGGCACTGGCCGCCGGCCTGGAATCAGCAGATGCCGCGCTCATCCGCGCTACTTCGGCGGCCAGCCTGGCCGCCGCGCGGGCCCTGGTGCCCGCGCCGGTGGCAGCGTGCGCGGCTTCCTGGCTGGCCGGCGATCACCTTTACCGCCTGGAGGCGCCCCGGCCGCGCGCGGCCACTGCCCGCCCAGCCGCGCCGGCAGCTGTGCCGCCAGCCGCTGCCCGCTATGTCCGGCACGGCGCGCTGGAGGTGCGGAACGTGCTGGTCAGTAACGCCGAGTACGCCCGCTTCCTGAACGCCCTCAGCGAATCCGGCATGCCGAACAGCCACCACGGGACCTACCTGCTGGCCTGTGAGATGCCGCACGAGCGCGGCGGACGGCTGCACCAGGACCACGCCAGCGGACGGTGGATGGTAGGCCGGGGATATGAGGGCTACCCGGCGTACTGGGTCACCTGGATCGGCGCCGCGGCCTTCGCCGCCTGGACCGGCGCGCGGCTGCCCGCACGGGCCGAACTGGTCCAGCTGACTCACGGCGCGGCCATCACCGGCAACGCCGCCTACAGGTTCGGCGACGTCACCCCGGTAACCGAACCGGGCCGTCCCGCCAGCACAGTGCACCACCTGCTCAGCAACCTGCAAGTATGGTGCAGCGACGGCCCAGCCGATCAGATGAATTCCGGGGGTGCGGCAGCCCGGTGGCTGCACGGGATCGCCTGGAACACCCCGGCGACCCAGCAGGCCGCGCAGCATCCTCGCAGCCGGCATATCCTCGGCTGCTCCCGCGGCGTCGGCATCCGCCTGGTCCGCAGCGCCAGCCAGCCGCCGCCGGTCACTGCCGGCGAACTGGCCGCACGGCTGACCGCGTGGATCGCCAGCCTTGCTGACCGGTCCCGTCCGCTCGCCGAGATCGACGAACGGCTCATCGCGGCGCTGGATGCCTCACAGGCCGATGGCGGCCTTGGGTCCCATGTAGCTGCCAGCGCCGGGGAACCCGGCCATGGCTAGCTCACCGAACCGCTCGCTGAACCCCAGCGACGGCAAGTCCGCGAGCTTGATGAACTCCACGCCCCGGATCGGCCGGGTATCGGCTCCAGCGGCCACGTCACCAACTGTCCCGCCAGTACGGCGGGCCTCGAAGGTCAGGTGAACCACATGGGTGCCGTTGCCGGGCAGATGGTCGCAGACGTACAGCATCCGGCCGGGCTCGACATCCAGGCCGGTCTCCTCCCGCATCTCCCGGACCAGGGCGTCAGCCAGGGTCTCACCCTCCTCGACCTTGCCGCCGGGCAGGCTCCAGGACCGCCCGGTATCGGTGTCCTGGTTCAGCAGCAGGATGCGGTCGTCTTCGATGACCACGCCGGTCACTCGCACATGCACCCGGTCAACCTACCCACCAGTTCCCGGCATGACCCGGACCGATGCCACCCGTGTCGTGGTGTGCGCCGGCGGCCTGGGCACCAGGATCGCCAGCTGGGCACGGTACATCCCGAAGGAGTTCTACCCGGTCGACGGCCGCCCGGGAATCGTGCACCTGCTGGAAGAGATCGCGGCCCTCGGCCCGGCCGAAGTCGTCATCGTCTGCCACCCGTACTACGACGCGTTCACCTCCTGGGCGCGCGCGGCACTCAGCCAGGACGGCCACGACAGCTACCACCACGCGGCACGGCTCCCGGCTGCGGCTTTGCCGCTGGCCGCGCTCACGGTCAGCTTCATCACCCAGGACGGCCCCTACGCCGACACCACCTCGGTGCTGAACGGCGCCGGCTACCTCGGCCCGCACGAGGACCTGTACGTCGCGTTCGCTGACAACCTCTACCGCGGCGAAAACCCCATGCTCGCCCTCCAGGCCGCACCACCCGGATGCCCAGCGGTCCTGGCCCGCGCCTATCAGCCGCAGCTGGCCGCAAGCCGGGGCGTGATCGCCGCCCGCCGCCACCAGGGACAACTGCTGATGCTCGACCTGACCGAGAAGCCCGCACCCGACGCGGCCCGCGCGCTCGAACAGCGATACGGCACCAGGAACCTGCTGCTGCTGGAGGGCCGGGCCCGGCTCACCGCCGGCTTCATCCGCTTCGCCCCCGGCTACCAGACCCCAGCAGGCACAGAACCGAAGCTGGCACTGGCCATCGCCGCCTACGCCCGCACCCACCCGGTCGTCGTGACCACAACAAGCAGCCACGTCATCGATCTAGGGATGACGAACCCGCAGGCACCCGCCCCGGCTACGGCCCGGTCATTACAGTAAAAAAAGGACATGAGCGGAAGAACTTGACCTCCTGATGGACGCCGCAAGGATCAGCGAAGCGGCGATCACGGCTTCGCTCAGCACCCGTGCCATGGCTTCCGGTTACCCGGGCGCGGGAGACCGCGCATGTACCGCAGAGCCAGAGCAAGCGCGACATCACGGAACTGCCTGGCCCGGTGGGCCTGGGCGCCGAAACTGCGGCCGGTGACACGGTGATGAAACCCGGTGTGCACCTCATCGATCCGGTAACCCTTGCGCAGGATATCGACGATCAGCGCGGTTTTCACGCCCCAGCCCCGGGCCAGGGGCTGCACCGCATCGAAGGCCCGCCGGGAAATGCAGCGCATCCCCGACAGCGGCTGGGCAGGCCGGAACCCGGTCAGATACACCACACCCGATCTCGCCAGCCGGACCACCAGGCCATGACCGCCGCCCGCCGTCTTCTGCGCAGGCAGCACCGCGATGGTCATGTCCGCCCTGCCCTCACGAACCGGGGTCACAAGCTTCCCGGCTTCGCTGGCCGTCTGTTCAAGATCGGCGTCCAGGAACAGCAGATGCCGGGGGCTGGGCGGCGAGTTCCGTCCCTCAAACTCAGCGACCGCCTGCGCGCCCGTCATCATCGCAGCCGCCTTACCGTGACTCGGGCGCCTGCTGACAACCAATGCACCCGCTTCACGGGCAAGATGAGCTGTCTGATCACGCGATGCGTCGTCAACGACGACCACAAGACTGCCGAGAGAGCTGGCCGCCGTCACCGTCGCAGCGATCCTGAGCTGCTCATTTCTGGCCGGAATGATCACCGCAACGTCCGCGCCGACCGTGTCAGGCATGGGCCAGAGATTAACAGCGCCAGGCACGCCCGCCAGTTACGTGGTCACTGCCGAACAGAGCCGCGACACGGGCACAGGCGGCCCGGCTGGCGGTGAAGGCGATCTGCCGGACCGCGGTCACCCCCGGCACGTGTTCGTGCCCCCGACAAGAGCCAGATCAAGCAGCCCGCCGCCAGCCGCCCCGCCCCGGCCGGGGACAAAGCTGCTGGCCGGGGCCGAAATGTACCTGCCGGGCCGAACCGGGACTGACCCGCCAGGCCAGTCACACGCCGCATAACTCCGCGCCAGGTCACCGCCGGGCGGGGAAGGTTCAGCCGTGCCGCAGCTCGAACCAGGTCGTCGCCTGGTCGTCGCCGCGCTCGTAGCCCCACCTGGCGGCCAGTTCCTCCACCAGCCGAAGCCCCCGGCTGCCCTCAGCCTCGTCGTCCAGAGGGGCGCAGCACCGGGACGCCGTCCGCCTTGCGGTCGGTGACCTCGACCCGCACGCCAGCGTCCCAGACCACGACGGTGACCGTGACCGGCTCCCCCGGCACGGCCGAGCCGCCGTGGCGCACACTGTTGGTCACCAGCTCGCTGGCCAGGAGAACCGCGACGTCACCGCGCGGGTGCGACGGGCCAAGCAGGCGCCCACGAACGCGCGGGCCTCCCGCACCTGATCGGGCCGGCCCGCGAACGTCACACTCTCCCGAACCGCTACCCCAGCCATCAGCACACCGCCCTTCCCGCCCGCCACGCCCCCGGGAAGGCACCGGGCCGCCGGACGGGCACACGGGGATGCACGCTCGACTCAGCCGCGAACGTCAAGCCGAACACACCCCCGGACAGGGCACCCGCGGCCATGCGCGGGCCAGATCCGGGCCAGCAAGCGGCCACGCACGACCGCTCCCTGGCCGCTATCCCCGTCCGCTATATGTCCGTGGATGCCGCAACACAGCGGTCCACAGCGCCACAAGGTGACACACGGCGGGACAAAGAAAAACGGCCCGCATAGCCGCGAATCCGCAGCTAACGGGCCGTTTTCGCAGGATGTGGCAGGTGGTGGATTCGAACCACCGAAGGCGTAGCCGACGGTTTTACAGACCGCTCCCTTTGGCCGCTCGGGCAACCTGCCTGGAGCCGCCGTGTGCCCGGCGGCACAGAGAAGAATAGCGGACGATTTGCCAGGCGCGAACTCGGACGGGGAACGCAGGGCCCGGGCCGCGAACCGGACGGCGAAGCCGGGCCCCGGCGTGTCTTCGTGTGACCCCACGACCGGGACGCCGTCTAGCCTTGTGCCATGCCCGCAGAGTCCTCGTTCGACATTGTGTCCAAGCTTGACCGGCAGGAGGTCGACAACGCGCTGAATCAGGCCGGCAAGGAGATCAGCACGCGGTTCGACTTCCGCAACGTCGGCGCCTCGATCGCCTGGTCCGGCGACCACGCCGTGGAGATCCGCGCCAACAGCGAGGAGCGCGCCAAGGCCGTCCTCGACGTGTTCAAGGACAAGCTGGTCAAGCGCGGCGTCTCGCTCAAGGTGCTGGACACCAGCGACCCGAAGCTGTCCGGCAAGGAGTACCGGCTGGCGATCAGCCTGAAGGAAGGCATCACCCAGGACGACGCCAAGAAGATCGCGAAGATCGTCCGGGACGAGGGACCGAAGGGAATCCGGGCCCAGGTCCAGGGCGACGAGCTCCGGGTCTCGTCCAAGAAGAAGGACGACCTGCAGACGGTCATCGCCCTGCTCAAGGGCAAGGAGTTCGACTTCGCCCTGCAGTTCACCAACTACCGCTGAAACGCCCAGCCGACAGCGCTTCTAGCTGGGCCTTTGTCTGCCAACTGGCTCAGGAGGGCACAGGGGGCGGCCACGTCGCCAAGTGCAGCGCCTGCAGATCGCTGGCGTGATGCCGAGGCGAAGGCCGGGCCTTCCTCGTACCCGAATCCGGCCGTAGGGTGAAGACGCTGCTCAATCGATGTGGGGAGGTAACCATGATCGGAGCGCTTCTGCTCGGCCTATTCTGCGGAGTCGTGGCCCGCATGCTCGTTCCCGGCGATGCCTTCCGGAAGATGCGCGGGCCGAAGTCCTGGCTCATTTCGGTCGGGCTCGGCTTGGCCGGGGCCCTGGTCGGCTACCTCATCTTCACAGTCGGCCTCGGTATCGGTGACACCCATGTCTTCGACTGGGGCGGCGTCCTGAGTGCTCTCATCGGGACGGTCATCGTTTTGCTGATTGCGACGTGGGTACTTCGCCGCACCTCGCGCCACCCGAGCGGTGCGCACGCGGAGGCTAACAACGTCGCTAAGTGATCCCGGACGGCCAAGCCAAGCCAGGTGCTGCAGCCGGCCCGGGCGGAGGGTCAGGCCGCGGCTGCGCCGGAGGTGGGTTCGGCCTCATGATGCCGCTGCGGCTGGGGTGGATGCCATTGCCGCCGCCGCCATGGCAAGGCGGCGATCATGAACACGATGACACCGAGACTGACGAACATCATTACGTCATTGGCTATCACCCAGTTGTGCCAGGTCAGCATCTGCATCGGCAGGTAGAAGGTGGCCGCGTACGCCCCGAGTACGATCTGCAGTGGTATCGACAGCCGGGCTGGCCGGGCGGTGGCCGATGGTGCCTGCCAGACCAGGTACTGGTTGCCGAATGATGGCGTAATGGCCAAAAGGACCGTCGTGGTCGCCGTCGCGACATCCAGGGGGTGGGCGCGGCGCCACCACCACACCGCGAGCAGAGCGCCGACGACGGCGGCCTTGGTGCCAATTGACCCCGCGTTTAGCCACAGCGGGTCCGCCCAGACCGGAAGCCGTGTCGGGTGAACTGTCAGCCATACCCCTGACCAGCCCCAGTTTCCGAAACTGGGGCGGGTCTCAACGAGCTGCGCGGCAATGTAGGGCAGCTTGGCGACCGGCGTGCCGACGGTGACCGGCAGCGATGCGAACAACAGCGCCACGACTCCGGCGGCCCCGGCCGCGAACTGCGCACGGCGGCGCCATGATGGCAGTGCGAGCAGCAGCGCCGGGCCGAACACCACCGGCCACGTCTGCGTTGCTACCGCCAGGCCAAGCAGGATGCCAGCGGCGCCCGCGACGCGGCCGGAGACGTGCGGGCCCGCCCGCAATACGATGACGAACGCGGCGAGGGTGAACAGAAAGCAGGCAGGCTCGGCCTGGCCGTGCACGCTGCTGACCAGGATGGCAAGCGGGTTGCAGGCGTACTGGAACCTGCGCAGCGCCGCCCGCTCACCGACAGCACGGGCGAGTGCGCCGACCAGCACGACAACCCCGACGTCGAACAAGATCGCCGGGAGCCGGGCGATGATCAGCCAGGACACGTGCAGGTGCAGGGACGTCCAGGATGCTCCGGCGAGCACGAAAGCATAAGCGGGCAGGGAACCCCAGCCGTTTTGCCGGGTATCCAGGATCGGGTCACGGTGGTGCAGGACATCCAAACCCGCCGCCTGGAAGTCATTCACGAGATCGTAAGGCTGAGTGCGGTAGGCGAGACCAGCATCGCCAGACGCAGCACCACGGCGGTAGCAGATCGCTATCGCCAGCGAGGGCCGCCAGTTACGGCGTTGCGCGAACAGCATCAGCGCAGCGCCGATCGCGAGAAGAAGCAGCGCTGCCACGCACCGATGGGGGCTGAGCTGATCGTAGGTCATGCAGCGACCTGAACCCGCACGATTAGCCGCCGCAGGGGCCACATGCGCGGCCAGCTTTCGTTCACCCAGACGCATATGACGCAGTGGACCGTGCCCGTGACTGCGGCCACGCCGATCAGTCTGGTCAGCGGCCTCACCGCACGATCGTAGCTGTCAGCAACGGCTGGGGCGACGCACAGGCCAGGTGGCCTGTCACCACGAGGGCCAGGCCACGTGCTCGCCCGGGGCCGCCGACCGCGATCAGGCAGGCCGCTGAGCCCGGCCCGGCAGCTGCGGAACCGGACGGCGTCGAACATGAGCAGAACGACGAGCGGGCGCGCAGGCAGGCAAGGCTGTATAGGGAGGTACAAGCCCGCAGCCCCGGCGGCGGCGGCCAGGATGGTCCTAGGTGTTATGAACGCTGCTCCCTGGAGCGTCACGAGGTTGACAAAGCTGTCACCGCGATACAGGTGAGCGTTATCTTCGGCGACAGAAACACGGCTACTGCCGCAGGTCGCCTGCGGCTAATACCGGACAAACGAAAGCTAAAGCAGGACTCGGTTCGCCGCCACCGAAGATGACGAAAACGGGTTACGGGCGACAAAGCATTTCGGTTATCGCCTCCGACGCCGACCGCCCTTAGCCCGACCCGGCCGGGACCGTGACCAGTCAGGGTTCACCGCGGCCAGCCGCCCATCGCGTCACCGCGGCCAGCCTCCTCGCGCGCACCGGTGTCGGCGAGCAGAAGTGCCCAGATAGTGAGACGGAACCATGCCGCTGAACGCGCTGCCCCGGCCCGTCCAGGACCCGCCCGAGCCCGGATCCCGGGAAACCCCAGGCCCGCTAACTCGGCCTTTCGCAGGCCCCGGCCTATGGCGGCCGGTGCATATGAACCTGAATGCGACGGGCAGATGACGTGGGTGTCACGCGAGGATGTCCCGGCCTCGCGCGGGGCGCGTATCCTCGACCCCGGGGAAGATCCGACCGAGTGCTAACGCCGCAGCTAGCTGCCCGCAGTGGTCATCCTTTATTAAGCGTAAAATCGTTTCCCGTCCGAACTCACGCCCGGCTGTGTGGTGGCGCCGAAGAGCGCCCGGCCGCAGCGTGCGGAGGAGGTCCCTCACTGTGACCAAACAGGTCCAGCAGCTTGATCGTGTCATCATCCGTTTCGCAGGGGACTCCGGCGACGGCATGCAGCTGACCGGCGACAGGTTCACTCAGGAGACGGCTGTCTTCGGCAACGACCTTTCGACCCTGCCGAACTTCCCGGCTGAGATCCGCGCCCCCGCCGGGACGCTGCCCGGCGTTTCGAGCTTCCAGGTTCATTTTGCCGACCACGACATCCTCACCCCGGGCGACGCGCCGAACGTGCTGGTCGCGATGAACCCGGCCGCGCTCAAGACCAACCTCCGTGACCTGCCACGCGGCGCTGACCTCATCGTCAACACCGACGAGTTCACCAAGCGGAACCTCACCAAGGTGGGCTACGACGCCAATCCGCTCGAGGATGGCACGCTGTCCGAATACAACCTGCACGCGATGCCGATCACCTCGATGACGGTCAAGGCGCTGGAAGACTTCGACGTCACGCGCAAGGACGCCGAGCGGGCCAAGAACATGTTCGCCCTCGGCCTGCTGTCCTGGCTGTACGACCGGCCGCAGGAGGGCACACTGGACTTCCTCCGGTCCAAGTTCGCGACCAAGCCGGAGATCATGAAGGCCAACATCG
The DNA here is from genome assembly GCA_963809975.1 of uncultured Actinomycetes bacterium. Lineage (GTDB taxonomy): Bacteria > Actinomycetota > Actinomycetes > Streptosporangiales > Streptosporangiaceae > Bog-532. Next base: position 12,159 of record CAWELT010000041.1, read on the forward strand.
CGGCCTTCCACGCGGGCTGGAATTTCGGCGAGACGACCGAGGCCTTCTCGGTCAAATACGAGGTCAAGCCGGCCACCCTCAGCAAGGGCACCTACCGCAACATCACCGGCAACACCGCGCTCGCCTACGGGCTCATCGCCGGCGCCGAACTGTCCGGCCTGCCCCTGTTCCTCGGCTCCTACCCGATCACGCCGGCCTCCGACATCCTGCACGAGCTGGCCAAGCAGAAGCGGTTCGGCGTCCGCACGTTCCAGGCTGAGGACGAGATCGCCGGGGTGGGCGCCGCGCTCGGCGCGTCGTTCGGCGGTGCCCTGGGCGTCACCACCACGTCCGGGCCGGGCATCCTGCTCAAGGCGGAGACGATCGGGCTGGGCGTCTCGCTGGAACTGCCGCTGATCGTGTGCGACATCCAGCGGGCGGGCCCGTCGACGGGCATGCCGACCAAGACCGAGCAGGGCGACCTGCTGCAGGCCCTGTACGGCCGCAACGGCGAATCCCCGCTGCCCGTGATCGCCCCGTGCAGCCCGGCGGACTGCTTCGCCGTCGCGATCGAGGCCACCCGGCTGGCGGTCAAGTACCGCACCCCGGTCATCTTGCTGTCGGACGGCTACCTGGCCAACGGCTCCGAGCCCTGGCTGCATCCCCGACGTGGCCACCCTGCCGGACCTGACGCAGGAGTTCTCCTTCGCCAGCCCGGACGACTGGCGCGACGCCGACGGCGGCATCGTTTTCAAGCCGTTCCAGCGGGACCCGAAGACGCTGGCCCGCCCCTGGGCCGTCCCGGGCACCCCGGGCCTGGAGCACCGGATCGGCGGGATCGAGAAGGCCGACGTGACCGGGGACATCTCCTATGACCCGGACAACCACGACCTGATGGTGCGGCTGCGCCAGGCCAAGATCGACGGAATCGCCGCCGACATCCCGCCCCTGGAGGTCGACGACCCCGGCGACGAGGCACGCGTTCTGGTGCTCAGCTGGGGCTCCACCTACGGCTCGATCGGCACCGCGGTCCGCCGCGTGCGGCTGGCCGGCAAGTCCATCGCCCAGGCGCACCTGCGCCACCTCAACCCGTTCCCCGGCAACCTCGGCGACGTGCTGCGCCGTTACGAGAAGGTGCTCGTGCCCGAGATCAACCTTGGCCAGCTCGCGCTCCTGCTCCGCGGCCGCTACCTGGTCGACGTGATCTCCTACAACCGGGTCCGGGGCCTGCCGTTCGGCGCCGCCGAGCTGGCCGGCGTGATCAAGGATGTGATCGATAATGCCTGAGGCCGCACAGACGCCCGGGAACGGCTCGCGGCTGCATAACGGTAGCGGGCCCGCGAACGGCCACGGGCCGCTGAACGGAAATGGCCAGCCGAACGGACCTGGGCTGGGAGCCCGCCGGCCGAGTCGCTCACCCTGGTGCCGAAGGCCCAGCAGAAGCTGGCCACCAAGGACTTCAAGTCCGACCAGGAAGTGCGCTGGTGCCCCGGCTGCGGCGACTACGCGATCCTGGCCGCGTTCCAGGCGTTCCTGCCCGAGCTGGAGGTCCCGCGGGAGAACGTGGTCGTGGTCTCCGGCATCGGCTGCTCTTCCCGGCTCCCGTACTACATGGACACGTACGGGATGCATTCGATCCACGGCCGGGCCCCGGCGATCGCCACCGGGCTGGCCTCATCCCGGCCGGACCTGTCCGTCTGGGTCATCACCGGTGACGGGGACGCGCTGTCAATCGGCGGGAACCACCTGATCCACGCGCTCCGCCGCAACGTCAACATTAAGATCCTGCTGTTCAACAACCGGATCTACGGGCTGACCAAGGGCCAGTACTCGCCGACGTCGGAGCAGGGGAAGATCACCAAGTCGACGCCGTTCGGCTCGCTGGACAACCCGTTCAACCCGGTGTCGCTGGCGCTGGGCGCCGAGGCCACCTTCGTGGCCCGCAGCATCGATTCGGACCGCAAGCACCTGACCAGCGTGCTGCGCGCCGCCGCCGACCACCGGGGCGCTGCGTTCATTGAGATCTACCAGAACTGCCCGATCTTCAATGACGACGCGTTCGCGCCGCTGAAGGACGCCTCGTCGCGGGACCGCGAGCTGATCCGGCTGCAGGACGGTGAGCCGATCCGGTTCGGCGCGGACGGCCAGCTCGGCCTGCGGGCCTGCCGGTACAGCGGGCTCGAGGCCGTGGATGTCGCGGACGCCGCCCGCGACTCGCTGCTGGTGCACGACGCCCGCCAGGATGACCCGTCCTACGCCTTCGCGCTGTCCCGGCTGGACACGGCGCCCATCGCGCACACGCCGATCGGGGTCTTCCGCCAGGTCGAGCGGCCCAGCTACGACGCGCTGATGGCGCAGCAGGTGCACGAGACCCAGGTCAAGCAGGGTGAGGGCGACCTCGCCACCCTGCTCGCTGGCGGCGACACCTGGACGATCCGCTAGCACGGGTCACCTCGATCCGGACCCATTGCAGTAAAGGAGTTCTTAGCCGAGCTTGAGCGGCACGTCCGCATAAGGGTCGAGCGCGTAGGCGAGGGAGACACGGTGGTAGCCGTCCGCGATATCCCCCTCCGCTACCAGAACCGGGGACAGCTTCTCTCCAGCCAGCACCTTCTGCAGGTCCCTCAGCACGCCCGGGTCCGACAGCGGCAGCGGGTCGCGCCGGGTGGCCCGAAGGATGTCGTTGGCGCGGCGTTGGATGACCGGGAGTTTCTGCAGTTTCTCCGACACCTCCTGTGCCCGACTCTCCCCGAAGCGGATACTGAGGTAGCCGGAGGCAGCGGCATAGTCGTGGCTGGCCACGTCCTTCCTCCACCGCAAATACTGGACGGCTTCTCCGGCGGTGGTCATTCGTCCGGCCTCCTTCCGTTCCAGGCCGCTGGACTCCCGGTTGGCGTGCCTGTCGTGCTTCTTGTGCAAGCATGACCCTGCCGACGGCCAGGACAAGGCCCCGCACTGTCGGATGGAAAAAATCATATATGCGACATCCCTCGTTAAGGCTGGTGCACGATGCCGCATAGATGATGGCGCCGAACTATGGTGGCGGCTAGCGGACAGCATATTGGCGTCACGCTTTATGTCAGGTCTTGTACTTGGCTATCAGCAGGGATCAGTGCGCGAGCAGTCGCGGAGTTCATTGGCGACACCGAGGAGACCGTCATGGCCACCTACTCGCACATGATGCCCGATGACCGTGACCGTGCCCGGAAAGCGATGGACCGGTTCCTCAGTCGTCCCGAGCAAACCCGGTAAGCGCGTCAGCCCGCCGCGATGTGCCCTGATTGTGCCCTGATGGCCGCGATCATGGCCGAGACCATCAGGTGCGCGTGGTGTCATCTAGGCCGGAAGGATGCCAACTGGGCAGCTCACGCCGGTGCTGTGGTCGGGGCAGTAGCCGAACGGGTTCTTGGCCAGGTACTGCTGGTGATAGTCCTCGGCGAAGTAGAACTCTCCGGCCGGGACGATCTCGGTGGTGACGGCGCCGTAACCCGCCTCGGCGAGCTTCTTCTCATAGACCGTGCGGGACTCCTCCGCGGCCGCCTGCTGCGCGGGCGAGCGGTAGAAGATCACCGAACGGTACTGGGTACCGGCGTCGTTGCCCTGGCGCATGCCCTGCGTCGGGTCGTGTGACTCCCAGAACACCTTGAGCAGGGTGTCGTACGAGACCTTCGCGGGGTCGAAGACGACGCGGACGGTCTCCGCGTGGCCGGTCCGCCCGGAGCAGACCTCCTCGTAGGCCGGGTTCGGCGTGTAGCCGCCCTCGTAACCGACGGAGGTGGACACCACGCCCGGAGTCTGCCAGAAGTTCCGCTCCTCGCCCCAGAAGCAGCCGAGCGCGAACTCGGCGATCTCGGTCCCGGCCGGGTACGGGGGGGCCAGCGGGGTCCCGAGGACGGTGTGCCGCTGCGGTACCGGCATGGTCTCCGTCCGTCCCGGCAGGGCCCGGCTGGGGTCCACCATCTGCGCCGCGCGCATCCCGAACAAGCTCATTGCATCCTCCTTGGTTTTGCAAGGATTACAACGTTGCAGCGAGGATCAAACTTCCTCAGCCGGTGCGCTCGACCACGAAATCGCAAAGCGTCTCGAAGGAGGCCCGGGCTGCCCCGGGCGGCAGGGCCAGGACGTGCTCGCGCGCCTTGTCCGTCCAGGCGATCAGGTCCGCGCGGGCGGCCTTCATCGCCGGATGCGCGCGCAGCAGCGCGAGCGCCTCGGCGTGCTCGGCGTCATCGGCGAGCGGCCCGCGGGCCAGCAGGGCGTGCAGCCGCGCGTCGGCCAGGTCCACCGAGCGCAGGGCGTGCAGGACCGGCAGCGACCGCACCCCCTCGCGCAGGTCGGTCCCCGGGGTCTTCCCGGACTGCCCGGTCTCGCTGCTGACGTCGAGGACGTCATCGGAAATCTGGAACGCGACCCCGAGCGCCTCGCAGGCCAGTTCCATACGCGTGACGATCTCGTCCGGGGCTCCGGAGAACATGGCCCCGAACCGTCCAGACGTGGCGATCAGCGATCCGGTCTTCTCCATCACCACTCGCCAGTAGTGATCCAGCGGGTCCTCGCCGGGGCGCGGGCCGATCGTCTCCGCTACCTGGCCACTGACCAGGCGGGCGAAGGTCTCCGTCTGGATCCGGATCGCCTCGGGGCCCAGGTCGGCCAGGATGCGTGAGGCCCTGGCGAACAGGAAGTCACCGGTCAGGATGGCGACGGTATTGTCCCAGCGGGAGTTGGCCGACGGGTGGCCCCGCCGGATCGCCGCCTCGTCCATCACGTCGTCGTGGAAGAGCGTGGCCAGATGGGTCAGCTCGATGGCGGCCGCGGCCGGCACGAGCCGGATGTCCCGCGGATCGCCGAACTGCCCGGCGAGCAGCACGAGCATCGCACGGAAGCGCTTGCCGCCCGCGTTGACCAGGTGCAGGGCGGCCTCGGTAAGCAGGGACTCCTCGGTGCGCGCCGTATCCCGGATGACGGACTCGACGCGCGTGAGGCCCTCGAGGACGTCCGCCTCGACGGCGTTATCGGGAAAGTCGACTGGTACGGCACTGGTCACACAGGCTCCAATTCACGGCACACCCGGCCCGGGACCTCTGAGTATGCCCGTTATGGCCGCCGCCGACACACCGGGGCCGGCCTGGGCGGCGGCGCGATGATCCTGCGTCAGCGGACGAACAGGTGGGTCGCGGCATTGTTCGCCAGGCTGAGAACCGGTTCCGGGATGATGCCAAGGAACAGCGTGACCGCGGCCCCAATCGCCACCGCCGTGCCGGTGAGCACGCTGGGCACGACCACGGCCGGGCCGTCGGGCAGGGGGTCGCTGAAGAACATCACCACGATGACACGGACGTAGAAGAACGCCGCGATCGCGCTGCTGAGCACACCGACGATCACCAGCGGGATCGCGCCGCCCGCCTCGGCGGCCTGGAACACGGCGAACTTCCCAGTAAATCCGCTGGTCAGCGGAATACCGGCGAAAGCCAGGAGGAAGAACGCGAACGTGCCCGCCACCAGCGGTGATCTCTTGCCGAGCCCCGCCCAGCGGGACAGGTGCAGGGCCTCGCCGCTGGGGTCCCGCACCAGGGTGATCAGTGCGAACGCGCCGACCGTGCTGAACCCGTACGTCACGAGGTAGAACAGGCTGCTGGACAGGCCGAGCGCGCTCGCGGCGATGACCGCGGTCAGGATGTAGCCGGCGTGCGCGATGGAGGAGTAGGCCAGCATCCGCTTCACGTCGGTCTGGGTGATGGCGATGATCGCGCCGACGAGCATGGTGAGGACCGCGACGGCCCACATCACCGGGCGCCAGTCCCAGGTCAGGGTGCCGAACGCCACGTAGAAGACGCGCAGCAGCGCACCAAACGCAGATACCACCACACAGGACGCCATCAGGGCGGTGATCGGAGTGGGCGCGCCCTGGTACACGTCGGGCTTCCACTCCTGGAACGGCACCGCCCCGATCTTGAACAGCAGGCCCACGCCGAGCAGTGCCATCCCGGACAGTAGCAGCGTCTCGTTGGCGGTGTTGGTGGAGGCCGCCGAGGCGATCGCGGACAGCCGCACCGAGCCCGCGAACCCGTAGAGCATAGCGACGCCGAACAGGAAGATCGCCGAGGAGAACGCGCCGAGCAGAAAGTACTTCATCGCCGCTTCCTGCGACAGCAGGCGGCGCCGCCGCGCGAGCCCGCAGAGCAGGTACAGCGGCAGCGACAGCACCTCCAGGCCCACGAACATCGTGAGCAGGTCGTTGGCCGCGGGGAACAACAGCATGCCACCGATGGCGAACAGGGTGAGCGGGTAGATCTCGGTGTGCGTGACGCCCTTCAGCAGCCCTTCGCGTTCCTCGGCGCTGCCGGGCACCGCGGCGGCCTGCGCGACGAAGGGGCTGAGGCCGTGTGCGGTGTCCGCGATGATCAGTACGCTGACCAGGGCGAGTACCAGGATCGTGCCCTGAATGAACAGCGTGGGCCGGTCCACGGCCACCGCGCCCATGGCCGCGACGTGCCCGGCGCCGCCGCCGGCGAAGATGCTGCCGGACGCGGCGATCAGGATGGTCAGGATGAACGCCGCGCCGAGGCCGCCGAGCGCCAGCACGAGGTGCAGGCCGCGGCGAGCCGGCCGCGGCGCGAACGCCTCGACCAGGACGCTGGCGAGCGCCGCTCCGAAGACGACGAGCATCGGTGCGAGCTGGCTGTACTCGATGTGCGGGGCGGGGATCGTCGATGCCGCGAGCACACCGGGGTGTCCTGCGAGGCCCGCAAGGCCCACGGAGCCGGTCACGGTGCGGTTCCCTTCTGCGCGGTCGCCGGGTGCGCCGGCACAGGATCGGTCATATGTACCTGGACCATCGTCTGGTGCACGGCCGGGTTGATGACGTCGAGCACCGGCTTGGGATAGACGCCCATGGCCACGATCAGCGCGACCAAAGGCACCACCGCCCACAGCTCCCGGGGCTTCAGGTCCGGCAGGTTCTCGACCTCCGGCGCGGTCGGCCCGTTCATCGTGCGCTGGTACATCCACAGGATGTAGATGGCGGCCAGGATGATGCCGATGCTCGCGAGGATGGCCGGGAGCTTGTAGCGGCTGAACGTCCCGACCAGCACCAGGAACTCACTGACGAACGTCGACAGGCCGGGCAGCGAGAGCCCGGACAGGCCGGAGATCAGGAAGAGCCCAGCCAGCACGGGCGCGACCTTCTGCATCCCGCCGTAGTCCGCGATGCGCGTCGAGCCGCGGCGGCTGATCATGAATCCGGCCAGGATGAACAGTGCCCCGGTGGAAAATCCGTGGTTGACCATGTAGAGGGTCGCGCCCGACTGGCCCTGGCTGGTCATCGCGAAGATGCCGAGGGCGATGAAGCCGAAGTGCGACACCGACGTGTAGGCGAGCAGACGCTTCAGGTCCTGCTGGCCGATGGCGACGATCGCGCCGTAGAGGATCCCGATGACCGCCAGCGTGAGGACCAGCGGCGTGAAGTACTTCGACGCGGACGGGAACAGCTCCAGGCAGTACCGGATCATTCCGAACGTGCCGACCTTGTCCAGCACGCCGACCAGCAGCACCGCGGCCCCGGGCTGCGCCGACGCGGCGGCGTCCGGCAGCCAGGTGTGGAACGGCCACAGCGGCGCCTTGATGGCGAACGCGATAAAGAACCCGAGGAACAGCCACTTCTGCGCGGCCGGGTCGATCGGGACGTGTACCAGCTGGCTGAACAGGAACGTACCGTGGTGGCCGGTCACGGCGCTGCGCGAGGAGAACACGTACAGCGCGATGACCGCGACCAGCATGAGCAGACCGCCGGCCAGGCTGTAGAGCAGGAACTTCACCGCCGCATACTGCCGCTTGCCGACGCCGTAACTCCCGATCATGAAGTACATCGGGATGAGCATGGCCTCGAAGAACACGTAGAACAGGAAGACGTCGGTCGCCGCGAAGACGCCGATCAGCATCGTCTCCAGCACGAGCATCAGCGCGAAGTACCGCTTGACGCTGCGCGCGCCGCCCTCGACGTCGTGCCAGGACGCCAGGATGACGACCGGCATGAGCACCAGCGACATGCCGATCAGGACCAGCGCGATGCCGTCGACGCCGACCGCGTAGTGCACGCCGAACTGCGGGATCCACGAGACGGTCTGGGTGAACTGGAAGTCCGGGCCGCTCGGCTTGAACTGGGCCGCCATGATGATGAACCAGATCAGCGTGAGGACGGAGAACCCGAGGGCCAGCCGTTTGGACAGCAGGTCGCGGGCCGCGCGGTCGGCTTCGGCGCCGTTCGCCGGCAAGCCGGGGATCGCAGCGATCAGGATCGCCCCGGCGAGCGGGATCGCACCGGCGATGGTCAGCCAGGGAACACTGTTCATGTCGTCTACAGCCTCACCGCGAGGAGGGCGGCGACCAGCAGCGCGGCGCCGAAGAACATCGACAGGGCGTAGGAGCGGACGAAGCCGGTCTGGATCCGGCGCAGCCGCCCGGATGACCCGCCCACCGCGGCGGCGGTGGTGTTGACCGCGCCGTCGATACCGCGGCTGTCGAAGTACACCGACAGGCGGGTCAGCCACTGGCCCGGCCGCATCAGCACCGATTCGTTGAACGCGTCGCCGTAGAGATCCTGGCGCGCGGCCCTGGTGAGCAGGCGGCCGGGCGGAGCGATCGCGGGCACCTCGACGCGCCCGTACATCGCCCACGCGGCCAGCACACCCAGCAGCACGACGGCCAGCGTGACAGCCGACGTGACGTTGAAGAGCGCGTGAATGGCGGGTGCCTGCCCGACCACCGGGGCGAGGAAGTTCGCGAGCCGGTTGTTGACCACCAGGAAGCCGCCCACCACGACGGAGCCGATGGCGAGCACGATCATCGGCCAGATCATCACGGCCGGCGACTCGTGCGGATGCGGGCTGGCCCCCGGGGTGCCGGCTTCCGGCGTCTCGCGGCGTCCGGAGGGGACCTCGTGCTCCCACCGGGGCTTGCCCATGAACGTCATGAGCACCATCCGCGTCATGTAGAAGCCGGTGATGGCCGCGCCGATGACCGCCGCCGTGCCGAGGATGGCGCCCGATGTGCCGCCCTTGTCAAAACACGACTCGATGATGCCGTCCTTGGTGAAGAAGCCGGAGAACGGCGGGATTCCGATGATGGCCAGGTAGCCGGCGATGAAGGTGACGTAGGTGACCGGCATGACCTTGCGCAGCCCCCCGTAGCGCCGCATGTTCACCTCGTCGTTCATGCCGTGCATGACCGAGCCCGCGCCGAGGAAGAGGTCGGCCTTGAAGAAGCCGTGCGCGACCAGGTGCGCGATCGCGAACGAGTACCCGATCGGGCTGCCGAGTCCGGCGGCGAGCGTCATGTAGCCGATCTGGCTCATCGTCGATCCGGCCAGGGACTTCTTGATGTCGTCCTTGGCGCAGCCGATGATGGCCCCGAAGAGCAGGGTGACCGCGCCGACCACCGTGATGGCCAGCCGCGCGGTCGGCGTGTAGGCGAGGATCGGGTTGGACCGCACGAGCAGGTAGACGCCCGCCGTGACCATGGTGGCCGCGTGGATCAGCGCCGACACCGGGGTCGGGCCCTCCATGGCGTCGAGCAGCCAGGACTGCAGCGGCACCTGCGCGGACTTGCCGCACGCGCCGAGCAGGAGGAGCAGCCCGAGCGCGGTGTCCACACCGCTGCCCGCCGCGTGCGCGCCGTTGAAGACGCCGGTGAAGCTGACCGTGCCGAACGTGCTGAACATCAGGAAGATCGCGATCGTGAGCCCCGTGTCGCCGATCCGGTTCACGATGAACGCCTTCTTGGCGGCCACCGCGGCGGACGGCTTGAACTGCCAGAACCCGATCAGCAGGTACGACGCCAGGCCAACGCCCTCCCAGCCGACGTACAGGACCAGGTAGTTGTCGGCCAGCACCAGCAGCAGCATCGACGCGACGAACAGGTTCATGTAGCCGAAGAACCGGCGCCGGCCCGCGTCGTGGGCCATGTAACCGATGGAGTAGATGTGGATGAGCGAGCCCACTCCGGTGATCAGCAGCACGAACGTTATGGACAGCGGGTCAAGCAGCAGGTTGGCGTCGACATGGAAGCCTGCCACCGAGATCCACGTGAACATGTGCACGTCCCGGCTGCGCTCCGCCGCCGGGTAGCTGAGCATGTTGAAGAAGGCGATCACGCCGTAGACCAACGACGCGATCGGCATCGCCACGCCGAGCAGGTGCCCCACCGGTTGGTGCGGCGGCCGCCGCAGATCAGCACCAGGGCGCCGAACACCGGGAACGCCAGCATCAGCCACGCGTAGCGCTGGACGCCGACGGCGGGCACGGTGGTCATGGTCGCGGCGATCGCGTGCACGCCAGCAGCCGAGCTGCTCACCCCTCCACCCCTTCTAGTTCTTCAGCAGGCTGGCGTCGTCCACCGACGTCGTCCTGCGGGTCCGGAAGATCGCCATCAGGATCGCCAGGCCCACCACGACCTCCGCCGCGGCGACCACCATCACGAAGAACGCGATCACCTGGCCATCCAGGTTGCCGTGCATACGCGCGAACGCCACGAACGCCAGGTTGCCCGCGTTCAGCATCAGCTCGATGCACATGAACACGATGATGGCGTTGCGCCGGACGAGGACGCCGACACCGCCGATGGCGAAAAGGATGATCGACAGCGTCACGTACGCCGAAGGGCTCATTTTATTTGCCTCCCTCGCGGGCGCTTCGCTTGGTCGGGCCGGAGGCGCGCCGACAAGCGGCGCAGGAGGGGTGTCCTCGGCGCCGGGACAGCGCTCCGGCCCTGGCGGGCCTGCGCGGTCGCGCCGGAGGCGCGCCGAAAACGCGGCGGCCCGGCGCCTGCGGCGCTACGGCGAACAGCCTGACGTTGACACACGAGGTCTCACGAGGGCGCCTCTCCCTTGCTCGAGGCCTCGACCGGCTGCCCGGGGCCGTCGTCACCCGGCGGCTGAGCGCCGGGACCGCCGGGCCCGCCGCCCGGCACCTGCCGCCCTCGGTCTCGTCGCCGCGGTAGGCCAGCTCCGGGCTGGGCGGAGCGGCCGGGAGGGCCGGTGTCCTCGTCGCCGATCTCACGCCGGGCCAGCATGGAGCTGACCGATAGTCTCGGACGGGCGAGCCGTCCGGCAGCAGGGCCGGCATGTCGACCGCGTTGTGCAGCGCGAAGACGCCCGGGGACGGCAGCGGGGTGGGGCGCCCGCTGGCGACCCGGCGCTTGGCCAGCTCCCGCTGGGTCAGCTTGGGCGAGGTGCGCTCCCGGTGCGCCAGCACCATCGCGCCGAGCGCCGCGGTGATCAGCAGGGCGCTGGTGGCCTCGAAGGGGAACACGTACGTGGTGAAGATCAGCGTGGCGATCCCGGTGAGGTTGCCCACGCCGCCGTTGGCCACCGACTGGGTGGCGGGCCCGAGGGCGGCGTTGCCGATCCCGAGGATCAGCAGGACCACCAGCGCGATCCCGGCGATGGCCGCGGCGAGCCGCTGGCCCCGGATCGTCTCCACCAGCGATTCCCGCGAGCTCACGCCGATCAGCATCATGACGAACAGGAAGAGCATGAGGACGGCACCGGTGTACACGATGACCTGGACGAACGCCAGGAACGGCGCGCCCTGCAGCAGGTAGAACACGGCCAGGGACAGCATGATCGTGGCGAGGTAATATGGCGCAGTGCACCGCGCGGCGGGCCAGCACCATCCCGCACGCGGCCCCGACCGAGACCACGGCCAGCAGCCAGAAGACGACCGACTGGCTCGTCGCGGCCGCGGTGCTGCCCGCGCTGGCCAGGACGGGGCTCACCGGTCCTCCCCGCCCGCCGTGCTCTCGGCGGGATTCCCGGAGGGAGCGGCGAGCGGGGTTTCCCCGCGACCGACCTGCGCAGCCTCGCCTGCCGCCTGGCCGCCGGGGTCCGCGCCCGCGGTCGCCGGGGCCGAAGACGCGGGAACCGCATTCCCGGTGCTGGCGATGCCGGCCGCGCCGAGCAGGTAGTAGTCCTTCTCGTCGTTGCCGAGCCGCATCGGGTGCGGCGGGGCTTCCATCCCCACCTGGAGCGGTGCCAGCAGTTGCTCTTTGGTCCAGATCAGGTTTTCCCGGCTGTCGTCGGCCAGCTCGTACTCGTTCGTCATCGTCAGCGCGCGGGTCGGGCACGCTTCGATGCACAGCCCGCAGAGGATGCAGCGCAGATAGTTGATCTGGTAGACGTGCCCGTACCGCTCGCCCGGGGAGTAGCGCTCCCCGGCCGTGTTGTCGCGGCCCTCGACGTAGATCGCGTCGGCGGGACAGGCCCACGCGCACAGCTCGCAGCCGATGCACTTCTCGAGCCCGTCGGGCCACCGGTTGAGCTGATGGTGACCGTGAAAGCGCGGCGCGGTCGGCCGCTTCTCCTCCGGGTACTGGACGGTGTCGACCTTCCGGAACATCTCGTGGAAGGTGACCCCGAACCCCTTGATGGGGTTGAGGAAGTCAAGCACCGGTGACCTCCTTGGTGCCGTTGGTGTTACCCGCACCGGCCACCGCGGCCGCCCGGGGCGCGGGGCCCCCGGGGGTGGCCGGGTCGGTGACCCCGACGCCGTGGTAGTGGGGCAGGTCGAGCGGCGGGACCGGGTAGCTCAGCGCGGGTGCGGGACGAGGGTGCGCCGCCCGGTTCGGGCTCGGCTTCCAGCGCCGCCGACTCGGCCTCGGCCGCGCGGGAGGCGCGCCGTTCCGCGGCGACGTCCCACGACACGGCGATGACGATGATGATGGCCAGGACGACGCCGCCGACGACGTAGACGGCCGTACTGTGGCTGTCGTACCGCCAGGCGCGGACCGTGGCGATCAGCAGCAGCCAGACGATGGCGACCGGGATCAGGACCTTCCAGCCGAGCGCCATCAGCTGGTCGTAACGGACGCGGGGCAGCGACCCGCGCAGCCAGATGAAGCCGAACTCGAACAGCGCGACCTTGATCAGGAACCAGATGATCGGGTACCAGCCGCTGTTCGCACCGGACCACAGCGACAGCGGCCACGGCGCCCGCCAGCCACCGAGGAACAGGGTCGTGGCAAGCGCGGAGACCGTCAGCATGTTGACGTACTCGGCCAGGTAGAACAGCGTGAACTTCATCGACGAGAACTCGGTGTTGTACCCGCCGACCAGCTCCCCCTCACCCTCGGGCAGGTCGAACGGCAGCCGGTTGGTCTCCCCGACCATGGTGAGCACGTAGATCAGGAACGACGGGAGCAGCTCCCACACGTACCAGCCGTGCGCCTGCGCGTTCACGATGCCGGTGGTCGACAGGGTGCCCGCGTACAGGAAGACCGCGACGAAGGACAGGGCCATCGCGATCTCGTAGCTGATCACCTGGGCGGTGGACCGCAGGCCGCCGAGGATCGCGTACGGCGACTCCGATGACCAGCCGGCCAGCACGATGCCGTACACGCCGATCGAGCTCATGGCCAGGACCAGCAGCACCGCGACCGGAAAGTCGGTGAGCTGCAGCGGGGTGTGCACCCCGAAGATCGAGACCTCGGGGCCGACCGGGATGATCGCGAAGCTGATCAGCGCGGTCGTGGCCGCCAAGATGGGCGCCAGCGTGAAGACGAGCTTGTCGACCTGCCGCGGCACGATGTCTTCCTTCAGCGGCAGCTTGAACGCGTCGGCGACCGGCTGGAGCAGCCCGAAAGGGCCCCAGCGGTTCGGCCCCGGGCGGTTCTGCATGCGGCCGATAATCCGCCGCTCGGCCCAGATCATGAGAATCTGGAACAGCAGCAGGAACAGGAAGATGACCACCACCTTGAGGGCGATGATCCACCAGACCAGCGGGTAGAAACTCGCCAGCGTGGGGTCCGCCGCGGACACCGCGCCCGCAGCCAGGTTGGTCATTCTGGGCTCCTCAGCGTGACCCGGTTGCCGTGGCCGGCGCCGAGCTGCGCACGGACGGCACAGCCGGCGGAGTTGGCGGGCAGCCACACCACCCGGTCGGGCATGTCGGTCACCTCAGCGGGCAGGGTGCAGGATCCGCGTTCGGTGGCCACGGTGACCTTATCGCCGTCGGACACACCGGCTTCGGCCGCGGTCCCCGGTGACATCCGCGCGGTGGCCGGCCGGGCCGTCCCGGCCAGGTAGGGCTCGCCGTCCTGCATGCGCCCGTCGTCGAGCAGCAAGTGCCAGGTGGCCAGTATCGCCTCGCCCGGCCCGGCGGCGAGCGGCACGCTGGCCGGGACGGCCGGGGCGGTTTCCCGGCCCTCGCGCCAGGTGCCGATCCGGGCGATCTCAGCCCGTGCCGCCCCGGCGTCGGGCAGGCCGAAGTGCACGTCCATCTCGTCGGCGATCTCGCCGAGCACGTACAGGTCGGACCGGATGTCGGGCACCTTCAGGGCCGGGCCGAACGTACCGCCGCGGCCCTCCCAGTTGACGAACGTGCCTTCCTTCTCGGCGACCGCCGTGACCGGCAGGACCACGTCGGCGCGGTCGGTGACCGCGCCGACCCGCAGTTCGAGGCTGACGATGAAGGGGGTCATCGCCAAGGCGGCCAGCGCGGCGGCCGGATCCGCCAGGTCCGCGGGGTCGACGCCGGCGACGACGAGGGCGCCGAGCTCACCGGCGGCGGCCGCGGCGAGGATGCCGGCGGTATCCCGGCCCGGCTCGGACGGCAGCGAGGCCACACCCCAGGCCCGCGCGACCTCCGCGCGCGCCTGCACGTCGCCGACAGGCCGGCCGACCGGGAGCATATTGGGCAGCGCACCGGCTTCGATGGCGCCGCGCTCGCCCGCGCGGCGCGGGATCCACGCCAGCCGCGCGCCGGTCGTCTCGGCCAGCCGGGCCACCGCGGACAGCGCCCCCGGCGTCTCGGCCAGCCGCTCCCCGACCAGGACGATCGCGCCGGCCCCGGCCAGGGCCCCGGCCGCGGCCGTCCAGATCCCGGCCTCCGCCGCGGCGGCGGCCCCCCGGGCGGAGGACGCCGCGCGCCGGGAGGTGCCGGAGTCTCCGCCCAGGCGGGCGAGGGCGCGCGCTTCGTCACCCGGGGCCGTGGCGAGCAGGTCGCCGGACAGCTTGGCCAGACCGCTGGTGGCGAACGGCGCGACCGAGTAGACCCGCAGGCCGCGCTTGCGGACCGCCTTGCGCAGCCGCAGGAAGACGATGGGCGACTCTTCCTCCGGCTCGAAGCCCGCCAGCAGCACGGCCCGGGCCTGCTCAAGGTCGTCGTAGCTGACCTGGATACCCTGGCCGGCCACGCACGCGGCCAGGAACTCCGCTTCCTCGGCGGAATGCGGGCGGGCCCGCATATCGATGTCGTTGGTGCCGAGCGCGACGCGGGCGAACTTGGCGTAGGCGTACGCGTCTTCCAGCGTCGAGCCGGCCACCCGTCAGGACTGCGGCGCCGTGCGGGCCCGCGGGCGGGAGCCCGGCCGGGGTGTCGTTGACGCGGGCGGCGTTCAGGCCGCGCGCCGCGGCACGGATCGCCTCCGGCCAGGACGCGGGCACGAGCACCCCGTCGGAGTTCCGGACCAGGGGCCCGGTGAGCCGGTCAGGCTCGGTGGCGTAGGTGAACCCCCACCGGCCCTTGTCGCAGTTCCACTCCTCGTTGACCTGCGGGTCGTCGGCGGCCAGGCGGCGCATGACCCGCCCGCGGCGGTGGTCGGTCCGCTGCCGGCAGCCGGCCGCGCAGTGCTCACAGACGCTGCCGGTGGAGACCAGGTCGAACGGGCGGGCCCGGAACCGGTACGCCGCGCCGGTGAGCGCGCCGACCGGGCAGATCTGCACGGTGTTGCCGGAGTAGTAGGAGTTGAACGGGTCGCCGTGGGCGGTGCTGATCATCTGGTTCGGCCCGCGCTCGACGAACTCGATGAACGGGTCGCCGGCGATCTCCTCGGAGAACCGTGTGCACCGGGTGCAGGAGATACAGCGTTCCCGGTCGAGCAGCACCTCCGAGGAGATGGCGACCGGCTTTTCGAAGGTCCGCTTGGGCTCGGCGAACCGGGTCTCTCCCCGGCCGACGGACATAGCCTGGTTCTGCAGCGGGCACTCACCGCCCTTGTCGCACATCGGGCAGTCCAGCGGGTGGTTCACCAGCAGTAGTTCCATGACGCCGGCCTGCGATTTCTCCGCCATCCCGGAGGTGAGCTGGGTGCGTACCACCATGCCCTCGGTGCACACGGTGGTACAGGAGGCCATCGGCTTGCGCTGGCCTTCCACCTCGACCAGGCACTGCCGGCAGGCGCCGATCGGGTCCAGCAGGGGATGGTCGCAGAACCGGGGAATCTGGATGCCGAGCAGCTCGGCCGCCCGGATCACCAGCGTTCCCTTCGGCACGGCCATCTCGAAGCCGTCGATGGTGACGGTCACGGTGTCGACGGGTATGGGCGCGCCGGGCGCGCCGGACCCGCTTTCCTGCACGGTCATCGGTCTATCGGCCTCCGCCCGGAGAGTGCGCTGAGCCGCTCGAATCGAACAGAGTCGAGGCGGCGGGGTCGAACGGGCAGCCGCCGCGCTTCTGGTGCTCGATGTACTCGTCCCGGAAGTACTGGATCGACGAGGTGATGGGGCTGGTCGCGCCGTCCCCGAGGGCGCAGAACGCGCGGCCCAGGATGTTGTCGCAGATATCCAGCAGCTTGTCCAGGTCCTCGTCGGTGCCGTGGCCGCGCTCCAGCCGTTCGAGCACGCGCACCATCCAGTAGGTGCCCTCACGGCACGGCGTGCACTTGCCGCACGACTCGTGCTGGTAGAACTCGGTCCAGCGGAGCACGGCGCGGACGACGCAGGTGGTGTCGTCGAAGATCTGCAGCGCCCGCGTGCCGAGCTGGGACCCGGCGGCCATCACCGATTCGAAGTCCAGCGGCACGTCCAGGTGCTCGTCGGTGAGCAGCGGCACGGACGAGCCGCCCGGGGTCCAGAACTTCAGCCGGTGCCCGGCGCGCACCCCGCCGGCCAGGTCGAGCAGTTCACGCAGGGTGATGCCGAGCGGCGCCTCGTACTGGCCGGGAGTGGTGACGTGCCCGGACAGCGAGAAGATCCCGTAGCCCTTCGATTTCTCCGTGCCGAGGTCGGCGAACCAGTCCGCGCCGTTGAGCACGATGGACGGGACGCTCGCGATCGATTCAACGTTGTTGACCACGGTCGGGCTCGCGTACAGGCCGGCCACCGCCGGGAACGGCGGCTTGAGCCGGGGCAGCCCGCGGTAGCCCTCCAGCGAGTCGAGCAGCGCGGTCTCCTCGCCACAGATGTAGGCGCCCGCGCCCGGGTGCACCACGACGTCCAGGTCATAGGCGGACTTCAGGATGTCCCGGCCGAGGTACCCGGCCGCATAGGCGTCGGCGACCGCCTGCTGCAGCCGCCGTACGACATGCAGGATCTCGCCGCGCACGTAGATGAAGGCCTGGTGGCAGCGGATCGCGTAGGCGGCGATGATGACGCCCTCAAGCAGCAGATGCGGTTCGGCCATCATCAGCGGGGTGTCCTTGCAGGTCCCCGGCTCGGATTCGTCCGCGTTGAGCACGAGGTAGTGCGGCTTGCCGTCACCCTGCGGGATGAAGCCCCACTTCATCCCGGTCGGGAACCCGGCTCCGCCGCGGCCGCGCAGCCCGGACTCCTTCATCATGGCGATGATGTCGTCCGGCGGCATGGCCAGCGCCTTGGGCAGGGCCCGGTAGCCGCCCGCGCGCCGGTACCCGGCGAGCAGGAAGCTGTCCGGCACGTCCCAGTGCGCGGTCAGCACGGGGGTCAGCGGGTCGGTCAACGCGACGCTCCCTTGGTGGCAGTTCTGCTGTCGGGCGTATCGGGAGGTTCGGGCGCCGTCCAGCCGTGCTCCCTGGCGATCTTCAGTCCTACCAGGCTGGCGGGGCCGGCGGCAGGCCCGTCGGCGGCCTGGCCGTCGCCGAACCCGGCGAGGATCCGGGACGCCTGCCGCCAGGTGCACAGCCGGCGCCGGGCCACGGGTCGGCGTGACGGGGCGGCCGGCCCGCAGGTCGTCCACCAGCGCGGTGGCGGACTCCGGCGTCTGGTTGTCGAAGAACTCCCAGTTGACCATCACGACGGGGGCGTAGTCGCAGGCCGCGTTGCACTCGACGTGCTCGATGCTGACCTTGCCGTCGCCGGTGGGCTCGTCCGGCCCGACGCCGAGGTGGTCTTCCAGCGTGGCCAGGATCTGGTCGCCGCCCATGATGGCGCACAGCGAGTTGGTGCAGACGCCGACGTGGAACTCGCCCACCGGCTGCCGCTTGTACAGGGTGTAGAAGCTGGCCACCGCGGTGACTTCGGTCTCGGTGAGGCCGAGCCGCGCGGCGCAGAAGGAGATCGCGTCGTCGGAGACATAGCCCTCTTCCGACTGCATCAGGTGCAGCAGCGGCATCAGGGCCGACCGTGGCCGCGGGTAACGGCCGATGATCTCGGCCACATCCGGCTCGAGCCGCGCCAGGGTCTCATCGCTGAACGCCATTACCGGTCCACCCCTCCCAGCCGCATTGGGAGCGCAGCGTCAATGCGGTACGGCCATCTGCCCGTACGGCGAGACGATTGGCTCACCGGTCCACCCCTCCTAGCCGCATTGGGAGCGCAGCGTCAATGCGGTACGGCCATCTGCCCGTACGGCGAGACGATTGGCTCACCGGTCCACCCCTCCTAGCACGGGGTCAATGCTGGCGATCGCGGGGATCACGTCGGCGAGCATGGCGCCCTCGCAGAGCGCGGCCAGCGCCTGCAGATGGTGGAACGAGGGGTCCCGCATGTGCACGCGGTAGGGCCGCGTGCCGCCGTCGCTGACGACGTGGCAGCCCAGCTCGCCCTTGGGCGACTCGATCGGCACGTAAGCCTGCCCCGCGGGTACCCGGAAGCCCTCGGTGACCAGCTTGAAGTGGTGGATGAGCGCCTCCATGGACTGGCCCATGATGTGCGCGATGTGCTCCGGCGAGGGCCCCAGCCCGTCCGGGCCAAGCGAGAGGCGCGCGGGCCAGCCGATCTTGGCGTCCTGGATCATCACCGGGTCGTCGGCGGGCCGGTCGCCGGCCAGCCGGTCGACGCACTGCTCGATGATCCGGAGCGACTGGTCGATCTCGTCCATCCGGATCCGGTACCGGCCGTAGGTGTCGCAGCTGGTGGCGGTGCGCACGTCGAACTCGTAGGTCCCGTACCCGCAGTAGGGCTGGCTCTTGCGCAGGTCCCACGGCAGCCCGGTGCTGCGCAGTATCGGCCCGGTCGATGCCGAGGGCCATACAGCCCTCCAGGTCGAGGTAGGCCACGCCCTTCGTCCGGCCGGTGAAGATCGGGTTGGAGTCCATCAGCTCGTGCAGATCGCGGGTCCACCGCGGGGCCTGGCGCAGGAACTCACGGATCTTCTCCAGCGCGCCGGGCGGCAGGTCCTGGGCGACGCCGCCGGGGCGGATGTAGGCGTGGTTCATTCGCAGCCCGGTGATCAGCTCCATCAGGTCGAGCACGTTTTCCCGCATCCGCACGCCCTGCATGAAGATCGTGGTGGCGCCCAGCTCGAGGCCCATCGGCCCGAGGCCGCCGAGGTGCGAGCCGATCCGGTTGAGCTCCATCATCAGCACCCGGATGATGTTGGCCCGGTCCGGGATCCTGTCCTCGATGCTGAGCAACCGCTCGACGGCCAGGCAGTACGAGGTCTCGTTGAAGATCGGCATCAGGTAGTCCGCGCGGGTGCAGAACGTGACGCCCTGCGTCCAGGTGCGGTACTCCATGTTCTTCTCGATGCCGGTGTGCAGGTAGCCGATCCCGACGCGGCACTCGGTGACGGTCTCCCCCTCCAGGGTCAGGATGAGCCGGAGCACCCCGTGCGTCGACGGGTGCTGCGGGCCCATGTTGATGACCATGTGACCGGTGCCCGGCGTGTCCGCGGCCTGGTCCGCGGCGGCGACGAGCTGGTCCCAGTCCTGGCCGGACACCGTGTAGACACGGCCCTCGGCCGTGCCGTCGTCCAGGCCGGAGGCGCGCGGCGGCGCGGAATGACTGGTCATGCGTACGACCTCCGCTCATCGGGCGGCGGCACCTTGGTGCCGCGGTACTCGACGGGGATGCCGCCGAGCGGGTAGTCCTTGCGCTGCGGGTGGCCCTTCCAGTCGTCCGGCATCTCGATCCGGGTCAGCGACGGGTGGCCGTCGAAGATGATGCCGAAGAAGTCCCAGGTCTCCCGCTCGTGCCAGTCGAGGGCCGGGTAGACGTCGACCAGCGACGGGATGTGCGGGTCCGCGTCCGGCGCGGTCACCTCGAGGCGCAGCCGCCGGTTGTGGGTGATCGACAACAGATGGTAGACGGCGCGCAGTTCGCGCCCGGCCTCGGCCGGGTAGTGCACACCGGAGACCCCGGTGCACAGTTCGAAGGCCAGCTGGGGCTCGTTCCGCAGCTTGGCGGCGACCTCGGGCAGCCGCTCCCGGCGGACGTGGAAGGTCAGCTCGCCGCGGTCGGCGACGATCCGCTCGATGGCGTCACCGAAGCCAGTCCCGTCCGCGCCGCAGGACCCGCGCCAGCTCGTCGGTGAGCTCGTCGAAGTAGGACCCGTAGGGCCGGGGACTGGATAGCTCCGGCGCCAGCCGGACCAGCAGCCGACCGTAGCCGGAGGTGTCGCCGCTGGTCTTGGCGCCGAACATGCCGTGCCGGACGACCTGCTCGGCGAGGCGATCCTCGCCGGCGCGGGCGGGCAGGTTGACGTTCTCCCCGGCCCCGGCACCGGCGTCCTGGCCGGGCGTGCCGGGCCCGGTGGTCTCGCTCATTCGTGCGCCCCCGGTTCCGCGGCGGACCTGGCGACGGGCGGGCGGCCGCCGAGCAGTTCCTCGACCGGCAGCGCGGGGGTCTGCAGCGGCACCCGGCTCAGCCGGGCCTGCTCCAGCTCCTCGATCTGGCGCTCGCGGTTCTTGCCGAGCTTCATGTTCTCGATCTTGTCGTGCAGCTTCAGGATCGCGTCCATCAGCATCTCCGGCCGCGGCGGGCAGCCGGGCAGGTAGATGTCGACCGGCACGACGTGGTCCACGCCCTGCACGATCGCGTAGTTGTTGAACATCCCGCCGCTGGACGCGCAGACGCCCATCGAGATGACCCACTTGGGGTTGGCCATCTGGTCGTAGATCTGCCGGAGCACGGGCGCCATCTTCTGGCTGAGCCGCCCGGCCACGATCATCAGGTCGGCTTGCCGCGGCGTGGCCCCGGTCTTCTCCATGCCGAACCGGCCCAGGTCGTGCCGCGGGCCGCCGGTCTGCATCAGCTCGATCGCGCAGCAGGCCAGCCCGAAGGTCGCCGGCCAGACCGAGCTCCTCCGCGCCAATCCGGCGACCTTCTCGACCGAGGTCAGCATGACGCCGCTCGGCAGCAGTTCTTCAATGCCCATGACTAATCCCACTCCAGGCCGCCGCGCCGCCAAATGTAGGCGTACGCGATCAGCACCGTGACGACGAACGTGACCATCTCGACGAGGCCGAAGGCCCCGAGCTTCTGAAACGTGACCGCCCACGGGTAGAGGAAGACGATCTCGATGTCGAACAGGATGAACAGCATCGCGGTCAGGTAGTACTTGACCGGGAACCGGCCGCCGCCCGGTGGCTGCGGCGTCGGCTCGATGCCGCTCTCATAAGCCTGCAGTTTGGCCCGGTTCCACCGCTTCGGGCCGGTCACCGCGCCGATGACGATCGAGAAGACCGCGAACCCGGCCGCCAGCAGGGCCAGCACGAGAATGGGCACGTAAGGAGTCATTTGTCCCCGTTCCCTTCTGCGATTTCGGGTGGATCCGCGATCCGCGATCGCGCGGGCCGGGTGCGCCAGGCCCAGGGCGATCACCGCGCATGCGTGTTCCCGGCGCGGCGGGCGCGGCCGGGATTTCTATCCTAGGCACGGTATCCACCTTCGCTTCTTCAGGGGGCTTGGCTAGCGCGTGGGCGCGAGCCTGGTCATGGCATTGATCAGCCGGTCGGAGGCATCTCCGCGCGGGTCGGTCAGGTTGCCGAGCAGCTTCAGGGCGAAGCGCATCAGCGCCGGGCGCGACATGGCGTGCCGCGTGGCGAACCGCATCAGCTCCGGCCGGCCGATCGCTTTCACGAACGTCCGCCCGAGAGCGTAGTAGCCGCCGTATGCGTCCGCGAGCACGCGGGGGTAGCTATTCAGCACCTTTTCAGCCCCGGCCCAGGACGGCGCGGCCAGGGCCTGCGTCACGGTCCGCGCGGCGATCTCCCCCGATTCCATGGCGTAGGCGATGCCCTCACCGTTGAACGGGTTCACCATCCCGGCCGCGTCACCGACGAGCAGCAGGCCACGGGTGTAGTGCGGAGTCCGGTTGAAGGCCATCGGGAGTGCGGCGCCACGTACGGGCCCGACACGATGGTCCTCGGTGTACCCCCACTCGGGCGGCATCCCGGCCAGCCAGCGGCGGAGCAGGGCGTGGTAGTCGGTGTTGCCGAACGCGGCGGACGTGTTCAGCAGGCCCAGCCCGACGTTGCTGGTGCCGTCGCCCATGCCGAAGATCCACCCGTACCCGGGCAGCAGCCGGTCACCGTCCCACAGGTCGAGCCAGGACTCCAGGTAGTCGTCCTCGTGACGGGGGCTGGTGTAGTAGGCGCGGACGGCCACGCCGATCGGGCGGTCGTCCCGCTTGCGCAGGCCCATCGAGACCGACAGCCGGGAGGAGTTCCCGTCCCCGGCGATGACGAGGCGGCCCCGGTAGAGCTGTTCCGCCCCGGCGCCGGCCTGAGCACCGCCGTCCCGCTGGCCGCCGGCCCGGCGGGCGGTCACGCCGGTGATCCGGCCGGTGCGCTCGTCGATGACCGGGCCGGTCACGTTGACGCCCTCGATCAGCCGCGCCCCGGCCTGGCCGGCCCGCTCGGCCAGCCGCTGGTCGAAGTCCAGCCTGGTGCGGACCAGACCGTACCCCGGATAGCTAGTCAGTTCCGGCCAGGGCAGCTCCAGCCGCATCCCGGCACCGATGACGCGGAGTCCCTTGTTCCGCAGCCACCCGTCGCTCTCACTGATCGGCACGCCCATGGCCACGAGGGCCTTGACCGCCCGCGGCGTGAGGCCGTCCCCGCATACCTTCTCCCGCGGGAACCTGCTCTTTTCCAGCAGTAGCACGTCCAGCCCCGCGCTGGCGAGGTAGTAGGCGGTCGTCGACCCGGCGGGCCCGGCGCCGACAACGATGACATCTGCCTCGTCGGTGGCAGGCCGTGCGGGCGCCGCCGTGACGGCGGGGGAAACGTGCTCGGTCACGTGTCCGTTCCTGACTTCCCTTTGGCTTGTTCGGAGGTTCGCAGCCGCGGCGCGGCCTGGTTGTGGCCGCCGTCGTGTTCCGTCCCGGCCGCTTATCGAGATCCCGCGGGCCCGTACCCGTGCGGAGCCCGCTTCGCACTCCTTGTGAACCTCTTCACAAGTTCTTTGCCGTTAGTTTAAGCCCGGCCGGGGCTGGGCCGTCCACCGCCCTGCCCGGTGCGGTGAACGCGCACCCTGTGCCGTTCCGGCCCGGCCCGCGTTCCGGTCGGCCGCGTCCGGCGGCCCGGTCCCAACCTATGCCCATCGGCTGCTCTACGTGGCCGCTCAGGCGGGTGGTAACGGCCCGCCGTCCGGCGGAGGCTCAGTCCGTCCGGCGTGGAGGCTCAGCCGGGCCGCCGTGCGACGTGCACCGCGACGATCCCGAACGTCAGGTTGCGCCACTTCACCGCCGACCAGCCGGCCGCATGCAGCATCCGGGCCAGTTCCTGCTGGTCTGGCCAATCCACGATCGACTCGGCCAGGTACTCGTACGCGGCCGGATTGCGAGCCGCGCGGCGGGCGATGGCGGGCAGCGCCCGCGCCAGATAGCGCTCGTACGCCACCCGCAGCGGCCGCGCCGAGAGCCGGGAGAACTCGCAGATGACCAGGCGGCCGCCAGGCCGGGTGACCCGGAACATCTCGGCGAGCGCCCGCGCGGGATCAACGACATTCCGCAAGCCGAACGAGATTGTCACCGCGTCGAACGTGCTGCCGGAGAACGGCAGCCGGATCGCGTCGCCGGCCACGAACATGGGCTGCGGGCTATCCGGCGCCGCCCGGACCCGGCGCAACCCGGCGCGCAGCATGCCGAGGGAGAAGTCGCACGCCACGCAGTCGGCGCCGGACGAGCCGAAGGTGACGGTCGAGGTGCCCGTGCCCGCGGCCAGGTCAAGGATCCGCTCCCCGGCCCGCGCCGCCACCGCGCCGGCCACGACCCGACGCCACCACCGGACCTGCCCGGCGGACAGCAGGTCGTTGAGCAGGTCGTAACGCCCGGCGAGCTCGTCGAACATCGCGGCGACGTCGCCAGGCCGCTTATCAAGATCGGCGCGGGCCATGCCCCCAGCCTGGCACAGGCAGCGCTATGCTCCGTCAGCCGGCGGCTGAAACAATGACGCCATGCGGACCGGTGCCCCCAATCGGGGTGCCACCGGCCCCGCGGACGGCGGGAAGACCGCACCCGGGCACCGGCCGGCGGGTCCGGGCCTCCGGCCGGACGGCCGCGGCCGGCCAGCTGCCGTCCGGCGACAGCGCGGCGCCGTCACCCGCCGGATCGCTACGCAGCGCGCGAGATCGTGAAAGAGCGTCCCCCCGCCGCGGCGGCGGCGGTCACCGGGAGTCGGTGATCATGGCCGCGCCGGCCGTGGCGTTCGTCGCCTCGTCGATGAGGATCATGCCGCCGGTCAGCCGGTTCCGGGTGTAGGGGTCGCAGAAGACGGGCTGGGTCAGGCGCAAGGTCACCCGGCCCACCTCATTCAGCCCCAGCTGGCGGGCGCTCTCGTCCCGGTGCAGGGTGTTGACGTCGATCCGGTAGTGCAGGTCCGTCACGATCCCCTTGACCGTCCGCGACGTGTGCTTGACGATGAGACGGCTGCGCGGGGTGAGCGGCGTGTCGCCAGCCATCCAGCACACCATGGCCTCCACGTCCTGCGTGACGGCCGGCCGGTTGTGCGGGCGGCAGATCATGTCCCCGCGGGAGATGTCGACGTCGTCGTCCAGCAGCAGGGTCACCGACATGGGCGGGAACGCCTCCGGGACCGGCTGGCCCGCGACCTCCACGCCGCGCACGGTGGTGGTAAAACCCGACGGCAGGTGCATGACCTCGTCACCCGGCCTGATCACCCCGCCGGCCACCTCACCGGCATAACCGCGGTAATCGTGCAGGCCGGGGTCAGTGGCCTGGTGCGGCCGGATCACGTACTGGACGGGGAACCGCACGTCGATAAGGTTCCGGTCGGAAGCGATGTGCACGTGCTCCAGGTGGTGCAGGAGTGACGGCCCGTCGTACCAGGGCATGTTGGCCGAGCGCTGGACCACGTTGTCGCCGAGCAGCGCCGAGATGGGGATGAAGGTCAGGTCAGAGATGTCCAGCTTGGCGGCGAAAGCGGAGAACTCCGCGGCGATCCGCTCGAAGACCGCGGCGTCATAGTTCACCAGGTCCATCTTGTTGACCGCCAGCACCAGGTGCGGGACCTGCAGCAGCGTCGCCAGGAAGGCGTGGCGCCGGCTCTGCTCCGTCAGCCCGTTGCGCGCATCCACGAGGACGACGGCCAGGTCGGCGGTGGACGCGCCGGTGACCATGTTGCGGGTGTACTGGGTGTGACCAGGGGTGTCCGCGATGATGAATTTCCGCCGCGGCGTGGCGAAGTAGCGGTAGGCCACGTCGATCGTGATGCCCTGCTCACGCTCGGCGCGCAGCCCGTCGGTCAGCAGCGCCAGGTTCGTGTATTCCTCGCCGCGGTCCTTGCTGGTCCGCTCCACGGCCGCCAGCTGGTCCTCGAAGATGGCCTTGGAGTCGTACAGCAACCGCCCGATGAGCGTGCTCTTGCCGTCGTCCACCGAGCCGGCCGTAGCGAACCGCAGAATATCCATCAGAAATAGCCTTCCCGCTTCCGGTCTTCCATGGCCGCCTCGCTGGTGCGGTCGTCCGCGCGAGTCTGGCCGCGTTCGGTGATCCGGGTCGCCGCCACCTCGGTGATGACCGCGGCGACGGTCTCCGCGGTCGATTCGACGGCCCCCGTGCACGTCATGTCGCCGACGGTCCGGTACCGGACCACCGCCTCGAAGACCTGCTCGTGGTCGCCGCGCGTCACGTACGGGCTCTCGGCCAGCAGGATCCCGTCCCGCTCAAAGACGTTGCGGGAATGCGCGAAGTACACCAAGGGCAGCTCGAGTTCCTCGCGCTCGATGTACTCCCAGATATCGAGCTCCGTCCAGTTGGACAGCGGGAAGACACGGATGTGCTCACCCCGCCGAATCCGCGTGTTGTACAGGTTCCACAGCTCGGGCCGCTGGTTTTTCGGGTCCCACTGGCCGAAGTCGTCGCGGAAAGAGAACACCCGCTCCTTGGCGCGGGCCTTCTCCTCATCCCGCCGTGCGCCGCCGAACAGGGCGTCGAAGCGGTGCTCCTCGATCGCGTCCAGCAGCGTGACGGTCTGCAGCCGGTTCCGGCTCGCCCAGCGGCCGGCATCCTCGGTCACCCGGCCCGCGTCGATGGAGTCCTGCACGGAGGCGACGATGAGCCGGACCCCCAGCTCCGCGACGCGTTTGTCCCGGAATTCGATGACCTCGCCGAAGTTGTGCCCGGTGTCGACGTGCATGACGGGGAACGGGATCCGGGCCGGCCGGAACGCCTTCTCCGCCAGCGCCAGCATGACCACCGAGTCCTTGCCGCCGGAGAACAGCAGCGCAGGGCGCTCGAACTCGGCCGCGACTTCGCGGATCACGTGGATGGACTCGGCTTCGAGCACGTCAAGCTGGGAGAGCGTGTAATCGGTGCGCATCAACGGCATCCAGAAGGCGTCGGGGACAGGGATTGGGTCCGGTGGGCTGGGGCCGCCGCCGAGGCCGTCATCGTTGACTGCCGCTGGTCTCGCCGGACTTGGCGGACCTGATCGCATCCAGCAGCGCGCCGGCGAGGGCGGGCGCACACACCAGGATATCCGGCATGAACAGGTCAGGCTGATTGTACGAAAGCTCGCGGCCGTCGATCCGTGAGGCGCGGAACCCGGCCGCGCGGGCCACCGCGACCGGGGCGGCCGAATCCCATTCGTACTGGCCGCCAGCGTGCACATAGGCGTCGGCGTGGCCCAGCAGGACGGCGGCGACCTTGGCGCCGGCCGATCCCAGCGGGATGAGGTCCGCGCCGAGAAGTTCGGCCATGCGGGGCAGGAACGGCGCGGGCCTGCTCCGGCTGACGACGACGCGCAGCCGCCCTCCGGGCCGTGCCGGTGGCCAGGACCCGGGCCGGAACCCGGGCCAGGGCGCGGACGGGGCCGGGGGCGGGGTGACGGTGGACAGGACCTCCTCCTGCGCCGGAAGGGCCACCGCGCCGGCGGTGAGGCCGCCCTGGCCGTCCGGGGGGCTCTGAGGGCCGTGAGCACTCTGGCGGCCCGCAGGGTCTTCGCCGTGCGGGACACCGCCGTGCGGGACATCGCCGTGCGGGGCCCGTTCCCACAGGGCCACGTGCACCGCCCAGTCCTCCCGGCCTGCGTCCCCGAATTCGCGGGTACCGTCCAGCGGGTCAACGATCCAGACCCGGTCCGCGGCCAGCCGGCCCAGGTCATCGGCGGCCTCCTCGGACAGTACCCAGTCCCCCGGCCTCAGCCGGGCCAGCTCGGCGCAGAGAAACTCATGCGACATCCGATCGCCGGCCTTGCGGAGCTCGTCCGGCTCACCACCGCGGCCCCGCAGGGCGACCAGGCGGCGGCCCGCCTCGACGGCAAGATCATGGGCGAGACGGTCGTCCTCCGTCGCCATTGGCGAGCTCCTCGATGCTTCCTGGCGGAAGCCGGTGGGCGTGGTCAGTCTGCCAACGTTAGCGTCAGGGCACCGCTCCGTTCTTCCCGAGCCGGACGACCCTCCCTCTCAGTCGGCGTGGAAGGTGTTCTGCGCGGCGGCCAGGCCCTTCGACAGCAAAGTCTCGACCGCGTCGGCGCCCCGGTCGATGAGCAGGGGCAGTTCCTTGCGCTCGGCGGCCGGAAAATCGCGCAACACGAACGCGGCGGCGTCCATCCGGCCCGGCGGGCGCCCGATGCCGATCCGGGCGCGATGGTATTCGTGGGTGCCGAGCGCCTGCGTGACCGAACGGAGGCCGTTATGGCCGTTGTCACCGCCGCCGAGCTTGAGCCGCACCGCTCCGAACGGGATATCCAGCTCATCGTGGACGACCACGATCCGCTCCGGGGGAATCTTGTAAAAAGCGGCGATCGCCGCCACCGGGCCGCCGGACATGTTCATGTAGGTACGCGGCTTGGCCAGGGTAACCGGCACCCCGGCCAGCCGCCCGTCGGCCACGTCGTTACGGGTCCGGTTCGCCTTGAACCGGACGCCCATCCGTTTGGCGAGCAGGTCGACCACCATGTGCCCGGCGTTGTGCCGGGTACCGGGGTACTCCGGGCCCGGGTTACCCAGCCCGACGACCAGCCAGCGTTCCTCTGGCATCGCCGGCCTCACATCCGACCGCGCATCGAACTGACGGGTCAGCCGGCGTCGCTCTCGCCGGCCGCCCCGGGCTCGACCTCGCCGACCGGCTCAGGGATCTGGGCCTCGGCCGCCTCGGGACCGCCGATGTCCGCCTCCATCTGCTCCGCGGTGGGCGCGGGCAGAACGTGCACGATCAGCGTTTCGGGGTCGACCTGGAGGGTCGTACCGCGCGGCAGGGTGAGGTCGCCCGCGTGAATCGAGCTGCCGACCTTCATTCCCGTGACGTCTACGTCGATCCCGTCGGGGATGTTGGTCGCCTCGGCCTCGACCGAGAGCTGGACGACTTGCTGGTCAAGCAGGCCGTCGGGAGCAATGTCCCCACTGACCCGGACGGCGATGTCCACGGTGACCTTTTCGCCGCGCCGGACGAGGATGAGGTCCGCGTGCTCGATGAAGCCCTTGATCGGGTCGCGCTGGACGGCCTTGGGCAGGGCCAGGCCGGTTACGCCGGGGACGCCCTCGATGCGGATCAGGACGTTCGGCGTCTTCAGCGCGAGCATCAGGTCGTGGCCCGGCAGCATAACGTGCCGCGTCTCTGCGCCATGGCCGTACAGAACGGCGGGCACCCGGCCCTCACGGCGCGTACGCCGGGCGGCGCCTTTGCCGAACTCGGTGCGCGGCTCGGCGGCGATGCGGACCTCAGGCACGGTCGTCACTCCTCATGCAGTGGGTATCTCTCCGGCAGCGCCGCCCGGCGGTGACGGGCCGACGGTCATGCCGACTCCCGGCGCTAACCCGCACCAGAAGATTCACGCGGCCCGAAGAAGCCATACCGCCATGGGCTGGCGACGGCAGCAGCCAAGGCCGCACCTCCGAAGTCTAGCCGACGGTGCCCAGGACCGCGTCCCGGGCACCGTCGGGCCACCCGTTGGAGCGGGCGATTATCCCCGCTGATCGTCCTGCTGCATGGCGGGACGGGTGTCCTGCCGCATAGCCGGATCGGTGTCCTGCTGCATAGCCGGGTCCGCGTCCTGCTGCATGGCAGGCCTGAACTCCTCGTTACTTTCCATGATCGTCGCCCTTTCCTTTTCCTGAGCCCCGTGTGCCAGGACGAACGAAATTCCCCTAACGTGACAAAGGGTATCGAGGGGCAAGCAAGCCGTACCGGTTATGCCCCGGATCAGTACGTCACCATACGGTAAGAATTTGCTGACTTAACTCTCCGGGAACAACCGCACGCAATAAGAAATTTATGCGGAATTGCGCCGCCGCGGCACGCGCCGATCCCTCGTACCCGGGCCCCGGGCCGGATCACGCTCGTGCGGTGGGCGGATCCCCTCATATGGTGGGGACACTGATGGACGTCAGCTCCGCCCGGCTCTCCGCGAGCTGCGCCTCGTCGCCCAGATCCTCGAATATCACCTGGGCATCGGTCCAGGATCGCCGGGCATCGTCGATCCGGCCGAGGCGGCGGTACACCCGGCCCAGGAACAGCAGCGTCAGCGCCTGGCCGTGACGCTCACCGGCGGCCTGCCGGATGTGCAGCGCGCTCCGGAAGTACCGGACCGCTTCGTCCAGGCGGCCCAGGTCCATGTACGCCCGGCCGAGATTGTGCGCGACATAGCCCTCCCCGCGCAGCGTCTTGATCTCTACGAAGATGCTGCGAGCCTGCTCGATGCTGTCGATCGCCTCTTCCGGGCGGCCCAGGTCGAGGTAGGCCTCGCCCAGGTTGTTCAGGGTGACCCCCTGGCCGTACCGGGCGCTTAACCGGCACTGCGGGAGACGCAATCTCCTTAACCGGCACTGCGGGAGAGGCAATCTGCTGACCGGTACTGCGGGAGGCGCAATCCCCGCTCAATCCGCAGACAACCGCACACTGACACGATCGGAACTGATCCCGGATCGGGGCCGCAGAGCACAACAGGCTCGGGCCGGGAATACCGGCCCGATCACCGGGGACCGCATACAGGGGCGCGGTCCCCGGTGATCGGGACTGGCCCCGGACAGTACAGGGCGCGCCCACCCGGCGCCTGCACCGCTTTCGGGCGGACAGGCGCTCCGGCAGGCGGCCATGGGGAAAGACGTCCCTTGGTGCCTCTCACAAGGGACGGCGGCCCGCTCGCGTCAGACGGGGTAACACGCGAGTGGGCCGCGCGCAGACTGGCGGGTCGTCGTAGGGAGCCGCGCCCGGCCAGGCGGATGGGGTACGGCCGGGAACGGCCGTGGCGCGGGGTGGGAGCCGGGGGACGGCGCGGCCGCTGTGCCGCGCGTAAAGGCTGCACCGTAGCGGCCAAACGGCACTGGCCGTCACGGTGCAGCCGCAGCGGCGGGGTGAGGCGTGGCCGCCGTCCGAGAGCGTCAACGGGTGGGACGGCGGCCACCCTTGGCTTCCGGGCTGAACGCGCCCAGGTTCGGCGAGGGCAGGCGGACCCCGGGGCCCGGGACAGCTCAGCTCTCCGCGGCCGGGACGGCTCAGCTCTGCCCGTCGAACGGCTCAGCTCCCCGCGGCCGGGACGGCTCAGCTCTGCCCGTCGAAGAGGCTGGTGACCGAGCCGTCGCTGAACACCTCGTTGATCGCGCGGGCGATCAGCGGCGCGATCGACAGCACGGTGAGCTTGTCGAACTGCCGCTCCGCCGGGATGGGCAGCGTGTTCGTGATCACGACCTCGCTGATCTGGGAATTCTTCAGGGTGTCGACCGCGGGACCGGACAGCACGCCGTGCGTGGCCATCACGATCACTTTGGCCGCCCCCTGCTCGAACAGCGCCTCGGCCGCCTTCGTGATCGTCGCGCCCGTATCGATCATGTCGTCCACCAGGATGCAGGTCCGGCCGGCGACCTGGCCGACGACCTCGAGCATCTTGACCTGGTTGGCCACGTCCGGATCCCGGCGCTTGTGGATAATGGCCAGCGGGCAGCCGAGCCGGTCCGTCCAGCGCTCACACATCCGTACCCGGCCCGCGTCCGGCGCCACCACCGTAACCTGGCTCAGGTCGAGCTTGTCCTCGATGTAGTCGGCGAGGATCGGCAGCGCGAACAGGTGATCCACCGGCCCGTCGAAGAACCCCTGGATTTGCGCGGTGTGCAGGTCGACCGCCATCAGCCGGTGCGCTCCCGCCGTCGCGAACAGGTCGGCCATCAGCCGCGCCGAGATCGGCTCCCGGCCCCGGCTCTTCTTGTCCTGGCGCGCGTATCCGAAGAACGGGGTCACCACCGTGATCCGCTTGGCCGACGCGCGCTTGAGCGCGTCCACCATGATCAGGTGCTCCATGATCCACTCGTTGATCGGCGCGGTGTGGCTCTGCAGCACGAAGACATCGCAACCACGAACGGAGTCGAGGAAGCGGACGAAGATCTCACCGTTGGCGAAGTCGAAGAGCTTCGTCGGCGTCAGATCAATGCCCAGGCACGCGGCCACCTCCTGGGCCAGCCCGGGAAATGCCCGGCCGGAGACGAGCATCAGCTTCTTCTCGCTGTTCGCCATGATGCCGCTCACGTGGTCTCTCCCTCGCTGGGTGCCTCTTCGCCCTGAGCCGCCTCGGCCGCCGCCGCGGAGGAGGTGCCGGGCCGGCGCTGGGCGACCCACCCCGGCACGTTGCGCTGCCGGCGACCGGCCGATGGCCATCGCCCCCGGGGGGATGTTCTCCGTGATGACGGACCCGGCAGCGGTGTACGCGCCATCGCCGACCTCGACCGGCGCGACGAGCATGGTGTCGCTCCCGATCCTGACGTGATCTCCCACGCTGGTGTGGTGCTTGGCCACACCGTCGTAGTTGACGAACACCGTGGCGGCCCCGATGTTCGAACCGGAACCGATGTCCGCGTCGCCCACGTAGGTCAGGTGCGGCACCTTGGAGCCCTTGCCGACGACCGCGTTCTTCATCTCGACGAAGCTGCCGGCCCGCGTACCAGGTCCCAGCCTCGTCCCGGGCCGCAGGCGGGTGTAGGGCCCGACGCTGGCCCCGGGCCCGATCTCGGCGGACTCGCAGACAGCGCTGATCACGCTCGCGCCCGCGCCGACCACGGTGTCGCGGAGCACACAGCCCGGGCCGATCCGGGCCCCGGACGCGATCGCGGTACGGCCCTCCAGGTGGGTGGACGGGCCGATCTCGGTGTCAGGCTCGAGGGTCACGTCCGCGTCGACCCAGGTCGTCGCCGGGTCGATGATCGTCACCCCGGCCCGCATCCAGTACTCGAGCAGCCGGTCATTGTAGATCCGCCGGGCCTGGGCCAGCTGGACCCGGTCGTTGACGCCCTGGATCTCGGAGGGGTCTGCGGCCTGCTGCGTGCCGACCCGGTGACCGTCGCTGCGCAGGATCGCCACGACGTCGGTGAGGTACTCCTGGCCGAGCACGTTCGTCGTCGGTACCCGCTTGATCGCGTCGGCCAGCAGGATGCCCTCGAAGGCGTAGCACCCGGAGTTGATCTCGTCGACCAGCCGCTGCTCGTCGGTGGCGTCCACCTCCTCGACGATCCCGGTCATGGTGCCGGAGGCGTCGCGGATGATCCGGCCGTACCCGGCCGGATCGCTGGTCGTCGCGGTCAGCACCGTCACCATGTTGCCCTCGGCATCGTGCTCGCGGGCCAGGTCGGCCAGGGTGGCGGCGCGCAGCAGCGGCATGTCGCCGTAGGTGACGATGACCTGGCCTTCGATCGGGCCGACGGCCTCGATCACCGTCCGCACGGCATGGCCGGTCCCGCCCTGCCGGTCCTGGATCACGACTCGGGCGCCCGGCGCCTCCCGGGCGACGTGCGCGGTCACCTCGTCACGGCCATGGCCGGCCACAACCACCAGCCGCTGGGGAGCGAGTTCACGCGCAGCCGTAATCGCATGACCCAGCATGGTGCGGCCGCACAGCGAGTGCAGCACCTTGGGGACCGTAGATTTCATCCGCGTGCCCTCGCCCGCGGCGAGGATGATGACGGCGGCCGGGCGGCTGGGGGTCACTCCGCAGGGCTCCTCGGATCGCTGCCAATGTGTCCGGGGGCTGACGTGACTGTTTACGCGCCCCTCATCGGGAGGATACCGCCAGGTCGCATTTCCGGCGGCCGACTTACCCAGGTGGCCGGCCCAGCCGGCCGCTATTGGCGCCCGCTGACCAGCCATCGGTTCCGCCCGTACGCTGGCCTTACTCCGGCTGGGCGAGCGTGATATCGGCCTGCCGCGGGTGGCCAACGCCGGCCGGCAGCGCGGCCACGCCGGGACGGTAGCCGCAGGCCACCAGGGTGAAGCGGCCTGGCGTCACGTCGCTGGAGACGAACTGGCCGGCGGTGTCTGTGGCGGCCGCGGCAACCTCGGGCCCCTGCCCCGTTCACGAGGCTGAGCCGCGCGCCGCGGAAGGGCCGGAGGCATCCGCCCCGTCCGCGGCGGGCAGCACCAGTTCGCTCGGCTCCCAGGCGCCTTCGCCCGCGACGGCGGCGAGTTCCTCGCCGAGTGGCTCGCGGTCAGCGCCGGCGCGCCGCCGGATCGGGCCGGTCATGATGGACGCGAAGGCGGCGATCACGTTCGCCGCGATGGCGAACCAGAAGGCGATGCCCAGGCCGCTGTGGAATGGGTGCGTGATTACGTTCGGGAAGAAGTCCCGGCCGGTCAGATAGGCCGCGTGCGCCGCCGGCACGTGCCCGAGCAGCGGGCCGAGCAGTTGCCTCATAGGGTTGTAGCCAAGGAAGGCCGCGAACAGCACGCCGATCGGCGGCAGGTGCCCGATCGTGCTCGCCGCGCCGGCCGGAATGCCCTGCGACACCAGGCCACCGGACAGGGCCGAGGGCAGCGTGCTGGATAGCCCGGCCACGATCAGCGAGAAGAAGATGCCGATCGACAGGACAAAGGCCGCGTTCTGGAACGTCGCGATCGTGCCGCCGGCGGCCCCGCGCTGGTTGGCCGGAACCGAGTTCATGATCTCGGCCCGGTTCGGCGAGGCGAACAGGCCGGAGCCGAACCCGTTGAGCACCAGGACCAGCGCGAACAGTCCGTAACTGAAGTTCACTGGCATCAGCATCAGGAACACGAAGCTCAGCGCGGTCAGCAGCGAGCCGCCGACGGTGAAGGCGCGCGCTCCGTACCGGTCGGACAGCCAGCCCGACAGCGGCGCGGAGACCAGGAACCCGATGGTCAGCGGGACCATATAGATGCCGGCCCACAGCGGGGTCTGCGAGAAGCTGTAGCCGTGCAGCGGCAGCCAGATTCCCTGCAGCCAGATGATGAGGGTGAACTGCATGCCGCCCCGGCCCAGGGCGATCATCAGGTTGGCCAGGTTGCCGGCCGCGAAGGCTCGGATCCTGAACAGCGACAGCCGGAACATCGGCTCCGCGACCCTGGTCTCGACGAAACAGAAGACGACGAGCGCGGCCAGGCCGCCGAAGATCATGGAGAGGACGAACGGGCTCGTCCAGCCCATCGCGTGGCCGCCGTAGGGCTCCAGGCCGTAGGTGATGCCGACCAGGATCGCGATCAGGCCCGCCGCGAACAGGACGTTGCCCCACCAGTCCATCCTGGCGCGGTGCCGCTCGCTCAGGTCGTGCAGCATGAAATAGGCCCAGAAGGTGCCGAATAGCCCGAACGGCACGGAGACCAGGAAGACGAAGTGCCAGTTGATGGGGGCGAGCACACCGCCGAGCAGCAGCCCGAGGAACGAGCCGGCGATCGCGGCGATGGCGTTCATGCCCAGCGCCGTGCCGCGCTGGTTAGCGGGGAAGGCGTCGGTCAGGATGGCGGTCGAGTTGGCGAACAGGAACGCGCCGCCGATCCCCTGGACGATCCGCCAGATGATCAGCCAGAGCGCCGCGTCTGTCCCATTCATCCAGGTGACGGCCAGGAATATGGATGCCGCCGTGAAGACCGCGAAGCCGATGTTGTACATGCGTACGCGGCCGAACATGTCGCCGAGCCGCCCAAAGGACACCACGAGCACGGCCGACACGACCAGGAAGCCCATGAACATCCACAACAGGTAACCGGTGTTACCTGAGGAGAGCGGGTTGACTCCGATGCCCCGGAAGATGTCCGGCAGCGCGATCAGCACGATCGACTGGTTGATCGTGGCCATCAGGACGCCGAGCGTGGTGTTCGACAGCGCGATCCACTTGTAATGCGGGCCGGGCTGCCAGCCTCCGCGCTTGGCGTGCGCCGCCGGAGCCGCGCCTGCTGCGCCGGATTTCGCGGCCATAGGTGAACGAGCCCCCAACAGATCGAGACACAGAATTAACTTGCTTAATGTCAACTAACTATACCGGTGGCGGTCACATTCCCGCCGGGCGGCACCGGCGCCGGACGACCCCTGACGCGACACGCGCGCCGGCCCTGGGGGTGCCGTCCGCCGGCAACAAGTGGCAGGCCACCCCCATCCCCCGCGCGGCCGGACCTACGACCGCTTATCGCTATCGTGTTCCCAAAATGTCAGTGGCGGCACTTACTATTGGAACATGAGTTCAAATCAGCAATTCTTGCACCTAAGGGCGCAAGCGATCGAGCTGCGCCGGGCCGGCAAATCTCGCCGCGAGATCAAGGCCCTTCTCGGCATCGCCAGTAATCAGACCCTTGGCGATGCCCTGCGGGGCGAGCCACCGCCCGGATGGACCCGCCGCCCGAACGCCAAAGATGGCGTGCGCGCCCACGCGCGGGAGTTGCGCGGCCGGGGTCTGGATTACGACGAGATCGCCGCCCGGCTTGGCGTATCGAAGAGCTCGGTTTCCCTGTGGGTCAGGGACCTCCCGGTCCCGGCCCGGCTGAGTTACGAGGAATGCCGGAAGCGCTCGGTGGAGGGGACGCGCCGTTACTGGGAGGCCGAGCGCCCAGCTCGGGAATCCGAGCGCGCCGCAGTCCGCGACGCCGCCGCCACCGAGATCGGCCCGCTCACCGAGCGCGAGACCCTCATCGCCGGCGCGATCGCCTACTGGTGTGAGGGCGCCAAGAGCAAGCCACTACACGCCGGAACGAGCGGGTGGACTTCATCAACAGCGACCGGCAATTGATCCGGCTGTTCCTGCGGATTCCTCAGCGACCGGTGTAGAATCCCGCGCGACGGCTGGGCTGCAGCGTGTATATTCATGAGAACGCTGATGCCGAGCGCTGCCCGGCGATTACTGGCCGATCGTTACCGGCGCTAGGCCCGAGCTGTTCAGGCAGCCCGATATCAAGCGGCATAAACCACGGACCACCCGCAGGAACACCGGTGCCGGCTATCACGGGTGCCTGCAGATCTGGGTCTCGGAGGCCGGGACCTGTACCTGAAGATCGAGGGCTGGGCTTCTGCGATCATGGCGGCGGCCAAGCGGCCGCGGCCGCGCCGGCCGCCTGGGGCCGACGCTGATCCGGAGCTTCCGGCACGGTATCGAGGCTGTCGCTCCGAACTGCAACCGGCCGGAGACGGCAGTCCGGCGCGGGGTAAACGCACCCGCTGTCCTTGAGTCAGTCGTCCTGGTTCGAGTCCAGGCGCCGGAACCAAGCTGGCGACTGATCGACACCTTCCTGGCGGCCACTCCATAGCTTCCGCCTATGCACGGCCAGCCAATACTCGCTCGGAGATAGTCAGCGCCCGAACGATGCCCGCCGGTGCGCGCTTCCTCCGGCATGATCGCCGCTCGCGGGGGCAGCTGAGCTGTGCCTACGTTCGGGCGCGGGCCCAACCGCCCGCCCCGCGCCCGAACGGCATGCCGGTCACCGACGGGCTAACCGGAACAACTTTTAATACTTTTCGCCATAGCATTGCCCAACCTACGGTTTCGTAGGTTACGGTTACGTAAGCGTCAAGCGCGCTTAGTCGCTCTGTGACTCACAACGCCCCGACCACAGCGAGGAGCACGATGACCACCTCCGAGAGGGCCAAAGCCCCCTCCGACGTCCGGCCGGCATTCGCGCCTCCACCAATGGCCGCCCGCACCACCCTGACGACCGCCGCCACCACGGCCCGGGAAGCCGGAGCCACCCCCAGGGCCACCGTCCGGGTCCCCCGTTCCGACCTCGACGACGAGAAGGCGACCCCCGGGCAGCGGGCCCTCGTCGGGGTCTTCGTCGTCGTCCCGCTCCTGGCACTGATCGCGGCCATCCCGGTGGCGTGGGCCTGGGGGTTCCTCGGCTGGCATGACGCGATCATCGCGCTCGTCTTCTACTGGGTATCCGGGCTCGGCATCACCGTCGGCTTCCACCGGTACTTCACGCACGGCTCGTTCAAGGCCAAAACCGCCCTGCGGGTGGCTCTCGCGGTGTGCGGCACCCTGGCCATCGAGGGCCCGGTGTTCAACTGGGTCGCCGACCACCGCCGCCACCACAAGTACAGCGACAAGGAAGGCGACCCGCACTCACCGTGGCGCTACGGCGACGACTGGAAGGCGCTCTCCAAGGGCCTCGTCTTCGCCCACGTCGGATGGCTGTTCGACCCGAACAAGACGTCGAAGGAAAAGTTCATCCCCGACCTGCTCGCCGACGCCCGCATCCGGCGCGTCCACCAGCTGTTCCCGGTGCTCGTTCTGACCTCGTTGCTGCTCCCGGCGCTCATCGGCGGCCTGTGGTCCATGTCGTGGTACGGCGCGCTCACCGCGTTCTTCTGGGGCAGCCTGGTCCGGATCGCGCTGCTGCACCACGTCACCTGGTCGATCAACTCGATCTGCCACACGTTCGGCAGTGAGGAATTCGAGGTGCGGGACAAGTCGCGGAACGTGGCCTGGCTGGCCATCGCCTCGTTCGGTGAGTCCTGGCACAACCTGCACCATGCTGACCCGACGTGCGCGCGGCACGGCGTGCTGAAGGGGCAGCTTGACCCCAGCGCCCGCGTGATCTGGGCCTTCGAGAAGCTCGGCTGGGCCTACGACATCCGCTGGCCGGACGCCGGGCGGCTGGAGACCAAGCGCCCGGTCACCGCGACCAGGAAGCTCGGCTCTATGACCCGCAACAGGTTCACTCCGATCGCATCACGGCCGGCGCAGATGAGTGACGAGATGGCCGGCCCAGCGCAATGATGGCTGAGTGAACGACGATCCGCCCCTCAGATCCGCTCGCAGACGAATGACCGGGAAAGAACGCCGCGAGCAGCTGCTCGACATCGGGCGGCGGCTGTTCGCGGAGCGCGGTTTCGAGGGGACCTCGATCGAGGAGATCGCGGCTAAGGCCGGGGTATCCAAGCCCGTGGTGTACGAGCACTTCGGCGGCAAGGAGGGCCTCTACGCCGTCGTCGTCGACCGCGAGGTCGACCGGCTGCTCACGCTGGCCACCACGCTGCTGGACGGCGGCGACACGATGCCGAAGTTCCAGGACGCCGCGGTCAAGCTGCTGAAGTACATCGAGGACAACGCCGACGGGTTCCGCATCCTGGTCCGGGACTCTCCGCCCGGATCAGGAACGGGCACGTTCGGCACGCTGCTGTCGGACATCGCCGGGCAGGTGGAATACATCGTCGGCGACTTCCTGTCCTCGCGCGGCCAGGACCCGAAGCTCGCCCCGATGTACGCCCAGATGCTGGTGGGCATGGTCGCCTTCACCGGCCAGTGGTGGCTGGACGCCCGCAAGCCGCAGTTGGAGGACGTCGCGGCGCACTTGATCAACCTGGCCTGGAACGGGCTGTCGCAGCTGGATCCCGCACCGCGGATCCCACCGGAGATCATGGCCAGGCAACGCGAGGAGGACAAGCCGGCGACCGGGTGACGGGACGTCAGCAGGGCCGCCCGCCACGGCGGGCCGGTCAGCAGGCGCGTCCCGCCGCACCGCCGGGACCCGCCGCTTCCGGCGGGCATACGGGCAGGCCGCCGGCCGCCCAGGCGACGAATCCGCCGGCGATGTCGGTGGCGCTCGCCAGGCCCAGCTCCTGCAGCGCGGCGGCGGCCAGGCTTGACGTGTACCCCTCGGAGCAGAACACGATGACCTGCTGATCGTATCCGTCGACCCACGGCAGCCGGGCGTCGCTGGCGGGGTCGAAACGCCACTCGAGGACGTTGCGCTCCACGATCACGGCCCCCGGGATGCCGCCTTCGCGGGCACGCTGGGCCTGCGGGCGGATGTCGACGAGGACGGCGCCGCGGGAGAACTCCGCGAACGCCTCTTCCGGTGTCAGCCGGTGCAGGCGCGCTCGTGCGGCCGCGAGGATCTCGTCGATCGTCCGGGCCCCGGGCGGCCGGGCACCCGGGGCGGCCGGGCCGCTTTCCGCGGTTCCGGTGGGCGCGGCGCCGGTGACGGCTGCCGCGCCGGTCGCCGGGTGGCTTACCACTGGGCCGCGGCTTCGGTGTCCAGCACGACCAGGCCGGCGCCGGTGAGGTCGTAACGCGTCATCTCTTTCAGCGGCGGCGAGTAGGCGTGCACGCTGACCGCGACCGCTTCCGACGTGTTGCGCACGTCGTGAATGTACTCCGGGCCGAAGGCACGCACCCGGCCCGCGCTGACCGGCGTGGCCGTCACCGGGTGAAGGCGCCCGGCGCGCCTGGGCCTTTGGCCCGGCCTCATGCTCTTCCAGCGTGCCCCACACGACCACGAACGCCCCGGCCGAACCGCCATGGTCGTGGAATCCGGTGCCCTGCCCGGGAAGCCAGCTGATCAGCCAGACCTCGTACTGGTCATCGGCGTGAAGCCGCTCGTACCAGCGCTCGTCCGGGCTGAGCCGGACGCGCGACATCCATTCGCGCGGTTCCGCCGCGCGCTTACGTACTTCCCCGGCGAGCTGCCGCGGGCTGAGCGCGGCAGGAATGATCGTGGTCATGGGTCGTCTCTCCTCGTGTCCTGGTTCCGGGCCAGCCCGGGCCGGCGTCAAGTCCCTGTGCCGAACGAACTGGACAGAGGGCGCTTGCCTGACGGCGGAGGTCCACGTGGAGACGGTGATGATGGCGGCGACCGCGATGCACGGTCACGATCATGCCAGCCATTGTCTACCAAATCAATTCGGAAAGTAGGTTAATCGCCCGGCCGGACGGCTGGCGGTGCTCCGCGTTCGGCGGACGTGAGGCCGGGATGTCGAGATACCTTTATCATCATCTACGGGAGCGGGCATCTTGACGTCAAGAGATATCCTTAGGTAATGGCGGATGGTCCCGAATTGAGCCCAGGGGCACGTGTCACGCCGCGGGGCGCGCAGGTCCTCGACGGCGGACCGGGCCCGGATGGTGCGGTGCGCGACGAGGTAGACGATCTGGTGGCCGCGTGGCACGCGCAGCGGCCCGATCTGGACGTCGAGCCCATGCAGGTGCTGAGCCGGGTATCCCGGCTGGCGCGGCACCTTGACCTCGCCCGGCGGGCCTCGTTCGCGAGTCGCGGGCTCGAGACGTGGGAGTTCGACGTGCTGTCGGCTCTGCGCCGGCAGGGGCCGCCGTATCAGATGACGCCGGGAGCGCTGATCCGCGCGACGCTGGTCACCTCGGGCACCATGACCAACCGGATCGACCGGCTCGCCGAGGCGGGCCTCGTCCGCAGGAAACCCGACCCGCGGGACCGGCGCGGTGTGCTCGTCACCCTCACCGACCAGGGCCGGGCCACAGCCGATGACGCGCTGGCGGACCTGCTGCGCCGCGAGCGGGAACTGCTCGCCTCGCTGGGGCCTGACGACCAGCGCACGCTCGCCGGGCTGCTGCGGACCCTGCTCGCCCCCTTCGACGCCCTGCCGCCGGAGTAGCCACGCGGTAGGCGGACCGCTAAGCCTTGTCCGTTTCCGCGCTTGGCGGCCACAACCGCGCGGGGCGGCCGAGCGGAGCGTGCCCTCGGCCATACCAGGCCGAGCCTCAGGCTTCCAGGCCGGCCGGCGACGCTGAGCCAGCGTTCTTCGAGGGCGGCCTTTTCTGCGCGGACGGAGCGCAGGTCGGCCCCCATCTGGGTGAGCTTCTCGTAATCGCTGGCGTTCTCGGCCATCTGCGCGCCGAGCTGCGCCTCCCGGCCGGACAGGCGGTCGATCTGCCGTTCGAGCCGCTGCAGCTCCTTGCGCGCGGCCCGTTCTTCCGCCGTGCCGGGGGCGGTCCCGTCGGGCGGCGCCGGGGCCGCCGGCCCGGCCCGGCCGGCCGCGGACGCCCGCCCCGGCGGGCCCGCCGGGGCGGGCAGCGACGCCTCACGGGTCCCGCGCACCTGGTCCAGGTACTGTTCCACGCCGCCGGCCAGGAACGACAGCTTCCCGTCTCCCAGCAGCGCCACCACATGATCGGTAACCCGCTCCAGGAAGTACCGGTCGTGGCTGACCACGGTCATCGAGCCGGGCCACCCGTCGAGCAGGTCCTCGAGCTCGGTGAGGGTCTCGATGTCCAGGTCGTTGGTGGGCTCGTCGAGCAGCAGCACGTTCGGCCCGTCCATCAGCAGCCGGAGCAGCTGCAGCCGGCGCCGCTCCCCGCCGGACAGTTCGCCGACCGGGGTCCACTGCTTGTCCCCGCGGAAGCCGAACCGCTCCAGCATCTGGCTGGCCGATATTTCGCGCTTGCCGACACGGACGAACGACCGGACGTCCTGGGCCGTCTCGAGCACCCGGCGCCCGGGGTCCAGCTCGGCCAGTTCCTGGCTGAGGTGGGCGATCCGCACGGTCTTGCCCCGCACCACGGTGCCCACGGCCCAGACCGTATCCAAGGCGCTCGCCGGGCCCTCGCCCGGGCCCTCGCCCGGGCCGGACGGCGCCGGGGAGCTGCCCGGCCGGGCGGGGACGAGCGACCCATCGAGCAGGCGCAGGAACGACGTCTTGCCGCTGCCGTTGACGCCCACCAGCCCGGCTCGCTCGCCGGGCGCCAGCTGCCAGGTGACGTCATCCAGCAGCACGCGCGGGCCGGCCCAGAGCGTGACGTCCTCGACATCGATGACGGTCTTGCCGAGCCGCGCGGTGGCGAGGCTGGTCAGCTCGACGGTATCCCGGACCGGCGGCTCATCGGCGATCAGCGCGTTGGCCGCCTGCACGCGGAACTTCGGCTTGGTGGACCGCGCCTGCGGGCCGCGGCGCAGCCACGCGAGCTCCTTGCGCATCAGGCTGCGCCGGCGGCGCTGGACCGCCTCCGCGTTGCGTTCGCGTTCGGCCTGGGCCAGCACGTACGCCGAGTATCCGCCGTCGTACGCGTACACCTGGCCGGACTCGACCTCCCACGTGCGGTCACCGGCGGTATCCAGAAGCCAGCGGTCGTGGCTCACCACGACGAGGGCGCAGCCCCGGTCCCTCAGGTGCCGTCCCAGCCAGTCGATCGCCTCCAGGTCCAGGTGGTTGGTCGGCTCGTCGAGCAGCAGGACATCGACGTCGGAGACGAGCAGCGACGCCAGTGCCGTCCGCCGGCGTTCGCCGCCGGAGAGCCGGCTGGTGTTCGCCCCGAGATCGATCCCGCCGAGCAGCTCCGCGACCACGCCACGGGCCCGTGGATCGCTGGCCCACCGGTGCTCGGCGGCCTCGCTGGCCCCAGGGCCGAACACGGCCTGGCGCACCGTGCCGGACAGCTCGTCCCGCTGGCGCAGGTACCCGATCCGCAGGCCG
Source organism: uncultured Actinomycetes bacterium (assembly GCA_963809975.1). Taxonomy (GTDB): domain Bacteria; phylum Actinomycetota; class Actinomycetes; order Streptosporangiales; family Streptosporangiaceae; genus Bog-532. The sequence continues at coordinate 54,867 of CAWELT010000041.1, forward strand.
GCGGTGCGCGCGATCCGGCCGGAATCAGGCTCCATCGTTCCCGCGAGCAGGGACAGCAGGGTCGATTTGCCCGCCCCGTTGCGGCCGACGACACCGATCCGGTCCCCGGTCGCGATGCCCAGTGATACCGAGTCCAGCAGCATGCGTTCGCCGAACGACTTGGCCACCTTCTCGGCGCTGATCAGGTTCACCATGCCGCCCGCACCCTCCGCGGGTCACGGCGGGACGTCATGCGGAGGCCCGTCACGGCGCCCCGGCCGTGACCGACGCCCCCGGCACCGGGCCCGCCGCCTGGGTCACCGCCCGGCATACCCCGGCACCGGACAGGGACACCGCGAGGTCCACCGCACGCTCGGCGGTGGCGGCGAGAAAGACACACGTCGGCCCGGATCCCGCGACGATCGCCCCGAGGGCGCCGAGTTCCCGGCCGACCGCCAGAGTCTTGCGCAGCGCCGGGAACAGCGAGAGGGCGGCCTGCTGCAGGTCGTTGCTCAGCGCCTGGCCCACCGCGGCCGGACTCCCGGACCGCAGCGCGGCCATCAGCGCATGATCCAGCACGGGACCAGGCCCGGGGCTGTCGGTCACGAGCCCCGCGCCGTCGGCCGCGAGCGCCGGCCCCGGGGCGGGGCAGGCAGCCGGAGGATCCGTCCGGCGCCGGATCGCGGGTGGCACGCAGCCGGTCGAGGGCCGCGTAGACCTCCGGTGTGGATAGGGCCCCATCGGCCACGGCCAGGACCCAGTGATACTCGCCCGAGGCCAGCGCGGCGGTCAGCCGCTCTCCCCGGCCCTGGCCGACGGCGGTACCGCCCACCAGCGCGAAGGCGACGTCGCTGCCGACGTCCGCCGCGACCTCCCGCAGTCGCTGGTGGCTGAGCCCGGCGTTCCACAGCTCGTTGCAGGCGAGGAGAGCGGCGGCGGCATCGGCGCTCCCGCCGGCCAGCCCGGCGGCCACCGGTATCCGTTTCCGGATAGTGATCTCGATAGGCCCGGTGACGTCGCGGGGCAGGCCAGCGGCCAGCGCGAGAGCCGCGGCGGCCTTCAGGGCCAGATTCTCAGGGCCGGCGGGCACCGCGTCCGCGCCCTCGCCGCTCACCAGAACCCGGTCTCCGCCGGGGCCGGCCTCGGCCACGGTCACGTCGTCGTACAGCGAAATCGCCTGGAACACGGTCACGAGGTCGTGGTAACCGTCGGCGCGGCGCGGCCCGACGGCGAGCTGGAGGTTGATCTTGGCGGGGGCCCGCACGGTCACACCGGTCACGATCCCCCAATCTTAGTTGGCTGATGGCGCCCCATCTGAGCAGGCTACGGACGCGCCCGGCGGCCGGAGGCCCGATCGGGCGCGATCCCGGGCCTTGGACCCGGGCGAGCGCCCGGTGTCACGGCGAGCACCGGAGCCGGGGCGTCGCGGGGGGCTCCGGGGGGTCGTCCCCCCGGGCTGGAACCGCTTCGGCGATGCGGGCGAACTCGGCCACGCTGAGCGCTTCACCGCGCGCGCCCGGGTCGAGGCCCGCCGCACGGACCAGGCGTTCCGCCTCTGCCGCGGACCCGGCCCAGCCCGCCAGGGCCGCGCGCAGCGTCTTGCGGCGCTGGCCGAACGCGGCGTCGATGACCGCGAACACCTGCTCGCGGGACGCCGACGTCCGCGGCGGATCGCACCGCGTGAACGACACCAGGCACGAGTCGACCCCCGGCACCGGCCAGAAGACGGTCCGCGGCACCGGCCCGGCCAGGCGCATCCGCGCGGACCAGGCCAGCTTGGCCGAGGACACGCCGTACTCCCGGCTGCCCGGCGGCGCGCACATCCTCGCCCCCACCTCGGCCTGCACCATGACCAGGCCGTGCCGCAGCGACGGCCACCGGGCGAGCACGTTGAGCAGCACGGGGACAGTGGCGTTGTACGGCAGGTTGGCCACCAGCACGGTGGGCGGATCTCCCGGAAGCTCACGCACGCGGGCCGCGTCCGCCGTCACGACCTCCAGCCGCCCGGCGAGGCCAGGCGCCCGGGCCGCGACGGTCGCCGGGAGCGCCGCGGCCAGCACGAGATCCATCTCCACCGCGACGACCCGCCGCGCCGCCTCGAGCAGCGGCAGGGTGAGCGAGCCAAAGCCCGGCCCGACTTCGAGGACGACGTCGCCGGGCCGCAGGCCGGCCAGCGCGACGATCCGCCGCACCGTGCCGTGGTCGATGACGAAGTTCTGGCCGAGCCGCTTGGCCGGGCGCACCCCCAGCCGCGCGGCCAGGCCCCTGATCTCGGCCGGCCCGAGCAGCCGTGCGGTCACCCCGGATCCGGTCACCACGGGCCGAAGATGCGCTCCCCGGTCGCCGTCACCAGCGCGCAGAGCTCGGCTACGTCCATGTTCTTCACCTCGGCCAGGCGGCGCGCCGTGTAGGCGGCGAGGGCAGGCGAGTTCGGCTTGCCGCGGTAGGGCACCGGGGTCAGGAACGGGGCATCGGTCTCTACCAGCAGCAGGTCCGCGGGCGCCACGGCGGCGGCGTCGCGCAGGCCCTGCGCACTGGCGAAGGTGAGGTTGCCGGCGAAACTCATCACGTAGCCGGCGTCCGCGCATCGCCTGGCCATCTGCTCGTCCCCGGAAAAGCAGTGGAACACCACCTTGTCCGGCGGTCCCTCCTCGGCCAGGATGCGCAGCACGTCCTCGTGTGCCTCCCGGTCGTGGATCATCAGGGCCTTGCCCGTCCGCTTTGCGATACCGATGTGTGCACGGAACCACTCACGCTGCAGCGCAGGGTCGGAGGAGTCGCGGTAATAGTCCAGGCCGGTCTCCCCGACCGCGCGGACCCGCGGGAGTCCGGCCAGCGTCTCGATCTCGGCCAGCACGTCGTCCAGCGCCGTGACCGCGCCCGTGTCGTTGGGGTGGATGGCGACGGCGGCGTACACGGTGTCGTACTCCCCCGCGCACCTAGCCGACCAGCGCGATGACTCCAGGTCCACGCCGACCGTGATGACCCGCTCGATCCCGGCCGCGTGCGCCGCGTCGAGCACCCCGGGCACGGGCAGGCCCATGATGTCCAGGTGCGTGTGACTGTCGAACAGTGTTGGCCCGCGGGGATGACCACCCGGATCCCCCGCTGCGCTTCGCGCCCCGCCGCGGTGCTCGCCGTGACACCGCCGCTCACCGGGCCAGCGGCCCGGTTCGCTGGGCGGTCGGAGCTTCGCTCCGCCGGTCCGTAACCCGCGCCAGTTTCGGTCGGCTCGCTCATCAGTGGCCGGATTCCCGGAGCCGGGCTACTTCCTCGTCGGCTACCGACGGGGCGAGCTTGGTGAACAGCGGAGCCGGCACCTCGAGCGGCGTCCCCGGCCGGATGGGCCGGGACTCCCAGCGCGCGGCACCGTCGTACCGGCCGGTGATCACCGGGTAGGAGGGAGCGCCTGTCCTCGTCCACTTCCCTGATCTCGGGCGTGCCGGACCAGTCGCCGGACCCGCCCAGCATCTCGAAGACCTTCTGGGACGAGCCCGGCAGGAACGGCGTCAGCAGCGTCTTGGCGTCGTCGACCACCTGCAGCGCGACGTGCAGGATCGTCCGCGTCCGGTCGGGGTCGCTCTCGCGCAGCTTCCACGGCGCCTGCTCGGAAAGGTACTTGTTGGCCTCGGCCACCGTCCGCATCGCCTCGCCGGTGGCCAGCTTGAACCGGGACCTCGCCAGATGCGCGCCGACCGCCGCGAACGCCTGCCGGGAGTGCGCCAGCAGCGCAGAGTCGGTATCGGTCAGCTCGCCCGGCGCGGGGATCGACCCGATGTTGCGCGCCGCGAACGAGACCGAGCGATTGACCAGGTTGCCCCAGGTCGCCACCAGCTCGTCGTTGTTGCGGCGGACGAACTCACTCCAGGTGAAATCGGTGTCCTGGTTCTCCGGGCAGGCCACGGCCACGTAGTACCGCAGTGCGTCCACGTCATACCGCTCGAGGAAGTCACGCACGTAGATGACGACGTTGCGGGAGGAGGAGAACTTCTTCCCTTCCATCGTCAGGTACTCGCTGGAGACGATCTCGGTGGGCAGGCTGAGCTCGCCCAGTGGGCCCGGCGTACCGCCCTTACCGCCCCGGCCCGAGTAGCCGAGCAGCATGGCCGGCCAGATCTCGGAGTGGAAGACGATGTTGTCCTTGCCCATGAAGTAGTACGACTCGGCGCCCGGCGACTGCCACCAGGCACGCCAGGCGTCGGGGTCACCGGACCGCCTCGCCCACTCCACCGACGCCGACAGGTAGCCGATGACCGCGTCGAACCAGACGTAGATCTTCTTGTCCGGGCGGTCACGCCAGCCGTCCAGCGGGACCGGCACCCCCCAGTCCAGGTCACGGGTGATCGCCCGGGGCTGGAGGTCGTCGAGCAGGTTAAGCGAGAACTTGAGCACGTTCGGCCGCCACTGGCCGCCCTTGCTCTTCAGCCAGCTGCCCAGCACGTCGGCGAAGGCGGGCAGGTCGAAGAAGAAGTGCTCCTCCTCGACAAGCTCCGGCTTCTCCCCGTTGATCCTGGACCGGGGGCCGATCAGGTCGACCGGGTCGAGCTGGTTGCCGCAGTTGTCGCACTGGTCGCCGCGGGCGCTGTCGTACCCGCAGATCGGGCAGGTGCCCTCGATGTACCGGTCCGGCAGCGTACGCCCGGTCGACGGAGAGATCGCCCCGAGCGTCGTCTTCGGGAAGATGTAGCCGTTCCTGAACAGGCCCAGGAAGATGTCCTGCGTGACCGCGTAATGGTTACGCGTCGTGGTCCGGGTGAACAGGTCGTAGGACATGTTCAGCCCGGCCAGGTCCTGGGCGATAACGCGGTTGTACCGGTCCGCGAGCTCGCGGGCCGTCACGCCCTCGGCATCGGCCTGCACCTGGATCGGGGTGCCGTGCTCGTCGGTGCCGCTCACCATCAGCACCTTGTTCCCCGCCATACGCTGATACCGGCTGAACATGTCACAGGGCAGCCCGAAGCCCGAGACGTGCCCGATGTGACGAGGGCCGTTAGCGTAGGGCCAGGCCGGTGCGGCCAGAATGTGCCGGCCGGGCTGAGTTGGCGAGGACATGCTTCAAGCCTAGGGCCACCGGCTGCCTGCTAGGCGCGAATTCACGCCCCGTCAGCGCCGGCTCCGCGCTCATCGCCGCCTGCGCCTGCGGTCACCCCCGCGTTCTGGCCCGCGCCGGCCCCGTCCGTGCCGCCGTTCGCGGAGCGGCCCTTCGCGGACGGCTGCGCGGGAATCCCCGCGGCGGCACCGGCGTCGACACCCAGCGTGCCGAGCGCACCATCCGACCGGCCCCGGCTGACCTTACCCGGCGCGGCCTCACGTCCTTCCTCGTCGGTCTCCAGCGCACCCATGGCCGGGTGCCGGGTCCGCCGGATGCCCAGGATGCTGAGGAAGAACGTGCCGAGGATGATCTGGCAGCTGACGATCAGGGCGGTGACCGACGGCACCACGATGCGCAGAGCATGGTTGTAGTCGAGCGAGCCGAAGCTGGCACTGCGCCAGTAGGACAGCGACACCGCCAGGCCGACGATCCCGGCGATACCGAGCACCGCCCCGGCGAGCAGGCCACGTTCCAGGCTCAGTGTTTTCAGGATGTGCCGGACCCGCTTGTCCTCCGGCAGGAATCCCTCGGCACTGGCGTACACCTGCGTGAACAGCGCGAACAGCACCGACTGGAAACCGATGACGACCATGGCTGAGGCCGCGACCAGCGTGTCGACGTCGAACGTGACCGAGCCGATGCTGAATGGCCGCGGGATGACGACGGCACCGATCAGGATGCCGACCACGAAGACCACCAGGCCGGGTACGAAGAAGAGCCAGCGCGGGCTGAACAGGAGCAGGAAGCGCAGGTGACGCCAGCCGTCCCGCCAGCTCCGCAGGTGCGGCGCGCGGCTCCGGCCGTCCTTGGCCAGCGTCGTCGGGACCTCGGTGATGCGCTGCTTGGCCAGGGTCGCCTTGACCACGAGCTCACTGGCGAACTCCATGCCCGTGGCCTGCAGCCCGAGCCTCATCACGCTGTCCCGGCGGAAGCCGCGCAGACCGCAGTGGAAGTCGCCGATCTTGCTGCCGAAAAACAGCCGGCCAATGGAGCTGAGCACCGGATTCCCGATGTAGCGGTGCAGGGCCGGCATCGCGCCCGGCTCGATGCCGCCCTTGAAGCGGTTCCCCATCACCAGATCGGCCCCGTCGCGCAGGCTCTGGAGGAACGGCATGAGGTTGGTGAAGTCGTAGCTGTCGTCCGCGTCGCCCATGATGATGAAGCGGCCGCGGGCGGCGACGATCCCGCCCATCAGGGCATTGCCGTAGCCCTTCTCGGAGACGGGCACGACCCGTGCCCCAGCGTCGGTCGCCAGCTGCTGGCTCCCATCGGTGCTGCCGTTGTCGGCGATGACCACCTCGCCGCTGATGTCGTGCTCACGCAGAAATCCCACGGCCTTGCGGACGCACGTCGCGACCGTCTCCGCCTCATTGAGGCACGGCATGACGACGGTCAGCTCCACGTCATCTCCCTTACTGCTCACGGTTTCACCATCCGCTGAAGTTTTGCGCCAGGTAGCGTGGGAAAGGCGCCAGGCCCCGGGGCAGCCCGCGATCACCCGGGCCGCTGCTGCACCGTAATACCGTAGGCGAAAGAATGCATGCGAGGCGGCCAGTACTCGCGAAGCATTCACAAGCGTTTGTGCAGCACGGTCATTGAACAGTACTGAACAGTACAAGGAGGGTCCGGGTTGACCGCACCGGCCTCAGGCTCACGGCGGGTCACGCTGCCCCGCCTGCCCGGCTCGTTTCGCCGGAACCGCTCCAGCGCCGCGGAGGGATCCCGCGGCCGTGTCGCATCCATGTTGTCGCCTACGGCGATCCGCGCCCTGATCGCCAGGAACCGCCTGTTCGTCCTGGTCCTGATCCCGGCGATCGCCCTGCGCGCCGACGCCGAGCTGGGTTACCGGTGGCAGTCCTGGTTCAACGACTCGTTCCAGTACATCGGGGACGTGATCGGCCTCCACCCGGACGTGACGCGCCCGGTGGGATACGCGATCTTCCTCAAGATCCTGGAGCCGCTGCACAGCTACGCGGCCATAACGATCTTGCAACACCTGATGGGCGTGGCCGTCGGTGTCATGGTGTACGCGGTGGCCAGGCACCGGTTCGGGGTGACCCCCTGGATCGCCTCGCTGGCCGCGGTCCCGGTCCTCTACGACGGTTTCCAGATCCAGCTCGAGCACCTGATCCTCAGCGACGTCCCGTTCGAGTTCCTGCTCGCCCTGGCCACCACCCTGCTGCTGTGGGACAGCAAGCCGTCGTGGCAGCGCTGCACGCTCATCGGCCTGATCCTCGGCGTGTCGGCCACGGTCCGCTCGGTGGGCCTGCCGTTCCTGGCCATCTTCGCCGTCTACATCATCATCAAGCGGATCGGCTGGCGGGCGGTCGCCGGCGCCATCGTGGCGTGCCTGGCCCCGGTCCTGCTCTACTGCACGTGGTTCTACGCGGTATACGGGCAGTTCGCCATGACGGACAGCACCGGCATCTTTCTCTACTCGCGCGTGATGGCGTTCGCGGAGTGCTCCAAGATCCACGTGCCCACCGACGAGCTGTCGCTGTGCACGACGACCCCGCCGGACAAGCGGCCCATGTCGCAGTCCTACATCTGGTCGGACATCTCCCCGCTGGACCGCTTCCCGCCATCGAAGTTCTCTTCGTTGCCGGATCAGCTGGCCCAGGACTTCGCCAAGCGGGCAATCATCGCCCAGCCGCTGAGCTACGCGCAGATCGTGGGGTACGACACGATCCGGGTGTTCGAGTGGAAGCGCTACGTCTTCCCGAACGCCGCTACCTATGACGAGTACCTGTTCGGCTACCACTCACTGCCCATCCCGTCCTGGGCCCGCGGGCACGTCGGGTCCTACAACTCCGACGTGGCCTATTACATCCGGGGCAATCCACTGACCAACGTGGTCGAGCCGTTCGCCGCGGTGATCCGGACCTGGCAGCGGTACGTCTGGCTGCCCGGCAGCGTGTACGGCGCCATCCTGGCCGTCGGCCTGGGCGGCATCGTGCTGGCCTGGCGGCGGCTGGGCGGTGAGGCCGCGCTGCCCTGGGCGATTTCGGTCGCACTGATCGTCGTGCCGGCCGCAACCGCCGAATTCGACTACCGGTACGTGCTGCCGGCGGTGCCGTTCGCCTGCCTCGCGGCGGCTATGGCCTTCGGCCGGGACACGGTGGCCCGCAACTGGCTGGATTCCCGCCGGGCCCGGCGGCGCGGCGAGGCGGCGCCGGCCGGCGCCGCGGGCCAGGCGGCGGGCGGGGGCGCCGATCAGGAACTGTCGCGCGGCGAGACCACAGCGTCGTAGACCCGGTTGCGGGGCACGCCGGTCTCGGCGGCGACGGCGGCGATCGCGTCCTTGCGGGACAGGCCGTCGGCGACCCGCCGGCGCACCTCGGCGACCGCTGCGCTGACATCCCCGGCGTCCGCGCCCCGGCCAGCGGCCGGTGCCCCCTCGACGACCACGGTGATCTCACCGAGCAGGCTGGCCGCCGCCCAGGCGGCCAGCTCGGCCAGGGTGCCGCGGCGGACCTCCTCGTGCGTCTTGGTCAGCTCGCGGCACACGACGGCGCGCCGTTCCTCCCCGAAGGCGGCCGACAGTTCGCTCAATGTCATACCGGCCCGGCGCGGTGACTCGAAGAACACCATGGTCCGGCGCTCACCGGCCAGCTCGGCGAACCGCCGCGACCGATCCCCGCGACCCCGGGGCGGGAAGCCCTCGAAGCAGAACCGGTCCGTGGGCAGCCCGGAGACGGCGAGCGCCGCCGTCACCGCCGACGGCCCCGGCAGGACGGTCACCCGGATGCCCGCCGCGGCCGCGGCGGCGGTCAGCCGGTAGCCAGGATCGCTGACGCCTGGCATGCCGGCGTCGGTCACCAGCAGGACGTCATGCCCGGCGCGCAGTTCACGCAGCAGAAAGTCGTGGCGTCCCGCCTCGGCCCCCTCGTAGTAGGAGACGAGGCGCCCGGTCAGCTTGACGCCCAGGCGGCCGGCCAGCCGCCGTAGCCGCCGGGTGTCCTCCGCGGCGATGACCGGAGCCGCCGCCAGCTCCGCGGCCAGGCGGCCGGACGCGTCGTCCGGCTGGCCGATGGGCGCCGCCGCCAGGATCAGCGTGCCGCCGGCCAGCGTGTCCGTCTCACCGACGAGACCCCCGGGATTTCCTGCTCCGCCGCGCATTCACTTCCTTCGCTGCCGGCGCGTTTTCATCCCGTACGATATGCAGCGATGGCGGCAACCGAGGCCGGCGCACCGGCGACCGAGACGGCGGACAGGATACCGGCGCTACGCGACCGGCTGGTCTCCGCACTGCCCGCGGACCGGGTCCTGGGCTGGGTGGGACCGCTTCTGGTCACCGCATTCGGCGCATTTCTGCGCTTCAACCGGCTGGCGGTCCCGCGCACGCTGATCTTCGACGAGACCTACTACGCCAAAGACGCGTACAGCTTCCTCAACTACGGGGTCGAGCACAACCTGGTCAGTAACGCCAACGCGCTCATCCAGTCGGGCAGCACGAAGATATTCTCCCCCGGCGCCGAATACGTGGTGATGCCGCCGCTCGGCAAGTGGCTCATAGCGGCGGGCGAATGGGTCTTCGGCCTGAACTCCTTCGGCTGGCGTTTTTCCGCGGCCGTGTTCGGGTCGCTGGCGATCCTCCTTATCTGCCGGATTGCCCGGCGGATGACGCGGTCGACGCTGCTGGGCTGCATCGCTGGCTTGCTGATGTCGCTCGACGGCCTGGAATTCGTGATGAGCCGCACCGGGCTGCTCGACATCTTCCTGATGTTCTTCGTGCTGGCCTCGTTCGGCTGCCTGGTGGTCGACCGTGACGTCTCCCGTGCGCGCCTGGCCGGGGCGGTGGCGGCGGGGGGCACAAGCGGGGCGGGCCCCGGAATTGGTATCCACTGGTGGCGGGTCGCGGCTGGTTTCTTCATCGGCTGCGCCTGCGCCTGCAAGTGGGACGCGATCTGGTACGTCATCGCGTTCGCCGGCCTCGCCATCGCGTGGGACGTCGGGGCACGGCGCGCCGCGGGCATCAGCCATTTCTGGCGGGGCGCCCTGGCCCGCGACGGGAAATGGCTGCCGCTCACCTTCGGGGTGCTGCCGCTGGGCGTGTACATAGCCTCGTGGAGCGGCTGGTTCGCGTCCTCCATCGGCTATGACCGCACGTACGCGGCCGCCCAGGGCGTCCACACGCCGGTGCTGTCCTCGCTGTACTCGCTGTACGAGTACCACGTGCAGATGCTCCAGTTCAGCGTGGGCCTGAGCACCCGGCACCCGTATGAGTCACAGCCGTGGGACTGGCTGGTGCTGTCCCGGCCGGTCGCCTACTTCTACCAGTGCTACACGACTCCCTTCGCCAGCGCCGCCCACACCTGCCCCACCGCCTACCGGGGCCCGGAATGGTCGCAGGAGGTCCTCGCGATCGGCACCCCTGCCATCTGGTGGGCGTCGATCCCGGCACTGGCCTTCTGCCTGGTCTGGTGGCTGCTGCACCGGGACTGGCGGGCCGGCGCGACCGTCCTGGCGGTGTCGGCGGGTTGGCTGACCTGGTTCCCGTTCGTATCGCGGACCAAGTTCTACTACTACGCCACGCAGTTCGAGCCGTTCCTCATCCTGGCGATCGTGCTATGCCTCGGGCTGATTATCGGCTCCGCGCGCGCTAGTGCCGCGCGCCGGTCGATCGGTGCGGCGGTAACCGGGGCGTACCTGCTCGTGGTACTGCTGAACTTCTTCTACCTGTACCCGATCCTGGCCGGGAAGGTCATCCCGTACACCGCCTGGCTATCGCGCATGTGGTACCACGGCTGGATTTGAAGTTCCGTTCAGCCTGCTCACAGGTATCGCGATGTAACGTAAGCACAAGCTGTTGGACGTTTGTGATTTGCATTACATTGCCGGGCTATCCGGCCTTCTCAAACGTCTACTAGTAAGTAGCAATGATCGAGCCCGGAGAGAACCCATGAGCGCCAGCGATGAGGCCAAAGAGAGCCGTGCCCGGTTCGAGCGTGATGTCGTGCCTCAGCTCGGCCAGCTGTATCCCGCCGCCCTGCGGATGACCCGCAACCCGACCGACGCCGAGGACCTCGTCCAGGAGACGACGGTCAAGGCGTACGCGGCCTTCCACCAGTTCCAGACGGGCACCAACCTCCGGGCCTGGCTGAACCGCATCCTCACCACCACGTTCATCAACGTGTACCGCAAGCGGAAGCGCGAGCCGCAGCAGGCGCTGGGCGGGGACCTGGCGGACTGGCAGATGTCCGCGGACCGGCTCGCCCCGCCCTCACCGTCCGCGGAGGCCGAGGCACTGGACCGGATCACCGACTCCGACCTGCTGCGGGCGCTGCGCGAGCTGCCCGGGGAGTTCCGGACGGCGGTGTACCTCGCCGACATCGAGGGTTACCCGTACCGGGAGATCGCGGAGATGATGGGCACGCCGATCGGCACCGTCATGTCCCGGCTGCACCGAGGCCGCCGGAGGCTCCGCGAGCAGGTCACCGAGCACGGCCTCCCGGTGACCCCAGCCGATACCTAGGCGGCTGTGCTGGCCCAGGGGGACGACCCCCCCGGAAACCCCCCGCTGCGCTGGGCCGGCCCGGCCGGACGCACCCCCGCTGCGCTGGGCCGGCCTGGGGACGGCCCCCCCTGCTCATCGGACACATCCGTCCGCGCGAACCGGCCGCCGATGTCCTCCGCGACCGCCGGCAGCCGCATCAGGTTGAGGGTGCCGATCAGGCCGCTCGCACCGCCCGACACGAATGCGGTGGTTCCGCTCAGTTCCATGCTTGAGGGTACGTGAGCGTCACCAGCGCCAGCAGGGCAGGCTGGGGCGCCTGTGCCCGTTCCCGCGCCTGTGCCCGTTCCCGTTCCTGTGCCCGGCCTTCATCGTGCTCGTTCCTGTGCCCGTTCCCGCGCCTGTGCCCGTTCCCGTGCCCGCGCCCTTGCCCGCGTCGCTGCCCCTGTGCTCCCCGTCGGCCCGCCCGGTACGCGGGCCCGCTGGACTTCCCGTCGGCCGGCCAGTATGCCGGTCCGCCCGCCGGGGCCCGTGCCCGCCCGCTTGCGTACCGCCGTGTCATCAGCGGCAACGCAGCCGATAGGGTCGGATGCCGCAGAGCATGATAACGATCTGTCGTCGCCTGCCGGCCGCAGACACGCGGGAACAGGGAGGTGCCGTGGCCTGCGTCATCCTTCGCCCCGCCGTGGGAGCCGGCCCGGGGGCACCCGGCCCGGCCGCCCGCGCGGTGGCCCGCTGAGTCCGGCCAGGCTGGCCCGTGGCCCCGGATTCCGACTTCGCCGCCGGCGGCCCAGGCGTCCCCGCTGAGCCCGGCGGGCCGGGCGCCCCTGGCGGCGACGCACCCCGTCACGTCGTAGCGGTGGACGCTATGGGCGGAGACAGCGCCCCCGGCGAGATCGTGGCTGGTGCGCTTGCCGCCCAGCGTGAGCACGGGATCCAGATCATCCTGACCGGGCAGCCGCAACCGGTGGCCGCTGAACTCTCCTCCCTGGGCGCCGCCCCGGATGAGATCGCGGTCGTCCCGGCGGAGGATGTTCTCGGTATGGACGAGGGAGCCCTGGCCATCCGCCGCCGGCCCCGGTCCAGCATCGCGATCGCGTGCCAGCTGGTACGACGGGGCCAGGCTGCGGCGGTGGTGTCGGCCGGATCGACCGGCGGGGTGGTCACCACGGCCCGGCTGCGGCTCCGGCCGCTGACGGGCGGCGCGCGGCCGGCCCTGGCCGCCGTGCTGCCTACACTGCCCCGCCCCACCGTGCTCATCGACGTGGGCGCGACCGCGGACCCCAAGCCGGAGATGCTGGTGCAGTTCGCCCAGCTCGGTGTGGCCTACGCTCAGGTCACCCTCGGTATCCAGGCCCCCCGGGTCGGGCTGCTCACCATCGGGGCCGAGCCCGCCAAGGGCAACAGGCTGACCCGGGACGCGCACGAACTGCTCGCCGCGGACCCGGTGCACGGGGCTTCACCGCTGATCTTCGCCGGGAACATCGAAGGCGGCGACCTGATGGCCGGCAAGGTCGATGTCATCGTCACTGACGGGTTCACCGGGAACGTGGCCCTGAAGACTCTGGAGGGGTCGGTCCGGTTCGCGGCCGCGCAGCTCCGGGAGGCCGTCACCGCCAACCGGGCGGCCCGTCTCGGCGCCGTCCTCCAGCGCCGCGCGTTCCGGGACATGGCCGAACGGCTGGACGCGGAGACCTACGGCGGTGCGGCGCTGCTCGGGCTGGGCGGGACGGTCGTGCTCGCCCACGGCGCGAGCACGGCCCGGGGCGTGAAATCGGCCTGCGTTCTCGCCCATGACCTGGCGCGCGGGCAGATCGTAGACAAGATCAGGGAACGGCTCGGACCGGGCCGGGCCGGCCACTTCCGGCGCCGGCCGGCCGGGTAATCGGTCCGCCGCCCAGCGGTTCCCCTTGCCCAACATCGCCAAGGAGATGCACGTCGGGCACCTGCGGACCACGATCGTGGGCGACGCCATCGCGCGCATCATGGACGTCGCCGGTCATCACGTGATCAGGGACAGCCACGTGGGGGACGGGGCACACAATTCGGCATGCTGATCGAGCACCTGCTCGATGTGGGCGAGGATTCTCCCGAGGCCCGGACATTGCGGACCGGCCCAACTCTTTATTCTTTTCCACCAGGCCGCGCGCGCCGCCTTCGATTCCGATCCGGAATTTGCCGACCGGGCCTCCCGGCTGGCGCTGTGCGCGCTGGCCCTGCGCGTTCTGCTGGGTGGGCTTGCCATGCTCGGCGTTCCGGTCCCGGAGCGGATGCAGCGGTACCAGCGAACATTCTGGGCGTTCCCAGGCTGGTCCCAGGCAGCGCCGATAGCGGTCCCAGGATGAGGGCCGACACTCGCTGGTATGAACGCATTGGCGCATCACTTCGCACGCGATCGCCGCAGATCCCTGATCTGGGCGATCGGCATAATCCTGGCCCTGCTCCTGGCCGCCGGCGGGGCCGTCGCCGGATCGGCGCTGGCCGGCTCGGGCGGGCCGGGCGGGCCGGGCGCCTCGTCCGGGGAGGCGGCGACACTAAACGCGGCCCTGAGCGGCAACGAAACCAGCACGCACAGCAACGGGACTGCCACGGTCAGTACTCCAGCCGGTAAGGCGCACGCCGCGGCCGGCGCGGTCGCCCGGCTGCGCCACCTCGGCGGCATGTACGGGCAGGTCGCCTTCCGGGGCAAGGACGGCACGACCCGGACGCTCGCCTTCGAGCGGGGCGTCGTCACCTCAGCCGGCGGCGATCTGGTGGTCAAGGCGGCCAACGGCACCACGTGGACCTGGCAGTACACGGCCAGCACGGTCGTGCGCAAGGACGGCTCGAAGGTCAGCCGCTCTGAGCTGTCCAGCGGCGCGCACGTCGTGCTGGCCGGGCCGGTGGTATCCGGCGCGCGCGACGCGCGGCTGATTTTCATCGCCGGGGCCAAGCATCCCGCTTCGGGTACGGCTACCGCGCCGTCCCCGTCGGCCTCGCCGGGCGGCTCGACGTCCGCCAGCTGACCGGTGCAGTAGGGGAAAAGGCGCTCCCGGCGGCCACCCAGGCCGCCCGGAATCGCTTTCGTAAGAATGTGAATTCCCGAACGTATTTATTACGTGCCAGGTCATCCCGCATCGGGCCGCTTGCTATCCGCAGCCTCCAGGAACCCCATTGCAGGAATGTGAACTCTCGAACGGACTGCTTACGTAGACGCCGATCACATGCCGATCTCGACGGCGCCAGTGCACTCTCATAGCCATGGATATGTACGAGCCGTCCATCGGCTATCCAGAAACTCACTGGCAATCTCAGTCGCAGGCGGGCGCGCGTGGCGGGCGCAGCAGCCAGGGAAGGAGGCACCGATGATGGGCCGCAATCGGCATTACCCGGCTGGGCGCCGGGGCAGCAACCTAAAGGCGCGCCTCGGCATTGCGACCGCGGTCGTAGTCGGCGGCGGCGCAATCGGGGCGGTGGCGCTGGCAACAACCAGCCATCCCAGCACAACCGCGGCACAGCCCGTCGGTTACCACCGGAACTATTCGTCCTATGGCAACCAGGCCAATGATCTCGCCGCGGGCCTTAGTGACTACTCGTGGTCGCACGCACGTGCCTTTTCTTACTTCTCCCACCTCGCCAACACCAATCGCGAGACGGAGATATGGCGCGGTCACAGCAAGCTCGCGTTCGAGCGGGGCACGGTGGTCCTCGCCACCAAGAGGTTCGTCCTCATCCGCGCGGCGAACGGCTCGTTCAACGTGTGGTGGCTGTCCGGTGGCACCAGGGTCACGGACGTGGCCGCCAGCATGACCGGCACCACGGCGCTGACCGGCAGCGCATGGGCCGCCGGTGCGGCGATGAACGGGCAGCTGGCCCCGGCGACAGCCCTGCTGACCGGGAACACCACGGCCGCACGGCGGGTGCTCGCGCCGACGGCGCCGACCGTCACGGTCAACGTCGTCGGAACCGGCATCACCGTCTCGGTCATGGTGACCCGTAACGTGGCCACCGTGGCGCAGAACAACACGCGGTGGCGGCAGCCCGCCATGACCACGGTCGTCGGTCTTCAGCGTGGCGACCTGGTGTTCATCGCCTGGCCGCGGGCGGGCTGGGCGCTGCGCGCCAAGGTCATCCTGATCGAGAAGACCCCGATGATGACGCGGGTCACTCCGAGCACGATCCCGACTCCGACCCCAGCCGGCACCACCGGAACCATGGGTAACCACACCTGAGTTCATCGCCCCCGGGCCACCCGCCCCCAGGCGGGAACCGCGCAGCCGCCCGTGCCATGCCGCTCTGCGCGGCATGGCACGGGCTGTCGGCGTCGCCAGCGGAGAAAGACGAGGTAGGCAGCATGGCAGTAGGCGCGGCCGGGCACACGGCACGGACCTGGAATCATTACGGGCAGGTGCCCGTTCGCGATAGCAGGGGCTCCCGTGGCGACACGGCGGGGTGGGAGAAAAAGTGCTGGGACGAAATGGCTGAAAGTAAGCACATTCCGAAGGTGCTCGTCGTCGACGACGAGCCGAACATCCGCGAGCTGGTCCAGGTCGCGCTTAATTTCCACGGCTGCACGGTGCTGACCGCGGCGACCGGCAAGGCGGCGCTCCGGGACGCCGAGACCACCGAGCCCGACCTGATCGTGCTGGACGTCATGCTGCCCGACCTCGACGGCTTCGAAGTGTGCCGCAGGCTTCGCGCCCGCGGCAACAACGTGCCGATCATCTTTCTGACGGCCCGCGACACCTCATCTGACACGGTGCAGGGGCTCGCCCTCGGCGGCGACGACTATGTGACCAAGCCGTTCTCGGTGGAAGCCCTGGTCGCCCGCATCCGCGCCGTTCTCCGCCGCGCCGCCCGCCCGGCAGACGAGCCGGCGGCGGCCGATACGGTCACGCTGCAGGCAGGCGACCTGCAACTGGACGAATCCCGCTGGACAGTGCACCGCGCGGGGACGCCGGTCGAGCTGTCGCCGACCGAGTTCCGGCTGCTGGCCTATCTCATGCGGCACCAGGGCCGCGTCCTCACCCGGGCGCAGCTGCTCGAGAACGTGTGGGGCTGGGATTACGCGGGCCAGTCGCAGATCGTAGAGACGTACGTCAGCTACCTGCGGCGAAAGCTCGACCCCCTCGGGCCGCCGCTCATCCACACTCAACGCGGCGTCGGGTACACACTGCGGCCGCCGCAACCCGTCCCGGGTGCCGCAGAATCCCTTAGATGACCCGTTCCCCCCGGCTGTCGCTGCGCGCCCGTCTCCTGGCCGGACTGATCGCCGTGACGGCTGTCTTCCTGGTCATCATGGGGACAGTCAGTGCATTCGTGATCAGCGGCCATCTTCAGGCCCAGTTCGATGACAGCCTGCTGGCCGCGGTGGGCGAGACACCCGCGCAGCTGAAGGCCAGCCCAGCTTATGCCGTCGCGGGGGTGGGACCCCGGGGAACCGTCGTACCGTACGGCAACGGGTCACCCTACACCAGCCAGCTGACCACGGGCCTGCGCGCGATACCGCTCGCCCAGATCCGCCGGCGCGTCGGGGCGCACACGGTCTTCCCCGTTCCCGGTACCACCCTCGCCGCGGCCGGGCGGCGGGTCAGACCGGCGTCCGGTATCGGCGCCATTCTGGTGATCGCGGAGCCCCGCGGCCGCGTCGCCGCCGGGGTACGCAGTCTGGTCATCGCCGAGCTGATCACCGGTTGCGCCCTGCTCGCGGTGCTCGCCGCGGGCGGCCGGTGGCTGATCGGCCGGGGACTCGCGCCCCTCAATCAGATGGCCACCACGGCCCGCCGCATCACCACCCGCGGCGACCTGACCGCCCGGATGCCAGACCCGGGTGATCACGCGGAGGTCGGCTACCTGGCGGACGCGATCAACACGATGCTGGACCGGATCCAGCAGGCGTTCAGCGCCCGGCTGCATTCGGAGCAGAAGGTGCGCCAGTTCGCCGCGGACGCCTCCCACGAGCTCCGTACCCCGCTGACGACCATCCGCGGATACGCCGAGCTCTACGGGCAGGGAGCCCTCGGCCCGGATCAGCTGCCGAACGCGATGCGCCGGATTGACGAGGAATCACAGCGGATGAGCAGGCTGGTCGCCGAGCTGCTGGAGCTCGCGCGGCTCGACCGGACGTCCTCGCTGAACCTGACCGAGACTGATCTGGCTGTCCTGGTCCGCGACGCCGCCGCCGACGCGAGCGCCGTCGAACCCGCCCGCCCGGTCCAGGCCGAGGCCCCGGGCCGGCTGGTCGTCGTGGCCGACGAACCACGGATTCGCCAGGTACTGGCGAATCTGCTGGCCAATGTGCGAGAGCACACCCCGCCGGGGACACCGGTTGCGCTCCGGCTCAGCCCCGCCGCCGGCGGCGCCCTGATCGAGGTCGCCGACGCCGGCCCGGGGATGCAGCCCGAGGACGCGGCCCGCGCGTTCGACCGTTTCCACCGGGGCGCCCGGGACAAGTACGCCGGCAAGTACGCGGGCCAGCACGCGGGCCAGCACGCCGGCCGGGCCGAGAACGGGAGCGGGCTCGGGCTGTCGATCGTCCAGGCGATCGCGGCCGCACACAACGGCCACGCGGATCTGGTGTCCGCTCCGGGGCACGGCACCCGGGTGCGGGTCTGGCTGCCGGCCCAGGTGGTGTCCCGCGACGTCTCCCCGCCGTAACGCGCCCACGGCCGGCGCCCGCGCACCGCTCAGCCACGGCGCGTGAACCTACGCAGACGTAGCCAGGCCCGGCCCGGTGACGTAGTCTGGGCATCGCACGGGCAATTGCGCGGAGGAGGCGAGCGTGAGCGCAGGCGTTATCCTGCTGTTTTTCATAGCGATCCTCGTCGCTTTTTTCTGGAACAAATTCCGCAAGCGCGCGGGCCTCGGTGTCTCCTCCAAGACCTGGATGGGCGCGATCATCGTCGTCGCCCTCGTAGCCGCGCTGCTGTACGCATCCAGCCAGGGCCACTAGCCGGCGCGGCACCAGGCGGTCAGGACGACTGGCCGCCGATCGGCATCTCGAACCAGACGGCCTTCCCGTTGCGCGTCGGCCTGGATCCCCACCGGGTGGCGAGCTGTTCCACCAGGTACAGGCCACGGCCGCCCTCGTCGCTCTCCTCAGCCGACCGGATCCGCGGCAGCCGCATATCCGGGTCGAAGACCTCGACCCAGACCGCCGCGGAGCCCCGCCGCAGCCGCATGGCGAAATCCTTCGGCGCCGTGGCGGCGAGACCGGCCGGGCTGCCGTCCATGACCGGCAGCGGCACGTCCCATGGCATCGGCGACGCGGTGGGCGCCGCCACGGCGCGCACCGGAATATCGCCGAACTCGCGGCGCGGGCTGGCCGCGGCCGACGTGTGCAGGACGGCGTTCGTCACGACCTCGGAGACCAGCAGGCACGCCAGCTCGGCCTGGGCGCCGTCCATCCCCCACGCCCGGAACGTCTGCAGCGCCATCCGGCGTGCTTCGGACACCATGACCGGCTCGGCTGGGAAGATCCGCTCGCGGGCGTCAAGCTCGGCCGGGAGCGAACGGGCGACCAGGATCGCCATGTCATCGTCGATACCGCCGGGAAC
This sequence comes from uncultured Actinomycetes bacterium, assembly GCA_963809975.1. Taxonomy (GTDB): domain Bacteria; phylum Actinomycetota; class Actinomycetes; order Streptosporangiales; family Streptosporangiaceae; genus Bog-532. The sequence continues at coordinate 73,927 of CAWELT010000041.1, forward strand.
CGACTCTTCCGCGGCGCGGGCGATCGCATCGGCGCCCCCGGCCGCGGCCGCGCTGACCGCGCGGCACAGCATGCCGATCGCCTCTTCCTCGGTGTAGTGACCGGAACCATCGGCGCGCGCACGGCGGTCGGTCAGGCCGTCGGTGTAGAGGACGAGGGTGGCATCCGGCGGCAGGATCAGCGTCTCCTCCTTGTACGTCGGCAGCCCGCTGATGCCCTTGCCGCGTACTCCGAGCAGGACCCCTTTGTCGCCGATCTCCATCTGCCGCGCCTCGCCGTCGACCACGAGCAGCGGCGCGTCATGGCCGGCGTTCGCGAAGGACAGCTCACGGGACCATGGGTCGTAAACGAAATACGTGCAGCTCACCATCGGCGGGTCGGCGCCCGGCAGTCCTGTGCCGTCGCCGGGCGTCATGGAGCGGCACCACTCATCCAGCTTGCGGAGAATGTCCGCCGGCGCCTTCTCGTCCTGGGCAAACGCGCGCAGCGCGGCCCGCAGCTGCCCCATGATTGCGGCCGCGCGGGCTCCCCGTCCCTCAACGTCCCCGATGACGATGCCCACCCGCCCGGCGGCCAGCGGGATGACGTCGTACCAGTCGCCGCCGACCTGGGTCTGGATTCCCTGACCGTGGGTCTTCAGCGGTTCGGCCGGCACGTAGCGGCAGGCCACCTCGAGGCCGTCCAGCTCCGGAAGGGCCTGGGGCAGCAGGCTCTTCTGGAACACCAGGGCCGTATGCCGCTCCGCCTCGAACAGCATCGCGTTGTCGATGGCGATCGCGATCCGGCTTGCGATCGCGCCGAACAGGTCGCGGTCGTCGGGGCCATACCGCCGGCCGTTCCGTTCGGTGAGCCCGGACAGAGCGAGACTCATGACTCCGAGCAGCTCACCCCGGGCGTGCAGCGGCAGCGCGATCACCGAGATCATCCCGACGTCGTAGCTGGCCCGCAGGCTGTCCGCACTGGGCGCGGGGAAATTCTCCTCCTGGAGGTCCGTGACGACGACGATCTCCGACCGTGCCATGGCCTGCTGGCAGAAATGGCCCTCCGGGTAACGGACCCATCCCCCCACGGGAGTCCATGCACCGCGCGGTGGCTCCCAGCCGCCGGCGTTGGTCTGCACCCGCCGGACCAGCGTGTCGCCCTGGAAGAGGTCGATGAAGCAATGGTCGGCGAACTGCGGGACGAGCATCTCGGTGACATGGCGGAGGGTCGCGCCCAGCTCCAGCGAGCCGCCCAGCCGCTCGCCGATGCGCTCCAGCAGCCCGATCCGGTTCCGTTCCGCCAGCGTGCCCTGGCCGGCTTCACGCGCGAAGATGGATATGCCGTCGATGGCGCCGGACGAATGGCGCAGCGGCACCGCGTAGGCGCGGACCAGCATGCTGGAGCCCTCTTCGCCGGCGCTGGCGAAGGTACCCTCCCACGGGCGCCCGTGCAGTACGCACTGGGCCAGCCTGGTGAGCTTGTCCTGGTCCCCGGCTGCAAACCCGATACTGAGCACGGATTGCCCGATGAACCGCCCCGCGTCGCCGGGCACACCCAGCAAGCGGGCCGTGTACGCGTTGAAGTACAGCAGGTTGCAGCGCCGGTCGGTGACGATGACCGCCATCTCTGCCTGGTCCAGCAGCATCTCCGCGGGCAGGAACGACTCGCCCGCGACGTCCTGCCACGATTTCATATCTGTGCTCCATAGCCCGGGATCGGGCAGCCGCGTACAGCCCCGCCGACGGACACGAGCGCGCCCGCCCGTGCCCGGTCCCGGTTATGGCCGTGACACGAAAACGTGCGCGGCGATCTCGCGGGGCAGTTCCGTCCCGGCACCATCAGCGCTGTCGCCACACGTCACTCGTACACCATCGTCACTTGCCGCGAGCATTACCTCACGTCCGGGTTGTATCCCGGTGCGCTTGAGTTTAAGCATCAGAACCAGATCGCTCTGGATCTGTTCGCTAATCCGCTGCACGACCACCGGCACCGGCTCCCGGCCGGCGACCCTGGTCATCGCCTGAACGCCGTCGTCCGCCGCGCTGACGATCTGCGCCCTGGCCTGAGGCAGCATCCCGAGTTCATCAAGGCCGGGGATCACGTTCCCGTGCGGGCAGCGGACCGGGTACCCGAGCAGTTCGAACAGGCGGCGCTCGACGCTCTCGGAGATCACGTGCTCCCACCGGCACGCCTCGATATGGACTTCCTCCCAGGGCAGCTCGATGACGCCCACCAGGAGGCACTCGGCCAGCCGGTGCTTGCGCATCACTCTCGTGGCCAGCGTCCGGCCGACATCGCTGAGGGAGAGCTGGCGGTCGCCGGCGACGTGCAGCAGCCCGTCCCGCTCCATCCTGGCCACGGTCTGGCTGACGGTCGGCCCACTCTGGGCCAGCCGCTCGGCGATCCGGGCACGCAGCGGGACGATGCCCTCCTCTTCGAGCTCGAAGACGGTGCGGAGGTACATCTCGGTCGTGTCGATAAGCCCCTGGGCGGTCACCTGCTCATCCTCCTGCTGTGATGCTATGCCGCCCAGGCGCCTGCGCGTACCCGTCCGCGTCCCTGCCCGCGTCCCTGCCCGCGTCCTGTGCCGGTGCGCGACCGGGCACCGGCGGCAGCGGCCTTCCCTCGCTAGGGCGAAATCCGCTCGATGACCCAGCCGACCGGGGGTTCTGCGGTACCGGAACCGGTCGTGCAGCCGGCTCTCGCGGGACTGCCAGAACTCGATCGTCTCCGGCGCGAGCCGGTACCCGCCCCAGAAGTCCGGCATCGGCACCTCGGTGCCCGCCGGCCAGCGCCGTTCAAGCTCCGTGACGCGCTCGTCGAGTTCCTCTCGCGACGCCAGGACCCGGGATTGCCTGCTGGCCCACGCCCCGATCTGTGACCCGCGGGGCCGCGACCGGAAGTACGGCTCACTTTCTCCGGTGGACAGAGCGGTGACGGGCCCCTCGATGGTCACCTGGCGCCCCAGCGCGTACCAGGGGAACAGGACGCAGGCCCAGCCGTTCCCGGCCAGGTCGGTGCCCTTGCGGGACGTGCGGTTCGTGTAGAAGACGAATCCGGCGCTGTCGTGCGCCTTGAGCAGGACGGTCCGGGCCCGGGTGTGCCCCTCGGCCGAGACGGTGGCCAGCACCATGGCATTGGGTTCCGGCAGGCCGGCCTGCATGGCGTCTGAGAACCAGCCGGAGAACTGCTGGACCGGATCGTCCGCGAGCATGCCTTCAGAAAGGAACCGGGAACCATCGTGCGGATTGGCACGGGAATCGTCACCGGGCCGGGTGATCTCCATAAGCAATGCTCCTCAACGCTTTGACCTGGGCATACGCTTCATCCCGCGTCCCTTGGCGGGCATATTCCAAGCCGCGTTCATTGTGCCGGGAACCAGCCGCAGCCGGGCCCATGCCGCGTACTTTCCCCGGCCATGACAACGGGCGACCACCGGAAGCGATGAGCAGCGGTGAGGCCTCGTTTCGCAGGCCAGAGGCATGTGCAAAACCTGTGCACACGTGACAGCGACATACTGTCGTTTACATGAGTAACGATCCTCACAGTGCTGTCGGCTACCGCTAGGTAGGTCGGGCGATATTGAATAAGAGAACCGAGGTAGAGCGCGGCCTGGAGTCCGCGTGGCCCTTTCGCGTCCCCCGGCCGGGTTGCCGTGCGCAGCCGGCGCGGGCCACGGCAGGACCGTCACGGAGAATGGCGCCCGGACGCACAACGCCCGCCCGGCGCACGAAGCGGCGCGCCGTCCCGCAAGGAGAAGGAGACACGATGTCCGACTTCAAGCCAGGACTGGAAGGCGTCATCGCCTTTGAGTCCGAAATCGCCGAGCCTGACAAGGAAGGCGGCTCGCTCCGCTATCGCGGGGTGGATATCGAGGAGCTGACGGGTCACGTCTCGTTCGGCTACGTGTGGGGCCTCCTCGTCGACAATTCTTTACCCCGGGGCTTCCGCCGGCCGAGGCGTTCCCCCTCCCGGTGCACTCCGGCGACATCCGGGTCGATGTGCAGAGCGCCCTGGCCACGCTGACCCCGGCGTGGGGCATCAGGCAGCTGCTCGACAGCAGTGATGACCAGGCCCGTAACGATCTTGCCCGGATCTCGGTGACCGCGCAGTCGTTCGTGGCTCAGTCGGCCCGCGGCCTCGGCCTGCCCATGGTGCCACAGCGCCTGGTGGACGCGGGGAAGACGATTCCGGAGCAGTTCATGATCCGCTGGCGGGGCGAGCCGGATCCGCGGCACGTCAAGGCGGTCGAGTCCTACTGGGTCTCGGCGGCCGAGCACGGCATGAACGCCTCCACGTTCACCGCCCGCGTCATCGCCTCGACCGGCGCCGACCCGGCGGCGGCAATGTCCGGCGCGGTCGGCGCCATGTCCGGGCCGCTGCACGGCGGCGCGCCGGCACGCGTGCTGCACATGGTCGAGGAGGTTGAGCGGACGGGCGACGCGGACGGTTACGTGAAGGCGCTGCTCGACCGGGGCGACCGGCTGATGGGCTTCGGGCACCGCGTGTACCGGGCCGAGGACCCGCGCGCCCGCGTGCTGCGCCGGACCGCCAAGGAACTGGGCGCCCCCCGCTATGAGGTGGCGCTGGCCCTGGAGAACGCGGCGCTGGCGGAGCTGCGCGCGCGGCATCCCGACCGGGTGCTCGACACCAACGTGGAGTTCTGGGCGGCCATCGTCCTCGACTTCGCCGGGGTCCCGGCCAACATGTTCACTTCGATGTTCACCTGCGCCCGCACCGCGGGGTGGGCCGCGCACATCCTGGAGCAGAAGCGCACCGGCAGGCTGGTCCGGCCCAGCGCGCGGTACGTCGGCCCGGCGGCCCGCCCGGTGCGCGAGGTATCCGGCGCCGACAGCGTGCTCGACAAGGTGTAGGCACGCCGGAGATACGCATCGCCGGTGCGTTCCGGGTATCGCCCGGGACAACCGGCGCTGTCCGGGCCCGGTACGCCGGTCGGGCCGCGCGGGCGCGAGGCGGTCACCCGGGCCGCCTGGGCCAGTGACCGGCCGCGGATAGGCTGACGCGGTGAGCAGCGTCATCATTCCCCCCGAGATCAGGCCCGCGGACGGCAGGTTCGGCAGCGGGCCGTCCAAGGTGCGCGCGGAGCAGATAACGGCGCTGGCCCAGTCGGGCGACACCTACCTGGGCACCTCACACCGGCAGGCGCCCGTCCGGTCCCTGGTCGGGCGCATCCGGGCCGGGCTGGCCGGCCTCTTCACGCTGCCGGAGGACTTCGCGGTCGTCCTCGGCAACGGGGGGACGACGGCCTTCTGGGACGCCGCCGCCTTCGGGCTGATCCGCTCCCGGTCACAGCACCTCGCGTTCGGTGAATTCTCCGCCAAGTTCGCCACGGTGGTGGCGGGCGCGCCGTGGCTGGGCACTCCAATGGTGATCGAATCGGCGCCGGGCCGCCATCCGCTGGCCGCCGCAGAGCCCGGGGTGGACGCGTACGCCCTCACCCACAACGAGACCTCGACCGGGGTGGCGATGCCGGTCCGCCGGGTCGCGGGCGCAGACCCCGGATCGCTGGTCCTCGTCGACGCCACCAGCGCCGCGGGCGGCCTCCCGGTCGATCCGGCTGATTTCGACGTGTACTTCTTCGCGCCGCAAAAGTGTTTCGGGGCCGACGGCGGCCTGTGGATCGCCCTCATGTCGCCCGCCGCCATGGACCGCGTGAGCGAGATCGCGGCAACGGACCGTTATGTGCCCGGTTTCCTCTCCCTGCCGATCGCGATCGAGAACTCGGCTAAGGACCAGACGTACAACACCCCCGCCATCGCGACGCTGCTGCTGCTGGCGGGCCAGATCGACTGGATGCTGGCCCATGGCGGCCTGGCGTGGACGACGGCCCGGACCGCTGACTCCGCCGCGCGCCTGTACACCTGGGCCGAGAAGGCACCGTACACGTCGCCGTTCGTCGCCGACCCGGCCCAGCGGTCACAAGTGGTCGGCACGATCGACTTCACCGGCGGCGTCGATGCGGCGGCCGTCGCCGCGGCGCTGCGCGCCAACGGCATCGTGGACACCGAGCCGTACCGCAAGCTGGGCCGCAACCAGCTTCGCATCGGGATGTTCCCCTCCGTCGATCCCGCCGACGTGGAGGCCCTGACCGCCTGCATCAACTACGTCGTCGAACGCCTCTGACCGCGGCGCCCGCTCATTCCGGATGATCGGGCCGCTGGACCGCTGGGGCCTGAGGGGCGCGGTCAGTACTGTCCGGCGGGGGAGCGTCCGGGGGCAGGGGACGCAGGGCGCGTCTCAGCGCACAGCCACAGGATGCGTCTCAGCGCACCAGGGAGCCGACGAGCACGGTCAGCACCAGGAGCGCGAGCACGGTGGGAAGAAGCCAGCGGGGCACGCGGGTCACGTCCAGAGCCTATCCCCGGGCGAGCGGCCAGCTGCCCAGGGTTGTGTAGCGGGGCTGGCCGCCGGGACTGCTATGGATCAGGTGAACGCGGTCCGTGGGCCAGGCTGGCCCCCGGTAGCCGCTCAGGGCATCGACGAGGGCGCGGGCATCGGCTGGGACGCGGCAGCGCGCCAGCGTGAGGTGCGGGCGGAACGCCCGGCCTTCGTCCGGCGGGGACGCCCCGGCGCGGCGCGCGGCGGCGGCGACCGACGCGGCCAGGCCGGCCACTTCGCCGTCGTCACCGTTCAGCCCAACCCAGAGGACGCGGGCCCGGCTGGCTGAGGGGAAGGCACCCGCACCGGCGAACGCGAGGCGGAACTGATGGTGCCGGGCCGCGGCGCGCTCCAGTCGCGGGGTCAACCGCGCCGCCGCCGTCTCGCTGACCTCGCCCAGGAAGGCCAGCGTGATGTGCCAGGCATCCCGGCTGGTCCAGCGCAGGCCCGGCCCCCTCGGGCGCAGCGGGGACACGGCGGCCTCAAGCTCGTCGAGCGCCGCGGACGGCGGCGCGAGGGCGACGAACAGTCTCATGCGCTCATTGGTAGCAGCTTCCGCCGCAGTGGCCGCAGCCCGTCGCGCACGCTGGTCCCGGTTATGCGGATGAGCACGATCCCGACCGCGATCGCCGCGATCGCCGAGATCACTCCGCCGGAGATCAAGCTCATCCGCGGGCCGAACTGCTCGGCCACCCATCCGATCAGCGGGGAGCCGATCGGGGCACCCCCCAGGAACACCAGCATGTACACGCCCATCACACGGCCGCGTAGCTGCGGGTCCGTGCCGAGCTGGATCGCGGAGTTCGCGGCGGTCGTGTACATCACGACCGACAGGCCGGTCGGCAGGAGCAGCAGCAGGAACGCCCAGTAGGTCGGCATCAGCCCGGAGGCCGTCTCCAGGATGCCGAACGAGAGCGCGACCGCAATCTGGAGCCGGACCGACGGGTGGCGGCGCCGCGCCGCCAGCAGCGCACCACCCAGGGCGCCGACCGCGTAGGCGGTCGAAGCCAGGCCGAATGCGCCCGCGCCGGTGTGGAACACGCCGCGTGACATCAGGGCCGTGGTGACCTGAAAATTCATGCCGAACGTGGCGACGAAGAAGAGCATGGACAGTGGCAGCCAGATCCGCGGTGATCCCTTGAGGTAGCGCAGGGCCTCCCGCAGCTGGCCCCTGGCCCGCGGCGTCCGTTTCACCGGGGACAGCTCGCCAGAGCGCATCAGCAGCAGCCCGGTGATCACCGCACCGTACGATACGGCGTTGGTCAGGAACGCAGCAGGCGTGCCCACCAAGCCGATGATGATTCCCGCCATCGCTGGCCCGGCGATCCGGGCCAGATTGAAGATGGCGCTGTTGAGCGCGATCGCGTTCGCCATGTCAGTCTGCCCCACCACTTCGGTCACGAAGGTCTGCCGGGTCGGGTTGTCCACGACCGTGACCATGCCGAGCGCGAAAGCGAGCAGGTAGACATGCCACAGCCGGACCGTCCCGGTGACGGCGAGAATGCCGAGGATCAGCGCGAGACTGCCCATAAGGCTCTGCGTGATGAGCAGGATGCGGCGCTTGCCGAACCGGTCGGCGATCGCGCCGCCCCACAGGCTGAACAGCAGCAACGGGAGGAACTGCAGGCCCGCGGCAATGCCAAGGGCCGAACCGCTGCCGTGCGACAGGTCCAGCACCAGCCAGTCCTGAGCGGTCCGCTGCATCCAGGTACCGCTGTTGGAGACGACCTGCCCAGCCGCGAACAGGCGATAGTTACGGTTGCGGAGGGAGCTGAACATCCGCCCGCGGCCGCTCGCCGAATCGGCGCGGTCCCCCGTGAAAGCTGGACGGGAGCCGCCGGCCGCAGCGCGGCTCAGGACTGGCTGAGCTTCTCCAGGATCGGTGCCGCGGCGCGCAGCGCCGCGCGCTCCCGCGGTGTCAGCTCCTTGAGCCGCTTCGCCAGCCATTCGTCCCGGCGGCGGCGGGCCCGCAGCACGACGGTCCGGCCGTCTTCCGTCACGGTCAGGACAACCTGGCGCCGATCGGTCGTGTGCGGTGCCCGCATCACAAGGCCGCGTTCCTCCAGGACCGCGATGACGCGTGTCATCGAGGGCGGCTGCACCTTCTCGTATTCGGCGAGTTCGCGCGGGGTCATGGCCGAGTGGCGCTCCAGCGCCGAAAGGGCGGCGAATTGCGTGTCGGACAGCTCCGACTCCGGCATGCCCTGCGCCGCGCGCTCTACCCGCAGCCGCCGCGCGAGCCGGCTGACCGAAATCCGCAACGCGGTGGCCAGGCCCACATCGGACCGTGTCTGCGCCGATCTGGTTTGCGTAAGTGTCGTTTTCATTAGCCTGAGTCATTACTTTAGCTAACGATATGCGGCACTGCGGGCATTCCGCAAACCGCCTACCGTACGCGAGCAGGCGGCGGGCGCCTGCGGCCGGATGATCAAAGTACATCACGGACGGCAGGCGCGGCGGGGGGACATCACGGACGGCAAGCACGGCGGGGGGACATCACGGGCGGGACGTCGCGGCGCCCCGGGCAGGCACGTAGCCTGGCTCTCGTGGCTACTCCGCGCCCCTCACCGCCGCCTCCGCTCGAGGGAAACGCCCGGCTGATCACCACCGTCATCACGGCGGGCTGGGTGATTGCGCTCCTCGTCGTCTTGTTCGTCCGCGGCAGCCTGCCGCCGGCCGAGCGCTGGTGGGTATGGACCTGCGTGACCGGGTCGGTGCTGGGTTTCTTCGGCCTTTGGTACGTCCCGCACCTGCAGCACCGGCGGGCGGGCGCCGCCGAGCGCCGCGCCGCCCGGCTGGGCTACCAGGAACCGGTTCAGGTCCCGCCGCTGAACGACTCGAAGACGGTCTCGTCCAGCGAGACGCCGGGCAGGTCCACCAGGTCGTAGCCGAACTCGTCGATCACCGGTGAGACGGTGCGGGCGGGTGCATCGTCGAGTGCCGATTCTGAATGCGCACCGCATCCGTGGTCGCCGGACACGATCCGGCCGTCGTCCGGGGCGTAGGCGTTCGCGCAGCCGCCGAACATCTGGCCGAGCACCCCGCTGAGCGGCACGAAAAAGCCGCAGCTGGCGCAGGTCGCGGGTGCCGCACGGGCCAGCGGCGTGCGCGGGCCGTGCTCGCTGTCGTACCACCGGTCGGCGGTCTCATCACGGCCGGCCGGGGACAGCACCCGGGCCCGGCCCGGGAAGGCCGGCTCCGGCGCTTCCCGCGCCCCGGGCGGATCGGGGACCTCCGGCGGCCCGTCGGCGTACCAGTCGACCACGGCGTCGTCCCCGGCCAGCACCACTATCGGGACGAGCCGTTCGTCGTCGTCGTGGGCCGGGAGCAGATCACCCACGCCCACGTCGCCTGGCTGCAGCCGGTCCCGCCAGGGCACCCAGGCCGGTGCCAGCAGCGCGTCGGGGCCCGGAAGCAGTGCGCTGTCATCGACGGTGACGGTCTTGGCGCGCGCGGCGCGCGTAACGGTCACCGCCCAGCGCCATCCGGGATAGGCGGGGTCGAGGCACTCGAACAGGTGGGTGACCAGCCGGTCGCCTTCCGCCTCGACGCCGAGGTGCTCTCCCACCTGCTCCCCGCCCACGACGTCCTCTAGTGCGGCACGCGCCAGGCCGACGGCTTCCGCGCATGCCTGATCGGGCTCCTTGCTGCGGACACGGATCGGGCTCACGATTAGTTATTCTCGCTCATCACGGCGACTGCACGAGCCGCGTATCGGGGAATTCGCGCCTGCTGGTCGTCGCAGTCTCCGCTGAGACGAATACTTGGAGCATGGGACTGTCGCAGGCACGGCAGGCGACGGGCCAGGCGGCCCGGTCTGCCGCGCGGGCGGGTGCCTCCGCGAACCGGTGGATGGGACGGTTCGTGCACCGGCTGAGCGGCGCGTCCGGTGCGGGCCGCACCGGCCTGTCGAGTCTCATCGAGCTGACCGCGGCGGGCAGTGCCGGCGATGCCTTCGTGACCGTGGCCCTGGCCGGCACCGTGTTCTTCAACACCTCCCTGCACGAGGCCCGCAGTCAGGTCGTCCTTTACCTCGTCCTCACCATAACGCCGTTCGTGCTGGTCGCGCCGTTCATCGGGCCGATGCTGGACCGCGTTCCGGCAGGGACGCCGTTACATCATGATGGGGACCATGCTCGCCCGCGGCCTCTTGTGCTGGGCGATGTCGGGCGCGGTCACGGGTGATCCGGTCACCCTCTTCCCGGCGGCGTTCGGCGTGCTGGTCCTGCAGAAGGCGTACGCCATCACCCGCAGCTCGGTGACCCCGCGCCTGCTGCCCGCCGAGATCACGCTGGTGACGGCGAACGCGCGTAACGGCCTGGCAGCGGTCCTGGCCTCGACCGTGGCCGCGCCCGTGGCCTTCGGGATCCAGGACGTGGCCGGCGCGCCCTGGGCGCTGCGGATCGGCACCCTCGTCTATCTGGGGGCCACCGTGCTCGGGGCCAGGGTCCCCGACCAGATCGACGACACGCCGTCCAAGCCGGAACCGCGGGCCGGGGAAGCCGACGACCGCGCGGGATCGGCCGCCGCCCTCGGGGATTACCCGGCCGGGCCGGGCCCCGCCGGCCCTGCTGCCTCCAGCGACAGGGTCCGAGGGCACCCGGGCACGGCCCGCCCACGGGACGGGCGGGGGCTCCAGGACGCCAGGCCCAAGCGACGGGGGCGGCTACGGTCGGTCGGGCCGGTCGTCGCCGAGGCGATGTGGGCCAACGCGGCAGTGCGCGCGTTCGCCGGCTTCATGGTCTTCTTCCTCGCGTTCCTGCTGCGCAGCGCGCATTTCCACGGCTTCTCGCAGAACCTGGCGCTGGGCGCGCTGGTGTTCGCCGCCGCCGCCGGCGGGCTGATCGGCACGGCGGCCGGCTCGCTGCTCCGCTCCCGCATGCCACACCTGATGGCGTTCAGCGTGCTCGCTGGTGTCCACGGCGACGTCGGCCGTGTGCGCGGTGTTCTTCGGCCTGGGCACGGCGCTGATCGTCGCGTTCGTGGCGTCGGTGGGGGCCGTGCTGGCCAAACTCGCGCTGGACTCTACCGTGCAGCGGGAAATCCCGGAGCAGACCCGGACGTCCACGTTCGCCGTGTCCGAGACGATCCACCAGGTGTCCTGGGTGGCGGGGGGGCTCGCGGGCGTGCTGGTCTCGATGACGGGCAGCGGCCCGGTGGGACTGTGGATCAGCGCCGCCGGGCTGGGCGCCTCCGTCGTGCTCCTGGTGCTGTCGCGGCGGCGGCGCCTACGGGCCGGTACGGCAGCCGCACCCCAGCGCGGCTGAGGCCGGTGTCCTTGGCCTGGGCGGGCCGGCTGAGGGTGTCAGCCGGCCTCAACATCGTCGGCGACGGCCCGCAGCACGGCGCCGATCTTCTTGGCGTCGCGGCTGTCTGGATGCTTGCCGCGCCGGTAGGTGTTCGACACTCCGTCCAGCAGCTTGATGAGGTCCTCGACGATCACGACCATCTCATCCGGCTTCTTACGGGCCGACTTCACGGTGACGGTAGGTGGCGGCTCGATGAGCCGCACCTGAAGGGCCTGCGCGCCCTTCCGGCCCTCCGCAACGCCGAATTCCACCCGCTGGCCGGGGCGCAGCGAGGTGATCCCGGATGGGAGGGCAGAGGAGTGCACGAAGACCTCGCCGCCGTCGTCGCGGGCGAGGAAACCGAACCCCTTCTCGGAGTCGTACCACTTGACCTTGCCGGTAGGCACGCAAGACCTCACGCTGAATAGGAAAAAGCTGACGAACGGTAGATAACGGGATCGATACGATGCTACGGACACCCCTAGGCTAGCCGCCGCACGGAGCGAACGTCATACCCGTGGCGGGCGCGATCCGTCTAACCGGGCCCTGACGTGGCAGCCTGCTGCCGAAATGCGAGGGCCCGGGAGAAATCCCCCCGGGCCCTCGGCGGTAAAGGGATGGACTAGAAGTCCATGTCCCCGCCGCCCGGAGCGGCCGGGGCCTTCTCCTTCTCCGGCTTCTCAGCGATCACAGCCTCGGTGGTGAGGAACAGGCCGGCGATCGACGACGCGTTCTGCAGCGCCGAACGGGTCACCTTGGTCGGGTCGATGATCCCGGCCTTCAGCATGTCCACGTACTCACCAGTGGCAGCGTTCAGGCCCTGGCCCGGCGACAGGCTCTTGACCTTCTCCACCACGACGCCGCCCTCGAGGCCGGCGTTCACCGCGATCTGCTTGAGCGGCTCCTCCAGGGCCCGGCGAACGATCGCCGCGCCCGTGGACTCGTCGCCCGCCAGCTCCAGCTTCTGGAACGCGCTGTTGCCGGCCTGGATCAGCGCCACGCCGCCGCCGGGCACGATGCCCTCCTCGACGGCCGCCTTGGCGTTGCGCACCGCGTCCTCGATACGGTGCTTGCGCTCCTTCAGCTCGACCTCGGTCGCCGCGCCGGCCTTGATGACGGCCACGCCGCCCGCCAGCTTGGCCAGCCGCTCCTGCAGCTTCTCGCGGTCGTAGTCGGAGTCGGTGTTGTCGATCTCCGTGCGGATCTGGTTGACACGTCCAGAGATCTGGTCCGCGTCACCGGCACCGTCCACGATGGTCGTCTCGTCCTTGGTGACGACGACCTTGCGGGCACGGCCGAGCACGTCGACGTCGGCGTTGTCCAGCTTCAGGCCCAGCTCTTCGCTGATGACCTGGGCGCCGGTCAGAATGGCGATGTCGCCGAGCATGGCCTTGCGGCGGTCACCGAAACCAGGGGCCTTCACCGCGACCGACTTGAACAGGCCGCGCATCTTGTTCACGATGAGTGTCGCCAGGGCCTCGCCCTCGACGTCCTCCGCGATGATGACGAGCGGCTTGCCGGACTGCACAACCTTGTCCAGCAGCGGCAGCAGGTCCTTGTTAGCCGAGACCTTCGAGTTGACCACGAGAATGTACGGGTCGTCCAGGACGGCCTCGAGACGCTCGGGGTCAGTGACGAAGTACGGCGCGATGTAGCCCTTGTCGAAGCGCATGCCCTCGGTGAGCTCAAGCTCGAGGCCGAAGGTGTTGCTCTCCTCGACGGTGATGACGCCTTCCTTGCCCACCTTGTCCATGGCTTCGGCGATTATCTCGCCGATGGCCGGGTCGCCGGCGGAAATGGAGGCGGTGGAAGCGATCTGCTCCTTGGTCTCCACGTCCTTGGCCAGCTTGGACAGTTCCTCGCTCACCCGCTCGACGGCCGAGTCGATGCCGCGCTTGAGCGACATCGGGTTGGCGCCGGCGGCCACGTTGCGCAGGCCCTCGCGAACGAGCGCCTGGGCGAGAACGGTGGCGGTGGTGGTGCCGTCACCCGCAACGTCGTCGGTCTTCTTTGCAACTTCCTTAACGAGCTCCGCGCCGATCTTCTCCCATGGGTCCTCGAGCTCGATCTCCTTGGCGATGGACACGCCATCGTTGGTGATCGTGGGGGCGCCCCACTTCTTCTCGAGTACCACGTTCCGGCCCTTCGGGCCGAGGGTTACCTTCACGGCGTCGGCGAGCTGGTTCATGCCGCGCTCGAGGCCGCGCCGGGCGTCCTCATCAAACGCGATCATCTTCGCTGCCATAGGCTCCAGTCCTCCGTGGCTTGCTAGCGGATCGAGCCGACGCCCGCGACGGCTGGCCTGGGCCACCGGCAGTCATTTCCTGCCGTGGGCACAGGCCTCATCGCCCGATCCGGCCTATCGCTGTCACTCTCATAGGGAGAGTGCCAACGCCATTTTTAGCACTCTCACCGGGAGAGTGCAAACGCGGGGGAGCGGGGCCTCGCCGGGGGCAATGCGATCGGCCCGGCCCCCGAGGGGGCCGGGCCGATCGACGTCAGAGCTTCAGACCACGCGAACAGCGTCGGCCTGCTGTCCTCGGTCGCTCTGCGTGATCTCGAACTCCACCCGCTGGCCCTCTTCAAGAGAGCGGTAACCGTCCGCTTGAATTGCCGAGAAGTGGACAAACACGTCCTTGCCGTTATCCACGGCGATAAAGCCGTAGCCCTTCTCCGCGTTGAACCACTTGACGGTGCCCTGAGCCATTTCCACACAACTCCCTAACTGTGCTCGGGCCTCGAGCTCCGCCCTTGCAACGCGGAACCCGTTCGATCGCATGGCCCGGGCCACGCCAAGGAGCGGGTCCGACCGATGGCGACCAGACACGACATTACCGTGTGCGCGAACCGGACGGGCAAGATCTCCGGTTATAGGCAGGTACAGGGTGCGAGCAGTAGGTTACGGCGTCGTGAGGGCACGAGGATGCTAACCGCCGGCCACCGCGGGGATGACCGAAACCTGCGCTCCCGAGGGGACAAGGGTGTCAAGCCCCTGCGCGAACCGGACATCCTCCTCGCCGACGTACACGTTGACGAACCTGCGGAGCTTGCCCCCGTCATCGACGATGCGCCCGGCGATGCCCGGATATGAGGCATCCAGTCCGGCGATTACCTCGCGCAGGGTCCCGTGGTCGGCGCTGACCTCCGCCGCGCCGCCCGTATAGGACCGCAGGATAGTGGGGATTCGTACAGACACGCTCATTCAACGCCCGCCTCTCGGAATGATTCCAGCGTTGGCCGGACCACAGGTGGCGCGGGTAGTGCTGCCGCCACCGCGTCCAGCGTCTTCAGGCCGTCACCGGAATTGATTATCACCGTCTCCGCCCCGGGGTCGATCCGCCCGTCGGCGAGGAGCTTGCGCAGGACGCCCAGCGTCACCCCGCCGGCGGTTTCGGCGAAGATCCCCTCAGTGGCGGCGAGCAGGCGGATCGAATCGATGATCTCCTCATCGCTGACGTCGGCGACGGCACCGCCGGTCCGCCGCACCGTGTCCAGCACGTACGGGCCGTCCGCGGGGTTGCCGATGGCCAGCGACTTGGCGATGGTGGCGGGGCGCACCGGCGCGACGACTTCCTGGCCCGCCGCAAAGGCGGCCGACACCGGCGAGCAGCCGGTGGCCTGGGCACCGAACACGTGCCAGCCGGTGTCGTCAACGAGGCCGAGCGAGGCCAGCTCGCGAAAGCCCTTGTCCACCTTGGTGAGCTGCGCGCCCGAGGCGATGGGCACGACAACCTGCTCCGGCAGGCGCCAGCCGAGCTGCTCGGCGATCTCGAAGCCGAGCGTCTTGGAGCCTTCCGCGTAATAGGGCCGGACGTTGACGTTGACGAACGCCCAGTCCTCATGCTCACCGGCCAGCTCGGAGGCCAGCCGGTTCACGTCGTCGTAGTTCCCGTCGACGAGGACGAACGTGCCGCCGTAGACCGCCGTGGTGATGATCTTCTGCTGTTCGAGGTCGGCCGGGACGAGCACCATGGAGCGAATGCCGGCTCGGGCCGCGGCGGCGGCGACCGCGTTGGCGAGGTTTCCCGTCGACGGGCAGGCGAGAACCTTGAACCCCATCTCCATCGCCGCGGCGAGCGCCACCGCGACGACGCGGTCCTTGAAGGAATGGGTCGGGTTGTCCCGGTCGTCCTTGACCCAGAGCCGCCGCATGCCCAGCGCGTGGGCCAGGTTGTCGGCGCGGATCAGGCGGGTGTAGCCCGGCTCAGTGGTGGGGCGCCCGGCGATGTCAGCGGGCACCGGGAGCAGCTTGGCGTAGCGCCACATGTTGTGCGGTCCGGCCTCGATGTCAGCCCGGGTCAGGGCCGGGAAGTCGTAGGCGACCTCAAGCGGGCCGAAACAGTCCTCACATGCGTAGTAAGGCCCGAGTTCACGGGTCAGGCCGCATTCACGGCAGGACAGATGGGTGGCGTACCCGAACCGGGACACCGAAGGTGTCGTGCGGCCGCCAGGTACGGCGTCATTCTTCTCAGTGGCAGATGTGCTCACGTCGCGAGGCCCCTTTCATCCTCATCTTTCCCGGGGTCACCCTGACCACGGGCCGGAGTTGGCACCTCTCACGATGTGGCCTCGCGGGAGCGGGCGGCCGCAGCGGGCGCACCGGCCCACAGCGGGAGCCTCCCGGGGATTACCCCTTCGAGCAGAGCATCATCGTGACGGTTGCCGGGGCTTCACAGGGCCGATCCCTCCACCCCTCTAGATGAGCTGTATTCAGTTGTGCCACGGCGAACGCCAACGTTCCCCGCCACGGGGCTGTTTCCTCACGGACACATGCCTTACGTGCACTTTAACCGATCATGGCGAATGCCGCAGCACGGGATATCGCTCATCGGACCGTCCTCGGCGGGTCAGGTTCCTCCGCTAGCCTGCCGGGATATGGGTCACAACTCCAGCCTGTGCCGGGTGGCCGCCACCGGGGAGGCCGCCCCGGATAGCGGCACGGCCGATGGCCACGCTGACGCCGGGGAGGGCACCTCTGACCGCGGGGCCGGTCCCGGGGACGCCGCGGACCACGAAGCCGCCCCGGGCGCGGGCACTGCCCGGGGCGGCGGCCGGCTGCTCGTCGCATCGAACCGGGGCCCGCTGTCCTTCACGGTGGCCCCCGACGGGAGCCTGTCCGCGCGGCGTGGCGGCGGGGGGCTGGTGTCCGGGCTCATGCCCGGCTTGTCCTCGCTCGCGGGCCGTGCCGAGGTGCTGTGGATCTGCGCCGCGCTCAGTGACGCCGACCGGGCCGCGGCGCGCCAGGATCCGGACGGCAGGCGGTTCGGCATCGAGACCGGGGGACCATCGGGCGGCCGGACCGCGGTGCGCGCGCTCGACATACCGGCCGCCACCTTCCAGGGGGCCTACAACGCGGTGGCGAACGCCACCCTGTGGTTTGTCCACCACCTGCTGTTCGACACCCCGGTCCAGCCCCGTTTCGGGCCTGAGTTCCGGCGCGACTGGCAGTCCTACGTCGCGTACAACCAGGCATTTGCGGGGGCGCTCGTGCCGGCCGCGACGTCGGCCCCGGTGACCGCCCGCGTGCTCGTGCAGGACTACCACCTGGCGCTCGTCCCGCGGATGCTGCGGGACGAGGTGCCGGGCATCCGCATCGCGCACTTCTCGCACACGCCGTGGGCGCCGGTGGACTACTACCGGATACTTCCCGAGGACATCGGCCGCGCCATCCTCGACGGCATGCTGGGTGCCGATCACGCCGGCTTCCTCTGCCAGCGATGGGCCGATGCGTTCCTCGACTGCTGTGAGGCGCTGCTGGGGGCGCAGGTGGACCGAGCCGCGCAGCGCGTCATCCACCGCGGCCACGTCACCGGCGTGGGCGTTCACCCGCTCGGAGTGGACGCTCCGGCGCTGCGCGAACGGGCCCGCGCGGCCGACGTCGAGGCGCACGTGGCCGCGCTGACCCGGGCCGCGGCCGGCCGGAAGCTGATTGTGCGGATTGACCGGACGGACCTGTCCAAGAACATCCTCCGGGGACTGGCCGCCTACCGGGAACTGCTCACCACCCGGCCCGAATGGCGCGGGCAGGTCGTGCACGTCGCGTTCGCCTATCCATCCCGGAGCAGCGTGCCCGGCTACCGCGAGTACACCGACGAGGTGCTCCGGATGGCGGCCGGGATCACCGAGGAGTTCGCCACCGCGGACTGGAATCCGCTGATCCTGGAGGTCAAGGATGACTACCCGCGGTCGCTGGCCGCCGGCCGCGTCGCGGACGTCCTCGTCGTGAACCCGATCCGGGACGGCATGAACCTGGTCGCCGAGGAGGGCCCGGTCCTGTCCGACCACGGCTGCGCGCTGGTCCTGTCCCGCGAAGCGGGCGCCGCCTCGCTGCTCGGATCGGACGCGCTGCTCGTCAACCCATACGACGTGAGCGCCACTGCGGTGGCGATGCACCAGGCCCTGTTGATGCCCGAGGACGAGCGCCGCCGGCGATGCGCCGCCGTGGCCGCCGCCGCCGCGGCCAATGCCCCGTCCCATTGGCTCACCGCCCAGCTCGACGCGCTGGGCTGACTCCATCCGTCCGGGGGGACGCAGCGCTGGCCCGGGGGGGCGGCCCCGGACCCCGAATGCGCTGCGCTGACCCGGGGGACGCCCCGGAACCCCCCGAATGCGCTTCGCGCCCGCGCCGGCGGTACTTCGCCGGCACACCGGCCGCTCACCGGGCCGGAGGCCCGGTTCGCCGGCCGGTATGAGCGCCTCGCCGTAAGCCCGCGCTGTGACCGTCAGACCGCGCTGGGGACTCTTAACCCGCGAAGTCAGTGCCTACCCTTTGACCTCTCCAGGGCGTCGGCTAGGGCTGTGAAGAGCGCGGCGATTCCGTCGGGGCCGTCCACTACCAGGTCGGCGTCTTCGGTGGGGAGGTCGGACTCGGGGGCGGCGCTTACTACGGTGAGGCCTGGGATGCCGTTGGTGCGCAGGTCACGTACTGCGGCGAACGCGGCCAGGTCACCCAGGTCATCGCCGCTGAACAGCACCGACCGCGTGTCCCGTTCCGCGGCCAGCTCCCGCAGGGCCACCCCCTTGTCCATGCCCGGCGGCCGTAGCTCGACGACCAGGCGGCCGGGTTCCAGTGCCAGCCCCGTCTGCCCCGCGAGTGTCTCCAGTGGCCCGCGCAGCCGGGCCAGGGCCGCATCCGGGTCAGCCGTGCCGCGGGTATGCACGGCCACGGCGTGCCCCTTGTCCTCGATGCGGGTCCCGTCGGGGGCACCCGCGGCGCGCAGCACAGCGGGCAGCTCCCGTCGGGCCGCCGCCACGCCCGGCGGCACGGGAGGTGCGGAGACCTGACCGTCCTGCCAGCGTTCCCAGCCGTAGTGGCCAAGAACGATGAGGCCGGGCACGGTGGCCAGGCCGCCGAGCTCAACCGCCTGCATCACGGGACGGCCGGTGATGATGGCCAGCGTGCCGACGTGGGCCGCCAGCCGCCGGAGCGCGGCGATTGCGCCGGGATGAGCGTGCGCGGCGGCCGGGTCGCCCACGATCGGCGAGAGCGTCCCATCGTAGTCGGAGGCGATCAGCGCGCCGGCGGGCGCGGACAGGAGTGCGTCCAGGCCGGTCTGCCCTTCGGTGGTAGCGGCCCGGGGCAGCCCGGCCGCGATACGGTCGGGGGTCATGGGCGCCATTCTCCGCGTTCTCGCATCATGCCGTCCTATTCGGGAGTACGCGGCGACCGCATCCGCTGCCGCCGGGAGCGCTGCCTGCGCAGCCGCTTGATGAGCACCGGATCGAAGCGCAGGGCCTCCGGCGTGTCGATCAGCTCGTTCAGTATCTGGTAGTAGCGGGTGGGCGCGAGGTTCAGCACGTCGTGCATGGCCTGTTCCTTCGCCCCCGGGTGCCGCCAGGACCGCGCCTCGAAGGCCAGGATCTGGGCGTCACGCTCGGACAGTTCCGCCATGTCACCCTCCTCCCGGACACGGTCATCGTAGGCGGGGAGGCGGGCAGCCGCCGAATACCTGGCCGCAGGCCCCCTTCTGTACCGGCGGCCTCTTGCGACGTACGCTCACGGATCGTGGCCCCTTTCCGCTGTCTGACGTTTCTCACCGACTACGGGCTGGAGGACGGGTTCACCGCCGCCTGTCACGGAGTTGCCGCCCAGATCGCGCCGCAGATACCCGTCATAGACATCACCCACCTCATTCCGGGTGGTGACGTGCGGCGCGGCGCGGCCGTGCTCGCTCAGACAATCCCCTATTTCCCGCCCGCGGTGCACGTCGCCGTGGTCGATCCGGGAGTGGGCACTGACCGGCGGGGTATCGCCGTCGCGGCCGGCGAGGCCGTCCTGGTCGGACCGGACAACGGCCTGCTGTCGTGGGCCGTGTCGGTGGCCGGCGGCCCGCGGACAGCGATCAGCCTCACCAACAAGGAACTGTGGCTGAACCCCACGGCCGCATCGACGTTTCACGGCCGCGACATCTTCATGCCCGTCGCCGCGCACCTGGCCGCCGGAACGGACCTCGCCTCGGCCGGCACCGAGATCGACGTGTCGGACCTGGTAACGCTACCGCCGCCGGCGAGCCGGGTACTCGACGGGACCGCTCAGGGCGAAGTGCTGACTGTCGACACGTTCGGCAACGTGCAGCTATCCATCTCCGCGTCCGACGCGGGCAGCATCGGTGTCCGTTACGGCCGGAGCGTCGTGGTGCGAGCCGGGCGCCGCCAGCTGACCGTGCCCTACCGGGACACGTTCGGGGCGGTGGCGCCCGGTGAACTGGTCGCCTTCGCCGACGGATCCGGCATGGTCTCGCTCGCGGTCAATTCCGGCGATGCGGCTCAGCGCCTCGGGCTGCCGCCCGGCGCGCACGTCTCCCTGAGCCCCGCGCCGTAGACGTTCCGGGCCTCGTCCGGCGCTAGGTAACCATGCGTCTACGGTCCGTCCGGCGCCGCGGCCCGGGCAGCGCGAGATCGGCGGGAACGATTCCCCGGCAGGCATGCGCATGGCACCATGGTCCTGCGACGACAAGACCGTAGGGACGGGCCGGGAGTGCGGCACCAAGAGCCAGCCGGGCGGAGCCGCAATCTCGCGAACGGGCAGCACGCCGCGTGTCCCCGTCCAGAGGAGACGTGACCAGACCCTTTCAGGGCGCAGGCCCCGTCCTTCCGGGCGGGGTCAGCACGGCGCGGCGCCGCCCGATTGAAACAGTGTCATAATAGTATTTTGGCATGAGCAGGCGGGTGGTGAAGCGGGCGTACAAGTACCGCTTCTACCCGACCCCCGAGCAGGCCGGCGCTGAACCGGACGTTCGGGTCAGTGCGGTACGTGTACAACCGGGCGCTGGCCGAACGGTCCCGGGCGTGGACGCAGGAACACAAGCGGGTCACGTTCGCGGAAACCTGCCGGATGCTCACCGCATGGAAGAACGAGCCCGAGACGGCGTGGCTGTATGAGGTGTCCAACGTCGCCCTGCAGCAGGGCCTGCAGCAGCTCCAGAACGCCTACGTGAACTTCTGGGCCAAACGCGCCAAGTACCCCGGGATTTAAGTCCAGGCGCAAGTCCCGGGCGTCGGCGACGTTCACGACGTCCGGGTTCCGGTACGGGGACGGGCAGGTCTGGCTGGCGAAGATGTCCGCGCCGCTGGCGATTGTGTGGTCGAGGCCGCTGCCGGAAGGGGCGCAGCCGTCGACGGTCACCGTGTCGCGGGACGCTGCGGGCCGGTGGCACATTTCGATCCTGGCCGGCTCCCCGGTCCAGGCGCTGCCGCCGGCCACCACCGCGGTGGGGGTCGATGCGGGGATCACGTCCCTGGTCACGCTTGTCGACCGGGGAGAAGGTCACCAGCCCCGGGCACGAGCGCCGCGACCGGGCCCGGCTGGCGCTGGCCCAGCGGCGCCTGGCGAAGAAACAGCAGGGGTCCGCGAACCGGGCCAGGGCCCGGGTCACGGTGGCCCGGGTACATGCCCGGATCACCGACCGGCGCCGCGACCACCTGCACAAGCTGTCCACGAGGATCATCCGCGAGAACCAAACGGTGATCATCGAGGACCTGCCGGTCCGCAACATGGCCCGCAGCCATTGCCTGGCCCGCGCGATTTCCGATGCCTCCTGGTCGGAGTTCCGCAGGCAGCTGGAGTACAAGGCAGACTGGTACGGGCGGACCGTGATCGCGGTGGACCGGTTCTACCCGAGCAGCAAGACGTGCTCGGCATGCGGTGTGATCACCGCGACGATGCCGCTGACCGTCCGCGAGTGGACCTGCGCCGCGTGCGGTGCGCGTCACGACCGGGACGTGAACGCGGCGAAGGTCATACGTGCGGAGGGGCTCTCCGTTCAAGCCTGCGGAGATGGTGTGAGACCGTCCCGCGCGTAGCGAGGGAAGGCGACCGTCTGTGAAACAGGAACCTTGGCCCGCGAGGGCTGAGAATCCGCCGTCCTTCAGGGCGGGGAGAAGTGACGCCGTGTCACCTCGATTGCCCAGCGGCGCACTGCTGGCTCTGACCGCGGCGATGACGGTCGCCACCGCGGTTGTGGCTGCCCTGCCCGCGTCGGCCGGTGCCGCGGCACCGGGCGGTCCGGCGGCGGTCCGTGCCGGGACGGCTCCGGCGGTGCGATCCGACCGGGTCCGCGCTCAGGAATGGTGGCTGGGTAAACTGCACGTCCCGCAGGCCTGGCAGGTCTCGCGCGGGGCGGGAATCACCGTCGCCGTGCTCAGCAGCGGGGTGGAACGCAACCCATCCCGACCTGACCGGCTCCGTCGTCACCGGACCCGATTTCACCGGATCAGGTGAGGTGCCCAGCGCTCCGTCCTGGGCGATCGAGGGCACGTCCACCGCGAGCATCATCGCGGGCCATGGCGACAACGTGGGCCAAGCGTCGGGGATCATCGGTGTCGCGCCCGCGGCCCGGATCCTGTCCATCCGGGTGGCCCTGGACGCCACCGACCCATTGAACGCGAACCCGGCTGACGTTGGACGCCTGCCGGCCGCGATCGCCGCGGGCATCCGGTACGCCGCCGGGCACGGCGCCCAGGTGATCGACCTGCCGCTGGACCCGGCGAGCCTGGCTTCCGACGGCGCCGCGACCGGTGGCCTCAGTGCTGCCGCCGGGGGCAGCGCCGCCGAGCGTGCGGCGGTGAACTACGCCCTCGGGAAGGGATCCGTGCTCGTCGCCCCCGCAGGCGACAATGGCGAGGACGGCAACGAGCCCACCTTCCCGGCGTCCTACCCGGGCGTCATCGCGCTCGGCGCCGTGGACCGCCGCTTCGTCCGGGCCCCGTTCTCTATCCGGCAGTCTTACGTGGCGCTCACCGCACCCGGCGTGAACCTGGCCACGGCGAGCCCGCCTTCCGGATACCGGAACATGAGCACCACCGAGGCCGCCAGCGCCATAGTCGCGGGCGTCGCGGCCCTGATCCGGTCGCGGTATCCCGCCCTGACCGGCAGCCAGGTTCGGCAGGCGCTCCTGGCCGGCGGCGCGGCCCGGCCACCGTCTGCCACGACGCCGGGCGACGGCGCGGGGACGGTGGACGCACTGAAGGCCGTTGAGGCCGCGGCACTCATCGCCGCCCCTCGCGCGTCGGCCTCAGCGCCATCAACTTCGCCGGCTAGGGCGAAGGCGCCGCCGGCCAAGATCCGGCCCGCGGAAGGTCACCCCGCGACGGGCATCCTGAGCCGGGCCAGGGCCGTGCTGCGCGACGCGGCCATGGCCGCGGGGACACTGATTGTTCTGCTGCTCGCGAGCCTGATCGGTATCCGGGTCCGGCGGCGGCGGGCCGAACGGGCCACTCTTCCCGCCCCGGAGCCCCGGACCTTGCTCAGTGCCCCATCCGGGCCGCTGGCGGCCGGGGCGAGGCATACGAGAGCAGCCGCGGAAGAGCGTGCTGCCGCAGCGCATGCGGCGGCGGGAGCGGCCCGGTGGAGAACGGGGCCACTCGCTCCCGGCGGCCAGGACCGGCGAATCCAAGCCCACCCGTCAGACCAGGGTGCGGCCGCCTGGACAGCCAGCCGGCCGGCTTTGCCGGGTGCACCGCAAGCCGTGGCCGGTGGGCCGCCGCCCCGCATTCTGCCCGTACCCGGTGCACCGCCTTTCCCGGGCCCGGCCGCCCCCGGTGGCCCGGGCCGGCCCGGGCCACCGGGGGCGGCCCGGTCCGGCGGCCCGATCCCGGGCAGCACCGTCCCGGGCGCCGCAGTTCCCAGCGGGAGAACCCGCCGGAAGACGCGGAAGCGAGGCCGGAGTGGCGGGCGATCCGGGGCGAGTTCACGGGTCAGTGCCCACGGCCTGCCGGTGCGCGTGACGCCCGTGCCCAGGACGGTAACGCGGGCTGAGGTCTCCGCGCCTGGCGGTCCACCGTGGGATCCGGCGCCCAGGCCCGAGGGTGAACTGCCGCACGAGCCGGTACAGCGGGCGCCCGACCCGTTCGCCCTCTTCGCCCCGTCGGCCCCGGCGACGCCGGCGCCATGGGATGCGGCCCAGCCGGTGGCCGACTCAGGACCCATTGCCCCACCCGGGCACACGGCCCCCCCGCGCGGTCACGTTGCCCAGTCCGGGCTCGTGCCCCCGCACAATCAGGTTGCCGCGCCCGGGAGACCGGCGCCGATGGTGCCGGCTCAGCCCGGTCCGCCCCACCGGCGCGGCCGGTTCGGTCCCGGGGGCGTGCCGGGGCCCAGCGTGCCGGGGGGTGATGCGCCGGGCCGCGGCGACATCAGCGGCCCACCCGGGGGATGGAGCGACCCGAACGCCAGCGGCATGGCCCCCCTCGGTGGCCCGGCATCTTCAGCGGACCCCGCCAACCCGGCACCGCCGGCGGCCCCAGCGGGCCGGATGCCGTCCGCAGGCCCGGGCAGCCTGATGCCACCCGCTGGCCGGCTGCGTTCCGGCGGTCCGGTGCCTTCGGCGGATCCCGCGTCCCCGGTAGGAGCGGTCCCGCCGGGGCCGGCAATCCCGGGTGGCCGGGTGCCTCCGGAGGGCCGCTGCCGCTCGTGCGGCCGTCGCGGTTCGCGGGCGCGTCAGGGCCACCGGAGCCACCGCGGTCGGCGAGCCCGGCGGTTCCGCCACCCACTCAGCGGGAAACGGCGGAGGCCAGCGGACAGCCGCACGAACCGGACCACCCGCCGGGTCCTGTCCCCAGGCCCACACCCCCGTCCGGGGCCCCCGGGAGCGGCAGCCCGCGCTGGCGCCGGTCGCCCTACTCAGGCCGGCATACCTCGGATACCCGGCCGCAGCCGGCCGCGTCCTCGTCCGCGTCCGCGTCTACCCGCGGGCCGGCCGAGGACGCGGGCGGTTCACCGGGAGGGCTGGCCGGTGATGCCCCCTCCGGCCCGCCCCACAGCTGGAATCCTGCCGCCCTGACGGACCCGCTCCCGCCGGCCGCACCGCCGCCCGGCGAAGCCCGGCGGCCCGGTGAGGAGACGGAGGGTACCGGGAATCCGGCGCCTTAGCCGCCCGCGGCGAGTTCCTCTTTGCGCGCCGAGGCGTACATCGCGACGTACTCCTGACCAGACAGTTCCTGAATCGCCCGGACCACCTCGTCGGCGATGGCCCGGCGTGCCTTGCCGGGTGCCCCGCGTCCGGCGCTAGCGAGATCACCGAAGGTCATCGGCTTCCCGATCCGTATTTCGACGCGGCCCAGACGGGGGATGACACGACCCGAGGGCAGCACGCGGTCCGTGCCGATCATGGCGACGGGGATAACGGGAAGGCCGGAGTTCATCGCCAGCCAGCCCACCCCGGGCCGGGCGCGGTACAGCCGCCCGTCCGGAGAGCGGGTGCCTTCGGGATAGATGCCGAAGAGCTCCCCGTCGCGCAGCAGGGCGAGGGCTTTCTCAAGCATTTCCTGGGCCGCGCGCGCACCGGCCCGGTCTACCGACAGCTGGCCCGTAGCCCGCAGGTAAAGGCCCATGAGCCGCAGGCCAGGTCGCTTGCTGGTGAAGTACTCCGACTTGGCCGCGAACGTCACCGGGCGCTTGAGCATCAGCGGCAGGAAAACGGAGTCGATCACGGACAGATGGTTGGACGCCAGGATGGCCCCACCTGCGTCCGGAATGTGCTCAGCGCCGACGACCCGCGGCCGCCACAGCCCGCGCAGGAACGGCCCGGCGATGAGCCGCGATAGCTGGTACTGCACCCGTTCTCCTTACTGTGCGCCGGTCGTCCCGGCTAGCCGATCCGGCCGGCGACGGAGGATCCCGTGACCGTCGGCCCGCCGTTCGGCCGCCTCGTCATCGGTAAGCGGAACGCCCGCCAGCAACGCGAACCCGAGCGGCAGGGCCAAGGGCAGCGCGGTGGCAGGCACGATGATGCCCGAGTCGTCGGCGAACCAGCCGAGTACGCAGACCAGCCACATCATGGCCAGGGTCATCGCGAGCAGCGGCTCGGCGGCATAGCCGCGCGGGACCGCCTTGATCCCGAAGGAGGCGGGCTTCAGCAGCATCAGCCCGGCCAGGATGATGATGAGGGGGACTACCGGGCTGTAGCTGCTCACTGCGAGCGAGCCGAGCATGGAGTTCCACTTGCGCAGCAGGAGCCCTCCGGCGTGGCCGTGGAACAAGTTTCCGGCGAACGCACCGATGTCAGACTGGCCCGTCGCCGGAATCAGGTAGTTGATCAGCGCGAATACCGCGAACAGCGCTAGCCCGCTGCCCAGGACCACCGCGATCCGCCGGACCGTGATCCTGATTCCGGCCATCGACATGAGCAGCAGCACGAAACCGGGAACGATGGCGATCGTGCCGCCCACCTTCCCGCCGAACTGCGGCCAGCCGCACGCGATCACCACGAAGACCGCGACCGCGGACGCGGCGACAAGCGCCCGCCCCCGGCCGGGGTGAGGGCCGGGGACGGGGGTGCCGGCGTCCCGCGCGGCCGGCCGGAGCAGCGTGTTGCCCACCCAGGCGACCGCGATCATGCCGCATACGGCGTACAGGCCGATCGCTTCGCCGCCGATTCCGTAGAACCGGCCGGCCTGCAGCAGGGACAGGCCGAAGGGCGAGCCCAGCTGCAGCCGGGACCGGGTCATCACGTCCAGCCCCACGATCAGCACGGTCATCAGGGCCACGGCTCCCGGCGGCCCGAACGGATCGCGCCGCCACGGGCCAGCCAGCGCGATCACGCTGACCACGGCCGTCCAGCCGAGGGTGAGCCCGTACTGCCAGACCGCCGGGTGCGGCATCAGCCACCACGGCACCAGGTTGGCCAGGAACGATCCGGCGGGCACCGCACCGGCGATGGTGCCCGCGATGCGCCACAGCGCGCCCCGCCGCCGCCGCCGCTCCGGCTGACGGCCCCAGAAGAGCAGGCCCACCCCGGCGAACGCGGCCACATCAACCAGGGCGTAGGTCCAGAAGAAGACGGTGTGCGTGCCATTCCATACTTGGTAGGTGGTGTCCTGGCCGATGAGCCCGCGGACAGACGGAACGAGCGCACCGCGGTCGGCGCGGGTGATCTGCGAACCGGGCAAGCCAGCCGGGCGCGGCAGTCCGCGCCAGCCGAGCACCGTGGGCGTCAGATCGGTGAGCACCACTATTCCCGGCTGCCGCGTCGATGGGGCGGCGAGCAGACCCGACCGGTACGCCGGGCCGTTGACCATGACGACCTGCAGGTGCGGCGGCATCGCGGCAGACCCCGGGGCGGTCACCATCAGCGTTGTCCCGGCGGGCATCTCGGTGGTGATGGCGGCGAGCTCGGTGTCGGCATGCCGCAGCGCGGCGGCGCGGGCGATGTCACCGTGGCCGCCGGACGCATCGGGAAGCGAACCCAGATCCACCACGGTCAGCGGGCAACGGGCCAGGACGCGGGCCAGGGCCGGCCCGCGGGGGGCGGAGACGGCGGGGAGGTAGGAGCCGACGTTGCCGGCGGGGCCGGCCAGCGCCAGCGCGGCGCCGGGCCCGACAGCGGTCGCGCAGTTCCCCTTCCCGGCGGCAGAAGCCAGCAGTCCCCATTGGGGGCTGTACTGAAGGCCTTGATTGTAGGTGACCAGCGAGGGCATCGCCGCAACCCGCGCCGGGCCAGGGGCACCCCGCCGACCAGGCGTCCCGGTCACCGCTGGGAGCGCCGCGCACGGGCCTTTGTCGGTGTGCGGCGTCTGCGCCCGGTCCCCGCCGTTGAGCGTCAGCCACCCGTCGGCGGGGCAGGTGCGCGAATGCACGGCGAAGTCGACCATGGAGCCGGGGGAGCCGGCCCGGGCCACCGTCCACAGGGCGGGTGTCGCCGACGCGGAAACGTCGCTCCAGCGCAGACCGGACAGCCCGACGATGACGACATGCGGTGAGACGGCCGTCCCAGTGTGGCTGACCGCCCTGGCCGGACTGGAGCTCGTAGTGGTCAGGACGGCTACCACGCTCGCGGCCACAGCGAGGGCACCGAGCAGCATCCGGCGCGCCAACGTCCCTTTCACGAGGTTAACGGTATCCGGCCCGGCCGCATGACCGGCTTTCCCCGGAAAAGAGCTCAGGGTGGCCCGGCCAGACCCGGACAGGCCCCGGGACATGAGCGCGCCGAGCCGGGGGGCCAGCCCGCTGAGGTTGATGTCGCGTGCATGGCAGCATGCCGCATGAGCCACCGCGGGCCGCCGCGATGCGATCAGCCGGTGCAGATGTTCTGGTTGGCCGTCCGGGCCGACGGAATGGGCACTGACGGCGTCGCCGTCGGCTGGGTACCCGGCGATGCCGTGGGGGAGGCGCCGCCCCGGCTCGCGGTGGCGGTCGGCGTGGCGGAGGGCGCCGCGACGCTGGCGGACGGGCTCGCGCTCGCTGACGGGCTGGGGGACGCGCTGAAGAGTGACCGGCTGGCCGGAACGTCGTCCTGGAAGGACTGGAAGATCGCGCTGTCCTGGGGCTGCGCCCACAGCACGTTGGATGTGTCCGACGGGACCGCCTCCGATCGCGGGTAGTTCGGCAGCGTGAAGAAGGCGACCTTGCTGGAAGGCAGGTTTTGCAGGCTGGACGCGAGATCGTAGAGACCGGTGACACCGCCCAGTTTGGTGTCGATGGTGAGCGACTTGGTGGCGGCGTCCAGGAACCGGTAGATCGCCACGGGGTTCAGCAGCTGGCTCTTCACCCGCTGGATCAGGGAAGACATGAAGGCCTGCTGGCGGGTGATCCGCTCAAGATCACTGCCATTACCGAGGGTGTAGCGCGCCCGGACGTACGCCAGGGCCTGAGTTGGGGTCAGCAGGTGGTGCCCGGCGGTGAGCTTGAGGCCGGACAGTGGATCGTTGATAGCCTGAGTGTTGCACTCCTGGACGCCGCCGAGTGCCGCGACCATGTTCTCGAAGCCGGCGAAGTTGACCACGACGAAATGGTCAAGGTAGATCCCGGTGTCCTGCTCGACCGTCTTGATGGTGCAGGCCACACCGAGCGTGGTGTTGTTCCCGTCCAGGTTCCCGATCGCGAACGCTTCGTTGACCTTGTAGGTCTGCGGCGACGACATCCGGCCGTTACCCATCCGGCAGGCCGGGATGCTGACCCAGGAATCGCGCGGGATCGACATGACCTCGGCCCACTGCCGGTCCGCGGCGACGTGCACAATGATGGTCGTGTCCGACTGGTCAGTGGCGAGGTTCCGGCCGTACTGGGTGTCCTGGCCGTACCTGGTGTCCGACCCCACTACCAGGATGTTCTGGGCCTGCGGGTGCAGATCGACCGGCTGGCTGCCGAGCAGCCCGCTGACGTCGCGTTGCTGGATGTTCCCGTTCAGGTGACGGTAGAGGAGAAAGACGCCGACGGCGGCGATGGCCACCACGCCGGCCGTGATGCTCGCGGTCAAGATCAGGATCGTGCGCCGGCGGCTGCGATGCGGCGGGGAGCCAGGTGGCGGGGTGCCGCCGGGCGGGGGCGGCGGGCTCCCGGGGGATTCTGGGCCGTCCGGGGACGCCGGGCCGTCCGGGGAGCCATGAGGAATCGGGGCAGCGGCGGGCATCGCATCGGCGGCCGTGGCCTCCGCCGGCGGGCCGGCTCCTTCATGCACCGGCGGAAGCCCGGCTGACGCTATCCCGTGGCCGGGTACCTCATCCGGCGGGATAGGACTCCCCATGTATCACTCCACCCAATTTACGAGGTTCGCGAAGATCACCATTTCCCAGGCCCGAAAAAAAACATCCTCAACAGGAGACATTCGGGCGAAGTCAATGGTTGCCGGGAATTCCGGGTTCCTCGCGTACTAGACATCTTCCTCCCGTAGTTCCGGGAACCGCGCACCGGGTCCCGTCCCTGGTCGCACGTGGTAAGGAAGAACTACGATCCCCGAATGGGCCATCATTTCCGGTTCGCGCTGCAGCCGGCACCGCATCGCGGGCGACTTCTGCCGGGGATCGTTCGGCCTGGCTATCGGCGGACAAGGACGCGGGCCGGGACGCGGGCAAGGACGCGGGCCGGGACGCGGGCCGGGACGCGGGCCGGGACGCGGGCCGGGACGCGGGCCGGGACGCGGGCAAGGACGCGGGCCGGGACGCGGGCAAGGACGCGGGCCGGGACGCGGGCAAGGAGGCAAGCGCTTTACCGCGCGGGAGCAAGCCCAGGAAGCGGTGGCGCACCCGCCTTCATCTGGTCTCCACCGGTTAACCGCGGTCTCTGCACGCGCAGGCCCAACTCTGAATTCGTCACCAGCACCGCGCCGGTGCTCTGGAGGAGGGACACTGACATGCTGACGAACAAGCCGCCGATTTCGCTGAACCCGGTCACGACGGCCTGGAACACGGTGGCGCGATTCGATGACTACAAGACCGCCCAGCGCGCGGTGGACCGGCTTTCCGACGACGGTTTCCCGGTCGAGAAGCTCGATATCGTCGGCTCCGACCTGCGGCTGATCGAGCGGGTGACGGGGCGGATGACCAAGGTCCGCGCTGCGGGTGCGGGCGCGCTGAGCGGGATGTGGATGGGACTGCTGATCGGCATCCTGCTCGGGCTGTTCACGGTCGGGCACACCTGGCTCGGCATCGTCGCCGCCGGCATCGCCATCGGCGCCCTGTGGGGTGCGGTGTTCGGATTCGCCGCGCACGCCGCGACCCGTGGCCAGCGCGACTTCAGCTCCGTTCGCGCGCTGTCGGCGGCCCACTACGACCTGATCGCCCGGGACGGCAGCGCCGAGCGCGTCCGGACGATGCTCGGCCAGGCGGGCCTGCTGCCGGGGACGAGCTCACCCGTCACGGCACGCTTTTGATTCGATCGGGTCGAAGTTATCCGCCGCCAGCCCCGGGCTCATAGCTGACCGAGGAACCGGCGTGCGGAGCCGGATCACCATGACCGGAACGAGGCGAGGCTACGGCTCGGGCTGGCCGTCTCCGTCTGCCTCGCACTGACCGCCGCTGCGCTCACCCTCGGTCTGGATGACGGGCCCAGGGACAGGGCCGGGCCGGTCAGGCGGCTGGTGACAGGACTACCTTGGCCCAGCCGTAGTCGCGGGCGTCGAAATGCTGGTGGCCCTCAGGAGCCCGGTCCAGGCCCTGCAGTTCCACGTTCACCTGGTCCTTGCGCACCCCGGGCAGCTCCACGCGGTGTGAACTACCTGTCTTGGTGAAGTGCCGGAGGCCGTAATAGGTGAATCTGAACGTGGCAGGACCGGCGCGATGTGGCGCGGCATGGCCGGAGGAGGACTGGACATATGAGTATTTCGCCCTTGCCGCGCGAACGGCTGGCGCGGAACGTTGCGGCCCGCTGGCACGCGGATCCCGCGGATCTGTCCGTCGAGCAACTGTCGCAGAGCGTGATGAGCCCGCTCGCGCGGTGCACCGACGGCACGGTGAATCCCGACGAGTGGTTTCCCGTCGCGACCAAGTCGGCGTGCGCCCGGTCCGAAGCGGTGCGCGCGCTCGAGCTGTGCTCGGTATGCCCCGTACGGGCCGAGTGCCTGGAGCTGTCGATGCGTGCCTGGCACGCCGGCGGCCAGCACGGCATCTGGGGCGGATTCGTCGCGACCGATCGCGCGGCGGCGCGCGGTCGGTGGCTGGCTGGGGTTCCCGTGACGGTACTGCTGGCCATCCCACCGGAAGAACACTCGGGCACCCGTCGGAAAAGCGGTCGCTGACGGGCGGTGACCAGGGGCCGGCGGTGGCCCGGATTTCATCCCGGGCCCACGCCGACGAGGATCAGCCAGACGCCGGCGGGGGGTGTGCGGACGGCGGGTGGGCGCTGGTGCCTGAGGCAGCCTTCTCGGCGGCCATCCGTGCGAGCTGCACCCGCGAGGTGACCCCCAGCTTCCAGAAGACGTGGCGCAGGTGGAAGGCCACGGTGTGCGTGCTCACGAACACCTGCGTGGCCACCTGGCGATTGCTGAACCCTTCCGCGACCAGATCCGCGATGCGCCGTTCGGTGTCGGTGAGACCGTCCCAGCCGAAAGCCTGCCGGTCCGCGTGCTTCCAGTGGCAGAGCCGGATGCCGGTCTCGCGCAGGCACGATCGCACCCGGGCCATGCAAGCGGCCGCGCCGGCCTGCTCATAGAGGGCGTGCGCTTGCTGCAGCCGGTCGACCGCGTTGTCCTGCTGACCTTGCTCGGCCCAGGCGTGGCCGGCGTCCTCCAGCGCGCATGCGCGGGCCAGGGCAGCCGAGTAAGTGTCAGCGGCCCGCTCGAGGACGGGAGGATTCTGCTCAACCAGGCCACGGGCATGGTCGGCCGCCGCCACCATGTCCTGGTCACCCGGCTGGTTGCTGGCCAGCTGCTGGACCGCCTCGGCCAGTCTGACCGCCTTGGCCCGGTCGCCGGCGGCCAGGGCACCGCGCACCAGGAGGACCGCACCTTCCGGGTCGGCGATCCTGCCGCCGAACAACGTCAGCTGCAGGTGCCGTTCAAGGTCGCGAACATAGGCGTGCACGTCCAGTTCGGTACGCATCACTTACCCCCGGGGTCTGGAGGGACTATGGGCCCCAGCATTGGGGAGGCGTCCCCCAGGCGCACCGTCCCACGCGGACCAACCGGTTGTCCTGTGAGGACAAGAGGGCTGAAGCGGCAGGTCAGGATCGCCGGAGCGCCTGTAGCGTTCGCCAGGCGCGGGCAGCAAACTGCAGGTTGAACTGAGTGTCCGGAAGGCTGAGATCGTGGCCGCTCACGTCACGGATGCGCCTCAGGCGGTACTTCAGGGTACTGCGGTGCACGGAAAGGGCCAGGGCGGAGGCGTCATAGCTGCCACCGTGATCCAGGTATTCGCTAAGCGTGAGAACCAGCTGCGTGCCGTGGAGGGCGTCATAATCGATGAGCTGCCCCAGCCACTGATGCACGAATTGCTCAATGGCGGACGTGTCGTGGGCCGTCGCCAGGAGCTGATAGACGCCGAGGTCACCAAAGATCGTGACTTGCTCGGGACCACCGATCGTCTTCTGGATCCGCAGCGCTATCTGCGCTTCCCGGTACGAGCGCGGGTACTCGCTGGTCTCCTCGCACCACCCGCCCACCCCGACCCGGCAGTTCCCGCCGTCAAGTTGCCCGGCCACCTCTTCCCGGAACCGTTCCCAGGGCGTATCCGCGTCAGCCAGCACGATCACGTCGTGAAGTCGTGGCGCCAGCAGCGACCCGACCCTGAACTGCTGCGCCACCCGGCGCACGGCGTGGAAGCAAAGGTCGATATCGCTCTCACCCCGGGACGAATCGACGATGGCGACCCGGTGCGGCCGGCCCAGGTCGTAGCCGAGAGCCTGGGCCCGGTTCAGCACCCCTTCGCCGTTCGGGCCGGCGCCTTCGATCAGATCCAGCACGAGGTTGACGCGCAGGCGCGTATCGGTCTCGACCATGCCCTGCAGGCGGGCAAGCTCCATCGTCAGCACGGTGGTCGCGTGCTCGATGGCCATCCGCTCGGTGTCTCCCGCTGTCCCCTCAGGGTCACGGAGGGCCAGGACGGCCACCGGAACTCCGCCGAGCAACGCCACCGAGAACAGGCGCTCCCCTTCCCTGACCGGCCCGACGGTCGCCGTCATCCGGTGCAGGAGCCGGTCGCGCTGATCCGGCTGTTCCTTGGGGTAGGGATCGGGCGGCCGGGACCAGCCCACGCCCGCAGGTTGCCGAAGCGGTCCTCAATGGCCGCCGGGTGCCCCGTCAGATCGTAGATCGCCTGAGCGATCCCTTCCTGCCCCTCGCCCCGGAGGGCGACCATCGTGAGCCGCTCGTGAATCTCCATCCTGCGTTCGAGCAGGAGGTTAGCGGCCCGCAACTCCGCTGCCTGGTCGCGTTCCCGGCTCCGTAGCCGGGCATTGTCCAGGGCTACTCCCGCCTGCTGGGCCAGCACCTGCAGGAGGAACTGCTCGCTTTCAGCAGGCTGGCTAGCCGCGCCGACCAGTAGGTAACCGGACGGACCATGCGGGCTGGACAGCGAGTAGGCCCATGACCATGGCACCCCCGGGATCTCAACCTGCCCTCCGCCCCCCGGGGCGCCCGTACCTGCCAGGGGGAGAGCGGGAAGGTTGACGTCAGCTTCCACCCGGCCAGGTATCCGGAGATCCTGCCAATGGCTGTTCAGGGAGATGCCCAAGGTCTTACCCGGCCCCAGGGACTCGACCGCATTCACGACGAAAGCAAGGATGCTGTCCAGGCTGTCTTGCCGAGTCAGGAGCACAAAGAGCGCAAGCAGGCTCCGGAGCGCCGAAAGCTGCTCGCGGACCGGGCCCTCACCGCCGGGTGGGCGACCGGCCACCGCCTAATCCCGCGGCACCGAGAAACGCGGCCGGGTCGATGTACTACGGTTCCCATGGACCATGCCATCCGCGAACACCATGGGGTGGGTCCGCAAGGTGCGGGTGCCGCTCGGGACCGGGCGATGCAGGATACCCAACGGCACAAACCCCATCATGGACTGCTCCTCGGACGCAGTGGCCGAGCCTAATCCAGGCTGACTCTTCAGCTGAGTCCACGCAGGGCCCTATACCCCCGGGGAGGGGACATACCCGCGATCCAGCACCTGCGGGGAGCACGGCGGCGGCCCGGGCCGCGTCGGCGGCGGGGTCGGTCATGGCGTGTCTCCATGGTCATCGTCGCCGGTGGGGGGGCTGGTGATGTAGTCGCGGAACGTTTGCGGTAGGGGCTGGCCGGTGATCTGCTGCCAGGTGGTCTCCAGGGCGGTCATGTTGAGCTGGCGGGTAAGCCCCCCGGCCCCGTCCCCCCGGCCCCGGCCAGGACCACCACGCGCTGCGACCGGGTCGCCGTCTCCGGCGGGCATGGTCCTGCGTGGGCCCTTGTGACGTCTTGTCTTGTTCCTGATGCCGGAATGACTAGGTGCAGTCAGCTTGTTTTACCTGGGCTGGTTCCCGGGATTCGCCTGCCGAGACCGGTCCGATGGGCGGTCCTGTTTTTACCGGACTAGAGTCGCGCCAGGTGCTTGCTGGCCCGCCCGCCTGGTATGACGGGCCGGGGCAATGCGACAGCCGATTCGGCCGGTGACGGGTCCAGCACTTAGAAAGCCGCAGCCAGGGGAGAGTACCGATGCGCCGCAGAAAGGCCACTCAGGCCACCGCAGCGACCGAGATCCACAAGCCGGACGAGCAGTGGCAGCAGGAACTGACCCGCCAGCAATACAACGTGCTGCGCCGCAGCCATACGGAGCCCGCCTTCACCGGCAAATACGTCCACGCCAAGGACAACGGCTCCTACTGCTGCGCCGGCTGCGGGAACGAGCTGTTCACCTCGGACGCCAAGTTCGAATCCGGCACGGGCTGGCCGAGCTTCTACGAGCCGGCCGTCGCACAGGCTGTTGAGCTGCGACCGGACCACGGCCTGTTCCTGCGCCGCACGGAGGTGGTCTGCCGCCGCTGCGGCGGCCATCTGGGCCATGTCTTCCGCGACGGGCCGGCTCGACAGGCAAGCGCTATTGCATCAACTCGTGCGCGCTGGCCTTCGAGCCCATGCCGCCGGCCCGCGATCATAGCGACAGCCAGCCCGGCAACTGACGCCTGCAGGCCCGCTTACCGGATGGTGACAGCACAGCTGCCGCGGCCGTGCTTCTCCAGGTAGCGCTGGTGGTACTCCTCGGCCCGGTAGAACCCAGACGCCGGGATGATCTGCGTGACGATCTTCCGCCGCCGCGATCGCCGCCCATGCGTTGCCGGGTATGGGATTGACATCTTGGCGGCTCTGCGCCGGGACGCTCCCAGACGCCCTAGTACCGCCGGGAGATGATCGAGTTGTGGCTGCACCCGACCTCTGGCCCCCGGGCTCCCAACTTGGCGTGCACACGCTAGACCTAGACGGTCGCAAGTGGCGCAGCAGTACGAGGAACCTCCAGATCCGTAGTAATGGGCGGACCGTCTCGGACCGTCCAGTGCTGCTCACGTGCTGGGCCGATGTTCCAGGCCCGTCGTCTTCTGTCCATAGCTGGCTACAGCCATGGCCGCAGTCGGAGCACTCGCCTGCAATCGTCGTGATCAGCTCGGACCGCAGATCTGCCCATCGAGGCCAAGCACCCGGCGCGGCACCGCCTTGTATGTCTCGAGCGGCTCCTGCGGTCTGCGCCCGCCCGTCAGCTCGATGGTGCTTGAAGGAATGCGATGAATGCCGGAAAGGCGGCCGGGTCTTGGAACAAGAACCCGTGGCCGCCTTCGTAGCCGCGCAGCTCGGCGCCGCGGATGCGCGAGGCGATGTTGGTGCTGTTACGGACCGGTGCGATCCCGTCGTAGTTGCCGTAGCCAACCAGGGCCGGGCAGGTGATCGCGCCGAGCCGGTCCCACACGTCATGGCCTTCCCGCGCTTGGAGCTGGGCCGCGCGGGCGGCCACGGCGGCCGGGTCCTGCTGATCTTGCCCGGCGGCGGTCAGCCGTTCAGCGATCACCCGATCGGCGGGGTGGGCCTCCAGCCACCACCGGTCCCAGCGGCTGTCCGCCAACTTCAGCTCCGCCGCCACCCGCTGCTGCCGCGGCAGCTCCAGCAGCTTTTGCAGCGGATAGGAGGACCCGCCGTCACCACCGGCCGACGTGCACGCCAAAGCCAGGCGCTCCACCCGACCCGGGTTGGTGACGGCGAACTCCTGCGCCGCCATGCCGCCGAAGCTCACCCCGACCACCCGGCAGGACTCCCACCCAGCGATCTCCAGAAGGCCAGCGGCGTCGGCCGCGACATCGGCCATGGTGTACGGGCGCATCACCGGGGCGCTGCGGCTAAAGCCGCGGTAGTCCCACGCCAGCAAATCGAAGCTGGCAGTGAGGGGATCAAGCAGCGGCCGGACGTCTTGCAAGATCAGCCCCGACCCGTTGCAAAACAGCAACCGGGGACCACTGCCCCGTTGCTCCCAATACAGCTCAACCCCATTCACAAAGCTCAACCGGCATCGCGCTCACCTCCCCGACATGGCCACTTGGCATCCCGCTCCCCCGACGCTACCCGCCTGCTGAATGTCCCTTGTCATCCATGCCCGGGTGATCCCAAGCGCTCAAGCCGCCGGGACGGCACAGGAAATGGATGGATTTGGCACTGATCCAGTGGGTCCAAAACGCTGCTCTTCGCGTGTACAGCTTGTCGAGGATGGGCCCGCGGACCTTCCGTACCTCCAGGTGGCCCAGGGCGGGCTTGATGGTGCGCCGGATGAAGCCTCGTTGGTCTGCCGCGTGGACACGTCCCATTCGGCGATCGCGGCATACTGGTCCATCAGCCCCGCCATGGTCGCGCGGCCTCAGGCGTGCGGCCTTCGGACGCTTCCTTCAGAAGCCTGCCGAGTTCGATCTGCGCCCGCCGCTCATCCTTGGCCGTGGACCTGAGGCGGATCTCCTGCCGGGTATGCGGATCAACCCCGGCGTATACCGAAACCCGGAACGACCCGCTGGGCCGTCGTTCTACGTGCCCTTGGCGGCCCTCGTCATGGCAGCAGGATAGACCGCAGATACGACGGTCCGTTCCACGAACCGTTCCACGGACTCGAACGCTGTTGCTCGAATAACTGCCGTCCATCTGGGAGCCGGTGAGCGGATTCGAACCGCTGACCTGCCGTTTACAAGACGGCTGCTCTGCCAACTGAGCTACACCGGCGGGAGACTCCGAGCATGCTAGCCGATCCCCCGCCGGCCTGCGGAAACCACTCACTGACCTGCCGTTTCTTCGCCGCCGTACCGCACCACTACGGCTGCCTCACGCCCAGCCCGTCCAGGAACGGCAGCCGCGGCAGCGCCTGGCCGCAGCTCGGCACCGGCACCCCAGCGCACCGGGCAGCCCGCCTGCCGGGCCCCCGCCACCGCCGCCCGCACCAGCGCGGACTTCCCGATGCCCGGCTCGCCCTCAATGAGCACCGGACCACCGCACCCCCGAGCCGCATCACTTATCAGCCCGGTCAGCAGCGCCATCTCGTTATCGCGGCGAAGAAGTCCCGTTCGGCAGGTGTCAGCCGGACAGGTAGCGGACACCGCCGCGCATGATCACGCATCCGGCACCTGCACGCGGTCACAACGTCTATGCCGCATCACGGCTCGCCTATTATCCCGGATCGTCCCAGATCCGTCCAAATCTATCCCAGAGCGGCCCACCTGGCCGCCGGGATCTCCTCATCAGGCTGAAATGGTGTCCAACCACCCCTGGGCGTCTGGCCGCGATCCCGGCGCCAGAAGAATGATCTTCAGATTAGGGGACACCCATGAGGCGAGGAGAATCCTGCGACAGAACGTGCGCGATGCAGCCGACGGAAACCGTGTTGCACGAGCATCGCCGCACTGAAATAACGGCCAACACGATATGGCGCTCTCGGCAGGAACCGGACCCGCACACACTGCTGCAGAGGCCACTGCCACACTCACCCGCGAGACACGAAAACCGGGACGCGTCCTTGTCGTGGATGAGGATGAGATCACCCGGCGGCTTATAGCCGCCATCTTCGCGCTGGAAGGATTCGACGTGGCGACGGCGGTGGATGGACA
Organism: uncultured Actinomycetes bacterium; assembly: GCA_963809975.1. Taxonomy (GTDB): domain Bacteria; phylum Actinomycetota; class Actinomycetes; order Streptosporangiales; family Streptosporangiaceae; genus Bog-532. Next base: position 112,332 of record CAWELT010000041.1, read on the forward strand.
AGACTGCCTGGACAAGGCATTGGCGATCGCACCGGAGGTCAACACGCTGGACGTGACAATGCTGTGCCCGGACGGCCGGGAAACTGCGCTCCGGATGCGGAAATGCCCGGAAACCTCGCACCTAAAGATGGTGCTGATGCACGTGCATCTGCCCGTTCGGCGCATGATCAGTTACTGGTGCGTCAAATGGTGCGTCAAATAACACACGGGAACGGGCCATCTAGGCTTGTGACGTGCACAAACGTATGATAGGGCAAAAAACGTTATAAAGCCGCGCAGGTCAGACTCGGCTTTTTGCCTCCCACCTCCGCGTGCTGCCTGTAGAGTCTTCCCGTTGATCAAGCTCCGCCACGCTAACCCGCCGTAATCCGGTGTATCCGGCGGCCTTTGGGCAGGCTGGCGAGCTTGTGATACACAATCGAAAACCCTTACGCGCGGGCCGCCAGGGGACCGGCGCCTGCGTTGCTGCGTTTGTTCTGTCCGGGCCGCAGAGCCGGGCGGATTGCTTGCTGCACCGGGGTCATCGCGCTGCCTTTGGCGGCTGATGTTTGCCCGTTTATAGGTACGCCTAAAAGCCGGAGGACCGCCCTCCGTCCCGTGGCCCACTGTTGCGATCAGATGCCACGGGACCGGCGGGCGGCCCTCCCTGTTCACCTCTGCGAGGAGGCGCACGTTGCACGACATTACTGTCTCCAGCATGCCCGGCGAAAGGGGGTCCTGCGCACTTCCGCGAATAAGGCTCGCGGGCTGGGCGGCCGGTCATGTCCATGATGACGATGAGATCCTTGCCCGCTTGCTCATCACCAGCTGGACGCTGGCCACCGGCCGTACGCTCCCCGGCGACCTCCCACCGCAAATGCTCAGTGCTGAAGAACTGATCAGCTTCTGGGCCGATGAGCAGATGACCGCGGACCACGGCTGTTCCCGCTCGCGGCGATCCACCGGCGCTGCCAACTGAGCTGCACCGGCGGGGCCCGTGTATGGCAGCCGATCCCGCTCAGTCGTCTCCGGTGGCGGCGCGCTGGCGGGCGACCTCGTACAGGGCGATGCCCGCCGCGACGCCGGCGTTGAGCGACTCGGTCCCGCCTGCGATCGGGATCCGGGCGATTACATCGCACCGCTCGGCGGCCAGCCGGGAGAGCCCGCGGCCCTCGGAGCCGACGACCAGGGCGAGCGGCGCGTCAGCGACCGGGATATCCGCGACGGTGACGTCGCCCGTGGCATCGAGCCCGGCGACGAAGATACCGGCACGCCTGGTAGGCGCTCAGCGCCTGCACGAGGTTGGCGGCCCGGGCCACCGGCACGCGCGCGAGCGCACCCGCGGATGCCTTCCAGGCGCCCGCGGTGACGCTGGCGCTGCGCCGGGACGGGATGAGGATGCCATGGCCGCCGAACGCCGCGGCCGAGCGCGCGACCGCCCCGAGGTTCCGCGGATCGGTGACACCGTCCAGGGCGATGATGAGCGGAAGCTCCCCGGCCCGCGCCGCCAGGGCCGGCAGCTCGTCGGGGCGGGCGTAGTCGTACGCGCGGACGCTCAGGGCGATGCCCTGATGAACCGCCTGGCCCGTCAGCCGGCCGAGCTCCGCGTGACCAGTCTCCCGCACCGGGACGCCCGATTCCGCGGCCAGCTGCACGGCCTCACGGATCTTCTCATCCGCGGGCGCGCGGTGCTCGACGTAGAGCGCGACGGCGGGGATGGCCGCCCGGAGCGCCTCGACCACCGAGTTGCGCCCGGCGACCATCTCCGGCGCATCCCCGCTGCCCCGTGGTCCAACCCCGCCCCGCGCCGCAGCTGGGCGGCTGCCCGGCGTGCGCGGCCCGCGGTCGGTGTCATCGTCGTCTCTCGGGCGCGTACCCGCGGCGCGTGCGTCAGCGGCCGTCTTGCGCTGGGCGGGATGACCGGGCCGGAGGCGAGCGGGCGGTGTGGGGCCCTTGCCCTCCAGCCGCCGCCGTCCGTAACCACCGGTACCGGGACGCGGCTTGCCCGATTTGGCGTGCGTTCCCTTGTCGGAGGGCCCGCCACCCGAACCACGGCTGTTCACCGGCGGACTTCCCACCGGGGTCCGGCGGGAGTGTCCTCGATGGCGATTCCGGCCTTCTCCAGGCTCTCCCGCAACGCGTCGGCGGTCGCGAAATCCTTCCGGGCCCGCGCGGACTCACGCTGCTGCAGCGCGACCTGGACCAGCGACTGAACAATCTCGCGCATCCGCTCGCCCTGCGCGTCGGCGGCGGCCCAGGGCTGGGCGAGCGGATCCAGTCCGAGGACGCCCAGCATCGAGCGCACCTGCGCCAGGCTTTCGCGTACATCGGCGGCCCGGCCCTCCCGCAGGGCCGTATTGCCGTCCCGGACGGCCGCGTGGACGGCCGCGAGCGCCGCCGGGACGCCCAGGTCGTCGTCGAGGGCCGCGGTGAACGACAGCGGCAGACTGGCATCTGGCGGCGCACCGCTGGCGTCCGGGCCGTCGGCCAGGGCCTCCCCGGCCCGTTCCACGAAGCCCTCGATCCGCTTGTACGCTGCGGCGGCCTCGGCCAGTGACTCCTCGGAGAACTCCAGCACGGACCGGTAGTGCGCCTGGCCCAGGTAGTAGCGGAGCTCGACGGGCCGGACGGTCTTCAGGATCTCCTCGACGCGCAGTGAGTTGCCGAGCGACTTGCTCATCTTCTCGCCCGCCACCCCGAGTACAGCGTTGTGCATCCAGTACTGGGCGAAGTCGTAACCGGCGCATTTCGACTGCGCGATCTCGTTCTCGTGGTGCGGGAACACCAGGTCGATGCCGCCGCCGTGAATGTCGAACGCCTCACCGAGGTACTTCATCGACATGGCGGAGCACTCCAGATGCCAGCCGGGACGGCCGGGTCCCCATGGGGTGCCCCATGACGGCTCGCCGGGCTTGGCGCCCTTCCACAAGGTGAAGTCCCGCGGGTCCCGTTTGGCGCCGGAATCACCGGCGTCGTCGGTCGCCCGCATCTGGTCCAGTCGCTGGCCGGACAGTTCCCCGTACGACGGGTCGGTGCGGACGTCGAAGTACACGTCGCCGCCGGCCGCGTACGCGTGTCCGCGCTCGATGAGACGGTGCATCAGCCCGATCATCTCGGGCACGTGCCCGGTGGCCCGCGGCTCGACGTCCGGCTCGCGGCAGCCGAGGGCGTCATACGCGCGGGAGAAAAGGCGCTGGTTGCGCTCGGCGACCGCCCACCAGGGCGTGCCTTCCTGCTCGGCGGCCCGGATTATCTTGTCGTCGATATCGGTGACATTCCGGCAGAAGGTCACCTGGTAGCCGCTCGCCTCCAGCCAGCGGACGAGAATGTCAAAGGCAATGGCCGACCGGAGGTGCCCTATATGCGGCGGTGCCTGCACGGTAGCGCCGCACACGTACAGCGACACCCGCCCGGGGACCAGGGGCGTGAATTCGCGTACCTCGCGAGCGGCGGTGTCATGAAGGCGCAGGGTCACGGTGCCTAGGCTATGGGATGGCATGACCTGCACGCGCGGGCCTCCCCCGCGCGGGGCCCTGGTCAGATACCGGCCGGGAGTCGTGCCTTTTCTCAGCCGTCCCCCACGCCGTCCCCTTTCCCGGAAATGATTATGCCGAACGGCACGCAGTGCCAGCGATCCCCGTGCGGACGTCGGCCGGACCGGCGAGCAGGGCTCAGGCGCCGGGCCGCACCGTCGCGACGACCAGTGCGGTGGCGATCGCGGCGATACCCTCACCGCGCCCGGTCAGCCCGAGGCCGTCCGTGGTGGTACCGGACACGCTGACCGGCGCACCGGAGAGCGCCCCGGACAGGACCTTTTCGGCTTCCAAGCGGCGCGGCGCGACCTTCGGGCGGTTTCCTATCACCTGGACGGCAACGTTGCCGACCGTGAATCCGGCCTCGGTAATGAGCCGGAATGTCTCACGGATCAGCGTCAGGCCGTGCGCTCCGGCCCACTGGGGCCGGGCGGTGCCGAAGTGCGCGCCGAGATCACCGATCCCGGCCGCCGACAAGAGGGCGTCGCAGATGGCATGGGCCGCGACGTCGCCGTCCGAATGACCGGTGAGGCCTGGCTCTCCCGGCCACGTCAGGCCGGCCAGGCTCAGCACGCGGCCGGACCCAAAAGGGTGGACGTCGGTTCCGACGCCCACCCTGGGCAACGCATATCGAGGGCCCGATCCAGCAGCCATTAAGCGTATCCGCACATGTACTGGCGGCCTTAGCAAACCTCGCCCGTCGTTTAAGACACCCGCTGCGGCGGACCAGAAGCAAGGATCTCGTCCAGCAGAGCTTCGGCCTTGTCCTCATTCGTCTTCTCGGCGAGTGCCAGCTCGCTCACAAGAATCTGCCGCGCCTTGGCCAGCATGCGCTTTTCGCCTGCGGACAGGCCGCGTTCCTTGTCCCTGCGCCAAAGGTCCCGGACGACCTCAGCCACCTTGTTCACGTCGCCCGAGGCGAGCTTTTCCAGGTTGGCCTTGTAGCGCCGCGACCAGTTGGTCGGCTCCTCGGTGTGCGGGGCACGGAGTACCTCCAGCACCCTCTCGAGGCCTTCCTGGCCGACGACATCCCGGACGCCTACGAGCTCCGTATTATCCGCGGGTACGCGTACAGTCAGGTCACCCTTGTCGACCTTAAGAACCAGATAGGTCTTGTCCTCGCCCTTGATCGTGCGAGTCTCGACCGCTTCGATGCGAGCAGCCCCATGATGGGGGTAGACGACGGTATCGCCGACCTTGAAAGACATGTGGCAAGTACCCCTTCCGCTGAAGGCTATCTTACCACGTCGCTGGGGGGCGATTGAATGGCCTTTACCCCATAAGGCCAGGTCACCCGGGTAAATACGGCTTGCCGGAATTGCCTTACGACGAGTCGCGGGACACCCGCACTCGGCTAACTACTAACCGAACGTAACCAGCCATCGGCGCACAGTGCATTCGGCAGCGTACCGTCACATCTGACCGCAGAGCCCGGGCACCAAGGCTTATTACGGCCACGTGTCCGGCGGGCAAATGACAGCGCTCGTCGGCCGCATGGCCTATGAAGGCTCATACTGGTAGCAACGTGGGAACCCAGGCCGGGGAGGTGCGTGCCGGTGAACCCTGGGGGAGAACCTGGGCGGGACGAGGGCGGCCTGCCCCCGGTCGATATCGAGATCCCGGACGATGCCCGGGAACTCGACCGCGAGGTGCTCGCTTACCACCGCGAGCAGCGAGCGCGGCGCCGCCGGGCCCGCTGGGACCGGGTACTCGGCCCACTGCGCGGGCACGGCGCGATCCTGCCGCTCATCGTCGGCTGCGTGGCACTGTCCATGCTGGCCGGGACGCTCCTGTCGGTTTTCAGCATCAGCCCCGCCGCCGCGCCCGTGCTGTCCCACTCCGCGGGACCGGCACCGAAATCGGCCACGGCGCCGCCCGCGGATGGCCGCGGCCGGCTGCCGGGCGGGACCGTCGTCGTCAGCGGGAAGGCCAAACCGGTAGCGCGGGCTGGTCAGCGCGGTCCTGGCGCTGGTTCCCGCCCGCTGCCGCTGTGACACGGCGCTGCAGCAGCTCACCACGCAGGCGGCCCGCGCCAGCGTCCAGGTGTACTTTGTGGGGACCGCGAAAGCGATGACCGACGTCACGCAGCTGGCCCGCAGGGACGGCCAGGGCCGAGCGGTAGCCGTAAAAGACGCGGAGAACGTGCTTGGCTCGGCGTATCATCCTGCCGGGCTGACGGTCGTCCTCGTCCGGGCGGACGCCTCCACCACCGTGCAGCGGAACCTGAACCCGGGTTTCCATCTCGAGGACCAGCTACGGGCGCTGGACCCGAGGGCCGGGAGTGCCGGGCCGGAGCCGGGGCGGCCGGCTTCGGCCATTCCGGCCCCGGCCTGAGCCGCGCTGGGGACGCCCCGGCGGACGAATGCGTTCCGGGGGTCGCTACGATTTCCGACGTCCGCCCGCGACCTGTTCCGAGCCTGAGGAGGCCCGAGCCGTGATCCGCAGCAGCCACGGCAGGAAACTGCTGCGCCGTCTCCTGATTGGCGCCGCCGCCCTGCTGATCCCCGTGCTCGCGGGGTGCGAGGCGGGCAACAACGCGCCCACGCTCCAGTTCCACCCGGCGGCGAACGGCGCCTACGCCACCGCGGGCGCGATCGGTGTCGACAACGCCTTCATCCTCGGCGGCCCGGACGACACTCCGCTGCCCGCCGGCAGCTCGGCCAGCATGTTCTTCGCCGTGTACAACGGGGGCAGTAGCGCCGACAAGCTCATGTCCGTCTCCGCCCCCGGCACCGCCACGTCCGTACAGGTGGCCGGCGGCTCGGTCACGGTGCCGGCGAATGCCACTGCCGACCTGACCGGCCCAACTCCGAAGGTAGTGCTCAGGGGTCTGACCAGCGCACTGCCCAGCGGGCTGGCGGTCACGGTGATCCTCACGTTCCAGAACGCGGGAGCCGTCACGCTCTCCGTGCCGGTGGAACCGCGGACTGGGTACTACTCGACCTTCTCGCCGGCGGCCCCTAGCGCCAGCCCGTCGAAGCAGGTGAAGCCCGGGGCGACGAGCAGCGCCACGGCCCGCCCGGCGCCGGGCGGGCTGGCTCAGCCCTCCGCGAGTCCGTCCGCCACGCCGTAACCGGCCCGGCGCCGCTCCATGGCAGCCGATGGCGTCACCGGCCCATTGCCGGTGACATCGCGGCTGATCGCCGGGACCCGGGGGCGCCGTTACGCGGCGGCCGAGTCGAACTTGTACCCGAGCCCACGGACGGTCACGATATGCCGGGGATTTGCGGGATCGACCTCGATCTTGGCCCGCAGCCTCTTGATGTGGACATCCAGGGTCTTGGTATCCCCGACGTAATCCGCGCCCCACACGCGGTCGATGAGCTGCATCCGGGTCAGCACGCGGTCGGCGTTGCGGAGCAGGACCTGCAGCAGCTCGAACTCCTTGAGCGGGAGCTGGACCTGGCCACCGCGCACGGTGACGACGTGCCGGTCTACGTCCATCCGGACCGGGCCGGCCTCCATCGCGGCGATGGTCACCTCGTCCGTCTCGCCCCGGCGCCGGAGCACCGCACGCATCCGCGCGACCAGCTCGCGGGAGGAGAACGGCTTGGTCACGTAGTCGTCCGCGCCGAGCTCGAGACCCACCACCTTGTCGATCTCGCTGTCCTTCGCGGTCAGCATGATCACCGGCACGTTGGACCGGGCCCGCAGGGTGCGGCAGACTTCACTGCCCGGCAGCCCGGGAAGCATGAGGTCGAGCAGCACCAGATCCGCGCCGGTGCGGTCGAAGGCGCTGAGCGCGTCCGGGCCGGTCGAGCAGACCGCGACCTCGAAGCCCTCCTTGCGCAGCAGGTAGGAGATCGCGTCGCTGAACGATTCCTCGTCCTCGACCACGAGCACACGTGTCACTTGGGTGCCTCCCGGGATGTGTACGCGCGCGGGCCCGGTGCGCGCGCTGCTAGGCAGAACCTGAGCCGGCATGTGACCTCCGCAAAGGCAGGGAAAGGGTAAAGGTGGAGCCTGCGCCCTCCACACTCCGGACCGTCACGGCGCCGCCGTGCGCCGCCGTCACATGCTTGACGATGGCCAGGCCGAGGCCGGTGCCCCCGGTGGCCCGCGAGCGGGCCGGATCGACCCGGTAGAAACGCTCGAAGATCCGCTGCAGGTCCCGTTCGGGAATCCCGATGCCCTGATCCTCGACGCTGATCTCTACCCGGTCATCCGCCCGGCGCGTGGTGACCAGCACCCGGGTCCGTTCCGGGCTGTAGGCCACCGCGTTCTCCAGCAGGTTGCGGATCGCCGTGAGGAGAAGGTCCTCGTCGCCGAGCACGCCGAGCCCGTGGTCGCCCACCTCCGCCAGGGCGATCCCGCGGGCGTTGGCCTTCATCCGGCACCGGTCCAGGGCCTCCGCGACGATCGCGTCCACCTCCACGGCGACCGGGTCGGGCACGGGCTCGGCGGCCTGGATGCGCGACAGCGTGATGATGTCCTGCACCAGGTTGGTCAGCCGGGCCGCCTCCTGCCGCATCCGGCCCGCGAACCTGCGCACCGCGTCGGGATCGTCGGCGGCGTCCTCGACCGTCTCGGCCAGCAGGGCCAGCGCCCCGACCGGGGTTTTCAGCTCGTGGCTGACGTTCGCGACAAAGTCCCGGCGGACCTCTTCGACCCGGCGGCTCTCGGTCTGGTCCTCGGCCAGGACCAGCATCAGGCCGTCGCAGCCCACATCGCCGCCGAGCGGCGCGACCCGGACGGCGAAGCTGGTCATCCGGCCGCCGATGCTGCCGCCCGCGGACACCTCGAACTCGCCCTCGCGGATCTCACCGTCCCGGCGCACCTGGCGGGCGAGCGCGAGAAGCTCACTGGCCATCAGGCGCTCGCCCTTGACCAGCCCGAACGAGCGCGCCGCCTCGCTGGCCTGCAGGACGCGGTCCTCCCGGTCCAGGACGACCGCGGACGACGACAGTACGGACAGCACTGACGCGATCCCCGGCGGCAGCCGCGTGGGCGGGGCCGAGTGCTCCGGCGATCTCCCGTTCCCGGTCCGCGTGCTTACCGACACCGCTGCTCCCCGGATAGCCGACGCCTGCGCTCCCCGGATAGCCGGCGCCTGCCACCCAGGGTAAGCGGCCACGCGTCGGAACTGCTCAGGCCCACACCCCTGATCGTAAGGGGCGCTATCCGGCACATCCCGGGGAGGGAGCTGTGACGTGCGACTATTACCTCACTGTTTCCCACACGTCCATTATCAGGACATTAGTGATTCGCTGCGTGCTCGCCTGATCGCCGCCTGGCGGAGCGGCGCACTTCACGTGCCAGCCGCGGGAACGCCGCTTAGCGGCCCTGGTTCTTGACCGCCTCCGCCGCCTCGGCCGCGGCCCGGGGATCCAGGTAGCGCCCGCCCCGCTCGGCCGGCCGGAAACCGCTGTCGAGCTCGTAGACGAGCGGGATACCGGTCGGGATGTTCAGCCCGGCGATCTCGTCATCGCTGATGCCGTCAAGGTGCTTGACGAGGGCGCGGAGCGAGTTACCATGCGCGGTCACGAGCACCGTCTTGCCCGCTGCGAGATCGGGGACGATGAACTCATACCAGTACGGCAGCATCCGGTCCAGGACGTCCTTCAGGCACTCGGTGCGGGGCAGCAGCTCGGGCGGCAGGAGCGCGTACCGCGGGTCGCCGGCCTGCGAGAGCGGGTCGTCATCCGCGATCGGCGGCGGCGGGACGTCGTAGGAGCGCCGCCACAGCATGAACTGCTCGTCGCCGAACTCCTGGCGCGTCTGCGCCTTGTCCTTGCCCTGCAGGGCGCCGTAGTGCCGCTCGTTCAGCCGCCAGGACCGGTGGACCGGCAGCCAGAGCAGCTCCGCCACCTCCAGCGCTATGTGCGCCGTCTGGATCGCCCGGGTCAGCACCGAGGTGTGCAGCACATCTGGGCGCAACCGGGAGTCGTTCAGCAGTTTCCCGGCGTGCGCCGCCTCGTCAGCCCCGGTCGCCGAGAGGCCGACATCGACCCATCCGGTAAAAAGGCCCTTGGAATTCCACTCGCTCTCACCATGGCGCAACAGCACAAGAGTTCTCATGGCGCGAAGTTTATCCGTCAGGGCGGCGGTGTGGCCTGCGGTGCAGGCCAGACCTTCACTGGCGGGCCTTCCGCCGAAGGGGTGTCTCCCGCGGGGGAACACTGGGCGCCATGCTGAGGTTGCAAGCTCCGGAGGTGCATACCTGTGCCGCGAAGCGTCCCAGGGCGGATCGCGACGATCAGCGTCCATACGTCACCGCTCGATCAGCCGGGCACCGGCGACGCCGGGGGGCTCAACGTCTACGTCGTTGAGGTCGCCAAGCGCCTGGCGGACCGCGGTACCGAGGTGGAGATCTTCACCCGGGCGGTGTCCCGGGACGCCCCGCCGGTCACCGAGCTGACCCCCGGCGTGCTCGTCCGGCACGTGACCGCGGGACCCTTCGAAGAGCTCGACAAGGCGGACATTCCCGCCCAGATATGTCACTTCACCTTTGAGGTGCTCCGCATCGAGGCGGCGTACGCGCCCGGCCGGTACGACCTCGTGCACGCGCACTACTGGCTGTCCGGCCAGGTGGGAGCGGTGGCCAAGGAGCGGTGGGGAGTACCCCTCGTGCAGTCGATGCATACCCTCGGGAAAGTGAAGAACGCGGCTCTGGCGACCGGTGACTCGGCCGAGCCCGACACCCGGATCCGTGGCGAGGCCGAGGTCATCGCCGCTGCCGACCGGCTCGTCGCCAACACCGCCGAAGAGGCACGCCAGCTCACCGGGCTCTACGGCGCCGACGCCTCCCGGGTCGAGACCGTCCACCCGGGGGTGGACCTGTCGGTATTCCGCCCCGGCCGGCAAGCGGACGCCCGGCGGGCGCTCGGCCTGCCCGCGGACGCGGTCGTGCTCCTGTTCGCCGGGCGCATGCAGCCGCTGAAGGGCCCGGACATCCTGCTGCGCGCGGTGGCCGACATGATCAGCGCTGATCCCGGGCTGGGCCACCGGCTCGCGGTGGTCTTCGTCGGCGGCCCGAGCGGTCTGGGGCGGAACGACCCGGACATGGTGACCCAGCTGGCCGCGCGGCTGGGCATTTCCGGCGTGGTAAGGCTCGAGCCGCCCTGTCCCCAGCCGGAGCTGGCCGAATGGTACCGGGCTGCCACCATCGTGGCGGTGCCGTCGTATTCGGAATCGTTCGGCCTGGTGGCGCTGGAAGCGCAGGCGTGCGGTACGCCGGTGGTCGCGGCCGCGGTTGGCGGCTTGCGGACGGCCGTATGCCATGGTGAGTCCGGAATTCTGGTCGACAGCCACGACCCCGCCGCCTACGCACGCGTGCTGCACCAGCTCGCCGCCTCGCCGCGGGCGCTGGCCCGGATGTCCGCGGGCGCCATCCGGCACGCGTCGGGCTTTGGCTGGTCGGCCGCGGTTGACCGGCTGTTGGCGGTGTATACAGGAGCGGTGAGCGAGGAGAGCGCGCGGGTAGAAGCATGACGGCCAGCCGGCCGGCGGTGCGATCGTGACCGCCCCCAACCGCCCGGAGGCGGGCAAGGATACGGGCCAGGCCGCGGAACCGGCGGTGGCCATCGCGGCGGCCCTGACCGGGCTGGGCCTGTCCTATGAGAACCCCAGCCCCGGCGCGTACCTGGTGAAGCTGGAAGGACAGCACAAGCTGGCCACGATGACGTGGCTGATCGCCGGCGCTCACAGCCTGCACGTCGAAGCCTTTTTCTGCCGCAGGCCCGACGAGAACCATGAGCGCTTCTACCGGTTCCTGCTGGAACGCAACGGGCGCACCTACGGTGTGCACTTCGCCATCGACCCGATGGGGGACGTGTACCTGGCCGGCAGGCTGCCGCTGGCCGCGGCCGGCCCGGACGAGCTCGACCGGATCCTGGGCTGCGTGCTCAGCTACGCCGACGAGAACTTCGACGTCGCGCTGGAATTGGGCTTCGCGTCCGCCATCCGCAGGGAGTGGGCGTGGCGCGCGAAGAACGGCGAGAGCCTGGCCAATCTGCGCGCGTTCGCGCGGTTCGCGGACCCGGAGGCGGCCCCCCGGGGGACCGCAGACCCGGAGCAGACGCGTAATTCACGGCAATAACCACCACGTCAGCTTCTTGACCGGTAGTGTCACCGAGGCCAGGGTTATCCGGATGGCATGACGGCGATTCACCAGGACGAGGACCGTGCGCGGAAGTGGCAGGAGTGCACCACGCACGGCTGGCCGGCCGAGGGCCGGCCTTGCGTACCATGGCCGGTTCGCCGCCGCTCGCCGTGGGTAAAGTGGCCCGTGTGAACCGGCTAGGCGATCTCGAGCGCGCGATCATGGACGTACTGTGGGGAACCGGCGATTCACTCACGGTCCGCGAGGTCAGCGCGCAGCTCACCGAACGTGATCTGGCGCATACGACGGTGATGACCGTGCTGGACAGGCTGGCGAAGAAAGGCTTCGCCCGGCGAGAGCGGGACGGGCGGGCATGGCGTTACCGGCCGGCCGCGACTAGGGAAGCGTACGTGACCGAACTGATGCTGACGGCACTGGAGCAGACAGGCGACCGGTCGGCCGCACTCGCGCGGTTTGCCAAGTCAGTGTCAGGCGCAGAGGCCAGCGTGCTCCGTGGTGCTCTGGACGAGATCGAAGGCGGCGGCGGGGGCTGATGACTGGACCGGCCGACGCGGCGCTGCTCGCCGCTGTCGCCATTGGGAGCGTGCGGGGTTCCGCGGTGCTGGGAGCCGCACGGTGGCCCCGGCGGTCGCCGGGGGCTGCGATCCTGCTCTGGCAGGCTCTCGGGCTCGCCGGGGGCCTCGCGGCCGTCGGGACGCTGATTGAGATGGGCATGCCACCGCGCGCGGCCAGCGTCGCCGGTGGCGTAAGCCGGGTGGCCTCGGCCGCGGCCAGCGGGCGCCTGTTCCCCGCGGGCCAGCCTGTGCTGCCCGTTTTCCTGCGGCTCGTCAGCCTGGTGATGGGCCTGGCCCTGCTGGCCCGGCTCTGCTCGGTGCTCGTGGCGTCCTCGGCGATCGTGATCCGGGCCCGGCGGCGGCAGCGGGCCCTGCTCGCCCTGCTGGCCCGCGGTGACCCGAAGGCTCCCGGTGCGCTGGTGGTCGATTATCCGGCGGCGGCGGCGTACTGCCTGCCCGGGCTGCGATCACGGATCGTAGTGAGCGTCGGCGCGCTGGACCTGCTGCGGCCGGCCGAGCTCGCAGCGGTGCTCGCGCACGAGCGGGCCCACCTGCGCGAGCGGCACGACCTGGTGGTCCTCCCGTTCACGGCGCTGCGACGGGCCTTCGGCTGGTCCCGCATCTGCGCCGACGCGCACCAGTCCGTGGCCCTGCTGATCGAGATGCTGGCCGATGACCGCGCCCTGCGGGCCCGTCCCGCGCGAGCCCTCGCCGGAGCACTGGCCCGTTTCGGCACCGCAGGCTGCGCCGAGAACACCCCGGCCGGGGCGCTGGCTGTCTCTGGCGCCGCGCAGGAGGGCGAGATGGCCGCACGCGTTACCCGCCTCCTGACGCCGGCGCCGCCGCTGGCGCATGCGGTACGCCTGGGCATCTGGTGCGCCGCCACCACGATCGTGTTCGTGCCCGTCGCGCTGCTGCTCCTGCCCAACTGAGCTGCCGGTGCGGCCCGGCGAGGCCGCCCGGCTCAGCCGGATCCGGTTACCAGGGCCCGTACGGCCCGGAGCGCGAGCTGCCGTTGCCGGTCTTCAACTCCCTGACCTTGGGCCGGACGTCAACCAGGTAGATCGCGGCCGCGACGAACGCCGCGACCGGCAGGATCGAGATGGCCGACGCGCCGCCTACGTAGAAGGCGTAACCAAGGCCGACGACCATCGCGACACCGAGGATGATCAGCCAGATGGGCTTGGTCTGCTTACCCGCGGCCACGAAGGCCGGGGCAGGCCTGCGTACCGCGTCGATGAACGCGAAGGCCTCGAACACGAACGCGGCGATCGAGATGACGGCGAAGAAGATGCTGAGCGGCGTCATCGCTGAACCTGAGAACACGCCATCCACGCTATCTGGTGCGGCCGGATCATTTTCCCGTTCCGGCCGCACCGCCCAGGCCGTCCCTCAGACGGCACCGAATCGGTTAGTGGCGACCTCGCGGCCGCCGGTGTGCTATTCCTCGTCTGTGCTATTCCTCGTCGCGCGGCGGCATGTCCGCAGGCCAGCCCGTGCCCGCCGCGCTGGCCGGGGTCACCGGGCCCGCCGGGTCCGGCGTGTCCACCTGGCCCTGCGGGGCACCCGGGGCGTCGTCGAAGCCGGGCAGGTCGTCCGTGGCGGTCGCCCAGGGTCCCGCCGAAGCGCCACGCGCGCGGCGTCCCCGGCGCGCCGGGCGGTCGTCCGGCCCGGGACCCGGATCGACGGCCGTTACCGCGCGCGGCATGAGGGTGACCGCCGCACCGTCACCGGCCGTCGGATCGGCGGCCGCTCCGCCTTCCTTGCGGAACGACTCGTAGATCTCGATCAGTACCTGCTTCTGGCGCTCGGACAAGCTGGGGTCGGCCAGCAGCGCCGAGCGGACCCCGGAATCCGCCGGCCTGTCCTCCAGGATTCCGGCCTGGACGTACAGCGCCTCGGCGGAGATCCGCAGACCCTTGGCGATCTGCTGCAGGATATCGGCACTGGGCCTGCGCAGGCCGCGCTCAATCTGGCTGAGATAAGGGTTGGAGACACCCGCTGCCTGCGAGAGCTGGCGGAGCGAGATCTTCGCCTGCTCACGCTGTTCGCGGATGTACTCACCGATCGAGTTCACTGATACCTGAGGCATGCCGTCAGTATCGCCGACTTTGCTTGCAATCGCAAACGTCCTGCAAGCGGCACTTCTCCCCGTCGGCCGCGTTCTCCCCGGACCGCACGGTGCCCTCACCCGCCCGCGTCCTGGCCCGCGTTTTTCGCTGATCAGCGCTGTTCTCACACTTTGACGCCGAGGAACGCGAACGCGTCGGCGGTGTTCATCGGCGGCCGCTGAGCCAGCCGTGCTAGCTGGCTGGCCCGCTCCACCAGCTCCGCGTTCCCGCTGGCCGGACGGCCGCGCGCGTACGACAGGGTGTCCTCCAGGCCGACCCGCAGATGCCCCCCGGCCGCCACCGCGGCGAGCATGACGGGAAGCGACGTCCGGCCGATCCCGGTGGCGGACCAGGTCGCGCGGGCGGGGAGGGCAGCCGCGGCCTGGACCAGCGTCGCCGCGTCCCCGGGCATGCCACCGGGAACTCCCATCACCAGGTCGCAGTGCACCCGGCCGCCAGCGGGCGGCCCCAGATCATCGAGGAGCCGGTGCAGCGTGGCGATGTGCCCGAGGTCGAAAAGCTCGAATTCCGGTACGACGCCCAGGTCCTGGGTCCGCGCGTAGAGCCGCCGGACGAATGGCCACGGATTCGCGAACACCTCGTCGCCGAAGTTGACGGTCCCGCACGTCAGCGAGCAGGCGTCGGGTGCGGCCTCGAGCACGGCCAGCCGGTCGTCGAAGCTGTCGGTGACCGCGCCGCCGGTGGACAGCTGCACCACGAGGTCGGTCGCCTCCCGCAGCGCGGCAACCGTGTCGGTGAGCCGGCCCCGGTCGAGGGTCGGGCGCGCCCGGTCGTCCCTGATGTGCACGTGCACCACCGCCGCTCCCGCGGCCTGGCATTCCTTCGCGGTGGCGACGAGTTCATCGAGGGTCACCGGCAGGGCCGGTGCGGCCTCCTGGCCGGCTTCTGCCCCGGTGGGCGCCACAGTGATCAGCGTCGCGTTCTTCCCCGTCCGGGCCTCCCCGCGCGCACGGCCAGCGTCCATGCCCACAGCATTCCCCTTCACTCATCCGCCCGTCCACCGCCGGCGGCGGGTCAGCGGGCTGGGCCGGCACCCGGACCGGGCCAGGGCCGGGTTCAGTGCGCCGGGACCTGGGTCAGGTGCTCGCGGGCAAAGGCCAGCGACTCGGCCAGGTCCGCCATGCGCTCGTCCCGCGTGAGGGCCCGGCGCGTGTTCACCTCCAGGACGACCATGCCCGGATATCCGTCGGCGGTGAGCCGCCGCAGGACCTCCGCGCACGGCTGGCTGCCGCGTCCCGGCACCAGGTGCTCGTCGGGGAACGGGCCGTTCGGAACACCGGTCCCGTCGGCCAGATGCACGTGCGCCAGACGGGTGCCCAGATCGGCGGCCATGGTCAGGGCGTCGGACCCGGAGGCGGCCGTGTGCGACAGGTCCAGCGTGACGTGGGTGCACTCCATGGCGGTGGGATCCCAGGTGGGGGCGTACGGGACGATCTCCCGGCCACCGGCGCGCAGCGGGAACATGTTCTCCACGGCGAAGATCACGTCCGTCGCCGCCTCCATGGCCGCGATACCGGCCTCGAAACCCAGTGCATAATCGCGCTGCCAGCGGAACGGCGGGTGCACCACCACGACCTTCGCGCCGAGCCGTTCGGCAAGGTCCTTCGAGCGCCGCAGTTTCTCCCATGGCTCGCGTCCCCACACCCGCTGCGTGAGCAGCAGGCTGGGCGCGTGCACGGCGAGGATGGGGATCTGGTGGTAGTCGATCAGCCGGCTGAGCACGTCGACGTCCTGGCTCACCGGGTCGGTGTAGACCATGACCTCGATGCCGTCGTAACCGAGCCGGACAGCCGCCTCGAAGGCGTCTGGCGTCCGGTCCGGGTAGACGGACGACGTGGACAGCGCGACGGGCGTGCCTGGCCGTCCGGTCAGCCTCGATCAATATCCGTCCCTCCACGCCCAGTCCCTCCGTACACGGTGCACAGGACCCCGTCGAGCAAGCTTATGTTGGCGCCGGTCCCAATCACTCCATCCGGCCACCGCGGCGGGGCCGCGGAAATGTCAGCCCCCGGGGCTAGGGTGCCAGCCATGGCTAAGTCACCGGCAGGCAGCGTCTACCACTGCGCGGAGTGCGGCTGGCAGGCGCCCAAATGGGTGGGCCGGTGCGGGGAGTGCCAGGCCTGGGGCACGATCGGGGAGGCGGGGGTTTCCCGTCTCGTCCGGGCGGGCGTCCGCGCGCCAGGACCAGGTCCGGTGAGCTCGCCCGCGATCCCGATCAGGGCCGTGGACGCGCGGGCGGCGAGCGCGCGGCCGACCGGGCTCGACGAACTGGACCGGGTGCTCGGCGGCGGCCTGGTCCCGGGCGCGGTCCTGCTGCTGGCTGGCGAGCCGGGCGTCGGGAAGTCGACGCTGCTGCTGGAGGCGGCGGCGCTGGTCGCGGGATCCGGCTCGGTGCTCTACGTCACGGGGGAGGAATCGGCCGCACAGGTGCGGCTCCGGGCCGACCGGATCGGGGCGGTCAGCGACAACCTGTTCCTGGCGGCGGAGACGGATCTGGCCGCTGTGCTCGGGCACGTCGAGGCCGTGCGGCCAGATCTGCTCATCATCGATTCGGTGCAGACGATCACGGCTCAGGGAGTGGATGGCACCCCCGGGGGGGTTACCCAGGTCCGCGAGGTCGCGGGCGCGCTGACCAGGGCCGCGAAGGAGCGTTCGCTGGCCACGATTCTGGTCGGCCATGTGACCAAGGACGGCTCCATCGCGGGCCCGCGCACCCTGGAGCACATGGTGGACGTGGTGCTGCACTTCGAGGGCGACCGGCACTCCCAGCTGCGCATGGTCCGCGCGGTGAAGAACCGGTACGGCCCCACCGACGAGGTGGGTTGCTTCGACCTCGGCGAATACGGGCTGATCGGGCTGCCAGACCCGAGCGGGCTGTTCCTGTCCCAGCGCAGCGTGCGGGTCCCCGGCACGTGCGTGACGGTCACCCTGGAGGGCAGGCGCCCGCTGGTGGCGGAGGTCCAGACGCTCGTTGGCCCGTCGGTGCTCGACATGCCGCGGCGGGTGACGTCGGGCCTCGACGGGGCGCGGGTCGGCATGGTGCTGGCGGTCCTCCAGCGGCACACCGAGTTCAGGCTCGGCCGCCAGGACGTCTACGCGGCGACGGTCGGCGGTGTGCGGCTGACCGAGCCGTCGGTCGATCTGGCCATGGCGGTGGCCCTGGCCAGCTCGGTCTCAGACCTGAGTGTCCCGGCGGGCGTTATCGCGATCGGCGAGGTAGGCCTGGCCGGGGAGGTCCGCCGGGTGAGCGGCGTCGCCCGGCGGCTTGCGGAGGCCGAGCGCATGGGCTTCCGCCGGGCGATCGTCCCGCCAGGCTCCGGTGGCCTGCCCTCGTCCGCGCCTCCGCCGGAGGGCCGCAAGAGCCATCTCGCGGTGGTGCCCAGCGACGACCTGAAGGGCCTGATGGACGTCCGGGAGGTGGAAGACGTCCGGCACGCGATCACGGCGGCGCTCGGTGACTGAAGCCAAGCCGTCTCCAGGCCGCCGGCCGGAGCCGTCACTTCAGCCGGAACGCCTGGCCGGGGCTCTGGGCCGTTCCGCTCCGGGCGACGGCCACGTAGGTGCGCTGCGAGGCAGCCATGACCGTGGTCGGGCAGCCGGCGGCGGTAAGGCTCCGATTCCACACCACGGACACGGCGACGGGAACGCCCCGCCGGAGGCGGGTGAGACGGGAGGTCGGGTTGCGCAGGCAGGCCCCCGAATTCCACGCGATCTCGCCCCCGTGTGTGACTACCACGCGCAGGGACGCCAGGCCGATGTCAAAGGCGCACGCCGTCGGGCCGGTGGAGACGATTTCGATCTGGAACCTCGGCTGGGCGCGCGGCCCATAGCTCGGCTCGCTCGCCAGCAGGGTCAGCACGATGTCGGCCGCCGGGCAGGCGCCGCCCCCGGCTGCGGCCTGGGCCGGGCGGCTCTTGCCGGTCCCGCGCGCCGGGGGTGGGGCGGAACGGCCGGAGGCAGCCGGGTGGGGAGACGACAAGGCCGCCCCGCTGGACGAGGACGCGGGCGAGGACGAGGACGGCGAGCCGGGCGACGCGGATCCCGGCACGCCGGGCCGTACGGATGATGCCGGGGACGCCGCTCCCGCACCTGCCCCCGGCTGCCCCGCGGCGGTGCTCCCGTACGCCACCGCCGATACCTGACCGCTCCGGGAGGACTGGGACGCGGGTTTCCCGCCGGAGATACCGGAGCACGCCCAGGCCAGCAGCCCGATCACCCCGAGGCCGGCCACGAGAGCAAAGAACCGGCGCTGCCAGTACGGGTCGGCCTCGCGAGCCCGACTTCTGCTACGCCGAGCATTCGGATCCATGCACTCAGTATTATCTGGGGGCGGCACTCCGGCCGGGCGGCTCGCCGGCCGACCGGCCTCGCAGCGGGCCCTCTGACGTGCGACAATCGTGCATTGTCATGACAAGCCGTTATCTCGAGCCGGTCCTCGACTGGTACGCGGATCAGGCGCGTGACCTCCCCTGGCGCTCTCCGGACGCGTCCCCGTGGTCGATCCTGGTCAGCGAGATCATGCTCCAGCAGACACCGGTGGCACGCGTACTGCCGGCCCACCGGGACTGGCTCAGCCGGTGGCCGGCACCCGCCGACCTCGCCGCCGTTCCGGCCGGCGAGGCCGTCCGGCAGTGGGGACGGCTCGGTTATCCCCGGCGCGCTCTCTGGCTGCACGAGGCGGCCCGGACCCTGACCGAGCGTCACGGCGGCGGCGTCCCGCCTTCCTACGAGGCGCTGCTGGCCCTGCCCGGTATCGGCCGCTACACCGCCGCCGCGGTCGCCAGCTTCGCCTTCGAGCAGCGCTACCCGGTCCTAGACACCAACGTGCGCCGGGTGATGTGCCGCCTGGTCACTGGCGCGGAGTTTCCCGGCCGTACGCCGTCGGCCGCCGAGTGGCGGCTGGCCGAGTCGCTGCTTCCCGCCGAGCCGCGGATCGCAGCCCGCTGGTCGGTGGGAGTCATGGAACTCGGCGCGCTGGTCTGCACCGCCGCGCGACCGCGCTGCGCGGCGTGCCCCCTCGCACGCGACTGCTCCTGGCTAAGGGCGGGACGCCCGCCCGCCGCCGAACGGCCCGTGGGGCAGCGTTACGAGGGAACCGACCGGCAGTGCCGGGGACGGTTGCTGGCCGCGCTCCGCGACGCGGAAGGGCCCGTCACCGCCGGCCAGCTCGACGCGGTCTGGCCGGTGCCGGTTCAGCGGGCGCGCGCCCTGGACGGCCTGGTGGCGGACGGCCTCGTGGACGTCCTGCCCAATGGCGAGTACGCACTCCCGTGCTAGCCCGAGGGGACGACCCCCCGGAACCCCCGCTGCGCTGCGCGCCCCGCTGCGGTAACTCGCCGGCACACCGGCCGCTCACCGGGCCGGAAGCCCGGTTCGCTGGCCCGGTATGAGCGCCTCGCCGTAGCCCACGATAGTGCCGCCGGTAGAAGCGAACGGTGCCCGGACCACTCATGCGGTCCGGGCACCGTGAGGCGTTCGGCAGGGTCAGACGGCGGGCGGGCCGTCAGTGCTGCTTGCCGACTCGATTTCCTCCGGAGGCGCGTCGGGCACCGCCCCCGGCTTGGCGATGCCGGTGAAGGTGAACGTGGCCGGTGCGCCTTCGCCCTCGCTGTCGACGATCACGATCTGGCCCGGCCGGAGCTCACCGAAGAGGATCTTCTCCGACAGCGGGTCCTCGATCTCGCGCTGGATCGTCCGGCGCAGCGGGCGGGCCCCGAGCACGGGGTCGTAACCGCGCTCCGACAGCAGCGCCTTTGCAGCCCGGCCGGAGCTCGAGACCCATGTCGCGGTCCTTCAGCCGCTCGTCGACCTTGGCGACCATCAGGTCCACGATGCGGAAGATCTCCTCCCGCGCGAGCTGGTGGAACACGATGATGTCGTCGACACGGTTGAGGAACTCGGGCCGGAAGTGCTGCTTCAGCTCCTCCTGCACGCGGCTCTTCATCCGCTCGTAGGAGCTGCGGGACTCGTCAGCCTTCGCGAAGCCGACGGACACCCCCTTGGAGATGTCCCGCGTGCCGAGGTTCGTCGTCATGATGATGACGGTGTTCTTGAAGTCCACCGTCTTGCCCTGGGCGTCGGTCAGGCGGCCGTCTTCCAGGATTTGCAGCAGCGAGTTGAAGATGTCCTGATGGGCCTTCTCGACCTCGTCGAAGAGCACGACCGAGAACGGCCGCCGGCGCACCTTCTCGGTGAGCTGCCCGCCCTCCTCGTACCCGACGTAGCCGGGCGGGGAACCGAACAGCCGGGACACGGTGTGCTTCTCCATGTACTCGCTCATGTCGAGCTGGATCAGCGCGTCCTCATCCCCGAACAGGAACTCCGCCAGCGTCTTGGACAGCTCGGTCTTACCGACCCCGGACGGGCCGGCGAAGATGAACGAGCCGCCGGGGCGCTTCGGGTCCTTCAGCCCGGCCCGGGTCCGGCGGATGGCCTGGGACAGCGCCCTGATGGCGTCGTTCTGGCCGATGACCCGCTTGTGCAGCTCGTCTTCCATCCGGAGCAGCCGCTGCGACTCCTCCTCGGTGAGCTTGAACACCGGGATGCCGGTGGCCGTGGCCAGCACCTCGGCGATGAGCTCCTCGTTCACCTCGGCGACGACATCCATGTCGCCGGCCTTCCACTCCTTCTCCCGGGTCGCCTTCTTGGCCAGCAGCTGCTTCTCGTTGTCACGCAGCGCCGCGGCCTTCTCGAAGTCCTGGGAGTCGATGGCCGACTCCTTCTCCCGGCGGACCTGGGCGATCTTCTCGTCGTACTCGCGCAGGTCCGGCGGCGCGGTCATCCGGCGGATCCGCATCCGCGACCCGGCCTCGTCGATCAGGTCGATCGCCTTGTCCGGCAGGAACCGGTCGCTGATGTAGCGGTCGGCGAGCTGTGCCGAGGCCACCAGCGCGCCGTCGGTGATGGACACCCGGTGGTGCGCCTCGTACCGGTCCCGCAGGCCCTTGAGGATCTCGATCGTGTGCGAGATCGTCGGCTCCTGCACCTGGATCGGCTGGAACCGCCGCTCGAGCGCCGCATCCTTCTCAAGGTATTTGCGGTACTCATCCAGCGTGGTGGCGCCGATCGTCTGCAGCTCACCCCGGGCCAGCATCGGCTTCAGGATGGAGGCCGCGTCAATGGCGCCCTCGGCCGCGCCCGCACCGACGAGCGTGTGGATCTCGTCGATGAACAAGATGATGTCGCCGCGGGTGCGGATCTCCTTGAGCACCTTCTTCAGCCGCTCTTCGAAGTCACCGCGGTACCTCGACCCAGCGACCAGCGCACCGAGGTCCAGCGTGTACAGCTGCTTGTCCTTGATCGTCTCGGGCACCTCGCCCTGGACGATCTTCTGGGCCAGCCCCTCCACGACGGCGGTTTTACCGACGCCAGGCGCGCCCACCAGAACAGGGTTATTCTTCGTGCGGCGCGAGAGCACCTGCATCACGCGCTCGATTTCCTTCTCGCGCCCGATGACTGGGTCCAGCTTGCCTTCCCGCGCGGCGGCGGTCAGGTTACGGCCGAACTGGTCGAGCACCAGGGAGGTGGACGGGGCGGACTCCGCCGACGTCCCGGCCGACGCGGGCTCCTTGCCCTGGTAACCGTGCAGCAGCTGGATCACCTGCTGGCGGACCCGGTTCAAGTCGGCGCCGAGCTTGACCAGCACCTGGGCGGCCACCCCATCGCCTTCGCGGATGAGGCCCAGCAGAATGTGCTCGGTGCCGATGTAGTTGTGACCGAGCTGCAGCGCCTCACGCAGGGACAGCTCCAGCACCTTCTTGGCGCGCGGAGTAAAGGGGATGTGCCCGGACGGTGCCTGCTGGCCCTGGCCGATAATCTCCTCGACCTGCTGGCGCACGGCCTCGAGACTGATCCCCAGGGATTCCAGGGCCTTCGCCGCCACGCCTTCACCCTCGTGGATGAGGCCCAGCAGGATGTGCTCGGTGCCGATGTAGTTGTGATTGAGCATCCTGGCTTCTTCCTGAGCCAGGACCACAACCCGCCGCGCTCGGTCGGTAAACCTCTCGAACATATCGTTGCTCTCCTCACAGCGCGGTCGGGCAGGTACAGAAAGTCATGCCCTGCCGTTATCCGCATCGTAGCCGCGCGCCCCGGCGGTGCGCTTCGTGCCGTAGGTCATACGGTTAAAGTTCCCCGGAAGGGCAGCGTTCATCCCATGAAACCGCGTCAACGGCCCGTGGTGTTCCCGCTACGCCGCAAGCGAACGGCAGACCGGCCAGCGATTACTCCCTCACAACGGCACTGGCATCCGCCGTGCGAGCGGCTGCGGCCGCGCGGGATGGTGGCCGTGCCCAGATCCGCAGGCTCTTGAGCGAGCCTGACGGCGGTCTGGTGGCCTGGCACGCACCGCGGCGGAGAGCATTACCGCGGCACTGCACCCGTGTTCTTCGGCTCGACCGTGTTCCTCGATTGCATAGTGCTCTTCGGCCGCGCCGCGTTCTCCGGCTGCGCCGTGCCTGCCGCCGAAGATCTGCTGAGAAAATAGGAAGCGGAAGGCGGTTATTGCCCCGGGGCCCTCCCGGACGCTGCCGGTCGGGAGGGCCGCCGTGCGGGATACGACGGAAAGCACCCCACCCGCGCAGTTAGCCCGCGTGGGTTAGTGCGGCCTTAGTGGGAGGCCTCGTACTCGGAAACGATCGAAGCGGGAATACGCCCGCGCTCGTTGACGTGGTAACCGCGCTGCTTCGCCCAGTCCCTGATTTCCGCGCTGCGCTGGCGGCCCGGACCGGTACGCGGACGGCGGCGCCTAGTCGGCGCGCTCACTTTGCGAGCGTGCTCGATGTAGAGGGCCAGTTCTTTGCGGATCTTGTCGGCGTTGGCCGAGCTAAGGTCGATCTCATACGAGCTGCCATCAAGACCAAACGATAGGGTCTCGGTGGCCTCGCCGCCGTCAAGATCGTCGACGAGAAGCACTTGAACCTTCTGTGCCATGGAACCAGCCCTTCTGTGGATCACACATATTTCTGAACTGAAGATATACCCGCCATGTTGCTGTTGCCAATTCAGGGGGCAAGAAGATTGGCGCGATAGCGCAAAGTTAGCATGTGTCATGCCGTCAACGACGGACTACTCCCCCCGGGATGCGGTAACTCTCCGTAATCATGCATTGCGTGCCCTGTTAGCATTCCTGCCGAGCGATGCCGATTGCCGCGTTGAGCGCGTTCTTCCTAACTCTGAGGCGATTCTAAGTGCTGGCTCAGCGGCAACGCAGGAGCACCGGGATCTTCCAGGCAGGTCGAACTCTTAGTTGGCCGAACGGCACCAGGGCTGATGATCAGCGAGCGTCGCCATCGGGTGATCGGGCGGCATCATCATGCTCATCTGAGCCGGCAGCCGATGTGGGAGCCTTGGCGCCGATAATGCCGTTGTTGCCGGAAATATCGTGTTCACTGCCGGAGTCTTCACGCACTCTGCGCTTGGGTGCCATCTCACGCCGCAGCAACAGGACAAGACCGATGAGGAACGCAGCGCAAACAACCGCTGGCGGGGTCAGCGCCGCCAGATCCTTCAACAAGGCGCCCTCCTCCCTTGCCGTTTAACGCATAGGCGTTTGCCGCCAACAGCGCGCTGCGGTGTGCTACCGCGCATGTGCTTAACGCAAGTTCCCAAAATGTTCGTACTGCTCTCTTATGAAGTTCGTTCCGCAGGCTGGTCAAGGCGCCCATACCGGCGCTGCTGTTATCCGGCCGCCGGGCGCCCGGCCCGGGGCGCCTGGCGGGCCCGGGGGACGGCCCGCACAATCCGCGCGGCTGTCATGGCGGGCGACCGTCTTGCCCGGAGCTCCGGCTTTCGGCGCCGGGACCGCACTCCCGCTCACCATTGTGTCTCAACGCTGCTGGCGGCCGTGCGGCCGCCCGCGCCCTGGCCCGCGTCCTGGCGCGCCCTGGCCCGCGGCACCGTTTCCTGGCGACAGCGAACCACGGCTCTCCGGCGTCTTCTTCCCAGTTCACAGCGCTTACTCCCGATGATCTCCGGCGTGCCGCACGGGCACGCCCGCGACCGCCGGGCAACGACCCGTCTGGGTCGCCGCCCGGGAAGCCCGGGGTGGCGGGACGGCGGTGGCGTGACGTTCCGTCTCATGAACAGACATCGCGTGGCGGGATCGGACCGGTCACCGCCCGCGGTCTAAGCCGGGAGGGGCAGTAAACGGCAACGTTCCACGCCGACCTCCACATCCACTCGAAGTTTTCACGCGCGTGCAGCCGGGACTGCGACATCTCTCACCTACCGGCCGGGGCACTGCGCAAGGGCATCAGCGTGCTCGGCACCGGCGACTTCACCCATCCCGCGTGGCGGGACGAACTGAAAGGCACTCTTGTTGCCGCAGAAGCGGGCTGCTGCGCCTGCGGCCCGATCTCGAAAGGGACCTGTCCGGCAGGTGCCGGCTGCGTGTGAGCAACCGGTGCGATTCATGCTCTCCGTGGAGATCTCCACTATCTATCGCCGTGATGAGCACACACGTAAAGTGCATCGCCATATATACGCTCCGACGTTCGAGGCGGCGGACCGCATCACCGCATCTGCGTCGAAGATCGGCAACCTCGCGTCGGATGGGCGGCCCGGCCTCGGTCTTGACTCACGAGACCTGCTCGAGATCACGCTTGTAGCAGGGCCGGGCTGCTACTTGGTTCCGGCACATATCTGTACACCTTGGTTCGCTGTTCTTGGTTCCCGGTCCGGTTTCAACGCGGTCGCCGACTGCTACGGCGATCTTGCCGGCGAAATATTCGCGGTGGAGACAGGCCTGTCTTCGGATCCGCGCATGAACTGGATGTGCTCATCGCTGGATGCTTATCGACTCGTCAGTAACTCCGACGCCCATTCACCGCCGGCGCTGGGGCGCGAAGCGACAACTTTCAGGGCCGCGATGGACTTCTTCTCGATCGCCGAAGCCCTGCGCACGGGAGACGGCCTCGCCGGAACCACCGAGTTCTATCCGGACGAAGGCAAGTACCACCTGGACGGGCACCGCAAGTGCGGGATCAGGTTCGAGCCCGGGCAAACGCGCGCGCGTGACGGAGCGTGCCCTGAGTGTCATAAACCACTCACCGTCGGGGTCCTGCACCGGGTCGCTGAACTCGCAGACCGCCCGGATGGCTTCCGCCCCGAGGGTGCCGCGGACCTCAATAATCTCGTTCCGCTTGCGGAAATTATTAGCGAGATCCTCTCCGTGGGGCCGAAGAGCAAGAGCGTTAACGCGGTCATTGGCCGGCTTGTCGCCGCGTTCGGGCCAGAACTCGCCATCCTCCAGGAGGTGCCCGCGGACGATCTGGCCGGTATCGGCGGAACGGCGTTTGCCGAGGCGATTAGCCGGCTACGCCGGGGCGATTGCCGGCTACGCGGGGGCGGGGTGATCAAGGACGCCGGATACGACGGCGAGTATGGCCGGGTCCGCCTGTTCCGTCCCGGCAGCTCCGGCTGCTGTGAGCATCTTCATGGGTCAGATTCAGGCCCGCTGAGGCGGGTCGGGAACGGCCCGCAAGTGCAGCAGCATCCGCGTGTTCCCCAGTGTGTTCGGCTTCACCCAGTCGAGACCGAGGAACTCAGCGACGCCCTCGTCGTAGGACCGCAGCAGCTCGGCGTAGACATCAGGCGCGACCGGCGTGCCGAAGGTCTCCCTGAAACCGAGGCTGCCGAAGAACTCGACCGCGAAGGTCAGCACGAACACCCGCTGCACACCCAGCTCGCGCGCCCGGTCGAGCAGGACGTCGGCGATCAGGCGCCCGATTCCCTGGCCCTGGCAATCCGCACGGACCGCGATGGTCCTGATCTCGGCCAGGTCTTCCCACAGCACGTGCAGGGCCCCGCAGCCGGCGAGGAGCCCATCGGGCTCCTGCTCGGCTACCCAGAATTCCTGGACGTCCTCGTACAGCGTGACGGTGGTCTTGCCGAGCAGGCGCCCAGATCCCACGTTTGCGTCGATCAGGCCGCGGATTCCCGGGACGTCGGCGGTACGCGCCTGCCTGACCGTGTATCCCATGGCGGGTCCACCCTAGCCGGTACGGCGGCGCAGATCGCGGTCCTGGCCGGTACCGATGCGGCAGGCGCAAAAACACCGCGCGAGTTGTGCCGTTCCGGTTGGCACGCCATTAGCGGATCCAATATCGTGCATCGCTGTTGCCACCGATAGACGACCGACACGGATGATGCCAACGTCGAACAGGCCGTCCGCGAGAGGAGGCCTTCTGTGCGGCGTTCAGCGCTCGGGGCGGGAGACGTATCTGGATGCTCGCGCTCTCGCGCGGGGATCGCGGTGTCGCGTTCATGGCGGTTTGCGGCGGTTCTGACCGGTGCGGCGACCGCATGCGCCCTTTCCCTGCCCGGCGAGATCAGTAGCGCGCAGACCCGGACGCCGTCTCCGACACTGAGTTCCCTGGTGGCACAGGCCCAGCAGCTCACCTACCAGATCAACGCGCTGAGCGAGCAGTACGACGGCCTGCGGGTCGAGCTCTCTTCGGCGAGCACCTCGGCCGCGAAGGCCGAACAGGCGGCGGCGAAGGATGCGGCCGCCCTCAAGACGAGCCAGGCCGCGGTCTCACGGCTCGCCGCGGCCAGCTACGAGAACGCCGGTTATGACCCGACGCTGCAGATCCTTACCGCCGATAACGCTGACCAGTTCCTCAACCAGGCCTCCATCATGCAGCAGCTCGATCAGGAGAACGGGACGAGGGTTTCCCAGCTCACGGCGGCCCAGGCGGCGGACAGACGCGCTCACCAGACCGCCCAGCAGCAGATCGCCAAGGTGACCGCCCTCGAGTCGGCCATGAACGCGAAGACCAAGGCCATCCAGAGCGAGATCGACAAGGTCAACAGCTCGGCGATGACGCGGGCCATGGCGATCTTCAACCAGACCGGGCAGTACCCGAACATCGCCCTACCGGGCGGCAACGGCGTCGGTGCGGTCGCGCTCCGGGCGGCCCTGACCAGGCGCGGTGACCCCTACATCTGGGGTGCTGCAGGTCCAGGCGACTTTGACTGCTCCGGGCTGGCCACGTGGGCCTACGCCCAAGAGGGAATCACCCTGGACCACTACACCGGCGATCAGTGGAACGAGGGGGAGCACGTTTCGCGCAGCCAGCTTAAGCCCGGCGACCTGGTCTTCTTCTTCGCCGACATCAGCCACGTAGGCATCTACATCGGCAATGGCCTGATGGTCGACGCACCGTCCTTCGGGCAGGACGTCATGGTCCAGCCCATTGACTGGAGCATCTACGTCGGCGCCGTCCGCATCGAAGCCTGAGCTGTGCTGGCCCAGGGGGCGACCCCTGGAACCCCGCGGCGCTTCGCGCCCCGCTGCGGTACCCGCTCGCACACCGGCCACTCACCGGGCCGGAAGCCCGGACTCGCCGTGCCGGCCAGGGGGACGACCCCCCGGAACCCCCCGCCGTGCAGGCCCGGGGACGACCCCCGGAACCCCCCGCCGTGCCGGCCCGGGGGACGACCCCCGGAACCCCCCGCCGTGCTTCGCGCCCCGCTGCGGCACTTTCGCCGACACACCGGCCGCCCGCCGGGCCTCACGGCCCGGACTCGCCGTGCCGGTATGAGCGACTCGGTGTAACCCGCGCGCATAGTGCTCGCGTGGCAACGGCCGTCCGCCCGGGCCGCTGGCCCGGGATCGCTGGGCCGTTATTCGGGCTTGACGAAGGGGAACAGGATTGTCTCCCGGATGCTCACGCCGGTGAACATGATGAGCAGGCGGTCGATGCCCACCCCCACGCCACCGGTCGGCGGCATGCCGAATTCGAGCGCCCGCAGGAAGTCCTCGTCCAGCTGCATCGCCTCGGGGTCACCCCCGGCCGCGAGCAGAGACTGCGCGGTCAGCCGCTCCCGCTGCTCGACCGGATCGGCCAGTTCTGAATAGCCGGTACCCAGCTCGGCGCCGAACGCGACCAGATCCCATCGTTCGGCCAGCCGCGGATCCAACCGGTGCGCCCGGGTCAGCGGGGAGACCTCCACCGGGAAGTCCCGGTAGAACGTCGGCTCGACGGTCTGCTTCTCCACCAGCCGCTCGTACATTTCCAGGACGATCTGGCCAGGGTTCCAGCCCGGCTCGACCGGGACGCCCGCCTGCGCGCACAGCTTGCGGAGCTCTTCTTCGTTCGTGCCGGAGGTGACCTCCTCGCCCAGGGCGGCCGAGATCGCGGCATAAACGGTGAACGACTTCCACTCACCGCCGATGTCGTGCTCGCTGCCGTCTGCGCGGCGGATCACCGTGCTGCCCAGGGCGGTGCGCGCGGCGTTCTGGATCAGCTCCCGGGTAAGCGTGGCGACCGTGTTGTAGTCGCCGTACGCCTCATAGGCCTCCAGCATCGTGAACTCGGGATTATGAGTACTGTCCACACCCTCGTTGCGGAACACCCGGCTGATCTCGTAGACCTTCTCGATACCGCCCACGATGAGCCGCTTGAGATAGAGCTCCAGCGCGATGCGCAGGTAGAGCTGGCTGTCGTAGGCGTTACCGCGGGTGATGAACGGGCGCGCGTTGGCACCGCCGTAGATGGCCTGCAGGACCGGCGTCTCCACCTCCAGGTAGCCGCGCTCATGCATCTGCTCCCGGATCGAGCGGATGACATCGCTGCGCAGCCGGGCCATCCGGCGCGCCTCCGGGTTGACGATCAGGTCCACGTAACGCTGACGCACGCGCGACTCGATGTCGCTAAACCCCTTGTGCTTGTCCGGCAGCGGCCGGAGGCTTTTGGCGGTGATCACGAACGAATCGGCGAGGACCGAAAGCTCACCGCTGCGCGAGGTCACCACCTCGCCCCACACGCCCACGTGGTCGCCCAGATCGACGTCCCGCTTCCAGGCGGCCAGCGCCTGCTCACCCACCTTGGCCAGCGAGATCATGACCTGGATGTCGCCGGTGCCGTCGCGGATGGTGGCAAAGCACAGCTTGCCGCCGATGCGCGACAGCATCACGCGGCCGGCCACGGCCACCTTGTCGCCCGTCGACGTATCCAGCGGCAGGCCTTCGTACCTCGCCCGGATCTCCGCGATCGTGGCCGTGCGCGGAAAGCCGACCGGGTAGGGATCGATCCCGGCTTCGCGCAGCGCGTCGCGTTTGCCCATCCGGACGCGCATCTGCTCCGGAAGTTCGGCGCCGGCGCCGGGAACAGGCCCTGCGGTGATGTCGCGGCTGTCATCCGCCGGATGGTTGTCGGTCACGTGCCTGAGGCTACCGGTGCCGGTCGGCGACCGGCACGCGGGTTTCCGCATCGCCCCGCGGTTCAGGACTCCGCGGCGGCGTTCCGCTCGAAGACGAGCCGGAGCCCGATCAGGGTCAGCCACGGCTCGTGCGCGTCGATGATACTGACTTCGTTGATGACCAGGGGGGCAAGGCCGCCGGTCGCGATGATCGTGACCGATTCCGGGTCGGCGGGGGCCAGTTCGCGGGCCATCCGCCGGGTGATCCCCTCCACCTGCCCGGCGAACCCGTAGACAATGCCTGATTGCAGGGCTTCGACGGTGTTCTTGCCGATGACCCGGGGCGGCCGGGTCAGCTCCACCTTGAGCAGCTGGGCGGCCCGGCGCGACAGCGCGTCGACGGATATCTCGATACCGGGCGCGAGCGCCCCGCCCACGAACTCCCCGCGCGCGCTGACCGCGTCGAAGTTGGTTGACGTGCCGAAGTCCACCACGACGGCGGGGCCGCCAAACAAGCGCACCGCGGCCAGCGCATTCATAATGCGGTCGCTGCCGACCTCCTTTGGATTGTCCATCCGGATCGGGATGCCGGTCTTGACGCCGGGCTCGACGATGACCGCGGGCACCTCGCGGTAATACCGCTGGCACATCTCCCGCATCTCGTGCAGCACGGACGGCACCGTCGAGCAGAGGGCGATACCGGCGATTCCGCCGTCCGGCAGGCCGGCCGTGGCGGGCGTTCCCCAGCGTGCCGTGTCTTTGAATACGGCGCTCTGCGTGAGCAGGCCGCGCAGCACGACGGCGATCTCGTCGGCCGTCCGGTCGGGCACGGTGGCGATCCGCCAGTGCTCGATCACTTCCTCACCGTCGAAGATGCCGAGCACCGTGTTCGTGTTGCCCACATCGATCGCCAGCAGCATCGTGTCCCCCTCAGTGCGTGCCAAACCCCGTGCCCTGCGTCAGGTGAACTCGACCTGGACGTTGTCGATCAGGCGCGTACCGCCGACGCGCGCGGCGACCGCGAGGATCGCCGTGCCGGTAAAGCCGGGCGGCACGGGCGCAAACGCAAGCGGATCCACCAAGGCGAGGTAATCGACGGTCACCGGCACCTGCGGCGCGACGGCGCCCGCAGGGCCGCCGGTCCCGTCGGCCGGAACCAGGATCCCGGCCACCCGGTCCAGGCTCTTGCCGGCCGCCTCAGCGACCGCCCGGGGACCGTTGGCGGCTTCCGCCCGGCCGGCCTGGAGCGCGGCAGGAAGCGCGAGCGCCACGCGGCGTTCGGCCGCCGACAGGTACCGGTTGCGGCTGGATGTGGCCAGCCCGTCGTCGTCACGGAACGTCGGGACCGACGCGATCTGGATACCGAGGTTGAGGTCGGCGGACATCCGGCGCACCAGGGCCAGCTGCTGCGCGTCCTTTTCCCCGAATACCGCGATATCCGGCCGGACCAGCCCGAAAAGCTTGAGGACTACGGTCAGTACGCCGCCGAAGAAGCCGGGCCGGAACTCGCCCTCGAGCACCTGCCCCATGGGCCCGGGATCGACGGTCACGACGGGCTGCGCCGGATATATCTCGCTCGCGGCCGGGGCGAAGACGACGGCTGCGCCTTCGTCCGCGCACAGCGTCAGATCGGCGTCGAGGGTACGCGGATAGCGGTCGAGGTCTTCCCCCGGCCCGAATTGCCGCGGGTTGACGAAGATGGAGACGACCACGGCTCCGTCCGGGGCGGCCAGGCGGGCTGCGTGCCGCAGCAGGCTCTGGTGCCCGTCATGCAGCGCTCCCATCGTGGGCACCAAGACGACCGGCGAGCCGAGGCGCCCGCGCGCGGCGGCGAGGTCAGCGAGGCTGGCCGCCAGGATGGGGCCGCCGGGCCTAGCGGGCCGGGTGGGCTTAGCAGGCCGCGCGGGCTCAGCGGGGCGGGTGGGCGCGCCGGTCATCGCGCCGCCCCGGAGAGCACGTCCAGCAGGCGGGCCGCATCGGGCGCGGTGAGCAGTCCGGCGGCCAGCGCGCGGCCTGCGGTGAGGCGGGCCAGCGCGACGTAGACGGCCAGCGCCTCGGGGGCCGCGTCGCGCAGGCTCTCGAGGTGCCCGGCTACCGTGCCGGCGTCGCCGCGGGCCACCGGTCCGGTCAGGCCCGCGTCACCCAGCCGCAGCGCGTTGTCCAGCGCGGCGAACAGCAGCGGGCTGAGCATCCGGGCCGGATCAGCCGCCCCGGCGGCCCGCAGCAGGTCGCACGATTCGGTCACGAGCGTGACCAGGTGGTTGGCCGCGCTGGCGAGGGCCGCGTGGTAGAGGCCCCGGTTTTCCTCGGCGATGAAGACCGGCTCGCCGCCCATCTCGATGACGAGGGCCTCCGCGACGGGCCTGAGCTGGTCCGGGGCGGTGATGCCGAAGCAGATCCCGTGCATCCGCTGGATGTCGTCGCTGCGGCCGGTAAACGTCATCACCGGGTGCAGCGCCAGCGGGAGCGCCCCCAGCCGGGTAGCGGACTCGAGCACACCCGCGCCGTACCGGCCGCTCGTGTGCGCGAGCAGCCGTCCCCCCACCGCGGCCCCGGTGGCCGCGAGCCCGGCGATCAACCCGGGCAGGGCATCGTCGGGCACGGTCAGCAGGACGAGATCGGCGGCGGCGATCACGTCGGCAGGCTCGGCGACCGGGGCCGCGGGAAAATGATCGCGGGCGCGCTGGACGGACGTGTCCGACACCGCGGCCACCGCGACCACCTGATGACCGGCCCGGGTGAGTGCGACGCCGAGCGCGGCGCCCACCCGGCCCGGCCCGATGATGCCGACCCGGAGCCGGGCTGGGTGCTCGTCTGCCCCGGCAGGTTCCTGCGCGTCGAACGCGCCTGATTCAGAATTCATCTCGTTCCAGTCCTCAGCGGGTACCGGACGGACCGGTGCCCCTGGTGGGCCCCGGTACATCACCCGAGCATAGCCACGGCGGCGGGTGGTGGCCCCAGCCGGGGCGGCCCAGCCGAGGGCGCCGGCGGGCCGCCGTGCCCTCAATGAAAATGATCTGCGGGGCGCGGCGGGACGTACTGGCCGGGTCCGGGATCGTCCGGGACACGGCAGCAGCGCTCCAGGTACAGCGCCGCGAGGGCAAGCAGCACCGACGCGCCCAGCGTCGTCCCGGCGGTGATCACGTCATGGGTTGGCACGGAGGCCGGCAGCGAGCCGGCCGCCGACACCGCGAAACCGGCTGCAACACCCCCGATCACGGCGGCCGCCAGCGAGGAGGCCTTCGCGAGCGCCACCATCCGGGCGACGTGCAGCGGCAGTGGCGGCTTGGTCCCGGGACGGCCCAGAATACGCGCGCGGAGCCCCCGGCCGGTCCAGGCCTCGGCCGCGGCCGCGATCACCAGCGCCGGCACCATCGTCCACGGCAGTGGCGGCAAGCTGCTGTAGGTGAGCCGGACCACTAGCCAGCTCGCCGCCGCGAACACCACGGCCACCAGGAGCAGGGTGCGTGTCCGGGT
The DNA here is from genome assembly GCA_963809975.1 of uncultured Actinomycetes bacterium. Classification (GTDB taxonomy): domain Bacteria; phylum Actinomycetota; class Actinomycetes; order Streptosporangiales; family Streptosporangiaceae; genus Bog-532. The sequence goes on from CAWELT010000041.1 coordinate 145,213, forward strand.
GGGTGTCATGCGGTCTCCGCCATGGTCAGTCTGGCCATGCGACCAAGGCTATGCGGGCCGCCGCAGCGCCATGTCATCACGCCGCTGGATGCCACCATCAGGCAGGTCAGCCAGCAGCGTCGCGACGCGGCCCTGCCCGGGCAGCACGGCACCGGGATCGGCATCACGCCACGGCGCCAGGACGAACGCCCGTTCCTGGGCGCGGGGGTGCGGCAGTGTCAGCACCGGATCGCCGCTGCGTTCCTCGCCGTAAGCGACGATGTCCACGTCGAGGGTCCGCGGCCCCCAGTGGACCTCCCTGTCCCGCTGCGCCGCCGCCTCGATCGCGTGTGCCCGGTGCAGCAGGTCAGGGGCCGGGCGGGACGTCTCGGCCAGGACAACCGCGTTCAGGTAGTCCGGCTGCTGCGGGCCGCCGGCCGGAGCGGTTTCGTATACCGGCGAGACGGCGGTGACGACCAGGCCCGGGGTGACCGCCAGCGCGTCTACAGCCCGCTGTAGTTCCCGCAGCCGGTCCCCGAGGTTGGTGCCCAGCGCGATCACCACGCGGACCAGGCGCTCACGGCTGATGGTGACCGATACGTCGCCGAACGGGCGGCCCATCGGCGCGTTCGGTTTGTGCACGGTGATCTCGGCCTGCCGGACGGCCGGATCGGCGAGGCACGCCTGGGCCAGCCGCTCCGCCAGCGTCTCGATCAGGTTGACCGGCTCACCGGCCACGATCGCGGCGAGCCGTTGGCCCAGCCCCGCGTAATCAACGGTCAGGGATAGGTCATCCGATGCGGCGGCCGGGCGGGTGTCGACCGCCAGCACGGCGTCGATCAGGAATTCCTGACCGTCGCGGCGCTCGGCGTCCAGGACCCCGTGCCGCCCCCGGACCCGGAGGCCGCGTACCTCGATCCGGTCGGTTCTCATCGCTGGTCCCCGCCCGCGTCCCCGCCCGCGTTCCCGCCCGCGGCACGCCAGGCGGCGGCGACCCGCACGGCGTCGGCGTTGGCCGGGACCTTGTGGACGCGCACGCACCAGGCGCCCGCGGCCGCGGCGAGCGCGGTCGTGGCCACCGTGGCATCGTCGCTGCCGGCAAACGATCTCGGCGTGCCGTCGGCCGTCGCGAGCAGCCGCCCCAGGAAGCGCTTGCGGGAGGCGCCGACGAGCACCGGGAACCGGTGCGGCGGATCGTCTGCGTCCGGGCCGGCGCCTCGGACGCAGGCGCCCGGGGCTGCTCCCGCTCCCGCGCCCTTGCCCGCGCCGAGGCAGGCAATGTCCGGCAGGGCCGCGAGAAGGCGCCAGTTGTGCTCGCTGAGCTTGCTGAAGCCCAGACCGGGGTCGAGAACGATCATCGACGGGTCGACGCCCTCCGCCACCACCGCGTCCACGCGCCGCCGGAGCTCGTCGCGAACATCCCGGACCACATCGTCGTAGACGGCCCGGGAGTTCATGTCGTGGCTGTGACCGCGCCAGTGCATCACCACGTACGGCACCGACGCCTTGGCGACCAGGCGGGGCATGTGAGGGTCGGCAAGGCCGCCGCTCACGTCGTTGACCAGGCGCGCCCCGGCCTCCAGGGCCAGCTCGGCCACGCATGCCCGCATCGTGTCCACGCTGACCGGGACCCCGGACCGGGCCAGTTCGGCGATGACCGGCTGGACCCGGCGGATCTCTTCCTCGGCGGAAATGCGCTGCGCGCCCGGCCTGGTCGATTCGCCACCGACGTCCACGATGTCCGCGCCCTGGGCGGCGAGCTCCAGCCCGTGGGCCACGGCGGCGTCGGCGCCGAGCCAGGCGCCGCCGTCGGAAAAAGAGTCAGGGGTCACGTTGACGACCCCCATCACCAGGCAGCGATCCTGGCTGGGCAGTCCGGGCACGGGGAACCGCTGGCCCGACACGAGACTGCTCACCATGAGGCCAAGCCTATGAGGTCCCCCGCGACGGGAGGATTCAGTTCCGGTGCAGCGCCCGCCGCAGCCGTCCCAGTCCGAGCCGGCGGGCCAGCCGCCGCGGCCCCAGCGTCGGCCAGACCAGGAAGGCCTCGGCCTCGAGCGCGGCGAGGGCGATCCTCGGCGCGTCCTTGGCGGTCGGGAAAACAAAGAACCTCGGCTGCCAGACAGGAGAGAACTTTGCGTTGAATTTGTACAGCGATTCGATCTGGAACCACTTGGACAGGAAAAGCAGAATGGAACGCCAGGCTCGCAGCACCGGCCCGGCCCCGATTCGCTCGCCGCGCTCGAGTGCGGCCCTGAATACCGCGAAGTTAAGCGAGATGCGCTTAATACCAAGGCACGGGGCCGCCTTGATCGCCTCCACGATGAGGAAATCGTTGAGACCAGGCTGGGAGCCCCGGTCGCGCCGCATGAGATCAAGGGACAGGCCGTCGCTGCCCCAGGGGACGAAGTGCAGCACCGCGCGCAGCGTCCCTTCGCACATCGCCGTGGCGATCACGCACTGCTCGTCGCCGGGCACGCCAACCCGCCCCAGCGCCATCGAGAAGCCTCGCTCCGTATTGCTGCCCCGCCACGAGTCCGCCACCTGGAGGATGGCGGCGATCTCTTCGCGCGGGGTGTCGCCGACCCGGCGGACTTCGGCCGTGTATCCGTTGCGCGCCACCCGCGAGACCATCTGGCGGACGTTGCGCATGGGGCGCCCGGAGAGGCTGAAATCGGCCACGTTGACGATTCCCTCGTCGCCCAGCTCCAGGGCGGTCAGATCGCCTTCACGGCACCAGACCTCCGCGCCCAGCTCACTGCAGCCCATGACGGCCGGGGCCCAGGCATGCCGGGCCGCTTCGTCCAGGAAGGCCTGGATGGCTCCCGGCCACGCCTCCGGATCACCGAGCGGATCACCGGCCGCCAGCATCACCCCGGACACCACGCGGTAGCAGACGCAGGATTTCCCGGTGGGGGACCAGATGACGCTCTTATCGTCACGGAGCGCGAAGTACCCTAGCGAGTCCCGGTCCCCATACTTGCTCAGGAGCTGCCGGATCCGGTCCGCGTCCGCCTTCGTGAGCCGGGCCTTGGGCGCGGCGGGCCGCAGGAACAGGTAGGCGGTGACCACCAGGGTGAAGAGCCCGAGCGCGCTCGTCAGCAGGTGATAGCCGTCACTGCGCCCGTCAGAAACGAACGCGATGGAGCCCGAGACGCCAGCAACCTCGGAGACCACATCTTCCAGACGTGCGAAGAGCGAGTAGCTGCCGGACAGCCTGCTGGCGGACAGGTAGCCGAGCCCGATCGCGACGTCCGCCACCGCGAGCCCGAGAAAGACCCAGAGGGCCAGCCAGCGGGTCCGCCGGTCCCCGATGGCATAGAAGTCGTTCCGGAAGAACAGCAGCGTGCCCAGCAGGATAGCGGCGACGACCGTGGTGGGGATGTGCGGTGCGCGAGTGTGGATGACGTGGATCGCGATGTCAAGAACCAGGAGAGCGGTGACTGCCTGCCACGCCCGGCGCTTTCGCCGTCGCAGCCCGTGCGAGAGCATCAGCAGCAGCAGGCCCACGATGACGTCGGCGCTGCGGGCGGCGTTGGTCAGCGTGCCCGGAACGTAGGTGCTGATCCGGTGCAGCCGCGCGTGGAAGCTGGGCGTGAAGATGGCGAGAACGTCGGAGAGGCCGATCAGGAAACAGAGCAGGCCGGCGACCAACGGAACCCACCGCCGCTGACCCCGCTGGCTGTCCAGCCAGGGATGCTCGGAAATCTCTTCGCCACCGTCGGCGGTCGCCCGCCCGGCCGGCTCGGTGGTCTCGCTTTTGCTCATATCAAGGTTTTCCCAGGCCCCAGGTCACAGAAATTTAGGGTAGCCAGGAACGCCCGGCAGCGCTTACCAGCCCGCAATAATAGATAATTCTGCTCCGAATTGAGCGCTTCGCCTATGGCTGGCCGCGCCCGCACATACCACATGTCGTCACCCCCCACGCCACGGTACCTCTAAATACGGCCCGGCGGGTGAAGCAGTCCAACGACTAGCGGAAGACGGGACAGCGGGCAGGTGACCGCTCAGCGCGCGCCGTAGACGAGGCTCATGGCCTCCGCCCTCGTCCGGGCGCTGTTACGGAAGACCCCGCGAACGGCCGAGGTGACGGTCCTGGCGCCCGGCTTCCGCACGCCCCGCATCGACATGCACAGGTGCTCCGCCTCGATCACCACGATGACGCCCCGTGGCTCCAGGTTAGCCACCAGGGCGTCCGCGATCTGGCTGGTCATCCGCTCCTGTACCTGCGGCCGCCGGGCGTAGGTGTCGACCAGCCGGGCCAGTTTGGACAGGCCGGTGATCTGGCCCTTCTCGTTCGGGATGTAGCCGATGTGCGCCATGCCGAAGAACGGGACGAGGTGGTGCTCACACGTCGAGTACAGCTCGATGTCCCGGACGAGGACCATCTCGTCGTGGTCAGCGTCGAAGAGCTTGGTCAGCACGTCTTCCGGCCGCTGGCGCAGCCCGGCGAACTGCTCCGCGTAGGCCCGGGCGACCCGGGCCGGCGTATCAGCGAGCCCGTCCCGTTCCGGGTCTTCCCCGATGGCCAGCAAGATCTCGCGGATGGCACGTTCGATCCGCGGCTGGTCGACCTCCGGCAGGATCTTCTCACCCATCGCCGGGCGCCCTGGGGGGACGGTACTCCGGCCGTCGCCCGACTGGCTCATGCTTCGTCGTCCGGGTGGCTCCCGTAGTCGTACGGCTGCCCAGGGCCGGGGAAATCGTGCGGCATGCCGTCCGCGGGCCCTCCTGATCCTGGGGCGGTCCCGCTGGGAAGCTCGCCGGAACCACCGTTCGGGGCGTAGCCGATCGCCTGGCCGTTCCCCTGGATCGCCGAGCCGTTCTTGCTGTCCGAGGCGGCGGCCAGCGCGAGCTCCTTGGGCGTCTGCACGGGTGGCCGGTCCGACGGAAGCCGCTTGCCATATCCGGTGTACGAGCCGCGCAGCGGCCGCTTCTGCACCGTGGCGAAGACCTCGAGCACTTCCTTCCGGGACAGGGTCTCCTTGTCCAGCAACTGGAGCACGAGCCGGTCGAGCACGTCGCGGTATTCGACCAGCACCTCCCACGCCTCGTCGTGGGCCGACTCGATCAGCCGGCGCACTTCGTCGTCGATGGCGGAGGCAATCTCCTCGGAGTAGTCCCGCGCGTGCGACCGCTCCATGCCCAGGAACGGCTCACTGTCGCCGCTGCCGAACTTGCGCGCGCCGAGCTTCTCGCTCATCCCGTACTGGGTCACCATGCCGCGGGCGATCTCGCTCGCCTTCTCGATGTCGTTCGCGGCGCCGGTCGTGGGCTCGTGGAAGACGAGCTCCTCGGCGGTGCGGCCACCCAGCAGCATGGCCAGCTGGTCCCACATCTCGGCCCGGGTGACCAGGACCTTGTCCTCGGTCGGCAGCGCCTGCGTATAGCCCAGGGCGCGGCCGCGGGGGATGATCGTGATCTTGTGCACCGGGTCCGCGTTCGGCATCGCGTGCCCCACTAGGGCGTGGCCGCCCTCGTGGTAGGCGATGATCTTCCGCTCCTTCTCGGACAGGATCGCGCTCTTGCGCTGAGGACCCGCCAGTGACCCGGTCGATCGCTTCCTCCAGCGACGCCATGCTGATCTGCTTGCCGTTGGACCTCGCGGTCAGCAGAGCGGCCTCGTTGATCACGTTGGCCAGGTCGGCACCGGTAAAGCCGGGGGTCCGGCGCGCGATGACATCCAGATCCGTGTCCGGAGCGATGGGCTTGCCGCGCGCGTGGACCTTCAGGATGCCCTTCCGGCCGGCCAGGTCGGGCTGGGCGACCATGATCTGGCGGTCGAAGCGCCCGGGGCGCAGCAGCGCCGGGTCGAGGATGTCGGGCCGGTTGGTCGCCGCGATCACGATCACGCCGCCCTTGGTGTCGAAACCGTCCAGTTCGACCAGCATCTGGTTGAGGGTCTGCTCGCGCTCGTCGTGGCCACCGCCCAGCCCGGCGCCGCGGTGCCGGCCGACGGCGTCGATCTCGTCCACGAACACGATCGCGGGCGCGTTGGACTTGGCCTGCTCGAAGAGGTCGCGGACTCGGGAGGCACCGACACCGACAAACATCTCGACAAAGTCCGAGCCGGAAATCGAGTAGAACGGCACGCCGGCCTCACCGGCGACCGCCCGGGCCAGCAGCGTCTTACCGGTGCCGGGCGGTCCGTAGAGCAGAACACCCTTGGGGATCTTCGCCCCGATCGCCTGGAACTTGGCCGGGTTCTGCAGGAATTCCTTGATCTCCTGCAGTTCCTCGATCGCCTCGTCCGCGCCGGCCACGTCGGCGAAGGTCGTCTTCGGCGTGTCCTTGGTGATCAGCTTGGCCTTCGACTTGCCGAAGTTCATCACGCGCGATCCGCCGCCCTGCATCTGGCTGAGGATCAGGAAGAAGAACAGGGCGATGATGATGTACGGGATGAAGGACTCGAGCAGGCTCCAGACCGAACTGCCGGACGGTATGGCGACCGTGTAGCCGTTCTTGAGCTTGCCCGCGTCGTACTGCTTCTGCAGCTCCTGCTGGAGGTTGAGGCCCTGCCCGCTGACCCAGTCAGCCTGATACTCCTTGCCGCTGTAGGTCGTCACCTGGATGGTCTGGTTCTTGTCGGTGATCTTGGCCGACTTGACCTGGCCATGGTTGATGAGCGAGACAACCTGCGAGGTGTCAGCTTGGGTGTAGGAGCTCCCGGCGCTGGCCAGGTTGAACAGCACGACCACGACCAGGACCGCCGCGGCGAACAGCCCCAACATGCGGAATGAGCGCTTAGAATCCATTGACGAGCGACCCCCTCGGCTAGGGCCGTTCCCTCCTGACCAGCTTCACATCCCGCCGACCTCCGGCGGAACCGCCTTGCCTTCTATCCGTGCCCGACCGGTTGTCCCTTAAATCCCGGGTTACGAACCACACCAATGCTCAGCGGGACGCCCGAAGTGCGGCGGGACATGGCCCGCGTGCCCTTCCGGCGTCTCGCCTCCTCCTAAACGCTTCCCTGCTTCGGTTCTGTTCCCCCGTACACGTGCGGGGCGAGAGTTCCGATAAAGGGCAGGTTACGGTACCGCTCGGCGTAGTCGAGCCCGTATCCGACGACAAACTCATCACCTATGTCGAAGCCGGTGTAGGCGACCTCGACGTCCCGCATCCGGGCGGCTCCGGGCTTCCGCAGCATCGTGCACACGCGCACTGACGCCGGGCCGCGCGACCGGAGGTTCCCGACCAGCCAGGACAGCGTCAGGCCAGAGTCGATGATGTCCTCGACGACGAGGACATCACGGCCGGAAATATCGGTGTCGAGGTCCTTGAGTATGCGTACCACGCCCGACGATTGCGTCCCGGATCCGTACGAGGAAACCGCCATCCAGTCCATCTGCACCGGCAGGTGCATGGCCCGCGCGAGGTCCGCCATCACCATGATGGCGCCCTTCAGGACCCCGACGAGGAGCAGGTCACGGCCGGCGTAGTCGGCGTCAATGCGCGCCGCCAGCGCCCCCGCCCGCTGGCGCAGCCTGTCCTCGCTGATCAGCACTTCCTTCAAGTCTGTCCCCATGTCGCCCGCGTCCATGGTCACCCTCCCTGTCCCACCCCGGCACGTCGTTGGCGGCACCGGCCATAGGCCCGGAACCGGCCGGGCTGACTCCGGTCGGAGCGCTGTCGCGGGTAAGCCGCAGCTGGCCATCCCGCCGGAGCCCGCGTACGCCGCCGGGGAGGTCGACCCATCGCTGCCCGCGCCATCCTGTCACCAGCGCCCCGAGCTGCTCCACATGGCCCGCGGTCAGCGCGCCGGCCGGGCAGCCGGCGGCGACCGCCGCACTGTGCAGCACCCGCGTGCGCAGCGCCGGCGGCAACGCAGCGAGGTGCTCCGTAGGCAAGGTAGTGCGCCCAGCGCAGGCGCGTTCGGCTTCCATTTCCGCCAGCAGGTCCAGGAAGTCGGCATCGGCGCGCAACTGTCCCGCGGTCCGGGCCAGCGCCTCGGCGACGCCCGGGCCCAGCGCCGCTTCCAGCACCGGCATGACCTCATGCCGGACACGGGCGCGGGCGAACCGGGGGCTGGTGTTGTGCGGGTCGTCCCAGACCGGCAGGTCCAGGGCTGCGCACGCGGCCCGCGTCGTGGCCCGCCGTACGTTCAGGAGCGGGCGGCGGTAGCGGGCGCGGCGGGCGGCCATCCCGGCCAGTGCCCGGGCACCCGACCCACGCGCCAGGCCGAGCAGAACCGTCTCAGCCTGATCATCAAGGGTGTGGCCGAGCAGGATCGCGGCCGCGCCGGTGCGCTCGGCCACGGCCGCCAGGGCGTCATAGCGGGCCGTGCGAGCGGCCGCCTCCGGGCCGCCATGTTTCCCGTTTCGCGGCACGCTGATGGGGACGCACTCCACTGGGTCGAGCCCGATCCGGGTGAGCGCGGCGGCCACGTCACGAGCGCGGTCGGCCGAGCCGGGCTGCAGCCCATGGTCGACGGTGACGCCCCCGGCGCGCAGCCGCTCGCGCGGCGCCACGAAGGCGAGGGCGGCCGCGAGCGAAAGCGAGTCGGCGCCGCCGGAGCAGGCCGCTAGGACGAGGGAGCCGGAACCGAGATCCCGCAGGCTATCCCGGACCGCGTTGCGGACGTCCGCGACCGCCGGGCTTGGCCCCATCGCGGCTATTGGCTGTCGTGCCGAAGACGGCGGTTTTCCTCATCAGGGGCCGTCTCTTCGGCTCGACCGGCGGCGCCCGCCTCTTCCGGGTCCGTTTGCTGGGCGCTGTACCGGGCGTTCGATGACTCTCCGGCCGCGGTTCCGCCGTCACCGGAGAAGGGTGACGTCCCGGAGGGGGACCCTGCCGCGGATGGCGGGCCGGCCCGGGAGGGCTCTGCCGGAGAGGGCTCTGCCGGAGAGGGCTCTGCCGGAGAGGGCTCTGCCGGAGAGGACGTGCCGGCCTGCTCGGCGGACTGCCCGATGGCGGAACCGTCCGCCGCGTGGAAGGCGCCTCCGGTCTGCGGGATGTCCGCGGCCGGGGGGGCCTCCGGACCGGCGGGGGCGTCCGCAGGCGGTGCGGGCTCGGTGACCGGCCCGACACTGGACGCGGGGTTCGTGCCGTTGACCGGCGCGGTCGGCGGCGGCTCGGTGGGGGCCTCGCTGGCCGGTGCGGCGACCGCGGGCGGCGCCTCCGCGAAGGCGCCGGCGACCCGGGCAACCCACGCGCCCGGGTTGCTGATCTCGCTCATGGTCGGGATGGTCTCCGGTGACTCCCAGACTTTGTTAAAGCCGTCCATGCCGATCTGGTCGACCACCGCGCGGACGAAACGCGCCCCGTCCGCGTACTGGCGCATCTTCAGGTCGATACCCAGGAGGCGCCGGATGGCCTGCTCGACCCGGCCGGCCGTCCTGCGCCGGGCGTTGAACCTTTCCCTGATCTCGGCCACGGACGGCACGACCTGCGGGCCAACGGCGTCCATCACGTAGTCGCCGTGCCCCTCGACCAGCGTCATCAGGGCGGTGAGCCGCCCGAGGATCTCTTTTTGCCGCGGCGTCTGGATGGCCTCGATGAGGCTCTCGCCGTCGCCGCCGCGTACCGCTCCGGCCACTGCATCGGCCGCGGCCCGCAGCCGGCCGAGGATGGCCCCGGGGTCAAGGTCGGAGGCCAGCAGGAATTCCGTCATCTGTTCCTGGACGTACGCGCGCAGCCACGGCACCGAGGTGAACTGCACCCGGTGGGTCTCCTCGTGCAGGCACACCCAGCGGCGGAAGTCGCTCGGATCCACGCCGAGCTCGCGCTCGACCATCACGATGTTCGGCGCGACCAGGGTGAGACGGCCGACGGGCTCTTCGCCGTTGCTACCGGAGCCCGGCGGCAGGAAAAGCTCATACTGGCCGAGCACACGGGACGACAGGTAGGCCAGGATCAGCCCGGCCTGCACGCCAGTGACCCGGGAACCCACGCCCACCACCAGGCCGGACGAGTTGGCGGCCGGAGTGCGCTGGCGCATCTGCTCGGCCAGCGGGTCGAGGACGACCCGGAAACCGTCCACGTTGCCGCGGATCCAGCCGGCCCGGTCCACGACCGCGACCTGGCCCGGCGCGACCCTGCTCTGCAGGTGCGTGACCTCGCGCACCGGCCCCTCCACCGCGGCGGCGAGCTCACGGAGTTCCGCCACGGTCTGCCGCGCCTCAGCCAGGCTCACCTGAGGGCCCGGACGCGCCCAACGGGCGCCGGTGGACACCGCCAGGTCCCAGTCGATCATCTGACCGTTATTCACCCTCCCACCGTACGTTGTGGCGTGCCGTGGTCGGAGCCCGGTGCTGTATTTGCCCGGGCTGTTTCGCCGGCACACGGACCGCTCATCGGGCCGCAGGCCCGGTTCGCCGTGCTGGCCCGGAGGGGCGACCCCCCGGAACTCCCCGCTGCGCTTCGCGCCCCGCGGCGGTACTTCGCCGAGACACCGGCCACTCGCCGGGCCAGCGGCCCGGACTCGCTGGGCCGGTGCGAGCGCCTCACCGTAACCCGCGTCAGTGCTGCCGGTAAGACCCTTCGAGTGCTGATCAGCGGCAGCCGCAGGAGGCGAGGGATGCGGCGGCGTTGTTGATGGCGTCGGCGGCGGTCTGCAGGGCGGCGGGCTTGGGGACATGAGCCGCGTTGAAGACGAATTCGAGCAGGCGGCCGTCGCTGTCGTAGGCGAAGCCGGCCAGCGCGGCCACGGTGGTGAGGTTCCCGGTCTTGGCCCGGACCACGCCGCGCGCCGGGCCGCCGATCGCGCCGAAGACGCTCTGCCCGGCGGACAAGGTGCCCGAGAAACCGGCCACGGGCATTCCCGTGATCGCGGGGCGCAGCGTGGGATGCTGCGGCGACGCCGCGATCGTGAGCAGCCGGACGAGCGCGTCGGGAGCAATCTGGTCCTCGGGCGACAGCCCGCTCCCGTCGACCAGTTGCACGCCCGGCCCGGTGCCGAGCCGCCGCAGGACGGTCACCTCGGCCGCGGCGGCGCCGGCGAACGACGCGGGCTTCCCCATCGCGATGGCGACGTGCCGGGCGAGGTTTTCCGCGATCACGTTGTTGCTTTCCATCATCATCCACTCGACCGTGGCCGGCAGCGCCGGCGAGCTGACCGAGCCCAGAACCGCGGCCCGGGCCGGCCCGGTCCCGGGCGACGGCGTCCCGTCGACCCGGATGCCGTCGCCCGCCAGGAAGCCCGCAAACGCCGAGACGGCCGCGGAGACGGGATCGGCGGACCGGGGCCGGAAATTGACCGGGTCATCGGCGTCTTCCGGGGCGCCGCCCGGGGTCAGGCGCCCCTGGTCGACCTCCAGCGAGGTGATCTGGGTGACGTCACCGCTGGTCACATAAGATTCGGGCCACCCCGGGGCCATGCCGGGCCCGGTGTAGAGAGAAGTGTCGTAGCTGAGCTGGACCCGGTGGCGGTGCTGCGCCTTGAGCGCGCTGGCCGCCTGGGCGGCCAGGTCTTTCAGCGTGGCGGGCTGCGGATAGTCCGACGACGGCGCCGGGCCGGCCGCCAGCGTTGGATCGCCGCCCCCCACCAGCACGACACTGCTGCCCGGGCCGCTCACGACCCGGGTGCGGAACTGGGCCCCGGGACCGAGCACGTCGAGCGCCGCGATCGCGGTGGCGATTTTCTCGGTGGACGCCGGCGCGGTCATCTCGCTGCCGCCGCGCGAGTAGATGATGTTGCCCGAGGCGCCGGCGACGACGGCGGCCACTCCCGGCCCCAGCGCGGATGAGGACAGCAGACTGGCCAGGGCGCTGGCCAGCCCGGAACTCGCGGGCATCGGGCCGCCGGTCGCGGTGCCCAGCACCGGGCTGGCCCCGACCTCGGGCCGGGCGGCCACCACGACGGGCTTGAGCAGGGCGAGCCGCGGCGGCAGCATGCGCGCGAGCACCACGCCGGCGGCCAGCGTGAATACGTTCAGCATGGCCAGCGTGATCAAGGCCACGCCGCGCGTGCTGCGCAGCACCGTGCATCCACCTTCCCGATAAAGGATTCTGGAACGAATCCGGTCTACCCGTGCGGGGGGAACCGGGGGACAATCGAGTCAACCATCTACTGCGCGAGGTGTGGGGGCAGCATTGTGGACTTCGACGTGATCATCGAGATCCCGAAGGGCCAGCGGAACAAGTACGAGATGGACCACGCCACTGGCCGGATCCGGCTGGACCGGATGCTGTTCACCTCGACCCGGTATCCCTCTGACTACGGCTTCATCGAGGGCACCCTGGGCGACGACGGTGACCCGCTCGACGCGCTGGTCATCCTGGACGAGCCAACCTTTCCCGGCTGTGTGATCAGCTGCCGGGCCATCGGGATGTTCCGGATGCGGGACGAAAAGGGCGGCGACGACAAGGTCCTCTGCGTGCCGGCGAGCGATCCGCGGTGGGAGCACCTGCGCGACATTCACCACGTCTCGGCGTTCGACAAGCTGGAGATTCAGCACTTCTTCGAGGTCTACAAGGACCTCGAACCGGGGAAGTCCGTCGAGGGCGCAGCCTGGGCCGACCGGGCCGCCGCCGAAGCGGAAATCGAGACGTCCCGCAAACGCGCGGAGGCCACGGACTACTAGCCGCCGTCCCCGATCGGCCGCTCGTTATGGTCGGACCGCGCCGATCGGATCACCCGGCGCGTAGATGCTGTCGATCCGCACGTCGACCCCGGCGTAGGGCGCGTCGATCATGTCGCCGTCGCCGATGTAGATGCCGACGTGATGAATCGTGGCCGGGTCAGCGTTGTTCGTCGCATAGAAGAGCAGGTCGCCGCGCTCCAGGCCGCCGAGCGGCACGTGCACCCCTTCGACCCACTGATCGCCCGTGTAGTGCAGCAGCGCGATGCCGGCCTCGGCCCAGGCAACCATCGTCAGCCCCGAGCAGTCGTAGGCGTAGGGGCCCGCACCGCCCCACTGGTAGGGGCGGCCGATCTGGCTGAGCGCCCAGTCGGCTGCGATGTTGCCCTGCTGGGAGCTGGCCGGGGAATTGGGGAACGAGGCGGGGCCGGGTGAGGAACTGCCGGCTGACTCGGCCCTTTGCTGGGCCGCCGCGGCCGCCGCCGCTTCCGCGGCGAGGGCGGCCTGTCGCTTCGACGCGAGTGACTGCTCGGTAGTCTTCGCGTTCTGCAGCAGGCCGGACAGCTGGCTGGTCACCGACTTGGTGCTCTTGACCGCCGCGAGCTGGCGGGCCACGGCCGCCTGGACGGCCGTCTTAAGCGCTGCCGCCTGGTGCAGGTCCGCCTGCTTCTGCCTGAGCGCCGTCCTGGCCTCGAACCGGAAGACGCCGGCGACCACGCTGTCCGCGCTGTTGCTGCGCGAGGATATCGGTCCGGCGGGTCGCGAATTCCTGTCCCAGGCCGACCTGGTTCAGGTAGGCCTGCACGCCGTGGGCGTCGCCCAGCATCGCCGCCATGGGATCAAAGCCGCCCTCAGTCTCGAATTCCATCGCAGCCAGGTTGGCCACCTGGCGCTGGCTGCTCTCCTGCGCGCCTTCGGCCTGCGCGAGATTCTTCACCGCGGTGATATAGGCCGACTCCGCCTGCTGTTCCGCGACGACTGTCCTGTCGTAGTTCTCGGTCAGAATTTCGGCCTGCGTTTCCAGGTCGGTCAGCTTGGCGCTGGCCGCGGCGAGCTTCTCCTCCTGCTTGCCGAGCGCGGCCGCACGCTGATTAACCCTGTTCTGTGCCGCCTGGACCTGACCGGCGCTCGGCACGGGATTACCGTCAAGTTCCGCGGGCGGCGGCGCCGGCGTCAGCGCGGCCGCCATCACCAGACCGCACCCGGCCAGCGCCCATGCGGTCCTGCGCACCCTGAAGTAGCCCCCCGGCCCGTCAGCCATTCCGTCCCCCGGAAATGATCAAGAGTCCCCGATATTCGCTTGTGAAAGACTTAATGTAATCGTTCGACGGCGGAAGGTGACGAAAGTCGGCTTCGTGGCGCGCCCCGCACCGTCACGGCCAGACGGCAGTGCACATTCCGTCTGCGGATGGTCCACACTTAGAGGGCACAAGGCAAGCGAGGAGGGACCGGTGGAAAACGCCGGAGAGGTGCTCAGGCGGGCGCCGCTGTTCGAGGCGCTCGACGAAGATGGCTCGCGCGAACTTCGGCAGACCATGAGCCAGCTCAAGCTGCACCGCGGCGAACGGCTCTTCGACGAGGGCGACGGCGGCGACAGTCTTTACGTCGTGCTCGACGGCAAGATGAAGCTGACGCGCGCGGCCGGTGACGGCCGGGAGAACCTGCTGAGCGTGATCGGCCCGGGCGAGATGTTCGGCGAGCTTTCGCTGTTCGATCCCCGGCCGCGGACGTCGAGCGCCAGCGCCGTCACCGATGTGACACTGGCCGTGCTGCCGCACGATTCGCTGCTGCCCCTGCTGCGCAAGCGGCCGGAGATCTCGCTGCACATGCTGCGGGCACTGGTACAGCGGCTTCGCCGCGCCAACGACGTGACCGCAGACCTCGTCTTCACGGATGTTCCCGGGCGCGTCGCCAAGGCGCTGCTCGACCTGGCGGAGCGATTCGGCCAGCAGACGGACGAGGGCCTTCAGGTTCACCACGACCTGACCCAGGAAGAGCTCGCGCAGCTGGTCGGGGCGTCGAGGGAGACGGTCAACAAGGCGCTCGCGGACTTCGCCGCCCGCGGCTGGCTGCACATCTCGGCCCGATCGGTGCTGATCATCGACGCCGAGCGCCTGCGCAAACGCGCCCGTTAGCGCTCACCCGGGCGGCACGGCCCTGCGCGCGGCCGGTAACCGCGAGTGCATCTGCACCGCGCGGACCGGTAACCGCGGATCCCGCTCGCCGCGGGCGGCGAGATAGTCCAGTTGCGCCTGGACGGACAACTCGGCGAACCGGCGCACGCCCGGGTCGACGTCGTGGTAAACGCGGGCCACGATCTCCTGGGCCGTCGTATCGCCCGCCGCGAGGGCGGCGCGCACCTCCGCCAGCCGCTCGGCCCGGTGCTCGATGTAGTACGCGAGGGTCGACGACGGGTCGGAGACCAGGGGGCCGTGACCGGGCAGCAGAACCCGCACCGACGCGGTGTCGGCCAGTGCCTTCATCGCCTCCAGCGTGCGCAGGTAATCGGCGAGGGAACCGCCGCCGGCGATGACGGTCGTGCCGCGGCCAAGCACCGTGTCCCCGGTGAGCAGGGCGCCGTCCTCCGGGAGCAGCAGGCTCAGGGAGTCCGCGGAATGGCCCGGGGTCCCGATGACGTGCACCTCACAACCGGCCACCGTCACCACATCGCCGCCGGTCAGGCCCTCACTGCCCAGCCGGTGAGCCGGATCGGCCGCGCGCACCGGCGCCCCGGTCAGGGCAGCGAGCCGCCGCGCGCCGGCCGAATGATCGTGGTGCCCGTGGGTCAGCAGGATCTGCGCCACCCTGCGGCCCGCCTCCGCGACCCGGTCCACGACCCGGCGCAGATGACCCTCGTCCTCGGGCCCGGGGTCGACGACTACCGCGGACGATGACCCCGGGGCGGCGATCAGCCAGGTGTTCGTGCCCTCCAGGGTCATCGGCGACGGGTTGGGCGCGAGGACACAGGTCGCAAGCGCAGTACCGGAGCCGTCAATGGTCATCGCGGGCGTCCTGATCGTCTGGGATGGTCAGCCACGCCTGATCGCCGGTGAACGTGACCACCGGCCGCCGGGGGACGATCCGCCGCCGGGCCGCGAGCAGCGCGGCCACGTCAGGCTCGGCCGCGAGCTCTCCCAGCGTGATCGCGGTCGGCGGCAGCAGCATCAGCTCGCCGGCATCCGCCGCGGCGAGCGCGGCCGGCGGGCGCAGCCACGCAGCCTGGTCCGACTCGCCGGTACCGCCCAGGGCGCGCTGGCCTTCCGGCAGCCGCGCCACGAAGAACCTGGTGTCGTAGCGCCGTGGCTCCGCCTCCGGCGTGATCCACCGCGACCAGGGAGTGAGCAGGTCACTGCGCAGCACCAGGCCCCGGCGGATGAGGAGCTGAGCGAGCGAGAGCGTCCCGTCCGCTAGGGCCTGCCGGTCGGCTTCCCAGACGTCGCCCGACGTGTCGCCGACCGCCGTGTCCGCCGACCGGCCTGCCAGCAGCACCCCGCACTCCTCGAACGTCTCCCGCACCGCCGCCCGGATCAGGGCCTGGGCGCCCGCGGCGGAAAGGCCCAGGGCCGGGGCGAACTGGTCCGGGAGTGGGCCGGCCCAGCCGTGGCCGCCTTCGGCGTCGCTGTCATCGACGCTGCCGCCGGGGAAGACGTACGCGCCGGGCGCAAACGCCATCGATCGCTGCCGCCGCAGCATGTACACCTCGGCGGCCGGCCCCGCCACCGAACGGACCAGCATGACGGTGGCCGCGTCGCGGGGCACCACGGGGGTCAGCCGCCCCTCGAGGATGTCCCGGGCCCGGGCCGCGACCTTACCTGAAACTCGCAGCCGGTTCAGGCCCGCTCCCCCCGCCCGTTCCGGTGCCGCCCACCTCGGCAATCAGCTCGACCTCGACCGGCGCGTCCATCGGCAGGACCGCCACCCCCACCGCACTTCGCGCATGCTTGCCCGCGTCCCCGAACACCTCGGTCAGCAGATCGCTCGCCCCGTTCACGACCTGAGGCTGGCCGGTGAAGCCGGGCGCACTGGCGACGAACCCGGTGACCTTGACGATCCGGGTGATCGCGGACAAGCCGCCGGCGGACGCGGCCGCCGCGGCGAGGGCGTTGAGCGCGCACGCGCGGGCGAGCGCGACGGCCTCTTCGGCGGTTACGGCCTCACCGACCTTTCCGGTGGCCAGCAACTTGCCGTCAGCCAGGGGCAACTGCCCGGCGGTATAGACGAGCATGCCGGTGCGGAGGGCGGGCACGTACGAGCCGGCCGGGGTGGCGACCGGCGGCAGGGTGAGGCCCAGCTCGGCGAGGCGTTCCTCGGGCGTGCTCACCGCGCCGCCCGGGTGCTGATGGTCATCCCTTCGGCCGCTTCATGTAGGCGATCAGCTGTTCGGGGTTCGGGCCCGGGATGACCGCCACGAGCTCCCATCCGTCGTCGCCCCAGTTGTCCAGGATCTGCTTGGTCGCGTGCACGAGCAGTGGCACGGTCGCGTACTCCCACTTCTGCATGGGGATGACCTTAGCGGCTGGGGCGGCTACTCCGGCGTGGGCTCCCCGGCGGCCTTGCCTCGCCGGTCGCCCTCGGCTTCCGCGCCACCGTTGGGGTGCGCGGCTTGCGCTCCCCGGTGGCCCGTGGCCTCCGCGCCCCGGCCGACCTGGTCCTCCCGCCGTTGCCGCCGGCACCGTTCGGCGTCGCGGAGCCCGCCGGGCCCGCCGTGGCATCCGCGACCGCGGGGCCCGGGTCGACTGACGCTTCCGGTTTCGCCCACGCGTGGTACTGGGGAGGTCCGCCGCCGCGAAGTCGGTCGCGGCGGGGAATTCCTGGGTCGTCTCGGCCGCCGACGGCATCCGGGGGGCGGGCGGAGCCTCAGCGACCGGCGGAGGTTCCGGGACCGGCGCGACGTCCGGTGCTGGCTCGACCTCCGGGACCGGCGCGAGCGCCGGGGCCACCTCAGGGACCGGCGGAACGGCGGCCTCGTCCAGCTGCGGGACCGGGGCCTGGTCGAGTTCCGGCACGTTGGCCATGGAGATCTCCGCCTCGGCCTCGGCCACCTCGGCGTCACCGAGATCCTCCGGCTCCTCGGCCACTTCCGGCGCCCGGGGCGGGCCGGGGGCCATCTTCTCGAAGAACCGCAGCAGCTCCACCGGTACCGGCATGATGAGCGTGCTGTTGCGCTCACCCGCCACCTCGACCATCGTCTGCAGCAGCCGTAGCTGGAGCGCCGCCGGGTCCCGGGCCATCACGTTGGCGGCGGCCGCGAGGCGCTTGGACGCCTGGTACTCACCGTCCGCAGTGATGATGCGCGCGCGCCGTTCCCGTTCGGCCTCGGCCTGACGGGACATCGATCGCTTCATCCCCTCCGGCAGCGATACGTCCTTCACCTCGACGCGCTCGACCCGGATCCCCCAGGGGCCCTCGGTCGGCTCGTCGATGATGCGCCGCAGCTCCCGGTTGACCGATTCGCGCTCGGCCAGCAGCTGGTCCATCTCGGACTGGCCGATGATCGACCGCAGCGAGGTCTGCGCCTGCTGCGCGATCGCGAACATGTAGTCCTGCACGTTGACCGTGGCCTTGATGGGATCCACGACGCGGAAGTACACCACCGCGTCTACCCGGACGCTCACGTTGTCCCGGGTGATGCCGTCCTGAGCGGGCACGGTCATGGCCACGATCTGCATGTTGACTTTCTGCATGCGGTCGCCGATCGGGCGCAGGTACGTCAGCCCGGGTCCCCGTACCTCGGGCAGGACCCGCCCGAAGCGGTACACGATGCCCTTCTCATACTGCTGGACCACTCGGAAGGTGCGGCCGGCCGCGATCAGGCCGGCGATCACGAGTATCACGATGATGACAACGATTGCGGCCACCAGGATCACCTCTCTCTACCCCCAGCCTAATAACGAGAGATACCTCACGCGCTACAGGAGGCTCGCCGTAAGAAGTATCGGGGCGGAGATAGCCTCGCAGTGATGAGAGCAAGGGATACCGACTGGGAGGGCGTGCGGCTGCACGTCGTCACGGGTAAGGGAGGCACCGGCAAGACGACCGTCGCTGCCGCCCTGGCTCTGGCGTTGTCTTATGACGGCCGGCAGGTGCTCCTCATCGAGGCCGAGGGGCGGCAGGGTATCGCGCGGCTCTTCGACTGCCCCCCGCTGCCCTACGCCGAGCGCAAGGTCGGCATCGGGATCGGCGAGGATGGGCGGCCGGGCGGCGATCTCTACGCGCTGGCCGTCGATCCCGAGGGCGCACTGCTGGACTACCTCGAGATGTTCTATGGCCTTCGTCACGCCGGCCAGGCGCTGAACCGGCTGGGGCTGATCGACTTCGCCACGACGATCGCGCCCGGCCTATCCGATGTGCTCCGGACGGGGAAGGCCACCGAGGCGACCCGGCGCCGGGCCGGCGGCCGCGAGGTCTATGACGCCGTGGTCATGGACGCGCCGCCGACCGGCCGGATCGGCCGCTTCCTCAACGTCAGCGTCGAGGTGTCGGGCCTGGCCAAGGTCGGCCCCGTGCGCGCACACGCCGACACCGTGGCCCGGGTGATCCGGTCCCCGCAGACCGCCGTTCACTTCGTCACCACGCTGGAGGAGATGCCGATCCAGGAAACCCTGGACGGCCTGGCGGAAATGCGCGGCCTCGGTATCCAGGTGGGCGGGATCTTCATCAACAAGGTCCACCCCGATGGCCTGGAGGAAGCACACCTGAAGGCGGCCGCGGAGGGGCGCACCGACGAGGCGGAGATCGCCCTCGGGCTCAAGGCGGCCGGGCTGGCCGACGCCCAGACCCTCGCTGCGGGGCTGGCCATCGAGCTGGCCGAGCACGCCCGTAACGTCGCGCTGCAGGAGCGGGAACGGCGTGAGCTGGCCGCCGCGGGCCAGCCGCGCTATGAGCTTCCGGCCATTACCGACGGGATCGACCTGGGCGGACTGTACAAGCTGGCCGAGGTGCTCCGGGATCAGGGGGCGGCCTGATGGATGGGCGCGTGATGGCTGGCTTGCGCCCGTGGTACCGGACAGCCCGATGAACCAGCCGTCCGTGCCGCCCCGGCTCGATACCGACGCGCTGATCGACGACCGCCGGACGCGGATCATCGTCTGCTGCGGGTCCGGCGGTGTCGGCAAGACGACCGCCGCGGCCGCGATCGGCCTGCGGGCCGCCGAGCGAGGGCGGCACGTGGTCGTGCTCACCGTAGATCCGGCCCGCCGGCTGGCCCAGGCGATGGGCCTGACCTACCTGGACAACACCCCACGGCCGGTGGACACGGGCCTGTCGTCGGGCGGCAGCCTGCACGCCATGATGCTGGACATGAAGCGGACCTTCGACGAGATCGTCGAGGCCCACGCGGACCCAGACCGCGCCGCGCAGATCCTGGCCAATCCGTTCTATCAGTCCCTGTCGTCCAGCTTCGCCGGCACGCAGGAGTACATGGCCATGGAGAAGCTGGGCCAGTTGCACCGCACCGACGAGTGGGACCTGATCGTGGTCGATACGCCCCCGAGCCGTTCCGCCCTCGACTTCCTCGACGCGCCGCAGCGGCTCGGCCGGTTCCTCGACGGCCGGCTGATCCGGCTGCTGACCGCCCCGGCCAAGCCTGGCCGCGCGTACCTGAAGATGCTGAACGCCGGGTTCTCGCTCGTGACCGGAACGCTCACGAAGGTGCTCGGCGCGCAGGTGCTCAAGGACATGCAGACGTTCGTCACGGCCTTCGACACGATGTTCGGCGGCTTCCGCGAGCGGGCCGAGACGACCTACCGCCTGCTCCAGACACCGGGAACAGCCTTCATCGTGGTCGCGGCGCCCGAGCCGGATGCGCTACGGGAAGCCTCGTACTTCGTCGAGCGGCTTGCCGGGGAACGCATGCCACTCGCGGGCCTGATCCTGAACCGGGTGCACGTACCCGCCGCGACCCGGCTGTCTGCGGCCCGCAGCATCGCCGCCGCGGAAACGCTCGAGAATCACGAGATGCCGAACGGCCCAGTGGAAAACGGCACTGTGGAATCGGCCAGTCCTCCGCGCTATGCGCTCGCGGCCGGGGTCTTGCGGCTACACGCGGAACGGATGCAGTTGGCGGTCCGGGAACGGCGGGTGGCCGAGCACTTTACGGCGGCTCATCCCACCGTTCCCGTCGTCGAGGTGGCTGCGCAACCCGAGGACGTCCATGACCTCGAGGGCCTGCGCGCCATTGGTATAAGCCTCGCCAGCCGACCGGCAAGCGGTTAGCGGTTCAGCTCGCCACCAGGTCGTCAACGTCCTGCTCGTAGCGCTCACGAGCCTGCTCGAGCAGCTCACGCCAGGACTTGACGTCCGGCCGCCGCCGCAGCAGGGCACGGCGCTCCCGCTCGGTCATCCCGCCCCAGACGCCAAACTCGATGCCGTTGTCCAGCGCGTCGGCCAGGCATTCGGTCCTGACCTGGCAACCCCGGCAGATCAGCTTGGCTCGGTTCTGCGCTGCGCCCTGGACAAAAAGCTCGTCCGGGTCGGTTCCTTTGCAGGCGGCGCGTGTGGTCCAGTCAGTGATCCACATGTGCCCACTCCTTTTGATCGTCGCGTACTGCGTACATGGACGGTCGCTGGCTCGATGGCGGTTGCTTGCGGTCCGGCTCCGCGGCTGCGGGACCGGGTTACCGGTTCGTGATAAAGCAACCTACGGAAGCCGCGGGGTAGCTGCCAAGGCCCCGCTGTGCTCATTTACGGAATAGTCCTCTTGGGCCATACCGGGTGGGGTGGCTAGTCACCTTCGGATGCCTTTGGCTCCTCTGGGTGACGAACGGGCAGCTTAGACGCTTTCGTCCGGTTTAGGAGAACCCGCAGCTTACGGCGCCTTTATGCGAGGCGTGGGGTGGGTGCGCCGTTCGGGACGTACCCTGATGCCGTGCTGTCAGGCGACGTAGCAAATAAAACGGGTACCGTAGGCCGCCTCATCTCGGTCTCGGCGGTGGGCGGTGTCATCGCGGCTGCCATGGCCCTGCCCGTCATCGCAACGACTGGCGTGGTCCTGCGTGACCAGGCGAACGGGGCGGCCGCGCCCACCTCGGCGAGCTTCGGTACTATCCCGCAGCGCTCGGAGATCCTGGACGCCAACGGTCACCTGATGGCGTACGTCTACGGCGTGGACGGCGGGCCCGGCGCCTCGGCCTCCGGCATTGACCGGCAGCCGGTCAGTTACACCCAGATCTCGCCGGTCATGCGGCAAGCGGTCGTGGCCATCGAGGACAACCGCTTCTGGCAGGAAGGCGCCCTGGACGTCAAGGGCACCCTCCGCGCGCTGGTCAACGACCTGCAGCACAAGGCGGTGCAGGGCGGTTCCAGCATCACCCAGCAGTACGTCAAGAACATGCTGATCCTCTCGGCGCCCAACGCGCAGCAGGCCCAGGCCGCCTACCAGGACACGCTGTCCCGGAAGCTGCACGAACTGCGGCTGGCCATCACCGTCGCGCACCAGCAGTCCAAGCAGCAGATCCTCGCCGGGTACCTGAACGACGCCTACTTCGGCAATCTCGCCTACGGCATCGAGGTGGCGGCGGAGACCTACTTCAACACCTCCGCCGCGAAGCTCACCCTTCCCCAGGCCGCCCTGCTGGCCGGGATGGTGGAGAATCCGACCGGCTATGACCCGTTCACCAATGCCTCCATGGCCATAGCGCGCCGCAATACGGTGCTGGCCAGAATGGTCCAGACCGGGGTGCTGAGCAGCACGACAGCCGCCGCAGCCGAGAAGCAGCCCCTGGGCGTGCAGGACGGGGTACCCGAGAACGGCTGCACGCAGGACATGGCCGGGCTCAGCGGCGTTCTTCTGCAACTACGTGGAGCAGGTGGTACTGCAGGACTCGTCGATCGCAAAGACCACTGCGGACCGGGCCAAGCTGCTCGCCACCGGCGGCCTGAAGATTTACACCACGCTGGATGAGAAAGACCAGAACGCGGCCAACCTAGCGGTCAATTACACGCTGCCGGAGTACAGCCACGTCTACAACCCCAACGGCAACGCGGACACCGAGGTGATGGTGCAGCCGGGCACCGGCGAGATCAAGGCGATGGCGGAGAACCGGAAGTACGGCAAGAACGATACGACGATCAATTACGCCGTCAACTCCAACTACGGCGGCAGCAGCGGCGTCCAGACGGGTTCGTCGTCCAAGCTGTTCACGCTCGTCACCGCGCTGGAGCAGAACATTCCGTTCGGCTTCACCGCCACCGTGCCGGACAGTACGACCGTGCAAGGGTTCACCAACTGCGCGGGGCAGCCGCTCACCCAGGGTTTCCCGGTGCAGAACGACGAGAACTCGACCGGCGGATCAACCACGTACACCCTCTACGCGGCCACCGCGCAGTCGATCAACGTGTTCTTCGGCGAACTCGAGCAGAAGGTCGGGCTGTGCAATGTGGTCAAGATGGCCGCGAATCTCGGGGTGACCTGGGCGGACGGAACCCTGCTGCTCAAGGCGCCCAAGGGCGGGGTCTCAGCCGACAACATCACATCCTTCACGCTCGGCTCGGTCACGGTCTCGCCACTGAGCATGGCCACCGCTTACGCGACGATGGCCGCGCGCGGCAAGTACTGCGCCCCGGTGGCGATGACGCGGATCATCACCGAGACCGGCGCGTCACTGCCCATCCCTTCGGCCGGCTGCCGTCAGGCCATCTCCCCCCAGGTCGCCGACGCGGTCAACTACGTGCTGCAGGGCGTGCTGAACTTCCCCGGCGCGACCGGCGCCGGGCTCGGGCTCAACCGGGTGGCAGCCGGTAAGACCGGCACCGCGAACAACTCCGAGTACGCCGCGTTCGGCGGCTACACGCCCAATCTGGCCGCCTACGTGTCGGTTTTCCACCCCACCGATCCTGGCCGCAACCTGATGCTCGCCCCGGTGAACAGCTGTTATGAGCAGCAGGGCGGTGCCCTCACCTGCAACGGCGAGATGTTCGGCGCCGACGCGCCCGGCCATACCTGGCAGCTCAGCTTCGAGCACGCCATCCTGGGGTCGGACGCAGGCTTCGTTTCCGTCCCCGGCGACAGCCCGCTGATGAGAATGGGCGATGGCCAGAGCGCGCCGCAGCAGGGCGGTAAGGGAAAAGGCAAAAAAGGGGGTAACGGAAACGGAACGGCGACGGCAACGGCAGGCAACGGGAACGGCAACGGGAACGGCAACGGCGGGAACGGCAACGGCGGGAACGGCAACGGCGGGAACGGCAACGGCGGGAACGGCAACGGCGGGAACGGCAACGGCGGGAACGGCAACGGCGGGAACGGCAACGGCGGGAACGGGAACTGCGTCTTCTTCTGCACCGGCGGAGGCGGAAACGGCGGCGGCGCCAACGGCGGACCTGTCCAGGGGTAACCGGGAGCCCCGCCCAGGGGCAACCGGGCCCCGCCGAGCTGTCCGCGCCCAATAGGGCGACCAGGGGCGCCTTCCCCCGGATTTGCGGAAAACCGACGTCGATCATGGTCAGCCCACCCCCGCCAAGGCCGGATGCGGCTGCGGAGCACGGATCGGCGGGGCACTTGGGCGGGCTAGGTTTTCTGTCGCCCTACGTTGCGGGTTAGCCGTCCCGGCTGTACCGCCCCGGTGGCTCAGCGGGGCGCAGCGAGCCGGGCAGCAAGCCGATCCGGCGGCACCTGCTCCTGGGCGCCGGAATCCATGTCCCGCACGGTGACCAGGCCAGCGGCCCGGTCCTGCGGGCCGTAGATGAGCGCGTACCGGGCCCGCCGGTCCGCCGCCCATTTGAGCTGCCGGGCCAGCTTGCGGCTCGAACCAAGGTAGATCTCGGTGCGCAGGCCGGCCCGGCGCAGCCAGGCGGCGAAAATCATCGCCTCGGCGGCCGCGTCGTCGTCGATGACGGTGATGGCCACGTCCAGGCGTGGTGCGGTCACCGCCTCGTCGCTGAGCAGCCCGATAATCCGTTCCACGCCGAGCGAACCACCGCACGCCGGCACGTCCGGGCCGCCGAGCGCGCCGATCAGGTGGTCGTAGCGCCCTCCGCTGGCGATGGACCCGGGCATCCCCGCGGCCACCACCTCGAAGATGACCCCGGTGTAGTAGTCCAGCCCCCGGACCAGGCTGGGCGTGAAGGCGATCCGCTCCGCGCCGATCACTGGCGCGGCGACCTCGATGAGGCGGTCGACCTCGGCCAGCCCCTCGCGTCCCTCCTCGGCGTCCACCAGGACCTTCCGCAGCCGGTCCACCGCGTCAGGAGCGTTAAGGTCCGCAACGAGTCCTTCGGCCGTGGCCGGGTCCAGGGATCGCGTCTCAACAAGCTCGCGTACTACCTTGTCGGGTGCCAGCTTGTCCAGCTTGTCCAGCGTGATCAGCACGCCGCCGCTGACATCCGACGGGATGCCATACACCTGTAGCAGCCCGGTGAGCGCGCGCCGCGAGTTGACCAGGATCGAGAAGTCGCTCACGCCGGCCGCGCTCAGGGCGTCCGCCACGGCGCAGACCACCTCGGCGTCGGCTAGCGGGGACGCGGAGCCCACGACATCCACGTCGCACTGCGCGAACTCGCGGAAGCGGCCCCGGCCCGGGCGGTCAGCACGCCACACCGGGCCCATTACGTACCGCTTGTAGGGCACCGGCAGCTGGGAGCCGTAAGCCGCCTGGACCCGGGCCAGCGGCACCGTCATGTCGTAGCGCAGCGCCAGGTCCGCCTCGCCGGAGGCCTCGTGCTCGCCGCGACGGAGGATCTTGAAGATCAGCTTGTCGCCCTCGTCGCCGTACTTGCCCGTGAGGGTCTCCATGCGCTCGAAGGCCGGCGTCTGCAGTGGCTCGAACCCATACCGCTCGAAGACGTCGCGGATCGCCGCGAACACGTGCTCCCGTACCCGCAGGTCGCCCGCCAGGAAATCCCTCGTACCCGAGGGGGGCTCGAACTGCTGGGACGCCATGATTTAACTCCTCCGCGCTGCGCCGGCCGCCCTGCCGATGCTACTGGTCCCCGCTACCCTGACCGCCCTGGTTTTCCGTTCCGGCGCCAGCACCGCGCCCGTACCCTTGACCAGCTGAACGACAATCTCGCGGCCGCCGACATGACGCTGGGCGACGACGAGATGCAGCTGCCGGACGAGCGAGCGAGCCCGACACGCCCGGCTACCCCTACGGCGACAAGGGCCAGATGCAGCGCAGCGGCCGGATCAGCGGCGGCCGTTTCTAGGACCGGAACGGCCGTTTCTGCGGCCGGAGCGGCTGCCCGGGCCAGAGCGGCTGCCCGGGCCAGAGCGGCTGCCCGGGCCAGAGCGGCTGCCCGGGCCGGAGCGGACGCTGGCCGGTTTCCGCCATAACAGCGGAAACCGGCCAGCGACGGGCGGAACGTCTAATCCGCGGTCTGGTCCTCGATCTCGGCCGACGGCGCGTTCGTCTGCACCGACTTGATCCCGTTGAGCGCCGACGCCTTGCTCTCGTACGCCTCGCTGGTCGCGATCACCTGGCCGTTGCCGGCCACCAGGTTGAAGTGGAACTTCCCGGTCGAGCCCTTTTTGAGCACAAACTTTCCCGCCACCTGTTCTTCCCCCTTGGTCCGTAACTACCTTGTTCCGGCTTGTTCCGGCGGAAACTATGTTCCCGGCTGAACCCGCATGACACCCGCCAGGTGAATCCAAGATCGGGTCAAGACGGTCCGGCGGCCAGCCGGCGCCGCACCTCGGCGGCGACCCGGCCACCCTCGGCGCGTCCCGCGACGCGCGGAGTGACGGCCCTCATCACCTGCCCCATGGATGACATGCCGGCCGCCCCCGTCTCGGTGACGACCTCGGCCACGATACGCGCGAGCTCTTCATCGCCAAGCTGAGCGGGCAGGTAACCGGCCAGCACCTCACCCTCGGCCTGTTCCGCGGCGGCCTGCTCGGCCCGGCCGGCCGAGCCGAACGCGTCCGCGGCTTCGCGGCGTTTCTTCGCCTCTTTGGCCAGAACTTTCAGCACTTCGTCGTCGGACAGTTCCCGCGCCGCGTTCCCCGCAACCTCCTCGTTGGTGATGGCGGTGAGCGCCATCCGCAGCGTCCGCATCCGTACGTTGTCACGGGCCCGCATGGCCGCCGAGAGGTCAGTCCGCAGGCGCTCCTTTAGTTCAGCCATGAAAACCATCCTCCCCGACGTGGCACCATGGGTGGGTGCGAGCACGAGCCATCCTCCCCCTGGGCGCCGCAGCGGCCGGTGCTGCCCTGGCCTATGCATCAGTCATCGAGCGGAACTGGTTCGCCCTCCGGCAGGCCGAGGTGCCGGTCCTGGCCGCAGATGCCCGGCCCCTCCGCGTCCTGCACATCTCGGATCTGCACCTGACCCCCGGCCGCAAGCGGCTCATGGCCTGGGTCGCATCGCTGGCCGGCCTGGAGCCTGATCTGGTGGTGAACACCGGGGATTCGATCGCGCACCCCGACGCCATCCGCTATCTCGTCGATTCCCTCGGGCCGCTGCTGGAGCGGCCCGGCGTGTTCGTGTTCGGCTCCAATGACCTATACCGGCCCATGCCCAGGAACCCCGCCCGGTACCTGTGGGAAACGAGCGCGCGCCGGTACCCACGGCACGAACCCGACCTGCCCTGGCGGAAGCTCGGTGACACCCTGGCTGGTGCGGGCTGGATGGACGCCAACAACCGGAGCGGCCGGATCAAGGCCGGCGGCCTCGACATCGCGGTGGCCGGTGTACACGACCCGCACCTCGGGCGGGACCGCTACGACCAGATCGCCGGGCCCGCCGACCCTTCGGCCGACCTGCGGCTCGGCATCATGCACGCCCCTGAGCCACGGATGCTTGACCGCTTCACGTCCGACGGCTATGACCTGCTGTTCGCCGGGCATACTCACGGTGGCCAGCTGTGCATCCCCGGTTACGGAGCGCTCGTGACCAACTGCGAGATCGACCGGGCCCGGGTCAGTGGGCTGCACCAGCATCCGGCCGAAGGCACACCCGCTCCCGACGGGCACCGTGCCTGGCTGCACGTGTCCGCGGGTCTGGGCACCTCTCCCTGGGCCCCCGCGCGGTTCGGGTGCCGCCCGGAGGCGACCCTGCTCACGCTGGTACCGTCCCGGGACGACTGATCCGCCGGGCAGCTGCCAGGCAGGTGCCGGACCTCATCGCGTGGCCGTGCGCAGCGGGGCCCGGCATCGGCTAGACTTTGCGGGCCGGTCGGTGAGCCTCGCTGAGGCGGGTCACGTGACCAGCCGGGGTGTGGCGCAGCTTGGCAGCGCGCTTCGTTCGGGACGAAGAGGCCGCCGGTTCAAATCCGGCCACCCCGACCAGCTCAGAGGCCCTATACCGGATAGGTATAAGGCCTCTTTCTATGTTGGGCCGCCTAAAAGGCGGCCTACCGGTCCCCGGCGGGGGGTGATCCCGGCCCGAAGGCCCGGCCGATGATGCTGGCTCCCTCGGTGATGACGGGGCGCAGCTCGTGGCGGTAGACCGCCTCTGTCGTCGCCGTGGTGGTGTGGCCGACCAGGCGTGCGATCAGCTCGATGGATGCACCGTTGGCCGACATGAGCGACACGAAGCTGTGCCGCAGCTCCCGGGGCGTCCACTCGACGGGCAGGGCCGCCAGGCGCAGCGCGACGGCCAGTGTCCGCCGCACGCTTTGCGCGGTGAGCGGCTTGCCGTAGCGATCGCAGAAAACGAGGCCGTTCTCGGTCCACAGGTTTCCCCTGAGCGCCCGGTCACGGATGACGTGCTGGCATTCCTGGTGAGCGGCCAGAACACGCACAACTTCGTCGGGCAGGGCCAGAGTCCGCCTGCTTTTCCTCGTCTTGGTATCGCCTCCCTTGCGGACCGATCGCCACACCTCGACATGCGGCGGCAAGTCACCTTCGCTTTCCAAGTGAACTCGATCCCATGTGAGCGCGCGCGCTTCCTCGGTGCGGACTCCGGTAAGGAGCGACAGCACAAAATAGGCGTGCAGGCGTGTCTTCTTGCTCGCCTCAATGACCGCCTGAGCCTGGGCCAGCGGCATTGCTTTACTCGGTCGGCCGGGTCGTCCTTCCGGTATATCAACCAGCTCGGCGACGTTCCGCAACACCTTGTTCCGCCTTTGCGCATGCTGGATCGCCCGGCGCAAAATCGCATGAGTGTCCTTGAGGCTGCGTGTCGCAAGCACCTTCTTCCGGTCAGCCAGCCAGTCGTCAACGTGATCCGCCGTCAGGTCACGGAGCTTGACCGCCCCGAGCAACGGTATGACGTGGGTCTCGGCGAGGATGCGGTTCTTCTCGATCGTGCCAGCGTCCCGGCCGATCAGCCCCCTGCCCAGCCAGTCGCGCACCGCCTCCCCCACGGTGTACTTGGCTGAGCTATCCACGCCGTTTTCCATCTCGGCCCGGAGCTTCTTGAATTTGTCTTGCACATCTGCGACGGTCGGGCCGTAGACCGTCTTGCGGCGGCGTTTCCCCGAGGGGGTGTAGCCGAGGGAGATATCCCCCCGGTAGCACTTTTTTTCTTCGTGCCAGAAGATTGTGCCTTCTCCCCGGCGTCCGCGCTTTTCCTTCTCACCCTTCTCCGCATTAGTCATCAGGCGACCTCTTTCGCTTCGTCAAGCAGCAGAGCAACGAACTCGGTGAGGGATTGGGCCGGGATTCGGCGGGCGCGGCCAACCTTGACGGACTTGATCCGGCCCCGGCGTATTTCGTCAAAAACCTGCGTCCTGCTCAGGCGCAGCAAGAGCATTACTTCCGGAATCGTGTGCAGAAGCGGCGCAGGCGTGGGCATGCTCTCGCTCATGCGGCACCGCCGCCGCCGTTGATGACGCCGAAGCGGGGGGTAGCCGTCCCGGTCGTCCCAGCGCGTCCCGTCGCAGGTCAGCCCCGGGACGGCTTTTCCGCTGGGACGACCTGAAGCCGTCCCACGTTTCAGGTCGTCCCGGGGTTGAGCTGGGCGGGGACGCTTGGGACGGCTGGGACGGCTCCCCCGGCGCGGGGGGCAATAGCGTTCCCATGCGTCGGTGAAATCGGCCTGGTAGTAGCCCTTGACCTGGCCGAACGGTTCGGGGAAGCGGATGTTGGCGGACCGGATGTCGTAGTCGCGCAGCATGGCGGCCAGCCGCATCGGGGTGATCCCGGCCGGGCCGTGGTCGCACCAGGGGGCTTCGGGGTCGGATCGCAGCCGGGTCACCAGGGTGGTGGTGGGCAGCGCGTCGGCGTCGCCGAAACGGCGCGGCAGTCGGCCAGGAGCCGGATGCGGTCGGACAGGCTGGCGGCCTGGTCCAGGTCGGTGGTGAGCGCGACGGCGGCGTGCCGGGCCAGGGCGGGCCACTCCCCCGCGCGAGGTCGGCGACGGCGATCAGGGGTTCCCAGGTGTCGGCGGCCCGGTCCTCCAGCGGCATCACCGGCTCGGCCTTCTCGAGCTCGGCCAGGTGCGCGCCGAGCCAGCCGGCGAGGTGGCGGCGAGGGTGGTGAGGGCGGGCCGGTCGCGGCGGTGCCGGAACGGGGCGACGGTCTCGCCTGGGGCCCGGCGGCGCATCCGGATGACGACGGCGCGGTCCTCGATCGTGTCGGGCATGGCGCCGATCCCGGCGAGGGCGGCCATGGCGAAGGTGGGGATGGTTTCCAGGCTGCGGGTGGCGTTGTCCCAGCGGATCGCGGGCCGGTTGCGCTGGTGCCCGGCGTTCAGCAGGCCCCGGAGGTCTTCGTTGGCGTCGGCGTTCTTGCCGCCGAAGATCGTGTCGGCCTCGTCCACCAGCAGGGTGGGCGGGGTGTCGGTGCCGATGGCGCGGTAGACGGCGGCCGGGGAGGCGTTGACGGTGATCAGCGGGGCGTGGCAGGTGCCTTCCACGATGTCGAGCAGCCGGGACTTGCCGCACCGCTTCTCCGGGGCGCGGATCACCAGCCGGGGGGCGTGCTGCCAGGCGGGCTGGGCGTGGGTGGCGGCGATCCACAGCACCACCGCGATGGCGGCGTCGGCGGAGGGCAGGATCACGTACCGGGTCAGGGCGGTGTGGAGCTGGGCCAGGAGGGCGGCGCCGTCGGCGGCCGGGCCGGTGGGGGTGGTCATGCGGCGGCTCCTTCGTCGTGGAATGCGCCGTCGATCGCGGCGCGGATCTCGCGGGGGGTTTGCTGGGCGGCGGTCCCGGCCGCCGTCCAGGGCGCGCGGGCGTCGTGCTCGGTGAGGGCCCCGGCGGCGACCATGCGGGCGACGCCCCGGGCCGCGCCGTAGAGGGTGGCCCGGCGGCGGCCTTCGGGGGCTTCGCGTACGGCCCGCAGGTGCGCGGCCAGGAGGGCGGCGGGGTGATGAGATGCCCCCCGCTGCGCGGGCCGGTACCGGACGCGTGAGAGCCGGTACGGCGGGCGCGGGCGCGGCGGCCGGGGGCGGGGTCAGGGCCGCGCGCAGCGCGGGGGGCATCTCAGCCACAGCCCGGTCGACCGACCCACCGGTAGGGCGGCCGGTGCCGGGGTGGACCGAGGGCGGCGCGGCAACGTACCCGCCGTCGCCCTTGATGTCGATCCCGGCCGGGCCGGGCAGCGCGGCAGGGTGGGGCCGCCGGGGTGGCGGTAGTACAGGTGCCACCCGCCCCCGCCGGTGGCCACGGTGGCGGTGGGCGTCATCAGGGCGCGGTCGAGCTGGCCGCCGTTGCGCGGGTCGATGTCGACCACGCACAGCCCTGAGGCGGTGCCGGTGCGGATCGCCAGCAGCCCGCCGGGGACCTGCGCGGGCATCGCGGCCAGGCGGCCCGGGTCGGTGGTGGCGGCGTGGAACCCGTGGCAGGTCAGGCAGCCGCACCTGGCCTGGTCGTGGCCCGGCCCGGCGGCCGGCAGGCGGGGCAGTTCGCGACCGGGCGCTTGGACCGGCCGAGCCCGAACACCGGCCAGCCCTGGCGGATGTAGCCAAGCGCAGCAGCCCTCGAAGGTGAGCCCCGAAGGGGCCTTCGTGCCCTTCTGTCCTTGGTAGCCGTACGCGGTGAGCGGGGGCAGCGGCCAGGGCGGGCGAAGGCCCGCCGGATCTGGCCGGGCGTCCTGCGGTGCGCCCGCCGTGCGGGATCATTGAGACCGCCCCGTCCGCAGTCGGGGGGTGGCAGGCCGGGGGGTCGAGCTGGGTGGCGGTGACGGTGGCAGGTCGAGCAAGGTAGGCCCGCACTTCGGCCTCGTAGCGGCGTGGCCGGTCACACGGGTGCCGTCCCGGTAGAGGCGGCGCAGGTAGGCGTAGAGCTGCCAGAGCGAGGCGGGGCCGCATGCCGGTGCCGGTGCAGGCGCGGCAGGTGCGGTTGGCGCCGCCGGGGGCGGCACCGGATGCAGGGGGTGGTCCCCCACGGGGACGACCGCGTACAAAAAGACGTAACCGATAGTGACGATGGGTAGGCAAAGTCCTAGCAGGGCGAGGAGGGCGGTCAAAGTAGTCTCCAGGTGAGGTGGAGGGTGTTTGCGCAGGTCGGGCGCTAGCGGCTAGTGCGCAGGCCAGGGGCGGTTTGGGCTGCTAGCGGGGCCGCTAGGTCTAGCGGGGGCCGGTGCTAGGCCTAGCGGGCCGCCGAGGGTCAGCCGGGTGTCCGGCCCGTCCTTCTGGTTACGTTCGGTGATGGCTTGGTGAGGTCCTGGCGGGTAATGCCGCGCCGGTTGGCGCCGCGGCCGTCCCCGGTGGTGCCCCAGACCTGCCCGGTGCGGATGCCGTACGGCTTGAGCGCGGCGGTCAGCTGCGCGGCGCGGGCGTCGGGTTCGAGGTCGGCCCAGGCCTGGTAGGCGCCGGGCCGCAGCGAGGCCAGGCGGGTGACGATGGCCTCGGACCACATTTTGGGTTCGGTGATCACGGCGGCGAGGTCGGCCAGCAGGTCGAACGCGGGCCCGGTGCTCGGCGTGTCCTCGCCCGAGGGCGTAGCCGGAAAGGGTTCCGGCCGTTCGCGCAGGCCCCGGGCGCGCAGGGCGATCTTTTCCGCGGCCGGGGCGTCGATGTAGTAGCTGCGCACGATGCGGGGCGTCGTGGCCTTCGCCGGAGAAGTAGCCGATGCCCTTGTCGCTGAAGGCGAACATGGTGGCCCGGAGGCCGTTCTTGTACGCCGAGGTGCCCAGCACCATGTCGTTCTCGGTCTGGCCCATCACCCGCAGGCACAACCGGAGCGCCGACGTTGGCGCTGATGCCGGTCGGCAGCGACTTGGCGTCGGGCCGCTGGGTGGCCAGCAGCAGCACGATGCCGAGCGCGGGGCCGCGCTTGACGAGATCGGTGCAGATCTCCTCGAACTCGGTTGCCCTACTTCGGGTGCGCGAACTTGACCTGGCACTCATCGACGCCGACCAGACCGGGTGCAGGCCGAGCGACTTCTTGCCGGCCAGGTCCGGGGTGACCTTGTTCTCCGGGCAGATGTCGCTGGGCAGGCGCGGATGACCTTGGCGCGGCGGCGCAGGTCTTCCCGCAGCTCGCGGAAGTCGGCCAGCGCGTCGGCGAGGTCTGGTCGTCGTCGCCGGACCCGTACCGGTGCGCCACGTGCTCCAGGGGGGACAGGTCGCCGGTGCCCTTGAGTTCACAGGTGCAGCTCGGCGCGCACGTCCAGGGCGGCGAACAGGGCCAGCAGCCGCAGCGGGAACGTCTTGCCCATCCGCGGCATGGCCCCGATGAGGACCGACACGAACATCAGCATGACCGTGACCGGCCGGCCGCGCTGGTCGATGCCGAACGGCACCGGGCGTGAACAGGTCCGCGCTGCCGTCCTTGGCCAGCGGCCACGCGGCGGGCGGGCGTTGCCATCGGCTTGTCGAGGATGTACAGCACCATGCGGCCGGCGTGCTGGGCGTGGCCGGCCTCCGGCCACACGCAGCCAGCGGCCGGCGCAGTCCCGACGCGAGCTTGTCGCGGCGGTCCATCACCTCGGTGACGGTCACGCCGTACGGCAGGTCGAGGTCGGCGCGCCAGCCGG